>CAYGDP010000016.1:0-54775 GCA_964348665.1 uncultured Verrucomicrobiota bacterium
CTTTATCAGCCAAGTCTATTGTTTCCTACTGTCCAGTTTTGGGGGAGCAGGTCAAATTGATTGAAGAACACGCCGAAGAAGTGCGCCGCGAGGAAGCCAAGCTTGCAAAACACGGTTTCTGACAGCTACGCAATACTCGGCAACCGGTTTACCCACGGGTTGATGGCGCGTTGTTTTCAACAGCCCGAGGAGTAAAATCCGTGTAAGCAATCTGCCGGTCGCATTCGCAGCATACGTAATAGGCGACATTGCGTTCCTCTGTTCTCACGAAGTTGTCTTTACCGTCAACCACATCAACAGCTATATCGAAGATTTCAAGGAATTCGTCTTTGTTCCCGCATTTGCAAACGTAAGCCATAATTTCTCCTCATTTTTTTCGTGTGGGTTTATTCCCCGAATTAAATTCGACTAATTTTTCCCAATGAATTGAGCCATCCTTGTTGCAGAAGTCGGCCATGAATTCACGAGTAAAACGGTTCACGGCGCGATCCCATTGCTCGCGGAACTTTGGTCGATTCCGTAGTGGTACGTCTTTCATCAGGCGGATGAGTTTGAGGTAAAAATCGGCATCGCCCGTAATTTCTGTCCAGAACGCTTGTCCCGATCGGCGGCGGTAGCGAGAGTTCTCGGTCGGCTCACTGCTTTGCTGTCCGTATGCTTGCCCGACGAGCGGATCGAACTTTTTGTTAAGCTTGTAGAGCCGTTTGCGTAGCGCGTCGAAGTTGGTACTTTGGCGCTTGTGCTGGTCGGCATTGCCCCAATTTGGCCCCGACTTTACAGCTACAGCAAGATAGCTTTTTTTGGTCTCAACCGTAAAATCTACGCCTTCGCTCGGCGCGACTTGCCCGTCAGCGGCTAGCTTTGCCGTCGGCTCGAAAAAAACATTGCCAAAAATCGTCTCGTCTGACGATGTGATGTGCGCTGCCATGATTTGCTCGACGATTTCAGACGCCTTCTCGATGCCCAAGGCGCGATAGAGATACGGATTTTTCTTCTTGAGTATTTTCTTTAGGCTCAAGCTTTTCAGCCCTTCGAGTCGGCTGGCGTAAAACTTTTCGAGACAAGTTTCAATTTCTTTTTCAAGCTGCTGAGGGTTGATGGGCATAAGATTTCTCAGATTTTGGCTGTGTGTGATTCCAAAGTGTTTCACCGACTTTTTTGCGAATGCTATCGCGTGCAAGCTCACAGTACTCGGGTTTGATTTCAATTCCAATGTAGTCGCGGCCTAACTTGGCGGCGGCGATTGCAGTTGTGCCAGAGCCGATGAAAGGGTCGAGCACGAGGTCGCCTTGCTTCGTAAAGAGTTTGATGAACCATGAGGGGAGCTCTTCTGGAAAAGCCGCGCTGTGTTTACGGTTCGCGCATTCGGTTGCGAGGTGCAAGACATTGGTTGGATACGCCAATTCTCGTCCGATCCAGTTTGAAATGTTTTTTCCAAACCCGCTGCCGACTTTCGAGGTGTCGCGTATCTTATCAGTCTCGCTGAGCTTTCGTAACCGGGCGTGCCGCCAGTTGCCCATCGGTACGCGCACGGTGTCTTGATACATCGCGAAGTGCCTGGACTTTGTAAAGTGCAACAACCGCTCCCACGCATCGCGAAATCGGTTCGGCCATTTGCCAGGGTAGCAGTTTCGCTTGTGCCAAATATACTCCTCCGTCCAAAGCCACCCTTGGTTGCGGAGCGCGAGTATCAATTCGATCACGTAAGTGTGGCGCTCTCCATTCTCCGCTTTCTCTTTGATGTTCAGGACAAACGACCCCGTTGGCTTTAATACGCGCAGCAATCCAGCACCGATGGGCATGAGCCACTCAACATACTTTTCCGGAGGGATACCCCCGTAAGTTCCCTTGCGCCTGTCAGCGTACGGCGGCGACGTGAAAATGAGGTCAACGCAGTTAGAAGGAAGTTTTTTTAGCTCGGTCAGCGCGTCTCCTTCAATGATGCTGTTCGCGGACAGACCGTAATCTGGCGCAACTTCTCGGACGTGGCTTGCGGCGTAACCGGTTACCTTATACTTCTCGTGGGCGGAGGTTTTTCGCAGTCGCAAAGAGGCAACCTGATTGCGCTTGGAGTATCTGCCCTTCGAGGCTTTCGGCGTTACTTTCCGTCTGTGTTTTTGAGAGCGAGGCATCTTTTGTTCAACCTTGGCGGACCATTAGCGGACCCACCGCCAAGTCGCAAGCATCATTATTTTGTAATCAATTGCATCCACTTGCGGAAATCCATGCTTGCTCCTCGAACGGCGGGAGCGTAAAAGAGGTCGAAGCAGCAAGCCAAAATGAGCACCGCCATTGCCCCAACACTTACTTTGCCGCGGCCCGTCGCGCCTGTCCGGATTCGCGCGCCCAAGGAAAATATTCCGCAGACGAAATTCGAGCGCGATCGCCTGCTCGAAAGCGTTCGCCGATTCATCGCGGATGGCTCGATGGTGCCGCCTGTTCCCGTCGCCGATTTGCGTCAGTTGGCCGATCAACTCGTCGCGCAGACCAACACAAATCCGATTTATCGGGATTATGTCGGTGTGCTCATCAACAACGAACTTTGGCGTGAATCGCTGGCGCGTATCCCGTTCGAGCGACGCCTCTTGCTGTTGCCCAAGTGTCTCCGCATCGAGGAAAAATGTCCGGCGCCGTTCGATGAGTTCGGGCTGCTCTGTAAGCAATGCGGCCTCTGTTCAATACAGGATTTACAGGTCGAGGCCGAACGGCTCGGTTACCCGGTTCTGGTCGCGGAAGGATCGGCGATCGTCATGGCGATGATTCAGACGGGCAAAATCGAGGCCATCGTCGGTGTCTCCTGTCTCTCGGTGCTGGAAAAAGCTTTTCCTTACATGGAGGCCGCCGCAATTCCCGGCGTTGCGATCCCCTTGCTGCAAGATGATTGCATCAATACCACCGTGGATCTCGACTGGGTCTGGGACACGATCCACCTGACCAGCGACGACAAGACTCGTCGTCTCGATCTTACAGCGCTGCGCGAAGAAGTCGAAAGCTGGTTCTCGCGCGAGTCGCTCCTGCAAATCATGGGCAAACCAGAAGGCGCAGCGGAAGAAGTAGCGCGCGAATGGCTGTTGCGCGCCGGTAAACGTTGGCGGCCGTTCCTGGCCGTCGCGGCGTTCCAAGCACTCCGGGATTCTCCCGATGCACCCATGCCGGAAGACCTGCGAAAGATCGCCGTTTGCGTCGAGTGTTTCCACAAAGCTTCGCTCATTCACGATGACATCGAGGACGATGACAAGACCCGCTACGGCGAAAAAACTTTGCATGAGGAACACGGCCTTGCGATAGCGCTGAACGTCGGCGATCTTCTCATCGGCGAAGGCTGGCGTATGATCGGCGCAACCTCCGCTCCTGCCGAGCGCAAAGCCCAAATGCTTCAAGCAGCGGTCGAAGGTCACCGCAAGCTTTGCCGCGGCCAAGGGATCGAACTGAAATGGGCGCGTGACCCCGAACCGCTTCGCCAACTCGATGTGCTCGAAATTTTCCGGCAGAAAACCGCTCCCGCTTTCGACGTGGCGTTGCAATTGGGCGCGATCTTCGCGGGTCGCCACGAAGAGGTACGCGAGGTGCTGACCACGTACAGCGAAGCGCTTGGCATCGCCTATCAAATCCGCGACGACCTAAGCGATGGCGCTGGGTCGGAATCCGACGACATCTCCAAAATGCGCCTTAGCCTCCTATTAGCGATCGCGTACGAACGCGCAGAAGGCGAATCAAAGGCACTGCTCAATACTCTCTGGCGCCGGGCGACCGCGTCCAATATCACCGCCAAACAAATCGAAGCCATCTACATCGAACTAAAAGCTGACGAGCGCGCTCGTACTTTGCTCGAAAGCTACAAAGAGGAAGCCATCCGTTCGCTCCGCGAAGTAAGCAGCGCGAACCTTAAAGGACTCCTGCGCCGCGTCATCGGCAAGATTTTCAACGAGACGGAAATTAAGGGCTGGTGCAAAGAGTTCGAGACGAAGAACGCGGCGAGTCGCGTAGCAAGCGCTTAAAGTGCTGGGCCATTCAGTTGCGTTGGCAGCGTAACCGTTGTTGTGGTACTGTAGAATACCATGAGATTTACACGGATCACGGTTAATCCAAAGCAGATGAGTGGTGTGCCTTGCATTCGCGGCCTGCGAATTCCTGTTGCCACAGTTGTTGCGATGGTCGCTGACGGAATGAAACATGAGGATATTCTTAAGGCTTACCCCGATCTCCAGCCCGAAGATCTTCAAGAGGCTCTACGGTATGCGGCAGAAGCGGTGTGCGAGCGGCAACTTCCACTGGTCAATGCGGCTTGAAATTCTTGGTAGATAATGCGGTTTCGCCTGCAATCGCGGCGGCTCTTCGGAACGAGGGATATGATGCTGTCCACGTCCGCGAATATGGATTGCAAGCAGCGGAAGACCCGGAAATTTTTGATCGAGCCGCTCGTGAAGATCGAACTCTAATATCTGCCGATACGGATTTCGGAACGATACTTGCCTTACGTCAGGAGACTAAGCCGTCGGTCATATTGTTTCGAAAAGGAACCGACCGCCAGCCGGAACGGCAAATTGCACTTTTGAAGGCAAATCTGGCAACATTGGTAGAAGACATCGAGCGAGGGTGCGTTGTTGTCTTTGAAGAAAGCCGCATCCGCGTGCGTACGCTCCCGATTGGGATATGAGTCTCCGCCTCGAAATGCTGCAAGTGGCACAACCGAAAATCAGTTGCAGGTTGCGCGGTAGATGCTAAGGTGTGGCGTATGACAAACGTGGTGCGTGAAAAAGCCGAAGCTGTTTACAAAACTTTCCGCCGACTAAAACCTGCCGAGCGAGAAGGCGTTGTAGAGCTTTTGCTCCATGACCCCACCTTCCGAGAAGACCTCCTCGACATCGCCACCATCGAACACCGCCGGCATGAGCAAGGTCGTCCGCTGCGAGAGTATTTGTCGTCGCGCGCTAAGAAATGACCTGCGATGTCCTACCAAGTCATCCTGCACCGCACGGCGGAGAAGGAACTGGATCGGCTCCCTTCGAAAGTGCATCGCCGTATTACGACGAAGCTTCTGAGTTTAGAAAATGAGCCTCGGCCATTTGGCGTTCAGAAACTCCATGGTCACGATGGTTATCGCATTCGAGTCGGCGATTTCCGCATACTCTATCTGATCAATGACCAAAAACAGATAGTTGAAGTCATCGCGATAGGAGATCGCCGCGACGTATATCGTTAAGCCATGAGTCTCCGCCTCGAAATGTTGCAAGTGGCACGACTGGCGCCCAACCAGTTGGGCGAATCCGCCGATCTGGTCAAAAAATTCGTCCACGCACAACAAAATCCAGATGGCGGATTTAAAGACCGCAAGGGTTCGAGCGACCTTTACTACACCGTCTTTGGAGTGGATTGCCTCGTCGCGCTGCAAGAAAAATTGGATGAAGAGCGGCTGGAAAGATTCCTTCAAAAATGGAAGGTGGAAGATCGAAAATCGCAATCCTCAATCCTCAATCCTCAATCCTCAACCGAAAACCTCGATTTCATCCACCTCTGCTGCCTTGCCCGATGTTGGTCGGTATTTCCGAAAACTCATTGGCCGGAGGGTATTGCCGAGATTATTGCACGGCAAATTGAAGCGTATCGCACTCCCGACGGTGGTTATAACCAAACCCTCGGCGCTGGCTTCGGAACAACCTACGGCTGTTTTCTGGCATGGGGCGCTTACCAAGATTTGCAAGGCGCAATGCCAAATACCGAAGGTATCGCGCGTTGCCTCGACTCGCTTCGCACGCGCGACGGCGTTTATAGCAATCACCCCAACATGCCCGAAGGTACGACCACCGCGACTGCCGCCGCAGCGACACTTCTTCGCCAACTTGGCGCACCGATCCCGCCCGAAGTCGCTCCCTGGTTGCTCGCGCGTTGTCATGCCGACGGTGGATTTTTCGCGCTACCCAAAGCTCCGATGCCAGACCTGCTTTCCACCGCCACCGCATTACACGCGCTTGTTGGGATGCAGGCGGACATCAGTCGCATAAAAGAACCATGCCTGGATTTTGTGGATTCACTCTGGACCAACGACGGTGGGTTTCACGGATATTGGGCCGACGATGCGCTCGATGTCGAATACACCTACTACGGATTGCTGGCGTTGGGGCATCTTAGCCTGTAAGCTAAAATGTCCAATGACCAATGTCGAATGTCCAAGAAATGACAAAATACCAATGAGCCTAATTGATTTATTGGTTTCGAGTATTTGAATTTGGATTTTGGAATTTATTTGGAACTTGGTTATTGGAAATTGGACATTCCGCGCGCATGATCTTAACGAGCAACGCCGTTGAAGAGACTTTGGCTCGCGCCAAAGAAAAGCTTTTATCCATGCGCGCGGCGCACGGCCACTGGGAAGGCGAGCTTTCCTCCAGCGCTCTCTCGACAGCGACGGCAGTCGTGGCGCTCGCGCTCGTGGATCGCGAGCGTCATGCAGGATTGATTCATGGCGGCTTGGATTGGCTCACGAAAAATCAGAATGCCGATGGCGGCTGGGGGGATACGACCAAAAGCCTTAGCAACATCAGCACCACCACGCTTGCGTGGGCGGCGTTTGGTGTAGGCCGCGTGACCCCACGCGGCGAATCCCGAACCGCCGCGTCAGGTGACGCGGCCTACAATAACAGCGTGCAAAGAGCAGAATCGTGGCTGGCGAAACAAGCGGGCAGCCTAGACCCGAGCGCTCTTTCTTGTTCGATTGCTGCCCGTTACGGCAAAGATCGCACCTTCTCCGTACCAATTCTGACAACGTGTGCACTGGCGAGAAAAGTGCCGTGGGATATGGTAAAGCCGTTGCCATTTGAGCTGGCGGCGTGTCCACCGCATTGGTGGAAGTGGTTGCAACTGCCTGTGGTCAGCTACGCGCTCCCGGCGCTGATCGCCGTCGGCCAAGCGCGGCATCACCATTTGCCAACCCGAAATCCCGTTACCCGCGTGCTTCGTGACTCGACGCGCGAATCCACTCTGCGACTTCTAAAAAAAATCCAACCTGCCAGCGGAGGGTTTTTGGAAGCGGTGCCGCTCACGAGTTTTGTCACGATGTCGCTGGCTTCGATAGGCTTGCAAGATCATCCCGTTGCGAGGCGTGGCGTCGAGTTTCTGGCTCGAACGGTTCGCCCGGATGGAAGCTGGCCGATTGACAGCAATCTGGCGACTTGGGTGACGATACTTTCGGTGGAAGCAATGGAAAGAAATGAAGATGAAAGATGGAAGATGGAAGATTGCGACAGAATTGTTGAATGGCTTCTGACCCAACAACATCGCGAGCTGCATCCTTATACAAACGCCGCGCCCGGCGGTTGGGCGTGGACGGATTTGAGCGGAGGCGTGCCCGATGCGGATGATACCGCAGGCGCGTTGATCGCCCTACGGGCACTCACCGCGCCTGCGGAAACTCCAAACACCAAACTCTCCGCCAAACAGCGTGGCGAGACCTCGTCCGCAGAGGACGGGCAAACTCCAAAGAAACTCCAAGCTTCAAACTCCAGCGCTCCAACGCCTCATCCTTCCATTATTCCATCGGTAGAGCTTGGCGTTCGCTGGCTGCTCGATCTGCAAAACTCCGATGGTGGTATCCCGACTTTTTGCAAAGGGTGGGGGACATTGCCGTTCGACCGCAGCGGGCCGGATTTGACGGCGCACGCGATTCGCGCGTGGCTGGCCTGGCACGATGAGATGCCCCCACCGATTCAAGTGCGGATTCAAACGGCAATTGAAAACGCGCTACGTTATCTAGGGCGGACGCAACGTGAAGACGGTGCCTGGCCGGCCTTGTGGTTTGGAAATCAGTATGCGGCGAACGAAGAAAATCTGACGTATGGGACAGCTCGGGTGCTGGTTGCGCTTCGCGAATTAGAAGGTGGGAGATTGAAAATGGAAGATGGCAACGGCACACAGCAATCCTCAATCCTCGACATTCGATCTTCTGGCGAGAAATGGCTTTTTTCGGCTCAAAACCCCGACGGCGGTTGGGGCGGGGACAAGGGGGTGCCGTCATCCATCGAGGAAACGGCGCTAGCAGTGGGGGCGCTGGTGTTTGTAGCCGCCCGCGCTGAGGGCGGCCTGCCGCGGTCATCGCCCGCGGCTACAGAACAAGGCGTCCGCTGGCTCATCGAGCGCACCGATGGCGGTCGCGTCTTCGAGCCATCGCCAATTGGGTTTTACTTCGCCAAGCTCTGGTATTACGAAAAACTCTATCCATTGATCTTCACCGTCGGGGCATTGCAGAAATTTCTAACCGCGAATAGACGCGAATTGGTGTGTAATCGTGGTTTGATGATTCAAGAACGAAGACGACGAGCCTTGCCCGCCGCGTCGTTTGGCGGGACGATTTAACGTTACTCACCCAATTGCGCCCATGCCGAAGAAGACCTGGTTTTTCATGAGGCGGTAGAGCCAGTGGTTTTTGAGGGTTTTGGGATGAATCATGGGCGAGCTTTTGGGGCGCGGTGACGATAGGGCGCGCGGGTTTCGCGGACGGCAGGCGACGATGGGACGAAGCGCACGACCTTGCCATCTTGCCAGACTGAGATGGGTTCGCCTGCGCGCCGATGCGTTTCGATCGCTTCGGCGACGGCCTCGCGCAGCGCGCGCTCTGCCTGTTGAAACAATGACTGCGCCACTTTCTTTTTGCCGTTCGTTTTCATTTTTCTCCTGCGGTCTTGGATAACTTAGCAAATAAATCGGGATTTGCGACATGAAGTTTCTTGTTTTCTTCCGAGGCGAGGACTTGTGGATCTTGTAATGAGTTGTCGAAGAGTATCCACGAATCCAGTAGGGGGCGATAATGCCCCAGGAAATTACGCAGCCCTCTTGAGAATCGGCGGCGGATCACTG
Source organism: uncultured Verrucomicrobiota bacterium (assembly GCA_964348665.1). GTDB lineage: Bacteria > Verrucomicrobiota > Verrucomicrobiia > Palsa-1439 > CAYGDP01 > CAYGDP01. The sequence goes on from CAYGDP010000016.1 coordinate 8,851, forward strand.
ATTCTGGTACTGAATGGCCGCCGAGGCGGACGCGGCCTGCGACTCGGGATAAAGCAAGCTCGACTTCCGGTAGCCACAGGAAAAAGGGCGTGATGGTGTAGCTGCTCCGCTTCATACGGCGCAGGATAGGCAGGTAGGTTTTGCCCGAGAGTGTGGTCTCGAAAGCAAAGTCGTGACGTTGTTGGGCGAGTGTATTGATTTGTTGGAGCATCAATCTTCCCGCTCGGAACGCTGCGGCGTCGGGCGCAAATGGTGAAAGTCCACTGGCAATTAGGTCAGCATTGACGAATTCTTGGCAGTGAGCGTAGTGCGGCAGAAACCGTTGGGCAAAGGTGGTTTTGCCAGCGCCATTTGGGCCAGCGATGATGAATAGGCGTGGCATTTCTACCCGATCGCGCCCATGCCGAAGAAGACCTGGTTTTTCATGAGGCGGTAAAGCCAGTGGTCTTCGGGGATTTCTGCCTCCGGGAGATGTTGGCTGTGGCGCGGCGTGATGGAGTTGATTTCGGCAAAGGCATTGCGAGTGCTGAAGTCGCGGACGCCATGTTTGTGCAGGAAGGCAACAAGCTCCTGCGGGTTCTCAAGAATGACGCAGCCTTTGGTGCGATCTTTGACAAATTTCTGGAAGCCGCGCAGAAATTCGCTTTCGTTGATCGTCTTATACACGTCGCGGTTGTTGTCGCTGACCAGTTCGCGCGCAAAGGAGAGCGCGGGACAAATCTCGATGCTGCCGCGTGGGCCAATGTGAAAACCGAGTCCCATTGCAGCAGGGCAAAACGCTTCGCCGGTTGCCGTCCAATAAGTATCAATGATAAGAATCGGGTGTTTGCGGCGTTGAGCGATCATTCGTTTGCGCAGTTCGATCATCTGCTCACGTGAAACGCAGTATTCAGGGTGCGAATGTTCGCCCACGGGGCGATAGACATAATACCAGATGTAGAGAGCGCCTTTCTTGATGAAATGCTGCAAATATTCGTCGCTCAAAACCTCGTCCATGTTTTTGCTGGTAATGGTTGTGGCGAGGCCGAAGAGGATCTTGTTTTTGCGCAGCTCATCGAGACCACGGTCGGCAATCTCGAAGACGCCGTCGCCGCGGCGTTCGTCGTTGTTCGCGCCCCAACCGTCAATGCTGATGAGCGGCGTAACGTTGCCAACGTCGCGCAACCGGCGGGCGTTGGTTTCATTGAACGACATGCCGTTGGTGATGACCTGAAAATAGCAGTCGCGGTGACGTTCGAAAATCGGCCAGATATCCTTGTATTGGAACGGCTCGCCGCCGAGCAGTGTGTAGTAGTAGGCGTTGTGTTTCTTGCCAGTCTCGATGATCGCGTCAAGGTCGTCGGTGGGCAGATGAAACGCCGTACCTTCCTTCTCGACCCAGCAACCTTTGCAGCGCAGATTGCAGGTATTGGTTAGCGCGATGAACATGAACGGGGGATACAACTCGCCGCGTTTCATGCGTCGTTTGTAGGCATGGATCGCTTTTGCGCCCTTGTAGGCGTAGAGATACGCGCTCTTCCAAAGCAGCCGCGGCGAAATCTCCGTGGCAGCGCGATAGGCAAGACGTGCAGTGACCATGATCGTGAGTTCAGATTAACCCGACTGTGATAGCGTCGCAAGAAGGAAAAGCACAGCCACCGGTTCATTGGTAAACTTGAAACTGGCCGTTCCGTTGCTTGATCACTGGAATGTTTTTCTGAATTGAATGGCGCGTCGCAGGATGATAGCTTGCGAGTCTTATGTTGAAAAAGTCGATTCGGAATGGGGTGGGGGAATGGTAAGCGATAATCTCACGTGGCGAGAGCGTCGGCGACTGCGTCGGCGGCTGAAAGAGAGCGTATTGACGCTGGAGGCCAGCCGTGACGTAATTGTCGCGGAAAAGGTGAAGCTCTACGAGAAAACGCTTGGGGAATTGCGCGGCGCGTTGGCGGACCGGTCAAAAACCGGATGCGAGAAGGCAATCGAGCAATTGGTTAAGCAGGAGGAAAAAATATTCCCGCGTCATCGATACGCGCGATTTCAGGAATTCGTAGACGTAATATTGGTGGCAGCAATTGTGGCGTTTGGTGGAATCCGGACGTTCTGGGTGATGCCGTTCAAAATTCCCACCGCATCGATGTTTCCTACGTTGTTTGGGATTGAGGTCGAGATGCGCGACAGTCCGCTTCCTTGGTGGCCGAAGCGCCTATGGGATGCGGTGATTGAGGGAAGGCAATATTTGGAAGTTGTCGCTAAACGTGACGGGATTTTTGATCCCTACAGTGTAAAAGAAATCAATCGGCGAGACGTAGGTATTTCCAGGGGCAGACTACGTTTGCTGGAGACTAAATCCGTTTGGTTCGAAGTTGGCGGCGTGGAATATAATTTGCCGATTACAAGATACGAATTTGAAAAGGTTTCCAGTCAAATGCGGCGCCGACCAGTAAACGCCGGGGATCTGATTTTTCGAGTAGCGATTGATGCGGGCGATCATCTGTTGGTCGAGCGATTTACCTATAATTTTCGAAAACCACGTCGGGGCGAGATCGTTGTGTTCGATACAAACGACTTGGATTGTCCCAATCCAGGGCAGTTCTATATCAAACGTCTCAATGGTGTGGGCGGGGACAAGCTGACGGTCGAGCCGCCATTTTTAAAAGTGAACGGTCAATTGGCAAATAGTCGGCCAGCGTACCAGCGGATTTTTTCTCGAAAGGATGGTTACGGAGGATTTACATATGGACCGGAGGGTGGGCATCTGGCCGAAAGCGAGCCGTCATATAACGTCCCGAATCATACGAATTTTATGATGGGCGATAATAGCGGTCACAGTTCTGATAGCCGCTATTGGGGGCCTGTTCCGGATGAGAAAGTCATTGGGAAAGCGCTGTTGATCTATTGGCCGTTTGTACGGAATGTAAAATTGGACAGCGGGCCGGGTCATAAATGGATGGGAATCGCGAACTAACCAAGCGATTACACTCCATTATATTATATTCGCACAATGTTTCTTATGTAGTGATATCTAGGTGGGGTAAGCGTCGTAGTGCGAATTGTGGTTGGTTTGGTTTGGCAGTTAAACTTGCCAAACTTTTGATGCGAACTCCGGACCAGGAAGCACAAATTTAATCTGTCCATGTGCCGGATATCGCTCGAGTTCCAATTGATTGTCGTACAGTTGCAAGACAAAAGCTGCCTCCGAATCCTGTCGAAAGCCTAGGAGATTGAAAGGCAACGCTAATTCGATAATCTCTCCATTGACCGCTCCTTGATGAACGCCTTCCGGCTCGAAATGAATCCCGTCATGGCTGCTAACCAACTGAATGAGCGGATCTGAATTTTCATCTGGCCGGGACAATTGCAGCACGACATTGCGCGGTTGGAAAAAATGGAATCGAACTGCCAATTTGAGTAAATCAATGGGACCTTGCGCAGGGTCAACGCGCAAAAAAAGATGCTCGGGACTGAACCCAAAATAAATTGCCCGGATTCTGTGATCATTCCGCGCCATGGTAGCCTGCCCTTCGCCAGTGCTGACCACGAATTTGCCAGCTCCTTGCCATTCGTAAAACGACGTTGCCAATCCATCGATGGTTGGCTCGATATAACCAGTTGGAGATTGTGTGACGTGTGCCACATCTGCGCGACAGATTGGTGAATCCAGCACTCCGGGAGGATTCGATCCCAAGGCGCGGTAGACATTTTGCAAGTGACTGCGAAAGAGACGATCAAGAATCAGGTCTTCTTCGACAGAAAAATCCGGGCCGTACCACCAAAACCAATCACTGCCTTCTGCGGCAAACAAGCTTTCTTGCGCAAGTGCAGCTTGTTGATTGGTTGCTTCTCCGCGACTGACTTTGGTTTGCCAAAATCGCCGTGCTTGTCCGAGCAACTCCCATGCTCGGTTTTCTTCTCCTTCACCAATCCAAATGTCAAAGTCCGCATTGATCCATGAGCCTGTATGGAGTCGCGCCAGTTGCCGTTGTGGCGGATTGAATTCGAGATACTCGGAAACCGTTGTGGTGACGATGGTTTTGTTTTCGCTCAATGCCCCGTAGAGTTGCTCTAAAAACGACTTCCCGCCGTCCTGGAAATGATTCCACGCGTTTTCTCCATCCAGGATCACATTCACCAGCAAATCATTTTTATCGGCGGCAGCGCGTTGACGAATCTGCTCGAGCTTGTTCATAAAACCCTGCGCGGCAACATCCGGGGGATTACGGGAAGCGACAAATCCGATAAAATCCGACAGGTCGCGGTCACGGAACACGCCGACCGCCCTTCCTTCACCATCCAGGCATTCATACGGTTGATACAAAGTGTTGGGCCAGCGATCCGGCGTACTACGATATAAAATTTCCTGATCCGTTCCAAACCATTCGATCCCCTGCTCTTCCAGGATGGGAAGCATTTCTGGACAAACGGACCCTTCCGCCGGCCAAATCCCCCTCGGTTTACGGCCAAACACTCTCTCGTGCTGCGATACGGCGCGCGCGAGTTGCTGTTTCGCATCCTCGGCAAAGGCAAACCGAGGCGGCAACGTGCTCCAGGGCATCGCCCGGCGTGCGTTTTCGGTATCAATCAACAACGGCAGGATGGGATGATAAAATGGCGTCGTTGTGAGTTCGATTCGTTTCTCTTCCGCAAGTTTCCGATATCGTTGCAACACCGATTTCACGACCTCGATCTGGCGTTGCAGCACGATTCTTTTATCGTCTTCAGAATACTTTTCGCCTTTCTTCTTCAGCTCGGAGATTTCGGGATAGGTTTCGTCGGCTGTAAACCCGAACCAGGCAAGATTTTGCCATACCTGCAAATCGCGCCAATCCTGTGCGTCCCACCCGGCAATGGCTTCATCGGCTTGCGCCGCCTGAAACGTCGGGCCACGCCGCCACCACAACTCGCTGTAGCGCGGGTAACTCATGATCATCGTATCGAGCGGCGCTGAGAAAAAATGCTCCAACATTTTCAGCTTCGATTCCCGGTCCAGCGACTCGGCGGGTGTGGCTGCCAATTCCCCCCACTCGTCACGGACCTGTCCGTTGCCCAGTTCTTCGAGTTGCTTCACCAGGACCGGAGTCAGATTGAACGTGAGGCGCAATTTCGAAAATTTTTCGGCCAAGGCGATCATGTCGAGGTAGCCTTTGGTGGCGTGCAGGCGCACCCAAGGGAGCATCGCCTTGCCGGATGCGGGGTCGACATAGCACGGCTGATGCATGTGCCAAAGGAAAGCGAGGTGCAAAGCCATGCGCCGTATTCTAACGTCTCCGAGCGACGATGGCAATACTAACCATTCCCAAAACAAAACCCAGCGCGCAAACGATGGCCGCGCCCGTTGGCAAATCCAGCTGATACGATGCCCACAACCCCACCAGACTCGCTCCCACAGAAATCCCCCACCCCATCAGCAATCGCATCATCAGTGTTCGTGCCAGTAAAACTCCGCAAACCGCCGGCACGATCAGATACGAAAAGGTCAGTAACACCCCTGCCACGCGCACAAAACTTACCACCACCAACCCGAACACGGCATAAAACAAAAAGTCCCACATTCGTATGCGCAATCCGGAAGCCTCCGCCTTTTGGGGGTCAAACGAGATCAGCTCGAATTTCTTGTGAAACGCCGCGTAGAATATTGCCAGCGCGCCGAACAATGCCACGCGCCGGAAGACTTCTTCCCGTGTCACCGTCAAGATTTCTCCCACCAGTAAATTCTGCACCTCCTCGCTTCCGCCTTCTACCTGGCTTAACAACGCAATCCCCCCCGCGGCCGCCACCACAAACGCGATGCCAATAATCGCCTCCTGTGGTACTTGCCGTTTCACACTCCCGCGTGAAACGCTGAACAACGCCGCCGCGATCAGCGTTACCGCCAGGGAAATCCAAAACGTAATCGGATCGTGCAGGTCAATCGCGTTTCCGGTGAGATGTCCAATGAATAACGCGAGACATGCTCCCAGGGTCGCCACTTGCGCCAACGCGAGATCCACAAAAATCACTCCGCGCTGAACTACGTGCAGCCCCAGATAAACCAAAAGTGGTGGCAACAAAAGACAGGTCGCCAGTGGCCACTTCATCACGTCCCATATTTCACTCACGGTTTCTCCTTCAGCGTGCTGGCGAGCGTTCCCACCAGATAATCCATCAACTTGATATAGGTCTCGGTATTTTTGATCGCTCCCGGTTGCTGGGGAAAGTCCAGCACCTTGGCGTTGGTCGGCCGCGCCGCTGATTCGGCGGTCTTGTGACTTTGAAACGGCTGAATCAAAATCACCCTCGCTCCGTTCACTTTCATTTTCTCAATAACCTTCGCCAAGTGCGCGGCCGACGGCGGGATTCCCGGCTTGGGCTCGAGTGTTTCAATCACTTCCAGCCCGAACCGATTCGCGAAATACTGGAAATCCCGGTGGTAGGTAACAATTTTGGCGCCTTGATAGGGTGCAAGTCGTTTCTGCCATTCGCCGAGCTTGGCGTCCAGTGCGGAGTCGAATTGGGCACGTTTTGCTTGGTAACTCTCCTTGCCCGGGGGATCCAACTGCGTAAACCGTTCCGCAATCTGGCCGGCAACGATCTTGGCGTTCAGCGGGTCGAGGAGAAAATGAGGATTGCCGAGCGCGTGTACGTCGCCTTTGGAGCGGTCGAAGCTCGTAGGAACTTCCAACATCGTAATCCCCCGCGAGGCTACGATGCGACCCGGTCCCCCTGCACCAATCTTAACGTTACGCGAACTTTCCAGCAATGCGGGCAGCCACCCTATTTCCAATTCCGCCCCGCCTTCGATGAGCACGTCGGCGCGGTTGAGAGTGACAATATGGCTTGGTTTAGCATCTGCGAAATGGGGGTCTTCGGTTGGTTTGGCCAACACCTTGACCTCCACGCGGTCGCCACCGATCTCCGTCGCCAACGCGCCCAAATCAGGCGTGGTGGCAACGACATTGAGTTTGGCCTCCCCTACCCCACTTAAACACGAACAAGCAAACAGAATTATCAATAGACTTTTCATTTTATTGATCTCCTTATATTTAGAATTTATGTGCTGCGTGCGCTCCCAGCAGATACTCGAACTGCAACCAAACCGAGTGGTCATCGCCAAAATCCTGGCGATGATCAAAGTTGTATTGCAGCCGAACGCGCGAGAATTCACTCGGATACCACGTCAGATTCGGCGAGAAACGAGTTCGATCGAGCCGAATCTCCGAGTCGAACTCCGCTTCGTCGGCGCTGACAAACTCTCCGCGCAGCCCAGCAACCCATCGCGGCTTGATCCCCCAGAGCAGTTGCGAGTAGAAGCCCCAGTCGCTCAGTGACTCGCGCGACAGAGGTACCGCACTTCCCGGCGGGTCATCAGGCGTCGTTCGTACGGCCGCTTCGTAACGACGATAGAGCGCTTCGGTTTGCCACGACACAAACGGAAACCCTTTGTCGGCGTTCGTCGGTTTCCATTTCCAGTAAAGGTCGGCACCATACACCTGCGTGTCGGCGCTCGAACCCGAATTGTTCGGGCCAAATGCGCCCGAAGCACCCAGCACGATGGTCTGTGTGTCGGTCAAGTCGAACGACGTGGCGATGCGCGGCACGAACAGCAAATCCTGCGGCCCGCGCAGGGCGCGTTCTACCGGCTCGCCGCCGTGGATGTCCACGGACTCCTCATTCCGGAAGCTGAAAGTCGTTTCGCCGTCGCTGTTGAAAACACCGAGCATCGTTTCCAAGTAGAACGGTGTCGGTGCCAACCACGACAGCCGTGCCCCAGGGTTGCGGAGACCATCGGCACCGAACATACGATTCAGCACCAGCGGTTGATCCACGAACGCCCACGCGTGCGGATGCTGCGAGTTTTGCCGGCCAAATTCCGTGAAGAATGTGCCGCCTTTCAATTGCAGATTCCACGGCAGCGAGGTGGTGAGAAAATACGCTTCCTCCAATTCGAGCACGGTCTCCCCTCCTGGCTCGACTGCCATTACAATGGCGGCGAAGCCTTTGAAATAGGGATCCACTGCGCCATCGAGCTCCAGCTCCGCATTCGTCAGTGTGAATCCACGCTGGCTCGGATCGTGGTGTCCGCGCTGCAGCGACTCCACATCCGACTCCGTGGACCAGCCGAAGGCCGAGTCCCCCACGAAACTCACATTCATATACGCCCCACCCGAACGAAACAATGGAACCGGTTGCGCCGGGTTCCATTTCGCAGTAGGCGCAACCGGTTGAGCAGCGGGCGTAACAGGGGCTACATTTGCCGCTACCCTCTCTGCTTCAAGTGCGTTGATTTTATCCTGCATTTGCTTCATCTGAAGTTGCATTTGTTGCATTTGTTGTTTCAACTGCTGCAAATCAGTATCCTGTGCGCCCGCCACGACACACCCACTCCAGACCATTGCAACTATTACGAATAACTTTTTCATTTTGATAGGCTCCTTTTGTGCATCATCTAATCACAGTTCTTCCGTGAAAGATTTCACGAGAACGGCAAACTGCGTTTAGGCGGCAGGTGGAGCGCGAGCGGGATAATATTCGACAACGAGGTCGCCATCGAATTTTGCAGGAGAGGAAAAAATCGGGTGGAAAACAATCGGCGCGAAGGCGATGAGCGACTCTTGAAGCGGTTCAGTAGCTTGGGTGGATTGCCATGCGCACGCTGCACAATGCAATGGTGACGATGACCCTGCTGCGGAGGAGTGGTCGTGATTCGCCGCGGCAATCAAAGTTGCAGTCATCAGCGCGACCAACGCAACCGTGCTCCACAACCGCAACAATGGCGTGTGCATTTGCACGGAGTTACACTACCCGGTTCTCTCTGTTTGTCAATCGTGAACTCCTCCTGGAGTTTTGCGCTTGCAATCACAGGGGCGTTTGACTATGAAGCACTTCGTCAAATCCTGACGTTGCACAAGCGAATCGTATGCGAGCAACATTGAACCACAAAAAACAGAGCCAACCTTCCTGGTGGCGAACGTTATGCCAATTGACTGGCTTGATTTCACCCGCTTTATCAAGCAAACGCCCCACTCGTCGAGCGGCCCGTCAGCCCCGGATCTTGAGCATGGAAACGCTTGAGGAGCGACTCGCGCCAGCAACGATCCGAGTCAGCACCAGTTTCTTGGGCTTGGAAGGCAATCGTGATTCTTTCTTTCCTTCCGTCAGCACGGACGGGCGATATGTTACGTTCGAAAGCAGCGCAGAAAATCTTGTTGCAGGTGATACCAATGGGAAAATCGACATTTTTGTAAAAGACACGGACACGGGTGTGGTTATCCGTGTGAGCACTGATTCCGCCGGCTTTCAATCCAATCGGGATTCATTCGATCCTGTGATCAGCGCCGATGGCCGGTACGTTGCGTTTACCAGCAAAGCTAGCAATCTTGTCCCGGGTGATACAAACGGTAAACATGATATTTTTGTAAAAGATACTATGACCGGAGCAATCCTGCGCGCCAGCACTGACGCTGCGGGCTTGCAAGGGAAAGGATATTCGATCGATCCTGTGATCAGCGCCGATGGCCGGTATGTAGCGTTTGTCAGCGACTCCAAGAAACTCGTGCCGCTGGATGACAATCGTTCCTTCGATATTTTTGTGAAAGACACAACGACCGGAGCAATCATACGTGCAAGCGTGGATATCGCGGGTTTGGAAAGCAATCACGACTCGTTTACACCTTCCATCAGCGCCGATGGCCGATATGTCGCGTTTCGAAGCCTGTCTGATAACTTGATTGACGATAATGAAGACAAAGACGGCTTTATGGATGTGTTTCTGAAAGACACCTTGACCGGTACGGTGACTCGCATAAGCACCGATGCCACAGGCGAACTGCACAAAGGGGATTCCTGGTCGCCCGCAGTCAGCGCCGATGGCCGGTATGTGGCATTCATGAGTCAGGCAAACGACCTCGTTGCTGGCGACACCAACGGCAAGCATGACATTTTCCTGAAGGATACAACAAACGGCGCCATCACCCGCATCAGCACCGACGCAGTCGGCGCGCAAAGCAAAGGAGACTCTTTTGCGCCATCCATCAGTGCCGACGGACGTTTTGTTGCATTTGTAAGTCGTGCCAGCAATCTTGTCGCCGGCGATACCAACGGAGTTGCGGATGTGTTTCGCAAGGATACGTTGACAGGCGCCATCACGAGGGTCAGCACCAGCTCGTCGGGCGGTCAAGGCAATCTCTTGTCCGACTTTGCGTCTTTGAGCGCCGATGGACAAAACATTGCCTTCGCCAGCGAAACCCCTATATTCGTAACCGGCGATACCAACGCCAAGTTTGATATCTTCCTCTGGAACAATCCGGATTGATCAGTCGCGAAGATCTCTTCTTACTTCCTCTCACCAGCTTGTCCATGCCGCAAAGTGTTTCCTTCCGTGTCAAACGGCGAGTTCGCGCAAGTACTTCGCCGCTTCTTCCGGAACGGTAGGGTTGATATAAAAGCCGGTGCCCCATTCGAAGCCAGCGATGCTCGTCAGGCGGGGAAGTATTTCGATGTGCCAGCGGAAGTCTGCATCGAGCGTGTCCCAATAGCCGCGGCGTGGATACCGCGCGGGGGCGGTATGGATGAAAAGGTTGTATTGTGGATGTTCAAGGGCTTTTGAGAGTTTGCTTAACGTGACTTTGAGAGAGTCGGCCAGCGAGGGGATTTCGTTCTTGGTAATTTGGTGGAAATCAGGGTGCTGCCGTTTCGGCAGGATACAGAGTTCGAACGGAAACCGAGAGGCGAATGGGCAATAACTGATAAAATCGTTGTTTTCGTGGACGAGCCGTCCGCCCTCGCGGAGTTCCTGTTTGAGAATATCCTCGAAAACACAACGGTCTTTGTATTCATAGTATTCCCGCGCACCGAGTAGTTTTTCGCGGACGCGAAGCGGAGTGATCGGCGTGGCGATGAGTTGGGAGTGGGCATGACTCAAGCTGGCTCCTGCATGGAGTCCAACATTCTTGAAGATGAGGATGTACCGAAGGCGTTTGTCTTGCAGCAGATCGGTCATCCGCGATCGGTAGGCTTCGATGACACTTGCGATGCTTTCATTCGGCTGGTCTTCCAACGCGACGACATGGTTGGGGGTTTCAATGATTACCTCGTGCGCGCCAATCCCATTCATCCGGTCATAAATGCCAATCCCCTCCTTGTTGATATCGCCTTCGATGCGAAGCGCTGGAAACTTGTTCGGAACGACCCGGACATCCCATCCGGGCGTGTTTGCAGCGGTATTTGGCGGACGAATCGAAAAGATTTCGGCAGGCGTGCGCGCCTCATTGCCAACACAAAACGGGCAGTGATTTTTGTCGGCCTCGGCCGGTTCCGCAGGAAAATCCTGCGGTCTTTTGCCGCGTTCGGTGGCGATGATGACCCAGCGTCCGGTGACAACGTCTCGTCGAAGTTCAGGCATGAGAGAGTTCTCCAAGGTATAGTTTTTCGTATTGTTCAGCGGCTCGCGACCATGAGAAATCTGCCGCCATGGCGTTGCGGCGCAGTCGCGGCCAATGTGGTTTTACTTGGTAAAGCGCAAGCGCGCCACGCAGAGTGCCAACTAACGCCGCTGGTGTATAGTCATAAAATTTGATTCCGGTGCCGGCGCCAGAAGCTTCGTCATAGTTTTCGACGGTATCATCGAGGCCGCCCGTGGCTCGAACGATCGGGATTGTCCCGTACCGAAGGCTGTAGAGTTGATTCAAACCGCATGGTTCGAATTGGGATGGCATCAGGTAAAAATCGCTGCCAGCCTCGATTTTATGGGCGAGTGAATTGTCAAACGCAATTCGCACCGCTAGTTTTTGCGGGTGTTTCAGGGCAAGGCGGGTGAGCATTTCTTCGAAATACTTTTCCCCTGCCCCAAGTATGATCCACCTCGCGTCGAGCGCCAGCAATTCGTCCGCCGCCGCGGCAAAAATATCGAATCCTTTTTGTCCTGTCAGGCGGGTGACCATGCCGATGACGGGAGCGTTTGTCGGCGCGAGGCCGAACTCTCGAAGTAAATCTCGTTTGCATTTGGCTTTTCCGCGAAGGTCGCTCGCGCTGTAATGAGTGGCAAGGTGATGGTCGGTTTCGGGATTCCACTCGCCATAGTCCGCGCCATTCAAGATGCCATAGATGTCCCGCATTCGGCTGCGCAGAACCGGATCGAGGCCGTACCCGTGTTCCGGGGTGAGGATTTCTTGGGAATATCGTGGACTTACGGTCGTAATCTGATGGGAGAAGATTATTCCCGATTTCATACAATTGAGCTGGCCATAAAATTCGATCGCTTCGGCGCTAAAAAAACTATCTGGAAGATTGAGCAACGGAAATTCCAAGCTCCAAAACCGGCCTTGGTACGCGAGATTGTTGATCGTAAAAACGGTTTTTGCGCGTGAGACAGAACTATCGGCGAGACTGGCGTAGAGAGGCACCAACCCGGTATGCCAGTCGTGGCAATGGATGATATCAGGTTGAAGTTGGAGCGTTGTGGAGGCGGCGACCACAGCTTTCGAAAAAAAAATGAAACGTTCAGCATTGTCCTCGTAATCGCGTTCCGACAGGCGGTACAGCTCCGACCGATCGTAATACTCGTCGCGGCGAATGAGCAGCAGTGACAAGCGAGGCGCCAGGGTCAATTGCCACAGGTCGGCGGTGCACTGACGTTGTCCAAGCGGAAGAGTAATCCGATGACCGGTATGGACGGCTTGTTTGGCAGGTTCGCGGGCGCACCGATAAAAGGGGAGCGCAACGGTAATATCATGCCCCCGCACAGCCAGTTCTCGAGGAAGGGCGGCAAGAACGTCGCCGAGCCCGCCTGTTTTAGCGAAGGGTGCCATTTCACTGGCAGCCATGAGGATTTTCACGCATCGACTTATAGTCGGACAGGCACAAAAACTCAAGGACGCAGCTTTGCTGTTGCAGAAGTGGGTATGTCTATGTATAATGGGCAACCGTTCAAGGAGTTATGCCGACGCTGAACTACCAAAAAACCGATGGCTCGGTGCTAAAGTTGGAGTTTACCGACCAACCCCTAACGCTGGGGCGCGGGAAAGATGCCGATGTCCAAATCATGGACACGGAAATATCCCGGATTCATTGTGCCATTCGAATTTGGGAGGGCGATTTCATCATCAAAGACCTCGGCTCGACAAACGGTTCATACGTCAACGGCGTTCGGGTGGATCTCGCCAAGCTCAAAGACGGCGACCAGGTGCGGATTGGCAATACCGTCTTCGAGTTTCAGATGCAAAAACCGAAGGGTGCGACAACCATATTGCGCAACGTGGAGCAAGAAATGGCAAGCGGGAAAGGGTACACGACGATCCTTCGCGAGGTCGTCAAGCAGGCCGACCGCAAGCCGCCTTCGTAACCATGCCATCTCTCAATTATCGCAAAGAAGACGGATCGGTGCTGAAACTCGAATTCAGCGATCAACCCCTCACCCTCGGTCGCAGTAAACAAGCCGATATCCAAATCACCGACGACGAAATCTCGCGGATTCATTGTTCCATTCAGATTCAACATGGCGATTACGTGATCACTGACTTGGGATCGACCAACGGAACTTTTGTCAACGATCAACGTGTCGAAATCGCCAAACTTAAGCGTGGCGACCGTGTTCGCGTTGGGAACACCCTCTTCGAGTTCGAAATCCCTCGCACCAAAGGCGCCACAACGATCCTTCGCGACGTCGAGAAGGAAATGGCGGAACGGCGCGGTCACACGACCATCGTGCGCCGCATTGGCGAGCCGCTCGACGGCAAGCCTTCCTCGTGACCGAAGGAGCATCGCCTATGGCGGACGATCCCTCTGCCAACACCGCCCGACGCGACCCGCAAGTAGGAGATTTTCTCGGCCATTACCGGCTCGATCAACTCCTAGGCGCGGGCGGGATGGGTGTTGTCTTCAAAGCCCATGAAGAGGCGCTGAACCGTTACGTTGCCATCAAAGTCCTTAGCCACAAACTTTCTGCCGATCAAGAGTTTGTGCAGCGCTTTCTCCACGAAGCCCAGGCGATTGCCGCGCTCAATCATCCGAATATCACGCAAATCTATTACATCGCCCAACAGGAAAACATACTTTTCTTCGCAATGGAATTTGTTGAGGGGATGGAGCTGGACACACTTCTCCGCTCGCGACAGCGACTCGAACCTCGTCAAGCGGTTGAACTTATCCGCCAAGCCGCGCACGGGCTTCAACATGCGCATAAACACGGTGTCATCCACCGGGATATCAAACCCGCCAACCTCATGCTGACATCCGAAGGCATCATCAAGGTTTGTGATTTTGGTCTCGCCAAGGAAGTCAGTACGGAAGCGGGGCTGACGACCAAGCAAACGGTGATGGGGACGCCGTATTACATGAGTCCGGAACAGGCCAAGGGAGAATCGGTGGATCATCGCAGCGATATTTACAGTTTGGGCGCCACCCTTTACCAACTCCTCGCCGGCCGCCCGCCGTTCATGGGGGACAGTTCGATGGCGATCATGATCCACCACATCCAATCACCGCTTCCGCCAATCCAACAATTCAATCCAGCCATTCCCACGGCGATTAATATGATTCTTCATAAAGCCATGGCAAAACAAACCAGCGCGCGATATCAATCGTATGCCGAATTGATTCGCGACCTGGACAATTTTTTGGCCGCCCCTTCCCTGCCCCCTCCGGTGGCCGAGCCCGTGGAAGTCCCGCAGCGATCGTTTATGCCGACATTTGTCTTGGTAGCGCTGGCCGTGGCGCTCGGGTGGTTTTTTGTAAAAAACCTTCGGGAAAAGGATTCTCCCCTGCCTCCGCAACTACCACAGCCAATTGTTGTCAATGACGGAAATAATCCCCACCCACTCCCCCGTCTGGCCAAAATAAAACCCTCGAAGAACAAGCCGAGAATGCATTCCGCAAATTGCAAAGCCAAGCCAATGAACTGCTCACCGCTGGAAGCTTCAGCGACGCGGATACTGTTTACGCATCTTCCTGGCCGAATCAGTTTCGCGGAACACAAGCATGGCAACTCTTGAACGCCGAGCGAACCCGAATCCGGGATACTGCTGCCGCAAAATGGACCGCAGTACACGCGGAAGCCCTTGTTAAACGAAAAAACAATCAATTCAGCGAAGCCATTTCGTTGTACGATGATTTCGTGCGCCGTGTGATGAGTTTTGAGACACTTCGCGCCAACGCAAAAACCGAGTGGCAAAAGACTTTGGACGATAAAAAGGCGTTCGAGGAACGGCAAGTGGTTGTTGCCGCCACTCTCGACCGCGACCGGGATGCTCGATTCCAGGCGGCGACCCGGCCGATTATCACCGCGCTGATTCTGACACAGCAATTTGAAAAGGCGCAGCAGGCGGCGCGTGTTTTGAGCACGACCATTGACGCGGATCTGAAGGAGCGAATTCCCAATTTCCAAAACGATGTGGACCGGCTTGTCATTCTCAAGCAGGCAATCCTGGCGCGCTGGAAGGATAAGCCAAGTCCTCCTATGTCGATCACTATTACCACGGGTGAGGTAAAGACCGGCGAGATTGTCAAAGGCGATGCGGATAGTTTCACTTTGGAGCGGAAATCCGCCTTTGGATCGAGTTCCCTTCCAATTCCGTGGGCCTCCGTGCAACCCGCCAGCGCGATCGATTTGTTTCGTATTTCGTTGGACCCCAAAAATGCGGATGAACTGCTCGCCTACGCCCTTTTATTGCAGTACCACGGCCAATTTGCCGATGCTCGTGTCGTTTTGCAATCGGCGTTGGTGATAGATCCCTCCAAAGGAGCCATTTTGAAAGTGGCACTTGGCCGGCTCGATGAACGCGAGTCAGCGCAACGGGAAATGATGGCAGCCGAACTATGGAAACAAATTCAAGCAAGCTTTGACGCAAAACAATGGGCGGTTGCGCAGGCGGGGATTGTGAAATTGAAAGACAAGTTCGCCAACACCCAGGTTGTCGAGGAGAATGCCAAAGATAAAATCCCACGGATTGAAATGATGGCCGGCGGCTGGGTCGCTCAATCGAAAGAATTACAAGAGAAAATCAATTTGGTGAGAAGCAAGGGAAACCGTTCCATTTCCGTCGAGCGAACTGGTAGACCCAACACACTCGAGGCAGCCATCAAAGAGGCGCGGAGTGGAGATCTGATTGTGTTGGGAGAGGGTGTTTATCCTGAACTCATCGAGACGAGAATCGAAAAACTGGACATTACCGCTTCACCGGGGACAATGCCGGTCGTGTCGGGCCCTGTTCGCCTGCCGAATCCAAATTCCTGGATTAACTTCTCCGGCATCATTTTTACCGGCCTCGACAAGCACTCGTCCGAGCCGGGTCTGCTTCGCTCCATCGAAATAGGTCCTATCGGAGATTCCGCGCCCACCGGTACAATTACGTTTACCAATTGTGCGTTTCTCTCCGAGGGAATTATCATCAATCGAATGGAAAAGGTAAGCATTGAGAAAAGCATCTTTAGCACGTCGGGCACCAATGTCACTCTCTTCAGTCCGCAATGTCAGTTCACGTTTCAGCATAACACCATCGTTGCTCCCTTGCTCGCGCGCGAGCGGACGGCAGACTTCCGGCACGCGTCGTTTTGGCTGCGTCACGGATTTCAGAGGGAATTGCAATGGAGACTCGTCATTGAAAACAATATTTTTGCCAGGCCGGAACCCATTTTTGCGTTTTTCTTACAGCCTACTGCTCTACGCGGAGGCCGGAATCGGTTGAATTCTGATTACAATTATTTTCGGCCTCGAACCGGCTGGCCTATTGCGTTTACACCCGGGACAGATGAAACCAATGGCCCCAACCAACTCGGCGACCTCGCCGAGTGGCAGCGAAGCTCGCAACACGACGCGAATTCGCTGTCCGTCGCCGCGCCGGGCTTTGTCGAAGATTCCGCCGGAAATTATCGGCTTCGTGCCGATTCTCCCTGTATCGGCAAAGCGAATGACACCACCAACCTCGGCGTCATTTGGAATGAATTGCAGTGGGAGGCGTTTGAAAATACGGTTCGTCAATTGAAAGCAAAGCGCGAGAATTGACAGCGAGCCTTTTTCGCATGAAACACATCACCGGAACGATCCTCGTCACGTGGCTCTCGGTGATCGCGGGATTCGCTCACGATTACTTTCCGGGTTTCGCCCAATCCATCCTTCATGTTCAGGAAAACGAGCTTCGATATGAATTGAACCTCGGTGCACCCGAATTGGCGGCGGTCGCCTCGATTGATTTGGATCGGAACAATCAGATCAGCGGTGAAGAAATTTCCAGAGCGGAACCCATCATCGCCGAGTACATTCGCAAACATCTGCTACTGTCTGTCAAGCGCAAGCCGTTGCTTGGGAAAATGATCCAGTTGGAATTGCATACGCATAGCGGCAATCGGGCGCTTCCGCCGCAGGAGATTGTCCCTCTGGATGCCAAGGTTTTTATCTCCGTCATCCTGGTGTTCCCCTACCCCAAAACCGGAGGAGATCTCGACGTTCGATACTCGATTTTCATTGAGGCCAACAAAGATTACACGTGCCCGGCGCGAATTTTGCACGAGGGAGAGGAACTCGCCTTCACGTTTTCCAGTCGAGAACCTTTGCGCAAAATCCGCCTGGCTTCACACTTCCAAATGCGGGTCGCCCAAGCACGGGATTTTTTCAGGCACGGCGTCTTTCATTTGCTAACCGGCTACGATCATATGTTATTTTTGCTCTCCCTTTTGCTTGTCAGTAAACATCTCCGCGAAGTCGTGATTATCATCACGGCTTTTACGATTTCTCACACCGTCACACTGTCACTCGCCGCGCTAAATATATTTGTACTTCCGACGCGATTCACCGAGTCCATCATCGCCTTGAGCATCGCCTATGTAGCCATCGAAAATCTCCGTGGCAAACATTTTGCCCCGCGTTGGGCTACCACGTTTTGCTTTGGATTCATCCACGGCTTTGGCTTTGCCAGCACCCTTGGCAATCTCGGAATCAAACAATCTTCCTTGGCGATTTCCTTGGTAAGTTTCAATGTCGGTGTCGAATTCGGCCAGTTGATCGTCGTCCTTCTTGCCTGGTATCCACTCCAGTATCTATCCAAGCGCCGCAACCACCGCCAATTCGTCGTTGCCGCTTCCACGCTCGTGATCGTTCTATCCTTCTATTGGTTCGTCCAACGGGCGTTTTTTATAAAATAAATGTAGGCCGATTTTATCGCCGCTTCACCCTCCAAACATCACGGTGGGCAGGCAGAGGTGTCCTACACAACGCCCCAATGAACATTTCTGCATTGTAGGCCGACTCTGTGAGTCGGCGAAATTACCACCAATTGAGCCGGTGGATCTCCCCAGCGAATTTCCAACTGGCGTTTTCTTTAACCAATCCCGCACGAACAGGATTAGCTTCGATGTATGCCCATTTTTCGGAATAACTCTCGCTGTTGCGAAGAATATGGTCGAAGAAACCTGCCTGCCAGAATGGGCCACGAAGTCCTTCGCGCCGCCAATGAGCGGCCAAGAATTTCTTCAAACTGCCAACCCAACGCGAAAGAGCGGATGGCCCTGCTGCAGAAACAAAGATGTGAATATGGTCGGGCATTAGCACATATTTCCCGACCCAAACATTTGCCTTGGTTGGTGATGCCTCGCAAAAAACGACGAATTGGCGATGGACGTTATCTTGCGCCAAGATTCGCACACGACTGGCCATGCAAATCGTGAGAAAGAAAATGGGGTAGGCCTTAGTGTCGAACGATGACAACCGACGCAACCGTCTAGGAAAATGGTTTTGGTCTGCAACGTCCATGGCTGGATTGTAGGCCGCCTCTGCGAGTCGGCGCAATATAAAACATCGCCGCCTCGCAGAGGCGGCCTACATACGACGGAAAATCTTACATCGCCACACCTCCACGCTGGCCATCATCCTCTCCCTCTACTGGTTCGTCCAGAGAGCGTTTTTTGTAAAATAAATGTAGGCCGACTCGATGAGTCGGCGTGTCATTGATTGCGCCGCTTCGCAGAAGCGGCCTACACATCGCACAAATTAACATTTCTGCATTGTAGGCCGACTCTGCGAGTCGGCGGTTCAATGATAGCTAAGCATTTGATTTTCCACTCTTCATCGCTGCCCCAATAAACCCTCGGAAAAGCGGGTGCGGCTTGAGAGGTTTGCTCTGAAATTCGGGGTGGAACTGGCTGGCCAGAAAATAGGGGTGATCTCGTAACTCGATCAGTTCAATCAGCTCGCCGTCTGTCGTGGTGCCGCCGATCCCGAATCCTTTGGCGGTCATTTTGTCACGGTAGGCATTGTTGAATTCGTATCGGTGGCGGTGTCGCTCGGATATTTCTTTCGCGGAGTAGAGCTTTGCGGCGGTCGAATCCTTGACCAGTTTGCACTTCTGAGCGCCGAGACGCATGGTACCGCCTTTCTTGGTCACTTTGCGCTGGCTGTCGAGCATGGTGATAACCGGGTGCGATGTTGCCTCGTCAAATTCTGCGGAATTCGCCCCTTTAAGTCCGCAGACGTTGCGGGCAAATTCAATCGTGGCGATTTGCATGCCAAGACATAGACCCAGGTAGGGAATTTTTTTCTCTCGCGCAAACTGTGCGGCCTTGATTTTCCCTTCGATGCCGCGACTCCCGAAACCGCCGGGAACCAGGATGCCGCTCACGTCGCCGAGATGTTTGGCAGCCCCCTCTTTGTCAACGTCCTCCGCATCCACACGCTTGATTTCCACGCGACAATCATTGGCGATGCCGCCGTGGGTGATGGCTTCGTAAACGCTTTTGTAGCTGTCTTGCAAATCAATGTATTTCCCGACGACCGCGATCCGGGTTTTGCGAGCCGGGCTGATCAGTTTGCGCACCATTTCTTGCCAGTCGCGCATGTTGCCTGCGGGCGCATCCAGATGGAGCAACCGGCAAACCCGCTCGTCCACTCCCTCGTTTTGCAACATAAGCGGTACTTCATAGATGGAGTGCTGGACATCCTGTTCTTCGATGACGCCATCCACGGGCACATTACAGAAGAGAGAGATTTTCTGGCGGACTTCCTTGCTGATGGGTCGTTCGCTGCGGCAGATGAGAATTTGCGGTTGAATGCCGATTTCGCGCAGTTTGGCAACGGACTGTTGAGTGGGTTTGGTTTTGATTTCGCCTGCGGCCTTGATGAACGGCACCAGAGTGACGTGAATGTAGAGGACATTTTCAAACCCGACTTCCAGCCCAAACTCGCGTATGGCTTCAAGGAATGGCAACCCCTCGATATCACCAGTCGTCCCGCCGATTTCGGTTAGAATCACGTCCGCTTTGCTTTGTCGCGCGAGGGAATGGATTCGTTGTTTGATTTCGTCGGTCACATGCGGGATGACCTGAACGGTCTTGCCGAGAAAATCCCCACGGCGTTCTTTCTGGATCACAGTCTCATACACTTGGCCGCTGGTGAGGTTGTTGAGCCGGGAAAGTTTGCAATTGGTAAACCGTTCGTAATGGCCGAGGTCGAGATCGGTCTCCGCGCCGTCGTCAAGCACATACACCTCGCCGTGCTGAAACGGATTCATGGTGCCTGGATCAACATTCAGATACGGGTCAAATTTCTGTAGTGTCACTTTCAATCCGCGATGCTCAAGCAATGTGCCGATGGCCGCTGCTGTCAGCCCTTTTCCAAGCGAGCTGATCACGCCACCTGTGATAAACACATATTTGGTGCTCATGATTACAGGAGCGCCTCCACGCGGGGAATATCGCCCGGCACATCCACGCCGACGGAGTTCCATTTGGTTTCGAGGACGCGGATGGCCACGCCGTTTTCAAGCGCTCGAAGCTGTTCGAGTTTCTCAGCTTGCTCCAGCGGGGTCGGTTTCAATCGCGGCCATCGTAACAGAAACGAGCGGCGGTATGCATAGATGCCGAGATGTTTCAGGTATCGAATTTTATCGGAGGACCCGGCGTCGCGCGCAAAGGGAATCATGCTACGGGAAAAATATAACGCGTTTCTTGCGCGGTCAACAACTACCTTTACCACGTTGGGGTTGGTTTGCTCGGATGATTCCCGGATAGCGCAGGCGAGTGTTGCCATCAACGTAGCGTGATCGCGGGCAAGTGACTCTGCTAGCGAGTCAATCGCACGCGGCGAGATGAGCGGCTCGTCGCCCTGGACGTTCACAAAAATGTTGGCTCGAAGCTTTCGAGCGACTTCGGCAATTCGATCGGTCCCCGATCGATGATCGGCACGCGTAATCACCGCTCGGGCGCCAAATTGCCGTGCCGCCGCGAATATACGGGCATCGTCGGTCGCCACGAACACCTCCGTGATTCGTCGCGCCTTGCGACATTGCTCGATGACACGCTGAAGCATTGGTTTGCCGGCGATGACGGCGAGCGGTTTGCCGGGAAAACGAGTGGATTTCCAGCGGGCTGGGATGATGACAATGGCAGACGGTTTCACGCGGCCACCGCCGTTGTCCGTGATTTCACAATCCGCCGCGCGGCAGCAGCGAGGTCGGGCATCACGAGTATATCGCGAAGTTGATCGGCTGATTTTGCCAGAGTATCTTTTCCCAAACCTGTCTCGACCAAAATCGGTATGCAACCGGCGTTTTTGCCCGTTTGGACGTCCGACAAGCGATCGCCGATCATATACGATTGAGCAAGGTCAATCCGATGCGATTTTGCTGCCGCTAGAATCGATTGGGGAGATGGTTTTCGACAAGTGCACCCGTCGTCCGGGTGATGTGGACAGGCAAAAACGCCGTGAATTGTGACTGTCCGATCGGCGAGTATTCGGCAAAGATGATCGTTCAATCGGTTGACGTCCTCTATCGTAAAAAGTCCGCGACCCACTCCCGATTGATTGGTCACAATGAACAGCATATAACCTGCCCGTTCCAGCAATCGCAACGCGCCCGCCGCGCGCGGGAGTAACTGGACATCTTCGGTGCGACAGATGAAATTTCGGTCTTCGATGATAGTTCCGTCGCGGTCTAAAAAAACGGCGCGGTTCATCATCATTCGTCTCGCTCAAAACTTTCCAGGATTTCTCCCTGAGTGGCAGTAGCCGTGCCGAACTTTCCGACCACTACCCCGGCGGCATGGTTGGCGATAATCGCTGCTTCCATCGCAGTTGCGCCCGCCGCCAACGCCAGAGCGTAGGCTGCGATCACTGTATCCCCCGCCCCGGAAACATCGAACACTTCCCGTGCGACCGTGGGAATATGAGCCGGTCGTTTTCCTTTCTGCAACAAACACATTCCGCGTTCCCCCAATGTCATGACGAGAATTTTAGGACGCCACCGGCGCATCAAGATTTCTCCGGCGTGCATCAATGGTCCGTCATGAAGCGGTGAGTGATGCGCCAATCGATCGTTAATACCTGCCGCGGCGAATGTCTCGCTCCGGTTCGGTGTCGCAACGGTCATATCGCGGAGATGGATGTAGTTTTGTGGCTTCGGGTCCACGGCCATCACTTTGTTTGTTGCTTTGGTAACTCGCACGATTCCGTTATAAAGCTGTTGGGTAACAAAACCTTTCGCATAATCGGCGACAACAACAGCGTCCAAGTCGAAAATTGCTTCGTGAAGATGGTCCAAGGCCAGCTTGGTCAGCCAATCAGGCAACTCGGTGCGCGTCTCGCGGTCATACCGGACAATTTGTTGATGTTGCGCGACGATCCGTGTTTTGATGGTGGTGTGGCGTTTGTCGTCTTCGAGTAACCCTTCGGTTCCGATGCCAAGGGCGGTCAGCATCTTATCAAGCCGGTCGCCCATGGAATCGGTGCCGACCACACCCATTACCGATGCCATCGCGCCGAGCGACTGGAGGTTGCGGGCAGTGTTGGCGGCGCCTCCCGGCACGAAATCTTCCCTGGTCACATCCACGACAGGCACGGGCGCTTCAGGCGAGATGCGGCCACACCGACCCGAAATGTATTGGTCGATCATGACGTCGCCGATGACCATGACGCGCTGGCTGGCAAAGTTCGAAAGTAGCTTGCGAAGTCTTGCTTTGGTGATAGTCGGAAAATCAGATTTCATAGTCCATCTATAACAGCGGCAGCGAAAAGTGGAAACATTATTTCATGATGCCCAACGAAGTAATAGCCGCACCCGCCGCGATGCGTGGGACGTCGGACGATATTTTCGGTAGGCCGATAGAGCCGGTGCATGTCAAATGTCGCCGTTGTAAAGTTCTCGACTCGATGCCCTAAGTTTCTCGCAATCGTAAGCGCTTTGAGAAAGACTTCCGGCATCATCACGGCCGAGCCGAGGTTAATCACGACCCCGCCATCACCCAGCGTAGCGACCACAGACGTGAGCGTCTGAAAATCACGGTACGTCGCCTCCCCGAGTGTCGCGCCGTTCGTCGTCGGGTGTTGATGAATGATATCGGTACCAATGGCAATGTGAATTGTCGCCGGCGCATCAAGCCGGGCTGCGGTCGCTAGAAGACTATGTTGTTTATGCGGAAATTTTCCGGAGAGAATTGCCTCTCCAGCAGCGCGTCCAGCGCCGATCCCTCGTTTCACTCCACTTGCCAACGCTTCATTTAAAAATCGTCCGGTCTCATCCGCCATGCCAAAGCTGCCGTCGTCCAGACCAGCCTGCACATCTTCACTGGTCTGCCCGATCAGTGCCAGTTCGAAGTCGTGAATCGCAGCGGCGCCATTCGCCGCAATGGCGGAAATGACGCCGCGCCGAAGTAAATCATTGATGACCGGATTCAAACCACACTTGATTGGATGCGCGCCCATGCACAGCAACACGGTTTTCTTTTTGCGACGGGCTTTCACCGTGGCGGTGACCAACGCGCGAAAATCCTTCGCAACCAGAATTTGCGGCAGCCTATCTAGGAATTGGCGGAACGAGCTTCCCTGTTTCCAAGGCGCGGCAAGGTCTTTCAACTGGACTTTGCTGGATCGCTGGCGGAGTGGATAGGTTTTGACGTCCTGGAAATTCAGTTTGGGATATTTCATCGGTTACTTGTGGCGGCCGCGAAGGCCGGTTTTATCGATTGGTTGATGGACGGTGGGAGCAGTTGCTCCGGAGAAAGTCGTTTTGGTCGGAATGGCTCCTTCAATGCGCATCAACTCGGCTTTTACGCTGCCGACCGCAATCTTGGCAATCATAATCACGGGGATTTTTCGCTCATCGTCAGTGACCCAAACCGTCATTCCACCGCCTTCCCGTGCGAAGATCGTTTCAAAGTTAGACGATGGCACAACGCGGATGGCTGGAAACCGCCCGACGTGCAGGATGGATATCATTTTTTTCTCGTGGCTGCGCATGGTCACCTCGCCAACTTTATCGCTGCTGATGGCCGCGAATTTTTGTTCGGTATTGGGTCGGAGCGGTTGGGTTCGCAAGAAATAGATCGTGGAAAATCCGTCTTGAACGGGTCCCGGCAGATCAAATGTTTTCGTTTTCTTCGGCGTGATAATTTCCCCGGATTTCCTGTCGTAATCGAGGGTGGTTTTTCGCTGCCGTTGGTGCCGCCCTTCGCGGCGATCTTCGACGAAACTGCGGGAATAGAGGCCGTCCGCGTCGAGAAACGTTTCTACCGTGGATTTTACAGGGTAGATTTTGGAGATGAAACTGTTGGACATAATTGTGCCAACGATATGGTAAGCCGGGTGACCGCCTAATTCGATCAGCTCTTTTACCTCCAAAGTGGCAGTGCCAACCTCGAGAATTCCCCAGAATATTTTGTAGTGCAGTTTTTCCCCCACCCGAAACGGCAGGGTTGGTGGCGAAGTGGAGGCAGGAGTCTCCCCGGCTACGCTCGTCAAGAGCGAAGCAAATCCAATCAACCAGGTGATTAGGGCTGCTCGCAACACGCGCATAGCGTAGCCCGACTCCACACACGCGTCAAATGCTAACTTTTCCATCCGTGCTTGCCGAGGAGAGGCACGAACATACAAATGCCGTGACGGGTTAGTTGGGTTTTGCCGCCGTGTTTTTCGAGTAGAACCAATTCTTGCTGACGACGGTCACCGATCGGAATCACTAGCCGTCCACCTTCCGCGAGTTGTTCGATGAGCGGCGGTGGGATCTCGTGCGCGCCGGCGGAAACAATGATGGCGTCGAAAGGCGCAGCTTGCGGCCAGCCGAGAGTGCCATCGCCAAGATGCAACTCGATGTTTTCGATTCCGAGGGCGTAGATGTGGTCCCGCGCCGTTGGCAGAAGATTTGGATTGGTTTCGATGGAATAGACGAAATTGGCTATCAGAGAAAGAAGAGCGGTTAGGTAGCCGGAACCAGTGCCAATTTCCAATACACGATCCGTGGATCGCAATCGCAGGGATTCCATCATCATCGCCACGATGTAGGGTTGTGAGATGGTTTGGTCTTCGCCAATCGGAATGGGATGGTCGGCGTAGGCTTCTTCGACGGAAACCTGTGGAATGAATTTGTGGCGCGGGACGCGATGAAAGGCGTCGAGGATGGCTGGGTCGCAGATGTTCCGAGCACGAAGTTGTTGTTCGATCATTTGTTGACGATGAAATAACGTCGAGGCGCTCATTGGGATTTTCGGCAGCGCCACAGCATCTTAAAAAAACGGATCGAGTCGCGAACAGGGCGAATCTTGCTCGGTGCTCCCGCATAGATGGTGGCGATGGGCACGGAATCGATACGATGGCCTTTGCGGCTCAATTTGATCAACATTTCTTGCTCGGCTTCGTAGTTGCGAGTTTGAAGGTTCATATCGGCAATCGCCTTGCGATGTAACATCCGAAATCCACATGAACAATCCGGGATGGCTTGTCCTGCGGTTCGTGTGAGCAGCCATGACATAAAATAGTTGGTCAGCTTGCGAGCGAGCGGCATCGTTC
Organism: uncultured Verrucomicrobiota bacterium; assembly: GCA_964348665.1. Classification (GTDB taxonomy): domain Bacteria; phylum Verrucomicrobiota; class Verrucomicrobiia; order Palsa-1439; family CAYGDP01; genus CAYGDP01. The sequence goes on from CAYGDP010000016.1 coordinate 34,568, forward strand.
GCACGTCGTTCATGCGATTGCCCAGGATGATCGTTGCGCCGGATTTTTCATGCGTTTCAAGAAATCGTGGGATCTCTCGAGGGTCATGCTGCCCGTCGGCATCGAGAAAGATAAAGAGATCCGCGTCCGTCTGTAGCACCGCCTCGATTCCATTGAGGATTGCCGCGCCTTTCCCAAGGTTTTTGGGATGTTCGACTACCTTCGCGCCAGCTTGTCGAGACACGGACGCCGTATTGTCTACCGACCCGTCATCCACCACCCAGACTTCGGATACATATTGCCGGGCTTGTTCGATGACCGGACCGATGCGCTCGGCTTCGTTGAATGCGGGGATGAGTGCGATGGCTTTGGGCATAAATCAGTGGGGTTGGTTTTCTCGTAACGTTTGCACCCCGGCTTGGAACGCGCGCCGCTGCGCTTCCACGTCTTCCTGAAGATCCCAGAAGTCATTGAAAATAAACCATTGGGTTGGGTATTGGCGGATCGCCCACTCCAGTTGGCGCGCGACCGCATCCAGTCCTTCTTGCATTGCCACCGGATTTCGTTTTTTGACCCAGATGGGATCGCCGAAAAACAGGCAAAACGTATCGCCGGGATTGCGGACCATGAATGCCGGGAGGATCGGCGCACCGCTGACTTGCGCAAGACGCACCGGTCCGTGCGGTAGCCGCGCAGGTTTGTCGAAAAAATCCACAGTGCTGCGATTGGCGGTAAAATCGCGGTCACCGGCCAGCGCCACGATTTCGTTGCGTCGTAACGCTTCGAGGCAGGCGCGCGCGGCATTCCCCATTGGTATCACATTCAATCCGCGAGCCATTCGTTGACGTTGAAAGAGCGCGTTTAATTTCGCGCCAGGCTGCACCAGTGCAACCACGCTCGTCCGGTATCCATGCGCCGCGAGTGTGCCCCCCCCCATTTCCCAGCTTCCAAAATGAGCTGTCACGACGATCAACCCGCGACCATGCTGAAGCAGGTCGTCGAGTTTTTTTCCGTCGCGCACCGTGACCATGGATTTGATCTGATCGTTGGTCAATCGGTGAAAGCGAAAAAACTCGACCACATGTTTGCCGAAATTGTGGAACGATTCGCGGGCGAGCACCCGTAGTTCGTGATCGGCAAAGACCTGTCCTTCACAGGCAAATACGTGCCGCAAATTGGCGATGATTCCGCGCCGGCTGGCGGGTTTAAACAGATAAAAACATTCACTCAACCGCAGCCCGACCCAGTAGGCAAACGGGCGCGGCAAATAGCTTGCGATGATTTGGGCGAGCCGATACAGATAGTATTGCATCGGACGAATCCTACCACATTGCGCGGCTTGGCGCTATGACGTGGCCATATGCAGAACTTTCTGAATCCTGCGCAACGCTTCTTTGAGCCGAGCCTCCGGCTGGACGGTAGCAAACCGCACGTAGCCCTCGCCGTATTCTCCAAAACCCGTCCCCGGCGCGCTACCAACCCCCGCTTCCTTGACCAGAAGCGATGCAAACTCCAGCGAGTTGAGCGTGCTAAATTTCAGGGGAAGATGCGCCCAGATGTAAAAGGTGCTCTTGGGTTGTGGCACGTCCCAACCAATCTGGTTTAGTCCGCGCACGAAAAAGTCGGTGCGATCCAGATAGGTTTTGACGGTTTTTTCCATGTAATCCTGCGGGCCGCTCAAAGCCGCGACGCCAGCGAGTTGCGCTGCCGGGAAAATGCCAAAATCAATATAGCTTTTGGTCTTGGCAAGCAATGCCAACACACGCTCGTTGCCGACCGCGAACGCCAGTCGCCAGCCCGCCATGCAGTAGCTCTTCGAGAACGTATGGAACTCGATCGCAACATCCCGCGCGCCGTCCGCTTGCAAGATGCTGGGCGCGTGTTTCGGATCGCGAACGAAATCCGAGTAGGCAAGGTCATGCGCGAGGATGATGTGATTTTTGCGGCAATAATCCACGACGTCCTGGAAAAATCCTGCGTCCGCAATGGCGGTTGTTGGATTGTGGGGATAGCCGAGAATCATCAGCTTGGATTGCCGCAAGATGTGGGTGTCCACCTTGTTCAGTTGCGGTAGATAATTGTTCTCTGCGCGCAAAGGCATTTGGAACAACAACCCGCCCGCCATGATGACGCCATTGAAATGCACCGGATAGGCGGGGCTGGGAACAAGTGCGATGTCGTCCGGATTCAGCAGCGCCAGGGACAGGTGGGCCACGCCTTCTTTCGCTCCGATCAATGGAAGCACTTCCTTGTCAGGATTGAGAACGACGTTAAATTTCTTCTCGTACCAGGCGGCGATAGCGCGGCGAAATTGCTTTTCAATCTCCCCACCCGCGCGCGAGTATCCGTGCACTTCCTTGCGATGTACCGCCTCGCTCATCGCCTCGATGACGTGCGGCGGCGGCGGAATGTCAGGAGACCCCATGCCAAGATCAATCACGTCCTTTCCTGCGGCGCGTGCTTGTGCCTTCGGGTCGTCCATGATGGTAAACAGATACGGCGGCAACCGTTTCATCCGGTTGGCAGCGACGATAAACTCTTGCTCCAGCTTCTTTTTCTTCATGGTTTCCTACTCAAGACAAAATCATCCGCGTGATACGAACTGCGCACCAGCGGTCCTGCTGCCACGTGCGTGAATCCCATCGTTCGCGCTTCGTCGCCCCACACCGCAAATCGCTCAGGCGGCACGAACTCCGACACAGGCAAATGCCGAAGCGTCGGCTGCAGATATTGTCCGATCGTGACAAGATCACAACCGACGCTTCGCAAATCGGCCAGCGCTTCCCGCACCTCTCCTTCCCGCTCGCCAAGCCCCAACATTAGACCAGATTTTGTGAAAATTCCAGCCCCTTTTCCAGCACGTTTGGCATACGCTAAAACCTCCAATGATCGTTCGTACGTCGCCCGCCACCGCACGGTCGGCGTCAATCGGCGCACCGTCTCGATGTTGTGATTGAACACATCCGGCCGCTCCGTCAGCACGGTTTCAATGCCATCTTGCGATCCATTGAAATCTGGCACGAGCACTTCGATCACAATCTCTGGAGAACGCTCCCGTACCGCTCGAATCGTTCGCGTAAAATGCTCAGCGCCACCATCCGCGAGATCATCGCGCGCCACCGCCGTGATGACCACGTGTTTCAGCCCCATCCTCGATATCGCCTCGGCAACGCGTTGCGGTTCGTCGGCTTCCAGAGGAAACGGTTTATCCGTCTGTACCGCGCAAAATCCGCACGCTCGTGTGCAGCGATTCCCCGCAATCATGACCGTTGCCGTCCCGCGACTCCAACATTCCGATCGATTCGGACACTTCGCGCTCTCGCAAACCGTCTCCAGCCCAAGCTCGTCCAACAGCCACATCGTCCGTATAAACTGCGGGTCACTCGGCAGTTTTACTTTGAGCCACGGTGGTAGGCGTTTGCGAGTCGCCTCCGGATTTTTCAATTTTGTAGGCTGCGCGCCCCCGCGCGGCGAGTGATACAATTCTCCAGCTTCGCTCTGAATTTGCTGATTTGTCATTCGAGTCGCAAACTATCATCCTGTTTCTTGCCATTCAATTCAGAAACACTGACGCGTGTGTTGATTCTTTATGCATCGTCGGAGCTTTCTTGGAGTTTGAATTTTGGTGCTTGGAGTTTTCCTCCGCCTTCCCTACCCTGCTTTCAGCACTTCGATAAACGCTTCTTGTGGGATGTTCACTTTGCCGACTTGTTTCATCCGCTTTTTTCCTTCTTTCTGGCGCTCGAGCAATTTCCGTTTCCGCGAGATGTCGCCGCCATAACATTTTGCCGTTACATCGCGACGCATGGCCTTGATGTTTTCGCGGGCAATAATTTTGCCGCCGATCGCCGCCTGAATCGCCACTTGATAGAGCTGTGAGGGGATTACTTCTTTCAGCTTCGCCGCCAACGCCCGCCCGCGGAATTCTGCCTTCGACCGATGCACGATGCACGAGAACGCATCCACCGGCTCGTTATTCACCAGCATTTCCAATTTTACCAATTCGGATTCCGTGTACCCGGTCTGTTCGTAGTCCATCGAGCCATAGCCGCGCGTGATGCTCTTGAGCTTGTCATTGAAATCCACCAACACTTCGTTTAGCGGAATCGTGCAGGTCAACATCACGCGCCGCGTATCCAGCGACTCGGTTTTGGTGCATTGGCCGCGTTTTTCCTGCACCAATTGCATTACGTCACCGATCTGTTCATTGGGACTGATGATAAAGGCCCGAATCATCGGCTCTTCAAAAAAGCCGATCTCGGCGGGGTCAGGCAGATACGCGGGGTTCTCCACCATGACCGTGTCCCCGTTCGTTTTCGTAATGCGATAGGACACGCTCGGATAGGTTGCGATCAGGTCCAGATTGTACTCACGGCGCAGTCGTTCCTGGACAATTTCCATGTGCAAGAGACCGAGAAACCCGCAGCGAAATCCGAATCCGAGCGCGATGGAATTTTCCGGCATATAGGAAAACGCGGGATCATTGAGCTGTAGTTTTGCCAAACCCGATTTCAATTGCTCGTAATCTCCTCCATCCAGCGGATAAATTCCGCTAAAGACCATCGGCCGCGCATCGAGAAATCCGGGTAACTGTTCTTTGGCGGGCCGCTTCGACTCCGTCACGGTTTCGCCAATTTTTACCTCGGCCAAACTGCGGATGTGCGCAGCGAGATACCCCACGTCGCCTGTCTCCAAAACGTCACATTGGACCTGCTGCGGACGAAAAACGCCCAGTTCTTCCACTTCCAAATCTGTTCCCGAACTCATCAACCGGATTTTGCTCCCCTTTCGCAATTCTCCACTCACCACACGGATATACGGCTCGACCCCACGATATTGATCGAACACCGATGCGAAAATCAATGCCCGCAAAATGCCGTCTTCATGAATTTTCGGTGGTGGAATGCGCTGAATGATGGCATCGAGAATTTTATCCACGCCCTCGCCGGTCTTGCCGCTGGCCGGGATCGCGTGCTCGCGGGGTATCGCCAGGATTTCTTCCAACTGATTCAATGATGCTGCCACGTCCGCATTCGGCAGATCAATTTTGTTGATGACGGGAATCACCGCCACATTTAATTTCATCGCCAGATGCGCGTGCGCAACGGTTTGCGCTTCGACTCCCTGTGATGCATCAATCAGCAGCAGCGCCCCATCGCACGCTGCCATGCTGCGCGAGACTTCGTACGCGAAATCCACGTGCCCCGGCGTATCAATCAAATTCAGCTCATACTCTTCCCCGGCAGGCGACTTGTATCGCATGGTGACCGGGTGCGCTCGAATCGTAATCCCCCGCTCCCGCTCCAAATCCATCGCGTCAAGAATCTGTTCGCGCATCTGCCGCACCTCGATGGTTTTGGTGATTTGCAGCAGGCGGTCGGCAAGCGTGGATTTTCCATGATCCACGTGGGCGATAATGCAAAAATTGCGTTTGTGCGCGATGTCCATAGACAAAAAAAGTGACTGGAGACTGGTGACTGGAACCGGAGTGAGGTCCGACAACCAGTTGCCGAGCGCGAATCACCAATCTTCAGTCGCAGACAACCTATATCCTCTTACCGCCTTTCCGTCAATGGTTGCGAAGCGGGAAAGACCGAACCGGAAACCAAGGACCGGAGATATTCGTGTCACCATGACCACCAAAAAAGAGCGACAGGAATTTTGCCCTTTCTTGATTATGCAACCGGTTTTCGCCACTACTTTTTAATCGCATTCTTTACCAGCTTTTCTCCAGCCTTGAGCAGCTCGGCCACGCCGCGTTCGCCTTCGGCCTCGGCATAAACCCGGACGACGGGTTCGGTGCCCGAGGCGCGCACCAAGAGCCAGGGGGCATCGCCCGCCAGCCATTTGATCCCGTCTTCGGTTTGGATTTTGTCCACGGTGGATTTTCCAAGTGTCGTTGGGGAAGCCGCTTTGAGTGCGGTGAAAAATGCGTTCCGGTCTCCCGGCTCGATGTGCATATCCACGCGACCGAATCGGAGCTTGCCAAATTCCTTATCGAGCTGCGCCAGGAGCCGCGGGATGCCTTTCTTTTCGACGGCAAGCATTTCCAAGAGAAGCATTCCCGCCAGAAATCCGTCGCGTTCAGGAATGTGACCGCGCACACCGTAGCCGCCGCTCTCTTCAACGCCAATCAATACGTCCTTTGCGCGCATCAGTTTGCAGGTGTGTTTGAAACCAACGGGCGTTTCGATGCACTCCAATCCCAGCGCATCGGCGATCCGCTTGCACCACGCGCTCATGTTGATGCTTTTCACGACGGCGCCGCGTTGTTTTCGGTTGCGTGCGAGATGCAACAGCAGCAGCGCGAGAATTTGGTGCGGTGTCAGATAATTGCCGTGACCGTCGGTCGCTCCAAGGCGGTCGGCATCGCCGTCGGTGGCCAGCCCGATGTCCGCGGGATGTTTGCGTAGATATTGTTGGAGCGCGCCGAGATTCTGCTCGATCGGTTCGGGCGGCAAACCGCCAAAGAGCGGGTCGCGCGTCGCGCGGATGGTCACGACACGGGTGTTGGAGCCTTTCAGGAGTTCGGAGAAAAATGTTTTTCCCGTGCCGTGCATGGAATCGTGTACGGCGCGCAGCCGAGCGCGCTTGAGTCGCGGCCAGTCCACGTAATCGCGAATCGCCTTCGCATGTTCGGCGCGCAGACCACGCAACACAACCCTCCCCTGCCCCATCGCGTCGCGCAACAACAACCGCTTCGGCTCGGTTGCACCGATAAGTTTCTCGACTTGCGAAGTTTCTTCCGGATCGGCCGGGCCGGCATACGCTCCCTTGACCTTGAACCCGTTGAACTGCGGCGGATTATGGCTGGCCGTGATCATCACGCCGCCCACAAGGCCGTGTTTTTTCACCGCGAACGATACGCCGGGCGTCGTCGCCGCGCCGTCGCTCAACCAGCAGGTAATTCCATTCGCCGAGAGCACTTCGGCGGTCGCTTCGGCAAATTTCTCGGAAAGAAAGCGATGATCGTAACCGATCACGGCACGGTTACCGGTAGAGCCGCCAGTGCCATCATGTTGCTGTTTCCAATAATCGGCCAAGGCTTGTGCGACGATCCGCACGTTGGAGAACGTAAACTCATCCGCAATGACCGCGCGCCAGCCATCGGTGCCAAATTTGATTGTAGCCATGACCCGCGCACGCTATCGGAAGCGCAGAACAGAGTCAAGAACGGGACATGGGTAAACAGAGATTGTCAATGCGAGGGACTTGAACTGGCTGCGCTCTGGCGAATTTCTTGAATCGCGCGCGCGAGGTCAGGAGCGCGATAAACGGAGTTTCCGGCGACAAAAACATTGGCGCCAGCTTCGGCACATAGCTGGGCGGTCTGTGCATTGATACCGCCATCTACTTCGATTTGAACGAAGGATTGAGGGCCGAGCTTTGAGTGAAGGAACCGAATTTTGTCGAGGACTTCGGGGATGAATGCCTGGCCGCCAAATCCCGGGTTGACGGTCATGCAAAGGAGAATATCTATCTGGTCGAGGTACGGGAGAATCTTTTCGGCGGGCGTTGGCGGATTGATGGCGAGTCCGCGTCGGCAGCCGAGCGATTTGATTGTCGCGAGCGTGGTCGCGACATCGTGTTTCGCGTGGTCGTCCACGTGAACGGTGATATTGGTCGCGCCTGCCTTGGCGAATTCGGTGACGTAACGGTCTGGATGTTCGATGAGGAGATGGACGTCAAGCGGCAGGCGCGTGGCCTGCTTGAGAGCGGCGACGACTTGTGAGCCGAAGGTGATATTGGGGACGAAATGCCCGTCCATGACATCGCAGTGTAACCAATCACCGCCACCTTCCTCCGCGCGTTTGGATTCGCTGGCGAACTGACCAAAGTCTCCGGCCAGAATGGATGGGGCAATAATGGCTGGATGCTTTGTTGTCACTCGCGCACGCTAGCCTATGAAGCGAACCGAGTCAAGAAACAGCGGGCGATATTCATTCCCAATACCCGAGAGTGGCAAGGATTCGGTAGATCCATGCTGCCAGAAACAATATCGCCAAGACGACAGCTACTTTCTTCCATGGCAACCGGACGCGACGAATCGTACGTCCCGTCGTCAGGGACATCGCCGCGTCAATCATCGCGCCAATCATCAGAACGAATAGTAACAAGCCAAATGGTTGCATTCGTGCTGCCATCCCCCACTCGCCTCGCACAGCCCACACGAACGCACGAGTCATCCCGCACGTTCCACAAGGCAAACTCGTCATCACGCGAAATGGACAACTCGGTTGCAGTTGCGGTTTTACTGCGCTCCCGTCGGGTGTCGGCTCCAACCAAAATGCCACCGTCAAGACCGCCATTCCGCACAACATAATCCCGCTGTCCAGCCACCATGTCCGCACCCGTGGCGGCACTGCACCCTCCGGCGCAGTCGCCTGCTTCAGCTTGGGCTTGCAATCAGCGTCCATGTCGGTAGCATACCCGAAATCTGTGCAAATCAAAGTCTACCTTCAGCACCGGCTTGAAACTGTCAACCGCGCGCTCGACAGCGCCCTCCCGCGCGCCAGTGTCGCGCCGCCCACCATTCATCGTGCTATGCGTTACTCACTCTTTGCCGGCGGCAAGCGTCTTCGCCCCATTCTCGCCATCGCTGGTTGCGAAGCTGTCGGGGGCAAAATTGCCAACGGACTCCCCTCGGCATGCGCCGTCGAGATGATTCATACCTACTCGCTGATTCATGATGACCTGCCGTGCATGGACAACGACGATTTTCGCCGCAGTAAACCGACTAATCACAAGGTTTTCGGCGACGGCATCGCGGTGCTGGCTGGCGATGCGTTGCTTACGCAGGCGTTTGAAGTAATCGCGAAAACCAAACCGACCTCACGCCATTCGACAGCGGATTTTATTGAAGAACTTGCTCTCACCTCCGGCTCCCTTAAACTGATTGCCGGCCAAGTCGCGGACATCGAAGGCGAAGGCAACCCCGTTTCACCTGCGCAGCTTCGTTGGATTCACGAGCGCAAGACCGCCGCGCTCATCACGACCAGCATTCGTCTCGGCGCGATGGCGGGCAACGCGACTCCCGCGCAACTCCGGTCGCTCACGAAATTCGGCCATGCTGTCGGTCTCGCGTTCCAGATCATTGATGACATCCTCGATGCCACACAAACGACGGAGCAGTTGGGAAAAACCGCGGGTAAAGACGCGAAGGCGGACAAAGCGACGTATCCGAAGATACTTGGCCTCGACGGCGCGCAAGCCGAGGCAACCAAGTGGACGCGCACGGCGTTTGCGTCCCTGGAAAGTTTTGGCCGCGAAGCCGAACCTCTCCGCGCCATCGGGCGGTATTTATTGGAACGGAAGAGTTAACCCGCGAAACACGCGGAAAACGCGAAAATATTCGCGCCATTTCGCGTATTTCGTGGGCAATCAAATCTCTCCCAAAATCGCCTTCACTGCCGGCGGTCGCGATGCTGATAGACCGGAGGATTCTTATCGTCAGACTTCGGCTTCGACAAGGCATTCTTCAATCGTCGCAACAAACGGCGAACCAAAACGGTAGCGAATCCGACAACCAAAGTGACGATAACGGCCACTGTTACCACTATGACAAGAATCACGGTCCAGTAGATTGCCACGATGACCCATCCGTCACCGCGATAGTCGCTTAACGCAATGAGGTAACTCATGTTTTCCATTCTTAACAATCTTTCGCGTCATTTTGCGTTTTTCGCGGGCCATTATCAGAGATCCTTCGCTGACGCTCAGGATGACAATTCGGAGAGGATCGCCTTTGCTGCGCGTTCGCTGGCGCCGGACGATCCTAGCTTCTTTACCACTTCCGCCAAATCCAACCGTTGCTGGTTGCGTTTGTCGGATTGCTGAAGGAGTTCCAAGGTCGCACTGGCGATGGCTTGGGGACTAGCTTTGTCTTGAACCAGTTCCGGCACGATTTGGCGCCCAGCGAGGATATTCGGCATCGCGATATGTGGCACCTGAATCAGTGCGCGCCCCGCGAAATACGTCGGCCACGCCACTCGATACACGACAACCATTGGACACCCGAAAAATGCGCACTCAACCGTCGCGGTGCCGCTGGCGACGATCGCGACTTGCGCTTCTTGCAATACTTTCGCCGTGTCGCCGACCACGACGCGAATGGTTGGCGCTTTCAGTTCGCGCGCCAGTTCGGCGCTCGCTGCCGCCGCGACGAATTGCACTTGAGGTTCAACTTTCCGAATGATCTCCGCCGCTTGCACAAGTGGATGCCAAAGCTTGCTTACCTCGTTCTTCCGACTGCCCGGCAATAATGCGATCAATTTTTCACGTCGGACGGTTTTTAATTGGAGCGGCGAAAGACGCTCGACGAGCGGATGACCAACGCAAACAACGCGGAACGACGGCGTGCGCTGTGCATACCAGTCTTGTTCGAATGGAAACAGACACAGCATCAGGTCGCAGCATTGCGCTAGAGCTTCTGCACGTTCCGGTCTCGACGCCCAGACTTGCGGGCTGACGAAGTAGATGATTTTGCCGCGATAACCGCGGGCGCGGAGCGCTTCGGCAAAGCGGAGATTAAAACCAGCAAAATCGGTCAGCACGACGGCGGTCGGTTTCCGTTTCTCCACTTCGGCAAGAAGCTGGTCGAAGATTCGTTTGAACTTGAAATAATTTCTGGCGACCTCGATCAAGCCGACGACCGCGAGTTTGGTCAGGTCCACGACCCGTTCGCAACCGGCCGCGTGCAATTTCGGTCCTGCCGCGCCCCAGATTCGCAGGTCAGGGGAAAGCCGGCGAAGCGCGTCGCAAACCCCGGCGGCGTTTTGGTCGCCACTGGGTTCACCGGCAACGAACATCACAGAGCGTTTAATCGTTGAATCGTTATTGCGTTGAATTGGCGATTCATTCATTTGCAAAAAATCCGGTGAAACAATTTAACCATTCAACTATTTAACAATTCGTCAAGAATTCGCACCATGAATGCGTTCGGTCACCGTCATCGCCAGCACCAGCGCGTCGGTCGCGACTTCCCCGGATACCAACGGTGGCCGTCCCGCGCGGACACACTCGACAAAATGGCGCAGTTCGAGCGTCAGCGGCTCGTCTTTTTCGATAGGGACAGGTTCGCGAACGATCTTTTTGCCTGCAAATTCGGACACGACCGTCGCGTCTTTGCCGGCGAGAAGTTTTTTCAGCAAACTCGATTCGCGCGCGTCGTCGGCGGCCAATCGGTAGATTTGACCTTCCTGTCGCATGTAATCGAGGCTGATGTAGGCGCTGCTTTGGAAGACGCGGATTTTTCGCATCCGCTCCACGCTGACCCGACTGGCGGTGATATTGGCGACACAACCGTTGGCGAACCGGAGGCGGACATTGGCGATATCCTCGCTCTTACTCAAGACAGGGATCCCGACGGCGTCGAGCGATTCGATGTTCGATTTCACGATGGCGAGGATCAAATCGAAATCATGGATCATCAAGTCGAGGACGACCCCGATGTCGGTGGAACGATTGGGGAACGGCGAGAGCCGATGCACCTCGATGAAACGAGGATCGGTGAGGACGCTTTCGAGGTAGCGCATGACGGGATTGAACCGTTCAACGTGACCCACCTGGAGGATGCAGTTGTTTTCTCGGGCGAGACGGACAAGTTCCTGCGCTTGCGCGAGATTGGATGAGATCGGTTTTTCGATGAGCGTGTGTCGGCCCGCTCCGAGAAAGATTTTACCGACCTCGCAATGGCGTTCGGTGGGTGTGCAGATGCTTACGGCATCGCAGCCGATTGCCATTTCGTCGAGTGAATTGAAGGCGCAACAGCCAAATTTCTTTTTTGCGTCACGTACTTTGGCGGGGTCGGAGTCGAAGATGCCCGTCAATTCAACACGCAGCGATGGATCGCGTTCGAGCTTTCGATACACGGCGGCGTGGAGGCTGCCGACGTGGCCAACGCCAACGACGCCGATTTTGAGTGGAGCGTTCATCTGTATTGACTTGCTGTATAACAGAAGGCAAAGTCGCGGCAAAGAGCAAAGGCAATGCCATGACAACGATCAACCGACGAACGTTTCTGGCGCAATCGGGCGCGAGCGTAGCGGGGTTGGCGCTATCCGGAACGATGACTGAAGCGACCGGGAACTTGCGTCACGAAGCCGCCTCGAAATACATTCGCAGCGGCAAACTCGGCAAGCTGTGGCTGGTGCGCGTGAGCGACGATGACAACCCGATTCTACGGCTCCTTGGACAAACAAGTCCGCCACGGGCGACGCAAACAAATGGACAGTGCGCCGTTACGGATTATCCTGGATTCACCCTCGTTCGCACGAGGGGAAAAAACAGGTCCACGACTTTCTTTGGCAGCGAAGGCACGCTCTACCTCGACGACGCCGGCTGGTCGGTTACGCCGGTGCCTATTTCGGGGCAGGCGGCGTAAGCGAGATTTTAATCTTCGTGTTCGGGTTATCGTTGCCATCAGTGAAACGCAACCGGCCAGACCAGTCGCCGCCTTCTTCGATGATTTTGAAGACGATGGTATTGCTGCCTTTGGTCAGCGTCACTTCCGCTTCATCCTGATCAATGTCCGTGCCGCGCGGCGTTTCGTTGCGAATGACTTCCTTGCCATTAATCCAGAGAACCGCTTGATCGTCGGAGCCGGTTTTTGCTTTGCCTTTCCAATCGTTCTCAACGATGACATAGCAGACCGCGTACGCAGCGGCGTTGTCTGCGCCGTTGATCGTCTCGAAATTCAACAAGCCGGTTTCATCGGCTTCCTGTGCCTCCCACGTGAAGGTTTCGCTGCCGATCTTGATTTTTTCGCCTGCTTTGGGTTGAATTTTGCCCTGGCCTTTAATGTGCTCGACGTCGAGGGCGGCCGCGCCGGTTTCGCTATCGAGCGTGATCGGAAGCACGCAGAGCCAATTTGCGATGAACCCCTCGTCGTTGGGTTTATAAGTTTTGTCCTGGGCAAAGTTCGCTCCGGCCAGCGCAACCGCGACGGCAAATGTTAGAATCGTTTGTTTCTTCATGGTTTCCATTTCTGCCGCTACTTAGGCGGCGTGAGTGTTACTTTGATGTTTTGTAGCGGATTTCCCGTTTGATTGGCAAGCGACAACGAGCCGGCAAATCCTCCACCTCCATTGACGACAATCATCAGGATCGTATTCGAGCCGGCATTCAGCGTGAACAAGTTGCTCACGTCTTCATCCGCGCGAAATCCTCGCGGCCCGGTAAATCTAGACACTTCCTTGCCGTTCACAAAGACAATGATTTGGTCGTCGGATCCTGTCAGCGCGATCACGCTTGGTGTTGCGGCTTCCGCAACAACATAGCAAACCGCGAAAGCCATGCAGTTGTCCGTGGCGGTGCCGTTCGAGGGGTTGAAGTCCAGCTTCCCGCGATCGGCGACTTGGGTCTTCCAATCGAAGGATTTGCCGCCAACTTGAATCTTGTCTCCCGCTTTAGGTTTGAGCTTGGCGGCAGTTTTTGCAACGTCTGAATCCAGAACCGCCGCGCCACGTTGTTCAGCCAGCGGCACAGGCACCGCGACCAGCCAGTTGGTCACGAAACCGCGCTTGTCCAGCGGGAACGTTTGGTCCTGCGCATGACCCAAGAGCGAGGTCAAGGCTATCAGGGCCGCGAATAAGAGATAATTCGACCGCCTCATCGGTTTCTTCGACGCGCTTATAGGCGAACTATTCAGAATCGTCAATCTAAAAGCCATTCTGGTCAGGCGCGCCGCTCGATTTCATGCCATTCCTGTTTCAGCTTCACCACGGTATCAGCCGGACAATACCCCCGCCACATCACGCCGGCATAAATTAGGGAGCGCCTCCCGACGATGCTGGCGGGATTCAAGACCGCGTTGCAACCAATCTCCACACGATCCCCAATGATTGCTCCAAACTTTCGTAAACCCGTGTCCAGGCGTTTCCCCTCGTGTTCGATGAAAACATTGCCCGCGATAAGCTTTACGTTCGAGAGAATCACGCCGGCGCCAAGATGCGCTTTGTGGCCGAGGACCGAATCTCCGACGTAATTGAAATGCGGCACGGTCGCGCGGTTGAAAAGCAGGCAGTTCTTGAATTCGCTTGCGTGACCCAGCACACAGCCGTCACCAACAATCACGTTCTCGCGGACGTAGGCGCCGGACGCGACCCGGCAGTTGCAACCAATAATCGCCGGCCCTTTTATGAATGCTCCGTCCTCCACGACTGTTCCCTCCCCTACGAAAACATCCTTGCCAATAAACGGTCGCCCAACTTTCTTGCCGCGAAACTTTCGCTTCAGTTTTGCTTTGATGAAACCCTCGAATCGCGGCATCGCTTGCCACACGAACTCGCAGCCGTCGAAAACTTCGACAGCAGGACATTCCGATAAATCCAGCAAATCACTTGGGCGAAATGGGAACATGAGCGCAGTCTAATCCAACCCGCGACAGCACACAAGTTGGATTGTCCATCTGCAATCTTACCGAAGACTTATCGTGGCAACCCATTCAGTATCCAGCTATCAGAATTCAGCTTCCAGAATGGCGTACCGAGCGCAAATTACGTTTCGTCCTATGATTAAAAAGGGTCCCATATATAGACCACACAGTTCGGTAGACTCTTCTTTAAGCCTTCTATTCCCTCGCACGATACCTTAGTGTTGTTGATAAATAGCATCCTCAACTGTGTTAGCGATTTCAAATGCTCCATCCCAACATCGCTTACCTCCGTGCGACTAAGCATAAGTGACTGCAATTTCGTTAATAGCTTCAGATGCGTCAGCCCCTTATCGCTCATCTTTGTGCCGCCTAGATTAAGTTGACTTAGATTTTCGAGCTTAGCTACCCAAACAAGGTCGGCGTCAGTTAAATTACTGCCAGAAAAATTACCTTCGGTAATTTCCACATTGCAAATCACCAATAGTCGCAGGTTGATTCGTGCCGATAAACTCGGCAGCTTCTTGTGCTCGCGGAGGAACAACACTGCTCCCACCGACCAGAGCGCAGCCAGGACGATGGCTTGCAACGCTAGAAAATGCCATTTGTATTTCCAGACCGCCAGAACTGCGGGTAACAAGGCCACAAAGAAATACGAAAAAAACAACTGAAGCTCAATCAGCATAACCCAGCCCTGCGGCAATGGGCTGACGATTTTATCGAAAAACGGAACGGCAGGTTGGAAGACTAACGCCAATAGCTCAACCAGTTCAGACTTGTGGCGTAGCATAACAAAAGACACGGCTAAAAGGGCACAAATCGCGGCATAAAGTAACGCGGCGCGTTCGGGCTTTGCGCGTGCGAACTCATGCAGACGGCGCAACACCGACCGTCTCCGCTGTGGAAGTGGTTGTCCTTCTGCCATACGCCAACTATGTTCTCAAATGGCTCGCTCCGCAATTGAAAATCTGATAACAATTCTTGTATATCCACTATGGCTTGGAAAATCCTAGTCACCGCACGCGCGTTCAGCGAAGTCGGCCAGGACGCAATCCAACTCCTTCGCGACGCGGATTGTGAGGTGGTCATCCCTCCTAAATTTGGGCCGATCATGGCGGAGGCGCTGCTTCCACTCTTGAAGGGGGCTGATGCGGTGCTTGCCAGTGCTGACCAATACAGCGCCGACGTATTGCGTTCCCCTGAAGTTTCCCACTTGAAAATCATCTCTCGCTGGGGTGTCGGGTTCGATTCGGTGGATGTTCACGCAGCATCCCAGCAGGGCATTGTCGTCACCTACACGCCGGGGATGCTCAATGATACGGTGGCCGATTATACATTCGCGCTGTTGTTTTCCATCGCTAGACGTGTCCATGACGGCGACGCTTCCCTGCGCCGGGGCGAATGGAAACCGCCATGGGGAGATGATATTTTCGGGAAAACCCTCGGAATCGTAGGGTGCGGCCGAATTGGCCAGGTGGTTGCGCATCGGGCGAGCGGTTTCAATTTTCGCCTGCTCGGTTACGATGTCGCGCCTTCGACGGAAGCCAAGAAACTCGGCATCGAGTTTATCCCTCTCGAGGAATTGCTGGCGCTAAGCGATTTTGTCACCTTGCATAGTGCATTGACACCGCAGAATCGTGGATTGATCGGCGAAGCCCAATTACGAAAGATGAAAAAATCGGCGTATCTCATCAACACCGCTCGAGGTGGGCTTGTGGACGAACCAGCGCTGGTTCGGGCTTTACAGGAAGGTTGGATTGCCGGCGCAGCGCTGGATACATTCGTCACCGAGCCTTTGCCCACGGATCATCCATTCCGAACCACTCCGAATCTGTTACTCACCCCTCATCAAGCCCCGTGCGGCCGTGAATCGGCTGAACAAGTGAGCCTAACTGCCGCGCAAGCAATAGTGGATTTGATGAACGGGCACAGGCCAAAATTTGTGATAGACTCGGCGGTCTTTGATACTCCTAGTCTGCGCGCGAAATTAAGGAAACGATGAAATCAAACCATGTCCTCGCCAAACTCAAACGCGGCGAGCCGAGCATCGGCACTTGGCTTTCATTGCCGGATCCGCTTGCGGCACGATTGATGGCAACAGTCGGGTTTGACTGGCTTACGGTGGACTTGGAACATTCGCCAATCAACATCGAGACGGCTGCGACCAGTTTCGCGATGATCGCCGCGGGCGGCCCAGCACCGCTGGCGCGAATCTCCTGGAACACCGGCGAAAATATCAAGCGCGTGCTCGATAACGGCGCGTGGGGAGTTGTTGTACCGATGGTGAACGATAGACAAAGCGCTGAATTGGCGGTCGAATCAGCGCGGTACGCCCCCGCGGGACGACGGTCGGTCGGTGGACAATACCACGCTGCAAGTTTCGACACCGACTCGCCCAAGTATTATGAGCGAGCCAACGACGAAATCCTGCTGGTAGTCATGATCGAACATATCGAAGGTGTTGAAAACGCGGATAAAATCCTAAGTGTGCCAGGGATCAACGCTGTTTTTATTGGCCCAAACGATCTCACGAAATCCATGGGTAAAAAACCGTCGTTTGAGAGCAGTGACAAAGACTTCGTGGACGCGCTTAACCATGTAAAAACGATTGCGAAGAAAAATGGAGTGGCACCGGGGATCCATGTTGCGGACGCGGCGGCGGCGCAACGACGAATTGTGGAAGGATTTCAGTTTATAGCGATAACCAGTGAATTGGGTATGATGCTCGCCAAAGCAAAAGAAGTGGCGACGACACTTGGGCTGGGAAACAACCGAGATGTGGCAAAGTATTGAAAAAAATGGAGCGAGCGAAGGGATTCGAACCCTCGACATCAACCTTGGCAAGGTTGCGCTCTACCAGACTGAGCTACGCTCGCTTCCGACACAAATCCTATGCTAAACTAACCAATAAACAAGCCCATTCTCAAACCCTCGACATCAACCCCGCAAAGCGGGGTAAACCTTGGCAAGGTTCAGGACGCCCTGCGTCCTTGCGCTCTACCAGACTGAGCTACGTTCACCACGTTCTACGTGGCTCGCTTCCTCGAACGCTGTTATCCTACGCCGATCACTCGCAAAATCAAGTGCTGTTTTTCGATAACAGGGCGCGGCTCTGCTCCGATGGTCTGTTTTGCTCGTCCCGACGAGCCGATCGAAACCGCAGTGGAAGAAAAATCCACTTCTCACCAAACTTCGCCCACCGAACTGCAAAAACAATGTACTTGCTCTGCGGAATACATCCGGAAATGACCGACGCGTGTCGCCGAGGCACAAAACCATTTTCCGAATGTTTATAACGCAACTTCACCGCAAGCATTTCCACGTACGCTGCATCCGACAGGTTCATCTCGTTACGCAAAGAAAGAGCAAAATGCCATCCGTCTTCCAAAGCCCCTCCAGCACGCGGGATTGATCGCGTTTGCGCATATCGAGTAAATCGTTCTCGGAACTCGTGGCCGAGCGATTGTGCCAGCCGTGGCCACATCTTTGCCACACCACGTATTCGCTTCCGCAGTAGGGACGCAGAAGCAGCATCCAGCCGTCGCTGGTCAAATCCAATTTGCCCAGCGTCAATTTTGGTCAACACACGGACCAACTCTGCTTGTTGATCGGATAAATGTTGGCGAGCGTCAGGGGACATGAAGCACCTCCCTTCGTTTCTGGCCACGACGGATTGCCCCTTCGATTGCTTCCAGTTCGGCTTGGAGTTCGCGATCGGAGGGATAATCGTCATCTCGCTCCAAGAGAACACCATGAGGATCAATCCGCGCACAAAGTTCCTCCAGTAAATTCAAGACCGCTGGCTGAACGGGATGCGCATGACTGTCATGATAAAGCCCGTCGCGTTCGATGCCACCCGCGATATGCATGTACGCAATTCGATCAAGCGGGATACGATCAAGAAACTCCAGTGGATCGTTGCCGTGATTGCGGGCGTTGGCGTAGACATTGGAGATATCGAGAAGCAGGAGTGTGTCGGTGCGTTGGAGGACTTCCTGAAGAAAAGTCGCCTCATCTATTTCTGCATCGGGCCATTGGAATAGCGTCGCAATATTTTCGAGAGCAAGCGGCACGGGCAACGCGCGTTTCGCCAGCAGGATATTCTCGACCACAACATCCAACGCTTCCCGCGTTCGTGGCAACGGAAGCAAATGCCCCGCCTCGATACCTCCCGCGCGAACGAATGCGAGATGTTCACTAATCAACGGAGCGCGAACGAGCTCCGACAATCGCGCCAAATGTTCCAATCGCGCAGGATCAGGCACGGCAGCACCACCCAGAGACAGCGAAACACCATGCGGAATGATGGGTACACCTCGATCGCGCAGGTGATTCACGGCTGGCGGAATCTCGGCTCCACGCGAAAAATTCTCCGCGACGATTTCGACGAAACCCAGCCGGTTATGACGTTCAATCGATAGCGCCAATTCAGGTCGCCAGCCAATTCCGATACCCGTTGGAAATTGTTGTGAATTCATCCTCCTCCACAGCCTCCACAGCCTCCGCCACCGCCGCCACCACAACTGCTGCCACAACTGCTACAGGAAGATCCCGAAGATTGTTGCGGCGGGCGCAAAGCCAGTTTAAAATTTGCAAGATCGCCTGAGGCAAGAATATCCATTCCAAACAGTGCGAACGCGATGACTAAATCATCACCGCTCAAACGATTCGGCGAAACCCGCGCGGTCGTCTCCAAAGCCGCATTCTCCTTTTTGAGGTCTTTGAGGGCAAGGGATCCGCGTCGTGTTCGGTGTGGGCCGACCAGGAAAAAAATAGCAACCCCGCACGCAATAATTACCAAGAAAACTAGAATCCCGACAGGCCGACTGCGGGAAATGCCAATAGCAATCTTGATCGAGCCGATTAAAGGCACGACGCAAAATAACAGAAACGGAACCCATCGCGCCCAAAGTGCCTGGATACCAGCAGGGACAAGCTCGTGACGTTGTAGCTTCGCGCGAATCGCAGGAAGCGCTGTTTGGGCGTATCCCTTCACTGCGTCAATATCTCCCGATGCCGAACATTGATAAACTGCTCGCTCGATGGGGTGGGCAGTCGAAGCCAAGGGTGCGATTCTCTGCAGTTTCCTGGCTCCTACATCAACACCGAGAATCTTGCTCTGTACGAGCACTGCCATTGCCGACTCGATGGCGCGCTGTTTGCTAACCAAATAGGCAATATCATACGGTTCCAGCTCGATTTGTTCGGTCGGACGATCTGCGGGGAGACGCAAGAACCACCTCAACAACCCCGCCAAAACCGTCATCGTAACAAACACAAAAAGATAGACTTGAAGAAATTCTGGGCCGCGAAGATCGAAGGGGTTCATCGCTCACCGTAATTGCACGGCCGACGCGGCTGCTTTTTCGATGGTCATCAGCACTCGGTCGCACAACGCAGCCATGTCTGCAATCTCGCTCACTTCGGCATCTCGAAGCGCCGACATGAGCGCGAGCGCCTGCCCATCCAACTGAAACTGCGACGTTGCTTCCTCGAAGATCGTCTCTGTCCGTTGCCCGGAGAACATAGGTTTTCCCGCAAGATATAGCAACCACGCCAATTGAATCGCCAGCGGCCGAGCCGTGTCAACCATGGCCGCTTCCATTGCGGGCACAGAATTGAGGCTTGAAACAAGCTTTCGTCGCAATCGCAATCCGAGATTGAGTAATTCTTGCTCGATCCGCAAGCGAATATCCTCCCGCTTGACTTCGATCCCCGCGAAAGGATTTTGGCCGAATAACACAACATTTTTCGATTGAATATCCAACGCTTTGATGGGGAATAGCGCCACGAGCTTGCTCACGTCGACGGGAGTCAATAGGAGGGGTTCAATCCTCGCTTTTCGCCAAGCTCCGCGC
>CAYGDP010000016.1:54875-79739 GCA_964348665.1 uncultured Verrucomicrobiota bacterium
CCGCGCCAGTCCTCCGTAAAGGATCAATCCGATGATGTTCTCCCCTCCCTCGCGGACCAGCGCTTCGCAAAGCTCCCGTATCGCTGTCTTGATCTCGTCCGGTACATTCAGCTGGTCTAATGCTGGAAACTCGTCCGTTGCGGTACTTGGCACTTGAATCCTCCTAGTCGCGAGTATGCTTCTCAATCCTCGAAAATCAAGCCCTGATTTGGACAGGTAACAGCGTCAACATCGAATATTCAACCCCGAACTCTCCTAGTTCAATGTTGGCTGCCTCCTAAGTGCCGAGGACAGGACTTGAACCTGCACTCCCTTTCGGGAACCAGCTCCTAAGGCTGGTGCGTCTGCCAGTTTCGCCACCTCGGCCATCGCGATTGGCACTATTGTAGCCGCAAATCTCATTTGCGGCAACTCGACATTGGAGCGTCAGGGGCGTCGCGTTCGTGGAACAGAAAAAATGGAGCGGGCGAAGGGAATCGAACCCTCGTAGGTAGCTTGGAAGGCTACCGCTCTACCATTGAGCTACGCCCGCTTGCGCGGTCATTTCCGTTTGATCACGGCAACTTCCACAGCCCAGTTTTAGTATACTGATGGCATCGCCAAATGCAAGCCCTCGAACGGTCAATCAATCTTGAGATCAGTTTTGAGCCGAATTCGAAAGATAATTGACAACGAGTTGCGATTGACTAGAGCCGTCCCTCGTGCGATAGTTCCCAAGCTCGAAGCACCGATGACTCGATTGACCGACCCAACACAAACCGCTGGATCAGCGGTTGTTTTCCCCTTTCTTTCCCTGCGTTCGCCACAAAATCATTATGCCCGCTAAACAGCCTTCCTTTACGCCCCTTCGCATCGCCAAGCTTTGTCGCGAAATCGCGCTGGATAAAAAAGCCGAAGACGTCGTCATCCTCGACCTTCGAAAAATCTCTTCGCTCACGGATTTTTTTGTCATTTGCTCCGGAACCAGCGAGCCGCACCTCAAGGCAATTGCCAACGAGATCCTTGCCAAACTGAAGGAAAAGGGGCTGCATCGAAAGCATTATGCCGGGTCGCCCGCCAGCCGTTGGCTCGTGCTCGATTACTCCGACGTGCTGGTTCATATTTTTCACCCGCAGGTTCGCGCCCATTACGCCCTTGAAGATCTTTGGCGGGATGCGAAGCGGGTGAAATAACGGCGGCCGAACGCGACAGGAATCGATTCGGTAGAAAAAGCAGCAGTCCGTCAAACGGCTCAATTGCGGGAATTTTGGCGGAGGGACTTCCATTCCCCGAAACTGATGAGCTGACGGCGGTCTTCATCCCAGAGGCGGAAGGAGAGCGATTTGAGGCTGGAAATCAGGGTAAGTGTTTTCACCCGACGAAACGTTTCGTCGGCGCGATGACATTCTTCGAGGTAGTAATTGGGAATCGCCGGGCTAAGGTGATGGATGTGATGAAAACCAATGCTGCCGGTAAACCACTGGAGGATCTTGGGCAATTTGTAAAAAGAACTGCCTTCGATGGCTTGTGTCTCGAAATCCCATTTTTCCCGCCGTTCCCAGTAAACCCCCTCGAACTGATGTTGCACGTAAAACAGCCACATCCCGACAGAGCCGGCAAGCAAGATGACAGGCAACTGCACCAATGCGTAGGCTTTCAAGCCGATCGTCATGCTCATGATCACGATGATTGCCGCCAGTGCCAGGTTCGTCCACAGCACGTTTACGCGTTCGCGATGTCCGCTATGTGAGGCCGGAAACCGTTGATGAAGCAAAAAATAATATAGTGGGCCAACCACAAACAACGTAACGGGATTGCGCACCACCCGATAGGTCAATCGCTTGAGCCGGGATGCTTGCTGATACTCTGCAACGGTCCAGGTTGGCACATCCCCGACACCGCGACGATCGAGATCGCCGGATGTGGCATGATGAACCGAGTGATCGTGCCGCCAGTGGGCGCTCGGGGTAAACACGAACAACCCGGTGAAAAACCCGCAAATATCGTTGGCTTTTTGGGATTTGAAAAACGATCCGTGCGTGCAGTCATGCAAAATGATGAAGATCCGCACCAGAAACCCAGCGGTCGGCACAGCCAACGCGAGTGTGACCCAGTACGAAAATTTCAGGCTCCAGATCATTACCCCGAACATTGCCATGTACGGAATGACCGAGTTGGCCAGTTGCCACAAGCTACGCTGCAAGGCCGGAGTTTGGTACGGCGCAATCGCCCGGCGCCACGAGCGCGAGGCAAATTCGTCGGGAATGACTGCGGATGCGTGGGGAGAATCACCCGAGCGCCCCGCGTTCCGCGCGGGACGCTCGGTGATTTCGATTGGTGTTTGGGAACTCAGCGTCGCCCCCGGCTGTAGCCGCGATCACCGCCACGTCCGCCGCCGCCGCCGCCGCCAAAACCGCCGCCACCACCACGAGGACGATCCTCGCGCGGGCGCGCTTCATTGACGACGAGCTTGCGACCATCCAATTCTTTGCCATTGATGGCAGCAATCGCCTTTTGCGCGTCTTCTTCCGAGCCCATTTCCACAAAGGCGAACCCGCGCGGTTTATTGGTGAATTTATCCACGATCAAATCACAAGTATTGACCGGGCCGACCGCCTTGAACAAATCGAGGAGGTCCACTTCCATCGTGTTGAACGACAGATTTCCGACAAATAGCTTCTTAGCCATTTTCTTTTCTTTCTGTTGCGAGTAAAAGCATCTCCGTGACTGTTCCCGTTCGTCGGATTTCGGACTGTCACCGAGCTAACGCACGCCTGACAATCTACCATTTCACTTCGACTATTCTTCTCTCTGCGAACGCCGCAAAATAACACACCGGGAGTGAATTGCAAGATTTTTTTGGATTTTTTTTGTTTGATCCCGTCAGAGTAATTCTTTTTGCCTTGGCGCGTCGGAGGCGGCCGCCATGCCGAATTTTTTATACGCGGCTTGCGTCGGCACTCTCCCCTGCGGCGTGCGCTGGAGATAACCGCTCATGATGAGGAATGGTTCGTACACCTCCTCAATCGTATCCGGTTCTTCGCCCACGGCGACGGCGAGGGAACCGACTCCCACGGGTTTGCCGTTGAATTTATGGATGAGAGTTTCGAGGATGCGCTTGTCCATTTCATCAAGGCCATGCTCGTCAATTTCAAGCAACGCCAGCGATTTGGCGGCAAGGTCGGCAGTGATTTTGCCGTCGGCTTTGACTTGGGCGTAATCACGAACGCGCCGGAGCAAATTGTTGGCGATGCGCGGCGTGCCGCGCGCGCGACGCGCGATCTCCCCTGCCCCATCCGCGGACGTTTGCACTTTCAGGATTTTTGATGAGCGCGTGACAACTTGCGTGAGTTCTTCGGTGGAATAAAAATCAAGCCGCTCGGTCATCGGAAATCGCGATCGCAACGGAGCCGTCAGCAGTCCTTGACGAGTGGTCGCCCCGATCAACGTGAATCTCGGGATGTTCAGACGCACCGAGCGCGCCGCCGGGCCTTGGTCAATCATGATGTCGAGCCGGAAATCTTCCATTGCCGGGTAGAGATATTCTTCGATGCTGGATTGGAGCCGATGGATTTCGTCTATGAACAAGACATCGCCTTCCTTGAGATTTGTCAGCAAGCCCGCAAGGTCGCCGGCTTTTTGAATGACCGGGCCGCTGGTGACGGTGATGTTGGAATTCATCGCGCCCGCGAGGATGTGAGCGAGCGTTGTTTTGCCCAGACCCGGTGGCCCGCTCAAGAGCAGGTGATCGAGCGGTTCGTTTCGTTTGCGCGCGGCGGCGACGGAAAGCTCGAGGCGCTCCTTGGCTTTCGCCTGGCCGATGTAATCGCCAAACTTCGCCGGGCGCAGCGAGTCGTCGAGGGATTTATCGTGCAATGTCTTGGAAACAAAGCGTTCGGCAGCCATAAGATAATTGTTATCTGGAATTTGGTGATTGGTCAACCAGTTACCTGTTAAGGTAGAAGACCCGTCCCGGTTCTTCAATGAACCGAATGGAAGCGCCGATGACATGAGTCCCGCGTTGCGGGACAACGTACCGCTCACACGAACGTCGCTTCTACTCTATTTCAACGCCTCGCGAATGAGAGATTCCAGGTCGGCTTTTTTGCCGAGTTTGGCGGAGACCTTGCGCACACGCTCGTGCGATTCAAGCGGTTTGTAACCGAGACTGACGAGCGCGGCAACGGCGTCGGCGACGAGCTGTTGATCGGCGGGGAGCGCGCCACCGGCCGTTGTCGCTGCGAGGCTCGGCGCGGCTTTGTCGCGAAGCTCGACAACGATGCGTTCCGCGATTTTTTTGCCGAGACCCGGGACCGCGGCGAGGGCTTTGGCGTCTCCGGCGGCGAGCGCGCTGCGAAACAGGTCGGGCGAGATGCCGCCGACGATGTTCAGGGCGACTTTTGGCCCAACGACATCGAGCAGGAGTTCATACATTTCGCGCTCGGTTGCGGTCAGGAACCCAAAGAGCCGTTGCGTGGGGTCGAAGCGCGTGCCGAAGTAGTGATGGATGTGGAAAAAAACTTCGCCGCCTTTTGGCGGCAGTTTATTGTGGCTGGAAAGCGGCACGGCAATTTCGTAGCCGACACCGCCAACCTCCACAACAACACAGGTGGGGCGCGCTTCTGTCAAATTTCCGCGCAGAAATCGAATCACGGCTTCGCTTTAGCCTAGCGGAAGGGAAAAAGCAATCTTGCAAAATGAACAGAATCGGGCAGAATGCCGTCTTACACGTCAACCATGGAGACAATCATGAAAACAATTGCACTGACTATCACAATATTGATCGCGGCGGCGGCATTTGCCGAAGACACCGATAAGGAAGGTTTCGCGATCCTTTTTGACAAAGAGCATTCGACCGGTTGGAAGATGGCTGGGCCGGGCGGATTTAAAATCGAGGACGGCGTGATGATCGGCCATGGTGGGATGGGGTTATACTGGCACGAGAAGGAAGTGGGTGATTTCACGCTGCGGCTCGAGTTCAAACAAAAGAACGTCAATCATAATTCCGGCGTGTTCGTGCGTTTCCCCAATCCCGGCAACGACCCCTGGGTGGCGGTGAACAAAGGTTACGAAATCCAGATCGCCGGTGATAAGCCCGGCACACACAATACCGGTTCGGTGTACAGCTTCAAAGCCGCCACCGAAGTTCCGATCAAGCCCGCGGGCGAATGGAACGACTATGAAATCACAGTCGTAGGTCAGAAATACACGATCAAGTTGAATGGCAAGGTCATTAACGAATTCACCGGGAATCGCACCGAGCGCGGCCGAATCGGCCTGCAAAATCATGACGACGGCTCTCCCGTCAGCTTCCGCAATATCCGTATCAAGGAATTAAAGTAATGAAAAAAATCCTTCTTTGCTTTGTCACCGCGCTGGCTCTGGTCGTCGCGCCTGGAGGGCATACACAACAATCGAATGCCAACGCCGGGTTGGTGGGCGAATATTTTGAGGGGCTGAATAATTTGCCCGAGTCGAAACCGGATGCCAAACCAGTAATGGTGCGCGTGGATAAACAGGTGAACTTTTCTGAGGTCGGCGGCGATTTTTACGGAAGTAAATTATCGGATAATTTCGCGGTCCGCTGGACCGGTGTCTTGCGCGCGCCGAAGGACGGCAGCTATGGATTTTCGACCGAGTCCGACGATGGATCTCGTTTGTGGATTGATGGCAAGTTGATCGTGGATAATGGTGGACCGCATGCGTTCGAACGCAAGGATGGCAAGGCGGAACTCACCGCCGGCGATCACGAGATCAAGATCGAGTTCTTCGACAGCGGCGGTGGGGCGGGTTGCATCGCGCGATGGAAACCGCCCGGTGGCGGCGAGCAGCCAATCCCTACGACGGCGTTATTTTACAAACCCGGCGCCGAAAATATCGCATGGGACAAAGTGGCGTGGGAAAAACGCCCGAAAGGCAAAAGCGCCGCGGCGCCCAAAGGTCGCTGGACAGAAATGGATTACGGCCCGTTCCTAAGCGCGTCGTTCGTCTGTGATCCGAGCGGGAATTTTAACAACGACAACGGTCATTGGACCGCGGATGCCGTCCCGCGCGGTATCGCCGTGCGACTCGCGAAGGATTGGAATGTTGGAGTTGTCTACGACACTGACACAATGAGGCTGGCCGCCGGCTGGGCTGGTGCGCCGCTCAATTTATCCGGAGTTATCTTTGAGGGCGCGCATGGTCCCAGCCCCAAACTTGGCGCCGAACCATTGTTTCGGTCGCTTGCCGGCCCTGGTTGGGCGCATCCATCCAGCGGAAGTTTTGATGATCCGCGTCCAGATTCCATTGCTCCCCTCCC
This sequence comes from uncultured Verrucomicrobiota bacterium, assembly GCA_964348665.1. Taxonomy (GTDB): domain Bacteria; phylum Verrucomicrobiota; class Verrucomicrobiia; order Palsa-1439; family CAYGDP01; genus CAYGDP01. The sequence goes on from CAYGDP010000016.1 coordinate 61,156, forward strand.
CCGTCCCGGCCCGTTGCCGCGCGAATGGACGAAGTATCGTGGCCTTTATGTCAATGGCGACAAAGTCATCTTGAGTTATACCGTCGGCGATTGTTCCGTGTTGGAAATGCCGAGCACAGAAATGCAGGGTGAATCCGCAGTTGTTACTCGTGCATTCACCATTGGACCTTCGTCCAAACCTCTGTCTCTGATGATTTGTGAGGGAAATAATTTGTCCGTTTCCATCAAAGACGCCCCAAACGGTCACCAAATCAAGTCTGATAATAGCCGTTATACGCTCTCCCTGCCCCCGCTAAAATCGAAGTCGTCCTTTTATATTCGCATCGCTTCGGCAGAAGCAGGCAAAATCGCTGTCGTATCCAAGCCGGAAGACCTCACCGCCTACACCAAAGGCGGCGCGGCGCGGTGGACGGAAACCGTGACGACCAAAGGCACGCTAGGCACTGGTACCGGCGCGTATGTCGTGGACACGCTCACGGCACCCGAAAAAAATCCGTGGAACGCGTGGATTCGTTTCGGTGGGCTTGACTTTTTCAGTGACGGCCGCGCGGCGCTCTCCACTTGGAGCGGCGATGTCTGGATCGTCAGCGGCATCGACGACAATCTGGAAAACCTTACTTGGAAACGATTCGCCACCGGTTTGCATCAGCCGCTCGGCTTGAAAATTGTCAACGATGTGATCTACACGGTCGGTCACGACCAAATCACGCGGTTGCACGATCTTAACAAGGATGGCGAGGCGGATTTCTACGAGAACTTTAATAATGACTGGGAATTAACGACGGCGTTTCACGCGTTTTGTTTTGACTTGCACACCGATCCGCAAGGGAATTTTTATTTTGCGTTCGGCTCACCCGTCCGTTCGGGAGGCGGCGGCTTCCACAAGATTACCGCGCACCACGGGACAATGATGCGCGTTTCGAAAGACGGTAGCAAACTTGACGTCGTTGCTACAGGTTTCCGCGCCCCTAACGGTATGGGTGTTGGACCGAAGGGCGAGTTGACAACAGGCGACAATCAAGGCACATGGACGCCGTCCTGTCCAATAAATCTGGTCAAGCCGGGCGGGTTTTATGGCAACGTGGACGCGGCTCACCACTCGACGAAGCCGACCAAACGCGATCCGCCGATTTGCTGGATGCCGATGAGCGCTGATAATTCAGGAGGCGGCCAAGTGTGGGTCCCCAATGACAAATGGGGTTTGCCGAAAGGTCAATTGCTACACACGTCCTACGGCAAGGCATCGCTCTATTCGGTCATGTTCGAAGAAATCAACGGTGTACCACAAGGCGGAGTTGTAAAGTTTCCCGTAAACTTCGCCTCCGGCACGATGCGCCCGCGGTTTAACACCAAGGATGGTCAACTCTACATCGCCGGTCTGAAAGGCTGGCAAACCGACGGCGCCAAGGATGGTGCGCTCCAGCGGGTTCGCTACACGGGGAAAACCGTCAACTTGCCCATCGGATTGCGCGTGACCAAGACAGGCGTGGACATCACCTTCACCAACGCGCTTGATCCGGAATCCGCGAATGACGCGCAAAATTTTAGCGGCCAACGTTGGAACGTCAAATGGACACAATCCTACGGCTCGCCTGAATTCTCCGTGGCCGACCCTAATAAACAGGGACACGACCCGCTGAACATCACAGCGGCCAAACTTGCCGCCGACGGCAAGACCATCTCGCTCACCGTCGAAGACCTGAAACCTGTTACCAATCAGTCTATTAAATACAAAATTAAAGCGGCAGACGGCTCGGCGTTGTCACAGGAAATATTCCACACGATCAATGTCCTGCCCCAATAACGGCGAATGACCAATGACAAATGTCCAATGCCAAAACAATGTCCAAGTCCCAAGCCACACATCGCAAATTCCAATATCACTCCGAACTATTGGTGCCTGAAGCTTGGGATTTCTTTGGTGCTTGGATTTTGGTGCTTGGGATTTCCGCTCTGTGCGGATGACCGCGGCTTGATTCTTACCTTCGACAGCGCCGGCTCCACCGACTCCCGCGTGGCGCGCCTCGTTTCCCTCTATGTCCCCGAAGGTCACCCTCCTACCCCTTTTCTGACGGGTGGAAAATTTACCGCCACGTGGCTCGGCGATATCAATCTCGATCTACGCGACGAATTTACTTTCACGGCGCATGGACGCGGAAAGCTCACGGTTACGCTTCACGACTTTATCGTGCTCGATATCAGCAGCGATGATTTTTCCAAAACACCCAGCAAACCGTACAAACTCAGCAAGGGCAAAAACCAAATCACCGTTCGTTACGAATCACCTGACAAAGGCGACGCCTGGCTGCGTCTTTACTGGTCGAGCAGTGAGTTTCCATCCGAACCCATCCATCCGACCGTTTTTTCTCATCCTTCCAATTCTCCATCCCTCCAACAATCCGCCCAACTCCGGAATGGACGCGAACTGCTCGCAAAACATCGTTGCCTGAAATGCCACATCCCCGACAATCCCAATGCCATTATGGCTGAATTTCTAGCCGATACGCCTTCATTCGAAAATGTCGGAGGGCGACTAGACCAGTTTTGGATGTCATTATGGATTGCCAACCCTCACCGTCTTCGTTCGAGTGCCGGAATGCCACGGTTGTTACCTACTGACCAAGATGCGGAGGACATTGCCTCGTTTCTTTCGATGTCGCGAGTTAGAGGGGATTTTGCCAAAGGGAAGTTTGATAAAACAGCAACGAGTGCGGGAGGTCGTCTCTTTGGTCAGTTGGGATGTGTTGGCTGTCATCCCTTGCCAGATTATAAGGATAAACAGGGCGAATCCAGTCGCATTTCATTGAATTTTATCCAAAATAAATATCAGCCAAACACTCTCGCCGATTTCCTTCTGCAACCCGATAAACATCACACCTCGGCTCAAATGCCCAATTTCAACCTAAGCAAATCTGATATTGAACAGATCGTTGCCTTTATTTTTTCGCATACAATTCTGGTGAACACGGTAACTAATCCCAAAGCGATGTCAGATCGCGGGCGCGAACTCGTTCAATCAACCGGCTGCCTCAACTGTCACGGCGGACTGAAACTCGAAAATAAGTTTACAGCGCCGAAGTTGGCGCAGGTGGCAAAGTCCGATCACAAACACGGCTGTCTCGGCGTGGACGATGCCGCGCGAGGGAAAGCGCCCAATTATGGTTTTGCTGCAGAACAACGGGAGGCGCTCGCGGCTTTTTTGATGACCGATCTTTCATCGCTCACTCGAGAGTCCCCCATTGAGTTTGCCGAGCGACAAATCCGATTACTGAACTGCGTGGCGTGCCACGACCGCGATGATCAGGTCGCGTTGCGTGTTAAACTCGCTGATGAAGTGAAGGATTTATTGCCGGAACGACCTGAAAATCAGGAGGAACACGTGGAGTTCACTGCTGGAGAAGTGATTCCGTCATTGACGTGGGCTGGTGAAAAACTCCGACCCGAATGGATGGCGGCCTACATTGCCGGCAAAGTTTCTTATCGCGTGCGTCCGTGGGTCCTCGCGCGGATGCCCGCGTTTCCCGCTGGTTATGCCGACGGAATCGCGCAGGGTTTGGCGATGGAACACGGTTTCCCACCAAAGAGCGTGCCCGAGCCTGTTGCCGATCCAAACCTTTCGGAGATCGGTAAAAAACTTGCCGGACGCGAAGCCGGCTTGGCGTGCGTCACGTGCCATGACATCAGCGCGGCGAAGGCTGTTGCGCCATTTGAGGCGCCCGCGCCGAATTTCGCTCACATTAAGGGTCGGATTCGACCCGAATATTTCCAACGTTGGATGCGCAACCCGGTGCGGGTCTGGCCGGGCACGAAAATGCCGAAATTCGCCAACGACGAAGGGCTGACGCCGTTAACGGATATTCTAGATGGCAACGCCGAAAAACAATTCGAGGCGATTTGGAATTATCTGCAAGCAGGGGAAAAAATTGAAGCGCCGTAGTTTCGACACACGAGGACGAAAACGACGACGAGGACGGTTTAGAATGGCGGAGAGAGAGGGATTCGAACCCTCGGTACACCTTTTAGGGCGTACAACGGTTTAGCAAACCGTCGCTTTCGACCACTCAGCCATCTCTCCACGAGGTTGCGTCCTGGACGTGCTGAATATGCGGGTTTACGCTGGAAAATCAAGCACGGAGAATTCTTTGGCGCGGTGACCATTTGCTTTTCGTCAGTTCTCGGCTTAGGGTTAGCTGTCCCGAAAGGGACGGTTAACCGCTGTTCTTGGACAGGTTCCGGGTCAATGACTACGGGACTCTGAAAAGAAAGGTGGTGAAGGCGAATGTATTACGAGTTAATCATGCTCGGTTTGGTGTGCTTAGTGGCGCCATGGTTGGCGCGGCTGGCGGCTTATGAAATCGGGCGCAAAGCGTTTGACCTCGTCGGTGTGGCGGGGATCTTTTTTCTGATGGCCGCGTCGTTCGGGTTAGGAATGACGCTGGTTGAGTTGTTGAGCGACATCGGAAAGACGTTTATGATCGTATCTTTCGTGCTGGGGTGGGTCTCGCTCTTCGTAGGCGCGATCTGGGGCACGGTGGATGTGATTCGTGAACCCGACCACCGGCTTGTTGGCAAGGCGTAAATACGCCCTGCCGAAATCGTAAGGATCCCGCAAGGGAACCGATGGACATTGGCTTGCTCGTAAGGAGGGCGCAAGCCTTTTATTTACTTACTTGACTCCCCGTATCCTAACCTTACCATGTGGGCAAGGACGCTTTTGATGAGTTTCACAATTTCTATCGGCACAACAGCCCCTAGTTTCAAGCTATCCGCCACGGATGGAAAATGGGTTGCGTTGGAAGACTTTGCAAAATGCAAAGTTATTGTTCTTGCTTTCACCTGCAACCATTGTCCGACCGCCATCGCCAACGAAGACCGACTCATCGCTCTGCAAGGCGATTTCGCAGCCCGCGGCGTGCAGGTGGTTGCCATCAATTCCAACGACACAAAGTTTCATCCCGACGATTCCTTCACACACATGATCGAGCGTGCGAAAACGAAAGGGTTCAATTTCCCCTACCTGCGCGATGAATCGCAAGACATCGCCAAGAACTACGGCGCGCAGCGCACACCGCATTTTTTTGTGCTCAATGAGCAACGCCAAGTCGTCTATGAAGGTGCGCTGGACGACAACCCTCACGACGGTGCTGGCGCTGAGAAACATTACGTCCGGGACGCAGTTGTAGTCGCTCTCGCAAGCCAAGCACCGTCGGTTGCCACCACGCCATCGCACGGTTGCAACGTAAAATGGCGCGGCAAAGACGCTCACTGGACGCCAACATCCCGCGTGGATTTTTAGGGTTGGAGTAACCGCGAAATGACGCGAAAACTTTTGAGTAATTATTTTTCGAGAGTTTTCGTGTACTTCGCAGGCTTGATGACCATCCTGGCCGACGATCTTCCCATCCGCGGACTGCACCTTTTCGCGCCGAAGCGGGGCGATGAAGTCGCGCTGTGCGAACGATTCATCCGCGAAGCGCTCCCTCAAGAAGGCGTGAACACACTTGTGCTCGAATTCGATTATTCCTTTCAGTTTCTATCGCGTTCTGAAATGGCCGATCCATCGGCGATAGACGCGTCCGACGCGAAACGCATCGCCAAAGCCTGCCGCGCGGCAGGCGTGCGGCTCATCCCGCAAATCAACTGTCTCGGTCATCAATCGTGGGCAAAAAACAACGGTGCGTTGCTCAAAAAATATCCCGAATTCGATGAAACCCCCAACAAATATCCAAATAACGAAGGGATATATTGCCGCAGTTATTGCCCGCGACATCCCGAGGTTCACAAGGTTCTCTTCGATCTGATTGACGAACTCGCCGATGCTTGTGACGCAAAGGATTTTCATGTCGGTTTGGACGAGACTTTCATCATCGCCGACAAGGATTGTCCCCGATGCGGCGGCAAAAATCCCGCCGCGATCTTTGCCGCGGAAATCACCGCGTTGCGCGATCACTTGAAAAAACGCGGACGAACGCTTTGGATGTGGGGCGACCGCCTGCTCGATGGCAAAGCAACGAGGACTGGCGAGTGGGAGGGTGCGATCAACGGAACGCACCACGCGATTGATGCGATTCCAAAGGATATTATCATCTGCGACTGGCACTACGATAAAACATTTACCACGCCCGAACTATTTGCGGAGAGAGGCTTCCGTGTAGTCGCTTCTCCCTGGCGTAAAACAGACGTCGCTCTTGGTCAACTCCAACTCCTTCGCGACATGCGCTCCAGCCGTGACCGCGCCTATGCTCGCAATGGCTACGGAATGTTGCAGACGACTTGGTGCGGTTTTACTCCTTTCGTAAAGACCTATTTCGGTGAACTACAAAAACCGTCTAGGGATGCCGCGGAGGCTGTGGATTGTTTTCGCGTGCTATTCGCTGAAATCCGCAAGCAGGGAAAGACTCCCCCACTCCGCCCCGAAAGGCGCGGCCTTCGCGAATGAAACAAGTCTATACATTCAAAATGCCAAGGATAATTACCAATACTACTGCGAGGATCGTCACGAGAATTCCCGAGATTGCATAGCCAAGACCGCTTAATTCCTGCCGGTTGCGGGAGATTGACACCACGGCAACCACACTAAAAAACATATTCGTCACACCCAGAAGGAGAATGAGGATTAGCGTCATTCCAAAACCAAATCGAGGAAGCATGATCGGTGGGGCACATAGCATCACAATGCCAGTTGCCAAACTGGAAACAGCCTGCGTTGACCGATTGCGGATGACTGGCATTGCATCTATCCTCCCCGATACATAATCGAGCACCGCGTCGCGATATGCCGACTCTCCCGAGTCGCCTGTAACAAAATCCAAATACTTCATCATGACTTGCACCCGCGTCGCCTCCGCGTCCTGCTGCACCAATACATGGAGTCGTTTGCGGGACTTCGCGTGCGGCGTCGAGCCGGCATTTTCTACGTTCGTAACAAAACCATCAACAAGACTTTTCCCTCCTTGTTGAAATACCCATGGCTGGTCCGATTGGTGGAATCCCAACTCCGCAAGCCGTGCAATTGCCCGCTCTAAAAATGAACTCATCTCTACGGTCGGGATGACCACTTCCATCGTTCGCTCCAGCGAGCCAATTTTGAATCCACCTGCGACCATGCTGATGATGACCGAAACAACAAGAGTCATCAGAAACAACCCTAATACCCATAGAAATAGACTTGGTTCAAGCATGGTGGTTTTTCCACTGCAGCAGACGCTATCCGAACACTTCTTCTTTGGCAATCGAATTTACCTCTGTCCGAAGTTTTCTACAAAGGCTATAATCCTGACAATGAAACGCTTGCTCGCCATCATCACGATTTTCGCTATCATTACCTCCATGACAGCCGCACAAGACCTCAATGCCTCAACGCTCCAATTATCCAGCAAAATTGATGCGGCAATCGCCAGCGCAATCGAGAAACGACAAATTCCCGGCGCGGTGATCGAAGTCGGTCATCGCGGCAAAGTGATTTTTCGTAAAGCTTATGGCCAACGCGCGATCGAACCGCAGCGTGAGCCAATGACCGAGGACACGATCTTCGATCTCGCGTCACTGACCAAACCACTCGCGACAGGACTTTCTGTGATGAAACTCATCGAGTCAGGCAAATTGCGGCTCAATGATCCAGTTTCCAAGTGGCTGCCAGATTTTCAACGCGACGGCATTACCATTCAGCATTTACTCACACACACGAGCGGACTGCCTCCGGGCGCGCCAGCCGCAATGCTCGGCAATAACGTGCGCGACGCCGTTGGTGTGATTGGCAAGATGCCGTTAAATGCTCCCCGCGGCACACAAATGGTCTATTCCGACCTCGGTTTCGTGCTGCTCGGTGAGATGGTCACTCGCGCGGCAGCAAAACCACTCGACCAATTCGCCGCCGAAAATATTTATCAGCCGCTCGGACTGAAACGGACACGGTATCGTCCGCCCGCCGAATGGGTCGCGCGCATCGCGCCAACGGAAAAGATTAATGGTGAGTGGCGGTGTGGCGTGGTTCATGATCCTGATGCATTTCGACTGGGCGGTGTGGTGGGACATGCGGGACTTTTTTCCACCGCGGAAGAAGTCGGTCGTCTCGCTCAAATGATGCTCAATGGAGGCGAACTGAACGGCACGCGAATCTTGCTGACCGAAACCGTGCGATTGATGACCGTGCCGATGAACGCCAGTGATGACAGCGAGTTGCGCGGATTAAGTTGGGACATCGAATCGGCGTATTCGGGATTGAAAAGCAATTTCTTCTCACGCCGAAGTTATGGACACACGGGATTTACGGGTACTTCCGTCTGGATTGATCCAGAGGCACAACTTTACGTTGTTGTGCTGACCAATGCCGTTCATCTGCCAAAAAGCGAGACGCGCCCATTGCGTCGGCAGATTTCCGATGCTGTTGCGGAGTCACTCTGTCCACAAAAAAAGAAAGGCGAGACTCGAACCGGTCTGGACGTGCTTGCCGCGGAAAATTTCAAGCGTCTCGAAGGAAGAAACGTCGCCCTCATCATCAATCATACCTCGATTGACCGCCGCGGCAAACACATCCTCGATTTGCTCCCGCCGACCATTAAAGTGTTTGCTCTACTTACTCCCGAACACGGTCTACGCGGCACGAAAGACGAATTGGTTGCTTCCGGCAAAGACGAAAGAACAGGATTGCCGGTTTTCAGTCTTTACACAAACGATACAAAACGTCCGACCGATGAGATGTTGCGCGGCATGGACACGCTGGTCTTCGACATCCAAGACATTGGTGCGCGCTTCTACACTTACTCGACGACGATGTGCTACGCGATGGAAGAGGCCGCGAAACGAAAAATGAAATTTATCGTTCTCGACCGTCCCAATCCGATCACGGCGTCGTATGTCGAAGGTCCCGTGCTCGATGCCAACCTGCGTTCGTTCACCGCACCGTGGGAGCTACCACTCCGCCATGGTCTCACGCTTGGCGAGCTGGCCATGTTGTACAATGCCGAAGAAAAACTTGGCGCGAATCTCGAAGTAGTCCGCTGTGAGAACTGGGAGCGGAATGATTGGTTTGACGAGACAGGTTTGCCGTGGGTGAATCCATCGCCGAACATGCGAAATTTGAACGAAGCAACGCTTTATCCCTGCATCGGTGCACTGGAAAACACTAACATCAGCGTCGGGCGCGGTACCGACTCACCATTCGAACGCTTCGGTGCACCGTTCATGGATGGCGTGGCTCTTGCCAAGGAACTCAATGCCCTCAACATGGCGGGCATCCGTTTTTATCCCGTTCGTTTCACGCCGAACGCGAGCAAGTACAAGAATGAAGAATGTGGTGGGGTATACTGTGTCATCACCGACCGGCAATCGTTCCGTCCCGTTCGCACGGGTGCGGCGATTGCAACCGTACTGCATCGGCTCTACCCACAGGAATGGAAATTCGACAACATCGCCGGAATGTTCGGCACCAGCTCGTTTCAGGAACGATTAGCCGCAAGCGATTCATGGCAGCAACTCGAGGATGCTTGGCGCCCCGCGCTCGAACGCTTCCTCGCTATCCGTGCGAAATATCTGCTATATTGACTCGTTTCAAGGAGATTGCCATGCTCGATGAGTTCATGCAGTCGCCCGCGTTTGTAATGGCGTGTCAGCAGTTCGACCGCGCCGCCGATTTGCTCGGTCTCGACGAGGCGACTCGCGCTCGCACCAAGCGCCCCAAACGCGCCCTCATCGTCAACGTTCCCGTTCACATGGACAACGGGCGAACAGAAATTTTCACAGGCTACCGCGTCCAACACAATCTAGCGATCGGCCCGACCAAGGGCGGTTTGCGCTATCATCCCGACGTGAATCTCGGCGAAGTTGCCGCGTTGGCGATGTGGATGAGCTGGAAATGCGCGCTTACCGGTCTCCCCTACGGCGGCGCGAAAGGTGGGGTCGCTTGTAACCCGAAGAAAATGAGCCTCGGCGAGATTGAACGCCTCACCCGCCGCTTTACGACCGAGATTCTCCCATTCATTGGCCCGCACGTGGATGTGCCAGCGCCCGACGTAGGCACGAACGAGCAAGTAATGGCTTGGATTATGGATACATACTCGATGTATCAAGGACATCCCGTCCCCCAAATCGTCACGGGCAAACCCATTGTCCTTGGCGGCTCGCACGGCCGCAAGGAAGCCACCGGCCGCGGCTGCGCCTATCTCGTCAACCGCGCGCTCGAAACCCTTGGTCTCCAATTCCAAACCGCAACGGTCGCCGTGCAGGGTTTTGGCAACGTCGGGAGCATCGCCGCGCTCCGTCTCCAAAAATTTGGCGCAAAAATAATCGCCGTCAGCGATTCCAGCGGCGGTGTCTATAACAAGAACGGTCTCGATGTAGCCAAACTCATCGAACTCCACGATAGCGGGAAGCGCTTCGCGGAACTAAAAGACCACGGAGACCCCATCACCAACGAGGAGCTTCTTGCTCTCGACTGCGATGTCCTCATTCCCGCTGCGCTCGAACGCGTGATCAACGCTGATAACGTGAAGAAACTTCGCTGCCGCGTCATTGCGGAAGGCGCGAACGGTCCAACGACGCCGGAAGCCGACGCGATCCTGCGTGACTCGGACATCTTCATCATCCCGGATATCCTCTGCAACGCGGGTGGCGTCATCGTTAGCTACTTCGAATGGGTGCAAGACCTCCAAAGCTTTTTCTGGAGCGAAGCCGAGGTAAACGACAAACTCTACCGCCAGCTTGAACACGCTTTCCATGAAGTTCTCTCCCTCTCCCGCAAAAATAAATGGACGATGCGCGATGCCGCCCTCGCCCTCGGCATCAACCGCGTCGCCCAAGCCAAACAAGCACGGGGATTGTTTCCATGAGTATGTCGCGGCAGGAACTTGAGGAGCGCGTTGCCAAATCTCTTCCCGAATGGGAAAGGATTGATACCATTTACCAATGTCTGGTTGGCATTCTAACGTGGGTAATATCGTTTGGCTTAGTGTGGATTTTCTGGAAAATCGAGGTGCTTCACGCAAAGCACGATCCAACTGTAAAGTTGGTTGCTGGCATTGGATCAATTCTCATGCTTATCGTCTTGATCGTGCAATACTTGGCCGGTTGGAAAATCCGACGGGAGTTAAGGAAATGCGGTCTTGTCTGCGACGGATGCAAGACAACACTCGATAGCCAACTCATCAGTTTCGCCTTGGCCACGGGTCGATGCGGAAAGTGCAACGCGCTTATCATGGATCGTGAGACGGCTGAGCCAGAGGAAGAACCACCGATGGAACGAGACACGCCGTTCCTTTCGTTAGGTGAGCTTAAGCGGCGAGTCAAGTGCGTCATCCGAGCTCGGCGGATTCCCTGCATAATTCTTTCCGCACTGGCAGTTCCGCTGTTTCTGTTTGGCGTCGTTCTGGCAGCCCACTTTCACGTCTTTCCAAAACCGCGTTTGGTCGGCATGTTTGTTCTCTTGGTCGCGATGTTAGCGATAGCAATGGCGATTCGTGCCATCTGCGGTTATACCAAAGCAAGCTGGAAGCGGCTCTTGCGAAAGCAAGGCTTGCTCTGCCCGAAATGTTTCGAGCCGCTGGTGAATACCCATGGCGAAGTCTCGGTCATTGACGCTGATTTTACTGATTCCTTGGGCGTCTGCCGCTGTGGCAAGGTGATTTTATGTTACGAGGGCACCGAGCCATCACAAAGTAATCGCTTCTGATCAGCTTCTTCTACATAATTTGCACTATGCCAACCCACGATACGTCTTCCCGCTACGGCGTGCGACGCGATGAACGACGACACGGCGGTCATGGTCGTGAATGCTGTAAATCACCCGCCAGTCTCCGATGCGGATGCGGTGCAGATCACCATCAAGTTTCTTCACGCCGAACGGTCGTGGCTGCTCGCGGAGTGCCCAAATCGCAGCATCAATCTTACAGAAATCATTTTGAGAAACCTTATCTAGCTCCTTGCGTGCCCGAGGATGCAGCACCACCTCGTAGCTATCGTTCATCGCTCCTTGAGTCGTTTGGTGCGATAAGTCGCGTACGATTCGGCGACGACCGCTCCTGACCTATATTCCGAGAGCCGCTGATGACCCGTACGCAAATCAGCGATGTCCTCGCGGTAAATCTCCTCCGCCGCATCGCGCAATAGTTCGGCAACGGACACATGCCGCTGATCGGCTAATTGCTTTAGCCCATTATGCAGTTTATCAGGTAGTTCTACGGTTGCGCGTGTCATTGTCAATAACTACGTCATGGCTTCGATGATGTCAAGATTCGCTCCAAAAAAGCATTGCTTCCCGCTGCCCACTTCTGCTTCATTACTCCCCAACTCCATGACTCCAACACTCCAACCCATTCGCATCGGCCTCATCGGCGTCGGCGGACAAACCGAATACGTCCACTACCCGGCTTTCAAAACAGCGCGCTCGGCACGAGTGGTGGCGATGACCGACTCGAACCCGGAATTGTTGAAACGGCGAGTTGGCGAATGGGCGACTCGGCGAAACGAAATAGCGGCATACACGGATCCTTTCGAGATTTTTGCACACGACGGACTCGATGCCGTTGTCATTTGCACGCCGAACAATACGCACGCACCGCTGGCGCTGGCGGCGTTTCGCGCGGGGAAACACGTCCTCTGCGAAAAACCGTTGGCGCTGACTCTCGCCGAAGCGAAGAAAATCCTTCGCGCCGCGCAAGATGCCCGTGTCCGTCACATGACGGCGTTCACATATCGTTTCGTCCCCGCAATGCAATATCTCAAGCATCTCGTCATCCGCGGCGATCTCGGCGAACCGCGCCATTTCCGCGCGCAACGGTTTCAAGATTGGCCCGACACATCACTCGGCTGGCGGCAATGGCGTTCCACCGCGGGCACCGGCGAGTTGGGCGACATGGCGAGCCATCGTATTGATTACGGCCGTTTCCTTCTCGGCGAAATCACCCGAGTCTGCGGCGCGATGAAACAATTTCTCCCGCGTGACCGCGACGCCGCGGGCAATCGCGTTCGCCCAGCCGACACCGATGATTGGTGCAGCTTCATTGGCGAGTTCGCCTGCGGCGCGACGGGTGTTTGGGAATCCACCAAGCTCGCGCGCGGTCACAGCACGGGCGGACGCGGCCACGATTTCGTCGAGATCAACGGAGCGGAGGCCAGCGCCATCTACGAACTGCGTCATCCATATTGCCTACTCATCGGCAAGCGCGGCGGCAGTTTCAAAATCGTTCCCGTCCCGCGCAAGTTCCTGAAGCGTCCAAAATCTCTCCGCAAAGTGGGTGCGGGTGATCCGACGCGGGTCTGGCGCTACGATCAGGAAGTCGAGTTCATCGAAGCCATCCGGGAAGGACGCGATGCCTCGCCAAGTTTCGCCGACGGCCTCGCCGCGCAATCTGTCATTGAAGCCGTTCTGCAATCCGTTAAACAACGGCGATGGATTGACATACCGCAAGATTGACTGGCCACAAGAAACACAAGAAAACACAAAAAATTATTGTGACTTTTCGCGTTTTTCGTGGCCAATAGAATTGCATTGCCACAACCTTTCTGCTAAACCGCGTTCATGCCAAGGAAATTTCGTGTTGTGCAACTCGGCTGCGGCGGACGCGGAATGGTTCACGGCCGTGTGACGCGCGCCACTAAAGACATCGAGTTGGTCGCCCTCTGCGACATGGACAAACCCAAGCTCGAAAAAGCTGCCGCCGACCTCGGCGTTAAAAAGACCTACACCAATTTCGGCGAGATGCTCGACAAAGAATGCTACGATCTCGTGGACATCATCACCCCGCCAACCATCCGCGTCGGCATCGTCGAGGAAGCCATCGCTCACGGAGCAAAGGCAATCTTGCTCGAAAAACCCATCGCATTGCGCCCGTCCGAAGGCCGTCGGCTCGAAGAACTCGGCAAGAAAACCCTCATTGCCATCAATACACAATATCAATGGATGCCGCACTGGCAGAAATTCTGGAAACTGCTCGCCGTCGGGAAACTTGGTAGCATCGAAACCATCCGGGTCAGCACCCTCGCTAACATTCTCGAACAAGGTCCGCATGTCCTCGATCTGGCGCTCAACGCGGCGCGCATCAGCGGGTTGCCCTGGCCCGAAACGGTTCTCGCTGCGGCCAGCGGCCTCGAACGATTTGGCAAAGATCCCGTGCCGGCCGATGTCACTGCCATCGCCAAACTCGGCGACGCGCGCCTGATCTTCACCCACGGAGAATCTTCCGTGCTTGTCCCCAATGAAAAGACCTATTGGTATCACATCCAAGTGGACATCATCGGCGACCGCGGCCGCCTCTGGGTCAGCCTCAACCAGGGTTGGAAACTTTGGATTTGTAGTAGCGAAACGAAGGAGGGCGTGCCGCGCCGTAGCGAAGCGAAGGCGGGAAAGTTCCAATCCGGCCCAACCGGTTGGCCGAAGAACGACAGTGAAGCGCAGACCGCAATGATGGAATGTCTTCGCGACACGATTCGCAAAGGGAAGGAAGCCGAGTTCCCCACCCGCGTCGAGATTGCCAATAAAATCAGCGACCTCTTTTTCGCCTGCTACGAAAGCGCGCTCACCAACAAAACCATCCCACTCCCCGCGCAAATTGATGACGGGGTTGTGGAAAGGCTGGAGCGACTAGGAAAGAAGTGATTTATGGATCAACCGCGAAAGGCGCGAAAGGACGCAAAAGTTTTTTTGCATTTCGCATGTTCCGCGGGTAATCGTCTTTTTTGTAGGCCGCCTGACCCCAGGCGGCGTAATGGGATTCGCCGCGCTGGAGCGCGCAGCCTACAATTTTTGTGCTTCTTGTGCCTTTTTGTGGCAATCTTATTCTCTGGATGTGCGATGAACCAAAAGAAACACTCACCGACGGCGGCGGAGCGGGAGCAATTCCCGCATTGGGAGCAGGTGTTCCTCGATCAGTTACATCGGCAAATCCTCGGGTTTTGGCTGGCGCATGGGACTGATCGCAAGCACGGCGGATTTGTGCCGTGGCTGGATCGCGCGGGAAATCCCGACCCGAAACGGAACGATCCGAAAAGCCTCGTCCAGCAGTCACGAATGGTCTGGAGCTTCAGCGCGGCGCACAACTTGGATGCACGACGCAATTATTCCGCCGAGGCGAAACGTGGCCTTGAGTTTTTCGAAGCAGCGTTTTGGGATAAACAGAATGGCGGCTGGTTTTGGAGCGTGAACGGCGATGGCACGCCCCGCGAGCGACAGAAACATCTTTACGGTCAAAGCTTTGCTATCTATGCGCTGGCCGAGTACGGGCGCGCGTTCAACGACCGCAAAGCGGTTGCTCGCGCGTTGGAGACATTTCGGCTGATTGACGCCAAGGCACACGATCCGCGCGGTGGATATCGGGAGAAATTCACTGCCGATTGGCAACCCGATGAAAAAAGCACGATGATCAGCCCACCCAACACCAAGAGTATGAACACACACATTCATTT
The DNA here is from genome assembly GCA_964348665.1 of uncultured Verrucomicrobiota bacterium. Classification (GTDB taxonomy): domain Bacteria; phylum Verrucomicrobiota; class Verrucomicrobiia; order Palsa-1439; family CAYGDP01; genus CAYGDP01. The sequence continues at coordinate 76,552 of CAYGDP010000016.1, forward strand.
GCTCGAATCGTACACGGCGCTGCTGCGGGTATCGAAGGATCCTGTCGTGCGAGAGCGATTGGAAGAACTGTTGCGGCTTTGCATCGAACGCATCACCACGCAGGAAGGCTATAGCATCCTGTTTTTCGACCACGACTGGAAGCCGCGCGATGGAATTTGTTCCTACGGTCACGACGTAGAACTGGCGTGGTTGATGCTGGAGGCGACCGAGGTATTGGGTCGTCCGAACGATCCACGAGTGGTCGAGCACGCTCGGGCGCTGGTGGATCACACTCTACAATACGGCTACGACGCCGAGCGGGGCGGGATTTTCTACGAGGGACCGTATCACGGCGCGGCGACGGATCGGCGAAAGGATTGGTGGCCGCAAGCGGAGGCGTTGGTTGGGTTTCTGGCGATTTACCAGCAGACGCGCGACCAGAAATACTGGCTGGCATTCGAGCAGACCGCCGATTGGTGCGTGAAATATCAGGCCGACACTGATCCTTCGCTTCGCTCCGGAGGCGAATGGTTTGCGACAGTCGAACCCGACGGCAAACCGCGCGACGGCGCGAAAGTGCATCCGTGGAAAGCAGCGTATCATCATGGCCGGGCGTGCATCGAAGTCGCGAGTCGGCTCAAGGAAATGCAAACCACTGGCGTTAAAACGTTGAATCGTTAAAAGATTGATACGGCAATGAGTCAATCCGCGAAACACGCTAAACACACGAAGTTTTCGCGAATTATCGCATGTTTCGCGGGCATCCTATTGCTTGCGATCAGTTGTTTTTCTGCCGAGACAACCGCGCCGGATGTCTTGCGGAAATTGGCCCGGAGCAAGGCGCTAACGCAGCCGTCGAAAATGTACGACGCCCCGGCACAATTTAAGGCTGACGGATTGCGCGCGATTTTTTACGAGGGTTTGACTTGGAAAGGAAAACCGACCCGAGTGTTTGCGTGGTATGGCGCGCCGTCTGACGCGAGCGCGAAGAAAAAGGTTCCTGCGATGGTGTTGGTGCATGGCGGCGGCGGAACAGCATTCGTGGAATGGGTTCGGCTGTGGAACTCGCGGGGTTATGCGGCAATCGCGATGGACACCTGTGGCGGCACACCAACCAACGACAAAGGCGAGTTACAACTTGGTGTTTTCGGAAAACCAATCTGGCCACGGCACGAGTTCAGTGGACCCGCGGGCTGGGGCGGGCTTGACCAGATTGACTCACCAATGGGAGATCAATGGACGTATCACGCCGCGGCCGACATCGTGCTGGCGCATTCGCTCATTCGATCGTTCCCCGAAGTGGACGCCGATCGCATCGGCATCACGGGTGTTTCGTGGGGTGGTTACCTGACCTGCATCGCAGCGGGATTGGATCCACGGTTCAAATTTGCCGCGCCTGTCTATGGCTGCGGATTTCTCGGTGATAACTCGGTCTGGCTGCCACAGTTTGAAAAAATGGGCAAAGAAAAATCGGGGAAATGGCTGCGCTGGTTCGATCCGTCGGAGTATTTGCCGAATGCGGAGATGCCGATGCTGTGGGTAACGGGCACAAACGATTTTGCGTACCCGATGGACTCGCTGCAAAAATCCTATCGTCAGCCGCGCGGTCCGCGCACGCTGGCCATTCGCGTCCGCATGCCCCACGCCCACGGGGGCGCGGGCGAAAATCCAGAGGAGATTCGAGCATTCGCCGATAGCTTTTCCATGCGCAGCATGCCACTGACTCGGATCACCAAACAAGGACGGGATGGCAACGAGGTCTGGGCGACTTTCCAATCGAAATCGGCTATCGTCAAAGCCGAACTTTGTTACACGAGAGAGACCGGCAAATGGCAAAACCGAAAATGGGAAACCGCGCCCGCGCAAATCGATTCCAAACGCAGCCGGGTCACAGCCAATCTACCCGATGGCGCGGCGGTTTATTATCTCAACCTCACAGACGGCCGCAACCTCGTCGTCAGTAGCGAGCATGAAGAAGTGAAGTAGAAATGGTGAGGCTTTATGTGCGATGCCGAAAACCGAAGTGATTCACCGCGAAAAGTCGTGAATTTTTTGCAGCGCGGAGGAGATCGTGGACAAGTGCTCAACGCTGGCGTATGTTCGCGCCATGAGTCGTCGCCCGATGATGTGGCGCTCAACCGTGTGCTGGAGCAGTGCGATATAAAAAGTAATGTGTGATTTGGGGTAAAAACCAGGATACTTCGATGAAACCTTACCGGCAACTGATCCTACTGATTATTATGGGTTTACTGGTCTCTTGCTCGAGCGTTAGCCAGCGAAGCCTACGCTCGGTTGCGCTCGATCCGGCAATCCCAGGGCTAATCGAAAAACTCAAACGCGGAGATGCGGCTTCCCGGCTAATGGCAATTTCATTGCTTTCAACATTCGGCGAAGAGGCTGAGCCAGCACTTCCCGAGTTTATAGCCGCTCTGAAGGATTCTGATGTCTTACTCCGGGTCGCCGCTTTACGCGCAATCGCTGCCGTTGGATCGAAATCAAGTCAAGCTGTACCCGCAATATGCCAGGTGTTATCCGAGGCAGACCAATCCTTTTACGAATCGCACGAAGGAGTATCATCAGGAGGAGAATATTCACTTCACGAGGTCGCTGCTCAAACTCTCTTTACTCTTGGACCAAGAGCTACAGACGCCATTCCATCATTACTTGCAGCGATTCGCAAGTCAGACAAGCCCCGCCGCGGATTTTTTGTGGAGGCAATAGCTTCCACAGGTAAGCCGGGGATTCCGGCATTGCTCGAACTGATCCAGGATGATGACCAATCGCTTCAGGCTTCCGCCGCCAATGCATTTACCGATTGCACCGATGACGCGAAGAAATTAGCAGCACCAACACTCATTAAACTGTTAAGTGATCAAGACTTGGAGCAGAGAAGGTCAGCTGCTCTTGCGCTACGGCACATTGGACCGTTCGCAAAAGACGGCATACCAGTGCTGCTTAAAACGCTAGAAGACGAGGATCAATGGATTCGCGAAACCGCTCGTGACGCTTTTGCTGCAATTGGCAAATCAGCAGTTCCATATTTATTAGAAGCACTTAGAGCGAATCCGAAGAATTACTTGGTTATTGCTCAGGCGCTTTCCACGAAAATTTCTGTAGACCAAAAAGTTTTGCCAGAGTTAATTCGACTCCTAGACTGACCTTGCCCCATTGGTTGGACAGTATATAACATTAAACTTGGCCATGGGTT
>CAYGDP010000017.1:0-79306 GCA_964348665.1 uncultured Verrucomicrobiota bacterium
GGACTTAACCCAACACCTCACGGCACGAGCTGACGACAGCCATGCAGCACCTGTGCAGGCTCCCCTTGCGGGGTCGTTACCTTTTCAGGCTCCTACAACCTGCATGTCAAACCTAGGATAAGGTTCTTCGCGTTGCGTCGAATTGAGCCACATACTCCACTGCTTGTGCGGGCCCCCGTCAATTTCTTTGAGTTTTAATCTTGCGATCGTACTCCTCAGGCGGCAGACTTACCGCGTTAGCTAAGGCACGGAGACGGTCGAATGTCCCCACACCGAGTCTGCACAGTTGAGGGCGTGGACTACTCGGGTATCTAATCCGTTTTGCTCCCCACGCTTTCGTGCATCAGTGTCAGGTATTGCCCAGCGAGCCGCCTTCGCCACCGGTGTTCCTCTCGATCTCTACGCATTTCACCGCTACACCGAGAATTCCGCTCGCCCCTGCAAACCTCCAGCCAAAATAGTTTCGGACGCCGTTCCGAGGTTAGGCCTCGGCATTTCACGCCCGACACATTTAGCCACCTGCGCACGCTTTACGCCCAATGAATCCGAACAACGCTCGAGGTCTCTGTATTACCGCTGCTGCTGGCACAGAGTTAGCAACCTCTTCCTCTACCAGTACCATCATCATCGCGCGTATTAAGCGCGACTTATTGTTCCCGGCTGACAGGGGTTTACAATCCGAAGACCTTCATCCCCCACGCGGCGTCGCTCCGTCAGGCTTGCGCCCATTGCGGAAGATTCGAAACTGCTGCCACCCGTAGGTGTAAGGACCGTGTCTCAGTTCCATTGTGGCTGATCATCCTCTCAGACCAGCTACTCGTCAAAGCCTTGGTGGGCCGTTACCCCGCCAACTAGCTGATAAGCCGCAGCCTCATCCAACCGCGTCAGGTCTTACGATCCCCGACTTGCCCCAGCCTGCAATCAACAAACTGGGCGAATTGGCATTACCCCGCCTTTCGGCGAGCTATTCCAAACGGAAGGGCAGATGAGCTACGTGTTACGCACCCGTTCGCCGCTGAACACCCCAAATATTGCTACCTGAGGTATCCCGCTCGACTTGCATGTCTCAACCACGCCGCCAGCGTTCGTTCTGAGCTAGAATCAAACTCTCCGTAAAGAAGCTTGATTTTCGCAGCCAGCCGATCGCGCCCTTTCGGACACAACCAAGCCGGCTTTCGATAGAGTCTCCCGCGCTTTCGCGCGAGTTCCTCAAATAATGACTTGTCCCATCACGCAATCCAATTTTCAAAGAGCCATCTAGCGCCGCCGGCATCAGCCGACAAAAAAGCTTGGCCCGCGCTCGAAAGCGCAGCCAAGCGGCGCACGGCATAAGAAAGAACTTCTTCCTTTAAGCGTCGCGAAATATAATGCCACCCCACTACGCTGTCAACTTCATTTTGTAAAATAATTTCAAGCCCAAAACACTCCTTCACACCTTCTCCGGCACGATGTAGGGTTTGCGGTAATCACGAGTGAGCATCGCGTTCGCCTCTTTTTCGTTGTCATCAAAGTGCTCGTGCGCGGCATGGATATTGAGATATTTACCCATCCGACATTGAACCTCTTCGAGCTTCAATTCGTTGGCGCGAAGATGCGACCGAACGCGGTCGAACGTTTCGTAGGCTGCTTCGTTCTTGCCAAAAGGCGCCTCTTTCGCGTCGAATGGTTTCAGCGCCCCAAGCCGATACGAGATGTTTGCCAGATGACAAAGCGCGCTAGAGAGATGGCCTTCTTCAATATCCGCATGAAGGTCGGTGTGTTTCCGGCTGCGAACCGCACCAAGGAAGTTTCTGAAATGGTCGCCACCTTTGTCGAATTTCGCGATTTGCTTGCCTTCAAGATCATAGGCAACACCTGCGCTGTAGCTGGGACATACCAAGTAGCCGTTCTCACAGTGAAACACGACGCCAATTGAGGCGCCTTGGTATTTATCCATATTCTTCGCCCCCTTTTTCTCCGGCAATCCGCGCACTTCGAAAATTAGTTGGCTATCGTCATAATCAAGGAACGTGATGAGTGTGTTCGGCGTTTCCCCGTCATCCACGTAGCTGAATCGTCCGCCGACACTGACCACACTCTTGGCAAGCGTAGTTTTTCCCATCCCCCACCGCGCAATATCAACCTGATGTATCCCTTGGTTGCCGATGTCGCCATTGCCGTAATCCCATTGCCAATGCCAGTCATAATGAAACTGCTTGCGCATGATCGGTTTCAAAGGCGCAGGCCCACTCCAAAGATCATAATCCACACTCGCCGGCGGTTGCTGTGGACCGTCCACTTTGCCGATGCTCCCACGCGGCTTGTAGCAAAGTCCGCGCGCGATCTTCAGTTTGCCAATCTTGCCGTCGTGAAGAAACTGAATTGCCTGCCGCATTCCCTCCATGCTGCGGCTCTGTGTGCCCGTTTGCACGATCTTGCCATATTTGCGCGCGGCCTCGACGATCTTGCGTCCCTCCCAAACATTATGGCTGACAGGTTTCTCGACATAAACGTCTTTCCCCGCTTGCACGCCCCAAATCGCCCCAAGCGCATGCCAGTGATTCGGCGTGGCAATGGAAATCGCATCAATCTCTTTGCTCTCCAGCATCTTACGAATATCCCGATGAAACTCCGGTCGCTTTCCTGTCTTGCCTTCCACCGTGCTGCACACCCGCTCGCCGACAGTCGAATCCACGTCGCAAATCGCCGCCACAACCGCATCCTTCATCCCTATTAAATCGTTGACATGATTCATCCCGCGACCATTGACCCCGACGACGCCAAACCGGATCGTGTCGCTGGCGGTGCCCGGCTTCGCTTCTTGCGCGCGCGCTAGGCTCGGAGCAACCGCGGCGGCGGCGGTTGCCAATAGAGAATCATAGAGAAATTCGCGACGATTGATCTTGCTCATTGATGCCTCCGATGATGGGGTTTGCTGATTGATGATTGTAGGCACTCCCCACTACTGCTTGTCAAGCGCAGATTCCCGGTCTTCCCCGCCCTTTAGATTGGCTATCGCAGCCATCGTCGCCGTGGCGATTTGCTCATAAAAAACTTTCGCCGCCGCTCCGTGTGTGGTTTTTGCCGACGGAATTGGCTGTTCGAATCGCATCAACTCTCCAAACCGGATCCCCACTTGTCGCGGACGAGGAATCAACACTCCACGTGGCATTGCGTTGCCCGTGCCAGAGATACGTACTGGCAATACCGGCGCGCCACTTTTGGCCACCAGCCATCCAAATCCCGATTGCGCTGGTTGCAATTCCCCTTCTTTGCCTCGAGTCCCTTCCGGAAACACCACCACCGCTTCCCCGCGCGACAATAAATCCAGAACAGCCCGCAACCCCGCCACGTCACCCCGCTCCCGATCCATTGGCACCACATTCCAGCCCCGAAGCATCGTCGCTGCCAGTGGATTCTTGAACAACGTCTTTCGCGCCAAATAACAAATTGGCCGCGGTGCAAATGCGCCAATCAAAGGCGGATCCAGAAAACTCAAATGATTGGCCGCCACCAAGACTCCGCCGGTGTACGGAAAATTCTCTACACCATTCACTCGCGCCCGATGATACGCACGGTAATAGAGCGTGAAAAAAACTTGGCTGAAAGAATACCAGAGCACAGATCAGAAAACTCCAAGTTCCAAACTCCATATTCCAAAGAAGCTCCAAGCCACGAGCCACAAGGAACATCGAACTCTGATAGCGCGGTCGAAAAAGACCGGAGCTTGATTCTTAAGATTTCCTTGGGGTTTATCCGTCGGCTGACGGATTGGAGTTTGGAATTTTGGGTTAGGTTTTTTCAAGCTAGTTTGCCTTTCACTTTGGCCAGAATCACCTCGACCACCTGCTCCACCGTCAGCGACGAACTATCGATCACTTTCGCGCCGTCGGCGATCTTGAGCGGGCTGACCGCGCGCGAGCTGTCGTGCTGATCGCGCACCGCAAGCAATTCTTTTACGCCATCCTTTACGTGCCGACGCTGTGTTCGCACTTCGGGACTCGCATCAAGATAAAACTTATGCGGCGTTTTCGGAAACACCACCGACCCGATGTCCCGCCCTTCCATCACCAAGCTGCCGAACTGTGTCATCGCCCGCTGATGCTCCACCACCCATGCGCGGAGCTTCCGCAATTTGGCCACCTCCGGCACAGCGGCACTGACTTCTGCCGTGCGAATTTCCTTCTGCGGATAATAGCCATTGACCCACATCTGCACGCATCCTTCGCAAAGCTTGAACTCTATTTTCGTCGCCTCCACCAGCGACAGAATGGCCGCGTCATCGTTCAGCGCCACTTGTTTTTGCAACGCCAGCCACGACACCATCCGATACATCGCTCCCGTGTCCACATACACAAACCCGATTGCCTTCGCTACGCAGCGCGCCACGGTGCTCTTGCCGCTGGCGCTCGGCCCGTCAATGGCGATCACAATAGGCGCATCGCTCATAGCGACCTCCCCGTCTTGGCGTCGCGAATCTCCGCGCCGAGCTGCTTCAACTTGTCATAAAAATTGGGGAATGTCTTGCTCACGCAACTTGGATTTTTAATCCGAATCCCGGGAACTTTCAATCCCAACACCGAAAAACACATCGCGATCCGATGATCGTTATACGTCTCGATCTCCGCTCCATGCAAATCACCTTCCGCCGGCCACACTTTGAATCCGTCCTTCGTTTCCTCCGCCCGCGCGCCGACTTTCTTCAACTCCGTCACCATCGCCGCAATCCGGTCGCACTCCTGCTCCCGCAATCGCGCCGCGTCGGTGATCGTCATCGCCACATCCTCGGTCGCGCCGAACGGTCGCCCGCCGAAAAGCGCGCAAATTGCCAAGGTCAAAACGCTGTCGCCTAAATCTTTTTCCCGGGAAATTTTTTCTGGCAGCGGAAGGAATTTTGGAAATTGACTGTCTATTTGCAAGCTAACTTTTGGCCAATTTGAAATGCTTATCTCGCCACCACAAAGAAAATTAGCCGCCGAAAAATATGAAGCACTTGATAAATCCGGTTCAATATCGAAGCAGATTTCGAGCTTATCAGCATCAGGCTTGTAAACGTAAAAACTGTCGACCATTTGACTGCTCATCCATACGTAATCAAATTTTGTTGATGGAACACCAGTTGCCGAAAAATTAATTCCATGTGGAAACAAATGGCGCGAAACAAGCAAAATTGCCGAGGCAAATTGACTGCTTCTTTGCACATCCACGTTAATTTTCCTCGGCATTTGCAGTTGGGAATTTTTTCCTTTCCCATGAACAATAGCAGGCAGTTGATTATTATCCGACTCGATTGTGATGCCAACTTCTCGCAATGCATCAAAGAGACCCGCCATTGGTCGCTCGTGCATCCGTGCGTCGCCGAAGATTTCGTATTCGCCGTGGCCGAGCGCGGCCAACGCCGTCAAGAACCGCGCTGCCGTGCCCGCATTGCCGACGTAAAGTCGGGCTTTCGTCGCAGGAATTTTGCCGCCGCAACCTTCAACTACAATCGTTCGATTGCATTCTTCAGTCGGATCGGACGAGTCTTCGATGGCAAAACCGAGTCCGCGCAACGCGTTGACCATGATGCGTGTATCGTCAGCCCACAGCGCTCCGCGCAAGGTGCATTTTCCGTCGGACAGCGCCGCCAGAATCAACGCGCGATTGGTGATGCTCTTTGACCCCGGCACCGTGATCGTGCACTTCGGCGGCTTCGCCAGCGGCACGATTTCGAGGATGTCAGGAAGTTGCTTCACGGTATTTTCCACCACTAATTCACACAAATCCACACGAATTCGCATTCATTCGCGGTTACAGCTTGAATGCATCGCGGTATTTCTTGGCGCGGCGCAGAAACTTCAGCAGCGGCGGGCGACCGAGGTTTTCCCGCGCCAGCGTTAGTTCCTCGATCAAATCATCGAGCGCCTTCCCGATTTCCTTGTGGTTCACGGCGCAAATTTCCGCCCACATCTCCGGCGAGCTGGCCGCCACGCGCGTCGAGTCGCGAAAACCCGGCCCGGCATATTTGAGTGGGCGACCACCGTCTTTGCAAATGGCGTTCACCACGGCCGACGCGACCACGTGCGGCAGGTGACTTACGCGCGCGATCACCGCGTCGTGCGCCCGGGGCGCGAGCACGCGCACTTTCATTCCCAAGGCAGTCCAAAACGCGGCAATCTCTTGTTGAGCTTTGCGATTGGTTTGTGGGGTGGGCGTGATGATGCAGGTTTTTCCGACAAACAGATTCACTCGCGCGGCGCCAACGCCGGATTTCTCCGAGCCGGCAATGGGATGGCTACCGACAAAACTTGTCCCCACGCGCTTAAAGATTGGCTCGAGCAATTCGACCACGGGCGTTTTCACGCTGCCCACATCGGTCACCACGGCTCCTCTCTTGATCAACGGCGCGATTTGATGCGCCAACATTCCCATGGCGCTCATCGGCGTACAAAAAATTATCAGATCAGCATCGCGCACCGCTTTGGCAAGGTCGTTCTCCGCCGCGTCCACCGCACCGGTTTGCACGGCGTCGCGCAGCGTCGTTTCGCGACGCGAATAGCCGACCACCGTGCTTACGACTTTGCGTTCGCGCGCAGCCAGCCCAATGGATCCCCCCAAAAGCCCGACACCGATGATGGTGAGTTTTCGCATCACACGCGAAACTAACAGGCGCGCACGCGTTTAGCAAGGCTAGGCAAGTTGCATGGAAACCTGCAGTGTGCGATGTAATGGGCAGTTTAACCGTGAACACGCTCAACCCATACCGATTCATTCAATTTTGCATTTCGGTCATGCTTTTCCTCGGATTCTCCGGCTGCGCGGTCGGGCGGGCGACGGGTAAGACGACCTGGTTTATTGTGAGCACGTCGGGGAAAATGACGATGAAATCCGTCAAGTTCGGCACAAAGACGGGTTATTATACTGCCTCCACCGCCTCAAAGGGAGCAGTTAAAGCCAGCGTGAAGATGATGGATTTGACTGCGAACGCTACCATGCGGCTCGTCGCGCAACGAGAATCGGTTGCGCTAGCGCAGCAATTTTGGTTGCGGGCGCAAGGCGGTCAAATTGCCGAAGCTTATCTTCTATTAAGCCCATACCTACGCAGCCAGATAAGTCCGCAAGACTTTGCCGGCAGTCAGTCAGCTTGGACGCACAAAATCCAAGATGTCGCCGTCGGCGAGCCAGTTGTTCATCCCCAATTTGTAGAAGTACCCGTTCAGCTTGCTGTTCGGTCTGGTAAAAAAATCGCGCTTGTGCCCATTCGAATGCTGGAAATTTTGGATAATACCGGGAACTGGTTAGTGGATGGATGGATGGCAGAATAAAATCGACTCGGTATTTAAGCACGTCCGAGCACAATGTCAAATTCCCCACTCTCGTAGCTGGAGTCGCCAACCCGCACGGAGCGCGGCGCCATGCAGAGCGATTCTCGGAACCATTCGTCTTTCACGTTGTATCGGTCGCCCTTGAAATACAGCTGCGTGACCAGCGACCGATATCCCGTCGCGCGCACAAAATAATGAATATGACTCGGTCGCCACACTCCCGAACTGATCTGATACGCCCCCGGATGAATCGTCTCGAACTCGTAGCAGCCGCTCTCGTCGGTGATCAATCGCGCGCGATTTTCGAACACACCTTTGGCCGGCGGATTCTTCAGATCATCGTTGTCATAACGCCCGTTATCGTTCGCCTGCCAAATATCGAGCACCGCGTTGGACAGCGGTTTGCGCGTGTCATGCGCCCAAACTCTTCCGCGCACCACCAAGACCGTTCCCGCCGTCAACGGCGGCGTAATCTTCGCCCGATACGGCGCGCCCTCCCGATAAAACGGACCCAAAATCACGGTTTCCGTCGGCGACCATTTAGATTGAAACTTGGCCGAGGGCGTTGGCTTTTCCTTCAAATAATCCCCGTACTCGCCAAGATCGCCGCTCGTCTCTGTCGGCGCCTCGTCCCCCTGTAAAATCAAACCACCTGCACCCGCCGCCGTCACGCCAAGCGCGCTGCGCCTAAAAAACTCCCGTCGAGAAAATGTGTTCATGGTGTTCCTTGGTGAAATAGACAAAGCACCATCACAATCCTCACGGATATTTTGGGAACCTGAATCACTGGCGATGTGGGGATCGATGCACAATCGAGCGAAGATCGAACGGCTAGCACCCCTCTTGATGCCGTGCACGCTTCCGATTTGTAGCGGCGCTCTATGAGCGCCGACTGATATTGAATCGGCGGTCATAGACCGCCGCTACAGTCTCTTCGGCGGTATTTCAGAGATCTCAAATTATAGCCGCAAACGAGTTTCACGGTTACAAAGCTACTCTTAATACGGCAATAAACCGCCGGTTTTGCGGCATCGTGCCGACCGTGACGCGAATCCATTCAGGCAACCGATAACTGGCCAGTGGACGGACGATGATGCCCCGGCGAAGAAGAGCGTCGAAAATCTTTTTGCCAGATTGCCCTGAGTCTGCCGAAGGATCGCCAACCTTGAGCATAATAAAATTTCCCGCGCTGGGGATAAATTCGATCCCGAGCTTCTTGAACTCGCGCTCCAAATACGCACGGCCTTGTGCGACAACCTTTCGTGTCCGGCGAATGTGCGCGGTGTCATCAAGCGACGCCAACGCCGCTGCCTGCGCAACGGCATTGACATTGAACGGTTGCCGAACACGCTGGAGCAACGACGCAATCTCGGCGGACATCAACCCATATCCGATGCGCAGCGCGGCAAGCCCAACGATTTTCGAAAAAGTGCGCATCACCACGACTGGGCGGCCATCCTTGACATAGCGGAGCGTATTCGGTGGGCGCTGCAAAAACTCATAATAGGCCTCATCGAACGCCACGATGACCTGTGGCGGCACGCGCTCTATGAACCGCTCGATGTCCCGCTCGCCGACCATCGTCCCTGTCGGATTATTCGGGTTGGTAATAAAAACCAGCTTGGTTCGCGACGTCACGCGCGCCAGCATCACATCGAGATCATGACAGAAATTCTTTTCGGGGGCGGTGACAACATTGGCGGCAAAAAGTTTTGTCACGATGTCATAAACGGCGAAGGCGTGATCGCTGACAACAACCTCGTCGCCCGCTGAGAGAAAGGCATGACCGAGCAGTTCGATGATTTCGTTGGAACCGTTGCCGAGCACGACGTTTTCGAGTTGCAGACCGAATTTCTTGGCCAAGGCGCGGCGCAGATAAAACCCGCCGCCATCGGGATAAAGATGGGCTTTCTTGATGGCGGACCGCATGGCGGAGAGCGCCTTGGGCGATGGACCGAGCGGATTTTCGTTCGACGCGAGCTTGATGATGCTCTTTGGGTTCAGTCCCAATTCACGCGCGACTTCCTCGATAGGACGACCCGGCTCGTAAACGGGTACGTCACGAATGTGCGGGTTGGCAAGTTGAGATATTTGTTTCATAGATTAACTGCGAAAAACACGAAAGGACGCGAAAAAAACAATTCTCCCCGCCTGCGCAGCGCGGGAGAGGACTTCTGTGTATTTCGCGGGTAATCGTTTGCTTTTTGTTTCATAACTTCCTGTTGCGCCGATGCGTCGGCGACCGTTTAGGTGGTTTCTTGGCGCGGCTGTTAAACTGCTGCGTGCGCGTTGCCCACATAATTCCACGGTAGATTTCCCGCAGTAAATCTTCCGCAATGACCCCTCGGTTTTCGCGGAGGACATTGCGGATGACCTCGCGGTGGCGACCGGGCGCGTACACCGGCAGGTCCAGCTTCTCTTTGACCTTGCCGACGCGCTTGGCCAGCGTCATGCGCTTTTTCAGTAATCGCGTCACTTGGCGATCGAGCAGATCAATCTGGCGACGAAGCGTTTGCAAGCTCATAGCAGGATTCTAAATTCCAAATACCAAAAACCAAGCTCCAAATTAATTTATGTGTATCTAGCAGCCAATCGAAAAATCCCGACTTCGCCGCGTGGGGGCACGCGGCCTACAGACTACCCCTCGTTAATCCGAATCTTTGTAAGTCGTGCGCCCTCGCGCGGCGGGACCTTCAACTTTCAATTTATTTGGATTCAGGCGGTTTGGAGCTTGGAATTTCCGCCGTCGGCGGCTGATTACTTTCAGTCTGCTTTTGTGCCTCCGCCGAGCGCAACGGTCGCGCTTCCATCTTCTTTAATTCGTCCACCTTTGGCATGTCGTTGAGGTCGCGCAATCCGAAATGCTCGAGAAACGCCTGCGTCGTACCGTAGAGCATCGGACTGCCAGGTTGTTTGCTGCGGCCCACGATGCGGATAAGACCTTTTTCGAGCAACATCTTGACGATCCCATCCACCGCGACACCTCGAATCGCTTCAATGTCCGCCCGGATGATTGGCTGGCGATAGGCAACAATGGCCAGCGTCTCCAACGCGGGCAGGGAAAGGCGCTGTGACCGTGATTCATCGAACAGTTCCTTCAACCACGGCGCGTAATCGGGCAGGCTGACGACTTGAAACCCGCCGGCAACTTCTTCGAGCTGGAAGCTACGGTTTTGCTGGACGTATTCGACCTTCAGTTCTTCGAGCGCAACGACAACTTGCGTCTCCTTGATGTTCTTGAACGCACCCGCCGTCCCGCCCGGCGATTTCTCGGCGGCGTCTTTCAGGATCGAGACGATTTCCTTGGCGGGCAGTTGCTTGTGCGCGCTGAACAACAGCGCTTCGATGACGGATTTCAGGGTGATTTCGCTCATAAGATTAGTCCAAAGTCTGATGTCCAATGTCTAAAGTCATCTTTTAAATTTACTCCCGCGCAAATCCGAGCGCTTGAGGTAGTTCATCAGGCCGGAGATCATGCGGCTGATTTCAGTCGCTTGCAAGCTCAACGACTCAAACTCGGGTTGCGACAAGAATTTTTGATCCAACGCAACATAGAGATGCGAGCGTACCTCGCCGCTGGAGCCTTTGGCAATCGAGAGGAACTGGCTAAATTCCTTGTCGCCGCCGCGCTCGAACCCCTCGGCGATGTTGCCCATGATCGAAACGGAGGCCCGCCGTGTTTGGTCGAGCAATCCAAAATCCCGCGCGAATTGCCCACGATTGCTCGCCGTATAAATTTCGCGCGTTAACTGCCGAGCTTTCTGCCACGCCAGAATATCTTCAAATCGCTCAATTTTCATACTTTCCTTGCAGTTGACTTCGAACTTTGGACATTTGACTTTGGACTTTAGACTTAAAGGGCTGCTCGTGTGATTTCGATCTCGGCAAATTGCGTCGGCTGCCGGATGACGATTCGCTTCAGCCGAATCAGCTCCAGCATCGCCAAAAACGTGACGACGATTTCGTTGCGGCTGGCGGCGCTGTCGAATAACTCATGAAACTTCAGAGCCACCGCTTCTCCAATGCGACGCAGGATATACTCAATTTTGTCGGCAACAGTAAAGTGTTCATCCACAATGTCCCGATAATCTTCGCGTTTGCTGGCGCGCTTGAGCACTTCATTGAACGCATTGATCAGATCGAAGAGGCTGACTTCGCCCATGGCCAAGGTCGGTTCAGCGGGTAATTCGGGATCTGCGGGCGTTCGTCCATAGATATTCTGCCGCTGCGCCTCCCGCGCGGCCAGTTCTTCGGCGGCGTCCTTGAATTTTTTATACTCGACGAGTTGCCGCACCAATTCCCAGCGTGGATCCTCGCCCTCCTCAACTTCCTCCGCGGCGCGCTGATCTTCCGGCAGCAACATCCGGCTCTTGATGTACATCAGCGTCGCCGCCATCACTAAAAACTCCCCTGCGATTTCCAGGTCGAGCATCCGCATCAGTTCGAGGTATTCGAGGTATTGTGAGGTGATCTTCTCAATGTTGATGTCGGAAATATCCAGCTCTTCCTTTTTGATGAGATATAGGAGCAAGTCGAGCGGCCCCTCGAAAATCTCCAGCCGCACTTTGTAGTCGTCGGCGCGCGAAATCGGAGTCGCCACGGGAGCGGTCGCCCCAGCCACAACCTCAACAGGTTTGGTGGTGGCATCCGTAGAAGTCGCATCAGTCGTCATCGGGCGCAAAATAGCGGATGCAGCGGCGGGTTGCAATGGGAAAGGAAACAATCGGCAAACGGACCGACGAAGGTGGATTCAGATACTCACGCACAATCCTCCGGTTATTTTGCCGACTCCAAAAACGCGATCAAGTCTGCGATCTCCGCCAGCGCCAGACCGTCGAGCAGGTCTGCCGGCATCAGCGACACGTCCGATTGCCCCATGTTTTCCACGGTCCCTTTCGGGATCGTCACGCGCGTGCCGTCCGATTGCAGCAGCTCGATTTTTTGGTCGTTGTTCACCGCCAATAACCCGCTTGCAATTTCGCCGTCCTTCGTTTTTACACTGTAGGATCGGTATTGGTCGGAAATCACCTTGGACGGCAACAGAATCGCGTCGAGCATGTCGCGACGCTTGAATCGAGACGACACCGTGGTCAGGTCAGGCCCAAGACCGCCTTGTCCTACCGCGCCGTGCTTGTGACAGCGAGCGCACTGACGCGATTCGTAATGCGCCTTGCCTTTTTCCGCGGAACCTTTTTGTCCGTCGGCGCTTTCGAGATACTGCACGATTTCGTCAAAGGAGAATTTCTTCGCCGGCTTCGGTTTTGGCGCGGGCTTTTTGGCAACGGTCTTGGCAAGCGGCTTCGAGTGCCACGCCAATAACGTGGTGCGCTCGTCATCCGATAGCGTCTTCTCCCAGTCAGCAAGGATATATTCGAGAAATCCTTTGAAACTATGTCCGCCCTGCCACTTGCTCGCGTGCTCGAACCATGTGGCAAACTGCTTTTTCTGTTCCGCCGACCACCCTCCGTCAGCCGACGGATTCGCTGCGCCGAGGCAGTACGCATAATGAATCTGATTCTCACGCGGTTGGTTTCGTTTTTCCTCATTCACATTCATCGGCAAACCCGATGCCACGTCGGCAGACCGCTGCTTCTCCAGCTCAGCAAGAATTTTATTTTTCGCGTCGGGCGCGTTCAGGTAAATCATCAGCCGCGCTAATTCGCGATTGGTCTGCCAATCACTCGTCGGAAATCGCTTGGAAAGTTCGGCAGCAATTTTTGCGTCCGCCGCCAACGGCACGTATGTGCCCCCACTGCGATCGCCTTTGTCGCCACGCGCTTTGATGTGCGCGACCTGGATGACCCGCAGCAAATCGAGCAATTCGTCGTCCGCAAGCTTTTGGCCGAGCAATGCCAGCGATTTGTCGGCAATTTTTCCCAGCACCGCCTTGTCATCGCTGTTGGTGCAAAGTGAGATCATGCCTTCGAGGGCTGCCCGAATATTCTTTTCACCCATTATCGCATCCTGCCATAGGGTCTGCCCAGTACGCCCTAGGACTTGCCGTGCTGACCAGCGAGCAAAGGAGTCAACATCTGTTAGAATTGGTAAAACTTGTTTAATGTGACTATCTTGCAATTGCATATTTTGATCGTCAGTAAGAAAACGCACAATACTCTCGCATGCATTTTTACGCTCTGCCGAGTTGGGATGAACAAGTGATTTGACTGCCTCACTTAAAGAAATTGACCGACGAGAACGCATCAAGTTTTCGCCGCGTGAGGTCACGCGGCCTACATCGGATTTCTCCGAACGCACCCGAAACACGGCGCCTTCGGTGCCGCGACCACCCGTTATAAAGTACAACGAGCCGTCGGGGCCGGCTTCGAGGTCGGCAACATTGAGCGGTTTGCCGGTGACAAACGGTTCCCAGGTGCCGATGTAGCTCGCGCCATTTTTTTTCAGAGTGACAGCAATGATTCGTCCCATGGACCAATCCGCGATGAAGAGCGCGCCGCGATATTTTTCGGGGAACTGCGTATGATTGTAAAACGTCACGCCCGTGGGCGAGCCGCGACCGATGTCCACCGTCGTCGGCAGAGTATCGAAATAATAATCCGGCATACACGCCGTTCCACTGCGCCAGCCATAGTCGCCGCCTTGGATGATGTGATTGACGCGCGTGGGGCGATACCAAGGCACGCCGACATCCCATTCCATATCGCTGTCAAACCCGAACAATTCGCCTTCACTATTGAAGGCGTGGTCGTAATGATTGCGGAAACCGCCTGCGAACCGTTCCCAGCGTTTGCCATCCAAATCCACACGCGCGACGGTACCGCCCGGCGTTCGGATACCGACGGCGTGACCATTGGGGTCTTCGTAACCACGCAACAGTTCGCCTTCGTAGAAACGATTCAGCGGCGAATCAGCGGCGACATCGGCAGGCGCCTGAACGTGATTGCCCAGCGCAATATATAAATGATTGTCGGGACCCAACACGATGCCGTGCGGACCGTGCTCGCCCATGCCGCCGCGATATTTGCCGAGGCATTTGATCTCATCGGCCACGGCGTCGCCATCGGTATCTTTGAGCCGATACAACCCCGTCCCTTGCGGACCGTCGCCGTTGGCAAACAAATCGCCCCCCACCCAGAGCAATCCCTGACAGTTCTTCACTTTATCGCTGAAAACTTTGATTGTCTCGGTCTTGCCGTTTTTATCGTTGCCGTCGAGGATTTCAATCGCGCCACCCTCGCGAGAAACCGTCAGTCGCCCCTTCGGATCAAAAGTCATACAAACCAGCGACCCGAGTTCTTTGCTGGGCGCGGTGACTTGCTCGATGACAAATCCTTCTGGGACAGTAAACCGTTCGGCAGGTGTTTTTGCCGTTGCAACTGCTACGCGGTCGCCCCACGGCGCGGTCTTGCCCAACTCGCCTAGCGACATCGCAGTTTTCCACGATGTATCATCGTACCCAAGTTCCCACCATTTCTTGAGGTCCGCTTCGAGCTGATTGCTGGTACGCCAGGTTGCATCGCTGACAACCTTCAGTTTTTGGCCGCCTTTGAGCGTCACATCCAGCCACGCGACAACGCCCGCGGGCGACGCGCCACCGTTGGTGCCTTTGATGGCAAGCGAGTTTTTGCCGCGCACGAGATTCTTGGCGACATCTTGCACTCGCAATCTCTGCCAACCATCAGCCTGACCGTCATCACTCAACACTTCGCGGCCATTGATCAGAAGAAGAAAATGATCGTCGGCCGTTACCGAAATCTTGGCGGCAACGATCTCGTCCGCCAACTCGAAGGTCTTGCGGAAAAACCGGACTGCGCCCGCAGGCGTGCTCTCGGCGGGCTTGCCTTCCGGAAACCAGATCCATTGCGGCTGCTGGGCGAACACTGGCAGGGTCACCTGTGCCACCAAGAGGAGGAGTAAATAACGTTTCATCTGTTTCATAGACGCTCCAAGTGAACGGATTGTTCGACAAAGTTGATCTCGAGACGATACTGCCGCAACAGTCCTGTACCGACAAGGATTTGTTTGGCATCAATGAAGGTGACTCACGAACCGGGGCACTGGCTATTTGAGTAGTTTTTTAAGGAACTTTACGCCGTCGCGAGCCAGTGCGTCCTGTGAGGAGGCAAGCGGACGCCAGATGGCGGCGGCTTTGGCGATTTCCTTGACCAACGGCGTGAAAGTCTCGATCACCACGGCGCCGTCGTATTTCGCGGCTTTCAAACCTCTCGCGAATCCTTGCCAGTTCACCTGGCCACTGCCGGGCGTGCCACGGTCGTTTTCACAGGCATGAATGTGACAGAGTCTCCCTTTGCATGCCTTGATGGCTGTCTGGACGCATTTTTCCTCGATATTCATGTGGAAGGTATCGAGGTGAATTTGCACGTTTTTTCTGCCGACGGCTTTCATCATGGACAGCGCTTGCTGATGCGTATTGACCATATCAATCTCGAATCGGTTGAGCGGTTCGAGGCCGAGCACGACACCGTGGTCGTCGGCGAGCGTGGCGGCTCTCTTGAGGTTTGCCACGGCGCGATCCCATTCGCGCTTGCGTTCATCCCGGGGAAGCTGCCGGGCTTTGCCAACCGACGAATACATCGGACCGGCGAAGACGGAGCATCCGACTTGCTGGCAAAGGCGCAGACAAGCGCGGATGTATTCCAGGGATTCGTCAACGCGGGCGCTATCGTCGCTGCTGAGGTCGCGCGATGGACCGAACGCACCGCAGACTGTTGCGCCCAAGCCGAGGTCCCACAATCTTGCTGCGACGGTACGTCCGTCAATGAGAGTGGGATCTTCGACTGCCAATTCTACGACATCAAAGCCCATGTGCTTGATTTTCGAGAAGAGGTGGGTGTCGGAGGTTTTGAACGGGGAAACCCAAGTCCAGGTGTTGACGCCGAATTTGATGGCCATACGTGCTGTTCTCCTAAGATGAAGTTGACGTTACAGGTGAATGTGGTAGCCTTGCTGCCAGTCAAAGTCAACGTAGAAAAGGAGACGCCATGAAGATTTCAATGCTGGTTGCCGGATGCCTAATACTTGCCCCGCTCGCGCAAGGTGGTGACAATGAACTGACCGATGCCGAGAAAAAGGACGGGTGGATCTTGCTCTTCGACGGCAAAACGCTCAATGGTTGGGAAGGATTATCGGAATTTTGGAAGGTGCAAGATAATGCGATTGCGGGCACGACGACCAAAGAAATACCCACAAAAGGAAACACATTTTTGGTTTGGAAGGACGGTCAAACCGCCGATATAGAATTGACTCTCCAATACAAAATCGTCGGGGGCAACTCGGGGATCCAGTACCGTAGCAAACTCGTTGACAAAAAATCGTTCGCCGTAGCAGGGTATCAAGCGGATTTCGAATCGGGGAAAACCTATTCGGGCATCCTCTATGAAGAGAGAGGCCGCGGCATCCTCGCCTCACGCGGCCAGAAAGTCGTTATTCGTGAAGGCGAAGCACCGAACAAGCCGAAGATCGAAAAGGTGGGGGATGTTGGCAAGAGTGACGAAATCCAAAGCGCGATCAAACACGAAGACTGGAACAGCTACAAAATCGTCGCGAAGGGAAATCACCTTCAACACTACATCAATGGCGTACTGACCTGTGATGTCACGGACGAGACGGCCGTTGGCGCCAAGAGCGGCATCTTAGCCCTCCAGCTCCATGCGGGCCCCCCCATGGTCGTGCAGTTTAAGAATGTTAAACTCAAACAACTTTAACTTGCCGTATAACGAGAACCCGATCTTTTGAAGGTCGCCGAGATTGCGGACAGGGCAAAGTAGGTCGATCCACCACGACAGACGCCAAAGTTCGCCAATGATTCGCGTTCATTGGTGTTCCCGCCAAACATCGCGGCGGGCAAGCATTCGTGGTTGAAAAAAATCTCCTAAGAAATTTCCCGGTCGCGCGTTATACTGGGTGAAGGGACAGCTCCCTTCCCCATGAGCCACCACCGAAACGGCGATCATTCAGCTTGGATGCGGTCGGTACTCGACCAATATGAAGGTCCCTTGCTCCGCTACGCCGCACGGCTGACCGGCGATACCGATCACGCCCGCGATGTTGTACAGGACACGTTCCTACGCCTCTGCGAAAAAGACCGCCCGCAAGTGGAAGATCATCTGGCCGAGTGGCTCTTCACCGTTTGCCGAAACCGCGCTTTCGACCTGCAACGCAAAGAACGCCGAATCATTCCGCTCACGGATGCCGACCTTGCCACCACGCCTGCTACCGATCCATCCCCGGCCATCGCCGCTGAACAACGCGAAACCGCCACTCAAATTCTGGCCGCGCTCGAAACTTTGCCCGCCAATCAACAGGAAGTCATCCGGCTGAAATTCCAGAATGACCTTAGTTACCGCGAAATCAGCCGCGTGACCAAGCTCTCGGAAAGCAACGTCGGTTTTCTCATCCACACCGGAATCAAGACGTTGCGGCAACGGTTGGCGGATGAAAACCGAATCGTAAGAGAAACGTGAACTTGAAACCCCAAATCCCAAACCCCAAGCACCAAAGAATCGCCAAGCGCCAAGCCTCAAGCATAATGTATAGGTGTTGGGTATTGGGTATTGGTCATTCTTTGGGGTTTGGTGATTGGTGCTTGAGGTTTTCCATCGCTCGCCGAATGAAAGGAATATTCTATGAAAATTGATCCCACCGACCCCAAACTCACCGCCTATGCGCTCGGCGAACTCGACGAAAAAGAACGCGCCGCGGTCGAAGCCGCGCTAGACGACCAAGCTCGCGCCGAGGCGGACAAAATTCGCGCCACCGCGCAACTGCTTAAACAAGAACTGGCCAACGAACCTTGCCCCGCGCTCGACAAATCACAGCGCGAGAAAATAGAGAGCGCAGCAATGTCCCCAGCAAATAAAATCATTCCGTTTCGATCGAAGAAGTTTCGATGGACTGTGGGGCTGGCCGCGGCGGCGGCGATTGCGCTGATGGTAGGACTACCGATGCTTCAGAGTTCACGTGAGACAGAGCGGCGGGCGAGTGCCGTTACAAATCTCAAACAGATTGGGTTGGCTAGTCACCTTAATTCCCATGATGATGTCGAAAACTTGAAATCAGTGGAAGTATGGCAATTTAATACAGTAAAGCCCGAGACTGAAAATGCTACTGAAACACAACTTGCGCAGACAATTTCTACCGTCAATGCAACCGTTACGTCGAACAATACTCCCCCCACTACCCCACTTAGTCGGACAAGTATTTCTGGCACCGGAAAAGGCATCCCAGGAGCATACGTGGGCCGCATTGGAGCTGGACGGCGCGGTTTACTTTTGAAGAAAGGCGGACAAGCCGTAGCCATCGGTCAGAATCAGCCTGTTATCCAACCGGGAAATCCACAACCAAATCCTCAACTTGGTCCCGGTGGCGAAAAAGAATTCAACACCGAAGCCTACGACCGGATTGTGGATAATCCGTTTCTTGCCGCGACGGAGAATCCGCTTTCGACGTTCTCGATTGATGTGGATACGGCGTCGTATTCCAATGTGCGCCGGTTTCTCACCAGCGGACAGCGACCGCCGCCTGATTCGGTGCGGATCGAGGAGTTGGTGAATTATTTTCCCTACAGGTACGAACCGCCCAAGGGCGACAACCCGTTCGCGGCACACGTGGAAGTCGCGTCGTGTCCGTGGGCAGCGGAGCATCGGCTTGTGCGGATCGGATTGAAAGGCAAGGAGATCGCCAAAGAGAAACGGCCGATGAGTAATCTGGTGTTTCTGTTGGATGTGTCGGGTTCGATGCAGGATTACGCCAAGCTGCCGCTGGTCAAGCAATCCATGAGATTGTTGGTGCAAGAACTGACCGAGAACGATCGCGTGGCGGTAGTGGTGTACGCCGGGAACGAAGGACTGGCGCTGCCACCGACGACGGGCGATCAAAAGGAAAAAATTCTGGCTGCCATTGATCAATTCGAGGCGGGCGGCTCGACCAACGGCGGCGCGGGCATCATGCTGGCCTACAAGATCGCGACGGAAAACTTTATCAAAGGCGGCACGAACCGGGTTGTGTTATGCACAGACGGCGATTTCAACGTCGGCGTGACCAATCAAGGCGATCTGACGCGATTGATCGAAGAGAAAGCCAAGAGCGGTGTGTTCTTGAGCGTGCTCGGCTTCGGCATGGGCAACCTGAAAGATTCGACAATGGAAAAACTGTCGGACAAAGGCAACGGCAACTATGCCTACATTGATACGTTGCAGGAAGGACGCAAGGTGTTGGTCGAACAAATGACTGGCACACTCATCACCATTGCCAAGGACGTGAAAATCCAGATCGAGTTCAATCCCGCCCAAGTCGCCTCGTATCGACTCATCGGTTACGAAAATCGGCTGCTGGCAAAGGAAGACTTCAACGACGACAAAAAAGACGCGGGCGAGATTGGCGCCGGTCACACCGTCACCGCGCTCTACGAAGTCGTGCCTGTAGCCGCGCTCGCTGACCGCGGCAAGGAAGCCACGGGCGGGACGATTCCATCGGTTGATCCGCTGAAATACCAGACGCCCGCGCAGCCGAACGCCGCAGCGAAACGCGGTGAGTTATTGACGCTCAAACTTCGCTACAAAGCGCCGGACGGCGACACAAGCAAGCTGCTGGAGTTTCCCGTGACCGACAAAGGCGCGAAATTCAGCGATAGCTCGTCCGATTTCCGATTTGCCAGCGCCGTTGCCGCGTTCGGGATGATCCTGCGCGACTCGCCGCATAAAGGCAACGCAACCTTCGCCGCCGTGGCCGAGATCGCCGAAGAATCGAAAGGGGACGACAAAAGTGGCTATCGCCGGGAGTTCATCGGTCTGGCACAACGCGCAAAGGAAATCGTGAAGTAGGAGCAGCCGCTCGGAGAGGATGAGGATGGATTTTTCAAAAAAACGGCGGCGATCTGCCTTCAGAACTCTGCGCGGAAAATCAAGGGCGTGTCAATTTGTTGTCCGGTAGTTTTTGCTCTTTCCACTCTTGCAACATGGCTGCGAAGTCGTCGACTGCTTGTGCTTTTGCGCGTAGCGTCCAAGCGTCTTCGATGTGAAGACGAACACGGCGCTCGCAACCGTCGGGCAGGCGGAAACGAAGGATTACATCTACTACTCCGCCTAAAGCGGCGACGCCGCCTGCATCAGCGATCCGTTCCACAGCAAGTAGTTGCCCGCGGCTGATATCAAATTGGTCACCATCACCGCGATAGACAAGATTGTCTTGCTTAATCCAATACATCCCTACGTCTTCTTCAATCCAGAAAAATTTTTTAAAGCTGCTCTTAGAAGGATCGGAAAGACCGATGTAGGAGCCGCACGCGATCTCATTAGGAGAGATTCCACGTGCTCTAAGTCGATCGCGAACAAGTGCCTTCACAACGGGCATCCAGTAGTTTACTTGCGTATAAATCAAAACAACGATGACGACCGCAACGGTTGGCGGCATTGTAAAAACAAGTCGATCACTTATTCCCATATTTAGCAGCAGCGGGATGGCGGTGATCGATATGGAGTAGGCTATGCCCTTCCCGACCATGCAGAGTACGCAGATATTGAAAAAAAACAGTCGAGCTTTGAACGATTCCCAAATGCGATTCTGCATGTTGAGGGTAAAACAACGAGTTTTGTAGGCGATCCCATAGGTCGCAACGCCTCCACCAGCCCACAGCCAACTCAACAATTGTGTATTAAAGACAAATTCAGAATAACTTACCGCAACAACCTTCCATTCTTTGGTGAAATATACAAACAGCGTAAGGGTGATAATCACAAACACGATTACTCCAATCCCCAAGAGTCGTTTGGCAGGTGAGAGTGGTTTTGGCGGCGGTGGGTTGGCCATCAGTTTCGCCCCTTTCCGGGCGTGGCGCCAGCCTCGGGATTCTGCTTCGGGGACCCCGGCACGAGGAAAATAGCGCAAATGTCAACTGCGGCGGTCTCGACACTGTATTTCAATTCCAAGCCTCGCGGCTGCCGAGTTGCGAGTCGGAGGGAACAATCTCCGACCTGCGACTTGAACGAGGCTTGGACGGAACTGCACCCGGTAACGCGGTTGCTCGTTTCTGCTGTTCTGGTGTCAGGCACGTGGATTTTATTACCACGAAACCAATTGAAGTAGCACGAAAATTTCAGAAATTCCCCGTTTGTTCTCAATCATTAGCGACGTGCCGGATCAATGCACGATAGGGTAAAAGTCGTCCAGCAAGCTAATCATGATGCTGCGAACGCTTCCGAGTTGTAGCGGCGCTCTATGAGCGCCGATCATTTCAATCCATCGGCGGTCATCCGCCTCCGCCGGAAGCTCCGGCAAGACACGCGACCGCCGCTACAGATTGAATTGATGGTTTTTCGCTAATGATTCACGCACGAATATCTTGGCTTGCGCGGGAGAATCAAGTGCGGCAGAATCGTGTTGTTCAAAGGAGAAATCGCATGAAAAAACGTCTACGATATTTTAGATTCGCCGCATGGATGCTCGTCGTTGCAATCGCTCTGCCGGTGGCGGCGCGCGCGCAGCAGAAAAAGAAACTCAAGTTTGGTTTGGTCACCAATGCAGTGGCGCCGTTTTGGACGCCAATGACCAAGGGGATGGAGCAGGCGGCGAAAGAACTGGGCGTGGAAGCGAGCTGGCGCGGACCGCAAACCGGCCAGGTGGACGAACAGAAACGGTTGCTGGAGGAATATGTCAGCGGCGGCGTGAATGGGGTTTCGGTGTCGGTGGTGGAAGGCAAAGCCATTGGGCCGGACATTGACCGTATGATTGCGAAGGGAATTCAAGTGGTGACGATGGACAGCGACGCGCCGGAATCGAAGCGGTTTGCGTACATCGGGACGAACAATCATCAGGCGGGGGTGGCGGCAGGCAAGCAGGCAATCCGGGTGCTGGGGGGCAAACCAGCGAAAGTGATCGCGTTTGTCGGGTATCGCGGCGCGCAGAATGCCCGTGAACGATTGGCGGGATTTGTCGAGGCAACGAAACCGCACGGGATCGAGGTGATTGACGTGCGCGAAGACCAGACCGATAAAACGAAAGCGCGCGCCAACGCGGAGAACGCGCTGTTGGAACATCCTGAAGTGACATTGATGTACGGGTTGTGGAGTTACAACGGGCCGGCGATTGCGCAGGCGGTCGAGGAACAAAAGAAACGCGACAAGGTAAAGATTGTCTGCTTCGACGCCGAGCCGGTCACGCTGGAAAATCTGAAATCGGGAAAAGTGGACGCGACCATCGTGCAACGGCCGTTCATGTTCGGTTATATCAGCGTGCAATTGCTCAACGATCTCGGCACGATTGGCGCGGACGCCACGCGCAAGAAATGGCAGACGGACGGCGTGACGGTGAAAACGAAGGACGCGCCGCTTTCGTTCAAGCTCGACGACAAAGGCAACGTGGACACGGGCGTTGAGGCAATTGTACCACCGACCGTGACCGATCCCACCACCAAATCCGTGGACAAATACCGGAAAGACCTCGAGGCGCTGGGTATCAAATCTTCGTAGGATCTTTCGAGCGCCTGCCTAAACCTTGATGTGTGCGGTCTCCTGACCACATACCGTTGCAACTGCAGTTCTTTTCTGACCAGTGGAAGACCTTCGGTCACAAGCGCAGCGAGGTTGAGAGACCTCGGCCGAACAGCAGTTTTGTTTGGCATTCTCATTCGTCGTATCACATTCTAGCCGAATGATGCCGCTTTTCGTTTGACCGGAGCGCGCCACTCCCGTATCTTTCCCCCTGCCATGATGGATTTACTGCGACGCCATTCGAAGACGATTTTCTTTTTCGTCGGCATCATCGTGATCATTTCGTTCGTCTGGTGGGGCGTGCCCGGACAGGTCGGCGGCGCCTCGGGTGGATTTTCCCCGATTCGATTGGGCAATCGAACCATTTCCTCGGAGCAAGTGAAACTGGCGACGGATGCGATCCGGCTTCCGTATTTGCTGACCGGCCAGCGGTTTCCGCTCGACGGCGAACAACTGGAGCACCAAATTCTCCGACGAGTTCTGTTGGTGGAACGCGCGCGCACCCTGAACCTTCGCGTCTCGGACGACCAAGCCGAGGGGATCAAGGCGCGACTTTTACAAATCCAAGCCAAACCGGGCGAAGATCCTGTTGGGTTCAATCAGCGGCAGCGGGAACACGTCGCGTCGGTCACCGCACAACTGGCGGCGCAAGGGATCCGGCCGTCCGACTTCGACCGCATCATCCGGGAAAACATGCTGATTGGTGAACCCTCATTTCGGATGTTAGGGCATGTTCATCGGGCAGTCATGGCAACGTCGAATCCCACTCCCCAAGAAGTTCAGCTTTGGTGGAATTTATCTCATGAAACAATGACTGTCAGTTTGGTTCGATTCTCCACCGAGGATTACCGCAATAAAGTCGAGGTCTCCGAGGCCGATGCGCTCGACTGGTACACCAAACTAATCACACCGCCCACGGGCAACCCGAACGCGGTTCAACAACCTAATCCATTCGCATTGCCGGAAAAACGGAAGGTGCGCTACGTCCGATTCGATCTTGAGGCCGCCAAGAAGGAAATCGTCCTTTCCGACCAGGACCTTCGCGCCGCGTATGAACGCCATAAAGATCAAGTCGTGGACGACAAAGGACAACCCAAGCCGTTTGAGGCCGTGCGCGCGGAGATTGAGGAGAGCCTGAAAGAATTCAAGGCGCGGGAGTCGCTTCGCAATCGCACCCGCACGATGATCGAGGAAGTTTCACCCGTCAACCCCAGCGTCAAGGCGATCTCGTTTGATGAAGCCGCCAAGAACCGCAATCTTGCCATTACGACAACGGATTTTTTCGCGATGGAAGACACCGTGCCGGGAGTGAAAGTACCTGTGGACTTTCGCACCGGTCTTTCCCCGTTTAACAACGAGGCGTTCAGGCTCCGAAACGATTTGCGAGTCAATAATCCGGTGGAAGGGGAAGACGGTGTGTACGTCATGGAATATGTGGAAATCCAGCCTCCGAACGACAAACCCGATTTTTCCGTCGTCAAAAACAAAGTCATCGCCACGCGCAAGGAAACAATCGGCCGGGAGGAAACCGAGAAAGCAGGAAAAGCCGCCCGCACTTTGATTGGCGAGGCTCTCGCCAAAGGCCAGACTTTCGCGCAAGCGTGCGAAGCTGCCGGGCTGAAGCCGGTCACGCTCCCTCCATTCAGTTCCCGAGAGCCGATCAAAAACTCGCCGGACTCCCAAGCGATCCAGTATATCGTCTTCCCGCTGAACACGGGCGACACCAGCGAATTTGTCGCGACTCCCGAAGGTGGATTTATTCTGCATCTCGACGCGCGCAACGGCGGCGACCCGAAGGACTTTGAAAAGGAAGCTCCCGAATTGCAACGCAGGCTCATCACCCACAAGCGCAATCTCGCCTTTCAGGAATGGCTCAATCGGTCCTTCCAACAAGCGGGCATCCAGTAATCGGCTGCCACGGTCACAACCACCTAGTCGAGACGCCGAAATCCGCCTTGCAAGATCGTTGTTTTTCCACTATTCTTCCTCCGGTCGTCTCCAGGATTGCCAGGGAAACCGCCATGAATTCTCGCCTCCTACGTCGTCGCAAGGTCACCGCGAAATCGCACGCCGCGCCCGTCCTCCGATTTCCGCTCGCGTTCGATGTCCTCGAATCCCGCGCCACACCGAGCGTCGCGTTCGATCCCGCCACAGGTCTTTTGACAGTTCTCGGCGATGAAAGCGGCGCCAGCGACGACGGTCTCACGGTCAATGTCACCGGGGGCTTTATCGAAGTCACCATCAACAATCTGACTCAATCGAGCGACCCCGTTTCTCCCAGTTTTGATCCCGCGCTCGCGGGCGCGACGCCGACGACGATTCTCTCGATCCTGATCCAAGGGTTGGAGGGTAACGACACCATCACGCTCGGCGATGGATTTCTCGCGGCCACAAGCCTGATCACTCTCAATGGCGGTGCAGGAAACGATACACTCTTGGGTGGCAATACCAACGATTTACTGGATGGCGGCGAGGGAAGTGATTGGTTGGATTTCAGCGGCGCTTTGGTCGGGGTCAAGGTTGACCTCGCCAAAAACAAAGCCAAAGGCGCTGGCAAAGACTTGCTCGCGTCCATTGAGAATGCCATCGGCTCGCCATTTGGCGATAAGCTGACCGGCGGCATTTCCAGCAATGTTTTGATCGGCGGCAACGGCAATGACAAACTCAACGGCGGCGATGGCGATGATTCGTTCGACGGCGGCGCCGGAGACGATAAAATTAATGGAGGCAACGGCACTGATTCACTCCTGGCCAACCTCGGCAATGATTCGCTCAAAACCATCGAACTTGGTTTGCCTCCCCCACCCCCGATCCTTTTCACTTCGAATGGCGCCCTCACCATTCAGGGCGACCCGAATCTCCCAACCGACGATAATCTCTCACTCACAATCGTCACCGTCCCTTGCCAAACACCCGGCCAATGTCCCGCCCTCGATTCAATCCTCGTTATCATCAATGGAATCGAACATTCCAGCGATTCCACGTACACGGCGTTCGATCCGTTCCTCACCGGCGCCACAAAAACATCCATCAAATCCATTCTCATTCATGGCAACGACGGTGATGACAGCATCACACTCGGCGATGGGTTCAATACGGCCGCCGGCCGCATCACCCTGCGCGGTGGCGGTGGCAACGATACCGTGCTGGGCGGGTCCACCGGCGATACGATCCTCGGCGGATCGGGCGACGATTCGTTGGTGGGAAACGACGGCAATGACTCGCTCAAAGGCGGGGACGATGACGACACCGTGCTGGGCGGAGCGGGAAACGACATTTTGGAAAGCGGCTGCGCGGTCGGCGGCCTTCCCCCCAATGATGGCGATGATTCGTTCGACGGTGCCGCGGGAAGCGACACGCTCGTCGGCAACCTCGGATTCCTCGACCTCCTCGTCAGTGTTGAATTCAATTCTCCCTGCAGCTCATTTTAACGGGGGATCCGGGGAGACAATCCAGCGCGCTTGATTACGCCTTCATCAAGTTCGTTGTCGCCCGACCCAACAGGTACAACAACAACCACGCAGGCGCAGCAAACAACACAATGGCAAACACCGCCGTCCATGTCCAAGGCAACAAACCCGATTGAAGCGGGTAAATCAGGATTACAAAATAGCAGGTGAACCGCGCGTGACCAAGGATCTGGCCGATCGCGCCTTTCTTGCGGCGCAAACCGATGAAGACCGTGCAGACACCGACGATGATGCAAATCACCACCACGATCCACGGTAGAATCGGATACGGATCGCCGCCCGATTGAGTCAGATGCCGCGCCCAACTCAACCCCGCCCAGATCATCACAAACCCGTTGCCGACCGCATGAGCAACCGACACCTTCTTCACGAACAACTCGGCGATGATCAGAGACGTGTAGACTGGCAAAATCGTCCAGACCGTACCGAGATTTTGGAACGGCACAACGACCAGCTCGATAAATTGGCGAACAATGATTTCGGGAGACATGGAAGCGGCTTCTACGAAATCGTATCGGAGATTACCTCGCGATTCTGATCATGGTACCGTCGGACGATGCACGAACCGCAAGGACAACCGAACGCGCGAACGATGTCGGCGATATCACGGTAAATCATGTCAGTATCCGTATCGGATTCCTTGCCAAATATCGGGATATCAATGTATTTCTTCGAGATGTCAAACCCTCCCGTGGTCGCCAGGCCGCGATGAGTTAGCGCGGTTTCCAACTGTTCGGCGAGTTTCTCCGTTTTCGCCTCATCCCGGGCGTAATCGTCCGTGCGCGCCCAGCGAACGATGATTTTCTCACGTGACAAGACCCTGCCTTCGGCTTCCTCGGCGTCCAGTTCCGCGTTCACCTTTGCGGCCACTTCGTTAAACTCGCGGGAATATTGCTTGTACGCCTGCTCCCATTCGTCTTCGGTGACGCCCGAAAACGTGCGCGGATAGGATTGTCCCTTCGCATCCACAAACTTGTGCTTGCTGATTTCCGCGATTTTTCCGTGCTGGATCAGATCCCGCAAACCGTTCTCCAATTCCTCGCACGAGAAGATGACTCGTTCGTAATAATCCACGGCGCCAATGATATCGGCGAGAGATGCTGCGCCCTTTTCGCTCCGTCCTTTGATTGCTTCGTAGATTGCGTTTGCCATCGGTTACCTCTGGCTGTTCACCGCGGCCAGCGCGGGTTTGATCCAATGTAAACATGTCATCGGCGATTCGCTGTAATTGTAGAACATCACTCCCGTCGCGCCCCCGCCGCGACAGGCTCGAATCAGCGCGGCCAAGTCGTCGGCGCTGAATACACTGCCCGCGCCGAGCCGGATGCCCATGTGAAGGTCAGGGACACGGGTGACCGCGCCTGCGGGAAACGTTGCGCGCAATTTTTTTGTGGCGGCCAAAGCCGCGTCGGGCCGCAATCCATACACACTGCCGCAATAAATCCCGACGGCATCCGAGAGCGTTTTATTGTAGCCGCCGAACAGGGCAAGCTTGGTTTTTGATGATTTCAATGCGGCCTTGATTTCAAGAATCAGAGTATCCTCCGTTTGTTTGCGAACCTCCTGGAGTTGCTGAAGTTGCGGGATCTGGGCAATTACCGCCTGCCATGTCTGCGGATGATTTTTGGGCCGGTCGGGCGCGGCGGCAAATCCGGCGTCCAAAAGCACACGCAACTCTCGCTGGATCTGCAGCACATCCACGTCGCGAGCACCGGCTCGGCGCAGGCAACTTTTGCAGAAGCAAAGACTCATCAGAGTTTGCTCGAGCGGAGTCAGGCCGGTCAAATCGCGCTCGTGATGATGACCGTGCGCCAAGCCCATGAATCCAGGCGACTCCAGTTGCAGGATGTCCAGCGGGAGATTCGTCGCCAGATCCGTGCAGAGGGCGGTCAAATACGAGCGAACGTGGTCGTTGGCAGGACAAAGAGCATGCGGAAACGTGTCGCCAAAACAATTGCGCACCGCGCAATCCGGATGCGCCAGGCCAAGTCGTGTGTTGTGGCAGCAAACCGTCCAGGACGCGAGGGTAAGTTTGTATTTGTCCAGGCGGTCGCCGGCTTCGCGCAACCAATCGGTCTGACGACAACCACGGGCAACTTTCGGGCGCAGTTTGAGTTTGTCGTATCGCTTGGCCTGTGGATGGAAATAGACACAGCCATCGTCCGGCATAAACGCGCGGTGATACGGATTGTGCGGATGGATAAACCACCCCGCATGATACGATGTGGCAACCTGCAACGAGCGAATCCCGCTGTCGGCAGCCCACGCCATCACGTTATCCACCCCTTCATCGGCAAAATCCCAAGCAAACAACCAGAGTCCGGTATCCATGTCGGCATTGTAGCCGCATACCCGCCTTTGCGGGCAAGTTTTTTCGCAGTTTTTTAATTATCCAGATACGCTGCCATCGGATCGAGAAACGACCTACGGCAGCCCCCACTTGCAGTCCGGCGGTTTTTCGTGTAGATGTTTCGCCCTTATGTCCAAGTCCTATACCGTGGCTGTGGTCGGCGCGACTGGCGCCGTCGGCGTGGAGATGATCGAGACGCTCGAGAAACGGAAGTTTCCCGTCAAGAATTTGCGCCTCTTCGCGTCCGAGCGATCCGTCGGCAAAAAACTGCCCTTTCGCAGCGAGAAAATAAGCGTGGAGGAATTGAAGGCCGGCGTGTTCGGTGGCATCGACTTCGCTCTGTTCAGCGCCGGTGCAAGCCGCAGCAAGGAGTTTGCCCACGGGGCAGCCAAGCAAGGCGCGGTGGTGATTGACAACTCGTCGGCGTTCCGCATGGACGCCGATGTGCCGTTGGTCGTGCCGGAGGTGAACGCCGGCGACGCCAAAAACCATAAAGGAATCATCGCCAACCCGAATTGTTCGACGGCAATCATGCTGGTCGCTGTATGGCCGTTGCATCGGGTCAATCCCGTGAAACGGATTGTCGTCTCGACCTATCAAGCCGCCAGTGGCGCGGGCGCAAAAGCGATGGCCGAGCTGGAAGAACAGACCGCAGCCATTTTGAAAGGCGCCAAGAACGTGAAAGCGGAGGCGTTGCCGCAACGGATCGCTTTCAACCTATTCCCGCACGTGGACGCATTCCTCGACAATGGGTACACCAAAGAGGAAATGAAATTTGTCAATGAAGCGCGCAAAATCATGCACGCGCCGAACTTGATGGTCAGCGCCACCTGCGTGCGTGTGCCGGTCTATCGGGCGCACAGCGAGGCGATCAACTTGGAGTTTGAAAAACCCATGACGCCACAGCAGGCGCGGGAAATTCTTTCGAATGCGAAAGGCGTGCGCGTGGTGGACGATACCGCCAGCAAGAAATATCCGATGCCGA
The DNA here is from genome assembly GCA_964348665.1 of uncultured Verrucomicrobiota bacterium. Lineage (GTDB taxonomy): Bacteria > Verrucomicrobiota > Verrucomicrobiia > Palsa-1439 > CAYGDP01 > CAYGDP01. The sequence continues at coordinate 29,553 of CAYGDP010000017.1, forward strand.
TTGATGCGAGCGGCGAATACGATTGTCTCGTGGGCCGGATCCGTCAGGATTGCTCGCGAACGGACGGTCGCGGGATTGATTTATTTGTCAGCGGCGATCAGCTTTTGAAAGGCGCCGCGCTCAACGCGGTGCAGATCGGGGAAGTTCTCGTCGGAACCTGGAAGTAATTCACCCACCACAGAAAAGGATCGAGGAATCAGATTAGCGGACAGGGATGGGGATGCCGCCGGTCTCCCAATTTTGTGGACGATTCCAAGGAATCGAACTCCCTCCCTCGGGCGATGCACAACCAACAAATGTAATCGCCACAAACGCCACCACTAAAAAGAGAGCAATGATTTTCATTCCTCGGTATGCTTGGGCAGACAATCGTCTCCGACTTGAATCAATACTTTCGGGTCGGTTACACCGGTGACGTCCGCGATGGATTTGTCGTCGTGAACGGTCACGATTTTTACGGTACCAATGCTTTTGCCGTCGCGACTGACGATCAGCGAGCCGCCCGGTAGCGCGCCTTGCAATTTGCCGCTGCTCAAGACCACGAAGTTCCACGTCTTATCTACTGCCATGACTTTGGGCCGCAAATCCTTCGGCAACGCCACATCGATCCCTTTGAGCCGCTTCAATTCAGAATCCAAAAACTTGATCTTCTCTTCGTTGGCCGCCTTGGTCGCGGTGAGCGTGGTCACTTGATCGGTAAGACTGGCGGTCTTGGCGGTTAGCTCTTCAACGGATTTTTGCGCGGCTGCCAGCTTGTCGTTGGTGCTCGCCAATTCCTGGGTCTGCGCCTCGTGCTTGGATGTGAGATCCTTGAGGTCGGTGTCGAGCTTGGTCGCGCGCTCGGTCTCGGCGGCCAGCTGCTCGCTGGTCGTCTTGAGGGTGGCCTCGGTGCTGGTCAGCTTGGCAAATGTCTCCTCGTAATCCTTTTTCCACTTATTGCGGTCGGTCGTCATCGCCGCCAAGTCGCCCTGGGTTTTCGTCAACTCCGCGAAGGTTTTGTTGTATTTTTCTCGCCACTCATTGCGCTCCATCCAGAGCAACACGGAAAAAATCAGGATAAGGACGCCGCATACGGTCGTCATCATCGGGGCTAGCTTGGCTAATTTGGACATCGTTCGCTCCTTGGCTCAATGCTCGCGTGCTGTCTTGGAATGTGTGCGATGGAATAAACTGGCGGCGGATACTACCCGCACACTCGATAAGTGTCAACTGCGGAATTTCATTTTTCTGGATGGCGCACCCCGCCGCCTTACCTCATCCAATCGCGCCTCAAACTCCGTCCTGGCAACCCCAACCATGCCCCACAACTCCTCCGCACCCACTACCCTCGCCCCAAATCCCTCACATAACCGCCGCTCCGCCCCGTCCTCCGTCACCACGCACAACCGCGCCGGTTCACGCGCCGCCGCCACGCATCGCTCGATGATCTCGTCCGCCGTCTGCCCGCGCTTGGAAAAGATCACCTCGAGGCCTCGCGCCGTTGGCGGAATCGGTTCCGGGGGCGGCGATTTCCTCCCATCAAACACTACAGCGACACCCGCCCCGCTCTCGTCCGCGAATCTCCCCAAAATACCAATCAGTTCCTCGCGCGCCGATGCCAGACGCCGCCGCCTACGCGCTCGGAGTTCCGGCCACGCGTAAATCACGCTGTATCCATCCACAAGAATCAGATCATAGCTCATACGAATAATACTGCTCCGAGATAGATCGCCAACTCGCCAATCACCGCCATCCCATAGAGTAATTCGTCAGCAACTCGCCTCCCACGCCGGTTCGCCATCCTCCAGATCACAAAAACGACGCATCCACTCAACCCGCAAACCCCGATCGCGCCCCAGATTCCCAACAAAAATGTCACGCCCGCCGCTGTCCCGGTTGCCATCGCGAACCTCTCTTGTGTCAATTTTCCCTCTCCCCCCGTCAACTGCCGCAATCCAATCATCATCCATCCCGCACCCACTCCGCCCACCACCATCGCCCGCCAACAATCGCTCGGCGGCAAATACCGCAACAAGGCGAATCGTAACAGAAGGGCCAACACAATTACAATCGTCCCAATTTCCTTGCTCTCGCGCTCTGCAAACATTTCCACCACGCGCCCCAACGCTCTCTCCCCCATTGCGCCAGTCGTCAACACCATCGCCGTCATCGCAAAAACCACAGCCGCATCCGCCGGAAGTAGTTGAATCATCACCCAATACGCGACCGCCCCCGCCGCACCCGAGGCCAGCGTGCGCACAAAGATTTTTTGTTGCAAACCCGGCATACCGCAATATGATGCGCGACTCACGTTTCAGCAACCCCGGAGAATGACAATGAGCAAAGTTCGAATCGGTTTTATCGGCTGCGGCGGAATGGCCCAACACCACGGTCGCGTCTTCGTCAATCAAGTCAAGGATGCCGACATCGTCGCCCTCTGCGACACCAGCAAGCAAAGCCTCAAAAACTTCACCGCCGCCGTCTGGAAAGATCAGCCCCCTCGACTCGGCCTCTACAGCGACTACACGGCGATGCTGAAAAAGGAAAAAATCGACGGCATCGTCATCATCAGCCCTCATACCCTTCATACCCGACAGATTCTCGACTCGCTCCGTGCCGGTGTCCATGTCCTCGTCGAAAAACCCATGGTCACCACCTCCGCCGACGCCCATCGCGTAATTGCCGCCCAGCAGAAAAGTGGCCTCACCGTTTCGATTTCATTTCAAGGCATTCATTCCTCCGAGTTCGCCTACATCCGCAATCTCGTCCGGGAAGGCGGTCTCGGCGACATCGGACTCATCAGCGCTGTGGTTTCCCAAAATTGGAAGAAAGGAACGAGCGGCACGTGGCGACAGCAACCGCGGATGAGTGGCGGCGGCCAAGCCTACGACAGCGGCGCCCATATGTTCAGCGCCATCCTCGACTTGAGTGGGGCGCGTCCGATAGAGGTCTTCGCGTTTGCCGACAACGCCGGGACGCCCGTGGATATTTTCATGGCAGCCAGCATCCGATTCGATAACGGCTGTCTCGCCACCGCTGCCGTTAGCGGCGACACCCCCATCATGGAAGAAGGCGTGTACATCAGTGGAACGGGCGGCTCGATCAAGACCGCCATCTACGGCGGACGACTCGAACAATGGGACAAGACCGACCGCGTCAAATACCCGCACGTCAATCCCACCGCCTCGCCGCAACAAAATTTCGTGGACTGTATTCAAGGGCGTGATACCACGCCCGCGCCGCCCGCGTTAGGGCTGAAACAAGCCTTGCTGATGGAAGCACTCTACAAAAGCGCCGCCACCGGCAAACCCGTCAAAATCGCGAGGGAATGACGCTCGGCCGGATTACCTGTCTTTCTTCCCCTCCTTTTTCCGCTTGGCGATGGCGTCGCGAAGGACGTACTCGATCTGGCCGTTAACGCTGCGCAATTCGTCCGCCGCCCATTTCTCCAGTTCCTTCCAGAGATCAGGCGGGATGCGCAACAAAAACGGTTTGCGTTCTTCGCTGGCCATAACGCCTTATTGATAGAGCGTGCCGGTGTTGATGACGGGGGACGCCTCCGATTCGCCGCAGAGAACCACAAGCAGATTGCTCACCATCGCCGCCTTTCGCTCTTCGTCCAAGGCGACAACATGTTTCTCGGACAGCTCGCGCAACGCCATCTCCACCATGCTCACCGCGCCATGGACGATCTTCTGCCGCGCCGCGATGACCGCCTCTGCCTGCTGCCGACGCAGCATGGCTTGGGCGATCTCCGGCGCGTACGCGAGATGCGTCAGGCGCGCTTCCTCGACCGCGACACCAGCTTGCATCAATCGTTCCTGCAGCTCTTTCTTTAATCGCTCGGAGACTTCGTCCACGCTGCTGCGCAACGTCGGCTCGTTCTCTTCGCCATGGTCATACGCATACGCACTGGCCAAGTGCCGAAGCGCCGATTCCGCTTGGATGCGAACGTAGGATTCGTAATCCTCCACGTCGAACACCGCTTTTGCGGTATCGGCGACACGCCAGATTACGATGGCGGCAATCTCGATCGGGTTGCCTCCCTTGTCATTGACCTTCAGCTTGTCGCCGTTGAGAGTTTGCGCGCGGAGCGAGATTTTCGTGCTGAATCGGGGGTGAAGCGTTGTCAGCGAAGCCGTTTGTCCGCTCTTGGCGGCCTCGGCAGCCGAGGCGGAAGCGGACTGGATGGCACTGCCACCCCGTCGGCGGGAATAAAATGGATTCGCCCACCAGAATCCGCTTACTCGTACTGTCCCATGGTACGCGCCGAATAGAATCAGTACGCGGGATTCGTTCGGTTGCAAGGTGAAATGACCGCAGAGCAGAATGACAGCCATGATTTCTGTAAGAATCGCAGGAATGAGCCACCAGAGCAGGACCGTGTTATCTGTTTTCGCTACCTGCACAACAGTCGTGATCTTGGCAGCCAATCCGCCCAGCAACAGCGCCAGGTTGAAAAACAACATTGACCAGCCACTTTTCACTTGCACCACGTTCTCAAGACTCGATTGTTTCGTTTCCATAGGGATCTCCTTTGCTGGCCGCCACCACGGCGGCCTTTGTTATCGTTATGATATCATACTGAAATCTAGCCATTTGTCAACGGCCAATCAATGTCGGCACGGGAGCGCGGTGAGCGGAATCACCTAACGAGAATCAATCGCGGGCGTGTCGAGTGAGCGTCGTTTGCCGACGGTTTATCGTGGAATCGCCTTGGTGGGCGCCGGAAATGTGCCAGCGAAAATCACTTCTCCAGCGGGATTCGGAGAGTAAAACAACTGCCGCTTCCAGGTTTGGAGCTGGCATAAATGCCGCCGTGTTGGGCGCGCATAAATTCGTGTGAAATATACATTCCCAACCCGGTGCCGCCTCCCGCCACCGGCGGTCCACTGAACATCATTTCGCGACTGAAAACCCGCCGCAGCACCTCGTCGGGCATTCCTCGTCCCGTGTCGGCCACTTCGATCACGCCAAATCCTTCCTCCTGTCTTGTGCGGATGGAAATCGTTCCTTTGTCGGTGAACTTGATGGCATTGTGGAGCACGTTTGCCAAGGATTGAATCAATTTGTCACGGTCCGCAAATACTCGCAATTCCGGGGTTTCCTCCTTGATCTCCAAATGAAGACGCTTGTTTTCGATGCTCTTGCGATACTCGCGGGCGGCGAATTCAACTACCTCTCGCAACGGTATCGACTCCAGCTTTGCGGTGACGCCGTGCTCGATCTGGGAGACATTGAGCAAATCCGAAATCAAACGAAAATTCTGCGAGCTGACCGCCAGCATTTCTTTCAAATACTCCTTCTGTTTTGGTGTCAAGGGTCCCGTCAATTCGCTTAACATGTTTTGGATGTATCCGTTCAGAATGCCGACCGGAGTTTTCAACTGGTGCGCCGCCAGAGCGACGAAGTTACTCTTCATCTGCGCATGTAATTCTTGCCTCGTCCGCTCCAATTCATGCTCGGCACGGTTGCGATCGGCTGCCTCGCGGTGCAACGCCTCGACGGTTTGAGAGAGCGAGCGTGTCCGCTCGGCCACGCGTTTCTCCAATTCATCCCGCGCTCGAACAAGTTCTTCGTGAGCCCGGCGGCGATCGCGGCGCAAGAACGCCTCGCGCACCTCGCGTTCGATGGCAGAAGGGAGACGGCGTAGATCGTTCTTCATCAGATAATCGTGAGCCCCGGCTTTCATCATGGCCACGGCCGTCTCTTCCCCGATGGAGCCCGAGACGACGATGAAGGGCAAGTCCAAACCTTTCTGTTGCATCAAACGCAGCGCAGCGGAAGCGCTGAAGTTCGGCATGGAGTAGTCTGCGATAATCACGTCCCACTCCCCTTCCTCCAACGCGACAAGCATTGCGGTGGCAGTCTCCACCCGGCGGGGAACCGGATCGTAACCACCCCGGTGCAACTCCCTCACAACCAAGTCGGCGTCGTCAGGAGAATCCTCGACAATCAACAGACGAAGTGGTGTGCCCATGACTATTTCCTAGGCTGGGGCGGCGATTCATTCAACAACAGCCAGTAAAGCCCTAATTGACGCGCCGCATCCAAAAATTGCGCGAAATCGACAGGCTTACGCACAAAACTATTTGCGCCGTTCTCGTAACACGCGAGTCGGTCTTCCTCTTCTTGCGAGGAGGTTAGAATGACCACGGGCAACAGCCGCGTGCGGGGATCGGCACGGATCCGCTTGAGCACCTCCGCCCCCGACATTCGCGGCAATTTCAAATCCAGCAGGATCACCGCGGGCGATTGCGTGGGGTCTCTCTCCGTATATTTGCCCTGACAGAATAAATACTCCAATGCCTCGACACCGTCCACCGCCACCACGATTTCGTTGAAGATACCCGCCTTTTTGAACGCACGCAGCGTCAGCTCCGCATCATCGGGATTATCTTCCACCAGCAGGATTTTCTTGTTGTCCATGGTTTTCTCCTTTCAAGGTACCGTAAAAAAGAATGTCGCCCCTTTTCCCAGCCCTGCCTCAACCCAAATACGACCGCCATGGCGATTGATGATCCGCTGAACCGTGGCTAAACCTATACCACTCCCAGCAAATTCTGCAAGTGAGTGCATTCGTTGAAACGGATGGAACAGCTTTTCGGCGTACGTCATGTCGAAACCAACGCCATCGTCTCGCACGAAAAACGTTCGCGTGCCGTTCTGATCGATCGCACCCACTTGGATCCGGGCACTCGGATGCTTGGCGGTAAATTTCCAGGCATTGGCCAGGAGATTCTCCAAAACTTGCCGCAGCAACACCAAATCTCCGTTGGCCAGCAAGCCGTCCTGGATCATAAACTCAACGTGCCGGTCGGGTTGTTCCCGCCGAAATTGCAAAGCGATCTCGTTCGCGATCGCGCTCAAATCCACCTTGACCGGACGAATCTCGCTGCGCGTGACCCGCGATAACGTCAGCATCGCGGCAATCAACTGGTCCATCCGTTGCGCCGCCGCGCGCACGCGATTGAGATAATCCTGGCCGGGCGCGTCCAACCGGTCCGCATAATCCTCCAGCAACGCAAGGCTCAACCCATCGATGCCGCGCAAGGGCGCTCGCAAATCGTGCGAGACGGAATAGCTGAAAGCTTCCAATTCTTTATTGGACGCTGCCAGGGCGGCGGCTTGTCTGACCAGATCGCGATTGAGACGCTGGAGTTCCTCTTCAGCCTGTTTGCGCTCAGTGATATCGTGCAGAAACGCATTGAAAACCCAGTCCCGGCCAATTCTGACTGGCGTAATGGTCAGTTCCACAGGAAATTCCCGCCCGTCGCGGCGCAGCGCCGTTAGCTCCAGCCTCGTGTTAAGCGCTGGTCCTTCGCCCGTGGCAAGAAAATGAGCCATGCCCCGCTGATGTTTTTCTCGCAAAGCCGGAGGAATGATCATCTCGGCGAGCGAGCGGCCAATCGCTTCGTCGCGCTTCCAGCCGAACGTTTGTTCGGCCTGGTAATTCCATTCGGCAATTATTCCACCGGCATTGATGGCGATGAATGCGTCGTACGCATTTTCCGTGACCAATCGATGCCGCTCTTCGTTTGCGCGCAACTCTTCGGTCCGTTCCCGGACCCGTTGTTCCAACTGGTCGTGGGCTGCTTGCAAGGCGCGATTGCGTTCTTCAATGGCGACTAGCATTTGGTTGAGAGCATCCGTTAGTTGACCGATTTCATCCTCACTTCGCTTGACAACGCGGATTGAGTAGTTCTTGTCTTGAGTAACACCTTGGGCGACACGAACGAGATCGTGAAGAGGCTTGGAGATGAGTCGTTGGAGCGCTGCCTCGAGGGCGAGCATGGCGATACCCAATGCCAGCAAGACGATGCCGACAATTCCCGCATAACGACCGAGACGCGATTGCCACGACTCGAGCACCGACTCCAAAAAAATCGTGCCGAGCCGCTCGTTGCCCAATTGGATGGGTTGTGTCAAAAATAGTTTTTTGCCATCAAACCGATATCCATCGGATTCTGGCTCCGAAGGAACGGACTGTACGCTGCCTGCCTGACGGACAAATTGGGCGAAGAGCGTTCCGTCATTCGAATAAATGGCAGCCGAGTAAATGTCCGGTTGCGCGGCGAGTGTATCGAGATATTCTCGCGCGGTTTTCGGATCGTGAAACGTCAGCGCGGCGGAGCTGTTGGCGCCGATCAGTTGCGCTGTCGCCGAAAGCCGTTTGACCACGCGATCTCGAAACGTGGTTGTCTCGTATCCAACGATGGCAATGCAAGTCACGATCAAGCTTAGAGTGCTAGTGACCAAAACCACTAGCGCGAGTTTGCGCTCCAATGGCAGTTCTTGCATCCGCCGCACTAGGTTCCTCCTTTCTGTCCCGGGGAATGAAGAACTTCCAGAGCGAGCGCCAACAGTTTGGAACTCAATTTCAGCCCCGCCCGTTGTGCGGCAGCGGCATTGATGACAAAACGAACCCGGCGTTCACTTATGACGAACTGGATGTCACCGCCCAATTCGGCGAATTGTTCCATATCACTGACAGTCAGAATGTTTTTCTTGTGCAACACATCCAAAACCGGCGACAATCTCCCCTTTGCGAAGTCGCTGATGAACACGATTTGGCACGCGGTTAGCTCTTCGACCCGCTTGGAGCGCTTAATGCCTATTGAATGGCTTTGGATCTGCTTACCTGCCACAATTCGATCCAGCCGGTCGCCGAAGGGGTCTTCACCGAGAATTCCGATGATGAAGGGCTGCTTCTTTTCGGGGAGAGCGGTAGCGGGCCATTCCACGAACTTGGCGAAATTATAGAGGAATGCCGCCTTGACTTCGTATTCTGTCGGCGTGATTTCCTCCGACCTGGCGGCGACGACACAGCTGAGTAAACCTGCCAACGCTCCAGCTTTGATCAGACGTGTCGTATTTTGGCTTAGAATTGCCATGTCACCTTTCCATAAACGCTGCGTTCCACTTCAGGCACACGACCGCCTGCTCCCGACCCCGACGTTCGAAATTCCGGGTGCCGATGGTCAAGGAGGTTCTGGCCGACAATTGAAATCTCAATATTTTTGGTGGGTCGCCAGCCGAACCGGACATCCGCCTCCATATAACCCGGGATATTCAGGGCGGGTAGACTATCTACGTAACGCCACCAGACATCCAATTCGAATGGACCGGGTAAATTGATGGAGGAACCAACGCCGAATTGATGATGGGGACTGCTTCCTTCCGTGTTCGGTTCCGTTGTCGTGTCAAGCGTTTCATCTTCTCCGTGCAGTTGAATTTGCAGGTAACTGTAGGATGGACGCAAAACCCACCAATCGGTCAGTTTTACTTGCGTCGTCAACTCCACACCGTAGGTCTCTCCGGCGAGCTTGTTTCTGAACTGTGCCGATGTGGGGGGACTGCCAACGACTTCCAGACTTTCCAGATTGTCATACACGTTGTAGAAGGCCGCCAGATCAAGCGTCACCCGGTCATGTAGTCGGACACGATAGCCGAGTTCGTAAGCCAGCAGTTCCTCGGAGTGAAGATTCGGATTGCCAATCCGGAAACCAGCGGCCACGATGTCAGCATCCACAGGACTGGGAGTGCGGACGGCGCGCGAGACAGCCGCCCAGACAGTCTGCCGTGGATCAGGCGTCCAAGCCAATCGCGCATTGGGTTGGATGTCCAAGCCGGTATAGGTTTTGTGCTCCAGTTTTGTGCCGACAGTGAGCGCCAGCCGATCGGGTATTAGGGCGATTTCGTCCTGCACAAACCCGCTATAAGTGTGTAACGTGCGGTTGGGAGGAACGAACGAAATGGTTGGCAATCCCTTGGTTTCGATCGCAGAGACACGATAGCCCAATCCCCACACAATTTCCTGACGATTGCCCAACTCAAACCGGTATTGGAAATCAATGTCGCCGGTGTTCCGATGAAAATCCACTGTTGAGTCGGTTGGTCGTTCTATATAATCGTAATACAATTGCAAGGTTGCCTGCGACCCTCCCGCGCGGGTATGCGTCCAACGCCCCAACCAATTGCCACCGTTGAGGCCGATATTTTGATTTATCCCCGACGCAGCCGTCTGTTCTGCCCGCCCGTGGTAAAGGTCTCCCTGGAAAGTAACAAGATTCGCTTCGTCAGCTTCCCAATCCATACGAAAACCGCCTTGAGTCAGATGCCATCCTTCTGCGTGATCTCCGCCCCCGAGATTGTCGCGGTTGAAGCCGGTGAGGTAGATACGATAGAAAAGATCTTCACGGAATTTCCCGCCGTAGCGAACGTCGCCAAACCCGCGTTCCTCGGTGCCGTATCCACCGCTAACGTAGAAGCCCTGCGTGTGCTTGGCGCTCTTGGTAATGATGTTGATCACGCCATTGACGGCGTTGGCGCCCCACAACGACCCCCCTGGTCCACGGATTACCTCGATACGATCAATGTCAGCCATTAAATAGTTCTGCCGGTCCCAAAAAACGCCGGCGAAAAGTGGCTCGTAAATCGCCCGCCCATCCATAAGCACCAACAATTTATTCGCTAGCCCACCGTTAAAACCGCGTATGCCGATCGCGTAACTGTGGTTGTCAATTCGCGCCACATCCACACCGACCGCCATCCGCAACGCCTCGGGAATGCTCGTCGCCCCTGAGCGACGGATGTCCTCGTCCGTGATCACATAGATCGCTGCCGCCGCGCCGGAAAGTTTCTCAGATTTCTTTGAGACAGAAGTCACTTCAATCTGCATTAATTCCTCGATGCTCATTTCCCCCAGCGCTTGAGGGCGTCTTTCGTTGCGCTTCGCCTCCTCGGCGTTGCCCTCCACGACGAGCATTGTCACGATCACTCCCCAAACTATTTTCGCGTGTATCTTATCGTTTAGAATGTCCATGTTATCTTTCCATAGATGGCGCGCTGGATTTCAACCAAAGGGGCTTGGATGGATGTGCTCGTCCCCGATTCTGGGTGATGACTGTCGAGGAGGTTCTGGCCGATCACAGCGACTTCGATGTTCTTACGCGGCCGCCACGCCAGACGTGCGTCGAGGGAAACATAACCGCTGATCTTATCCGGAATGGCAGCGGTCGGCGCCGACGGATTGAAACCGCTTAACTGATCCACAAACCGCCCCATCAAATCTAACTCGACACGCCCGGGCAGTGTCCAAGAGGATTGAAGATAAATCTGGTGTTGCGGGCTTCCGCCTTCTCTTCCTATTTCCTGGCTCTTGACGGCAGCAATTTCTCGGTGCAGTTGCATTTCGAGGAAAGTATATGCGCCGAACAGGCGCCACCAGGCGGTCGGCTTCCAGGTCGCCGCCAATTCCAACCCATACGTCTCGCCATTCATCGCGTTTTGGGGAGTCAAAGGAATGAAAGACGTGCCGGTCGCGGGATCGGGCGTTACCGCACCAGGCACTCTCACACTGAGATTGTCGTAAACATTGTAGAACAGAGCGATGTCAACCGATAGCGTTTCCGTGGCTTGGGCGCGGTATCCCAGCTCATAGGCAAGCACCTCTTCGGAGTCGAGATTCGTGTTGGGGGTCACGCGTGGGAAAATCGGCGGCGCCGTCGAGACTGGCAACGACCGCGACGTGGCAATGTCCTCCGCCACGGTCGGGGTCCGCACAGCCCGCGAAACCGCGAACCAGACACTTTGCCGACGCGAAGGCGTCCAGAGCAGGCGCGCTGTAGGCTCCACCTCGAATCCGGTAAAGTCGTTGATCTCGAACTTCGAGCCGAGCGTCAGGCTAAACTTGTCTTTGATCAACTCGATCTGATCCTGCACAAAGGCGCTCCAGAGTTGTAGTCGACGATCCGAAAATGAGACAGTAAAACCGTTGTCTCTACGGGTCGATCCCAAGTCTGCATCAATGAAGCGATAACCCAGACCCCAAACGATTTTCTGACGGTCTCCCACAGGGAACTGATGCTGAAAATCCAGATCATAGGTGTCCCAACCCACATGGATCCGTAGATTATCCGCTTCCCGATCAAAGCGGTCCCAGTACGCCAGTAACGTGAAACGGTTATCCTCGTCGAACTCGTGGGTCCAGCGGCCGAGGATATGTCCGGCGTCGGTGATTTCGGATTCAATGTTGGTAAAACTAAATGGCGCAGTGGACATCGCTCGAAGGTCCTTCCGACCTGCATCACTGTGCAGATAACCACCGTCGAAAGTGACGGCGTCATGTTCACTGGGCTGCCAATCCAGCCGAAACCCCGTACTGCTGCCCCACCAATCGTCGTGGGGATTGCCGGTATTCGAGACCTGCTCGTCACGAGCGAAGCCTTTGCTGTAAACGCGGTAGAACAGATTGTCGGTGATCTTCCCGCCGTAACGAATCGTGCCGAAACCCAACTCTTCCGTGCCGGCACCGCCGCTAACCAACCCGCCTTGTGTGTCTTTGGCCGATTTCGTGATGATGTTGATGATGCCGTTGACGGCATTGGCACCCCATACGCTCGCTCCAGGACCTCGCACGATCTCGATTCTCTCGATGTCCTCCAGGGGATAATCCACGGCGTCCCAATACACACCCGAGAAAATCGGGTTGTAAAGCGTGCGGCCATCCATTTGCACCAGCAGTTTGTCCCCAAACCTGGCGTTGAATCCACGGGTGCTCACGGCCCACTTGTTCCCATCAATGCGCGCCACATCCATGCCCGGCACCATACGAAACAATTCGGGAATCGTGGTCGCGCCCGATCGACGAATCATTTCCGGTGTGACCACAAACACTGCCGCCGGCGACTCGCCAACCGTGCTGGCCTGGCGCGAGACAGTCGTCACCTCGATTTTCATCAACTCTTCGAGACTTAAATCGGCAAGGCCACCCGGTCGCTTTGGTGTGCCATGGTTTTCTTGCGCCCCGATTGAAAATGGAAACGCTGTCAGAAAAAAACAACAGAGGACCAACCGGCAGAATTTTCGCGGCGAAAATCGAGAACTCACGGCTTGCCACATCAATTTCGCGTCTCGCCTGTTATGGTCGTTTGCCGAACTTGCCAGTCGGAAGTTCATTATCAGCCCCTCCTTACAGCCGTTGCGAGTGCTCAAGTGTAGGCTTCCATCGCGTTTCTGTCAAATCTTGTGTATCGAATTCACACCGACCAAAACGGAACGGTTATGGTGATTCATGAAAACTGCGTGGACAGGAACGCGATAGGTTGGTAAGCTCGGCTTCACTATGAAGAAATTATCTGTTGTGTCTCTTGTCTTGTGCTTGGCCGTTTTGTCACTGAACGCCCAGGAACCGAAACCGCTCCGGGCGCTGCTGATCACCGGCGGATGCTGTCACGATTACAATAAACAAAAAGATATCCTCAAAAAAGGGATCGAAGCCCGCGCTTTCATCGAAGTGGAGATCATCCACTCTTCCGATACCAGCACCAAACCGCCCCTGCCCATCTACGGCAATGCCGACTACGCCAAAGGCTACGATATTGTCATCCATGATGAATGTTCCGCCGATATCAACGACAAAACCGTTGCCGAGGGCGTGCTCAAGCCGCATCTCGACGGCGTGCCTGCCGTGAATCTGCATTGCGCCATGCACAGTTATCGCACCGACGGCTGGAACAAAGCGGCCGGTTCTCCCTGGATGGCGTTCACCGGCCTGAACACGACTGGCCACGGCCCGCAGAAACCCATCGAAATCACATTCACCGACGCAGATCATCCCATCACAAAAGGTCTCGCGACCTGGACGACGGGGAATGAAGAACTCTATAATAATGTCCGCATCATCGAAGGCAGCCACGAACTCGCGCGCGGCAAGCAGGAAAACAATAACTTCGTCGTGGTTTGGACCAATGAATTCGGTCCAAAAAAAACCCGCGTCTTCTCCACCACGCTCGGCCATAACAACGCCACCGTCGCCGATGCGCGCTATCTCGATCTCGTCACGCGCGGATTGCTTTGGGCGACCGGCAAGCTCGACGATAAACGATATCATCAGCCCGCGCCTAAAAAAAAAGTGATGATCCCGCTCAATCTGGCGCTCAATAAAACAGCGTCAGCATCCGCGTCACAGGGCGGACACGACCCGGCCCACGCCGTCGATGGCGACGATTCGAGCCGCTGGTGCAGTCCCGACGATAAACCGGGGCAATGGTGGCAGGTGGATTTGCAAAAGGCGGAAGAATTGACTGGCGCGAAAATTTATTGGGAATTGAGCGGTAAACGATACCGTTCCAAGGTGGAAGGGTCGACCGATGGCAAAACGTGGCAGATGCTCTCCGATCAATCGCAATCCAACTCGCGCGAGCAGGAGCAACAACTCCAGTTCAATGCCAAGGGAATTCGCTATGTTCGCATCACCGTTACCGGTCTCGACGCCGGCTCCTGGGGCAGTTTCTTCGAGGCAGAAATCCACGGCACACAGATGGTCGAATCCACCGGACCCGGCGCCTCGCTTTCCCCAAGCGATAAAACCCTGATGCGCGAGGTGAAAGCTCCGAAAATTTTTAACGCCACGCTCTTCGCCGCGCCACCCGAAGTCAATTATCCCGCCTGTCTCACGGTCACCCCAACCGGCGAGGTGTTTGTTGGTATTGACCAAAACGGCTCCCTGGGTCACGACCCAAAAAATAGAATGGAAATCGTCCGCTGTCTCGACACCGATGGCGATGGGAAAGCGGACAAGTTCATCCCCTTCACCAAAATCGGCAGTCCGCGTGGTCTCGTTTATACCGGCGACAAACTCTTCGTGCTGCATCCGCCCAAGCTAAGCGTTTTCCCGATCAACTCCGATGGTTCGGCAGGCGAAGAAAAAGTTTTGATTAGCGGACTCGGTGGCGGCTACGACCATTCTCGCGGCGCCGACCACACCACCAATGGCATCCAGATGGGAATTGATGGTTGGATTTACATTGCGGTTGGCGATTTTGGTTTTACCAAAGCCATCGCCGCCGACGGTAAAGAACTCCAGCTCTACGGCGGCGGCATCGCGCGCGTGCGCCCCGATGGCACCGAGTTCGAAATCGTCAGCCGCGGTCAGCGCAATATTTACGATGTCGCCATCAGCCCGCAGCTTGACCTGTTCACGCGCGACAACACCAACGACGGCGGCGGCTGGGACGTGCGCCTTAGTCATGTGATCATGACTGGAAATTACGGCTACCCGCGACTTTTCAAAAATTTCCCTGACGAAATCATCCAGCCTCTTGCCGATTACGGTGGCGGCTCCCCAACTGGCTCGATCTTTCTCGACGAACCCATGGTTCCCGAACCGTTCGGTCGCGGGCTTTACACGGTCGAATGGGGCCGGAACGGTGTCATGCGGCACCCGCTCGAACCCAGTGGCGCCGGGTTCAAAGCAAAACAAGAAACCTTTGTCGAACTGTCGCGCCCGACGGATATGGACGTGGACGGCGCCGGCAATCTCTATATCGCGAGCTGGAAAGACGGCGGGTTCAGCTTCAGCGGACCGAATGTAGGTTACGTGATCCGCTTGACTGCCACGGCGGGCAAACCACAGCCGTTTCCGGACTTGAAGAAAGCGACCGATGCTCAATTGCTCGCGCACCTCGCGTCGGCGAGTCATGTGCTTCGATTCCAAACCCAGCGCGAAATCCTACGGCGCGGCGACAAACCCGCGTTCGCTAGTGGACTCGAAGCGCTCGCGCTCGCTGCGAACCAACCGATCGGCGCCCGCGTTGCCTCGATGTTTACGCTTAAACAACTCCGCGGCGTTCGTTCCCACGACACCCTTGTCCGGCTCACGAAAGATGCTGATCTCCGGGAATTCGCCCTCCGCGCGCTGGCTGACCGGATCAGCGAAGTCTCGACGGTGCCGACAAAACCCTTTGTGGACGCACTGGCCGACCCGAACCCGCGCGTGCGACTGCAAGCGGCAATCGGACTGGGACGGCTTGGAAAAACTGACGCCGCCGCGGCGTTATTGCCGCTGACGACGGATGCCGATCCGCTCGTGGCGCATGTCGCCATCCACTCGCTTGTTACCTTGCGCGCCAGTGATGTTTGTCTGCGCGCGTTGGACTCGGCGCAACCGATCACCGGCAGTCTGCGCGTGTTGCAATCGCTCCACGAACCACCCGTGGTGGATGGTCTGATCGCGCGGCTGGGAAAGACGAGCGACCCAACGCGTCGTCAGCAAATCCTGAAAACACTGTGCCGTCTCTATTTTCGCGAGGCTGATTGGAAAGGCGACTGGTGGGGTACGCGTCCCGACACGACCGGTCCATTCTACAAACCTGTTGCGTGGGAGGAAACGCCAAAAATTGAGCAAGCACTCAAACAAACCCTCGCGTCGGCCAATGCCGATCTGTCGCGCTTCCTTCTGCTGGAAATGCAACGGCACCGCATTGAGTCGGACGAGACAACGCGCCAATTGATCGCACAAGCCGAGAAAGATCCTGCGTTCCGTTCGCAGGCGATCGAACTGCTCGCGAACCGTTCGACGATCCCCTCCGCTGCGATCCCCCTCTTGGAATCGGTCGCCTCGTCCGCAAAAGAAAACGTCGGACTGCGCGCGCGATCGTTCGACGCCTTGCAACGGGCTTCCCGCATCGAATCTCTGGACGCCACCGTGCGCGTTCTTGTTGCGTTTGCCGCCGATACAAAACTGCCCGGGGAACTGTCGCGGGCGCGAGAGAATTTCCTCCGGGACGGTCGTCACACGCAAAACACCAACTATTTCGCCACACTCTCCGAGAGCGACGAACCCGCCCGACTGGAAATCGCGTTCAACGTCCTGCTCCACACATCGCAGCAGAAACAAATCAAGAAACCGGCCAAGGACGCCATCGCGCGCGCCATCGAGCACGCCTGGACGAAACCCGACTCCACCGTGGCGCTCTTGCACAGCATCGGCCAGACGCAAGTGAAAGAGTACGCGGACCAAGTGCGCACGCATCTTGCGGATGCAAGACCCAACGTCCAGCAAGCCGCGTCGTTTGCCGCGAAACAACTGAAATTGGACGGCGCAGTCGCGTCGTCGAGCAAAGGCACGATTGCCAATCTGCCGTACGATCAAGCGGTCGCCGCCGCTTTGAAGGAAAAAGGTGACACGAAAACAGGCGAACAATTGTTTGCCAAACAAAACTGCCTGGCTTGTCACACGGTCAGCAAAACCGAGCCACCCAAGGGACCGTATCTGGGCGACATCGCCACGCGGTACAGCCGGGCGCAGTTGGCGGAGTCCATTCTCAAACCGAGCGCTATCATCTCGCAGGGATTCGAGCCGCAATGGTTTGAAATGAAAGACGGCAGCGAATACGACGGGTTTGCGGTGCGCGAAGGCGGCAACGAAATTGAAATCCGCAACGCCGCCGGTGTCGCGATGGTCCTGAAAACCGCCGACATCGCCAAACGCGGCAAACGCGCCGTGTCCACCATGCCCGAAGGCCTGGTCGCCACACTCGCCCCGCAGGAGTTAGCGTCCATGCTCGCGTATCTGGAATCGCTGAACAAGAAATGAGATCACACAAAAGATAACCACGATGAATTCAATAAAGGTCTCGCGTTTTGTTGCTCTGTCATTGGCCTTCGTTACAATGCTTGTCGCACGAGCCGATGATTTCAAGGCTGAACCCGATTATGTCAGCCTGTTTAATGGAAAAGACCTAACGGGTTGGGGATATAAAACCGGCGACCCTTTTGATGGCAAGACCGAAAGCCCCGATGGACGGTACACGGCCAAGGACGGCAACCTCGTCGTGAATCCGCGCGAACCGCGCCTCGTGCAGACGATCTGGACCACGCAAAAGTTCCCGAAGAACTTCCATCTCAAGCTCGAATTTCGCGCCGCGGTGAACGCCGACAGCGGCATCTTCATTCGCGGTCCCCAGCTTCAGTGCCGCGATTATCCCGTCGCTGGCCCGTATAAAGACCTCAAGAAATACAAACCGCAGGACTGGAACGAGATTGATGTCACGGTCAAAGATGGTGTCGCCCGTTGTCTCTGCAATGGCGAAGTGTTGGAAGAAGCGCTTAAGCTCCCCGTCACCGGCCCCATCGGTCTCGAAGGCGACCGCGGCCAAATGGAATACCGCCGGATCCGACTCAAGGAAATGGAGTGAAGGGAGCAACAGGAGGAGAGACCTTCAGCTGAATATGTGATTTGGTGCTGATCGGAAAGCCATACGTCGTGCACTCACTCTCGACAAGATAATCTGGACGAAACAGCAGCAAAGATTTAGTCTCACGCAAGTCGTTCCGGGAGAAATCTGATGAAAAAATTAAAGCATTGCTTTCTGATTCGGCCGGCATCGCTCCTTACATTCGTGCTGTTCTTCCTGTCCGCACAGGCCGAGGTCATTTTGCCCAAGGTCTTGCGCAGTCGAATGGTTTTGCAGCGGGACGTGCCTGTTCCGCTCTGGGGCACGGCCGAGCCGAATGAAAAAATCACCGTCAAGTTCGGCGATAAAACGCTCAACACACAAGCCGCTGCCGATGGCGCCTGGAGCGTAAAACTGCCGGCGACACCCGCGGGCGGGCCGCACGAGATCGCGATTACCGATAGCCACGGCACGATAACCACACTCTCGGAAGTGTTGTTTGGCGAGGTGTGGGTTTGTTCGGGGCAGTCGAATATGCAGATGAACGTTGGCGGCTCGGATGGAGCAAAGGAGGCGATTGCCGCCGCAGATCATCCGCAGATTCGGTTGTTCACCATCCCGAATCACACTGCCGATACGCCGCAAAACGATACGCCCGGCAAATGGGAGATTTGTTCGCCCAAAACAGTGCCGGGATTCAGCGCAGCAGGATATTTTTTTGGAGTAGAGCTTCACAAGTCGCTCGGCGTGCCGATTGGGTTGATCAATACCTCATGGGGAGGCACGCCCGCGGAGTCGTGGGCGACCCGGGAATCGCTCGAAGCCAATCCGTCTCTTCAATCCATCGCCAAGCGTTGGGACGATGTCATTGCCAATTACAACCCTGAAAAAGCCAAGCAGATTCATAATGAAGCGATTGAAAAGTGGAAAATAGACGCTGAAAAAGCAAAAGCTGACGGCAAACCCGCGCCCAAACGGCCGAATCCACCCGATAATCCCCACAAAAATCCCTGGCGCGCCGCTACGCTGTACAACGCGATGATTTCGCCTCTCGTCCGGATGCCGGTCGCGGGCGCGATTTGGTATCAGGGCGAGTCCAACGTCGGCCGCGCCGCCCAATATCGTGTCCTCTTTCCGGCCATGATCCAGAGCTGGCGCGACAACTGGCACCAGCCCAAGATGCCATTTTATTTTGTTCAGATCGCGCCGTATCGGTATCGCGCCGACAACGGCCTGGCGTGCGCCGAGCTTTGGGACGCGCAATTCCACACATTGAAAACTGTTCCCAACACAGGCATGGCGGTGATTAGCGACGTGGGCAATGTGGCCGACATTCATCCGCGCAATAAAATCGAGGTGGGACGCCGTCTCGCGCTCTGGGCATTGGCCAAAACCTACGGGAAAAACATCGTCTATTCCGGCCCGATCTATCAGGACATAAAGGTGGAGGGCAACAAAATCCGCGTCAGTTTCGATTCCGTTGGCGGCGGACTTGCTGCGCGCGATGGCAAACCACTCATGCACTTTGCCATTGCGGGCGACGACCAGAAATTCGAAGCTGCGGTCGCTACCATTGACGGTAAGACCATCGTGGTGCAGTCCGACAAAATCGCCAAGCCGGTTGCGGTGAGGTTCGCATGGCACGAGGAAGCCGAGCCGAATCTGATGAACAAGGAAGGATTGCCCGCCTCGCCGTTTCGATCCGACGACTGGAAACTGATCACAGCCGGCCGAAACTGACTGGCACGGGTGCGATCATTTTTTCCAAAGGAAGAACATTGAAATCAATTAGCGCCGTCATTGTATTGTTCTTCACCACCGCGCTGATCATTTGCGCTGAACAACCCGCCGCGAACAAACCTCCGACCCGCGCAGCCGCGACGGTGGAGACCTCGTCGCTCCAGGGAAAAATCTTGTGTGGGTACCAAGGATGGTTTCGTTGTCCCGGAGACCCATCCAATCTCGGCTGGATCCACTGGAGCCGGGATTCCAAAAAAATTTCGCCCGGAACATTGACCTTTGAAATGTGGCCGGATTTGCGGGAGTTCACAGAGGCGGAACGATTTCCCGCGCCGGGTTTCACCCACGCCGACGGCAGCGCGGCGAGTCTATTCAGCTCCGACAACGCCGCGACCGTGCAGCGGCATTTCGAATGGATGCGGGATCATGGAATTGACGGCGTCTGGCTGCAACAGTTTGTCGTTGACCTGCCCGGAGGACCGGCGCAGAAGCGATACGAATCCCGCCTGCGCGTGCTGCAACATGTCCGCGCCGCGGCGCAGAAAACGGGTCGGGCTTGGGCGCTTTGCTATGACATTTCGGGAATGCCAGCCCAGACTCTTTTTGAGGTGTTGACGGCGGATTGGAAAAAAATGGTGGACGAAAAAATCGCAGGAGACTCGCGCTACCTTCAACAGAACGGGCGACCTGTCGTTCAGATTTGGGGATTTTATCGAAATGAACCCAACAACGCAATGACGGCGGACTTGGGAAACCGGCTCATCGAGTTTTTCAATTCTCCGGGTCGGTATTCAGCGTTTCTAGTGGGAGGTGGAGATTGGAATTGGAGAAAAAATCCTGACCCGACGTGGCAAGCAATGTTGCAGCGACTACCCGGCTATGTCCCGTGGAATGTCGGCAATTATTCGCAGAACACTGCGGGTCTCAAACGCGCCTCGACGAACACGTGGGTGGAAGACAAACGCGAATGCAACCGGCGTGGACAGCTTTGGATACCAACCGTGTACCCGGGGTTCAGTTGGGACAATCTCAAGCGCCAAAAACCGGGCAGCAGTCTGATCCCGCGCCGGGGCGGGCAGTTTCTTTGGGAACAATTTCATGAGCTTGCCAAACTGCGGGCCGACTCGGTTTCGGTGGCGATGTTCGACGAAGTGGACGAAGGCACAGCGATTTTCAAGGTAACCAGTTCACCGCCAACCCAGGCATATTTTGTCGGGTATGAAGATTTGCCGAGCAACTGGTATTTGCGATTGGTAGGGGAAGGCGCCAAAATGCTGCGTGGCGAACGCCCCATCACCGCTGAAATTCCGATTCAACCGTGATGATTTAAGCCGACAAATCTGAAAACACTGAACCGGTTGGCTTTAATTCTTTTTCTGGCGGAATTGGGCGAGCAGGTCGGCGCTCATTTGCGGGGATATGCCAAGCCGCAGATTTTTTTCGCACTGGGCAATCCCCTCCTCCACCCGGTTCATTTTGAAGTAGAGCAACGCGAGGTTGGTATTGGTTTGGATATCGTTCGGAGAGCGACGCACGATCTCCAGCGCGAGCGTGAGAGCGTCTTCGAGACGATTGGCGGTGGCATACGCCGGCACTAGCTCGACCACCACCGCGAGGAGATTCGGATCGAGCCGGCGTGCCGTTTCGAGAGCGTCGATGGCTGCGGCAGCGTCACCTCGTTGCTGCGCGGATTTGCCCCGACGAACGTAACTATCGGGACTGTTGAACGCATCGGGATACGCAACAAACCGCCCGTCTCTGCGGCAGTCGAAAATCGCATAATTGGCGAAGGTCGCATCGGGCGGCTTGCCAAATCGCGCCTCGGCAAACTGCGCGAAGGATGCCGCATACCGCTGATAATCGTCCACGAAAACAACGTACCGCACCCGGTTTTTCGGATCGCGAAGCAATTCGAAGTGATCCCATACATCCAGCACCCGGCTATGAGACCGAAGCCGAAGATACACGGGGTCGGTAAAGGTAAACATAGCAATCAACACCGTGTCATCGCGCGTCACATGGCGCAGCAGCCAGTTTGACGCCGCCCGCGACGGCCAGCCGGCGGGACGGTCGAGGACGGCCGTGGAACGGTCGCCAGCCGATTGCGCGACTGTTTTTTGTGGAAACGTTGGCAGCAATACCGCATGCGCCAGGAACATGCCGCCGGCCAAACCGGCGACCATTATCTTGGCTTTCGGCAACGAATCCAGCGCGATGGCAGCAAAGAAGAATAGAGTGGGAATCAGCCACAATAATTCCTTGGAATTCACACGCAAAATTGGGGCAACGATCAATAGCAGCAACGGCAATAGGAACACGAGCCACCGGCGTTGTCGCCGCGCCGCCACGACGACTCCCACAAACGCAGCCAGCAACGCAAAGTGATAAAAACGCCCACACAACTCAAGGAAGTTCAAAACGCGCTGTCTCTGAAACGCCATGTCTGAAACCGCCACTGGCTCTTCGAACATTGCGACCGGATTCCCCCGCAGTTTAATGGCGATGAACATTGCTACAATTGGGAGGAGAGAGCCAACAATGGCGAAGATATAATTACGACGCTGTCGGCCGCGGAAAAAAACAATTCCCATCACGAACAGTAACGCCCAAAAATAGAGCGCCGTGGCTTTAGTGAGGATCGAGAGCGCCAGAAAACAGGCGAAACCGATAAACTGATTTCTACAATCTTCGCCTGTTGCCCAGGCGAACCGTTCCAGCGCGCATAACAAAAAAAAGAGGGCAATCGAATCCGGGATCCCTTGCGCGGAAAAATGGACGTGCAACGGCGACACGGCCAGCAACAACGCGGCAATCCACCCGGACGAGTCGCTTCCTGTCATCCGCCGCACAAACAGCGCCAGAGGAAAAATCGATGCTGCCCCGAACAACGCCGGTAGAATTCGCAGGGCGAGTTCGTTCGCGCCGATGAGGGCGACGGGCGCCGTGGCGAGAACCGGGAAAAGCGCGTCTGGCCGCGGAAACGAATTCCGCCATTGCTGAAACAGGAGGTTTTTTTGCAGGGAATAGAGCAACCAATGGCCTTCGTCCTGGTTCAGGACGTAGCCGGTCAAATGAAAGGCACGAAGGCCGAGCGCCAGCGCGAAGAGCGCAAGCCAACACCACGCGCGTCGGTCGCGCAGGCGCTCGGACAGGTTCATGCCAGTTCTTCGCCGGTGACGGCATTGACGAGCTTGAATTGCTCGTGATGAAAGGTCGCGTCGGCGCGAAACTGCAGTTTGCCGGCATATTTCTTTTCCATCTCGACGAGGATTTTTTCGTCTTCGTTCTTGAGACGGTTCATCACGTCGGGATGCACGAGGACACGCAGCGCGATGGCTTCTTCCTTTTTCGCGGAGGCGTGCCGTCGCAGGACTTCGCGAATCTTGCGCTGGATTTCCACCGAGAGAGACAGGGTGGATTTGACCAAGCCGCGCCCTTTGCAATAATGGCATTCGTCATAGATCGCTGCCGCCATGCTTTCGGTCTGGCGTTGGCGCGTCATTTCCATCAAACCCAGCTCGCTAATGGGCAAGACGTGGGTCTTGGAACGGTCGCGTTTGAGCCGTTCCTGGACGCGATGATAGACAGCCTGACGATCACGCGGATTGCGCATATCAATGAAGTCGAGGATCAGCAACCCACCGATGTTGCGCAGTCGGAGTTGCCGGCAGATTTCGTCGGCCGCCTCAAGGTTGGTGCGCAGGATCGTTTCCTGTTGTTCACGTCCGGGCTTATGATGTCCCGTGTTTACGTCAATGGCAACCAGCGCCTCGGTTTCGTCCACAACGATATATCCACCGCTGGGCAACCAGACCTGACGACGGAACGCCTGCTCGATTTGTTTTTCCACGCCGAACTTCTCGAACACAGGCGCTTCTTCGTCATAGAGTTTGACCTTGTTGCGCGAGCGACGGCTGATGTTGCTGACGAGATCGCGTACGCGCTCGAATTGGGTGACGTTGTCCACGACGATCCGGTCCACGTCTTCGGTCAGGAAATCGCGCACGGTACGCTCGACGAGGTCGGGTTCCTGATAGACGGTGCTGGGTGTGGGCTTGCTTTTAATGTTCTGCGCGACTTCTTCCCAGATGCCACGCAAGATGGCAAGATCGCGAATGAAATACCGGGCGGGCTGACCTTCGCCGGCAGTGCGGACGATCACACCCATGCCGTCGGGGATACGCAGGGAGCGGACGAGTTTTTTCAAACGCGTCCTCTCGGCTGGATTCTCGATCTTACGGGAGACACCGCTCTCCGGTGAGTTCGGCAACAACACGAGATAGCGCCCGGGCAAACTCAAGTTGGTCGTCACGCGCGGTCCTTTGGTGCCGATTGGGCCTTTGGTGACCTGAACGATGATCTCCGTTCCGGGAGGATACATCCCGGGGATATCGCGCTGGGTAAGACGCGAGCGGCGGTCGTCGCTAGCTTTTTCGTCAATCGGCTCGATGGTGGCATCTAACGCCGCCGGCAGAATGTCCCAGTAATGCAGGAACGCGTTTTTTTGGAAGCCGATGTCCACAAAGGCGGCTTTCAGGCTCGATTCAAGGTTTTTGATGCGTCCCTTGAAAAATGAGCCGACCAACCGCTCGACGCCCGCGCGCTCGATGTTGTACTCCTCCAGCACGCCGCTTTCCATGACGGCGACGCGCGTTTCGAGCGGCTCGATGTTGATGATGATCTCCTTCTGCGAGCTTTTCGGCGGTCTGGGCCGAAAGCGATTGATGATGCGGCGCAGGAAGCCTTCCTTCTTGGGCGCTTCCTGTGATGCCGCGGTTTCTTGTTTTTGTTCTGTCTTGTCTTCCACTGGTATCTCCTTTCGAGTTTTCTAAAAAAGTCTCCGATGCAGCCGCACACTTTGCAGCAAGCCGAGCGCCGCCATCGTTGTCAACGCAAACGACCCGCCGTAGCTGATCAAGGGCAGCGGCAATCCCGTGATCGGCAACAGGCCGATGGTCATGCCGATGTTGATGAGCACGTGTGTGAACAACATCACAACCAAACCCGCCGCCAGCACCGCGCCCATCCGGTCGCTTGCCTCGGCGGCAATTTTCAATCCCAACCCCAGCAGCAATCCATACGCCCCCAACAGGAGCGCGCTGCCCACGAACCCGTGTTCCTCGGCATACACCGAGAACACAAAATCTTTCTGCGCCACCGGCAAATACCCCAACCGGCTCTGGGCACCCTGGCGCCACCCTTTGCCGGTCAATCCACCCGACCCGACGGCGATTTTCGACTGTGCCAGGTGCCACCCCCGTGTATCGGACTGGCCGCGCAGATTTTTCCAAAACACAATGATCCGTTCTTTCTGCCGGTCTTTCAGAAACGGATACGCCGTCGGGGCGGCAATCAAGCCAACCAACAATATTCCCAACAAATACCGTGATTGCGCGCGCGCCACGAACAACATGCACAATGTCATTGGTACCAGCACCATCGCCGAGCCGAGGTCGGGTTGTTTCAGGATCAACACGAACGGCACGCCAACCAGCGCAAGCCCGATGGCAACGTTGTGCCAGTGACGCGGTTCGCGCGCCTTGTGTCCGATCCATCCCGCCAACGCCAGCGCGATCGCCAACTTGGCCGGCTCGGACGGCTGAAACGCCAGTCCGCCAACCCGTACCCAGCTCCGTGCGCCATACGTCACAAAACCGTACACCAGCGTCACAATCAATCCGCCGATTGCGCCGGCATAAAAAACCCAACTCCAACGACAGAGCCACCGATAATCGGTTAACGCCGCCGTGAAATACACTGCCAATCCGAGCCCCAGCCATACGATTTGTTTTTGCCAAAGCGTTGACGATGGCAATTCCGGTCCGCGATATCCTGCGCTGTAAATCACCGCCACGCCAATGGCCGCCAACAGGAGCGTCAATCCAAACAACAACCAGTCCAACCGCGTCACCAGCGCCAGCCGCGCCAAAATCCGGAGTGGCGCGCTCGGCGGTGATTTTTGGGCATCCGTTGGTTCAATCGCCAAGAGCGGCATTGGATCCTCCTTCCTGTCCGACCGGTTTCGTGTTGAACAATTCCGCCAAAATCTTGCCGGCCAATGGCGCGGCGCTTTTTCCGCCGGAATCACCGTTCTCCACCATCAACGCCAATGCGACGCGCGGATTTTCGTACGGGGCAAACGCCACAAACCAAACGCGCTTGGCAATCACCTGACCGCCTTGCTTGACTTCGGCTGTCCCCGTCTTGCCAGCGACCTTCACCCCGACGATTCCTGCGCGATGACCGCTGCCATCGCGAGATTCAACCACCTGCAACATCGCACTTCGCACCAGTTCGAGCGACCGCACCGCGACTCCCAACTCGCCAAGGGAAGTCACACCGATCTCGCGAGCCGTGCCGAGTGACCGCCCGTTTTCATCCGCCGCCTCCACCCGCAAGGCAAGTCGAGGCGTCAACACACGTCCGCCGTTGGCCACGGTGGCGGTCATCACCGCCATTTGCAACGGTGTCACCTCGATCGGGCCTTGGCCGATGGCGAAATTTGCCGTGTCACCGTCGTACCATTCGCGCCAGCCGTCTCGGCGAGGCGTGAAAAACGGCAAGGTGCCCCGCGCTTCGCTGGCCGTAGCGATGCCAGTCGCCTGGCCAAGCCCGAATCGCTGCGCAACGGCGCTCACATTGCGGGCGCCCGTGGCGATGCCGTGTTCGTAAAAAAAGACATCGCAGGAATGTTTGATGGCGTTGATGAAATCGGTGTCGCCGTGTCCGCCGCTGGACCAACAGCGTTTGGGAACTCCGCTGGGAAAATGATACACCCCGGAACAAGTCGACCGGCTCTCGACAGTCATTCCACCCGATTCCAGCCCCGCCAGCGCCGTGGCAATCTTGAAAATCGAGCCGGGCGCGTAACGTCCTCCCACAGGGCGATTGAACAATGGCTTGGCTGCGTTCTCATTCAATTGCGACCAGCGCTGCGAAGGAATCACCGGCGAAAACCAATTCAAGTCGTACGTCGGATGACTGGCAATCGCGCGCACGTCGTTAGTTCGCGGGTCGAGCACGACGCACGCCGCGGGAGCTGGCTGGCCGGCCAGCACTCGCTCGACAACGTGCTGCGTGCCGGCATCCAGCGCCAGCACGAGATTGCTGCCGGCTTGCACCGGCTCGGTGCCGAGGTCGCGCCTTCGAAATCCTCCGGCATCCACTTGAACCGTTTGCGCGCCGGCGGCGCCGCGAAGGTCTTCATCAAAAACCCGCTCGACACCGTCGCGCCCGACCATATCGGGCAGGTAAAAATCATATTCTTCGCGCGATTGGCCGACCAAATACGATGTTTGTTGCACGTACCCGAGCGCATGAGCGGCCAGCGAACCGTAGATAGCGCGCCGCATGGGAACCGCCTGCAAATCCGCTCCCGCAATTCCGGTGCATTTCTCGGCGAAGACTGCGGCTTGTTCGGGCGAGACATTGCGCCAGAGAATCAAGGGCAGCAGGAGTTCCTGCCGAATGTGTTTCTCGATCTCGTCGTTCCGGACGGGAGAAGGCTGCCCGAGTTGGGCGCAGAGTTTGTCGATGGTTTCGCGGGCGACACGGACGCTCTCGGCGACAGTTGCTTTTTTGCGGAACCGCCGCAGTTCGCCGATATAGAGGACGATGTGATAGTTGGGGCGATTATCCACCAGCACGGCGCCGTTTCGGTCGAAAATTTTCCCGCGCAACGCGGGCAGCCGAATTCGACGGATGCTTTGGTGCTCCAGCGATTCGCCGTAATAATTCGCGCTGGCGATTTGTGTCCAGAAGAGCGCGCCCAATAATGCCAGCAACGCCGCGCCCATTCCCACGCCGAGAATCACGACGCGCAACGCGGTCGGGTCCACCGCCGGCGCAACGACGGGCTGGTCGCGATAGGGCGCCGGTCCCTGCGGCAAATCATAAAAGGGTTGCTTGTTCATCGTCGAGCCTTATACGTTGGAGGCAAACCATCCATTCGTTCCTCGCCAAGTTTCTCGCGCATCGCGTCCAGCAACCGAAATAAGAGCGGGGCCGTCACGAGGCTCATCAGCGCCACTTGTCCGACGCGCGTCACACCGGCCACCGAGAGCGACCAACCGAACCCGCCGACCGTGAGCGATCCCCAGACAACGATCGACGCGATCAAGGACGAGAGCAAACCAACGAGCATTTGCGCCCACACATGGTTACGAAGCACGAGACGCTGCGCGCGGCTGCCGATGAACGCAATGACAACCAGCGCCACCGAGCTGATTCCGAGGCGGTTGGCGCTCAACGCGTCGAGAAAGACGCCCCCCACCAGTGCCAGCCAGAGCGCGAGCGGCCAGCGGGTTGACATCGCCGCGTACGCAACCAGCGCTGGCATCAATTCCAGACGCGCGCCGCCCCACGTGACGAGGTTGGCGAGCGTGCATTGCGCCACCACGACCACAAACGACGCGAGTAAAAATAAAAATGGTTGCATTATTTTTCTTTTTCACCGAGCACGATCAGGACTTCTTCCAGCCTCATCAGGTCGGCCGCAGGACGAATGCTTGCCGTTTGATAAAAGCCACTGGCATTTACGAATTCGACCCGGCCGATGATGCTGCCTTTGGGAAAAACTCCGCCGTACCCGGAGGCAAGCACCCATTCCCCCTCCGCGACGGTCGTGGTGGTGTCGAGAAATTTCATCCAGCATCGAGGCTCGGCTTCGCTCGAGGCGCCTACGCCATTGACGAAACCATGTTTGCGGCTACCCTGGAGCAATGCGGAGACATGACAGTTGGGGTCGGCGATCAGCAACACTCGACAGAACCGTTGCCCGACTTCGTAGGTTTTGCCAACCAGGCCAGCGGGGGTGAGAACGGCCATGTTTTCGGATACGCCATCCGCGCGTCCGCGATCAAGCGTGATGGTGCGCCACCAGTTCGAGGCGTCGCGTCCAATCACGCGCGCGCCGAGCAATCGCCACGGCGTTCGCTCACGAAACCCAATCATTTCACGCAGTCGCGCGTTTTCCTGGCGAAGTTCCTCGGCCTCGACGTTCGGGGCGGAAGAAGATTCCGAAGCGGAGTCGCGCTCGGCGGCCTGTCGCACATGGGTGGCGGCGGTGAGCAAGGGGCTAAAAAATTGTGTGACCGCCATTTTGAGCGCGTGCGCCTGGTGCGATGGCAGCACCAAGATGGCAACCAGCGCCAGCATTGCGCCGCCAGACCAAATCCATTGTCGTTTCGGGTTCATTCATTCCGCGTTCACCGAACGCGGGTTCTGCGCAGAGGACGAGATGGATGAGGGAAACGGCTAGGCGGAGTTGAACCGATCGAGGACGTCGAGGTTTTCCAGAATGATGCCGGTGCCTTGGGCGACGGCGCTTAACGGGTCATCGGCCACCGACACGGGCAATCCTGTTTCCTCGCTCATGAGCTTATCGAGGCCGCGCAGCATGGAACTGCCGCCGGCGAGCATGATGCCGCGATCCACGAGATCCGCCGAGAGTTCCGGCGGACAGTGTTCGAGCATCATACGGACCGCCTCTAGGATCGCCGAAATCGGCTCTTGGAGAGCCTCCCGGATTTCCTGACTGGTGACGGTCACGGTTTTGGGCAGGCCGGCGACGAGGTCGCGGCCTTTGACTTGCATCGAAAGCTCTTGTTCAAGCGGATGAGCCGAGCCAACTTGAATCTTTATTTCCTCGGACATCCGTTCCCCGATGGACAAATTATAGGCACGTTTCATATGTTGGATGATCGCGTCATCCATCTCGTCGCCGCCCACGCGCAGTGAGCGACTGGATACCAAACCGCCTAACGAGATTATCGCGATCTCCGCCGTGCCTCCGCCAATATCCACAATCATGTTGCCGCCGGCGTCCGCCACGGGCATTCCCACGCCGATGGCAGCCGCCATCGGTTCGGGAACGGTATAAACGTGGCGCGCGCCCGCGTGAATCGCTGAATCTTTCACCGCGCGTTTTTCGACCTCGGTAATGCCGCTTGGCACGGCGATCACCACGCGTGGTTGGATGCGCAATTTCCGGTCCTGGACTTGATTGATCAGGCGCCGCAGCATGATTTCGGTGATTTCGAAATCCGCTATCACGCCGTCTTTCATCGGGCGAATCGCCTTGATGGCTTCCGGCGTGCGACCGAGCATCTTTTTGGCTTCAAGGCCGATGCCCAGCACCTCGCGGGTCTTCTCATGAATCGCCACCACCGACGGTTCGCGCAGCACGATCCCTTTACCGCGGACAAATATGACCGTGTTAGCCGTCCCGAGGTCGATCCCGATGTCCATGGACAAAAAATTGAGCCAGCGCCCAAACATGCTTGTCTCCAGAAAAACGACTTACACCTACGCTAAAACGCCCCCCACGTCAAGAAAGCGATTCCGCATCTTCCTCAACCCCAGCCGTTTTTGGCCCTGCGCAAAGACCGCGGCGGCTGGCGGCAATAAACTCGTTCCATTGCTTGGTTTCAGGCGTTTGATGGCCCGCCTTCAATTTTTTGAGGGCTTGCGACACGTTCAGACCACTGCGGTAAAGAATCCGAAAAGCTTCTTTAATAGCCGCACGGCCTTCCGCGTCGATCCCGGCACGGCGGAGTCCGATGGAATTGACGCCCACGATGGTATTTACACCGGCGGCGATGCAAAATGGTGGCACATCTTTTCCGACACCCGCGATTCCTTGCAACATGGCCAAGCGACCCACCCGGACAAATTGATGGAGGACAGCCCCCCCGCCGATATTGACGCGGTCTTGCAATTCGACGTGGCCAGCAAGAAGGACGTTGTTGGCCAGCACACAATCGTTGGCGATGCGGGCGTTGTGGCCGATGTGAGACCCGACCATGAAATAATTTCGATCGCCGATGCGAGTGACACGGTCGTCTTTTGTCGCGGCGCGATGGACGGTAACGTATTCGCGAAAGGTGTTGTGGTCGCCAATGACAAGTTTGGTTTCGCTGCCGTCGTAGGCGAGGTCTTGCGGTTCGTGGCCGAGAACAGCACCGTGATGAACGCGGTTGTTGGCGCCGAGCGTGGTCCAGCCGGTAAGGAACGCGTGGGCGCCGATGACGCAGCCGGGGCCGATTCGGACGTGAGCATCAATAATGGCATAAGGACCAACGAAGACATCGGGCGCGAGTTGGGCGTCGGGATGGACGACCGCAGTGGGATGGATCTTCGAGTTCACAGGAGAGTTGGTTGCGCCGATTTTTGCTGCCGAGCATGAGCTTCGGCAAGCAGGGATTTTGATCCCAGCCGTTCGAGAAACGGTATGAGACGGCCGTAATCCGGATCGGCAAGCTTCAGTTCGTCGAGCTTGCTATCGAGTGGCAGATCGGTGCGGAGCGTCACGAGAGCGAGGTTTCGACGGAGAAGGTCGGCATTGGAAGTGATTTTTTCGCGGAGAACAGGATTCTCGATTTTCTCCGGTTTATTGAGAAGCGCATCCAGGCTGCCGAATTTTGCGATTAGCCCGGAGGCAGTTTTGGGGCCGACGCCTTTGACTCCCGGAATATTATCGGAGGCATCGCCAAGGAGCGCGAGGTAATCGGGAATTTGCCGGGGAGAAACTCCGAACCGGGCGCGGACGCCGGCGGGGTCGAGAAGGATATCCGGCTCATTTTTTTTTCCAGCCGGTTTGAGGATGCGAGTGCGACCGGTGACGAGTTGCGAGAGGTCTTTGTCGTTGGTGGCGATGAGAGTTTGCCAGTGCAGCGCGTCGGCTTGCAGAGCGAGGACGGCGATGATGTCGTCGGCTTCGTGACCATGAAGTTCCAGGAGCGGGATGCGGCTGGCGCGGACCCAATCTTTGAGGAGCGGAGTTTGCGATTCGAGATCTTCGGGAGTAGGCGGGCGCTGGGCTTTATAGGTGGGGAGTTCTTTCAGGCGGACGGGCGGGCCGAGGTCGAAGGCGATGGCAAGATGCGTCGGCTCGTGGTCGCGGATCCATTTGTGGAGGGTCTTGACGAACCCGTAGATTGCACCCGTCGGTTGGCCTAGGGAATTCCGGAGCGTGGGGAGCGCGTAATAGGCACGGTACGCAAGCGCATAGCCATCCACCAACAAAAGTTTCGGGTGGGACATTGGCGTCGGCGCTTGCTGGTTAATTGGCACCAGCGGTAACGCCAGTTCCCATGACGGACTCTGGCTCGATATCAGGATTCTGGCGTGTCCCGTCCGGTTTGATCAGAGACGCAGTGACGAAGATGAGGAGATTCCGCTTCACGATGCTCTCCAGATTCGTCCGGAAAAAGCGCCCCAACAGAGGAGCATCCCCGAGAATCGGGACTTTGTCTTTAACAATCTGGCGATCATCGCGAATCAGGCCGCCGATGAGAACCGTTTGGCCATCCCAGATTTGCAACTCGGTAGTTACTTTTCGAGTACTGAAGATCGGTTGGAGAATTGGATTATCCACATTGACGACCGACGCGCCGCTGGGCACTTGGATCGTACCTCCGTAGTTGATAAACCCGTCGAATTCCGCCACCTCCGGCACCAGCGTAAGAGTGATGGTGTATTTGTCTTCACCAACTTGCGGGGTGACATTGAGCAAGACGCCAACTTCGCGAGTTGTGAAGCCGCCTGGCGTAGCGGGAACGACGGCCACTGCGCCACCACCCGCGGTGCCACCCGCCGCCGATGTAGCGGTCGCCGGAGTGAAATCCGTCGGATAAATGAATTCACGGGCGATCTTAATGTCTGCTTGACGACCGTTGGTGGCGATGACGCGGGGCGCCGAGAGAAGGTCAGCCGCCTTGTTATTCGCCAACGCTTTCAGGGTCACCTGGAGTTGCGGATTTGTCAGAACACCAGCCACGGTCATGATGCTATCCTGGCTGACAATCCCGCTGGAAAGGAAAGCGTTTTGGGAAGCGAGTAACGCATCCACGGTGTTTACGGTGATGGAACGAATATCGCGCAGACCGGCTGTGATCGGCTGCTGACTGCCGGGGGTCAATTGGCCGGTGACACTATCGTAGGCGGCATTACCGACATTGACGGAGCTACGGCGGACATTCCAGCCGCCAGGACCGATTTTCCAAGAAAATCCGAGCTCATTGATGATGGACTGGGTAACTTCCACAAACCGGGTCTCGATCTCAATCTGCGGCGGCGATTTGTTGATGTCCTCCAGAATTCGCTCGATGGCGTCGAGACTTTCGGCAGTATTCGTGACAATCAACGTGGCAGCGCCGCGGCTATAATTGACGCCGGAGCTAGGGGGAAACGCAATACCCGCATCGGTGAAGAATTTCTTCACGTCAGCGGGAGTAATAGTAACAGCGCCTTGGCCAAGGGCAGTGACGGAACCAGCGCCCGTACCACGCGTGATGGTTCCTGCTTGGCCCGTAGCGGCTGTCGCGGCACGAACCTCGTTTTCGAATGTGCCCGGAACGACCTTGTATGTTTTTGTGATCAGCAAATTGGTACCGGTAACCAGACCAGAAGTGATAACAACGGCGTGAGATTCAACGCGATACCGGAGATCCGCCGCCGACGTGATGTAATCGAGAGCGACGCCGAGTGGTACCCGGCTCAACTTGAGAGTGATGGAAGGAACTCCGGGGGTGCTGGCAGGCACCACCCCGCCGACATCACCCACGGGTAACGGCTCCAATCCAGC
The DNA here is from genome assembly GCA_964348665.1 of uncultured Verrucomicrobiota bacterium. Lineage (GTDB taxonomy): Bacteria > Verrucomicrobiota > Verrucomicrobiia > Palsa-1439 > CAYGDP01 > CAYGDP01. The sequence continues at coordinate 62,817 of CAYGDP010000017.1, forward strand.
CCCGCCAATGGGGGCTGGTCCAATCGGAGGCAACGGAGCCGGCGCAAATCCTGCCCCAGCGCCCGGCACACCGGCCGGCGCACCGCCACCAACCCCGCCCGTCGGAAGGTTCAAGATGATATTGACCCCAACGTGCTCTGGCAAATCATTGTCTTTGCTGATGTTAATCAATTCGTCAATGACGCTCTTGATATCAGCATTGGTAAAATTGATCTGCGGAATGACGATCTCGCGCAATTTCTTGTTGATCAATGCCGTGTCGCTCCCCCCGCCGGTAGGGGGGACGATGACATCCGGACGAATATTCTTGCGACGGACGGGTTGCCACGCTTCGGTGGCTTCCGACAACCGCTGCGCGCTCACGGTAGTCTTGGCGGTTTCAAAAAGTTTTTCACGCGCGCGATGGAGCGCCGCAAGCGAGCGATACGCATCGGCGTTGTATTTGTCCATTTCCAGGACTGACTGAAACTTCTTCTCGGCCAAGGAATATTGTCCGCTCTGAAACGCCAATTCACCGTCATGCAAAAGCGTCTTGATCTTGGACAGGGTATCGAGCCACTTGGGATCATTGGCGGGCGTAGGTGGTTCCTTCGGTTTTTTAGAATCGGTTTTCTTCACTACTTGAGTTTTTGGAGCGCCTTCCTTCGCGATCTGCTCGCGCTTCTTTTCAATGTCAGCCAACAATCGTTTTCCACCAGTATTCTCACTTTCGATTTGGAGAATCCGGTCGGCATGCTTCTTGGCTTCTTCCAAATTGGCTGGCTTGGACCAAAGAGCGCTATTGCCAGCACGGCTTAACGCGGAAATGAGCGCGCGCCGACATTCTTTCAGTTCTCCATCCGTTTTAGGATTGCGCGGCAGGTTGTTGTAGGCTTTTTCGAGCAGCGTGATGGCTTCGTCAAAGTTTTTAGTGGCTTTCCCTTTTTTCAAGTTCTCACGCGCTTCAATCAAGGCCTGCGAACGGCGAGCCGACTCATCTTTGGCAAGCGTACCCGACGCCTCATCCAAGGCCACCGGAGCCGGTGCCACCGCAGCGGGCTTTTCCGGTTTCGCTTCAGCAGGTTTAGTCTCGGCGGGTTTCTCCACGGCCGGTTGATCGGCCGGTTTGTCCTCGGCCTTTTTCTCCTCAACGGGGGCTGGATCCGCCGGTTTCTCTTCGGGTTTCGGATCCTCCGCCTTCTTTTCCTCCACCGCAGGCTGGGGATCCGCTGGCTTTTCCTCCGCTTTTTTCTCTTCCACGGCCGGTTGATCCGCTGGTTTATCCTCAGCCTTTTTTTCCTCGGCGGGCTTGTCTGCTGGTTTTTCGGCAGGGGTTTCCTCTGCTTTTTTCTCTTCGGCAGGCGGCTTCGGGTCGTCGGCGGGTTTCGGATCGTCTTGAGCGATGAGAAGGGTCAGGCAAGCGGCAAGCGCCAACGTGATCCCGAGCAAGAGCTTCTTCATGTGCATATCTCCTGGTTTCATTTGCCGCGCGTGGCGCGGACCGTCTACCTACTCAATTTTCACGCCCTCTTTTGCATTCAACCCAAAATGATACTTAATCTTCGTCGCAACGTCTTCCACTATCACGTGGTCGGCCTTGATGTCAATGACCTTCATCTGCGTCTTGACTTTCTTGGTGGCCTTCTCGTCCGTGTGATATTCAACGGGAAACACGTCTCCCGTTTTCAGATTAAACGCCTGTCCCGTCAAATTAACCGTGACCTGGGCGATCAGGTCGGTCTGGATCTGTTGCTGACGATTGATGACCAGCACAACCTCCAAATCGCCTCGCTTGAGCGTCAGCTCCGAGGCGTCCTTGGCACCCTCTCGTTTTGGCTCGTGTTTGATAATGGTAAAGCCTTCGATCGTTTCTTTCAGCTTGGCGAATTTCGTCCCCCCCTGAAAGTTGATCTGAAATTTGAGCACGTTATTACCGGCATCGATGACCCCCTCGAATTTCAAATTGAACAGTTGCTTGGGAATGCCAGCAACTCGAAAACTTTTCGTAATAGGGAAGTACCTATCTAACTCTCGTTCCTGCTGCTTCCCAACATCCAACCGTTGCTGGCCACCCGTTGTTGAGAGAACGACACCTTTGTAATTCGGAGTGAAAATTTTATGCGCCGTTGCTTGTTGGGGTTGCCAAGGGTGGACCGCCTCGTATTTCGCAATTATTTTTTTTGTGTCTACCGTGGCGTCCTTCAGCGGTTCTCCCGTTGTCTTGGGCGCCACCTCGTTTTTGCGTGCTTCGGCAGCGTCCTTCAGTTTTTTCCAAACCAACCCGGCGGAAACAATCCAACCGATAAATACAACCACCAAAATCAGTTTCTCATAATGATTTTTGAGAAAGTTCATGGTCGCTCCTGGCTAGTGTTTCTCCGGAGAAGTTGTTGCGCCGGTTGCAAGTGGCGCTGCCGGAGGCGGCGAACCGGCCGGAGCACTTGTTGCTGTCGGCACTGGATTGGAGTGTGGCGCGCCCGGCACGGGAATGGTTTTGCCGCCGATTTGGATCCAGTCCAATTGCATCGTCACCTGGATCTTGAGTTTATCGTCCACGATAACCCTTTCACTCACGGTGCTGGCCGTTGTGGGTCGCGTACCGCTGACGGCGCTCGGTTGTCCTCCGGTGGTGCCCGGCTGCACAGAAGGAGAAAACGATTGTGTCTCTGTTTTTACACTGCGAACAAGAAAAACGCGCTTGTCCTTGTCGTTATAGGATTCCGCCAGCACATTGAGAAATCTCTGCAAGGCGGATGTTTCGCAGATAAATACCAAATCAAACGCCATGCCATCGTATACACTGGTCGTTTTCGCGGTGCGACCGACAAAATCGCCGGATGCCGCTCCGGCGCCGGTCACCGGGCCTGCCGGCCCGCCGAGGTTTCGAAGGGAGGCTTCCACGGGGGTTCGTGCCACGGATTTGATTTCCAGGATTCGGCAATCCATCAAATATTCCATCATTTGCCGCATCACTTTCATCTGAACGATGAGTGGCGCAATATCGGGCGCCATGGGGATTTTGCCGGCGCTGTAGGTGGTGAAAGCAAAGGAGAAATTCTCGGGCACGCCGATTTGCTTCGCCCGGGCGCGACTCCGAAGAGGGTTCAGGAACTCGGTCTGGAAGTAGGAGAGAAATTTTCCGATGGTGATCGGCTCGGCGTTGGTGTGCGGAAAGTTTGTAAACAAATCTTCCTTGCCTTTGGAAAACACATTGAGATTCCCCTGTGCGGTCTCGACGTTTCCCCGGGTCGGGGCGGTCTTGCTGCCGATAAGCGCCTTGAGCTTGTTTTGCAATTCGGTTTTCTCGGCTTCGGCAGCGCGTAGCTTGCGAAAATCGCGCACGCCAAAAAACACAATCGCGCCCAACGCGCCGAAAAACAGCGTCAAGCCGATGATCAAAAACAATTTTTCCTTTAGCCAGCTCATAGCTCTTTGGGTTTGCGAATCGTCAGTTTGATCTTAAACGTCCATTCGTAATCCTTTTCCTTGGGCGGAACGCCATCCACATATTTCGCGTCTTCCACCCACGGCGATTTCTTCAATTCGTTCACAAATCCCTCGGCAACTTCGCCATAGGGCATCTGCACGTCCTTGACAGCGTTCGCCGGATCGTAAACGCTTTTCCCTTCCAAGGCGTACACTTCTGACACAACATTCTGCGGAACAGCCTGACCGGGCGTGGGCGGCGCAGGAGCGCCGCCGGGAGGAGGCGAGGGAGGCTGAATTCCAGGGCCACCAGTCGCAAAGGGCACCTGCACCCCCCCCACCGCAACTCCTTCGTCTTTGGCTTCCCAGGGACGAAACGTGGTGATCCAGACATAGCGAGGCACGCGGCCTTCCAAATCCGAGAAAAACCGGAGCCAAAACTGGTTTGCTTCCGCGATCGATTCCACCTGCATGATTTCGCCCTCGACGCCTTTCACTTTGCCTTGGGCAACTTTGATTTCGCCTTCGTGCTTGGACAATGTTTCCGTAAAGGATTTGATTTCATCAACCTGTTCAACACTGTCTCCAACTAATTCGTGGGAGTAATAACTCCAAGTCGCCGCCGTAAGCAACGCTGCAAACGCAGCCCCGACAAACCAAGGTGTCCGCGCAGCTTTCGCCCGCCGGGCGAGCGCCGTCGGAGGTATCAAGTTGACTTCAATCTGGCAATCTGCCACCTGACGCAACCCGAGGCCGACGACTTCTCCATAGAACAGGGCGCAACTGGCCAATTCCTCGCGAGGCAGTCCATTGACGATCTCGATGTTTTTGAACGGGTTAAAAAAGTCCACTTCCACATTGGGATATTTGTCGCGAAAATACTGATCAAGCGAGGAAAGGCTGCTGGTTGCGCCGGAAAGAAGGATCATCGTTGGCGCGCTCCCGCCCTGCTGGGTCTTGTATAAATTGATGGTGCGGCGCACTTCGCCTTCGAGCCGGTTCATCGTGCTCCGAACAATCTGCGAGAGGCGCGCCTGGTCTTCGTTTTCGGGCTCGGTAAAAGCGCCCAACCCGACAAAGGCCTGTGCTTTTTTCTTTTGCTCGGCCTCGGCATAGCTGATTTCGTACTCGGCGGCGATGGCCTGCGTGATGGAATTACCGCCAATCGGAATGCTGCGGCTATACAAACGTCCCGGCTCGATAAAGATGAGGTTCGTGGTTCTTCCGCCGATATCAGCCAACAACACACACCCTTCCGGGTCGCCGTAGTTGTACCGCACACAATTATAAAGCGCCATCGGCGCCACATCCACAATGTCCGGCTGCAACTTTGCTTTCTCGACCGCCGCAACCAAGTCTTCGACCAGATTGGATTTAATGGCAACCAATGCGATCTCCAAGTCGGCGCTTCCATCGGGACTCAACACCTCGTAGTCCCAAACCAGCTCCTCAATCGGGATCGGCACGTTTTGCTGCGCTTCATAGCGAACGATTTCCCCAATTTTGTCCTTCTCCACCGGCGGCAGCTTGGTGTAGCGAACAAAAACCTGCTGGCCGCTGACGCTCACGACTGTCGGCGCAGACTTGATTTTTTTCTCCGCCATCAATTGCTGAATCGCACCCGTGATGTGTGGGCCGCGCTCCTCCTCGGCCGGCCCGGCGCCAATGTCGCCGTAGTTGAAATTGCGCAAGCGAAGTCCGCCCGCCTTCGACCGCTCGAACTCCGCGATTTTCACCGTGCTCGATCCGATATCAATCGCCAAGAATCTGTTGGGTCGTCGCGCCATAGGGATATTCGGTTATTGACCTTTGATCGACTCGTAACTGTCGTTGTTGAGGACCGCCCACGGTGTCTGCATGCGACTCACCACCAGACCAGTCATGGCTTGCAATTGTTTCCACCACTCCGTCCGGTCCACTGGATTGCTGCCCCGGTCCACCAGCCGGTTTTGGTAGTAGGCATCCACCGTTATTTTGCGGGCGTTCTGGCCACGAAAATAGCGCTTGACGGTGTTGGGATGAATAAACATGCTCGCCGTATGCTGGTTGCCGCGCGCGACATTCATATAAGTCTCCTGCCCAGTCAATAGAAAATTCTGCGCTCCGTCGCTCCCCAGCACGAAAAACTCAAATCGCAAGTCGTCCGCCCACTCCACCGTGGTGTCGTAAATCACATCCAGCCGGATCCACGCGGTCTGTCCCGACACACGCCCCCCCCGTTGATCGCTCTGGATTTGCGGCGTCGTCGCCAATGTCGCCCCGACCTGCCGAATGCGGAGTTCCGCTTGCTGCGCGGTCGCCAACGCCGGAAAAATACAAACCCACGCAAACGTGGTCACAACAACAAACAAGCGAAAGAATCGTTTCATGCCTGCCGTCTTCGAGTTTGAAACGCGACTTTTACGCGCATCGCCACGCCAGAGCAACTAAAAAGTTGAAATGGTCGCCCGGACTCCCTACGATTTGCACACAGCGCCGTCCGTAACGCCCCGAGATATCTTAGGAATGAAGCCAGTTGCAGCAGAATGAAAACATCCGAATTTCACGCGCCGCACCCTACGCCAATCTTCGGATGCTGTCAAGCCTCTCATCCATCGTCCTGGTGACTGCGAACAATGTCGCAGACGCCGGAATTGTTGCAGTTGCAACCGCCGTCAGGATACCACCACAGTTTGGGGTGTGTTCACAATCCACAGATTAGAGTTCTAACAAATTTGGCAGAAATGTGTCGAAGAAATCGATGGTTTGGTTTGGACAAAAAAGGAGAAGGAAGATGAACACAACTTTTGTAGCAATCCTCGCCGCAGTGACAATCAGCATCAACCCAAGTCTGATCTTCGCCGCCGATAAGGCCGGCAAAGTCGCGCCGGACGCCGTGGCCGACAAAGCGGCCAAGCGCGGCGACCCCACCGGCAAAGAACGAGAACGAACAGGCGTTCTCAAAGCCGTGGACACCACGCGCAAATCAATCACCGTCGAGCTGCAAGCCGTCCGACAAACCAAGTTCGAGCCCGAGACGCCCATCGTAAAAAACTATGAGCTGGCGGCGGACACCGAAATTCTCGTGGAAGCCGGCCATGGTCCGAGCAATCTCGTCAAAGACGCCAAGCTTGACGAACTCGTCGTCGGCGCCCTGGTAACCGTGCGATTCTCCGAGGGAGAAGATCCAACGATCGAAAGCGTGCTGGTCAGCGGCCCGCGAATCAGCGGTGTTGTGGAATCGGTGGATATTGCAAAAAACACCATCGCCCTCTCGCCCGTAGCCATGAAAACTCTGGGCGACTCGATTGAACCAAAAATCTACAAACTTAAAACAGATGCCGACATCGCGCTGAACCCAGGCAGAGCGCAAAAAGGGTTCTTGAAAGCCGGGAAACTCGCCGATCTCAAGCCCGGCACCAGCGTTTTCCTGACCATCTCACCCGACCTGAAAGAAGTCGTTTATGTCTATGCTAGCGGTCCACGCGTCGTTGGCAAAATCAAAACTGTCAACGCCGCCGAAAACACAGTGACCGTTCTCGCGATGGCCGCCTCCAAAATCGACCCGCCAGAGGAAAAAATCTACAGTCTCCGCGGCGCAACCATCTTCATCGAGGATGGCGGTGGAGATAAATTCACAAAAACCGGCCCGGCACGAGGGAGCATCGCCAATCTCACCGAAGGCGCTACCGTCCAGCTCCAGCTCTCCGTGGATCAAACCACCGCTGTAACCCTTTTCACCGAAGGACAAGTCGTCATCGGCATCCTTAAAACGGTGGATGCCGAGCGCCACTCCATCAAACTTCTCAAAAATCAAGTCGAAGAAGCTTACCCAGTCGCCCCCGATGCCAAAATTTTCATCAACGACCGCGAAGTCCCGCTGGTCGCCCTGCAAGACCGGCTTCAAGCCGAACCCGTCGAGATACAAGCGCGCCTAAAACTCTCCGCCGATGGGAAACAAGCCCGCGTCATCAGCATCGGCGAAGCAGGCGACACCAAATTCAATAAAAACATACCGGAAAAAGGCGCCGGCAAACTCGACCGGAAACTGAAACGCGCCGAGTAACGCAGAAATCCGGCTCCCATCGTTTCCCGCGTTGGTCACCAAGGTACAAGACCTGGATCGGGATCGAAGCGACAGCAATTACTCAATGGCGACGATTCATTCCGGTAACCTCGATCCATGTTTGAATGGTTGAAATGTTGGATTGTGGAAGTTTGACAAGCGCGGAGGCGTTACTCGACAGCAAAATTCCGCTGCTTGGTGAAATTGCTTTTTAGTTGCAATCAGTTTGATGAAGGCATAGTTTTGCTGCTGAGAATACAACAATGAGAAATGCACTTATCGGCAGGGGCATTTATACAGTTCCCGAGGCATCGCGACTTACAGGGGTGTCGCCCTGGCGGGTACGCCGCTGGCTAAAGGGATACGAGTTTCAGGCCAAGACGGGGACGCGAAAATCGCCCCCAGTCTGGGGCGGTCAGCTCCCGCGTATTGATCATGCGCTTGCGCTCGGATTTCTCGACCTGCTCGAAGTGCGTTGTGTGGACGCGTTTATTAAAGCGGGCGTTTCCTGGAAGACACTTCGGCAAATACATGACAAAACCAAGCAACGCCTGGGTCACGAGCATCCTTTTTGCACGAGCCGATTCGTGACTGATGGGAGTACAATTTTCCTGGAAGCGCGAGAAAAAAACGACGAAGTCATGCTTTGGGATATGCGCGACGTGCAACGTGTGTTCGACCGTATCATCGAGCCGTTCTTGAAAAATCTCGAATTCGGCAGTCGGCAAATTCCACAACGCTGGTGGCCTATGGGCAAAGAACACCGAGTCGCCTTAGACCCGAAACGGAGTTTTGGCCAGCCGATCATCCTGGAGGATGGAATCCCAACGCAGGTGCTCGCCAGGAGCGTGCAGGCAAACCAATCAGTCAAGGAGGTTGCGCGTTGGTTCGAAATCAACCCGCAATCTGTCGAGGCAGCTGTCGAGTTTGAGCAACAACTCGCGGCGTGAAATTCTTCTTCGACAATAACCTCGCCCCGAAGCTGGCTCACGGTTTGAACCAAATGGTTGAGCCTGAGCACCGCGTCTTCCATCTCAAGGACAGGTTCGCTGCCAATGTCGAGGATGCGATTTGGATGAAAACTCTGGCGCATGAGACAGATTGGGTCATCATCACAGCTGACATCCGCATTAGCCGCAACCCGCACGAAGTTCGCGCATGGAAAGAAGCAGGCCACACGATCTTCTTTCTCAAACCAGGTTGGACTGATCTCCAATTTTGGGAGCAAGCCAACAAATTTACCAAATGCTTCCCTGCGATCATCGCTACAGCCGAAATTGAGAAACGTGGAGAAGCATTTCTCGTGACTGTAAACGGCAAGATTGAAAAGCTAAAGTGACAATTCGGAGCGGCGTAGCAATATCGAGCTAGGTCAAGTCGCTTACGAAAGCACTTATTGGCCGCCTTCTAGTTTCTTGCGTTCAGCGTGACCTTGCCTGATCAGTGGCAAGACCACACGAGCCGTCCCAATCAGGGCGGGGATGGCAAAGAGGAATATGGCAATTCCGTGCGCGCGGTGTGCAAAGTATTTGTACTTCGAGACAGCCACGTAGGACGGCTCATTGCCCGTCCGCTTACGATAGCCGTAAAGGTAGTATGTGCCATTCTCCGCTTTGCCGCGAAATGCATCGCCCCCGATCAAAAACGAGTGCGCCATAAAGGATAGAAAAATAATCGGCCATGCCAACCAGCAAACAACACACCAAGTCGGCACGCTGACAGGCTCCTCATTGATCATCGGAACTTTGAGTTGCATCGGTCAAATGCTACGCCGTGCGGCAAGAATGTCAATGGTTGAATGACGCGTGCGCATCCTATTATTGCGCATTCAGTTCTTCAAAAACTTCCGCGCGGTGTTGGAATAGACCTTTTTTTGCTCCGCGAGCGGGCAAGGGCAAGATCGTGTCCAAATACAAAAGCTACCGTATGCATCTGGCAATGGTTCATAAAAATGGCTTACCACAAACATAGAAAGTTCGCCGGCGCGCAATGACAGAATTTTGCGCTTGCACAGAGAGGGCTGCTGGCGCGAAATGACAGAAATCCAAAAAAACTCTGAAACAAATGAGCTTCGACAAGGCTATTGAGAGATTGAAGATGGCGTCACCGCCCGAAAACGAGGAACAGGAATGGTTACGAGCAGCCCAGCAAGGAGACAACGATGCGTTCGATCGGTTGGTAGGATTGCATCTGGATCGGCTCTACCGGTTCTGTTTGCGCCTGCTGGGCAACGAAGCCGACGCCAAGGACGTTTGTATGGATACATTTCTGACGGCGCATCGGCGGCTGCGATGGTTACGCGCCGAGCCGAGCATTGCCTCGTGGCTGTATCGGACGGCGTCGCGTCGTTGTTGGCGAGTGATGCGACGCAATCGGAGGCGCGGCGAGGTGGAAACCGCGGCAGTCGCCGAGCAAATCACGGAGTCGCCGCAGAATCCCGCCGAATCCGCAAGCGCGCGGTCGGACGCGGAATATCTCCGGGCGTGCTTGGATCAGTTGCCGAAACGATATCGGCTACCGTTGGTGCTGCGGTTTGTGGAAGAGCAGGAGTTCGACGAAATCGCGCGGATCTTGGGATGTACGTCGGCGGTGGCGCGTCTGCGGGTGCATCGGGCGCTGAAACATTTCGAGCGGGTCTATCGAACGCGCGGGTCGCAACAAACGACTTTGTCGGCCAATGCCACGAAAACGTTTGCCGCTCTGTTTTGAGGAAACAATCATGAGCGAAGACAACAATGACTTGGAACAACTCGGGCGCAAGCTCGGTCGCGCCTTGCGGACAAGTAATCCGGAGGGCGCGCCGGCGTCGTTGCGCGCGCAAATTCGGCGGGCAACAACGAACGAAATGATTCTTCCCGGGACGGCTTCTTTCTGGCGATGGATCGCGGCGCCCGCGTTCGCGCTGGCGCTGATCGCGGTCGTCGTGTGGCAAATGCCGCGCGATGCCCGGCAATCCGTTGCGAACATTGCGGCGTTGGAACGCGAGTTTGCGCGTCCTTTGCTGCTCTTGGAAGCTGCGATCGAATTGGAGGAAGATAATCATCTGATCGCGATGGAAGTCTATCGCGAGGCCTGCTCGACGGCGACGCATCCGGCGGTCGCATGGATGGCGGCCAATGAAGTGCGTCGTCTCGAAGGCGACTCATTCTGAACAACACAACTAGGAGATCACAATGAAAAAAACAAATGCAGTACATTGGTTGGGGCTGGCGGCAATGTTGGCGCTGGCGGCCAGTGGTTGGGCGCAAGAAAACCAGCAGCGCGGTCAGCGGCGTGGCGGTGGCCAGGGTGGACAATGGCAGGGCGGATTCGGCAACTTCGTTTCAGGTTCCGTTTTATCTTCGGAAGCCGACGGCAGCAAACTCTCGGTGCTGACAACCAGCTCACGCGGCGGCACCACCGAGGGAATTCATCCGGCGGCTCTGGACGAGGCGGCAAAACAATTGCGCGCTAAAGCCGACGCCAGCACCGTCGTCGCCGAAGCCATTACGTTGCGGGCCGCAGCCAAGCAGTTGGACAACCTGCGCGGCCAAACCCAACAATTGGGTGTCGCTCCCGACGCAATCGTGCAAACAGTGAAACTGTTGACGGTCAAAGACATTGCCGTCGATAGTCGCATCCAATTCAGCGGCGAGTTCGAGGAAGGTTTGCCGGAAGGCGAAATCCCGACCACAATCACCCTCGCCCGAGGCTTTGGCAATGCACCCCCGATGATCTGGTCGGCGCCAAGCGAGGCCCAGAATGGAATGCGACGATGGGGACAGATCAATCGCGGTACGTTCGTCGGCAAAGTCACTGCCGTGTCACCCCTGACTGTTGATCTCGGGACTGGCAAGGCAATCGCCGTGACCATTCCCGCGGGCGTCGAAGTGCGATTCCTGCAAACCAAAGGCGCAGGGTTGGAAAACCTGAAAGCGGGCATGAACGTCGTTGCGTTTACCAACAATAATGATGGCGGCCCACGCGTCATTTCACGGCTCTACGCTGGTGAAGTGGACCTCGACCAACTCGGCCTGGGATTCCTAGGCGGGTTCGGTGGTGGTCGCGGCGGCGGCGATCGGGGCGGACAACGTGGTCAGTAAACCATTCGCAAACAGAAGTGAGTCAAGCCCCGGCATCGAGCCGTACCCGATGTCGGGGCTGACTTTTTCTCTTGCGCAACCGAGCCGACGGCGCCACGAAGAACATCCTGAATCCGAATGGGCTGTGAGCATCCGCGATGATCGGCAAAATCAGCGGTTACAATTCTTTTCAGACCGCAGATAACACAGATGGCGCGGATATATTTCGCATCGTTTCGCGCGTTTCGCCCGCCCTTTCTTTTTCCTCATGATCGTGCAATGCCTCGCCTCAAAAGAGGCGGGCGGTTAATCAAATCAATTGGCCGTCTTCGGCGCAGGCTTCTTCGGTCGAAGCTGTTTTTCGAAGAAAGCAAACATTTCATTGGAAGTATACTGCCAGTCGAATAACGGCGCACCGTGACCAGCGCCGACCAAAAACTCGGCCCGACCCGCCACTCCCGCAGCGGTCATTACGTCCGTGAGCCGATAGACCTGGTTGTGCGGAACAAGATGATCTTTCGTGCCCTGAAACGAGAGAATCGGAGCGTCACCCGTATTGATATATGTAACAGGCGAAGCTGCTTTATAAGCGTCGGGTTTCTCGGCCATAGTGCCTCCAATCCAATTTTTTACTATGCCACGACTCGCTTCAGGATATTCCATGGTAAGATCTGTTGGACCAAAAAAATTCACGACGGTTTGCACTTTACTGGATTGATCCGCCCAGCCGCCATCACCTTCGAACCCGTCGGCTTTGTCCATCACGCCGAGCATTAGCGAGAGATGGCCGCCTGCCGAGAAACCGACCGCGCCGAATCGTTCCGGATCAATGCCGAATTTCTCGGCATTGGCGCGCAGAAACCGCACGGCGCACTTCACGTCCTCGACTTGCGCGGGAAAAAGATATTTTGGCGCGAACCGGTACCCGATGGTGGCGGAGACGTAACCGCGTTGGACAAAATCCCACGTGTTCTTATCGTGCTGAATCCTGTCGCCCGCCGCCCATCCACCGCCGTGGATCACCAAGACGCATGGGCGCGGTCCATCGGTGGTTTCGGGACGCGCGAGGTTGAGCTTGAGCTCCACGTCGCCGGTTTTGCCATAGACGACATCCCGCTCGAAAAGTATGCCGGCAGGCGCCTTCGGCAGCGGTTTGGGCGGCGGCGGCTGTTTCTTTTCCGGCTCCTGCGCGAGCAACGGCACCGAAAATAGAGCCGCAACAATAACAATAATGGTAGATTTTGTATTCATCGTTCCTCTTTCATCGCTCATCGTTTACTGAACTGGCGGAGGCGATAGGATTCGAACCTACGAGCCGCCTTCGGCGGCCATCACAGGACAAGACCTCTGCTCATATTGGCGGAGAGGGAGGGATTCGAACCCCCGAGCCACTGTTAGGCGGCTAGCGGTTTTTCGCGTGAGGCTCTCTCCGCGAGCCAACGCGATCCCGTTTGACCGCTCCAGCGGCCATCACGGGATAAGACCGCCACAGCAAGTTGGCGGAGGCGGTAGGATTCGAACCTACGAGCGACTGTTAGGCCGCTAACGGTTTTTCGCGTGAGGCTCTCTCCGCGAGCCAACGCGATCCCGTTTGGCCGCTCCAGCGGCCATCACGGGACAAGACCGCCACAGCAAGTTGGCGGAGGCGGTAGGATTCGAACCTACGAGCGACTGTTAGGCCGCTAACGGTTTTCAAGACCGTCGCATTCAACCACTCTGCCACGCCTCCGTTTTTAATCTTCTGTCTATCCATCGCCTTCCCCAACCAGATTTCAAATATCGTTCTCGCTTCTCGGCTATCTTGCGGTCGGAGTGTTCTTCCAGGAGAACTATCTTCCACGGGCGGAATTTCTTTGTCCATCCGCCACGACCCGCGTTGTGTGCAGCCAGCCGCCCTTCAGGATCGGCGCTGCTTCCGATATACAATCGGTCGGCCGTCACACTACGCAACACATAAACGTAATACAACGTAAACTCCTGTCGGTTCTTGGCATGAGGCTCGCTCTGCGAGCCGACGCCACTCACGTGGCAAGACCGCCGCATTCATTCCCGTGATGCCCTTCGGGCAAACGGGACTGTCGCCACTCTGCCACCTCTCCATCGCGCGGACAATGTGCCACTTTCGCCTCACCCCGTCAATCGTATCAGCAGCCAAATCAATATCCCGCCGATGATATCGAACGCGACGCCCAACGCGATCATTTTTCGCAGCGGGACACGCCCGGTGCCATAGACCATCGCGTTTGGTCCTGTCGAGACGGGCAACATAAAACCGAAGCTGCACGCCAGGCACGTGGCGATGCCGATGGGCACGGGATCCACACTGGCCGCCTTCGCGGCACCAAGCATCATCACCACCGTCACATTCGCCGCGGCAGTGTTCGATGTGAATTCGCTAAGTGCAATACTGATTGCGATGCCTGCGGCGACCAGTTTCCAAAGACTCGGCTCGCCGACGGCGCTCATCATCAGCTTTCCAATGGTTTCGTCCAGGCCCGTCGCGCGGATTTGTGAGCCGAGCGCCATGCCGCCTGCGAACAGAAAAATCGTCCCCCAATCAATTCGTTGCGCGTCGCGCCAAGTCACCGTAAATTCCCAGCGCTTCAGGTTGGTCGGCAAACAAAACAGCATTAGGCCCGCTGCTAATCCAACCATCTCTTCCGGAAGATGTTTTTCAAACCATTGCGCGAAAGGATCATCTTTGCCCCAGATCATCATTGCAAGGCTCGGTGCGACCCAGCACACCAATGCCACAAGAAAGATGCTCACCACGTTCCATTCTCCGAGCTTAATCCGACCCAACCCACGGCCTTGCTCGCGAAAACTTTTCGTCATCTCTCCGTGATTATCGAAGTGGGCGTGTCCCCACGGCCTCAACAACAACACCAAAACCCCGATCAACAACATGGCCAACGGCACCCCGCGCCACATCCATTCCACGAATGAGACCTTGATGCCCGCCTGTTCTTCCAGCAGTCCAATGGAAATCAAATTCGGCGGCGTGCCGATGGGCGTCGCCAACCCGCCCGCGGTTGCCGAGAACGAAATCATCAGGAACAAGGGCGCTGCTACGCGCGGTTTTGCCAGTTGCGGATTGGCGTGAATGAGACCCAACACGATGGGCAGAATAAGCGCCGTTGTCGCGGTATTACTCATCCACATTGAGAGGAACCCCGTCACGATGCCCACCGCGGCTAGGATTGTCGTGGGCGACCGCGCCACGCCGCGCAGTCCGAGCACCTTCAGGGCGATGCGCTTATCCAACCCGTATTTCTGCGCCCCTTCCGCCAGAATGAACGACCCTATGAACAGGAATACGATCGGGCTGGCAAATGGCACGAACATCTTCTTCACATCCGTCACACCGACAATCACACAGAGCAGCGGCGACAACAGAGCAGTCGCGGCCAACGGAATCGGCTCGCAAACCCAATAGATCACCGTAAAGGCCAAAACTCCAGCCAACGCTTGCGCGGCGGGTTGGAGATCCGTCTGCGATACGGCGGCATACACCAACAGCCCAAGAATCGGCCCAGCGAAAAGTCCGATCCTCTTGCGCCAGTAATCGAAACGAGTTTCTGTTTCTGGGATTTCGTCCATCGGGCGCAGATAGTAGTAGTGATGCGCGATTGTCGCAAAACAAATCGTGGTAGATTAACGAAGTGGGCATTGCCGCTTGGTCACTGCTATATTACATTGGCATTGTGAACTACTTAAAAGGCAGGAATGTGATAATTTCCCTAATTATGTTGGGGTTGGGAAACGCTCACGGTCAGAATAACCCCACCGAATACGAGGTTAACAAGGGGCTGGTGGTGGCATATAATTTGAAAGGCAAGAAGCTATGGAGTTTTGAGACCATCGGTCGCGTTGACACTACTACCATTACTCCTCAAGAAATATTTGTGCGTGCAACGCATTATAAGGGCGTGCACACCGGACCGAATGCATTTCATTTCACGAATACTTACGTTAAAACAAGAATTTATTGTCTCGACCCGAATACAGGAAAGGCACGATGGGAAGTTGGTAAAAACGGCCACAAATTATCAATGCCTGTGCCTACAGGCGATCGCGTCATCATCGCGACCGGCAAATTGGATCGTGAAAGTTTCAAGCTTTATCCAAAACCCGAACCAAAACCAGCGCTTTTTGCCTTAGAACGAACAACGGGGCAAGTACTTTGGGAAAATACTCTTCCCGAGTTCATCGGAGATGATGCGGGGGACGGCAGAAGCAAAATAACAAGCGTTTATCTGACAATTACCGACCAAACTGCAATCAGCATTACGAACCCATTCGTCAAGATGAAAATCAATTTTTGGGATGTTTCATCTGGAAAGCTGAGATCGAGTGTTTCTCTAAGCGATTTGACACAGGAGAAAACTGATAAGGAGATAACAGAACTGGTAGATTTTAAACTCGGCAAAGATCTATACATTCTCCTGCGCTGGCTGTCGGATCGCCAATTGCCTGGACGCGGGACGCAGAAGACTTTTTTAATCTCATTAGATCACTCGTCCGGTAATCCCCTTTGGAAAACGCAGACGGAAAACTTTCCCTTATCCGCAAGTCTAATTTGTGAAAGAGACATAGTTTATCTGTTTGCTGACCTAGATGGTGCATTAGCGACGGGTTTATTCTCCTTCGACGCTGCTTCTGGTAACCTGAATTGGCGAATCGAGGAAAAAACCCGATTTGGACCGTGGCAAATTGGATCGAAGGAACACGTTGGAGTTTGGATTTACTCGAGTCGCTTCCTCCGTGCGATAGACCTAAAAACTGGAAACAAAAGCCTTCCCATTAGCCCTGTATTTGAAGGGTCCAATTACAAGATTTTGCCGCTGCAGTCTCAAGGAAAGCACTTTTATTTCTTGCTCAAAGGGGAAGTAGAAAATCAGATCGAGAGTGGAAAAACCGTGGAGCGGTGACCTGCTCCCCCAAAACTGGACAGTAGGAAACAATAGACTTGGCTGATA
>CAYGDP010000018.1:0-78702 GCA_964348665.1 uncultured Verrucomicrobiota bacterium
GGCGGGCCGAGCCACATTGACATTTGGGATCCGAAACCGGATGCGCCGACCAATGTCAAAAGCCAATTCAAGCCGATCAAATCCAGCGTGGATGGCATTGAGCTGACCGAAGTGATGCCGAAACTGGCGCAGCAAATCCATCGGGCAACGCTCATCCGCTCGGTCAACTACACCCCCGTCGGCCTCTTCAATCACACGGCGGCAATGTATCAGATGCTCACCGGGGAAACTCCCGATCGCGTTGCGCCATCGGGTCAGCTTGATCCACCGGCTCCGAACGATTATCCGAACCTCGGCTCCCGCATTGCGAAAATCAAACCGCCGACCGAGCCGATGTTTCCGTTTGTGATGCTGCCGCGCGCGTTGCAGGAATCGTCGGTCATCGGCAAAGCAGGCACAGCTGGTTTTCTTGGCAAGGCCTACGACCCGTATTATTTCTTTCAGGACCCAAACAAGAAATACAAGATTGATGACCTGAAATTACGCTCCGATGTGACCGAGGCGCGGCTCAAGCAACGCGCAACGCTTAAGGCAACTGTCGAGGAGAGCATGCCGGACATTGAGAAGGCTGTCGCAAATCAGGCGCTCGATAAATATTACGAGAAGGCATTCGATCTCATCCTGTCGGGACGCGCCCGCAAGGCGTTCGACCTCGAACAAGAACCTGCGGTAATACGCGACAAATATGGCCGGAATACATTTGGGCAAGGTGCGTTGTTGGCGCGTCGGCTGGTTGAGGCCGGCTCGCGGATGGTGCAGGTCAACTGGCCTGCGGTCGCCAATGGCGATCCGAAGGTGGACGCATGGGACGGGCACGCGGCGGTGTTTGATCCGTACAAAAATATTCATTGCCCGAAACTGGATGGGGCATTGGCGTCCTTGCTGGAAGACCTCGACGAGCGTGGATTGCTCAAGGAAACACTGGTAGTTGCAATTGGTGAGTTTGGCCGCTCACCGCGCATGGGGGTCAGCACCAGCGGTAATTCCAACGCGCCGGACGGGCGCGACCACTGGCCGTATTGTTACACGGCTCTCATCGCGGGTGGAGCGATTGGCCGCGGCAAGGTTTACGGCAAGAGCGATTCAACGGGTAGCTCGCCCATCGAGAAACCTGTGCATCCGTACGATGTGCTCGCGACCATCTATCATTGCATTGGTATTGACCCAAAGACGATCGTGTCCAATCATCTCGGCGCGCCCCGCGAGATTTGCTCGGGTAACGTCGTGGATGGATTGTTCATTTAAACTTGTGCATTCTCCGTTGAATTGTCGTTCAATCAAATGGTGGCATTGGCTTGCCTACTTCGGTGGGCGACCCTGCCTGTGTTTGTTCGTTTTCGTTTCGCTGCTCTTGCCGACGATTCTCGTCGCGCAAACGATGCCGCCTGTTCTTCAGCAATACTTCCCCCGCGGCGGCCAGCGCGGCACGACGGTCGAAATGGAATTCAGAGGCGATCAGATGGCGGGGGCGAGCGCCATTCTCTTCAGCGGAGTGGGGGTCACCGGCGAGATCGTCAAACCACAAAAGGGAACCTCGGCTCCGAACACCGCGAAAATTACCGTCGCCAAGGATGCGCCGCTCGGCGCGCGCGAATTTCGGATTATCACCCCGCGCGGCGCTACCAGCGTCGGCTACTTTGTCGTCGGCGACCTGCCCGAAATCATCGAGGAAGAGCCGAACGATTCATTCGCGGAAGCCAGGAAACCCATTCCCAGCGATGATCCAAAAGCTAAACCGAAAGAACGTTTTGTCCAAGTCCCGAGCGTCGTTAACGGTCGGCTCGACAGCAAAGAGGACGTGGATACATTTGTATTTCACGCGAAAGTGGGACAAACGATTCTTTTTGAGGGCCAGGGAGTCACGATTGGTTCACTTTCTTCGGCAGGCCAATTTCTTGATACGCGCCTCGCGCTGTTCGATGGCGCGGGAAAGAAACTGGCGGAGAACGACGATTTTCGCAGTAAAGATTCGATGCTGGTCTATGCGTTCCCTCGCGCGGGTGAGTATGGTGTTCAGGTGAGTGACACGAATTACAAAAATAATGGCGCATTTGCTTATCGTGTAACGATCTCGCAGCGACCGCTCGTGACTGGCGTTTTCCCGCTCACGGTGTCCCGTGGGAAAACTGCCAAACTCGAATTGGCGGGTCTCAATCTAGGCAAAGATGCAATCGTCAAGGTCGCCATCCCGACGGACGCCCCGCTCGGTCGTCGCGATGTCCAAGTCACGCCGCACCAATCGTGGCAGATTCTTGTCGGTGATCTTCCGGAACTTGCGGAGAAAGAACCAAACAATTCCACGAAAGAGGCGCAGAAAATTTCCGCGCCGGTCACTGTAAATGGCCGCCTCGCTGTTCCAGGCGACGCTGACTCATTTGCGCTGCATGGCAAGAAAGGCGAGCGTATCATCGTCGAAATTCAAGCCGCGCGACTCGGTTCTCCTCTGGATTCGGTCCTTGTTCTGACCGACGCAAAGGACGACAAGAAACTTATGGAAAGTGAAGACACGATGGGACGGGATAGCCGTCTCGATTACACGTTCGATTCCGACCGCAATGTGGTGTTGACTCTACGAGACCTCGCCCGTCGAGGTAATCCGGATTACAGTTACAGCCTTGCGGTCGCGCCGCTGCGTCCCGATTTTGCGCTCACCGTCGAACCCGATAATATCGTCGTTCCTCGCGGCGGACGCGTTCTTGCCACCGTGCGCGCGAGTCGGATGGATGGTTTTGCTGACCCAATCCATTTACACCTCTCCAAACTGCCTGGAGGTACTTCGACAGTGCCAACTGACAAAGACTGGGTAAGTTACGGTGGAATGATTCAAGTTCCACCAGGTTCGTCGGTGGTCAATGTGGACAACCCGATTCTTCAACCAGTTTTCTCAGCGATCCAGGGAAGTATTGCTGCCAATCGAACCGAAGCATTCATTCTTCTTGCTTCTGCGCCGGATGCCCCGCTCGATTCCGTGCCATTGACCATCGAAGGTTCGACAAAAATCGGCAAGGAAACTATAATGCGCCGAGCCGTGCCGGTCGAAGGCCGCAACATCGGTGGGGCGCGTGCGACGCACGAGGTCACGTTGATGACGGTTGGGGTGGGCGAGAAAGCGGACATCGTCATCTACGCGCCCGCCGAGTCCGCGCCCGCGATGATGGCAGCGGGCGCGCCGCTTCCACCCCCACCACCCGCGCCATCGCCGTTGGTGCTTAAACCGAACGGGAAACTCAATCTGAAAGTGAAAGCGGTGCGGAACGGTTACAAAGGCGAAATTACGCTGCGGGCCGTCAACCTTCCCGCCGGAGTCACGTCATCGGAAATGAAAATCAACGGCGATGTGCAAGACGCGACGATCACGTTGACCAGCGCCAACACAGGCGAGACAACTGCAACGATTTTCGTCGCAGGAATCATCGCCAAACCTCCCGTGCTTTCGATGACTCACGCTTCCGTTCCGCTGACTCTGCAAGTGAAGAAATAACTTCCAAACTCGTTTGCTATAAGGGGTCAGACCTCCGCGTTGTCGCTTTTTATGCAGATTGCGGACTTCATGAAGTCCGCCGGCGTTTTGCGAGCGCTTTGTTGGAGTGATTTCTAGAGCGGCTTGACCCGGATGTTGCGGTAGCGAACAAATTGTTTGGTCAGGTCGCCGCCGCCGTGCACTTGCAGGGCGATGCCACCTTGCGCCGGATGGCGCTTCTCGGTTTCTGTCCATTCCATAATTTTCGTGCCGTTGATCCACGTGATAATGGTCGGTAATTGGCCGCCCACAATCCGGGCGCGCAATTCGTTCCATTGTCCGTGTCGCCAAAGTTTGCCCCATTCTTCCGTCGAAACGGACAGCGGCACGGCGGCATTTTTTTCGAGGGCGATTTTGTCGGGCGCATCGAGAAAGCTGTAGTTACGCACGTGTGGTTTTCCGCCCAAACCTTCGCCGTAAATCCCCATCAGGTTGCCTTTGGAGTGGTAATCAATCATCGCTTGATAGGCGCGCCCTTCCTCCGTGCTGCGCAAGAACAGGCCGCTATCAGGGCCGAAATCGTTGTTCATTTCGAGGGCGACTTCAAAGTCGCCGAACGGTTTGTCCGTAATGATGATCCCACCATTGCCGGGAACATCCTGGCTACCGAGGATTGCTCCGTTCTCCACGACCCAACGTCCGCCGGAGGTATTGCCGCTCGTGCGACTGTGGCCGGTCTTGGCGCTCACATGCCAGCCGCTTAGAGTTTTTCCATCGAAGAGATGGATGAATCCGTCCTCGGCTTTTTGCGCAAAGAGCGGCATGGAAATTGTGGAGCCAATCAGGGCGATTAGCAGGCTTTTTGTTTTCATATTTTTGATGGGGCAGGGGATTGAACCGACTTCAAACTGCTTACAGTACTGTCCACGGACCGCGGTATTCGCGTGTGAGCCATTTGGGGTCGCCCGTGCGGCCGGCAAAAGCATTTTTAGCAGGGTTCCATTTGAACTTTTGGCTATACCGATAGGCGAAGTTGAGAAGGTGACAACAGGTTACGGTGCGCGCGCCGATTTCCACGTCGGTAATCGCCGGTTTCCGGCTCTTGATACAGGCGAGGAAATCCGCCTTGTGATCGGTGCTCGCGTACAGCTTCACTTTCGCATTCGCCAGAAATTCCTTTTCGACCGTGGCGAGTTGCGCGGAAAGCGATGGCTGATCTTCCTTGGCTAGATACTTTGCCTTGGCCACGCCGCCGAGCGTCAGTTTGAATTTGCCGCGATTCACAAAAATCTCGCCGTCGCTGCCAAAGAATGTAACGCCGTTTTCGCTGATGTGTTTAACCTCGACGCCTTTCGAGTAGATCAATTTTGCGCCGGATTGCGCGGTGGCCGCGTCCGCCGGCGGAATGATTTCCACAGGTCCGCTTGCATCCATGCCGAGTCCCCACTGGGCGATGTCGAGATGATGCGCGCCCCAGTCGGTCACCTTACCGCCGCCGTATTCCCAATAGGTGCGCCACATTGGGAAATGCTTGTGCACGCCCCGGGGGCTTAGGATGGAGTTGTAATCGCGCTTTGGCGCTGGGCCGAGCCACAAGTCCCAGTCAAGGCCTGGCTCTAACTCCTCGGCAGGAAGATCGCACCATTTGCCAGGACCGTCGAAGCCGGTTTCGATGCGAGCGATTTTTCCGATGACGCCATTGCGCACCAGTTCACACGCGACACGGAATTCCGGGGAAGAACGTTGCTGCGAACCGGTCTGGAAAACACGTTTGTTTTTGCGCACGGCAGAGACGAGGGCGCGTGCCTCATGGATCGTTTGGGTGAGCGGTTTCTCGCAATAAATGTCCTTGCCAGCTGCGGCGGCGGCGATACCGATGATCGCGTGCCAGTGATCCGGCGTGGCAATCACAACCGCATCGATGTCTTTGCGCGCCAGCAGTTCGCGAAAATCGTTGTATGCCGCGCACCCTTTGTATTCACTGGCATTGGCGGATTTCGCATAAAAATCTTCGGCCATCTTTTTGTGATTCTCGCGCCGGGTTGTATCCACGTCGCATACGGCAACCGTCTGGGTATTGGTTTTACCCAGAAAACCACTCAAGAGACCGCGCGACTGCATCCCGCACCCGATAAAACCGAGCGTGACTCGGCTGTTGGGCGGAGTATCGGCGGACCAAACCCGCGAAGGCAGCAAGAGCGGTGCGATGCCCGCGGCGAGGGTTGTTTTGAGAAATGACCGGCGAGAAGAGTGGGAAAGTCTCATGACATCCATCTAATCACTGTGCAGTCGCCTTCGCAACCAGAAAACTTCCCAGCAAGGGAAGTTTCGTGGGATAAAATGGCGGGAGTGACGGGACTCGAACCCGCAGCCTTCGCCGTGACAGGGCGACGCTCTAACCAATTGAGCTACACCCCCCGCCGAATAAGACAGCGCATTATGCTCATATCGCGCGATTTTTCAAGGCTCATCGCTGATTTTTTTCATCTGCCTCTTCCCGTGCCACCCGCCGTCTGCCTCTCCATTCCATCAGGTAGGCGAGCCAGACGGAGATTTCGTAGAGAGCGTACAGCGGCGCCGCAAAAACAAACATGGAAAGAGGATCGGGCTGTGGAGTGATGATGGCTGAAAACGCCAGACATCCCATTACTCCCCAGCGCCATCCGCGACGTAGCGCTTTCGCATCGAGAATGCCGATTCGGACGAGAAACAAAAGGATAATAGGCAACTCAAACGCCAGGCCCATCCCCAATAGCAACCAGAGCACGAACGAAAGATATTGTTGGAATCGCCACATTGGTTGCATGCCGAAATAGACTGTCAATTTGTAGGAAATTGCAAGGGATGGGGGGAGCAAAACGTAAAAGCAAAAACAGATTCCAGCTAAAAACAGCAACACCCCACCGAGAACGTAGGGTGCGATGTGCTGGCGCTCGTTACTTTTAAGCGCGGGTAGCACGAAGTCCGCTATGAAATACAGGATGAAGGGCATGGCAAACGCCAGGCCACCAAAAATCCAGATATACATCATCGCTAGAAAGATCTCGGCGGGTCCGGTGCTGATGAGAAATTGATTGGTGTCCGGGATGACTTCCGCCCATTTGAGTGGATATTTAAGCCAATCCAGGATTTGACGGGTCAATGCGCCCGCGGCAACCACTCCGAGGAAGAGTACAGCCAGCGATTTGAGCAACACCCATCGCAAATCTTCGAGATGTTCGAGGAAAGGCTTTACGGGACCGCCGGCCTCTTCGTCAGGAGAGGTATTGGGTGGTTCTTCCGCCATGGATGGTTCGGGGCGGACACCGCCACTTACGCCTTGTCGGCAGGCGGGTTGGGTTTGGGACTTGCCGGCGGCTCGTTGCCAGCTCGCTCGATTTCATCGGTCACTTCGCGGCTCGCCTTCTTGAATTCCGTCAGGCTTTTACCCACTGATCGCGCCAATTCGGGGAGTTTCTTAGCTCCAAACATGATGATGGCAAGCACCACGAGGGCACCCACTTCCCAACCACTCAATAAAGCAAACATTGGCATCGGCATAGTTCCTTTCGACGATCTAAATTATCATAAGCAGGGCCTTTTGCAAGCAACTTGATCACCCTTACGGTCGTACGATGACAAATTCCGCGCGCCGGTTTTTCGACAACGCGGCGTCGGTGTGAGCCAAATCCAGCGGGCGATCCTTGCCGTAGCTGATCGTTTGCAGGCGTGCTCCATCGGCGCCCCGTGCGATCAATGCTTCGCGGGCCGCCAGCGCCCGTCGTTCGCCAAGCGCACGATTGTATTCCGCCGTGCCACGCTCATCACAGTGTCCCTCAACCAGAATGACTGATGTCGCATCAGTTTTGAGAAAATTCGCGACGGTGTCCAGCTTCGGTCCCTCGTGCGGATTAATCGCCGAGCTGTCGTAGGCGAAAAAGACGTGCTCAAATTTGCCGCGCTCGAGATTGCTGCCGGGTGGACGATCCGGCAGTTTCGTTTTAATGTCTTCGGGGCCGTTTTTGCCAATCGGTTTTTCGGGCCCATTGCCTCCGCCGCGGGACTTGCAGCTCGAGAAGAGAAAGCTCACACCAATTCCGAATACTGTCATCAATAAAAGTTGTCGTTTCATTGTAATCTCCTGATTGTTATCGCGACCAGGCAGGTTCGCTGCAGTCGCCTAAATTCGTTCCGAGTTTTACTGTTTGCCCTGTCAATGCGTCAAGCACGTAAAGCTGACCCGCGCCGCCATAGCCGCTGGCAAATACCAAATGCCGCCCGTCCGCCGCCCACGTCGCCCCGCCACAATCCTGCGGCAGACTCGTCAGTTGCCTCGCCGCGCGGGTGGTCAAGTCCATCGAAAAAATCTGAAACGTTCCGCCCACGCGCGCCGTGAACGCGATCGCGTCGCCGCGCGGCGACCAATCCGGCTCCGTGCAATACCCCAACGTCGTCGTCAGTCTCGTCGCCGCCCCGCCTTCGCGTGACATCAGCCAAAGTTGGGGAGTCCCGCTTTGCGCCGAACTAAAAACAATCTGCTTGCCGTCGGGCGACCAGCAAGGAGTGGATTCCTCCTGCTTGGTTCGCGTCAGTCGGCGCGGGCTCGATCCATCGATCGCATTTACCACATACAACTCCGGATTTCCGTCCTTGCTTAAGGTCATGGCCAGTTCGCGTCCGTCGGGTGAAAACGATGCGCCGCTGTTGAGTCCGGGGAACGACGCGACCCGCCGGATTTTCATCTCCGACAAATCCAGCACCCAGACATCGGGATAAATCTTGCGATAACTCGTTAAGGCGATGCGTTTGGCGTCGTTCGACCAGCGTGGATGCGCGCAGAGGGCTTTGTCGCTGGTAATCTGCCGGGCATTGAAACCGTCATAATCCATCGTCCACAATTCCGTTGTGCCGCTTCGTTTGCTGATGAAGGCGACACGCGATTGCGCGATGCCGCGTTGTTTGGCCACAGCCGCCACGATATCATCGGCGAACTGATGCGCCAATGCGCGGACGTTGTCGCCCACGTATCGTTTTGCCAGGAGTTGAGTTTTATCGCGTCCCGAAACCCATCCGTCGAGCGTTCGGCCTTCCAATCGCGACTGCACCGTTGCGGATGCTGCGTTCGTGGTGACAATACTGAACCATCCGCTCCGGAGCAAATCGGCTTGTAAAATTTCCAGCAATTCCCGCGTCCGCGCCGTATCGCTGCCTGTCGTCGGCAAAACGGCCAATCCGATCTGGTTTGCGGTTTTTTCGACAACAACCTGCGCTGTGACGCTGGGAACGCAATGGAGCGCCACCAACAGAACAATCATCGGCACGCAATCGCGTGCGTTGCCTAGTTTCATTTTCCTCCGTGTAGTTTGAATTCCACAGTGATATCGAGCGTTTCCCTGCCTAGTTCGGACGGCAAGGGATCGATTCTTTTTATCCGGCGCAAACAATCCAGAACGGACGTGTCCATGATCGGGTCGCCGGACGTGACCGTAATTCGATGGCTGACGAGGCTTCCATCGCTGGCGACCGTTATCAGCACTTGAGTGATGAACGGACGTTCGAGCGCAGGTTCGCCCCAATTTTGGAACATCACATCGCGCACGTGAGCGTAGTACCAAGCGAACGGATCAATCCGGCCGGCGACCGCAGGAGAGCTGGGGGAGCCAACGCCTACGGTGGTGGTCGAAAGTTTTTGTGAAATGCTCTTTTTCCATTCGTCCCGGCTGAATTGCGGTTGGTGTACCTCGGATGGTTTGGATTTGTTGGAGACCGCCGTGGATTGTTTTTGTCGCGTAACAACTTTTTGACTGATCTCAATCTGCGGCTTGGACGGCGCGGTTTGCGGCTCGATTTTATGGGTAGCAACGGGTTTGGAGGTAGGGGCGGGTTTCGTGGCAATTTTTGGTTGTGGAACCGGTGGCGTTTTTGTTGTTGGAGCAGGTTTTGGTCGAGGCGGCTCGACCGGCTGGGGTGGGGAAGCAATTTTGGGAGCTGGCGGCGCGGCGTTGCGCGGAGCAGGGGTCGACGGTGAGGAAACGCTGGGCGCGGGGCTGAACGCGGAGGGAGCAATCCACTGGATCGGTTCCAGTTTTGGTTTGGGAGCGACCAAAACACTCGCGACGATCGCGCCCGCGGCGAGCAAATGCAGGGCTGTGGAGAGCGCCATGTTTTTCCGAAATTCAATCGCCGTGTTCATCGCGTTTTTCCTGAATTGGCTGCGCTTGGCTCGTTCACCGTGACAATCCCCATCCGTTTGATGTTCGCTTGTTTGAGGACATCCACTACCTTGGCGAAATGTTCAAAGGATGTTTGCTTGTCCGTGCGCACGAGCACCGCCACGTCGGGCGTGGTGGCGGCCAGCTGGGTCATCGAATCGCGCAACGTCCGCAAGTCGGTAAGTTTGTCGTCGAGAAAAATACGCCCTGCGCGATCCACGGCAATCACGCGAGTAGTCTGCTGCTGTACAGGCGCTCCGGCTTCGGCCGAAGGGACTTGGACTTCGAGCGCTTGCTCCAGCAACGGCGTTGCCAGCATGAATATAATCAGCAAGTTAAAGACAAGATCCACCATCGGCACAACGTTGATGTCGGCGACGGTCGCAAAACTTTGTCGTCGGCTGTACCGTCTCAAGCTTCCTCCTGGGTAGTCTTGCGCCGGACCGCGGTCATGAATTCACTGGCAAAATTATCCATCATCACGGTAAGCGCGTGAATGCGACGCACCAAAATGTTGTACCCAACCATCGAAGGAATCGCGACCACGAGACCGGCCACCGTCGTGATGAGCGCCGCCGAGACACCCGGCGCGAGCGCGCCGATGGACGTGCTTTGTGTCGTCGCGATGTCCGCAAAAGCATCCATCACGCCCCACACTGTCCCCAGCAATCCAAGAAATGGCGCTGCCGATACCGCCGTGGCCAACACGGTCAGCTGGTTTTCCAAAATCATTGCTTGCTCGCTCACGGCTCGTTCGAGTGCCGCTTCAATATGAACGATGTCCAGCGCCGATAGCTTTTCTTCGGTAACAGCGGATCCGCCGGTTGCGAAGGGCGCCGCGCTGGTGCCGCAAGTGTCCAATTCAAGGCAGCCAGCGCCGTAAATCTCTTTTAGTGGACAATCGCGGAGGTCGAGATTCTGTGAGCGCAAGGCGCGAATGTCGGTTCCACTCCGAAACTGCTCCAGGAACCGTCCCGACGACCGCTGGGCACGGCCGACCTGACGGAATTTCGTGATCATGATGCTCCACGCCACGATGGAGAGCAGAAACAGAATGAGGATGACGATTTTCCCAACGAGCGTGGATTTTTCCAGCGCATACAATATCCCCGGGGCGCCCGTGGCGAAGAGAAACAGATGACTCATTAAAAATGTGCGGCGAATATAGCCATGTTTTGCCCGCCGTCAAAGGGGATTTGCATTTTTTTTCACAGTGAGGCAAAGTGCGGGTGTGCAAATCACACTCTACACAACAACCTTTTGCGGGTGGTGCGAAGACGCCAAAGAATATTTACGCGCACAAGGCCTGCCTTTCAATGAGGTCAACGTCAGTCGCGACCCCGATGGCCGCGCCGAAGTCCTCCGCATTTCGGGGCAGGAATATGTCCCCACGATTGTCGTGGATGGCAAGGTGCTGGCGAATTTCGATGTCGAACAGCTTGAGGAGTTTTTGAATGAAAACCGATGATCCAGATGCGAGAGTAGAAGCCTCAAACCTCAAACTCCAAACTTCAGGGAAGTTTCAAACTTCAAATACCCAGCCACCACCCGGCGCGAGGCGTGAGCAGTTTGAAGCTTGGAGCTTGAAGTTTCCTTGTAGTTTGAGGCTTGAAGTTTGGAGTTTCCCATCATGATTCTCGGTTTCGACGTCGGCGGCAGCAAATTCTCCGTGTGCCTCGGCACCGAGCGCGCCAAAATCCTTGCCTGTCTGCGCGCACCAGCCGACGTCGTGCGCGGCTCGAAGGACGCTCTGGAACGGCTCAAAGCGATGGGACACGATATTTTGTGTCGCGAGAATGTATCGATCCGACAGATTCAAGCCATCGGCATCGCCGCGCCCGGGCCGATTGACGCCAAGACGGGCAAGATGATCTATCAACCCAACGCACCCGGTTGGTCGCGCGTACCATTGCGGCGCACGATTGCACGGGAATTTCGCCGCCCGACATTTCTGGAAAATGATGCGAATGCTTGCGCAGTCGCCGAATGGAAATTCGGCGCGGGCCACTCGAAGAAGGATCTCACTCTAGCCTATCTGACCTTCAGCACGGGCATCGGCGCGGGACTTATCATTAATGGCAAACTCCACCGTGGCGCGACGGGCGACGCGGGCGAAGTCGGCCACCACGTCCTCGACTCGAACGGGCCGCTCTGCGGCTGCGGCCATCGCGGCTGTTTCGAGGCCTTCTGCAGCGGAAGCGGGATTGCTCGAAAAATAAGAGAGTCTGTGAAAACAAATCCGCGCTCGTTGTTGCTAACACTTGCCGATGGCGACCCGAAAAATCTCCGTGTCGAAATTCTGCTCGCCGCGGCGAAGCGTCACGACAAGCTCGCGCTGGAAATCTTCGACCGAGTCGGCTTTCGCGCCGCGCAAGGCATCGGCAACCTCATCAACATCCTCAACCCTGATGTGATCGCGCTCGGTACCATCCCGACCCATTGCGGAAAGTTTTTCTTCACACCGCTGCGCAAATATCTGCCGCAGTTCGCGTGGCCGCGACCGTTGGTCGCCTGCCGCATCGTTCCGTCCGCGCTTGGCGACCGCATCGGCAATCTGGGTGCTCTGTCCGCAGCGATCCTT
Organism: uncultured Verrucomicrobiota bacterium; assembly: GCA_964348665.1. GTDB lineage: Bacteria > Verrucomicrobiota > Verrucomicrobiia > Palsa-1439 > CAYGDP01 > CAYGDP01. The sequence continues at coordinate 12,233 of CAYGDP010000018.1, forward strand.
CATCTGTAGTTGTGTCCCTATACGCGTCCAACCACCGCGACGGTCTTCCCCTGCGGCTCGAATCGGCAAGCGGGTAGTTTCGCTGGGATTAGCCAGCAGTTGCCTTTACTATACGGCTCTGTCCCGCCTCGCCAGTGAATCGTGCCGCGCCCCGCGACGACGCAGACGATCGAAAATTCCAGCGGCGGTTTCCACGCACGCGCGAACATGGCTTGATGAATTTGGAAATACGGGCAGGTAATCCGTCGCCCGCGTCGCGTCGCGTGGCGGCCATTGAAATCCATGCTCGCGAGACCTTGTTCGATGTGCAACTCCCGCCCGCGCCCCCAGTCGTGAAGACGATAGGTCGTATCGGAATTTTGCTGGATTTCACAAAAGAGAATTCCCCGCGCAGCGTGAACGCATCCCGCCGGCAAATTAATCAGATCGCCCGGACGAGGCGTAAAGCTTCGAAGCAATTTCTCGGTTGAACCGTCGGCCAACGCCCGGGAAAAAAGCTGCTTCGTGACGCCCAGCTTTAGACCCGCCCATACTTTCGCGCCATGAGAAGAAGCCACGACGTACCAAGCTTCGTGTTTGGGTTCGCCGCCGTGACGACGCGCCGCCGTGGCATGTGGATGCACTTGTACGGAGAGAGGCTCGACGCAATCCAGCCATTTGACCAGCAGCGGAAATCGTTTGTGATCGGCGAACTTGGCTTCTTGTCGGCGGAACTCGGCGCAAGTGCGCCAAAGCCAATCCAATGATTTGCCCGCCAGAGGGCCATTGGCAACAATGCTTTGCGCTTCGGGGCGGTCGCAGACTTCCCACGACTCACCGATGATCTCGCGCGGAGGCAGTTGTTTGCCGAGTTTGGCGAGATTTCGGCCGCCCCAAATCCGCGGCTGGAGAATCGGCACGAATCTCATCGGATAAAGCTGCACGGTGCAACTTTAGCATGCAGGACTTTACTTTGCCACTGTCGCCCGTTATATTGAGCCCGGTTCGATTGCCGAGGTGGCGAAACTGGCAGACGCGCTAGATTCAGAGTCTAGTGCCCGAAAGGGCGTGCAGGTTCAATTCCTGTCCTCGGCAGCTTCGCTGCGTTGAATCGTTAAATGGTTAAATCGTTCAATCGGATCCCGATTCAACCATTCAACGTTTCAACGATTAAACGAAATAATTTCCTCGCCAAATGCCCTTCCTAGCGCTAAGCTTCGCCGCATGACCACCGAAAAGACAGACGTAATCCTCACCCTCGACCTCCCCGGCATCAATAAGCGCGGCAGCGGCAAGGTGCGCGAAATCTTCGACCTCGAAAAGGAGCTTCTGCTGGTCGCCACCGACCGCATCAGCGCGTTCGACGTGATCATGCCCAACGGCATCCCGCACAAAGGCCGCGTGCTGACCCAAATTTCTGCGTTCTGGTTTGATAAAACAAAACACATCATCCCGAATCATGTGATTGCCACTGATGCATCGAAGTTTTCCCCGTCTCTCCTCCCTCATCTCTCTTCGCTGCAGGGTCGTTCGACACTCTGCCGTAAAACCCAACCTCTGGCGATTGAGTGCGTCGTGCGCGGCTATCTGGCCGGCTCGGGATGGAAGGAATACAAACAGAGCGGCACGGTTTGTGGCATGAAGCTTCCCGCAGGACTCGTTGAGTCGTCCGAGTTGGTAGAACCGATCTTTACGCCCGCCACGAAGGCCGTGACAGGTCACGACGAAAACATCTCCTACGAGCGCGCGGTCGAGATCGTTGGCAGAGAAATTGCCGAGAAAGCGCGAGCCGCCAGCATTGCGATTTACAAATGGGCTCGCGAGTACGCCCGCGAACGCGGTGTCATCATTGCCGACACGAAATTCGAATTCGGACAACTGCCCGACGGCTCGCTGATCGTCATTGACGAAATGCTCACACCTGATAGTTCGCGTTTCTGGCCCGCTGACCAATACAAGCCGGGCAAATCGCAGCCGAGTTTCGATAAACAATTCCTCCGCGACTATCTCGAAACATTGGACTGGGACAAAACCCCGCCCGGCCCGGCGCTGCCAGCCGACATCATCGCCAAAACGAGCGAGAAATATTTGGATGCCTATCGGCAAATCACGGGGAAAGACTTGCTCGTCTAATCTGCTATGAAAAGACTCGCGCTTTCCCCAGTTGCGCGCGGTCGCGTTTACGAGTTTGGAGTTCATGCTTTAGGGTTTTGGTTGTTTTCTTCAGAATATTCCAAGCTAAAGGTTGAATTCCGAACTTTTCTTCTTGCCCTCTCGGTTATTACCGTGAATTGTTTCGCCGCCGACACGCTCAACGGCGAGTTCGAGCGTGGCGACAAAATACTCAACGACTGGACGTTGTCGGGCGGTGCAGGTGATTGGACGGCGGTAGGTCGTGTGGGCCGCTGTGTCAGTGTTATTGGTGATGGTAAAACTGAAAGCATGAGTTACTGGCGGGCGACAGGCGTACTATTCGAACCGAACAAGACCTACCGCGTTACCTTTTGGGCGAAGCGCGCACCTGACGCCACTGGAGGCGCGGTGATTGCGGGACCGAATTTTTGCAATCGCGATTTTGAGATAGGAACCGATTGGGAGCACCATAGCTTCGTCTTTCGCGCGCCAAGCGACACCAAGGGCGCGTTTCTGCGGTTTGGTCAATGGGAAATAAAAGGAACCGTTTGGTTTGATGACATCGAACTGAATATCGCCCAGCCGTTTTACACTCTAAAAGGCGACATCAAGCTGGGTGAGGGCGAAATGATCCGCAACGGTCGTTATATTGCCAATCCGCGGCTGGGAGGCGACGGCGCGAACGACTGGCGCCCGCTCGCGCAGCACACCGCTGGCTTTAATACCAATCGCTGGACATTTGGCGGCGGACAAACGCTCGTGTATCATCACAAAATCGGCAATCTCACGCAAAAGTCGGCAACCATCCATCTTAACGTCGGGTATCATGTCTCCGGCAGTTGTACCGTCGAAGCCGATGCCGACGGAAACTACCATACGATTCTAGGGAAATTATCGGGCGTCGGCGAACAGGAATTCGCACTGCCAGAAAAGTTTTTTCCCGCCAAAGAAATCCACATCTACTTTCGCGGCGACGCAGCGTGCAACCTTCAAATTCATGGCTATCGCTACGAAGCGAACCTGAAGGAATCAGTGAAGGATTCGTTTGGAAAAACTCGTTATACCGTGCGGGGCGAACCACTGCCAGAGGTTGCGAGCTTTTTCGACGACACCAGTTATGGGACGAGGCTCAACGCGCGCGGCGCTGACGACCTGGGGTTGTGGCAGTGCGATGCTGCAAGGAAGGTGAGCCGCGAGCGCGAGTTGCCTGTGGAGCGGGCGACGAGCAAGGCGATTCAGATCGAAGCGGCCAAGAACGAAATCGAGTCGGCGCAGTTGGTCGTGCGGCCCGCGAAGACGATTGAGAAACTGATGGCGACGGCGAGCGAATTGCGAGGACCGAAGGGAGCGAAGATTCCCGCCGGGAATATCGAGATTTGCGAAGTCGCTTACGTGTTTGTCGAACATCCGACGGATGGGACTGGCGCGGTTGGTTGGTGGCCGGATCCGTTGCCGCCATTGAAAGTGCTGATTCGGTGCGAGGCGGGGCAGAATCAGCCGCTCTGGATTTCGGTGCGCGTGCCCGCGGATGCCTCGGCGGGCGATTATGAGGGAGCGATCACGATCGACGCGGACGGGAAGAAAGTCGCCGTGCCGTTGAAACTTCACGTGTGGGATTTCGCATTGCCGCAGGAGACGCATTTGCGGTCGGGGTTCGGGTTCGATCCGGGGCTGGTGAAGCGTTACCACAATCTCACGACGCAGGCGGAGCTCGAAGAGGTGTGTGAGAAATACTATCGCAACTTTGCCGAGCACCGTATTGCGCCGTACAACCCCATGAGTTCCGCACCGATTAAAATCAAGAAGACGGGAACGAAAGAGAATCCCGACGTGGAGTTGGATTTCGAGGCGTTCGACAAATCGGCGCGGCATTATCTTGATGAGATGGGTTTCAACGCATTTACGGTACACGTCGAAGGAATGCCATGGGGTTCGTTTCACGAGAGCGGCAAAGGAAAGTTTCTCGGTTACGGGCAAGGCACGCCTGAATACGAGCGGTTGATGGCGAAGCATCTGGGCACATTGCAGGCGCATCTCGACGAGAAGGGCTGGCTGACCAAAGCGTATGTGTATTGGTTCGACGAGCCTGACGCGAAAGATTACCCGTTTGTCGTCGAAGGGATGAAATTACTGAAACGATTCGCGCCAAAGCTGAAACGGATGCTCACCGAAGAACCAAACGACACGCTGGGCGGTCATGTGGATTTGTGGTGTCCGGTGTTGCACCAGTACGATCCTCGATCGGCGCTGGCGCGGCAGAAACTTGGCGAAGAAGTCTGGTGGTATGTCTGCACTGTGCCGAAAGCGCCGCATCTGACAGAGTTTATTGATCACGATGCCATCGAGATGCGCGCGTGGTTGTGGGCGACTTGGGCGTATGGGATTGATGGAATCCTCGTTTGGCAAACCAACTATTGGCACAGTCCGACGGCGTTTCCGAATTCACTGCAAAATCCGTGGGACGACCCGATGTGCTACGTGCAAGGTTACGATACAGCAGCGGGGACGAAATCGCATTGGGGCAATGGCGATGGAAGGTTTACCTATCCACCGAACCGCACGCCGGCTAAAGAAAAAAACATGGGCGGTCCGGTGAACTCAATCCGGTGGGAAATGCTGCGCGAAGGCATCGAAGACTACGAATATTTCTGGCTGCTGCGCGAAGCGATTGTGACGGGGAGCGCACGCGCCTCGCGTGCTGCGTCGGACGCCCCGTCCAACGCCATCGAAATCCCTTCTTCCCAGGTGACTCGAAACAAAGCCCGCGAGAGGCAGCCGCTCAACAACGTTCAGAAGTTGAATCCCAAGGATATCGCCGCTGCTGAAAAACTGCTCATCGTGCCGCCCGAAATCTTTCGCGACACAAAACATTTCGCGCGCGATCCGCAGCTTTTGTTTGCGCATCGCCGTAAAATTGCCGAAGCGATTGAAAAGCTAAAGTAGAAACTGAAAGGAAGAACCGGGACGGCTCTTCTATTTTTCCCCATCCCCGCGCAGCCAGTCGGCTACGAGGCCAATGGTTTTATCGTCGAGTTCCTTTTCGTAAATCGGCATTCGGTCGTTTGTGTTGGGATAAAATTTTGGTTTCTCTGCGTGCTCGGGGTTTTTGATGAAGGCGATCAGCCATTCGCGCGAGCCGTAGCCGGTCAGGTCTGGGCCACTGCCGCTTTTGCCCCCGTGAAACTCGTGACAATCCGAGCAGGAAAGACCATCTTCGCCAAAGAGGCGGCGTCCCTCCTCGATGAGTGCGGCGTCGCTCGCGTCAGCGTCGCGTTGCGAAGAAAGTTTCGCTTCTGCTGACAGAGCAATAATAACTTTTTGCAACTGCGCCTTCTTGGTGTCGTTGTATTCTGCGACTTCTTCGGTGACAAATTTCACCATCTTGCCTTTCTTGCCTCCGGCGGGCGGCTTGGAAAAGTGTGTCGCGCCAAAATAATCGGCTGTCTCAATTTGTTTGGGGTCTAGCAAACCGGCAATCCACTCGCGTGAGGCGAAAAACATGAGGTTGGACGCGGATTGGTCTTTCTTAGGACTGGAGATACTTCTTTCCATGAATCTACTTCCGTCAAAGCTATGACAACTCGCACATTTCTCCTTAAAAACTTTCGGTCCTTGTGTCAGTGGATCGTTGTAGAGCAGGGCCAGCGCCCCTTCGGCCGGGATGCCCTTAGCTTTTGCGAGTTGGACGATGCGACTGCCATTGGCATCATTACTGCGGACAGCCATCTGATAATCGGGTTTGTTGCGATCTTCGTGGAGAGCGAGATAGGTAAGCAGCGTTGCGCCGACGAGGATGGCGGCGAGGTAGCCGCAGTTGAACCGGTGACCGAGTTTCCATTGGCCAATGATTGGGAACGCGGCGAGGATGGCAAGACCGAGTCCGGGCAGGATGACGCTACCCCAGATGGCTGCGCCGCCGGGGAAATATTTTAGAAATTGATAGAGAAACAGAAAATACCATTCCGGACGCGCGGCGTCGTAGTTCTCCGTCGGGTCGGCAGGCGGACCGAGGTCGGCGCCGTGCGCGCGGATGGTGAGGAGCAAAACGGCGGCCATCACGGCGAAACAGGCAACGAGGTCGGCGAGGACTTGGTCGGGCCAGAAATGGGCATCGGGCTTCCGAATCGGTTTTTTCGCCGTGATCCCGTGTCGTCGAAACAGAAAAATATGCCAGAAAATCAACAACACAACCAACGCCGGCAACACGCCTGCATGCAGCGCAAAGAAGCGGGTAAGAGTGTGGTGGCCATACTCGGTGCCGCCGACGATGATCGTTTGCAGAGTGGGTCCGACGATTGGAGTTGTACCGACCATGCTTGTGGCGACCTTGGTAGCCCAATAGCCTTTTTGGTCCCACGGCAACAAATACCCCGTCAGCGACAACGCCAATGTCAAAAGGAGCAGGCCGATACCGAACCAGTAATTGACTTCGCGCGGCGCTTTGTACGCGCCATCGATGACAACCTGAACGAGATGAAGCACGAGCAACACGATCATGGCTTGAGCCGTGAAATGGTGAATCCCACGCAAAAACCAGCCGCCGGTCATTTCGTTCTGGATGTAATAGACGCTCTCCCATGCCGTCTGCGAACTGGGGCTATAGGCTGCCCACAGCGCCAGGCCTGTGATGACGAGCACGCTGAAGCAAAACGTCAGGGTGCTGCCCCACACGTACCGCCAGCGCGCGCCCCCGGGGATATTTTCGAGCAGAAGCTCGTGCAATAATTCGCGGTAACCGGTCCGCGTATCAAGCCATTCGAGAGCTTTCTTCATGCGACGGGAATTTTCTGCGGAATGTTTGGTTGGAACTTCTGGAATTTCACTTTCACGAATTCCTCGCCCTTGTTGTTTTTTTCAATTTTGATTTCCAGGGTATCCATATCGCGCGGACTCGGTACCACGCCGCCCCCGGCACGATCAATCTTTCCTGTAGCCGCGAACTTGCTGTTGTGACAGGGGCAGAGAAACGCGCCAGCTTCGGTCCGCTGCACCATGCAGCCGAGGTGCGGACACGTCGCGTTGAGCGCTTCCACTTTTTCTCCTACGCGCCGGAGGTAGACATTGCCGATTGGCACTTGCGGATAGAAACTCCAGGCATCGGTGTGATTGGCGATGATCTTGAAAATCTGTGGTTTGCCGTCTGCAGAAAGGGATTCAAGTGGCGTGACGGAGATAAATCCACTCTTGGAATTTTTGCGGCGCAACGGATTGAGCGTGACCATCAATCCCGCCAGTAACGGCGGCAGCCCGAGAATGGTGCCGAGGATTACGGATGCTGCCTTTTTCAGAAAATCGCGGCGACTGGCTTCTTCGATTCCGGGTTTTTCAACTGTTGGCTTTTTTTCACTCATCTCAGGTGAGTGTAACGCAACTGTGCGAAAATATCCATGTTGGCGTGTTGCCATTACTTCATGATGGAGGCGAATGGGGGCCACGACTCGACATAGCGGCGGTGGGTATCGAGGTGGCAGTCGCGAACCAGAGCGTCAATTTGATTGGCGACTGGAAATTGGGTGCTAAAGCCGGGCGCGACTGGGTCAATCGCTAGCTGTGCAGCGGCAATGAAATGGGCAATCAAATCTTTCGGGTCTTCGTCGCCAACTGCGAAGCGAATAGTTGTCTGTGTGATACCTGCGCTCGCCAATGCGTCGTTGTCTAGCTCCGAGTGCGTGGTGAGAGCAGGGCAGGCGACAATGGTATTGGATTGTCCAAGACTGATCATATGGTCGAAGGTTGGCGAAAGGTTGTCGAAGAATCGCTGAAAGGCCTCGCGTGGCACGGTCGGTAAGTCAATCGTGAAGAGAGGCGCAGGCAAGCCGAGGAACATCAGCCGCTCCCGCAGCGCGGCGTTGGGACTGGTGGGCGCGGCGCTACCATGGACGTGAATTTGCGGATGAGCACTGAGGAAACGAACCAAGATTTGTGTATTAACACATTTTTCTAGCATTCGCACGTCTAATGTACGCAGTCCTTGCAGAACTTCAAAGGCACCGTCCGCGCTTAAGAACGCGCCTTTCACGTAATACACGTTCCAGAACATTGTCTCGCGCCAACTGATGCCGTTGACAGTTTCTCCCTTGGGTAGGAACATATCTTCAATACGGCCGATAACGACTCCGGCGATCACGCTACCCGTACCTGATAGGTCTTTGGTGTAGCTATGAATTACAAAATCGGGTCGCTCCATCGGGTCGACTCGTTGCAACGGCTGTGTTAAAAACGGTGTGCCGATGGTGGCGTCTAAGATCACACGCATCTTGAGCTGATGAGCCTCGCGGCAAATCGCGGGCACGTCAAGCACGTGGCCGTGCGGGTTGCAGGGCGATTCCAGATAGACATACGGGCGTCTTCCTGCGTCGAGGCGGTCTTGATATTTTGCGCGTGCGCTCCCACAGGCAGCCAGAAAATCGTCGACACTGCAACCATCAAAACTTTCAACACCGATCTCAAGGTTGCTGGGCTTGGCGAACCAATCATGGATGAGCTGGTATGCTCCTCCGTAGATGTTTCGGCTTGTAATGAGGATATCGTCACGGCCGAGCACGTGCGAGAGTGTGGCATCAATTGCAGCCATGCCGCTATTGAAATTCCACGCGAAATACTCTCGCGCATAGGGTCCGGCCTCCATGTCCACGATTTGATTGGCCAGTGCGATCGAAGTTGGGTTCAGAAGTCGCGAATAAATTTCCAGCAACAATTCCTTGCCTTGAAATGCGTCCTGAATCCACTCCGCGCAAGCGTAGATGTAAGTCGCCGTGCGAGCGATGACAGGGTTGGCTGCGAAAATCGCCGTCACGTTGTCGAAGAGCGCGTAGGGACCTTTGGCGGAAACGGTTGCCGCCTGATAGCCAAGACTGTGATAGGCGGTTCGGGACGGGTTTTGTAGTGTGTCGAGCAACTTGGCCAGTTGAAACGAAAGAAATTTTTTTGCATTGAAATAGGCCACGCGATCGGAGCGGTCGAGCGTATGAACCGTTCGCAACGTCACCTGCCAGAGCTCGTCAATATCCGCGTCCGTTTCGTAAAGCCGAGTGGCGATGCGCGCGAGGCTTTGGCCGAACGGCGTTCCGGGCTGGATTCCGAAGTGTGTCAGTTGCTCCGCTACCAAGCCATTCACGTCCGTCGCTTGCGTAGAATTACGGCGCGGCGAAAGCCGCCGGATGCGCGTGATATCAGGCATGCTGGCATTTATTACAAAGGTATTATCCAAAGGCAAGCTTGCCGATCTAGAACCTCCAGACGGCTGCGGCGCGCACGCGATAATCAGGGACCGATTGCAATCCGCTGTTGTCAAGTAAAACGGGGAAATCGGCGCCGATTTCTGCATGCAAATGCTTTCGCCACGTGAATGTGACCTGCGGCCCGACAAAGACGCGATCGAACGCCGTGCCATCTTCCACTTCGCCTTCGTGCGTGTCCTCGCCTTTATGTTCGCCGGAGACGTTGACTTGCATTCCCAGCGTGCCGCGTTTGCCGCGCCAAAGAGATCCTCCCAGTCCACAGCTCCACGAGAGGTCGTTGGCATAGCGATACTCAAAGTCCCCTTCGCTGCGGATGGCGTATTGCAGTTGAGCCAGCGCGAAGAATCGTTGCCAGCGAAGTGAAGTTGCCATGCCAAAAATGCCGTCGAAGCGGGTTGAGCGCAGCCATCAGTCCTGCCACTAAGGGCCGCAAACCGAGGATGACGGATGAAGATTTTTTCAAAAAATCACGCCGGGTCGCATCCAGCCGGAGCAGTTTCTCCTGTTGGTCGCTGGTCATCGCGGCAAAAATAAACTGTTCGCCGACAGAGTGCGATTCTTTAGCGCGGTTTCTTTTTCGCAGCCGATTGCTCGATAAATCGGACGAATTTTTCCGGATGATCGACAAACTCCCGCCGGCAGCCTTCCGCGCAGAAGTAATAAGTCGTTCCATTGTGAATCGCCCGCGGCGTTTGATCGTCCACACGAACGCTGACGCAGGCGAGGTCGCCTTTGAACAGGCAAACCGGGTCTTCTGCGATGGGTCGCACGTCCGCAACGGGCGAGGTCGCGCACCCGGCGATCAATAGAGCTGAAGTGACAACAGCGATCATTGTGATTCCATTTTTCATCTTATCTCCTGAATTTAGAATGTTCCGCTAAATGTCGCAACCACTTTTGCTTCGGTTTCCAATTGCCGTCCGTTCAAGTCCTGAACCACGGGCACCTGGGGCGCGAGCGTGACCGCGAAATGTTTGGAAAATCCGACGCGGATTCCCGTCGAGAGGAACAGTACGGTGCCGCCAGAGTTCGGATCGGATTCACCCTCTTCTTCATTTCGGAATAAATGACGGACGTTTGTTTCGAGGAAAACACTCGTTTGTGGATACCGTTGGATATCCGGTGTCAGCCGATACGCCAGCGTGACGCCTCCATCCAGACGATCGCCAAGTCGGAAGTCATGAGCTTTCCCACGAATGATATATTGCACGCTGGCATCGAGGGCGAGACGGGAGGTTAGCCAACGGGAATACGCCAGCCCAATCATCCCATCCACCGCGCCGCTTCCCGCTGTTGCGGCTGGTTCGACACGTTCGCCGTGGGAATTTCGCACGTTATCGCGTCCCGTCGGGAATTTGACCCCTCCGAAGATCGCGAAATTTCCCGCGCGACTCTTATGAAATCGCCACTTCGAAGTGAGCCAAAGATCGGTCAATCCATCCGGATTAAACGACACAATTTCCGTGTCTGTTCCTTCCAGCTCGGCTTGTCTCGGGTGAAACGCCGCGTAGTAACCTAGCGCAATACCGAGCTGTACGTCATTGGTCACGCCGTAGCTGAACGACTGCGTAGTCAACAAGCTGCTGTCGAGATAATCGAAGTGCTCCGCAGCCGCCGCGCCCGCGTCAATCTCGGCCTGCGACAAATGCTCGAATTCAGTGAACTCGAATCGGGTTTCAATGGCGAGCTGCCCGCGTTTGAGCGTCTCCCCGGATTGAGTGTTGGAGCCGCCGCCCGCCGTGGCTGGGCCATGATCGGCACACGCGAGCCAGGCTCCAGTGAAACAAGAGAATACAACGAATAAGTGTTTGTTTATCATAGAAAGAATTCCTCAAATATAGACTTTAGCGATGGACGGAGTGCGCATATGCGTGCGATCCATACAATTCAAGCCGCGCTGAAACCAGCCGGCCTCGACAACAAAAAACAGAGTTTAAACGAGAAACTTCGGGGGAGGGACGGGAGGTTTGATGCTTAAAGAGGGTGCTTCGGCAGAAACCACAAATCGCTCGACGGATGCCAGCGGAGCGGATTGAATACCAAGATGTTCGGGAACGATCATGGTCCATTTCGGAGTTTGAAGGCTGGCGGGACCGTTTGGACCCTGGCATTCGGCTGCGCGCAACACGCGAACCAGCGTCGATGAATCAGATGGTTTTCCCTTAGCAGCGTTTTTTTTCGCGCAACAGCAGAGTTTAACTTTGGAATGATCGGTTGGACACCCACACACGCCGTCGCACGTAACGGCAGATTGGTTTTGCGATGGAAACGTCCAGTTCTGGATTGGCGGCAAACTAAAGAGCGCCAGCAGATAGGAGATGAACATCGCGAGGAATGTTTTTCGCAATAATTCCACTACGTCAGATACTAACAAAGACGAACCGGCGGCACAAGTGGTTTCACCGTCCAACTCCGATCGGGATTTTGTCGCCGAGTTTTTTGCCCCAGTAATCTTCGGTGACGGGCGCGGGGTGCATGGGGATGCCATAGGATTCCGCACCGGTGTCTGTCAAAAATTTTGCGCGTGCTTTGAGCCAATCGTCGCTCAATGGAACGCTTCGTCCAGCGTCCGTTGCGGGCGATTTGTGCAACAATTGATAGGCGTCTAGTGGCAGGCGCCCGTAACCGCCCCGGCCGATGGAACGCAGGAGGGGGTCGGCGTGGATCCCGTTTTTCTCTTGTTGCGTCGCTTTGCGGAACGCGTCGAGAGTGGCATAGTTATCGGGAGGAAACGAACCGGTTTTGCGGTCTCCCTCCCAAAATTTTGGGCCATTTTTTCGCCCCGCCCATCGAACCAGGGGACCGCGTTTGCCGATTCGCCAGAATAAATTATGATCGAAGACGTTTCCCAGTCGCGTGGCATAATCATCCACCCAAAGCGGCGTCGCGTCGTCTTCTGCCACAATAATATTATTGAAGATGTCGCATTGGGTCGGCCACCCACCGTTCTTGCCGTCCTCCGGCAAATCCGGCCATCCGCTCACGTCGAACACAGTTTTATTTTTACCGCGACCGACGACGGTGTTATTGTAAATTTTTCCATAATTGAAAGTTTCGATCATGCTGATTTCCTCGCCGCCGTTGTATTCGGAGACGCAGTACCGCATGATGTTGTACATGCTGGCGATGGGAAAACCGCGATAGCGTTTTTGCTCGCCCCCCGAGCCCATGATGAGAAACCCGACTCCTTCGTTGTGGTGGGAGTAGCAGAATTCCATCGTGCATGCCTCGCATCCCCAATCGATATCGAACCCGCCGGCGTCGCGTTGCGGCCGTCCGCGGAACGCTTCGCAGTAGCGAATGGTCACATTGATCGAGTTCCATGTCCAGATATTGATGCAAGCGTTGTTGTACCCTAGACAATGCTCGATCAGGCCGTTCTGGCCGCTCTGAATCCAAATGCCCGCCATCCCTGCGTTGCTGAATGCGGTGCAATGCCGGATAACGGTGTTGCGGCAGCCATTTTGATCCAGCCCGCCAACCACGATACCATCGCCATCGTTGGCGAATGTCAGGCAATTCTCAATGACTACGCCGTCGTACCCGTTGCCAGTCTTTTCCCACTCGCTTCCGACGTGTATGCCGTGCGCGCCATTGTCAAAGGCGACACAGTTGATAATCCGAATGGCTTTGGGTTGCGGAGTTTCTTTCGTTGCGATTACTGCGATTGCGCTCTGTTCATATTGAGGATCGGATGTGGCTTCGATGTCTTGAATAGTCCAATGACTCTGGTCAATCAGAGATACAGCGGGCCGATGGTGTCCATTGATAAAAGGCCTTTTCCCTTCTCCATAGGCGCCGATGTGAATCCCATTCTCCTGTGTGCCGTTCCCCTGGGGGGCAAGTGATTCATCCCAGCGCTGGCCTCGTCGAAGTAGAATTGCATCTCCCGGGTCGAATCGGCGCGGGTTGACAGGCTGAAACGTTTTCCACGGTTTGCCTTCCGACAATCCGTCGTTTGTATCGCTTCCAGTTTTGGAGTCCACATAATAAGTCTTGCCCGTAGCGCGGATCGGCGGAGATGGCGAGTCTGATCGGTACCCTTCCCGTTGCTGGCTAACCGAAAAATCAATCACGCCGCGCGTGGGATCGTTGGTGTGATCAATTTTGTCTCCTTTCAGTGTTGCCGAGTGATAAAGCGTCAGCGCGATCTTTTCAATGGTCACATCGCCTTGGAGCAATTGAATGCCAAGTATGTGTTCGCCCGGTTGATCGGCGTAGAGTTCGATCTGCCAACCTGGGTGCCGCGAAAAATGGATCCATTGCGACTTCGTATTCGGATGCACGAGGATTTGCGCCCGTGCGCTGTGAAGCGGTTGTATGCCATCGAGATCGTACGTCAACAAGCTGGCGCGATCGGTGTTGGATGTCACTTTGAGCCAGACGTACCAAACGCCGTACATGGGAAGGGTGACCTTGCGCGTAACCGATTTGGGAGAATCCTTTTCAAAGGTATCCTCTTCTTTTTGTTTCCCCTTGAGCCGGTCGCCTTCAAGAAAAATCGGCACTTTGACGCGGCTTTCCTCTGCGAACGAAATCGCGCAAAATACAGCCACACAAATCAAAGGCGGCACACGCATCGATATATTCTGCCGTCCATGAACACAGTGGTCAATCGTGAAAAATTGTGAAGGATTGTCATGGCAATTCTTGCGAAACCGCTCTTTGTAGTGGATATTAGAATAAAGGAAACTAAAGATTAGGGGGTGAACGATGAAAAGCTGGATACCATTACTGATGGCCGTCCTGTTAGGGGTGTGGGCGAGTGGTTGTGTCGTTCATGGGCACGGTCACGTTTCCCATGGAGTAGAAGTTGAAATCCCCGTTGATCATGTTCATACTCATGATTGCGGCCATTACTCTTATTATGGTCACTGGTATCATCGCCACGGTCACTCGCACGGCCCTCACTGTGGCCATGTGTTTCGTGGCGGGATTTGGATTTATGGTCGGTGATTTGCCTCTGCCAGTTCTTTGCGCAGATGTTTTGAAGCAAAAAACTTGCCAATGATAGGCAAAGCCGTTGTGTCATGGGCAGAATGAATCCAATTGGCCAGAGCGGAGTTTCGTTTGTTGAAGTGCGAAGGAGCGTTTTTAGCTCGGCGGCGCGCAGATAACTCACCATGACCATATGAAGTAACAATCCTACCCCGCACATATCGTCTTGTCGCGCTCTGGCGTTTGGAGTTCAAGCTTTCGCTTGAAGTTTCACTTGATCGGTCACACGGAAGCGTGATCTCCGAACCCGTGCTTGCGATGCGAGCGGATTACGACTACACTCTCGCTGTGATAGCCCTGATTGATTACGGAATGGGGAACTTGCGAAGTGTCGAGAAGGCGCTTGCGCGGGTCGGCGCGGACGTGCAGATCATCAGCGATCCTCAAAGACTTGCTGCCGCCGATGCGATGGTACTGCCGGGTGTTGGCGCGTTCGACGATTGCATTCGCAATCTCCAAAAACAAAACCTCTTCGACGCCACAAGTGAATTCATCGCGTCGGACAAACCATTTCTCGGCATTTGTCTTGGTTATCAGGCGCTCTTCGAGGGCAGCGACGAAGGCAGCGGTGCGACCGCAGGGCTTGGTATCTTCCGCGGACGTGTTGTCCGTTTTCCCAACGACGCAAGTTTGAAAGTGCCGCAGATCGGCTGGAATCAGCTCAACGTGACTCGTCGCAAATGTCCATTGCTGGCAGGCGTGGGCGACGACGCATGGGTATATTTTGTCCACAGCTATTTTCCAACACCCAAAGATCCTTCCATTGTTGCCACCGAGACTGATTACGGCTCGCCCTTCGCCTCAATGATCTGGGACAAGAACGTCTTCGCAACGCAATTTCACCCGGAAAAATCGCAGTCCGTTGGGCTCAAAATGCTCAAGAATTTTGTGGAATTGATTCAATAGCCACGAAAAGCACAAAAAGGATTAGAATGGCTTCGACGCACGCAAATCGAAAAAGAATTTTTCGCGCCTATTCGTGTATTTCGTGGGCTATCCGTTCATTTTTTGTGCTTTTTTGTGTTTTTTGTGGCCAATAAAACCATGCTCATCCTCCCCGCCATAGACCTCAAAGACGGCAAGGTCGTCCGCCTCCTGCAGGGTCGCGCTGACGCAGTCACCGTCTATTCTGACGATCCCGTTGCCGTTGCCCGCCGCTGGCAATACGAAGGCGCGAGTTATCTTCACCTCGTTGACCTCGACGGCGCTTTCGAAGGCACGCCGAAGAATTTCGATACCATCAAACAAATTCTTGCCGCCATCTCCATCGGCGCGGAAGTCGGCGGTGGTCTGCGCAATGACAAGGACATTCAGCGATTGCTTGACGTAGGCGCAGCGCGCTGCGTCGTCGGGACAAAGGCTTGCGAATCCATCCAGATTGTCCGTGACCTCGTCAAACATTTCGGCAAACGCATCGCCATCGGCGTGGACGCTCGTGACGGCTTCGTCGCGGTAAAGGGCTGGACAGAGGCAACAAAGCTTCGCGCCATCGAGTTCGGCAAGCAACTCGCCGATGCAGGTGTTCACTGTATCATTTACACTGATATCTCCACCGACGGCATGCTCGGCGGCCCCAATCTAAAAGCCATGAGCGAAATGTGCGACGCGTTGTTGGCAAGGCCTGCCCCGCACTGCGGGGTAATCGCCAGTGGCGGAGTGTGCAAAACCGATGACGTTCACGCCCTCCGCGCACTCGGCAAGAAAAACCTCGGTGGAGTCATCATCGGGAAGGCGTTGTATGATGGGAAGTTGAAGTTGGGGGAGGTATTGTAAATGTTCCTTTCTTGACTGGGATAATTGGGCAACGCATACTTTGCCCATGTCGAAGCACTCTTTGGCAGTTGTTGGTATAAAAGTTGTGGGTCTTTTGTGTCTGTTTCTCTCGCTGGAGAAATTTGTGTCTGTTGTAACGAGCAGTTGGTTTTTACTAATGGGCATACCCTACGAACAATCAGATTCAGTCTTGTTGCTTGTTGCGGCCTTGCTCCCATTTGCAGTGCTAGCAACAGGAGCATATGTTGGGTTGAAGAAATCGGAGTGGCTACTAACGAAACTACTCGGCTCAGAGAAGTCAGCCACCGAAACGACTGGCGAACCGTTAAATGCATTTGATTTGGAAGCCGTGGCCTACTCCGTGATTGGGATGGTGATTATCGTTACCACGTTTCCGAGATTGCTGGCGCAGACAATCATCCTTTTGAAGCCCAATCTGACGGTTTACGGGACACAGCCATTGTTTGACGAACAATGGTGGTCAAACAACTGGCCCGTCTTTCTCGGAAATGCCATCGAGACAATGTTTGGTGTATTGCTCGTATTTAAAAATCGAAGCCTCACGAAGTTTTTACTATCGCTGCGGAAGAGTTAAAGCCATAGAGTTGCTTCGCCTGCGCGTGCGATACTAACTAAGTGTGGACAACCATTCGCGTGCATTCGCGCGCATTCGCGGTTAAAATGCTTCGCGATGGAGAAAGAATTTGTTCTCAAACCAGTTGCATCGTCGCGAACGTTGCGCATTGATTACGAGAGGGAGCTGAATCCGCAGCAACTTGCCGCGGTGACGGCGGGGGCTGGTCCGTCTCTGGTCATCGCGGGTGCGGGCAGCGGCAAAACGCGGACGCTGACCTTTCGGCTGGCATGGCTGGTGGAGCATGGAATTGTTCCCGATAACGTGCTGCTGCTGACCTTTACCAACAAAGCGGCGCAAGAGATGCTCAAACGAGCACAAGCGCTTCTGGTCGGTCATCCCATCGCATTGATGTGGAGTGGAACGTTTCATCATCTCGCACATCGCGGCTTGCGTCGGCACGCGAAGCTGGTCGGATTCGAAAATGATTTTACGATTCTTGACCGTGAAGATGCAAAGGATTTGCTTAATGCTTGCGTTGCCGATGCGGGGATTGACGTGAAAGCGGAACGGTTTCCGAAAGGCGACGTATTGGCGGAGGTTTTCGGGATGTGCGCGAATACCGAGCGGCCTCTGGCGCGCGTGTTGAACGATGATTATCCCTATTTCGCGCATCTGGAAGAGCAAATTGCGAACATTGGCAAGCTTTACGGGAAACGAAAGCGGGAAACCAACGCGATGGATTTCGACGATCTACTGACGTTCTGGCTCCGACTGTTGCAGGAGCAGCCTGATTTGCGACAAGCGTACGGACAACGATTTCAATACATCCTCGTGGATGAATATCAGGACACCAACAAGATTCAGGCTGACATCGTGGATGCGCTGGCCGCGGCGCATCAGAATTTGATGGTGGTGGGGGATGACGCGCAGAGCATTTATTCGTGGCGCGGGGCGAACTTCCGGAACATCCTCACATTTCCCGACCGCTACAAAGGCTGCAAGGTATTCAAGATCGAGACCAACTATCGCAGCGTGCCGGAGATTTTGTCAGCGGCAAATTCGGTGATCGTTCATAATCGGCATCAATTTGAGAAGACTTTGCGTCCGTCGCGGCCGAGCGGTCCAAAGCCCGTGCTGGTTCCCTGTGCTGACTCGAACCAGCAGGCCTTGTTTGTTGCGCAACAAATCCTTGAACTGCGCGACGAAGGCATGCCGCTCAATGAAATCGCGGTGCTTTACCGCAACCATTACAACTCGATGGAATTGCAAATGGAACTGGTGCGCCGCAACATCCCATTTCAGATCACCAGCGGTCTGCGGTTCTTTGAGCAAGCCCACATTAAGGACGTGGCGGCATTTTTGAAACTGGCGGTAAATCCGAGCGATGAACTGGCATTCAAGAGGATGACGCAACTCTTGCAAGGTATCGGCGGCAAGACGGCGCAGAAACTTTGGGAAGCATTCCGCGCTCAGCCATCCGCCGTCAGAATCGAAACGATGGGAGGGGATGCGATGATGAAGCTCGTGCCGAAGAAGGCAGTAGTAGAGTGGAAGAAACTGGCGAAGACGTTGAGCGATGTGCGATGCGCTTTGGGTGGCGAGTCAGAATCCGCCGCCCAAAATCCAAAGCCCAAAGCCAAAGGCCACGTCTCCGAAATGATCCACATCGTAGTGGGCGGCTTTTACGACGAGTACATGAAGATCAAATTTCCGGAATACCGCAATCGCCGCGAAGACCTTGACCAACTCGCTCTTTTTGCAATGCAATTTCAGTCCGCGGCGGAATTTCTGGCGCAGCTTTCCCTGATGACGAACCTCGAAGCGGAAGATGCGCGCCCCGACCCAAACCGCGAGACCGAACAAGTCCGCCTCTCTACTGTGCATCAGGCAAAGGGTCAGGAGTGGGGGGCCGTATTTGTGATTTGGTTGGCGGACGGAATGTTTCCATCGAGCCGGTCTCTTGGCTCGCACGATTCGGACGACGAAGACATCGATGGCGAGGAGGAAGAGCGGCGCTTGTTTTACGTCGCGGTCACTCGCGCGAAAGATGAGCTTTATCTCTGTTATCCGCTGATCCGAGCCACGGGAGCGTTTGACGACGCATTACAAAAACCATCGCGGTTCATTCAGGAAATCCCGAAAAACCTGCGCGTGGACGCGATGCTGCGGACGGCACTGGATTCGCCGCACGATTTTTAGAGCGGACGCATGCTCAATTGCCGTTACTTTAACTCATTGGGGTTCGCGCCAACGGCGACGATGGAACAAGCGACGATGACATTCAGTTTGAGGTCGGTGGCGCGGTCGATGATATCGTCGCTTTCCGCGCCTGGATTGAGCCACAATTCACGGCAACCTTTTTTGGCGATTTCAGGCAACAGACGCAATCCAACGGCGGGAGGGACATAGATGCTTACGCGGTCGAGGTGCGCAATGGGAATATCGGAGATGGACCTGTAGGTAGCCAAACCTTCGATGGTTTTTTCCGTCGGATGAACGGGATAGACGTCCCAGCCTTCCTGAAGATAGGCGCGGACAGATTTATTGCCGAACTTCGAGCGGTCATTGGACGCGCCGATGACAGCGATCGTCAGTTTGGCGGAAGGAGTGGAGGGAGGCGAGGATTCGAGGCTAGGCATTCCGGACCCTGTGGTTAAAACCCATGATATTCGGCAGAGACTCTGTTCATTCTCCTAGATATGCTTTCTTTACTTGCTCGCTCTTTAGCAAGTTCGCTCCGGTATCTTCAAGAACAATTTGTCCCGTTTGCATGACATATCCGCGATGAGCTATGGAGAGCGCCTGCCGTGCGTTTTGTTCGACCAGCAGGATCGTGACCCCTTCGCTGTTGATTTTGCGGATGGTGTGAAAAATCTGCGCCACCAACTTCGGCGCTAGCCCCAGGGATGGTTCATCAAGCAGCAACAGCCGAGGCTTTGCCATCAGGGCGCGTCCGATGGCAAGCATTTGTTGTTCGCCGCCAGACAAGGTGCCTCCGAGCTGACTGCTGCGTTCTTGAAGGATGGGGAAGAGTTTGAAGACTTGCGCTAATTCGGCGTCCAAGCCGTTGTCACGCTGCGCAAACGCACCCATCTCCAAATTCTCGCGCACGGTGAGCCGCGGGAAGATACGCCGTCCTTCGGGTGCCTGCACGATGCCATGGGCGACAATCTCGTGGGGAGACAGTTTTGAAATGTCCTGACCTTCGAACACGATCTTGCCGTCGCGGGCGCGGAAGATACCGCAGAGGGTCATCAGCGTCGTGGACTTGCCCGCGCCGTTTGCGCCAAGCAGCGTCACGATTTCGCCCTTCTCCACTTTCAGTGAGATCCCGTGGAGAACTTCGATGGGGCCGTAACCGGCATGAAGCTTTGTGACAGTGAGCATTTGTTAGGCCGTTGAATCGGTACATAGTTAAAATGTTGAATCGGTTTTGAGTTTCAACGATTTAACCATTTAACGATTATCCCTCCTTTCCCAAATACGCCTCGATCACTTTGGGATTCCTCTGAACCTCAGCCGGCGTTCCCTCGGCTATCTTTTCGCCATGGTCAAGAACGGCGATGCGATCGGAGATGTTCATCACCAGGTTGATGTCATGTTCGATGAGGAGGACGGTAATCTCACGGTCGCGGATTTGGCGGATGAGTGTCATCAACGCCTGTGTCTCCACTGGGTTCATTCCTGCGGCGGGTTCGTCAAGAAGCAATAGCCGGGGCCGGAGAGCAAGCGCGCGGGCGATTTCGAGCCGTCGCTTGTGGCCATAGGGGAGATTCTCGGCAAGAGTACCTGCTTCCTGTTCCAGACCGACAAATCGCAATAATTCCTTCGCGGCAACGGTGGCATCGCGTCCTTCTCGCCAATAGGCGGGCAACCGCAACAACGCATCCCAGAAATGCGTGCGTAGCTGGGTATCCATGCCAATCAGGACGTTGTCGAGAGTGGTCATCTGATTAAAGAGGCGAATGTTCTGAAACGTGCGTGCCAACCCCATGCGTGCCGAGACTTCGGGCGCACGTCGTCGTTCACGCCAGACAGCGAGAGTACCTCCGACGCCTAGCGCTGTGCCGATCAATGATGGCAAAGCGACTCTCGTAAGCGGTCGCTCGACGAGGTATCCGCCGGCTGACGCCAAGGCTTTACCCCAAGGGAACGATTGTTGGTAGATGTAATTTGCTGTGACGGCTGTTTGCCAGAGTGAGTCGATATTTACCGCGAGAGTAAACCCAAGTCCGGTGATGAGACCGATCATTACGACGGCAAAGGCATCGGCGGCAGTGAAAGGTTGAATCAATGCGCGGTCTTCCAGACGGATCTCGCCGTCCGTCGGTTCATAAATGCCTGTAACAGCGTTAAAAACGGTCGTTTTACCGGCGCCATTGGGGCCGATGAGCGAAAAAATTTTCTTTGGCGAGATTTCCGTCGAAAACGCGCTGACGGCGGTTAGACCGCCGAACCGCATGGTCAGGTTTTTGATTTCAAGAATGTTCATGGTGAAGTTCGGCTTTGATTTGTTTGGAAGGGAGTAATCCTTCTGGCCGGAAACGCATCATCAAAATAAGCGCGAGTCCGTAGAGCATGTATTTCCAGTTGCTTGGCGAGGTGAAAACGTTGGCGGTGCTTACGAGACCGTGGGCTTTGAGAAAATTACTGAGCGATTCGAGGATGATGGAGTTGAATCCCATAATCAGGAGTGCGCCGAGCAGCACTCCGCCAATGCTGCCCATGCCACCCACGATCACAATGCAAAGTGTCATGACCGAGATTTGAAAATCGTACGTACCGGGTTCTGCGCTCGAACCGAGCATGCAAGCGAACAAAGCGCCCGCGAGCGCGCATTGCGCGGCACAAAGCGCGAAGGCCAGCAGCTTTAGTTTCATGGGAACGATTCCCATGCAAGAGGCGGCGAGTTCATCTTCGCGAATCGAAATCCACGCGCGCCCGATGCGCGAGCGTTCCAAGTTGCGATTGAGCAACACGACAATCGTCAACAATCCAAGAAGGAGAAAATACCAGGGAAGATGATTCTCTGCGCCGAATTTGTAGCCGAATAGGTTGGGGGACGGAAGAGGGTTGATCCCCTGTGTGCCTTTCGTGATCGGCTCCAGGTTTTTCAAGACATCTTGCATGATCTCGCCAAAGCCGAGGGTAACGATCGCCAGATAATCGCCCCGCAGACGCAACGTTGGAAGCCCCAACAAAAGACCCGCACCCAGTCCGATCATCACCGTGACGGCCGTCGCGCTCCAAAACCCGAGCTGAAACGGATAGATATCACAGGTCAGAATCGCATAGCTGTAGGCGCCAAGTGCCATGAACGCCGCCACGCCAAGATTGAGCAATCCCGTGAAGCCGGTGAGGAGGTTCAACCCGAGACCGAGCAACGCGAAAATAAAAATGGGTCGCAGCTTGTCGCTTAATTGCCAGCCGGCGGGAAGGACCAGATCAAACAGCGGGAGCGCCGCTGCCGCCGCCAGAAACGCCCAGTGAAACTTCCAGGGCTTCATACTTTTTCGCGCACCGCCTTTCCGAGAAGTCCCGATGGACGAAACACCAGCACGAGAATGAGAATGGCGAAGACCAATACGTTTGTCCAGCGGGTTGCGCCGTATTGATCGCAAAATGCGCGCGCCATGCCAATCAGAAGTCCGCCCAGCACGGCGCCTCGCAAATCGCCAATACCACCCAATACCGCCGCCGTGAACGCATCCATCCCCGTCTTGTAGCCCATTTGGAATTGGATGGTGTTGTTATAAAGGGAATAGATCACGCTGGCCACCCCCGCCAAGGCTCCACCGATGAGAAACGTCTGGCCGATGACTCGATCCACGTCGATTCCCATAAGCCGCGCTGCCAGGCGATCCTGGGCGACAGCGCGCATTGCCTTTCCGGATCGGGTGCGATGCACAAACCAAGTCAATCCTATCATCAAGGGCACGGTAACGATGATCACCATGAAATCTTTTGCAGTGAACTGAACCTGCGCTTGCTCGCCCAGCAAATTTACATTCGGCACCAGGGAAGGAAAATCTTTCGGCGCGGCGGCCGCTCGTCCGCCGCCGAATACATCCATCGGCATCCCTCCCCAGAACAGGCCGAAGTTCATGAACACGAACGACACACCAATCGCGGAAACCAGCGGTGCGAGCCGCGGCGCTTCGCGCAAATGACGATACGCCAGTCGGTCCACCAGCCAATTCAGTCCGCCACAAAAGAACGGCACGGCGACTAGCAGCGGTAAGACCCCCCACACATGATCCAATCCGAGCGCGCCAACCAAAGTCAGCGCCAGAAAACCGCCCAGCATGAACAAATCACCGTGGGCAAAATTGATCAGCTCGATGATGCCATACACCATCGTATAACCCAGCGCGATCAGTGCGATGATCGTTCCGTTCGAGAGGCCGATGATCAGTGTTTGCAAAAGCACTTCGAATGGTGACATTTCGCGCATCTTAGCGATGCGAGTCGGTGAGCGCGATAATTTTTTATGATGCCTGGCACATCGCTAGTTTCCCGCCAAATTGAGAGACCGAGAGACGGGGAACAAGTGCAATCGGGAACGGAAAATCGTATCGAGCGCCGCCCCGCACGAAATTTATGTACCACTCAGATGCAACAATTGTTGCATTTAAGTGGTTAAATTAATTTAGAAGAAGCATCGGTGCATTTCTGGATTCGTTTCGTTATTGCCCTACTACTTTGACGGCGGTGAACTGCCCATTTTGAATGGTTTCAACAATCATCACTTTCAAGGTCGTATCTCCGTTCATGTCGAAGGACCACTTTCCCAGCGCCCCGTCGAAGTCGCGGATGCCGGCTATGGCTGCCCGGATGGCTTCACGGTCTTTTTTTCCCGCCCGTTTGATGCCTTCCAGTGCGACCTTCGCGCTTTCGTATCCATACACCGCATAGCCTTCCGGTTCTGCCTTGAACTTTTTCTTGTACGACGCATAAAATTCTTTTCCTTTTCCCTTCAAGTCGCTTGGCGGCAAACCTCCGAACGTCACATACGTTTTTCCTTCGAGATTTTCTTTCCCCGCGGCCTCGATGAATGCATTCTCGCGACACCCATCGGGAACCATCAATTTGACCTTCGCGCCGCCGGCGACGAGATCCTTGGCAAGTTGTCCCGCGTTGTTTTGCGTAGTGCCGCCAAAATAGACGAGATCGGCTCCTTCACTTTTGATCTTCGTAACCAGCGCCCTGTAGTTCGACGCTTTCGTGTCAATTCCTTCGTACCCCACGATTTCGAGGCCGAGCTTTGGCGCCGTGCGTTTGAAGACATCCGCGATGCCTTTTCCGTAAAGCTCCCGATCATGGAGAACGAATATTTTTTTTACCCCGATTTCCTTGGCAAACTGCGCGGCGACATCTCCCTGGATATCGTCAGCAGGGACCACACGGAAATAATTTACCTTACCCGAAGGCCGATAGACGGCAGGTTCGTTGGCTTCACCGAGACCGGGTTTTGTCAGGCCGGGATAGGTGTTGGCGGGACTGATCATGACGAGAGAGGCTTTATTGAGAACGGGCATTGAGATTTTTGCCGCACCGGAATTGTACGTGCCGATGTAACCCATTACATCGGCGTCTTTGACGGCTTTCTGCGCGTTGGCGGCTTCCAGCGCAGGGTCCCATTGACCGCGTTCGGGGGAGGCGTCATCCCAGTCTTCATAGGCGATGGTGAAGTTGCCCACTTTCCCGCCTACCTCTTCGATGGCCATTTTGATGCCGTTGACCATGGAAGTCGTTTGGGCGTTGGCACTGCCCGTGCGCGGCAGGCTGGAGACGATTTTGATGGTTTCAGCGCGAGCGGATGTCAGGAGTCCCACGCTCAAGGCGATAATCAGCAATTTATTTTTCATTTCTTCTCCTTGTTTGACGAGGTACCGGGTCAACGATTCAACGGAAGTTTTACCGCCCGCTTGGTTTTCGCTGATTTGTAAATTCCCAGAATGATTTCGACGGCCTTGCGACCCTCGACGCCGGGGACGAGTGGCGAGCGACCCTCGCGAATTGCATCCACCATGTCTTGAAACTGTCGGCGATGACCTTCATGTTTGATTTCGCGCGCACCCGCTCCGCCGCCTACGTCGCTGGCACTGAACTTTGCGCGAATGGCTTCATCCTCGGGCTTCTCGTCGGCAAATTTCCAACAAGCAATCCGGTCGTCCTCTAAAATGACGGTGCCGCGATCGCCCGAAAGCTCGATGCGTTTGGCAAAGCCCGGCAACGCCGCGGTGGTGCCCTCGATAACCCCCAGTGCGCCGCTCTTGAAGCGCAGCGACGCCACCGCGACGTCTTCCACTTCGATTCGCTTATGCGCGCGCGTTGCGGTGAGCGCCGTGATTTCGCTCGGCATTCCCGCCAGCCATTGAAGCAGATCAATTGCATGGATGCTTTGGTTCATCAGAGCGCCGCCCCCATCCATTTCCCACGTCCCGCGCCAGCCACCGCTATCGTAGTAGTTCTGGTCGCGCCACCATTTGATATACGCATCGCATAACGTCAGCTTGCCGAGTCGGCCTTGTTCGACGGCGCGTTTGACCGTCTGCGCCCCTTCGCCGAAGCGCGACTGAAAAATGCCGGCAAATTTGACGCGGTGCCTTTTTGCCGCGGCGAGCATTGCATCAATGCGCTTGAGAGTGATCTCCAGCGGTTTTTCGCAAACGATGTGTTTGCGCGCGCGGGCGGCGTCGATCGCGATCTCGGCGTGCGCCCCGCTGGGGGTGGCAATGCAAACCACATCGAGGTCGTCGCGCGCGAGCATTTTGCGATAATCCGTGAAGCTCGCGCAGTTGTATTGTTCGGCCAACGCACGGACTTTTTGTTCGTTGCGGCTGGCAACGCCGATCAATCGGGCGCCGGTTACTTCTGTGAGCGCACTGGCGTGAACGCCGCCGATGTATCCGCAACCGACAATCCCAAAACCAAGAGATCGCATGGGCCGGATTGTAGTGAGTTTGAGGCTAAAGTCAATTTCTAGGCTGCTGCAACTCTAGGTGAGCGACGTGGCGGTTTGTCTTGCGGCCAGGGTGATGACGTTCCGTTTGCGTAAACGGCAAGCGTATGCTAGGAAAGACACAATGACCAAGACACAGCAAACGATCAAGAAATCGGTGACGCTCTCGGGGATAGGGTTGCACACGGGAAATCGGGTGACGCTGACGATTCATCCCGCGCCGGTGGATGTGGGGATTGTGTTTGAGCGCGCGGACCTCGACGGGAAACCGCGCGTGGAAGCGCGAGTGGAGAACGTGGTGGAAACGACGCGCGGGACAACTTTGGGGAAGGGGACGGTGAAGGTTCATACCGTCGAGCATGTGCTCTCGGCGTTGGCGGCATTTGGCGTGGACAACGCGCGGGTGGAGATGAGCGCGAACGAACCGCCGATCGGAGACGGAAGCGCGCAGCCATTTGTCGAGTTGATTGAAAAGTCAGGAATCCAAACCCAATCGGCGGAAAAGCAGATTTTCGTCGTAACCGAGCCGCTGACGCTCAACGTTGGGGATTCCATGATGATTGCATTGCCGCTGGATGGAGCGAACCCTGGCACGCGTACCGGGGCAATTGGTTCGACGCTTCGCGTGAGCTGCACGCAAGCGGACAGCAAAAATAAATTCGTGCAATTTCTCTCGCTGGACGTGACGCTGGAATCGTATCTGAAAGAAGTGGCGCCGGCGCGAACATTTTGCGTGTATGAGGAAGTGGAGGCGCTCTTCAAGAATGGCTTGATCAAGGGCGGGAGTCTGGAGACGGCAATCATCATTCGTGACGACGCGGTGCTCACCAAAGGAGCGCTGCGATTTGCAGACGAATTTGTGCGTCACAAGATTCTCGATATCATCGGCGATCTCTCGCTGTTGGGGCAGCCGTTGGCTGCGCACGTGATTGCGATTAAGCCGGGTCATACGGCGAACGCGGCGATGACCAAAGCGCTGTCTGCGCGGCGCGATGGACGCCCCGAACCCTTCGGCTCCGCGCAGGGCAGGCCGGGGGCAAAGAATGTGCCGGTGGAGACTCTCGGCGAGACGTTGAACGCGGAGCAAATTCGGAAAATATTGCCGCACCGGTATCCGTTTTTGCTAGTGGATCGGATAGTCAAGATTGAAGGCGATGAAAAAATCATTGGGCTGAAGAACGTGACCAATAACGAGCCTTATTTTCAGGGACATTTTCCAGGTCATCCGATTATGCCGGGGGTGTTACAAATCGAGGCGATGGCGCAGGTGGGGGGGATATTACTGATGAAAGGCGGGAAATATAACGGCATGCAGACGTATCTGCTTTCGGTCGACAAAGCAAAATTTCGCCGTCCAGTTGTGCCGGGAGACCAACTGATGATCGAATGTCAATTGCTCAGGTCTCGTGGATCCACGATGAAAGTGGGCGGGGTTGCGAAGGTGAGTGATGAAATCGTGAGCGAAGCCGAGCTGATGTTTGCGGCGGTATAGGCAATGAAAAAATCCGAAATCCATCCCACCGCGACCATTGTCACTGGGGCAACGATTGGCGAAGGCGTATCCATCGGTCCGTATTGCGTCATCGGTGCACACGTGAAATTGGGCGATGGCGTTCGGTTGGAGGCGCACTCGATCGTGGATGGCCATACGACTGTTGGTGAAAACTGCCATATCTTTCCCTTCGCGAGCGTCGGGTTGCAGACGCAAGACCTGAAATACAAAGGCGGTATCTGCTCCGTCGAAATTGGCGAGGGGACAACGCTGCGGGAATATGTGACGGTCCATGCCGCGACCGCGGACGGCGACAAAACGGTCGTTGGCAAAAATTGCCACATCCTCGCGTATTCACATATTGCGCATGATTGCATCGTTGGCGACAGCGTGATCATATCCAATGCCGGGACGTTGGGGGGACATGTTGTTGTCGAAGACCACGCGGTTATCGGCGGCTGCACGGCGATTCATCAGTTTGTTCGCGTGGGTCGGATGGCAATGATCGGGGGCTGCTCAAAAGTCGTGCAGGATGTCCCGCCGTTTATGATCGCGGACGGGCACCCGGCCGAAGTGCGCGCTCTCAACAAGGTTGGAATGGAGCGAAACGGGATTTCCGCCGACGTGCAGAAGCAATTGCGGCAAGCGTACAAGATTCTTTTCCTGAAAAAGGTGAACTTGAGCCAGGCCATCGAGCGGGCGCGGAAAGAAATTCCCAAGTCCGTTGAACTATCGCATTTACTCAAGTTTTTAGAGTCCAGCGAGCGGGGGATAGGACGGTAAAAACGCCGCGAAACAGATTTGCGGTTACAATTTTTCGGGCGAACATTTTCTTTTGGTAAACTTGCATGACTCGCGATAGCCGACGGATTTGGCAAGCTCGATGGCTTTGTTAAAATCCTTTCCGACATCGTCAGGCAGGTGAGCGTCGCTGCCGAGCGTGACCGGGATCCCAAGTCGGCATGCGATTTCGAGAAACTCACGGCTCGGATAAATCTCCCGGCATGGTTTCCGCAGGCCAGCCGTGCTGATTTCAATGGCGCAGCCGCTTTCTTTCACCGCTCGCAACGCGCGCTCGAACATGGGTTTACAATCTGATTTCGGTCGGTGTCCAAATTTTTTTGGCAAGTCAGGATGCGCCAGCGAATCGAAAAGCCGGCTTTGGGCGGCTTGCGTCCAGAGATCGAAATAGGCGCGCCATCGCTCTTCGATATCGTATCCTTTCCAGTCTTCGCCGGAGCGATCCACATGCCAGTCGCCGATGAAATGGACGCTCCCGAGAAAAAAATCCCACGGATGCATGGCGGCGAGTTGCCGGACCCAGTCTTCGTGGCCGGGAATGAAATCCACTTCGAGACCCAGTTTGATGGTAAGTTGTGGATATTCCTGCTGCGCGTCGCGCACCCAACCGACGTATTTGTCGAGGTCGGAAAGTTTCATGATCCACCCTTGACCTTGGTCGGGCGGAAGAAAATTCAGGGGGGCGTGATCGGAGCAGCCAATTTCTGTGAGACCGCGCTGGACGGCGACGGCGGCGTAGTCACGGGGGCGACCGACGCCGTCGGTCAGCTCGGTGTGCATATGATAATCGGCGGGCATGGTGGGACTGTAGCGGTTGACCGAAGCGAGGGCAAGGAGGGAAGGCAAACGTCGGTTACTTAAAGAACGAATGCAAGAATGAACCTCCCATGACACCGAGGATACCGGCGGCGATCACAAGGCTAAACCGGATCACTCCGTAGAGGAAATTGATGGGGAACCGGATATGTTCGCCGGCGGGTGTCCATGGCCGGAAATGCTGGCTTAATTCTTTTCCGTAGAACAGGTAGTCGGCCCATGTGTATTTACCCCATTTGAGCAGGTAACTGACATACAAGAGAATCGCCAAGCCGACGAGAGTCTGCAAGCTGTTGCTGGTGACGAGCATCAGGATTACTGCGAGCAGGAAGATGGGGGTGACGGTGATCATGCTGGCAACGAGCCGCTGTTGAGAAAGGTAATTGGTGCATTTGACGCAGTACCCGGGGGCTTTGATTTCCCGGTAAACATATTTGAGTTTTCCTGTGAGCGTGACGGAACCATCATCCCAAGCTTGGACGCGGACCGGGGTAAGTTGGCTGGTGGAGCCGCAACCGGGGCAGGCGTTTTCGGGTGGTTTGGGCGGTTCGGGTGGAGGAGCGGGTTTCGGTTTTGGCAAAACATCTTCCCGCCGAAAAATTCCGGTATCGGGTCGGGGTGGAGCTTTGCGAACTGCCGAGTTACAAAACGGGCAGGTCACAAAGGTATCGGAAAACTGCCTCCTACAATCCGGGCAAACCATAGCGTCTAAGATAACCAGAGATTCGGCAAATGCAAGTGCCTCGACACCAGGCAGCAACTCCTACAGTCCGTCTTGGTCGGAATCCACGACGGTCACCACCGGGAGCGGTGAGAGAACGCCGAAGAGCAAACCTTCGAGTGTGACGGACTGGATGGCGGCAGCGGTGACACTGCCGTTAAGCGCCCCATCCACACTGCGGTTCGGACTGGCGGTGATGATTTTGGAGATGGCGAATCCGGCGGCGGAAATATTGGAGTTAATATTTCCGACAGCCTGAATCTGATTGACGGCACCATTGACAGTAATTGTGTTTCCCGCGTCGCCAAGCCGACCCGCAGAGGCAAGGCGGCCAAGTGTGCCGTTGATGCGAAGTGTATCGGCGAGAAAATCGCCCGTCAACGATTGCGCCAAGGTTAGGGATCCACCGACATCGGGGTCGCCCCCTACGATGCCGTCTTTGCCGTAACCGACCGCCAGCAGCGTGAGATCCAGGTTCGCCGCGCGCAAACTCCCAAGGCCGGCGGAAGCGATCAATGACCCGACAAATGTGCCAGTTGCGCGAAGAGAGGAAATGCTTCCATTGACGACAATGGCGGCATCGACGGTGTTGCCAAAGGAAAACGTGCCGACATTGGCGGCGCTCGTTGGGCCGACGGAGATGGTTCCAGAAGCAGTTCCGTTGATGCGGAAGCTGGTAATTGAATTGTTGAGAACGACGTTACCATCCAGGCTTCCAAATGTGAGTTTGGTTGTACCAGCCAGAGTTACATTGCCGGCTTCGCCGAGAATCGAGACTTGGCTTACAATGCCGGTCGCCGTGAGAGTATCCACATTGGCGGTGAGTTTCAGCGGACCGAAAGCGCCGGGGATTGTGATCGTGCCGATGTCGGTCGGAGTTGCTGCGGCAACCGACCATTTCGATGAGGCGGTCGCACCGGTGAAGGTGACAGTTTCGATATTGACACCGACGCCGTTGGAATTGGTGAAGCTGATGGCGGCGTTGCCCGGCCCGGAATATTTTACCGTCACTAGTCTGCCCTGTTGATCGGTGAAGGTGAAAGACCGATTGTTGGTGCCGCTTTGAATGAGATTCGTGCCTGCGCCGGAGAGAGCGACCACAGGCGCAGATGTGTCGTTGCTGGTAAATGTAATGGTGCCGTTTTGCGGGGCGTTGAGCGTGGGTTGATACGTGACGGCGAGAGTGGCGCTTTGGCCGGGTTCAAGCATCAGGTCATCGAGGGCGTTCGAGATTGAGATTGGTGTCGCGAGAGTGAAGGGACTGGTGATGGTAATCGCCGAGAGGTCGAGAGTTTCGTTTCCTGTATTGGTCAGGAGCAGATTCAGCGTCTTTTTCTGGCCGAGTTGGACATTGCCGAATGCGAGCGTCGCTGTAGGGATCAGGTTTGGTGTTAGGAGACCATCGCTGATTTCAAGAGAATACGACCCGCTGGAGCGTGAGTCGGCGGAATTGGGCAAGGCAGGAAAACTTGCAATCCAAGTGCCCCAGTTCGCTCCACTGCCAGCGAGCGCATACTGATTTGCCGCCCAAAACGTCGAGCCGGTCACCGGATCCGTTGCGATGCCGCTGTAATCACCCGCGCGGTCGCCACCATAATTTCCAAGCCCGGCCTTGACCAGAGTTGGATCGTCCATCGATCCGAATGGGTCGAGAAAACCGCGGCGTGTCACGTACATGGACATCTCTTCACTATCGGACGATTGGATGAACGTGAGACCGATGTCGCCATTGGCGGCGACGGCCACGGATGGATAATACGTGGCGCCATCACTGGTGGGAGGAAAGATGTCGCCTGATTGCAAGAGGATGGGAACGATCGCTGTATTGAATTCGTACCAGCGCGCGACCGTTTGGTCATCGATGGCGACCTGGTGGGCTGCCACTAACCGTGTGCCGCGCCAGTCCGCGTTCAACATGCGCGAATCAATGCCCGGATCGAGTTCCCCGCCCGGATCGGTGGGTGGGACTGCTGAATCGTAAGCAGGCACGAGCACCGGGAAATCCGTAAAGACGGGTGCTGCACTCAATACATTGGTCATGCGAGTGACCGTGACGGTGCCGGGAATCAGTCCTTCAGCCACGAACCACATTGGATCGCCGGTGACCGAGCCGTGCATCGGCGCAGCAGCCATTGTGAAATGCGTGGCGTCACGATTGACATCGAAGAACGTCACGGTCGTTGGATTGCCATCGAGCAAAGTGGATTTGTCAAAACTGACGATGCTCGTGTGATCGTAGAAATCCGTCAAAAACGTGAACATGTTCAGGCTGACTACGACCGCGTCGGCGTTCCATCCCAGTTTGGGATAATCGCCCCACGTGGATTCCGGACCGAACAAACTCGGTTCCGCAACAAAAATCCGATGCATCTCGGTGAATCCTTGTTGGGGATCCGATGTATTGGACACCGCCAGGAGGAGAGACGAAAGTTGTAGCGATTCGTTAAGGTCGAGAGTGACCACGATGAATCGCCCGGCTTGCTCGTCATAGGTTACTACCGGGTCAAAAATTTTCGTACTGGGTCCTGTCGGCAGGAAAAAGGTTGCGAGTTCCTGCGTGAAAAGATTCGTGCCGCTGTCCTTGTCGAAAAATGCGATGGCGGTATTCACAACCTCGACAAGATGATCGGGACCGGCGGCAAGATGTGTGTCGGGTGGTTCGACATCAGAAGTGTCGGTCACATCCAGACCCTCAAAACTTCGCGCTCCGGATTCACCCCCAGCGCCGGAGACGGCAACATAATACGTCTGACCCGCCGTGGCACTAAAACTAAGGTGATCGGCCACGCTCGCGTCGTCATCCAGATTCGCCACGGCAACATCGTCGGGATTGATGCCCGAATAACCGAGGTCAGCGCTGACTGCAGTACCGGTGATGATCGTAAAACTCACCGCGCCGTCCACTGCATCGTCATCGCTTCCAGTGACCGTGACCGTTTGCTGGGTGTTCCAGTTTGCCGAGGTGAACGTTAGGGATGCGGGAGCCACCGTGCCTTCATTCGTGTTGCTGCTACTTACCGCAACGGTGACATCCGCAGTAGGGGGTGCGTTAAGAACGACAGTGAAACTAGCCGTGCCACCACTTTCGGTGGTAAGCAACCCGAACGTGGGATTGACTGAAATCCCGATGAATTCGTTGTCTTGATTGGTCAGCGAAATGTTCGAGGCATCGCGATTGTTGTAGGCCGGGTCCGTACTGGTTGCCGGGGCAGTGGTGATGTCGAAAGCAACGTTGCCATCGAGGATTAAATCTTCCACGCCGGTGACCGTGACGGTTTGCGGGGTATTCCAGTTGGCAGGGGTAAATGTGAGAGAGGCGGGTACGACCGTGCCTTCGGTTGTGTCGGTGCTCGACAATGGAATAGTGACGTTCGCGGTGGGGGCCGTGTTGAGAACAACGGAAAAAGTTGCCGTGCCACCAATTTCCGTGGTGGCGAGGTTGCTGGTATGACTGACGGTGATGCCGGCATTTTCGTTGTCGAGATTGGTAACGGTCACGTCGGTCGCATCCAAACCGCTGTAGGTGATGTCGGTGCTCGTAGCCGCCCCGATTGTGATGAGGTAAGTAACGTTTCCGTCGGCGGCGACATCGTCCACACCGGTAATGGTAACGGTTTGCGGGGTGTTCCAATTGGCAGGGGTAAACGTAATCGTAGAAGGCGATACCGTTCCTTCCGTTGCATCTGAACTGAAGAGTGGGATGGTAACATCCGCCGTCGGCGCAGCCGTGAGAACAACTGTAAAACTAGCCGTGCCACCGCTTTCGGTGGTGGACAATCCAACCACCGGACTAATCGTGATTCCGGCAGATTCATTATCGGTATTGGTGACGCTGACATTAGCAGGGTCGAGACCGTTGTAATTGGCGTCCGCACTTGTCGCGGCGAATGTGGTGATGGAAAACGCAATATTACCATCAATGACGGAATCATCTACGCCGTTGATTGTGACAGTCTGCTGGATATTCCAATTGGTCGATGTAAAAACAAGAAGCGAAGCCGATACCGCGCCCTCGGTTGTGTCGGAACTGCCGAGAGCGATGGCGACATCCGCAGTAGGGGCGGTGTTGAGGACAACTTTGAAAGCAGCCGTGCCACTATTCTCGGTTGTGATCAGACCCGTGGTTTGGCTGACGGTAATGCCCGTGTTTTCGTTGTCATTATTAATTACAGTAACGTCGTCGGGATTGATTCCGTTGTAGTTCGGGTCAGCGCTTGTGGCGATACCCGTAACGATTGAGTAGGGAATGTTCCCATCGGCAATCGCATCGTTCACGCCGGTGACAGTTACAGGTTGCGGTGTATCCCAGTTTGTCGAGGTGAAGACAAGCAACGAAACTGACGCAGTACCTTCAGTTGCCAGATTAGTGCTCACGCTGAAAGCCACATCGGCGGTTGGCGCGGCGTTGAGCACGACCGTGAATGTACTGGTTGCTCCGGTCTCATTGGTTTGCAAACCGGAAGTCGGTGCGACAGTGAAACCCGGCTCATGATCGAGATTTATTACGGAAACATTGGCGGCGTCGCGACCACTGTAATTCGCATCCGTGCTGACGGCGGGCGCCGTTACGATTGAGTAAGAGATGTCGCCATCAGCCAGCACGTCGTCCACGCCGGTGATGGTGACGGTTTGCGGCGTATTCCAGTTGGCGGCGGTGAACGTAATAGCAGCCGGAGCAACTGTTCCTTCGCTTGTGTCCGAACTCGACAGCGCGATTGTCACGTCCGCCGTCGGCTGGCTATTGAGTGTCACCGTGAACGTGGCAGTACCGCCAGTTTCAGTGGTCGAAAGACCGGCGACGGGCGTTACGTTGATGCCCGCCACATCGTTGTCGTGATTGATCACCGCGACATTGTCAGGATCAATTCCATTGTAATTGGCATCGGTGCTAGTTGCCGCTGCCGTGACAATATTGAACGAGACAGAGCCATCCACATTGCCATCGTCCACACCCGTTACCGTGACGGTCTGCGGAGTATTCCAATTTGCCGGTGTGAAAGTGACAGATGTGGGGGCGACGGCGCCTTCCGTTGTATTATCGCTGGTAAGACCGATGATGACGTTGGCGCTGGGGACGGCATTGAGTACGATTGAAAATGTGCTCGTCGTACCGTTCTCGTTGGTTTGGAGTCCGGATGTCGGTGTGACAGTAATTCCCGGTTGATGATCTAGGTTGGTAACGGAAACATCGGCAGCATCGCGTCCGCTGTAGTTGGTATCCGTGCTGACGGCGGGCGCTGTAACAATGAAATACGAAATGTCGCCATCGGCCAATGCGTCGTCCACGCCCGTGACCGTGACGACTTGGGGCGTGTTCCAATTGGCGGATGTGAAGGTAAGCGAGGCTGGCGTTACTGTGCCTTCGGTTAAATCGGAACTGGATAAGCCAATCGCCACATCTGCCGATGGCTGGCTATTGAGAACGACGACGAACCCCGCGGCAGCGCCGTTCTCCATCGTTACTAAGCCACCGCTTGGGAAGACCGTGATGCCGGATGATTGAACCGGAATGAGCGTGTTGGTCAGCAGGTTACCATCTGTGTCGAGTACTCCAACAAATGGGTCGAGGTTGGTAAATCCGTCGGTGTGAAGGGCGATTGTATAATTGGTGTTTGTTGTGGGCGCGAGCTGGAAAAAATCTACATCTGTCCAGTTGCGCAACACACCTTCTACGTGGGCATTCGCGGGCAACGGCGTCGCGGTCGCTGTGTTGGTACCGTGATTCAGTTCAGCGGTATCCTTAAAATCAAGGTTCTGGCCAAGTTTGATCGCGCTGTCTTGCTCGCCGGTTTCCTCGGTGGTGTCCTGCAAATCGCCAATGCCAAAGCTGATGAAAACATCGGGCGGCGCCGTTGCGCTCATGATCGAATGCGGGTCGTTTTCCAGATGACGCAGGCCAAACGTATGAGCCGCTTCGTGGCTGACCACTTCGGCGAGTTGTTCGGAAAATTCTTGCACCGTCATATTGGTGCTGTTGTCGCCACCCAACGACCATTGTTCGGGGAAAACCAGAGCGATATCCCATTTGTTTGGGTCCCATGTGCCGTCGGGAGTTTCGTTGACGTTGCCTTGATCGATCGTACTGGCAATACCGAACAGGTTTTGCATGTCAATCAACGCCGGCGAACCGCCGATATAGACTGTCGTGTAGGGTTCGGGGAAGGGCGGGTCGAGAGCGACATGCAGGTCGTACGCAGCATAATCTTCTCGAACGAACCCGAGAACATTATTGATGACTGTCTCTTCCTGCCCTCCGAAACCGAGAGCGGACAGGTCGAACTTGGGCATTGTGATTTGTGCCGGCGTGGTCGCGTCGTTGTCGTTGTCCGGCAACGTAATGCTGTCGGCACGGTCCTGGGTGATGATCCCGCCGTCAAAATTCAGCCAGAGCCAGGCGGTTGGGGAGAGTCGAAGCTCCAACGCTTCCGCGATGAACGGGCGCGAGCGAGATGTGAAGCGTCGAAGTTTTCGGGAGAAACGCACTGGAGTTTCGACAGGTTACAACGAACGAGCGTTCAACCCAACACACAAATGTGGCGATTATTTTCCATCGCCGTCGGAGTCCACGATCAAAACCGAGGGGGTCACGGTGATGACTCCGGTGCGGAGTCCTTCCAAGATGACGGATTGAATGGCGGCGGCGGTGACATTTCCGGTGAGGTCGCCGTCGGTGGTGCGGTCGGTGCTGGCGGTGTTGATCGAGCCGATGCGACCAACGGCGGCGATAGCAACGGAGATATTGTCGCGTGCTTTGATGGCATTGATGAAAGTGTCGGAGTGGATGTTTCCACCGAACACGCCGACCGTGATCCGATTTGCTGCGGTGACGACATTAATGCCTGCGGTGGCTTGGATGGTGCCGGAGATATTTCCGAGGATGGTGCCTGTTTTGCCGGTGGTCAGAATTTTGCCAATGGTGGCGGCTGCCTCGGTGCCGTCACTATTACGGAGACCGTCGAGTCCGAACCCGGCGCTGATGAGGGCGCTGATGGATTGGCCGGTGATGCTGGAGATATTGCCTGTGGCAATGAATTGGCCGGTGACATCGCCGACGACACGGACCGAACCGATATTGCCGTTGACCGAGACATTGAGATTGGCGGCGTTACCGCCGACGCTCAAAAGTCCGAGATTGCCGGGAGAACCGGCTGTGGTGGCGATGTTGATATTGCCGGCGGCATTGCCACCGATCCGGAGAGTACGGATGGAGCTTGAGAAATTGAGAGTGTTTTTGGATGGCAATCCGAGAGTGCCGGCTTGGAATAGGCTAACCGCGCCACTGATGCTTCCTCCAGCCACATTTCCTTCGATGACAATGTTGTTGATGGTGGAAGTGGAGGAAGTCAAAGCGAGGTCGTCAACATTCCCTTCGATGACAAGGTCGCCCAGCCCGGAACCAAGAATCAAGTCGTTGGCGATGTTACCGACTTCCGCGGTGCCATTGGATATCAGGCGATATTTTGTTTTGCGAGTTGTTCCGCTGAAAGTGAGCGTGGAGATGTGGTTATCTGGCGTGAACGTAACGGTCGCCTGGCCGGGGCCATGGAAGTAAAGAATATTGGTAAAGGAATTGCCATCGCTAAATACAAACCGATTATTGCTGTTGGATGTCTGAACAAGGTCGGCAAGCTGTCCGTTGCCATCCACGGCAACGGTGATAGTGGGTTGATCGGGGTCATCGGTCAGGATAAAAACGTTTGAGCGGTGGACGAGTTGATCGGAGGGAAGGAACGTGACAGCGAGAACAACATTGGCAAGCGGGGCGAGGACGATATCATCGGCGGCGTTGTTGGCAAGATTGGTTGGCGTCAGGAAAAAAGGCGACGCGGCAGACCACGATGTAATGGTGCGCGTTTGGGTAGTTGTATTTTGAATGATCAGAAATTCGGTTTTGTTGGTGCCGACTTTCACTCCGCCAAACGACAGCCGAAAATCGTCCGAAGGAAGGACGGAATCGGTAATGATGATGCCGGCGATCTCGTTGTCGGTGATGTTGACCGTCCCGCTGCTGGATGTTGCGATTTCGTATGTGGCTCCCGTTGCGATGGAGAGCACCACGGTTTCCGTACCTTCTCCCAGCAAATCATCGATGGGAGTGATATTGATCGTGGTGGAAACAAATCCGGCTGGGATGGTGACGGGGCTGGTGACAGAACTGTAATCGGTACCGGTAATCGCGGTTCCGCCAATGGCGAGATTGACAACAAGCGCGGCTGTTGTGTCGCCGGTTCGGCTGATGACAAAACTTCCCGAATTGGTCGGCTCTGCTGCGTTGGCATCCGAGGGGAAAATGGATACCGTTGGCAGCCCGATAATGGGAGAGCTATCGACAGTCACGCGCGTGGTGTAGATGTCGAGCGGGCGTTCGAATCCGATGGGAGGATTATCTCCGGTGCTGTTTGAATTGTCAGACCAGGACGGGTAAAAAACATTGTTGAAGAAATCCAATCCGGTGTAATCACCAAACTCAAAATCATAAAAGAACCCGGCGAGTGTGGCATTGGACGATCCGCCGCTGACGGCGACGTTGGAAAGGAAACTGGAGCCGCCATCCGTGCTCAAGGACGCAAAAAATTGCACGTCATTATTACCAGCCGCATCATTGCGCGCATCGTACCAGCTCACGGCCAAATTGCCTGTCGTTTGGTCCAGTGCCATCCGCGGCAAAAATTGGCTGTTGGTTCCGGTGTCATCGTTGACCGGAATTGGTAAACTCCAGTTTGCTCCGTCATCGTCCGAACTGATAACAAAGATATCCAAGTCGTTGCTTTCGCTTGGGCTTTCTTCGGTGTACACCATATACACACGACCGTGAAACAACCCGCCGC
The DNA here is from genome assembly GCA_964348665.1 of uncultured Verrucomicrobiota bacterium. Classification (GTDB taxonomy): domain Bacteria; phylum Verrucomicrobiota; class Verrucomicrobiia; order Palsa-1439; family CAYGDP01; genus CAYGDP01. The sequence goes on from CAYGDP010000018.1 coordinate 50,557, forward strand.
TTCGATCCCATACCAGCCCAGACTCCGCATCCACAGTCCGATTTGGCTGCGCAGGGATCGCGTCAAATCCACCAACGTTTGTGGTGATCATAACGATCGCAGCGCCAAATGGCTGCACACCAAGTCCATCCGGATCAAGATGAGCTTGGATCGTTGAGGGTCCTTCACCAGCAACCGGCGTCTGATACGAAATCATTACTTGCCCATTTGGCCCCACTACAATATCGCCAAAATTTCCGTTGGCAGATCCGGGCACATCTTGCGGCGTGCTAAACGAGCTGATTACACCCAGACCCGTAACCGTTGCGCCGGAGGCCGACATCAACCCATTGGTGCCTCGAAATGAAACCCAAACTGTGTTTCCTGTCCCGCCTTGTCCCGGGCCAACAACCACCGTCGGCTGGTCCACCGACCCGGTCGCAATTGCTCCCAAGGAAGTAAAACTCGTTCCGCCGTTCGTGCTCAATGTGACAATGATCGCGTCCGCAGCATCGCTCAAGTACGTAAAATACAAATTCCCGAAATCATCAAAAACCGCGCTCGGATCGCAGCATCCCACCGGAAGACCGTCGCCGCCCCCCGCGATCGTCCTCCTTGACCAAGTCGTACCGCCGTCGATACTGACCGTCGCTTGCATTCCGGATCCGGTATCGAGATTCGATGCTTGGAACAAATTCAGCGGATTGGTGGGGTTGATGGCAATCGAAGTCTCGGCTTGGTTGTCAGCCCGCAAACTCACGTTCACCGGCGTTCCCACGGTTAAGGTTGCCGGCACTTGGCGCAGCTCCAATACCTCAGCGCAAAGCTCGTGGCGCGCGCGCGGTCTCTTGAAGAATGGTCGGAGTCTGTTTCGCTTCCAGCCAGAGTGCATCGGCCACGAACTATACCACTCGTTTCCACACACGCAAGCGTGAAGTTTAGAAAGTTCGCTGGTGCAAAGGGAATGGAAATTGGAGGGAAACTTTCATCGCTCGTCTCAAATCTTCATTCACTTTGCAACAGCAACGGACCGCAATCGCTCGATGATGCGTGGCAACGCCTCGATCACATAATCGACGTCCGCTTCACTCGTTTGGGTTCCCAGGCTAAACCGCACCGCCGCGCGTGCCTGGTCGTTTGGCAATCCCATCGCCCGTAGCACATGACTCGGTTGCGCCGTCCCTACCACGCATGCCGATGCGCTCGATACCGCTATTCCTGCCAAGTCCAGCGCGATCAACAACGCCTCGCCATCGATTCCACCCTCGAAGCTGACGTTTAGGGTGTTGGGTACCCGATTCTCCGCGTGACCGTTGCGATGCACGCCGCGCACGTCTGCCGCGATGCCGCTCCAAAGTTTTTCCGTGACCGCGTGCAGCCGATTTGTTCCTTCTTCCAATTTCTCCGTCGCCAATTCCGCCGCCCGCACCATCCCAATGATACCTGCCACGTTCTCCGTCCCGCCCCGCTTCTCCATTTCTTGTGAACCTCCAATTTGCCGCGCATCGAACTCCGCACCGCTCCGTGCCACCAGCGCGCCCACCCCTTTCGGACCGTAGAATTTATGGGCGGAAATGGAGAGCAGATCGGCATTCAATCGTAACGGCATCTTCCCAAACGCTTGCACGGCATCCGTGTGAAATAATATGTCCCGCGAGTCGCACAGTTTCCCGATTTCCGCGATCGGCTGAATCGTCCCCGTCTCGTTGTTCGCCGTCATCACGCTTACCAAGATCGTATCCGGCCGCACCGCCCGCGCCACGTCGTCCGGCGACACCAAACATTCGCGGTTCACCGGAAGATATGTCACATCAAACCCTTCCTGTTTTTGCAAATGCTTGGCCGCGTCCAGGACTGCGTGATGCTCGATGCTGCTGGTGATGATATGCCGTCCGTGTTTCATGTTAGCGTGAGCAACACCGAAAAGCGCGAGATTGTCCGCTTCCGTGCCGCCAGCGGTGAAGATGATTTCGTTTGCGCGCGCTCCGAGCAATCCCGCCAATCGCGCGCGCGCGTCGTCCACAGCCGCCCGCGCGTGACGACCGAGAGCATGAATGCTGGATGGATTGCCGTATTGCTCGCGCAGCCAGGGCAGCATCGCGTCCAACACGGTCGGATGCAGCGGGGTCGTGGCGTTGTGATCGAGGTAAATGCTTCGCATTGAGATCGTTGAATGGTTGAAAGGTTAGATCGTTGAACCGAGCGCAATCTATTTAACGTTTTAACTATTCAACGATTCAACGCCATTCCACTTGCGCCGTCAAGCGCGATATCCGCGCTCCTTCGCCTCTTCCGCTTTCCGATACTCCTCCATGACGCGCGTCAGATGCGCTTTGATATGCTGCTCGATTTCGTTCTCCGCCAGCGCCAGCCGCTCGGCCAGCGGGTCGGGTATGTCCGCATGGTCGAGATCAATGCCGCTCCGGCGTTGACCGTCCCGTCGCACGATCACCGCCGGTACACCTACCACCGTGCAATTGTCCGGCACATCCTTGAGCACGACACTGCCCGCGCCGACTTTGCAATTGTTGCCGATACGGATTGCGCCGAGGATTTTCGCGCCGCAACCAATCACCACGTTGTCGCCAATGGTAGGATGGCGTTTGCCACGGTCTTTGCCGGTGCCACCCAGCGTGACGCCCTGAAAAATCGTCACGTTCTCGCCGACTTCGGTTGTCTCGCCAATTACCACACCGGTGCCGTGATCAATGAAAAATCCGTTGCCGATCGTCGCGCCCGGATGAATCTCCACGCCCGTCAAAAACCGCGTGAATTGGGAAATCAGCCTTGGGAAAAGCGGGAGCCGGAGCCGCGTGTGGAGCCAGTGGCAAAACCGATGCGATAGAAGCGCGTGGAACCCGGCGTAGCTCAAGACCACTTCCAGCCCGCCAAGCGTCTCGCGCGCCGCCGGATCGCGCTCCAGCACCGCCCGAAAATCATCCCGAATTGTTTTGAATGGATTCGCCATAGCAAAAGCGTCGTAAAACTACCCCATGCCGCGCAGATTGCAAGGGGGGTAAATATCATTGCCGCAAGAAAGGGGAAACTTTGGCTTTTGGACGGCAACCCATTACAATGATGCGATGGTTGATCTGGACGAACAAACTTTGCGACGGTGCCGGCGCGGCGACCCAACGGCGCTCGGTTCTCTTTACGACGCGTATCGTCAGCCCGTTTTTTACCTCGCGCGCCGGATGGTCGGGGAACGGGACGCGGAAGACGTCACGCAGGAAGCGTTCATCGCGGTGTTCAAAGCCGTGCCACGGTTTCGCGGTCGATCGAAACTCTCGACGTGGGTGATGGCCGTGGCGACAAAGGTTTGTTTGATGCACTTGCGCAAACGCGGACGCAAGGAAGGACGAACCGACTCGCTCGAAGATACCGCCGTCGAGCCTGTCACGACGCTGTCACCCGCGCAGGAAGTCAGCGGTAAAGAGTTTTGGGAGAGGTTGTCGGCGGCGATTGACGACTTGCCCGAAGTGCAGCGCGCGGCGATCACGCTGCGGAGTTTCGAGGAAATGAGCTACGAGGAAATCGCACGGTCGCTCGACGCCGACATCGAACAAGTCCGGGCGACTCTGTTCCGCGCGCGGCAACGGTTGATTCGCGAATTGAGGGACGAAAAATGAGCAACGCGACCGAATCTCATTACACGGCGGCGGAATGGTCGGCCTATGCGGACGGCGAGCTTCCCGCCCAGAAGCGTGATGAAATGCGTTCGCACCTGGCTGGCTGCGCGGACTGCGCGGCTTTGGAGCGTGGTTTCGAGGCGGTTAAACGCGGCGCGGAAGAATTAGCGCGCCAATCACCACCGCCTTCCGCTTCGGTGCGCACGCGATTGATGTCCATTGGCCTGTCTGTTTTGGCGCGGGAACAGGGAAAGCGACGGTTGTGGGGCTTGATCATGCTGATCGCAACGGCGGCCGTCCTGGGGACAATCATTTGGTTTTATTCTCCCGCAAAAAATCCAGCCGCGCTCGGTCTGGCGGTAAAACGCGTTGCGGTGCAGCAGTTTTTCATCTATCCGCCGGCCATTGAGTATGAAGTGACAATCCGCAATCAGAGTCAAAAACCGTTGGTGATTACCGATGTCGTGACCAGTGATCCCTTTGGCGAAGTTCAACGCGTGATTTCGCCGCCGTTGACCGTTGCGGTGGGGCAAACGGTTGACCGTGTCTTTGGCCGGCCGGTGGACAGGGATTCGACGCTGAAACCGGGGCGCTATCGGATTTGGCTGGTCACATCGCAGGGAAATCTCGCGGCGGAAACAATAATTGAATCCCAGAAGTAACTTTTTCTTCTCGAGCGCAACGAATCACGCAAAGGAGAGTTTCATGTTTCGATTGGTTGCGTCGTTGTTTTTAATCGCGTTCGTTGTCGCCGACTGGCCCGCCAAAGCCGATGAGCCGGTGCGATTGCCGGAAATGGTAATCACCGGCACGCGCCAGGAAGAACCGGCGCTGACCGTGCCGGCGCTGGTGGACGTGCTCAACGAACGGGATCTGCAGTATCGCCGCCTCTCGCGAACGGTGCCGGAAGCGCTCGAAGAAGTGCCGGGCGTGATGGTGCAAAAGACCAGTCACGGCCAAGGGTCGCCCTATCTGCGGGGGTTCACCGGGTTTCGCACGCTGTTTATGATTGACGGGATTCGGCTCAATAATTCCACGTTTCGCGAAGGACCAAACCAATACTGGAATACGGTTGACCCCTTTACGATTCGCCAACTGGAAGTGGTCAAAGGACCGTCTTCCGTTTTGTTCGGCAGCGATGCCATCGGCGGCACCGTCAACGCCCTCACGCGCAGTCGGGAAGAATTTGTCGCGCCGTTCGATTGGGATCGGCGCGTCCATTACCGCTACAGCAGCGCCGAGCAATCGCACGTCTCGCGTTTCGAATTGAGCGCAAACGCGGGTAAAACGTTCGGCGTGTTGATTGGTGGGACGATAAAGGATTTTGGAAACGTCATCGGCGGCGAGAAAGTCGGTGAACAACCAAAGACCGGTTACCGCGAGCTGGACGGCGACCTAAAATTGGAATTTCATCCCGCGGAACACACGAGGATAGTGCTGGCGCATCAGCAGGTTGACCAGGACAACGCTTGGCGGACGCATCGCACGGTTTTCGCGTCGGGTTGGCACGGAACGTCGGTCGGCACAGACAAAAAACTGGTTTTCGATCAGGACCGCACTCTCACGTATCTGCAAGTCGAGCGAGAGAAAATCGGCGGCTGGTTGGATGGGGTGAAGTTGAGCCTTTCGTGGCAACAGCAGGAGGAACAGGAATTTCGGCGGCGCAGCAATGACAAAACTAACCTCCAAGGGTTCGAGGTTGGCACGGCAGGCATCGGCGTTCAGTTCCAAAGCCCCAGTTCCGTGGGACGCTGGACGTATGGCGTGGATTATTATCACGACGAAGTGGATTCGTTCCGCCGCGATTTTGCGGCCAACGGATCGCTGGAAGCAACGCGCATTCAAGGCCCGGTTGCCGATGATGCGTCTTATGATTTGCTCGGCGTGTTTGTGCAAAACGAAATTCCCGCGCACGACCGGCTCGACCTGATCCTCGGCGCGCGTTTCACACACGCCGCGGCAGATGCCAACCGCGTCGAGGACCCCGTCACAAAAGCGCCAATCGCCCTGTCCGATTCGTGGGATGCCCTGGTGGGCAGCGCGCGCGCAATGTGGCACGTGGACGAAAAAGATCACTGGAAGATTTTCGCGGGTGTTTCACAGGGATTTCGAGCGCCTAACCTCTCCGACCTCACCCGGCTGGACGTCGCCCGTAGCGGCGAATTGGAAGTGCCGTCGCCGGGGCTTGAGCCGGAATATTTCCTGACAAGCGAGATCGGTTTCAAAACGCAACACGACAATTTCACAGCGCAGGCGGCGTATTTTTTCACCGACATCAACGATATGATCATCCGCGTGCCGCAAGATGATCCCATCACTCCGGAAACCGACGTAGTGAAACGCAATGCGGGTGACGGTTACGTTCACGGCATCGAACTGGGGGCTAGCTGGCGGTTTCATCCGCAACTGACCGCATTCGGCAACTTTGCGTGGGTGAATGGCCGGGTGACGCAATTTCCCACGTCCGCATCCGTCAAGAAAGATGAGCCGCTCGACAAGATGATGCCTCCGACGGCGCATCTCGGTCTGCGATGGGATCATCCGACCAAGAAATACTGGGCGGAAACCATCCTGACCATGGCCGATGACCAGGAACATTTGTCGTCCGGCGATCAGCGTGATACCCAGCGGATCCCGCCCGGTGGCACGCCCGGTTATGCAGTGGCCAGCGTCCGCGGCGGAGCGCAACTCGGGAAACATTTCACATTGACGACTGCCCTCGAAAATCTCACGAATAAAGACTACCGCGTCCACGGTTCGGGATTGAACGAGCCCGGAATCAACTTTGTGATCGCCGTGGACGGGCGTTTTTAGTAAATTGCGCTGATGAAACGGATTATCCCGCCTAGACTTTTGTTGTCAATGTGTCTCCTCGTCGGACTCGTCAGTTGTATCCGCCTCCAGGGTCAGGACGCTTCGAAAGAAAGGATCGCCAAGATGGAGAAAGTTACCGTTTATTTCGGCACTTATTCGGGTGGAAAAAGCAAAGGGATCTATGTCGGTGAGTTGGATTTGAAAAGTGGTTCACTCCAAAATGTTACACTCGCCGCGGAAACGAAAAACCCGTCGTTCCTGGCAATTCATCCGAGTGGGAAATTCGTTTATGCCGTCGGGGAGATGGATCAATTCGACGGCAAAAAATCCGGCGCCGTTAGCGCCTACGCGCGCGACGTTGCCACCGGCAAACTGACGCTGCTCAATCAGCAACCGTCCCAGGGGCAGGGTCCGTGCCACATCGCCGTGGATGCGGCTGGCAAATTCGCGTTTGTCGCCAACTACAGCAGCGGCACAGCGGGGGCGTTTCCCATCGGTGACGATGGAAAACTGGGCGAAGCAAGCGCCGCTGTGAAACACACGGGCAAAAGCGTCAATCCCCAGCGACAGCAAGCGCCCTATGCTCACTCCATCAATCTCGATCCCGCAAATCGGTTCGCGTTCGTCGCCGACCTCGGTATTGATAAAGTCATGATCTACCGCTTCGACGCGGGGAAGGGAACGCTCACAGCCAACGACCCGCCGTCGGTCTCGGTGCCGCCGGGCGGTGGTCCGCGTCATTTTGCATTTCATCCGAACGGTAAGTTCGCGTATGTCATCAACGAAATGGGTTCGACCGTGACGGCATTCACCTTCGATGCAACAAAGGGTTCCCTGACGGAAATCCAGACGATCTCCACACTGCCCGCTGATTTTCAGGGGAACACCTCGACCGCCGAGGTACAGGTTCATCCGTCGGGAAAGTTTCTCTACGGCTCGAATCGTGGCCACGACAGCATCGCGATCTTCGGGATTGACGGTGCAACGGGAAAACTGGCTCCGATCGGTCACGAATCAACCCAGGGCAAAGTGCCGCGCAATTTCGGCATTGATCCAACGGGAACATGGCTGCTCGCGGCGAATCAGAACTCCGACTCCGTTGTAGTCTTCCGCATTGATTCGAAAACCGGCACGCTCAAGCCGACGGGCCAAACCGTTGAAGTCGGCAAACCGGTGTGCGTGAAGTTTGCGCCATGATAGGAAGGCTTACTTCGTCTCGCTGATGCGTTTGATTTGTTGTTCTGTCCAGACCGCTTCGCCATCGAAGCCGTATGTTTTGTAAAAACGCTCCAGCGCGCGGTAGCGAGCCAAAACGCCGAACCCAACGCCATTGCCGAGTTTGCGCAAACAGACGGGACAAAGGTGCATCGGGCGCGAATCACCCTCGGCAAGATGGTTGATGCCATTGATGGCGCACCGAAAATAAATGCAGTGTTTGATGCCGAAGAGATGGGTGATTTCGTGAGAGAGAATTTTACAGCAACGGCGAAGCAGGAGTTTGGGAGTGTCTCCAGTGCGTTTTTCGCCGTAGAACGCCGGATCGTATCGCGCAAAACTATACGCGCCGACTCGCTTCTCCGGCTGCGCCATCCCGAACACAAAGTTCCAGGATGGATCAGGATACAAGTCTTCCATCGTGATGCCGATCAAGGAGAACGCGTCCTCCGGGAGCTTTGGCTTTAGCATTGCGAGCAGGTCGTCGGCAAGTAGCTGACGCTTTTTTGTATTCGAGTTGATGCGATTGGTTATCGTTTTCAGATCGAGCGGTTGCGCCGGAAGAACAACCGTCTCAAGCCCGAAGAACGACGCCGTGTATTCTTGGAGCGCGTCGAGTGGAGGACTTTGGTCTTTGGGAAAGTCTCCGAGTGGCAGCAAATAAATCTTCCGTCGTGTTTTGTCAGGGCGATTGACTTTCGTGCGGATAAATTGATCGAATGTCTGGCCGTCTTCTTCGTGTGCTCCCAGCCAATCATTTGGCTCTGGCGTTTCGATCGGGTCATAATACTTTGGATCAAGTGTGGTTTTCAAACCCGGCGATAAATTGTCAGTCGTTCCAATGGCGGCGGCGCGTTGCGCTTCGTTGGGAGGCTCGAATCCCGCCGCGATGCCACCGGCGAACAGTAATGCGATGATTAATCCATCCTTCATTCATCGGAATTCTCGCCCAGTTTCGTCGAATCCGCAAGACTTGGAGTGGAACCCCAACCCGAACGGACTATTCGCTCGCTGCAGCGGGCAAGAAACACAAATCCGAATAGGTTTTGTGACTTTTGTGCCCTCCAAAAAGCTTGGCGGGTAAACATTTTTTGTGGCCATCACTAAATTTTCTGTTTCGCCAATTTCTTCAACTCGGACGAAAGGACAAATTCGCGTGACTTCATTTTGAACAGTTCGTTCACCGTTTTGCCAATAACATCGAACCGCTTTTCCGCCGCTGTCCCGATCATGCCACAAACAGCTGTGCCAACATGCGCTTTGACGAACAAGTAGCAATCGGGGCTGAATCGCGCGAGACAATTTTTGGTTTCACGACGAAGGCTTCGCAGCGCGCGAATCGCTCCCGGCGGTCGTTCGATGGGAAAAATCATCAGGGCGGCGTCCCCCATGAACTTGATGACTTGTCCATCCGCTTTTTTCACAACCGCGTCAACGATCTCGTAAAACTCGTCTAGCAAGTCGAAAGTTTCCCGGTCGGTTTTCGTCTGCGCCGCTCGCGCAAACCCGGCGATGTCTGCCGTCGCCACAATTAGGCGTAGTTCGACAGGGGAGGAAAGTAGGCTTTTCTTCATGAGAGAGCTTTTCTGAATCGTTTGAATTGCGAGCAGCCTACTCTCGGCAAATCATAAGTCAAGGCGCGACCGGATAAGCGATGTGTCAAGAGCTGAAGCAATCAAAACTATCGTGTTATTCGCGAAATTCGTGGTTTATCAAATAATTATGCGCTGCATAAGATTTTTTGCCATAATTCAATTACCCCAAAGTCAACAATTAGTCACACTAACTTTTTGTTTGACATATCAAACAGTTGGAATATACTTCGACCAGCATGGAAACTTGGAAAGAGTTTGAGCACAACGAGCTGACGCATAGCGCGGCGCATCATCTTATTGCCATTCACGAGCTTGGCCTCGAATACGGCGGCTGGGCGCGTGTCTCCGACATCGCCAAACACCTTAGCATCACCCGTGGCAGTGTCTCGATCAACCTGCGGACTCTCAAGAAACGCGGTTTGGTCGAGACCGATTCGCATCGGCAGGTAAAGCTTTCGCTCAAAGGCCAAAAAATCGTGCAGGGTGTTATCGGAAAAAAAGCCGTGCTGAAATCGTTTCTGACCGATGTATTGGGCGTGGCCGAGCCGCAAGCGGAAATTGATAGTTGCAAGGTCGAGCATCTCATCAGCGACCCGACCGGTGAACGGCTGGTGCAATTCATGAAATTTCTCGAATCCGATTCCGCACTACGAGACGAATTGCTGACGCGATTCAAGGAAAATCGGGCGGATGCAAAAATACTCACTCCGACAACATGAGCAAACACGCGACCAAAGTCAGCCGCGAAGAAATCGTGGACGAATTGAACGGCTTGATGGCCGAAGAGGCCGAAGCCTATCTGCGTTATTTCCAGCTTCGGTATCGGCTCAACGACGCCGACCGCAAGAAGGCGGAGAAATTTTTTGACGGAGCGATGAAGGAAACCGCCGAGCACGCCGAAGCGATCGCCGCGCACATTCGCAAGCTCGGCCATACGCCGCGACTGAAGATTCACGTGGATCTGGAAGGCAAGCCGATCAGTTTTCTCGATGCGCTGGCCGAGGCGCTTTGTTTTGAGCAGCAAGCGCTCGACGCGTACAAGGATTTGCTCCCGCGCGTGAAAGGCGACCCGGCGCTGGAGGCGTTTGTGAGGCAGCAGGTTGCCACCGAGACCGAACACGTCGAGGAGATCGAGCAGCTTTTGAAGTGACCCCGTGAGGGGTGTTGCCCCAACGTGGTCGAGAAAAAATTTGAGGGCCGCGGGCGAAGTTGGCACGACGCCGCAGACCCTCAATGAGAAACGCCGTGAAGCGTCTTCTCGGCCTTGAACATAGGCCGTGGCGCGAGTGTTTGCAACGACAAACACTTCGCAGAAACGACCGAGACCCGTGCCAGTCTCGATTTTGGAGACTGACAGTGCAAAAACGATTGATGATGACAGCGATGCTGCTGACCGCAACAACGACGAACTGGTTGGGCGCGCAGGAACAAAAGCCTGCGACGCTTCCGCCTGTTGTTGTCACCGAACCGAAACCGCTCCTCGAAGAGACCGCTGTTGGCCCCAACGCGCAGCCTCGATGGACGACCAGCGGACGATTGACGCCGAACACGCGCGCGTATGTGTTGCCGCCGTGGAAGGTTGAATTTGCGCAGTGGTGGAAGGCCGATTGGCCACGCGACGGTAAAGCGCGTCACCGGTTTCAGGAGGAAATCGAGATCGGATTGCCGCACCGGTTTCAACTCGATCTCTACGAAAACTGGCAACGGGGCCGAGACGGTGAAGTTCGTCACACCGGCGCACAGGTCGAGCTCCGCTACGCGCTGGCCGATTGGGGTAAAATCCCGCTGAACCCGACGCTCTACGCGGAATGGAAATTTAACGAAGAAGAAGCCGATGCCATCGAATTGAAATTGTTGCTAACGGAAGAGCTCGCGCCGCGCTGGCATTGGGGTTTCAACGCCACTTGGGAACAACAAGTCGGTGATAGTCGCGAAACCGAGTGGGCGGCCAGCCAGGGCGTCACCTACACTTTGATCGACGACAAATTGAGCGCAGGGTTGGAAATGGTCTTCGAGCATGCCAGCGAAAAAGGTTCTCGCAGCAATCCCGGCGTTGAGTTTCTCATCGGTCCCAGTGTTGTTTGGCAAATCTGTCCGCGCACTCGGTTCAGTGTGGTCAGTCTGTTCGGCGCGACGGACGATTCACCCGAGTTTATGACGATCGCCAACTTCAGTATCGCGTTTGGCGGCGGTGCGGACGAAAAAGGCGGTCCTGCCCCGATTTCCATCAAGAGCAAATGATATGAAGAAAGCTCTACTCCTATTTTTCTTTCTTACGGTTGCCGCCAACGCCGCGGATCCCGACACTCTCATTCTCGCTTTCCAGCCGCAGGAAAATCCGGAGAAACTTCAGCTCAACGCCGAAGCGATGGCGAAGTTTGTCGGCGGCGAAATTGGGATGCCGACGAAAATCTTTCTTCCCACCGATTATGCCGCGGTCGTCGAGGCGCTCCGCGCCGATCACGCGCACGTCGCCTATTTCAGCGCTTGGCCGTACCTGCTCGCGCACAATCTCGCCGGCGTGGACGTGATTCTTGCCGAGGAACGCGGTGGCAAGACGGGTTACACGTCACGGTGGTATACGCTGGAAGGCAGCGGCATCACGAAACTTGCTGACGCCCGCGGGAAAAAAGCCGCGTTCACATCGCCCACTTCCACGTCCGGCTACGTTTTTCCTTATGCCAAGCTGATTCAGGAGGGTTTGTTGCCCGAGAAAGGCGACCCCAAAACATTCTTTTCGCAAGTCCTCTTCGCGGGCGGTTACGAGCAGGCGCTCAAGGCTCTCCTCAATGGCCAGGTGGACATCGCGGCCGCCAGTGACTACGCGCTCCCGCGATTTCTCACGCCGGACGAGCAGAAACGCGTGAAAATCGTCAGTGAACAAGGTCCGGTGCCGACCCACTGCATCGCCGTCAAAGGCAATCTCTCCATCGAACTACGCGACAAAATTAAGGCCGCGTTTCTAAAACTCAAGGCGCCTGAGCACAAAGATCTGCTAAAAACTCTCTATGGCGCGGAGAAACTCGCTGAAGTCAAACACGCGCATCACGTTGGTCCGATGGCCGCCGCCCTTCGCGTTACCGGATTGCAATTCGATTTGAGCAAGAAAAAATGACACCGATCGCTACACAAACGCCGTCCCTGCGCGCCGCCCAGCGCGAGATGACACTTCTGAACGTAGATGAATTACACGTCCGTTACCCGGGCTCTCCGGAGCGGGGCGCCCTGCGCGACGTTTCGTTCCGCATTTCTCCGGGCGAATTCGTCGCCGTGATCGGTCGCAGCGGCGCGGGCAAAAGCTCGCTGCTGCACGCGCTCGGTGGCGTACTGATGCCGGAAAGCGGCGCGATTCAATGGAATCATCTTCAATCGGTGGCACAGGCTTGCCCGCCAAGGTGGGCGTCCCTGCCTGTGCGGACCGCACTCCTCTTTCAAAACCACCGTCTTGTGCCCCCGCTTTCGGCGCTGACCAACGTTTGCAGCGGATCGCTGGGAGAACAGCCGTGGACGAAAACGCTCTTCGGTTTTTCCGCCGATACCAAAACTCGCGCGGAACGCTGGCTGACGGCCGTTGGCCTTCGGGACAAGCTTCACTCACCCGCGCGCAAACTAAGCGGTGGCGAGCAGCAGCGTGTTGCCATTGCCCGTGCGTTGATGCAGGAACCGAGGGTGCTGCTGGCTGACGAACCGGTGGCGAGTCTCGATGCCGAGACTGCCAACGAAATCATGCTGTTGCTCCAGTCTCTCAACCAAAAACAAGGCGCAACGATTCTCTGTGTGCTGCACGATTTGGAGATGGTCGAGCGATTCGCCTCGCGCGCGCTGCTCCTCGATCGGGGCGAATTGGTGTATGACGGCTGCCCGCGAGGGATCCAGGAAATCGTTCGCGAAAAACTTTCATGGAAGACGCTTTGAAAACATTTGGAGTGCTTTCCGTTCGGCGACGGTCTCCTGACCGCGCCGTTGCTGTTGACAGTATGGTCAACACGCGGGGAGACCTTCGGTCAGATATTGGGCGGGGTCAGGAGACCCTCGCCCAACTGTGGGAAAATTTGGCGGGACGGAGATTCTAATGGAAGACGCTGTAAAAAATAAAAAGCTCGGCTGGAACATCGCTCTTGTGGCGATGGTGATCGCGCTCTACGGCTGGGCGTTGTTCGGGGCGAAATTCGAATGGGGCGCGCTTTTTTCCACGCAAGGCGCGCGTCATGCCGCGGATTTTATGAGCCGCCTGTTGCCGCCCGACGCGAGCGTGACCGGCACGGCGCTGACGGCGTTGTTGGAAACCGTGCAGATGGCGTTGCTCGGCACGACGTTTGGCGCGTTGTTGTCGCTGCCGCTGGCCCTGATGGCGGCAAAAAATCTCTCGCCGCGCTGCCTCTATTTTCCCGCACGCGGCGCGCTGAATCTCATTCGCGCGGTCCCGTCGGTGGTTTGGGGATTGTTCTTCGTCGCGGCGGTCGGCCTCGGATCCGTGGCCGGGGTATTGGCGTTGACGTTCTACACGGTCGGTTATCTTGGAAAATTCTTCTACGAGACATTCGAAGCCGCCGATGACAGCGCGGCGACGGCGTTGCGGTGTGCGGGAGCGAGCACGCCGCAGGTGTTTCAGTATGCAATCCTGCCGCAGAGCGCGCCGTTGCTGCTCAACTACGGGTTGTTCATGCTCGAATACAACATTCGCGCGGCGACAATCCTTGGCGTGGTCGGCGCGGGCGGGATTGGGTTTTATTTGTTTGTTTACATGCAACAATTTGATTACACGAAAGCGGCAACGGTGCTGTTGATATTGCTTGCAGTAGTTTTGGCCATGGACGCCTTGAGCGCCTGGGTCCGCAGGACGCTGGTCGAGCCGCAATCCGCGCCAACACAAGTTCGGTCGGCATAAAAAAACTTTTCGACCTAAGAGACAACTAACCTGATAGAGAAGACGATGACACGATACGGTAAAATGATGACGACAGCGTTCGTTGCTTCCGCGGCGGCCCACGTCGCGGCGGTTGGAGTCATCCTCACCGTCGCGCCGAACTGGAAACGCGCAGAGGATTTGGAGACCAAACCCGTCATCACGAAGATTGTGTTTGTCGAGCCACCCCCGCTTCCGCCGATAATCGAGCCACCGAAAATCATTCCGCCTGCGCCTGTACCGCCGAAGCCTGCGCAAGCCGCTGTTCCGCCGCCCCAACCGCCGCCTCGGATCGAGACGCCCGCGCCAACTCCACAGCCGACGAAGGTTGCTTCGCTTTCTCCACCGAACGCGCAATACGCGTCCACCGCGCCAATCGCGCCGATAAGCTCGCAAAGCAGCAGCTTGCAGGTCACGCTGACGCCAAAACCGCCGGAATATTATTTCAATCCGAAACCGAAATATCCGCGTGCGGCGCAAAATCGCGGGTGGGAAGGCACCACTGTGTTGCACATCGAAGTTCAATCGAATGGGGACTCTGGAAAAATCGAAGTGGCCCAAAGCTCGGGATATTCGATCCTCGACCAAGCCGCCGTCGAAGCGGTCCGCTGCTGGAAATTTGTGCCCGCGCGCTTGGGGGATCAAGCCATCCACGGAGCGGTTGACCAACCCATCACCTTCAAACTGGCTGCGAATTAGGGGTATTCGTTTACCATCGCCAAACACATCCCATCAGGGAGGTATATACGTGAGTGAATTTCGACGTTTTCTGATCGATGGCCGCAAGACTACGCCGTACGCATATAACACACTTATTTTCGTGATCGGCCTTTGCGGAGTGGTGAATGTCAGCGCCGCCATCAAGCTATTGGCAGATTCCGGAGTGATCGAGGGTGTATTCGTTCCCATCGTTACAATCGGCTCTGGACTCGTTACTGGAATCGTCGGCTTGCGGATTGCGTATTTTTTCTGGAAAACCGGTCTTTTGAAAGAGTTTGACGATTGGATTAGAAAAGTTTTTCGCCGTCCGTTCCAACGTCCTTGATCGAAGATATCTCCGTTACCTGATTTCCCGTCTCTTCCGTTCCAAGTCATTCTCCGACGCTTTCTCCCGGAGTTCACCCAGGTATTTCTCGTCACTGAAATGTTCCTCCATCATTTTTCGCCGTTGCGTGGCCGATTGACGTGCCACGTCGAGGATGTCCCAGACCGCGAGGATGATGCCGAGCCATGCACCGAGCAGCGTGATCGTCCAGAGGTAGGCAAAGAGTTTTGGATGCGCCTTGAGTTCATCCCACCAGACGCCGCCGACAATGAGCAGCGCGATGGTGAGCAAGAGCGCGCCTGCGCCGATCAAGCGGCGGATTTGTTGAGTGCGCGAGAAGGAGTTGGAAAAAGGGAGACGCACGAGCGAAGTATAACTCGTTTGAAACAAAATTCAACGCCTTGAACGAGGGATGATGGAGATGGTCAAAAAGAAAGTCGTGCGAAATCGGGTGAAACAAACCGTTTATCAGAAGGCTATTCCATTATGATGAGAGCGAAAAGGGATCCACGCCGGGTCTATGAGATGATGAGCAAAGCGCGCGTCATAACGTCATGGGTATTGCTTGTGACGTTGGGCGGCGGCTATGGAATCTGGTGGTTGACCAGGAAAGAAGACGTAGTTACGATGGATGTGAAGGACGCCGAGCTGGCGGATGTCTTGAAGGAAATGTCGCGCCAGACAGGCCGGCCAATTTTGATCGTCGCCGAAACGCCTCCTGCCTCACCTGCGCCGATAGATCAGCCGGCTCCCGCGCCAACCAGTCCACCTCCAGCCACTTCTGTTGGCACATCCGCGCCAGCCGCGTCGGCACCAGAGTTGTCCGGCTCGACCTCCGAGCCTTCCAGCGCGACGGGCGAGCGACGCAATCCATTTGAACCGCGAAAAATCACGGCCACATTCAAGCGTCGTCCGTTGGATGAAGCATTGGAGGAAGTGGTGGGGCAGGGGCGGCGACGTGTTCAGAAATACATGGCGCTGGCTTCCAGCCGCAAGTCGGTGGCGCAACTCAAGAGCGATTTGATGAAAGGGGAAACGGCGGATGGATGGAATTCGCTGGTATTCTCGCTGCTCAACGCCCGGAGTCGGATCACCCGCGGCAATTATGGCCAGCTATTGACTAGCGCGGGTGGATTGATCACCTACAGCGCGACGGATAAGCCGCTACCGGACGCGTTGGACGAACTTTCGCAGATGACGAGGGCATTATTCGTGGCTGATAACCGTATTCAGGGGAAGGTGACGATCAATGTTGAGTATGTCACGGCAGACACCGTGGCGAAGGTTTTGGCGGGACAGGTCGGGGCGCGTGCGGAGAAATTTTACGTTGTTCGCGGAGGATCGCCGCCACAATTGTCTGGTCCTGGCAATCCGTTGTCGGGTCGCTCCAATTGGTTGGAACGGCAGGACAAGGAATTGGAGGCGCGCATTGCGGCGATGTCGCCGGAGCAAAAGGCGCAGGCGGAGACCCAACTGACGGAATGGCGCGCGCAGATGCAGACCTGGCAACAAATGTCGCCCTTACAGATGCAAGCCATGATGATGCAGCGGGCGGCGGACCCGGCATTGCAACAGCGCATTTTGGATGGGAGCACGCGACGATTGATTTCGACGACAGCCGAGCAGCGGGTCGATCGAGATAAGCGTCGCGCGCAATGGCGAAAACAGGCGCAGCAACAGCAACAAGGACAACAGGGGAATCGATGAAACGGAATCAACGCAACGCTTTCACGCTCATCGAGTTGCTCGTGGTCATCGCGATCATTGCGATTCTCGCCAGTTTCCTGTTGCCCGCTCTCGGTGGGGCGCGCGACAGGGCCCGGAGCATTTCTTGCCAAAATAATCTCCGGCAGTTTGGCGTGGCGATCCAGTTGTATGCTCAAGATTATCGTGACAAGTTGCCCGTAGCCGAGCGCATGCCGAGCGCGCCTGTTAACACCCCGCCTTATCCCAGCCTGCGCGACTTAATGGCGAAGTATCTTAGCGAGAGCAAGAAGGTGTTCCGGTGCCCCAATGACCAGGAACGATACGATGTGGAAGGATCTAGCTACGAGTGGAACGCAACTTTCAACGGCGCCGACATCAATAATCCGAAACTTTGGGTGTTCAGTGTCCCTGTTCCCCTCGCGCCAATGATCTACGACTACGACAACGTTCACAAACGCGGTCAAGGCACCACCAAAAACTGCGTCTTTGGCGATGGCCACGTCTCCCCGCTGTAATCGCCTTTCGGCGATGGTCGATTCAGACAGATTACTATCATTGGTTCGGCTGTGACATACCCGCGCGCGTTTCCTTCGGATGATTGTCTTGCCGCGTTCTTGCTTTGCCGGGGGTATTTCAATTATGGTGTAAGCGATGGTGACAACGACGACACAAGAGAAGATGTTGCGGCACGCTGGCGAACGGCTTGGATTGGATCCTGCAAAACACCGCGCGGAGTTGGTGGCGCGTTACCAGCGGTTTGTCCGGGTCGAAGAGCATCGGCTTCGCATCCTGCATCGGGGCGGGGCGAGCGGACGCGAGGTGGCGCGCGGGCGCGGGGCGATGTTGGACGTGGTGATGCAGAAGATCTCCGCGGATGCTCGCGTCTCGTGCGCCGAAGGGAGTTTCACTCCACCGCGGATTGCTTTGGTTGCGCTGGGTGGTTACGGGCGCGGTGAATTAAGTCCGCATAGCGACATCGATATTATGTTTCTCCATCAACTAACCGCCCCGAGCGGTGGGGACGAACAATATCTTCGGGCGATTGTCGAGGGTGTTTTGTATCCGATGTGGGATATTGGGTTCAAGGTCGGGTATTCCTGCCGATCCATCAAGGAATGCCTCTTGATGGCGGGGCGGGACATGGTCTCTAAAACCTCCCTGATTGAAGCGAGGTGGTTGACGGGGGATCGTGAGTTGTTTGGCCTGTTTCAGGAGGCAATGTGGAAGGAGTGCGTCAAGAAGACGGTGGATGACTACATCGCGGCACGTTTGCAGGACCAGGAGGAGCGGCACAAAAAATTTGGCGACACAGTTTTTTTGCAGGAGCCAAACGTAAAAAGCGGTTGTGGCGGGCTGCGGGATTACCAGAACCTTCTCTGGATGACGTATTTCAAATACGGCGCGCGCGATTTGAAAGAACTGGAGAAACAGGGGTTTGTGACGCCGTCGGAGCGCAAACAACTCGAAGTCGCCTACGATTTCATCCTCCGCGTTCGCAACGAACTTCATTACCTCGCCGGACGACCCAATGATGTCATTGCCCTTTCGTTGCAGGGGAAAATCGCGACGCATTTTGGGTATCGTCAGCGCGACATGTTGCGCCGGATCGAGGCTTTCATGCGGGATTATTATCTGCAATCACGCGCGATTTTTCTGCTGACCAACACGCTGGCGCAACGGATGGCGCTCAAGAATCCCGGGCTGCCCGAAGGACGGAGTTTGCAGGCGTTTTTGGCAAGACGATTGGCGCGCGAGGAGCGGAAGGATGGTTTTATATTTCGCGGAACGATGATGTTGGCTGCGTCCTCCAAGATTTTCACCGAGGACCCGCTCCGGTTGATTCGGGTTTTTCGTCATGCGCAAGTGCGTCATCTCGAGTTGGCGCCGGAATTGCGGTCGCTCATCCGCGATTATCTGGTGTTGGTGGGCAAAAAATTTCAGCGCGATCCTCACGCCCGGGACACGTTTCTGGCGATTTTAGCGGAAAAAGGCGAGGTGGGACGCTCGTTGCGCCAGATGTACGAAGTCGGGTTTCTCGGAAAATATTTGCCCGAATTCGGCCGGTTGATTTGCCTGGTGCAACATGAGTTTTATCATCGGTATACCGCCGATGAACACACCTTACAAACCATCGAGAGACTCGATGAAGTGGTGACCGCGAACGGGTCGGCGGAGGGAGATTATCGCCGTCTCTACCACGAACTTCAACAGAGTGAAATGCTGACTCTCGGCCTGCTCCTGCACGACGCCGGCCGCGCCGCCAACGCGCAACATCATGAACAAGCCAGTGCTCGTTTGGCACAGCGGCTTGCCGAGCGCTGGCAGCTGGAATCTTCCGCCAAAGGTATGTTGCTGTTCCTAGTTCAGAACCATGCCATTTTAAGCGTGTTCGCCCAGCGTCGCGACCTCGAAGACCCGGAAAGCGTGGCGGAATTTGCCCGCTTGGTGCAAACGCAGTCTCGGCTGGACGCGCTATACCTGATGACATACGCGGATTCCCGTGCCACGGCGGCGGCTCCGAGTCACTGGCAGGAATCGCTCCGGCGTGAGTTGTATGAAAAGACCAAGAGCGCCTTGCAACAGAGTGACGAAAGCGCCGAGGCGCAAGCGGCACGGCGGCTGGCGAAATACAAGGATGTCACCCGCCGATGCGGCCAGGAACTCTTGCCGGAAGAAATCGAGGCGCATATCACACAGATGCCGTTGCGGTACTGGTGGAACACGGAAACCGGCGAGATTCTGGAAAACTTGCAATTGGTCCACGCGTTTTTGGAGAAACAGATGGATTCGCGCGACGAACGCACCGCTTTGGGTCCGGTGGTGGCTTGGAAGCACGAGCCCGATCGCGGATACACCCGGGTCACGGTTTGTTGCTGGGATCGCACCCGGCTCTTTGCGCGCATGGCGGGGTCGTTTGCCGTGGCGGGCTTGAACATCTTGAGCGCTCAGGTATATACTCGACAGGATGACATTGTGATTGATACGTTTCGCGTGACTGACGCCGGTCTTGGCGCCATATTGGATGAAAGCGCGCTCCGGCGTTTTCAAGAGGTGCTCACCGATTCGCTGCTTCATGATATCAATTTGCGGGAATTGATTATCTCGCAGCCGCCCCCGGCGCTGCCGGAGCGGCCGGAAGCCACCAGTATCCTGACGTTAGTCAGCGTGACCAACGACCTTTCGCGTGACAGGACCGTCATCGAAGTGCAAGCCGAGGACCGCATCGGTTTGTTGTTTGTCGTCGTGGATGCAATTTCGTTGCTGGGATTGCAAATATCGTCCGCACAGATCGCAACAGAAAAGGGGGCGGCGCTCGATTCGTTTTATGTGGTGGATCGGGTCGGGCAAAAAATCACTGCCCCCGACCGGCTGGCGGAGATCGAGCGCACCATCCAGGCGGCGGTAGGTCAACTTCGCTCCCTGCCCGCGTCCGGTTCTTAGCCGTCAAAAACGCTTGCGCGCGGCCGGCTTTCTGGTATAGTAACCGGCTCTTTGCCCTAGGAGCTAGGGTAGGGCGAACCTAACGAAAGGAAACACTTGCTCGAGATCGCTGTTAAAGATTTGGCGGATGCCGGCGTGCATTTCGGTCACCAGACCGGCCGATGGAATCCGAAGATGCGTCGGTACATTTTCGGCGCGCACAATGGCATTTACATCATTGACCTGGAAAAAACGGTCGCGCAGCTTGACTTGGCCTGCCAGTTTCTCTACGAAACCGCGCAGCGCCAGCAGCAAGTCCTTTTCGTTGGCACCAAAAAGCAGGCGCAGGAAACCATTCGCGAAGCCGCGCAGCGTTGCCGAATGCCCTATGTGACCGAGCGTTGGGTCGGCGGGACACTGACGAATTTAACCACCATCCGCCGCAGCGTGGCCCGCTGGAACGAATTGATTCAGCTAGAAACCTCCGGTGCCATCAATGCGATGCCCAAAAAAGAAATCACCCAGCTCCGCCGCGAGGCATTGCGCCTGAAGCGCAACCTTGATGGGATCCAAGAAATGCAGAAGAATCCCGGAGCGCTGTTCGTCGTGGATATCAATCGGGAAGCGATTGCCATCGCCGAGGCGCGCCGCCTTCGCATCCCCATCGTGGCGATTACCGACACCAATACCGACCCGGACCTCGTGGATTATCCCATCCCCAGCAATGACGACGCTATTCGCGCGATCAAACTGATTACCGACATTGTCGCCAGCGCGGTCGCCCAGGCGCAAACGGAACTTGCCCCGGCGATTCCCGCGCCCGCCGTTCCGATCGTTGCCGCCGAACCGGCTCTCGCTGCCATCCCTGCCGTTGCAACTGTATGAGCACTGCGATTCCTGCTACCGCCGAGATTGACCCGAAACTCGTCAAAAAACTTCGCGACGATACCGGCGCGGGTATGATGGACTGCAAGAAAGCGCTTGCCGAAGCGGCCGGCGACGTCGGGAAGGCCAAGGAAATTCTTCGCGTCAAAGGCGCCGCGAAAGCCGCCAACCGGGCCGGACGCACCACGTCCCAAGGTATCGTAGCCAGTTACATTCACACCGGAGGCAAGGTCGGTGTTTTGATCGAGGTCAATTGCGAAACGGATTTCGTCGCCCGCAACGAGATTTTTCGTGAGTTTGTCAAGGACATCACTCTGCAGATTGCCGCCAGTCAGCCGCTTTACGTGAGCCGCGAGGAAATCCCGCCGGCGGTTCTCGAGAAGGAAAAGGACATTTATCGCCAGCAAGCTCCCGCCGGCAAACCGGCCGCTGCCATCGAGAAAATCCTCGAGGGGAAGCTGGAAAAATATTATTCGACCGTCTGTCTCATGGAACAAGCGTTCGTCAAACAGCCCGAACTCACCATCAAAGATTTGCTTACCAAAAAAATCGGCGAGATCGGCGAGAATATCATCATCCGCCGGTTCGTCCGCTTCCAGGTCGGCGAAACCGGTTCCCCGTAATTTCTTGGCGCAACCCTCTCGCTGTGGTATAAAATGCCCGTGCCGAATTC
Organism: uncultured Verrucomicrobiota bacterium; assembly: GCA_964348665.1. GTDB lineage: Bacteria > Verrucomicrobiota > Verrucomicrobiia > Palsa-1439 > CAYGDP01 > CAYGDP01. The sequence continues at coordinate 72,425 of CAYGDP010000018.1, forward strand.
CGAAGCCGTCGTCTGCGGTCTCATCGTCGCGGATATCATTGGCCGACCGATTGATCTGGCGAACCCGCCCCCGCGCGGCAGCCTGCAATTGTTGCAGGAAATCAAGCTTTTCACCGGTGGAAATGTCTGCAACGTCGGCATCGCCCTGGCGAAATTCGGCGTGCGCGTCGCCGCCATCGGACGAGTGGGACAGGATGGCGCGGGCGATTTCGTTCGCGCCGAGCTGAAACGCAATCATGTGGATTGTCGCGGTGTCCGCCTCGAACCGCGCGCCCAAACCTCTGCCACGGTCGTTTGCGTGGATGGAAGTGGCGAGCGGACGTTTTTCCACGTGCTCGGCGCCAATTCCGAAGTTTCCGCAGCCGATTTGTTGCATAATCTTCCGCTCCTGCGCCGCGCGAAGATTCTCGTTGTTGGCTACTATGGAATGCTGCCGTCTCTCGAACCACTCTTGCCGCGCGTGTTGGAGCGCATCAAGCTCAAGACACAAACCCGAAAGCGTCCCGATGGAATCCAAATCGCCCTCGACACCGGTGGTTCAGCGCTCCAATCGTCGCAACTTTCGCATCTGGGCGAGTGCCTCAAGCACGTGGACTATTTTATCCCCAGCCACGATGAGGCAAGTGCGCTGACCGGACGCGAGGATCCGCTGGAAATTCTTGACGCGCTGCAATTTGCCATACCGAATTGGGAAACTTCGGTGCCGACCGTGCTCGGCGTCAAACGCGGCGCGCAAGGTTGCGTGTTACGGGAATACCTGGAAGGCGTGATTCACGAGCATGTTGTCTCCTCGTTTCCTGTAAAACGGGTCATGGACACCACCGGGGCGGGGGACTGTTTTCTCGCCGGGTTTGTCGCGGCGCGATTGCGGGGCTTTTCCGTGGTTCAGGCGGGACGATTCGGCAATGCCACCGGTGCCAGTTGCATTCAAGCCCTCGGCGCGACGGCAGGAATCCGATCGTTCGCCGAGACGAAGAAAAATTTCGGAGTATGATCACTGCGATTTAATCCGGCCGCGATTCCGTCATTACAGGCACGACCCAAAGGCTGCCCACTGCTGCGGCGAGATGTTTGAACGTATGACCGCTCACGGTTCCGTCCAATAAATCGAAGATTTGGTCGTCCCATAATTCGCACAGCTTGGCCAACCCATACCACCCGATCACCCACAAGAGCGGCGCTGTTGGTAATCGGCGCGCCGGAAACAGGAACAGCAACATGGGGATTCCCAGGATCGGAAAGAATTGCACCAGCACATAGACTCGCAGATCGTCCGCGCCCAGCAGATCCGTCCATCGCCAGAGCCACACGCTTATGATTCCCAAAATAACCAACGGCGCAAACACGGCGCGTCCAGCCTTCGCGCCGAGCCGATCTCCAATCACGAGCGAAAAGAACGAGGTCAACGCCAGAGTCAACGGCAGCCGGTCCCAGACCAGCGTCTCGTTGTTCGGATTCGCATGATAATACCACGAACCGAATCCAGTCAGGAAAACACCAACGAAAAACGTCGCGTACATCCAGCGAGACAATCTTTCCATCGCCAACCGCCGCAGTTTCCACAAGCCGACCGCTCCGACAACGATGAACGGCAGATTGGACAGCACGTTGGCCGCGTTGGGAATGCCGATCCATCCGCGTTTGTCGGCAAAATCATGATAATCGAGCCACTGCGGAACGCGACCTAGAAAACAAAGTACCAGCGCCGCGCCGTAGGCGAACGCGATAAAAAATGTCAACCGCCGCCGATGCGACCTCTCGCTCAACTCAATCTTGGGATTGGGTGATTCCATCGCGCCCACCTTCGCTGCGAAACCCTATGGAGTCAAGACTACTGGCAAGGGAAGTCGAACTGCCTCGATCATTAGCGAAAAAAACATCCATTCAATATGTAGCGGCGGTCTACTAGCCATGTTCTACGCGGTGACCGCCGATGGATTAATATGATCGGCGCTCATAGAGCGCCGCTACGAATCGGAAGGATACACAGCATCATTGACCCTACGACCTACACCCGCTTATGAATTGTTCCTGCTTGTTGCTAATGATCGAAGGTATCATTTCATCGCGATTGTTTTTTGGCTGTTTGATGCTATCGTTGCGCAACCATGGCGATGAATGAGGAGGAACGTCGTGAGATTGAGCAGTTACGCGCGCGCATTCGCGAGATGCAGCAGGAGTCCGAACGACTTTTGTTGCGACTTGTAAAACTGGAACAGCGCGTCGGTTATCCGTCGGCGCAATCCGCGCCGGAACCAGTCAAGCCTGCACCTGCCCCCGTCGTGCCCCCGCGCGGCTCCATTGTGTCGCAGGCGGTTATAAAAACTCCTGAATCGCGCCCGGCACCGTCGGCTCCGCATCCGGTCATCGTTCCTGCGCCTGCGTCAAAACCACCACCGCCGCCCGTCACTCCTGTCCCAATCATCCCGTTGCGCGAGGAGCCTGTCTCCGTATCGCCGAAACGTGAACCGATTCAGGACAAGCCGAAACCTGTGCTAGGTAGTGGCGAACCGCCGATCGTTGCTCCGCGGCCAATTCCTCACGCCTCGCTGCCGCCTGCGCCTGTCATTGAACCGGCTCCGCCGCAGGAAGCGCTCGAAATTAAAATCGGCCGCTGGTTGCCGTGGGCTGGGTTGGTTATTTTGGTGATGGGCTTGGTATTTTTGGCGGTGGAATATCACGCGAAGCTGCCGAAGCCGATCAAGATTGGATTGCTCTACGCCATCAGCGCTGGTTTGGGATGGTTTGGCATTTGGCTTGAACGGAAAAACCGCGAGCGATACGGGTTTTTTGGGCAAGCGGTGCTGGCGGGTGGGCTGGCGGTCGGATATTTCGTTACGTATGCGATTCATCACGCGGCGGCGCTTCAGGTGATCACTGACCCACTGGTGGATGCAATGTTATTGTTGGTGTGGGCAATCGGGATGGTGTGGGTGTCGCATTGGAAACAATCGCAACCGATGGCCGGGCTGGCATTTTTTCTCGGTTATTTCTCGGCAGTGTTGCCGCAAACGGCGTGGGGTGGGGGATACGCCTCGACGCCGTTTACGTTGGTGGCCGTCGGGATTCTCGCGGCGGGCATCGTGTTTCTGTTCATCTTCAACGGCTGGTCATGGCTCAACTACGGCGGCATCCTGGCGACATACGCGGCGTATTGGCTTTGGTTCAGCAACAATCAACACCAATTCACATTGCAGGCAATTTTTCTGGCGCTGTTCTGGGTTGTCTTCGTGACGGCGGTCTTGTTTGGCAAACCGGAAGTGCTCCCGCATCGAGTCAGGAACGTTTACGGATCGGCAAACAATTTCGCCTATTTCGGGCTGATGACATGGGCGTTGTACAAGAATTTCGAGCCGACCAGTGGACGGTACTGGATATTTCCGGCGGTATTCGGCGCGGTGTTGTTGGGCTGCGCGTTGCTGCTGCGGAAACGGTTTGCGCCCGACCGGACGAGTTACGAAACGTATTCGCTGCAATCGCTCGCATTTTTCAGCCTGGCGATCATTACGAAATTTTCGGGGTACGAACAGGTCATCGCGCTCTCGGTGCAGGCAGCGGTGATGCTGGTACTCGGTTGGCGACTGAATTGGTTCGCAGCGCGATTCATGGCGCATGCGGCGTATCTGATCGGGTTTCTGGCGGAATTGTTTGAGAGCGGTGTGATTTTGTCGCTCAATGCCGAGCGCGGATCGGTTGCCGATGGAAGCGGAAGGTTCGTCGGGTTGATCACGGGCGCTGTCGCGGGATTGGTGATGGCATGGTTCGACCGATGGTGGCAGGAGAAATCGGACGATACAAAAAAATCGGTGCCGTTCCTGTTGACCACCGGTTATTTTGCGGGGTTGGCAGCCTGCTTTGCGCTCTATGCGGCGAATCAATATGCGCCGGCAAACATTCTTCCCGGTGTTTTGGGTTTGTCGAGTGCGGCGATCCTGATCATCAACCTGTCGGCTCGCAATTCCGAGATCGCATTGGCGAGTCAACTTCCCCTCGCGATATCGCATCTGGCGATGCTGGTGTTGTGGGCGGCAAAAGACAAAACGCAAATTCCGGTCTGGGGCGATTGTATCGCGATCGGGTACACGTTTGTGATAGCACTGACGCTGGCTTGGCAGACGCGCCGCGAGGATTTGATCGCGCCGTTGACCGGCGGCTCGATGCGCGCCCGGGCGAATCTATATTTCTCGTGGGCGACGGTGTTGCTTACGCTCATGGTGTTCAAGCGGGTGGAGACCGAGTGGCTATTTGTAACACTGGCAAGCGAGGCGGTCTTGATCCTAGCGGTTGGGATTGGGGCGCGGTTATCGGCGGCGCCATTGTTGAACGGCGCACTGTTGATTGTTGGCGTGTTTACGTTTCTGGCGACGCATCACCAGACAGCAAACTGGCTGGCGAGTCAGCCGACGAGCCGCACGGCGTCAGCATTTCTTGGTGTCGGACTTTATTTTGTCGGCGAACGGCTGTTGAAATTTGGATCCGGGAGGTTCTCGCTGGATCAAGCGACAGTGACGGGTGTGCGATGGTTATCGTTGATATTGGGCAATGTTTTGCTGTTGGATTTGTTGTGGCTACGATTCGACTCGGTATGGTTTCCGGCGGCGGCGACAGTGGCAAGCGCCGCGCTATTGTTGACAGGGATCGCGTTGCGCGCGCAGGAGTGGAAGATTGTCAGCCAGATCCCATTGGTCGTCGGACAGCTTGTTCTGATGGGGTTGTGGGCGACGAAGACGCGGGCGGACTTGCCGCTGGAGAGCGAGGCGATTTGTATTGGGTACACTTTTGCTCTGGCGTTTGCGCTGCTCTGGCGTGGTCGCAAAGCCAATGAGACGTTCGCGGGGATTGGCGGCGAACAATTGGCAAACGCATATTACAGTTGGGCGACGGCGTTGGCGGTTTTGATGACGATTTACCGGGCGGATAAGGATTGGGAATTTGCAGCGCTGGGGATTGAGGCGGTTGTGGTGTTCGGCGTGGCAATGGCGACGCGCCTGGCGTCCGGTGGATGGCTGAACGTCGTCTTGCTGGCCGTGTCCGCACTGGATTTTCTGATGATCTACGACCAAAAAGCCGCGTCGCTGGTTGGATTGGTGGAGATGTCAGTTTCCGGGTTTGCAGGTTGCGCGGCGTTTTTTGTGAGCGAGCGGATGTTGTCGAAGGGAGAAGAACAAGATCCCTTCCGAGTGGTAGCCACACGATTCGCGCTGATTTTGGGGACTGGACTCCTGCTGGATCTGTGGCGGTTACAATTGCAAGTCGCGTGGGTGACACCGCTCTGGGCGGTGACAGGTTTCGCCTTGTTCGGGTTGGGGCTGGGATTGAAAGCGCGTCGGTACCGGTGGTCGGGTCTGGCCGTGATGGGGTTGGCGTTGTTTCGGGCGTTCGTCTTCGATGTCTGGAAGTTCAATACCTTGGGACGGCTGGTCAGCTTTGTCGTGTTGGGAGCGTTGATCATGGCGTTGGGTTTTCTGTATGCGCGGTTTCGCGAGAAAATCGAAAAGTTGCTTTGACCGCCGGAGTTTGGTAGAGAGCGCCATGCCCCGTTATTTCAGCTGTCACACTATTGCGTGCATGACGCGGCAGCAGTTGGAACAATTGCTGCAGGAATTGTCCCGTGACGAATCGGTGCGAAGCGTGCGCGCGGTGGCGGACTTTATGGAGGGTCGGTTGGTGTGCGAATGGGAGGCGGCCGATCAGGAATCGTTGTTGGCGTTTTTGACGGCGCGCAATATGCGCCAGCAATGGATCCTGCGCGCGGAATTGGACTTGACGCGGCCGTAACGGTATGGAATTTTCAGTGCAATCGTGGTAGAGGAACGGAGGAATTATGAGTCCTGATGAAGCTGGAAAAGCTAAAAAAATCCAGGCAATCCTGGTTCGAAATTACGTTTCGACCGACAAACTGGAGATCGACGTCCATCAAAACGCCGTAGATATCACCGGCGAATTGCAGATCAAAGATTTCGGCACGAAGATCAAGGACCCGACCGAGGTGCAGGCCGGCGTTAAACGAGCCTGCCTGTCCATCGAGTCGGAGATCCGGCGCACGGCGAGTGTGCAGGAGATTTACTGGCGATTGCGCAACTGGGACAAGGCCGGAAATCGCTGGACACCGAAGAAATCCTAGGCGGTCGCCGTTAGGCTTTTTTGTCACCGAACCACTATCCGCGTTGACCGGCGCGAGTCATGCTAAGAGCTTTGCGAAGTTTATCCTGTCCGAGCGGGGACACGCGGAAACTATCGCGCTCGCTGCCTTTGCCCAGATTGTAGTAATCGCGTCC
>CAYGDP010000019.1:0-73034 GCA_964348665.1 uncultured Verrucomicrobiota bacterium
ATATCACCATATCCACCCATCCACCCAACATCCCCGCCGTCACCCCCAACACCAACCCGCACGCCAACGCGACCGTCACCGCTCCCCCGGCCACCATCGCCGTCGTCCGCGCCCCGTACAATACCCTCGAAAAAACATCCCGCCCCACCCCGTCCACGCCAAACCAATATTTCGCCGATGGCTTCGCCAAGGTCTCATTTCGAAACGGTTGCTCGGTTGGACCATACCGGACGAACACCGACGCGCCCACTCCGGCAATCACCACGACCGACAACATTGCCACTCCAATCACACAAAGCCGGTGTCGCAAAAAACTTTTCATACGCGCCGGAAACTCCAATCTTTAAATTTTGGAGATTGATGCTTGGGATTTCTTTGGAATTCGGGAATTGTGGTTTGGAGTTTCATTGGTCATCGGTCATTTGAATCCTTGGTTCCAACCTCGCGTGAATCAAATCTCCCACAAAGTTAAGAACCACCACGCACGCCACGACAACGATCAGCGCTCCTTGCACCGCCGGATAATCCCGCGACAAAATTGCTTCCGTCAAATACCGACCCAGTCCCGGCCACGAAAAAACCGTCTCCGTCAACACCGCTCCCCCGATGAGATAACTCAACTGCACATTTCCCATCGTCGCAATCGGTCCTCCCGCCGCTCGTAACGCATGACGCCAAACCACCGCCGCCTCGCTCGCGCCTTTCGCACGCGCCGCCCGCACAAACTCCATCTCCATCGCGTCAGCAACCGCCGACCGCGTGATCCGTGCCAAATACGCCGCCGGCACCGTGGCCAACACGGCCGCCGGTAAAATCAAATGCCAAACCGCATTGGTCAACGCGCCAAAATCTCCTCGACCCAGAGCATCCAGCACCAAGAAACCCGTGACCGCCTCGACGTTGAATTGATCGTCCAGTCGTCCGCTCGACGGCAGCCAGCCTAGCCACAGCGAAAACACCAGGCTCGCCATCAATCCCAGCCAGAAAATCGGAGTGCTCAATCCCGCCAAACTCACCGTCGTCGCCATTGCATCCGCCCATGTCCCGCGCCGGGCCGCCGCCCACACACCGAGCGGAATGCCGACAACAACAGCAATCATCATCGCTGCCAGCGCCAGTTCGACCGTGGCCGGCCAATGCCGCACCAAATCCGTGGCTACCTCACGCTGCGTTCGAAACGATTCGCCAAACGACCCGCGCACAGCGTTCCCGATCCAAATTGAGTATTGCACGACCAACGGCCGATCCAACCCGAGCTTGGAGTTGAGCTCCGCCTTCTTTTCCGGCGTGGCATGTTTCAACAGAAGATCCGCCGGATCCCCCGGGATCATCCGGAGCAACCCAAACACCACCGCGCTGGCCACCAGCAGTGTTACTGCCATCGAAAAAAACCGTCGCAATAAAAACGCGCGCATCACACGCAACCTACCAAATAAATTGAGCCGGGACGAGTTATCCGCAGCAAATTATCCGCTCCGTATGGAGAGACGTATTTGATAGGGAAACCAAATCCGAAATCGATTTCGCATTTGAAATTGGTAGCGCGATGCGCAACCGAGCAATCGAAGTAATTTCTCTGAAACATTAGAGAAATCCAATAATTCAGTGTGTAGCGGCGGTCTACGTGTCTCGCCGGAGCTTCCGGCGGAGGCGGATGACCGCCGATTAATTGAAATGATCGGCGCTCATACTTGTCCGCCTGTGGCGGTGAGCGCCGCTACAACTCGGAAAAGTGCACAGCACAGAAATTAGCTCGCCGAATGACCTTCACCCTGTTGTGCATTGATCCGGGTCGTCGTTTATGCTTCCAGTAATCCATCGCCCCTGCTGATTCGCATTGTCAAACCGGGCTACTTGCGGCAATGCTTGTGAAGATGCGACCTTCGATTCCAGAGGGACATTTGACGCCGTTCGAGGTGGAGCGCAGCCTTCGGCGCAGCAATGTTGCCGGTTGTTTTGCGTCCTTGTTCGGCGTGTGCGTGGCCGGCCAGTTCGTTACCGGTTACCTGTTGCAATTGGTCGGCGACGACAAACGGGCGGCGGCATTTGCCGTGGCGGCGTTGGCGGTCATTCCTTTGCTCGGCTACGGATTTCAACTCTGGTCGGCAGTGGCGGTGGAACGGTTTCGAGTTCGACGGCCTCTCTGGTTTCGGCTGGCGATGACAGGACGGGTAATGTGGTTGTTGATGGCGCTGGTGCCGATCGTAATGGGGATGAACTGGCCGGTGGCACAACTTGCCATTTTTCTGGTGTTGTTTTTTATTTCCAGCGCTGCCAGCTCGGCGTCCAGTCCTGTCTGGTTTTCGTGGATGGCGGATCTGGTTCCCAAAGACCAAGTTGGGCGTTTTTGGGGTACGCGTCGGGCGTTGTTGAATGCGATTGGATTGACGGTTTTGCTGGCAGGATGGTTTGTGGATTGGACGCATTTGAAATTTGGGCAGGACTCTTTGCTGCCCTATTGTTGGCTTTTTGCGCTCGGCGCGATCGTGGGTGTGACGGATTTATTGATTCACAACTCGGTGCCGGAACCGGCCATGCAAGGGGAACCGCGCCCCTTGTCGTGGCGCGCATTGCTGGCACAACCGCTTCGCGACCCGCAATACCGGCGTTTCATGGTTTATATGTGTACCTGGAGTTTTGTGCTGAACTTCGGCAACGCATTCTTGAATCTGCTGTTCCTACAAGAGCTGCAACTGTCGCAGGCGTGGATTGCCTTCTTTACCTGCGCGATGGTGGTCATGCGCGTGTTCATGGCGCGGTTTTGGGGATATCTGGTGGACCGGTTTGGCGCGGCGCCAGTGAACGCCATCTGCACCTTCGGCCTCATTTTTGTGCCGTTCGGCTACATCTTCGTGGATCAGGAAAATGCGATCCCAATCATCACCGGCATCTATGTCTTTGCCGGCTTTTTCAACATCGGCATTGAAACGACACACACCGCGCTGATGCTGGGCATCTCGCCCACGGCAAATAAAGCGATGTTCATCGCCACGACCCAGACATTCGTCGGCCTGTGCGCCGCCGTGTCGCCAATCCTCGGCGCGGCTTTCTTGAGTTTCACGGTGGATCATCCCATCGACCTCGGTCAATGGCTGCATCTTGGGTCTTGGCAGTTGACCAGTTTTCAGGCGCTTTTTCTTGTCGCATTTCTACTGCGTGCGTGTGCGGCCCCGTTGAGTTTGCGATTGGGTCAAATTGAACCCGGCTCGGTCGCGTTGGTCGTGCGACGGCTCTTCGATGCGAACCCGTTCACTGTGATTCATCATACGTATGTGCTGGGAGGCGCGTCCGCGGAGGCAGAGCGGGTCGAATCAGTCCGCAAACTGGGCGAAGCGCGCAGCCAAATCGCCACGAATGAACTCATCATCGCGCTCCGCGATCCGAGTCTCGATGTGCGAATCGAAGCAGCACGCGCCCTAGGACGGATTGGCGATGCGACTGCGGTAGATCCACTCATCGAACGCATGCAGTCGCAGGAATCGGGGATTCAGCAGGAATCCGCGGAGGCGCTTGGCAAAATCGCGCATCGGCGCGGTTTGCGCGCGCTCATCGAGGCGCTGGGCGACTCTGCCACCCAACGCGCCGCCATCCGCGCGCTGGGCGATATCCGCGACCCGCTCGCGGTGCATCCGCTCCTGGATTTGCTGCAAAAACAATCGGTGGATGTAACTACACGAACACTGGCGGCGGAGGCATTGAGCCGCATCGTGGAAAATTCGACGGCGGCGTTCGATGTGCTGCCTCGGATATTCTCGATCTTTCGCGAGACACAGTCCGATTTGTTGCGTCAGCAGCTTGCCTTGGCCATTGGCAATCTGGTGGGCGAGACAGGCGAGTTTTACGGACTGCTTGCGCGCGAGCGGCGATTGTCGGGCCAGGGCGTATCCCGATTGATCGGAAATTTGCGCGATGGCCTTCGCGATGCGGAAAAAAAACGCGGCGGCGACGCTGGTCAACTGGTCGAGTTGCTGGAACGCGGCCAGTCCCACTATACCGGGGAACGCTGGCCGCAAGCGGCGCATCAGTTCGCCCTGATAGGATTGGCGCGGGAAGGATTGCTGACGATTGGCAACCCGCCTCTGTTGCCATCGCAACGACTCGTGGGGCTTATCGCACTGGAGCAGCGGTTGACCGGTATGGACGCGAACCCCAAACGTCGCGCCAAACTCTGGTTGTTAGCACACGCCGGAATCGGCGAGGGACACGTTGAAATCGCGCCGCGTGAAGAGGCGCTCCTGGCGCTCTATGCACTGGCAGGATTGGTCGATGACGAGAGCCGTCCTGTCGCTCGATAACTCTCCACCCGCCACCCGTTCGATTGGCAACCGCCCAATTATTGGGGCAAGCCGCCGTTCCCGCCGTGCTCAATCATCTGGTCGATGATGTCGCGAACGTCTTTCAGCCCGGTTGCGGGAATGATGATCGTGTCGCGCCGGCCATTCACATCCTCGGTGATGCGAAGGAATCTGCCGCGCGGATTCTCTTTAAGGTCAAAGAAAAACTGCTTTCTTTCGATCTGGATTTTCTGGCTCTTGACCAACTCTTCACGAACGACGCTTTGTGTTTGCACTGTCGGGGTTCCCTTTCCTTGGTTCCATTTCCTTAGTTTTGAACGACGTCGCAAGATAACAAGCAAGGTAGCGAGTGTCAATAGTTTCGGAACAAATCGCAGCCCATTTTAGGCTACAGATTTTTACGTAGGTTGATTTTTAATGTCATCCGGAATTTGTGTCCTGTGTCGAATGATGAAGTTTTCCGACTCAAAATCACGCAAGCTGGACGAACTGTTCAGCAAGTTTGATGGCCTTGTCCGGTTGCACCGAGCCGAGAAAGGCGATACGTCCGCGCAGATGATCTGGAAAGTTGGGATGATTCGCACGGTTTTGCGACGCCAGTGAGCCCGCCTTTTTCGCATTGTGCAGGATCGCGCGAAGCCGGCGTCGTTCCTCGCGGGGTATCGATAATCCGCGGTTCACAACAAGCCCGGTTACGAGCTGACGCGCGCCCTTTCGGGAAAATCGGGTCTTGTCGGCGCGCAGGGAAAAATCCTCGTCGGCGAGTATCTCTTTCAATCGAGGTATGAATGTCGGCAGGTTCAGCTTGAACTCGTTGCCGCCCGAAAAGGTAAGGTCGTCGGCGTAACGAGTGTAATTTCCATGAAACCGCTTCGCCAACCCCGCGAGGCGCTTGTCGAGCTTGCGGCAAATGAGATTTGAGATGGCCGGACTGGTCGGCGCGCCTTGGGGAAGCTTTCCATTGACCGTTGTCAATTGCGCCAGGGTTCCCGCGATGAGGCGCGAATAACCGAAGGCGTGAAACAACCCAAAAACCCGCCGCCGGGTGATGGTCGGGAAAAAATCCCGCAGGTCGAATCGCACCACGATTTCCTGACCGACATGCGCGCTGGCGTTGGTCAGGATCGACCGGGCCGGAAGAAATCCATGTGCGCACGGGGAGGCGCTACTGTGCAAAGCCGGCGCGAGAATTTCGGAGTGAATCCATCGCTGCACAGCCTTGAGTTTTTTCTTGGGCGAAAGAATGGCTCGCTCCCGTTTGCCGTCGGATTTTTGAATGGAGAATCGGGCGTAGTGCCGCTCGGGCCGATGCATCAGCCAGTTGAGCGTGGAAAGCTGGATACGAGCAACGCTGCAGAGTGTTTCGGGGGTGTTGAACGTGGGCAACCCAAGAGCTGTCAACCGCGCCAGATTTTGCTGGGCGAGTGGCAGGAGCGGGCGTAAAGGTTTCCCCGCGCGGTTTTCCTTGGCTTTGCCGCCCTTTGTTTTCGAACCGGACCGGTAAAAGCCATAGAAAATTAGCCCCACGAATACGACAAACAAAATCCACCAGGGAATATGGAAGAAAGATCCGATCAGGCGCGAGAACATAAACGCCACGAACAGGGGGATGCCGAGGACTAGCCCGATGACCAGAATCGCCAGAAAACCGCCAATAATCGGATTTTTGATTTCGTTCTTGCTCATGACTTTGGTTTTCGTTCGCGGGTTGGCCGACTTTACTACGCTTCACTTGTGCGTATCTTGGGTCGTGCAACGACCCAAGATACGCGAACCCGCCACGTGGAGATTTGCCTGCCAAACCTCCGCGTGGCCACTCAGGATGGCTAAACGAACATGCGCGCACGACGTAACGTCGTGTCTCGCAGTTTTACCCGCCTTGCGGCGGAACTGCGACTCTAAAGTCGGCCAGCCCGCGAACGTTTTCCGGCTACGCTACGCCCACCACCCAACATCGTCAAGTGTCAATCCAGTCAGGGACCTCTAAAATCAGGCTTGCGTCCGTGAAGAAATGAGGCAGAATATCCGTCGGAGGAAATGATGAAACCATTCTCATTTTTGCCTGTGATGATTGTGGCAACGGTGCTGGCGCAGGACGAACCGAAGCCGGAGGAAAAGAAACCCGATGCCCCCGCTGACCGCGGCAAAACCATCTGGCTCATCACCAAAGGCGGGCGCGAGTCCTATTGGAAAGCCGCGCGTATCGGCGCCATGAAAGCCGGGAAAGATCTCGGCGTCAAAATCAATTGGCAGGCGCCTCTGACCGAGACCGACTTGTCCAAACAAATCCAATTGGTCGAGCAAGCCATCACACAACGGGCGGACGGTATCCTTCTTTCGCCGATCACCGAAACAGGCCTGACCGATGTGATCGGTCGCGCCGCGGGCGCGAACATCCCCGTCGTCATTTTCGATTCCCCGACCAAAAGCGATAAACCCGCTGCCTTCCTCGCCACCGACCAAGTGAAAGCCGGCGAACTGGCCGCCCGTCGAATTGGCGAAGCCACCGGCGGCAAAGGCCGCGTGCTGATGATCCGCGGTCATCCCGATAATTCCGCCACGATGGCACGCGAAGAGGCGTTCAAAAAAGCCCTCGCGCGCGAGTATGCCGACATCAAACTCCTCGACAACTACGGACGCGGCGACCGGCAAAAATCCACCGAGGTCAGCGAAGAAATGCTCAAAGCCTACAGCGACGCCGCCGCGATTTATGCCTCGAACGAAAACTCCACCTTCGGCGCCCTCGCCGCCGTCGCCAGTCGCGGCCTGACCGGAAAAATCAAGGTGATCGGTTCCGATGCCTCGCGGCAATTGGCCGAAGCCCTGGCGCTCGGCACGCTCGACGCCCTCGTCGTCCAAGCCCCTGCTCAAATGGGATACAAAGGCGTGCAAGCGGTTGTGGACGCCATGGACGGCAAGAGCGTGGATAAACGCACCGACACCGCCGTCGAACTGGCCACCAAAGAAAACATGAACGACCCCAGCATCAAAGAACTGCTCTCCCCGGAAGGACGATGAGGGATGATCAGGAAAAATCGTTTGGTCGAGACCCGATCCTGCATTATGCTTTATTCGGCTTATTGTGTCTAACATGTGCCGTGTTCAGTTTTGCACAAGACCCGCCGACGGTGCGGGTGATGTCGTTTAATGTCCGATACGGCACAGCGGGGGATGGCGAGGATCATTGGAACAAACGCAAGGAGATGCTCTTCTCGACGATCCAGGCGTTCGATCCCGATTTGCTGGGCACACAAGAATTGCTGGCGTTTCAGGGTGATTACTTGCGGAAGCAATTGCCGGCCTACGAGTTTTTCGGCGCGGGCCGCGATGACGGCAAGCGGATGGGCGAATTTACGGCGGTGTATTTCAAGAAGGAACGTTTCGAGCGACTGGATGGCGGGCATTATTGGTTGAGCGAGACTCCCGAGGAAGTTGGCAGCAAAAGTTGGGACGCAGCGATCACGCGAATGGTGACCTGGGTAAAGCTGCGTGATCGAAAGGGTGGCGCGACATTTTATTATCTCAATACGCACTGGGACCACAAGGGTGAGCAGGCGCGCCGCGCAAGCGCGAAGTTGATGCAGAACCGGATTGCGGCGCTGGGCAAAGACGCAACGGTGATCGTCACGGGAGATTTCAATACCAACGAGGATGGCGAATCGTACAAGACTTTGCTGGGCGGAGAACCAAAATTGCTCGATAGCTATCGCATGGCGTATCCGACCCGGACCGCGAACGAAGCATCATTTCACGGTTTCAAGGGCGGACGTGCCGGCTCGCGGATTGATTGGATTTTGCACACCCCACAATTAACGACTACCGAAGCCGCGATCGTGCATACCAATCAAGATAATCGATATCCGTCGGACCATTATCCCGTCACAGCGGTGCTGCGGTTTAACGAAAAGTAATTTCTTTCGGGGGGACGAATCGCGCGGGGTCAACCGGCTTGTCCACTTCGAGGTCGCGAATGGTTTCGGTCATGGTGTCGGGTTTGTCGGTGGCAACGCCAGGGGCGGTATCGGTTTGTTTGATTGGAAGGGGAGAGTCTTTGGTTAGCCAGAGGTACGTCTGCACATAGACCGGGTGAAACCACGACCATTTCTCGCAGGCGACACCGTCCACAGTTTCGTTGCCGACACGTTTCCCCTCGGCCTTGGCTTTGGCGAGGCGTTTAAATATGGAAACGGTCAATGTGTGGCTGGCGTCGGTAACGGTGGCCGATTCGATTTTGCCGTCTTTCGTGCGCCAGCGATACGTCTTGCCATCGGCGACGATGATGGTTTCGGTCACGCCGCTGCTGTAGCGGTTCTCGACACGTTCTTTACCGACGCTGAACCAGACTTCGCCATCCCATCGGTCGTCGAGTGATTCGCGAACGAATTTCCAGTGGAGACTTTTGGCGGGAACATCTTGAGCATGGGAAAAGTTGAGGGTAAGGATAAATCCGAGGACGATCACTGCTACTACGCAAGACTTGCTAGTCACAAACCATCTACTACCAGTTATTCATCGTGCGCGCAAGCGGCCACAGAAATTCCCCGTTTGTTACCGAGTCGCTGAAATAGAGCGTTTGGAGTTCAAGCTTTCGCTTGAAACACGCTGATGCGCGTCCTCCAAACCAAGAAATTTCCCTCCTTCGAGGATAAGCGGGGAATTTCTGAAGCGGCCACAGCGTCCTTGACATCGTTCGCAAAGAGCGGGTAAAAGAGGATTGTGATAAATTTCACAAGCCTGTTGCCGACTAAACACTCTGATGCGCAGGCATTTTCTCCGAAGGAGGGGCGCCCATGAGCGATCCCTATGTCCGCGATTGCCTGTTGCTGGCTGTGTTTTCCGTCGTGGCAGTCGGGTTTGCGGCGGGGCCGCTGATCATCGCCCGGATTATCGCGCCACGGAAGCCCTCCCCGAGCAAGCAGGACATCTATGAGTGCGGTTTGGAAAGCAAAGGCGACGCTTGGGTGCAATTCAAGGCGCAGTATTATGTTTATGCGCTCGCGTTTGTGGCGTTCGACTTGGAAACGCCGTTCATCTACGCGTGGGCGGTCGTGTTCAAGGACTTGGGCTTTTTCACCTTTGTCGAGATGCTAATTTTTATTGGCGTGCTGGCGGCGGGGTTGGTCTATGCGTGGGCCAAAGGCGTGCTGGATTGGGAGTAATCTGATGCCCGTTGAAGAAGGACTAAAAAGCGAGCTGCAAAAGTCGGGAATTTACGTCGTCCCGCTCGAAGCCCTTTATAACTGGGGCCGTCGCAGTTCCATCTGGCCGTTGCAGTTTGGACTGGCCTGTTGCGCCATCGAGATGATCGCAGCGTCCTGCTCGCGCTACGACCTTTCACGGTTTGGCGCGGAAGTTTTTCGTCCGTCGCCGCGCCAGGCCGATCTGATGATCGTGGCGGGCACGGTGACAAAAAAAATGGCGCCGCAGGTTGTCCGTCTCTGGAATCAAATGCCCGAACCGAAATATTGCATCGCCATGGGCGCATGCGCCATCGCTGGCGGACCTTTCAAGCAAGGTTACAACGTGCTCAAGGGCATTGACCGATATGTTCCGGTGGATGTGCATATCCCCGGGTGTCCGCCCCGGCCCGAAGCGCTCATTCACGCGATCATGACGTTGCAGCGGAAGATTGATCAGCAGCATTTTACCAAGCTCACGCAACCGCGCCCGCCGGAAATCGAGAATCGTCCGAACGAGTACCCGATCCCGCAGTTCGGCGCGCACGATCTTGAGCCGCCGTGCAATCCAGACGTCTGGCAGCCGCCGGCGATTGAGCGTGCCGCGTTGAAAGAAGAGGCAAAAGCGTAATGGAAACTCTCGACCAAATCAAAACGCGCCTCGCGCAAGTCGCGCCCAACGCAAAGGTTTCCATCGAAGGCAGCGCGCTGGTCGTGGATCGCGGGAGTCTCCTCGAAATCTCGCGCTTCTTGCGGGACGACATCGCCTTGCAATTGGATTATCTCACCAATCTTTGCGCCTTGGATTGGCTGCGACGGAAAGAAAAAGTAAAAGATGGTGACAAAGAAACCGAGCGCGAGGTCGGCGGTTATCTCGAAGTCGTCTATCATCTGTACAGCGTTGCGCGCCGTCAAGGACCGCTGACGATGAAATGCCGGACTGGCGACCGCGACAAGGACGTGCATATCCCCTCGGTCACCCCGATTTGGCGCAGCGCGGAGTTTCAGGAACGCGAAGCGTACGACCTGTACGGCGTAATTTTTGATGGTCATCCGGATCTGCGCCGGATTTTGATGTGGCCGGAATTCCAGGATTATCCGATGCGGAAGGATTACAAAATGCCCGACGATTTCGAATGGGAACCGACGCCGCATGATTGGGTCGTTGACCGTGTGAAAGAGCGGGAGGAAGGAACATGATCCAACCGATCCAACCACCCTCGCCCGACGCTCCCAGCTATAAGCTGACGCCGAAAGACGTCACGCTCGATACGCAGACGCTCGAAGTCTCCATCGGTCCGCAACATCCGAGCACGCATGGCGTTTTCCGGATGGACGTGGAGCTGGATGGCGAGACGGTGATCAAACTCAAACCCGTCTTCGGCTATCTGCATCGCAACCACGAGCAAATCGCGGAAACGACAACGTACCTCGGCTCGATGCCGTACACCGACCGGCTCGATTATTTCAACTCGATGGCGAACAACTGGGGGTACGCGCTCACCGTTGAAAAACTGGCGGGGTATCAAGTGCCCGAACGCGCCGAATACATCCGCGTGATCATGAACGAGCTGACGCGTCTTCTGAATCATAGTTGTGTAACGGGTTTCCTGCTGCAAGACCTCGGCGCCTGGGGAACGCCATTGCTCTACGCCTTCCGTGAACGCGAAACAATCCTCGACCTCTTCGAGTCTGTCAGCGGCGCTCGAATGATGTGCAACTATTTCCGGTTTGGCGGCGTGCGCACGGACATGACCGACGCCGACATCGCCGCGGCAAAAGATATTGTGGAAAAATATCCAGCGTTCCTCGACGAGTTTGGGGCGCTTCTGACCGGCAACGAGATTTTGATTCAGCGCTGCCAGGGCGTCGGCATCCTCTCGAAAGAATTGGCCATCAGCGCTGGCATTAGCGGTCCGATGGCGCGCGCCAGCGGCGTCGAATACGACGTGCGCAAGATTGACAAGTACGGCTATTACGGCCGATTCGATTTTCGCGTGCCGATTGGCGAACACGGCGATGTATTCGACCGCTACTACGTGCGCGTGTTGGAGATGCAGGAAAGCGTGAAGATTCTCAAACAAGCGCTCAAGGATATCCCAAAAGGTCCGATCATGGATCCGAAGGCGAAGCTGCGTGGATTCAAACCCGCCAAAGGCGAAGCCTATGGCCGCATCGAAAGCCCGAAAGGCGAGCTTGGTTTCTACGTGGTCAGCGACGGCACCGACAAACCGTATCGCTATCACGTTCGCGCGCCCAGTTTCATCAATCTGACCATTCTCGAAGACATGTGTCTGGGCGAGAAAATTGCCGACGTCATGATCATTCTCGGCGCCGTGGATATTGTGTTGGGGGAGGTGGACCGATGAGTTACGGCCTCGGAATGCTCAAGGGCATGGCCGTCACGGCGAAAAATTTCGTCGAGAGCTACTACAAAAAAGATCGCATGGTGACGGTGCAGTATCCGGAGGAAAAAGAACTGCCCAAGGAAAATTTTCGGAACATCCCGTTCCTCCTCTTCGATGACAAACCTGACACAGGCATCCGTTGTGTTGCCTGTAAAATCTGCGAGATGGAATGCCCGCCGCAGTGCATTTACATCGAGATCGAGAAGGACGAGAAAGGCAAACCGCTCCGTCGTCCGCGCGTATTCGACATTGACCTGACCGTCTGTATGAACTGCGGTATCTGCGCCGAGACTTGTCCATTCGAGGCGATCAAGATGGATAGTGTCTATGAACTTTCCAGCTACGACCGGTTTTACGGACAGCTTGCCGACAAAAACCGCCTGCTCAAGTCCAACGAGTATTATCACAAGATCAAGCCGACCGAAGCGGACGCGGTGGATGCGAAATTGAAATCGAAGGCGAAGAAACCAGCCGCCAAAGCCGCTGCAGCCCCGGCAAAACCGGCGGTTGCCGCGCCACCGAAACCAACTCCCGCACCCGCGGTCGCTGCCACTCCTGCAAAGATTGTCCTGCCCGCGAATGCGCCGTTCAGCGACGACCAGAAAGCGTGGCTCGAAAAATTTCTCGCGACCAATATTACCGTCACTGTCGGCGCGCCCGGCGCTGCGCCTGCCCCGACTGCTACGGTCGATGTTACCGAAACTGCACCAGCCGCCGCTCCCGCCGCGCCGGAAGCCGCTCCCGCGGGCGACGCTGGCGAGCCGTGGCATGATCAAACGCTCGGGATGGACGAGCGAATGAAATTTGTGGCGAATCGTCCGCTGGAAGACAAGCTCATGGCGGCGATGGCGCAACTCGATTGTCAGGCCTGCGGCTACAATTGTCGCGATTATTCAATGGCGATTTTCAAAGGGGAAGACCCTGACATTTCCAAGTGTGTTCCGGGCGAAACCGAAACCAAGTCAATGCTCAAGAAACTCCTGCAAGAGGCGGGGAAACCGTTCCAGGAATGATGTTTCGTTGATTTCAAATTGAGACTCGTATGACTGAATGGATCACAATGTTTATCCGATGGGCGTGGCAGACGGCGCTGCAGATTGTCGCGAACATTGACCAGGCGTTTGTGACGCTGGCGCACCGGCTTGAAATGGGGCTGACTTGGGTGGCATTGCAGGTTGGAGTGCCGGAGTGGGTTGTTTTGATCGTGATGCTTTTTTTGCCGCCGGTGGCGGTGGTGGCGATTTTCCCCGGATTCTTCGCGTTTATCACCTGGCTGGAACGAAAGGCGTTGGGACGCATCCAGAACCGCATCGGCCCGAACCGGGTCGGCCCGTACGGATTGCTGCAACCGATGGCCGATGGGCTGAAGATGCTGACAAAAGAAGACATCATCCCCGAGCGCGCGGACAAATTTCTGCACACGCTCGCGCCGGTCATGATTGTCGTGCCGGCTATCACGCTCTTCGCCGTTCTGCCCTATGGGCGTAACATGATTCCCGCCGACCTGAACGTCGCCGTTTTGTTTTTCTTTGCCATCAGTTCGATCGCGACGATCGCGCTGTTTCTCGCGGGCTGGGGTAGTCACAACAAGTATTCGATGATCGGCGCGATGCGCGCCATTGCACAGATGATTTCCTATGAATTGCCAGTGGTAATGACGGCGGTGCCGGCCATCATGATGGCGGGATCGCTGCGGGTGAGCGACATCGTGGCAGCGCAAGGTCCTACTTTTAACGAGGCGTTCCCCGGCGGCACCATCGTTCATTGGTTCGTCTGGAAACCCTGGGGGTTCGTAGGGTTTATTGCGTTTTTCGTGGCGGCGATGGTGGAATTGAATCGTTCGCCATTCGACATCGCCGAGGGCGAATCGGAAATCGTGGCGGGTTTTCACACGGAGTATTCGGGTTTCAAGTTCGCGCTCTTTTTCCTCGCTGAATACATGAGCGCCATCGCGGCGAGCGGATTGGCGACTACCTTGTTTCTCGGTGGTTGGTGGGGTCCGAGTTTTCTGCCGAGCTGGGTCTGGTTCACCCTGAAATGGTTTTCGCTGATGTGCGTGATGATCTGGTTGCGCGGCACCTTGCCTCGGATGCGGGTAGATCAATTGATGGGCTTTGCCTGGAAATTCATGCTGCCACTGGCCTTCGTGAACATCGTTGTCACGGGGGTTTGGTATTTCATGCCGCGCGAGTTCTGGTTTGAAAAAGCCTTGGCTTGGGGGTTGTGTGCGGTGATTTTGGGTTTCACCTACCTCGCATTGGTGCAAATCAACGCGGGGCCGGCGCTCCAAAAAAGAATCTATCGCTACGCCAACCTATGACCATCGGCCAATTCGCTTTCATCGTTCTGTCAACGCTCACCATCGTCGGCGCTGGGCTGGCGGTGATTCTGCGCAATGTCACCCACGCCGTCCTCTCCCTTGTGCTCTTCTTTTTCGGCATCGCGAGCCTTTTCTTCCTGTTACGCGCCGATTACATCGGCGTCATCCAAATCCTCATCTATGTCGGCGCCGTGGCGGTGTTGATCGTGTTTGCCATCGTACTGACCCGGTCGGACACTGCCGCAGAAGATTTTCGCAGTCTTGGCGGCGTCTGGTGGGTCGGCGCGTTCGTCGCGGCGATTGTCGGCGGATTACTGACGGGATTGATCCTGCGCTCGGACGAAGTCCTGAAGTTCAAGACAGAAAACCCAACCGGCTCGGTCGAAGAGGTGGGACGAGCGCTCATGACCCAGTACGCTCTTCCGTTTGAAGTTGCCAGCATTCTACTCACAGCCGCGCTCATCGGCTCGGTCGTCATTGCCATGGAAGAAATCAAAAAGCGGATGCACAAGAAATGATCGCCCTGCAAAGTTATCTCGTGATTTCGGCGGTGCTCTTCGCCATCGGATTGGCGGGCGCGCTGACGCGCCGAAACGCCGTACTGGTGCTGGTCAGCATCGAAATCATGATGAACGCGGCCAACCTGAATTTCATCGCGTTCTGGCATTACGGTATGCTCGATTTGAGCGGCCAACTCTTCGCGCTCTTCGCCATCGTCATCGCGGGCGCGGAATCGGCGGTCGGGCTGGCGCTGGTCATCGCCGTTTTCCGCCATTACAAGTCCGTCAACGTCGAGGATTTCAAGAATTTGAAAGGATAGATGCGAACCGCTCCCATTCAAATCTGGCTCATTCCGCTGCTGCCGCTGGTGGCGGGAACGATCTGCGCGCTCCTCCGACAGACACAAAAGAAAGCGGCATTCTGGCTCGCGGTCGGATCCATGGGGATCTCGACATTGCTTTCGCTGAATTTACTCTGGATGGAATTGCACGCGCACGGGGACGCTCCCGCGCTTCTCAACTTCACCTGGCTCACCTATGGCACCACGGATTTGAAGCTCGGCTTCCTCCTGAACCCCCTCACCACGGTGATGGTGTCGATGGTGAGCTTTGTCAGCCTGCTGATTTTCATCTATTCGCACGGCTACATGCACGCCGACAAAAATTACGCGCGATTTTTCTGTTTCCTGTCGCTGTTCGCCGCCGGGATGCTCGGGTTGTGCGTCTCCAACAGTTTACTGTTGCTGTTCGTGTCGTGGGAATTGGTCGGGCTGTGCAGTTATCTGCTGATCGGTTTTTGGTATTTCAAACCGAGCGCGGCGGCGGCGGCCAAAAAAGCGTTCATCGTGACCAAACTCGGTGACATGGGGTTCTTCATCGGGATCCTCTGGCTCTACAACGCGACCGGCACGCAATTGCTCTACGACAACGGCCAGGGAATTCTGGAACAAACCGACAACCTTGCGTTGGTTACCAATGTCTGGATGGGAATGAATCTCGCGGGCGTGCTGGCATTGCTGATTTTCTGCGGCGCAGTGGGCAAAAGCGGCCAGTTCCCGCTTCATGTTTGGCTGCCGGACGCGATGGAAGGCCCGACGCCGGTCAGCGCACTCATTCACGCGGCGACAATGGTGGCGGCGGGAGTGTTTTTGGTTGGGCGAATGTATCCGCTTTTTCAGGCAGAACCGATCTCGTTGGAAGTGGTGACGTGGATCGGGGCGTTCACGGCGCTGATGGCGGCGACGATGGCGGTGGCACAGCGCGACATCAAACGGATTTTGGCGTACTCGACCGTCTCGCAGCTCGGTTTCATGATGCTCGGACTTGGCGTGGGCGGTTTTGTGGCGGGCATTTTTCATCTCATCACGCACGCCTTTTTCAAGGCGTTGCTGTTCCTCGGGAGCGGCAGCGTCATTCATGGGTGTCACGAGGAGCAGGACGTTTTCAAGATGGGCGGGTTGAAGAAAGCGATGCCGACGACATACATGACCTACATGATTGGTTATCTTGCGCTGGCCGGTTTCCCGTTTTTGTCGGGATGGTGGAGCAAAGACGAGATCTTGCAAGCCGTATCCCATTTTCAGGGTAGTCCTGTGCCGCTGGCGATGGCGTTGGCGGCCGCATTTCTGACGGCGTTCTATATGACACGGCAAGTCTGTCTCGTCTTTTTTGGCGAACAACGCAGTCATGATTATCATCCGCACGAATCCCCCGCAGTCATGACCGTGCCGCTCATTCTATTGGCGGTGGGCGCCGCGTTGCTTGGGTTTATTGGCATTCCCGGCCACAATTTGTTTCATCACTTCCTTGCGCCGCATGAAAAGGAGCACGCAGTCAATTATGCGCTGATGTTTTTCGCGTCGCTCATTCCGCTGGTCGGGATCGGGTTGGGCTGGATGATTTATGGCAAAAAGCCGTTGAAAGCCGGTGAGGCAGACCCATTGGCGAAAATACTCGGGCCGGTCTACCGATTTTTTGAAGGCCGTTGGTATTTCGACGAAATCTACGAGAAAACCGTGGTGGCAGGCACGTGGCTTTTTGCGCGGTCATCCAAACCGGGTGAAGCTTCGGTGGATTTTTTCGCGATGATTTGGGGGTATATCGTGAAGGGACTTTCCTGGTGCAGCCAGCTCTGGGATGAGTACGTCATCAATGGCAGTTTTGACGCGGGCTGCCGGAGCGTCCGCGAGACGGCGCGCAGCTTCGCGTCGGCGTTGAGCGGTCATGTGTCGAGTCACCTGGCGTCTGTCGCCGCGGGCGTGGTTCTTCTCTTTGGAATTTATTTACTGGCGACATTTGGGCTGGTGTCCGTGGCGTCCGCGGTCTTTGTCGTGTGTCTTTCATTGTACGCGTTGGTTTTGTATGGACGATCCGCATGATTCCTGATCATCATTTAATTACGTGGCTGACGTTCGTGCCGCTGATTGGCGCGGCGGTCATCCTGATGCTTCGCAAAGAAGCGGCGGGATGGATCAAGCTCATCGCGATGGCAACCGCGCTGGTGGCGTTCGCGATGGTGTGTCATCTCGGCGTGAATTTCCAGCCTCTATCCGGCCGGATGCAATTCGAGCAGAAGGCACTCTGGATCCCCACGATGAACGTCTGGTATCACGTGGGAGTGGACGGCATCAGCATTTTGCTGGTGATCCTGACGGCGATCGTCGTGCCGCTGGCGATTCTGGCGAGTTGGTCGGTGAAAGACAACGTCCGGATGTACTTCGCGCTCATCCTGGCGCAGGAGACAGGCGTGATCGGCGCGTTCACGGCCTTGGATTTCTTTCACTGGTTTATTTATTGGGAATTGTCGCTGGTACCGGCCTTTTTCCTGATCAAGATGTGGGGCGGTGAACGGGCGCACAAAGCGGCAACCAAGTTTTTCATCTTTACCCTGGTCGGCAGCGTGACAATGTTGCTGGCGTTTCAGGCGATCTATCTCGCCACGGGAACGTTCAGCTTCGAAGAACTCGCCGCGCTCGGTCGTTCGGGTGAACTGGCGGATCGCTTGAGCCACCTGACATCGCAGGCGGGGCTGGACTGGGACGTGGGAACAACAACGATGCTCGCCCTGGGCGGAATTCTACTCGCCTTTGTCGTGAAAGCACCGCTCTGGCCGTTCCATACATGGCTGCCGGAAACGTACGCCGAGGCGCCCGCGCCGATTTCCATGTTACTGACGGCGTTGATGTCCAAGCTCGGGGTCTATGGCGTGCTGCGGATTGTGGTGCCGATCTTCCCGCAATACACCGCTTCGATTGCCGAGGCAGTTTTGCTTCTGGTCGTTGCCACCATCGTGTTGGGCGCGTTCGCCGCGTACGCCCAGACCGATTTGAAACGAATGATCGCCTATTCCTCGGTCAATCACGTTGGGTATTGTATGCTGGGAATTTTTGCGGCACTGGCATTGCCCGTCGGCGAAAAACCTTCCGTGGAATTGCGCGCCGACCAGGCCGCCGCGTTGAACGGCGCCATCCTGCAGATGTTCAATCACGGCATCACTGCTGCCGCGCTCTTTTTCTTCCTCGGCGTTTTGGAGGAACGCACCCGACAACGGGGACTGGACGATTTCGGCGGCCTGCGGCAAGTCGCTCCGATTTTCTGCGGATTGTTCGGCATCACACTCTTCGCATCGCTCGGATTGCCGGGTCTGAACGGGTTCGTGAGTGAATTTCTCATTTTCAAAGGCGTTCTAGCGTTAAATAAGGTGGCCGCCGCGGTCTCCTTGATCGGGATTGTCGTCACCGCCCTGTTCCTGCTGCTGATCATGCAACGCGTCTGGTGGGGACCGCTCAATGAGCGGCACGCCAAATTGGGCGACTTGACCGGACGCGAAGAAATCATCGCCATGTCGTTTGTGGCCATCATGGTGTTCGTGGGACTGAATCCGTGGCCGTTTATCAATATGAGCGATGCGACCGTTGGCGAGCTGGTCCGATTCGCTTTCCAAATCAAACATGCCAACTAACCCCGAACTCTTTTCCTTGGAACGGCTGGATTGGACGATCTATCTCTCGATGATCGGCGCGATGGTCGTGCTTGCCATGCCGCGTGAAAAAAAGGACGCGATCCGATGGACGGCGCTTCTCTTTGCCGTCTCGGGGCTGGCTCTGGCGCTTTACGGTTTGTTTCACTACCAAATCCTGGGCGCGACTCCGGCGGTGGAACGGGGTGATGCGCTGACGCAATTCCGACGCTCGATCCAGTTCGAGGTTCGCTACGATTGGATTCCCGCGCTCGGCGCCGTCGGCGCATCGTATCATTTGGGCGCCGATGGCATCAGCCTGCCGATCCTCGTCCTCAACGGCATCGTCGCCGTCACCGGTGTTCTTTTTAGCTGGAACATTGAGAACCGCACGAAAGAATTTTTCGTCCTCTTTCTCACACTCATCGGCGGGGTCTATGGCGTCTTCCTATCGCTCGATGTGTTTTTGCTTTTCGCCTTTTACGAACTGGCAATCATCCCGAAGTATTTCGTCATCGCCATTTGGGGCAGCACGCGCAAGGAATATGGCGCGATGAAATTGGTGCTCTACAGTTTCATCGGCAGCGCCCTGGTGTTCATCGGCGTGCTCGCCCTCTATTTTGCCGCCGGCGGCCAAAGCTTCGATTTCTTCGATACCACGCTCCGCAATGGCAAAATCGTTCCCGGTCTCTTGAGCGCGAAACTCGGCACGGAATTTCAGTTCTGGTGTTTCCCGCTGATTTTCGTCGGGTTCGGCGTTCTGGCGGGAATGTGGCCGTTCCACACGTGGGCGCCGACCGGCCACGTAGCTGCGCCGACTGCCGCATCGATGCTTTTGGCGGGTGTGGTGATGAAACTCGGAGCGTTCGGCTGTCTCCGGGTCGCGATGTTGCTATTGCCGGAAGGAATGACCGCGCACGGCGGGTTCTGGATGTGGACGTTTGCCACGTTGGCCGTCATTGGCATCGTCTATGGCGCGGGAGTGGCATGGGTGCAAAAGGATTTCAAATTTGTCATCGGCTATTCCAGCGTCAGTCACATGGGATTTGTGTTGCTCGGATTGATGGCGCTCAATCAACGCGCCCTGGAAGGCGCCGTATTGCAAATGTTTTCGCACGGAGTCATTGCCAGCCTGCTCTTCGCCGTTGTCGGCCGGATGGTCTATGAGCGCACGCACACCCGCGACTTGGATGAGTTGAGCGCGATGCGGCTGGCGCGCAAAATGCCGTTTGTCTGCGCGACGTTCATTGTCGGCGGCCTGGCCTCGATGGGATTGCCGGGATTCAGCGGGTTCGTGGCGGAATTAAACGTCTTAGTTGGCGTATGGCAAAGCATTCCCGGCATCTGGCCGCTCCAACACTGGTTAGCGAGTTTCATTCCCGGCTGGCTTCCGAATTGGCTACAATCCATTCTGGATTCCGTCTTTCACTTTCCATTCGTTATGATTGGAGCTGGTGTCGGCATTGTGATCACCGTCGCCTATACGTTCCGCGCGATTCACAAGGCGTTCTACGGCGACCAGCAATTTTCCAACGACGCAACCGCCGAGCCGGCGTTGGCGCACGACGCGCATCCGCTCGCGCCGATCACCTGGCAGGAAAAACTCGGGGCGTACATCCTGATGGCGTTGCTGGTGATTATCGGGCTGTATCCAACCGTGCTGCTCAATCCAATCAGTTACAGCGTGAAATTGATGTTGCCCCTGATGACCGCAGGACATTGAAATGAACTATATCGCCCTTGCCAAAGCCACCGCGCCAGAAATCTGGATGACCGTGCTCGCGCTCGGCGTGCTGCTGTTGGATGCCGTCAAGCTGCGCGAGTGGGACATTCCGCGCCGCGTGAAATGGCTCGGCACAATCACCGCGCTTGGCCTTGTGATAGCCCTCTGGCTCATGCTGCGGCAATTCGGCAAGCTCGGCGCGAATGCCGAGTTGTTGTTTGCCGACTCGCAAGGCGTGCTGGTGATCAGCGGCTTGGCGTTGGTGATGAAGTTTTTAGTGGTCCTGCTGACCATCGGCACAGTGATCCTGTCCATCGGTTACGATTCCTCGCGACATGTCGGCGAATATTTTTGCCTGCTCATTTTTACAGCCATCGGGATGAATTTTGTCATCACGACCGAAAATCTGCTGATGTTCTTCGTTGCGCTCGAATTGTTGAGCATCTGCCTTTATATCCTCACCGGACTGCACAAGGGATTGGTGCGGTCGGCCGAGGGTGCGATGAAATATTTTATGTTTGGCGCGCTTAGCTCGGCGTTCCTGCTGTTTGGGTTAAGCTATCTGGCCGGTTTGACTGGTTCGGTGCGATTGGATGTGATGGGAGAGGTGGTTCGAAATACGATGGCGACAGGCAGCGGACCAGCCTCTTCGTGGCTGCTGGTGATCGGGATGCTGTTTGTCATCGTCGGTCTCGGTTTCAAGATCGCCGTTGTGCCATTCCATCTCTGGGCGCCGGACGCGTACGAAGGCGCTCCCACCCCCGTGGCGGCTTTTATCGCGACTGGCTCGAAAGTTGCCAGCTTTTTTATCGCGGGCAAAATCCTGCTTACCGGGCTGCAAGGCGTCGCGGGCGAGGCATTGATCAATTTGCGGGAAACCACGCGTGGAATCATGGCATTGGCGACGGGAGATTACACGCATCTGGCAAGCGGGATTCAATTCTCCGGTGGATGGATGGTGATCCTGGCTGTGGTGGCGTCGGCCAGTATGATTTGGGGCAACGTCGCCGCGATCCAACAGCGCAACGTAAAACGGCTCCTAGCTTACTCCAGCATCGCCCACGCCGGCTATATCCTGATCGGCGTAATCGCTGCCAATCAAATGGGGTCAACCGCCGTGCTCTTCTACCTCGTTATTTATTCACTGACCAATCTCGGCGCGTTCGGCGTCGTGGCGGCGTTGACGCGTGCCGCGGGCGGGGATGACCTCGAAGATCTGAATGGGATGAGCCAGCGCGCGCCGTTCTTGTCGTTCTGGATGCTCATTTTCATCCTCTCACTGGCGGGGATCCCGCCGCTGGCTGGATTTTTCGGCAAGTTTTATCTCTTCGCCGCCGCCGTGCAAGCCGACCCGCACAATCTCGGCTTGCTCTGGCTGGTTGTCATTGCAATCGTCACCAGCGCCATCTCCCTCTACTACTATCTCATCCTGCTCAAGCACATCTACGTGCTGCCACCGCGCATTTCCGACCGCGTCGAAAGTCCCGCGCACTGGCGTTGGACGATCTTCGTGTTGGGTATGGCCGTGATTGGGTTCGGTGTTTGTCCGCAGGGGTTGGCCGAGTTTCTCGATATGCTCTCGCAAAGCGGCGGATGGGTCTTCGCGCAGAGATAAGTAAGGTTACCTGTGTTTGGATCGTTTCTCGAAGCCGAGCGTTTCCCGCGTCGAGCCGAGCATCCAGAAAATCGACGCCGAGCAAAGGACGATCACCCCTGCAAAAATCATCCCAATCGCCCCGTGCAGAAATGGCACGTCCACCGGCAGCTCCGCATCGTTTGCCAGCAACGTCACTAATAGCCCGATCCCGCACAAACAAACAAGCGCTACAAGAAATCGCAGCCCGAAAAACGCGTCGTAACATCCCTTTGCAAACCGCCAGCCCCACAGGCATACAAAAAGCGAGACAATGATCATGCTCGGGTTCAGGTGCACCCCGTTGATCAGGTCCAAAAACATCACCACCAAAAACATCACCCCCGGCGAAGCTAACACTCCGCCGATCACCACACGCATTTGAACTTCAAACCGAGTCTCGCTCACGGCGACTTTCGTAGCTTGCCAACAAGCCAATGTCAAGACAGCGAATCCAACAGCAGAAATTCCCCGTTAGTTACCAAGTCTCTGAAATGGATCGTTTGGAGTTCAAGCTTTAGCTTGGAGCACGCTGAAGCGTGTACTCCGAACCCAGAGATTTTTCGCCTTTGAGCACAAACGGGGAATTTCTGATCCGACAGGGTCGCCCGCCAGTTGTGAAATTCCTGGAGGGGTTCGCACGAACATCAGGAGTGTTTCGAGTTTGATTGCAACCATTTGGCGTACGCTGCTTCCGACATCTCGCTGGCAGCCAACGCCAGCGTGCGCACTACTGCATCCGCTTCGGCGGCACGGAATCGGTATCCATTGAGTTCGAGGAATAATATGGCCACTGCGAAACCGATGCGTTTATTGCCATCCACGAACGGATGATTCTTCACCAACCTAAATCCATAGCTGGCCGCAAGATCAAATAGGTTTGGTTTGCCGTACGAAAACAAGTGCTGCGGTCGTGCCAATACGGAATCGAGCATGTTTTCGTCGCGGATACCGCCCAGCCCGCCAAATTGAGACAATAACACCTCTTGGAGCGCAAGAACGGTTTCGCGTAAAACCCAGACCGGCTCCTTCACTTGGCCAATTCCCGGAGCGTGTTGCGATAACGCTTGAGGATATCCTGCGCCGCCGTCAACTGCCGCGAGACTTCCGCCTTGTGCGGACTGATGCGCAGAGTGCCGTCAGCCGCATCGGTCACACTAACGGTGTCGCCTTCTGCAACCTTCAGATGCAAAAGCGCCTGCTTCGGCAGGATAACACCGACCGAGTTGCCGACTTTGCGTATTTTCAGTTCGAGAACCACACTCCTAGTGTATCCACAAATGTTATAACGTCAACCACGAATTTTTCCCGTTTTCATCGGTCAATTCTTCATCCTAGTTATGATTGACCGCCCACGTCAAAGCCCGTCTCAGAGGACAGGAATACCTACCGGTCAAGTTACTCGCCCCCTCATATTTTTTCGCGTGAGCCTCCTCGAAGCGAACATCTAGGTCTGACTATTTCGCGGCTGCATTACTTATTAACGAATCGATTCATTTCTCCATTCCAAGGCCCGAAATCCCTCGCGGCGCCGCGCGTTCTCTGCTACATCGAACACGTGACCGAGAACAAAACTTCATTTCCCCCACTGAATCGCGATTGGCTCATTTATGGATTGAGTTTGATTTTCGATCTGGCCGTAGGCGGCGTTTGGTTTGTCGTGACGCGCCGATTGGCCGATTTCTACAAGGAGCAGGGCGTTTCCGATGCGACGACCGCGCTGCATCTCGGAGCGATCAATGGCGGGATGTTCGTCACCTACACACTCGGCACTTTGATCAGCGGACGGTTATCCGACCGCTACGGACGTCAACGGCTGATGATCCTCGGTGGAATCGTTTATACGATTGCGGCGGTGGCATTTTTGACGACGGCAAAATTCTGGTGGTTGCTGGTTCTATTTATGCTGCTCGGGCTGGGAGGCTCGATCTATTGGCCGCCCGCGATTGCATGGCTTAGCGAAGGTAAATCGGGCGCGCAACTCCGCTGGTCGCTCGGCTGTTTTTGCGTGGCGTGGAACGTCGGCATTCTCCTCGGCAATTCGCTGGGCGGCCTGCTTTATGCATGGAGCCCGACCAACGCCATCGCGATTTTCGCGGGGATGCTGGCGGTGGGAACACTATTGGTGCGCTTGCCGTCTCGCGTATCCACGGGAAGCCGGTGGGCAGACCGATTCACCGATGGTAATCCGGCTAGCGTTATCGACGCAAAACGATTTGCAATCGCGGCATGGGTGGGAAATTTCGCAGCTGTATTTTGTCTCAATGGCGTTGGCGGGTTATTTCCACAGCTTGCCACGCAACTCGGCATCGCGCCGGAAATTCACGGGCAATTGATGGCCGCGGGACGATTTACGGCCATCGCGGCATTTATCGGACTGCAAGTGACGATTTTCTGGCGTCATCGCTCGTGGCCGCTCGTCCTCTCGCAAGCCATTGGCATTGTGGGTGTCGTGTTGATTGCGATTGGCGATGTGGATGTGACGTTTGCGGTCGCATTCCTGCTCGTCGGTCTCGCGCAAGGGTTTACTTACTATGCGAGCATTTATTACAGCCTCGAAGCCTATGCGGAGGAGAAAGGAAAAGGGTCCGGGTTTCACGAGGCGGTGTTGGGGGCGGGCTTGGCTCTCGGACCATTCTTAAGCGGATGGGTCGGGTCGCTAGCGTCTCCCGGCGAAACAGCGCTCCGCGCCCCCTATTGGTTTTGCGCGTGGATTTTCGCGCTGGGTTTGTTGGCGCAATTCATCCTTAGTAGGAGACGAACAGCAACGCCCACACCAGCACCAACACCGGCAGCAAAATCGGAATAGCGAACCGGACGATGTAATCGAAGAAATGCGGACACGGCAATTTAGCGTGTTCGATGATGCTCTTGACCATGAAATTCGGGCCGTTCCCGATGTAGGTCATGGCGCCAAAAAACACGCACCCAACCGCGATGGCTTTCACCAAACCCGAGTGCTGTGTCGCCAGCGTGAGCACATCGGCGGGATTCTGAATCGAGAGCGCATTCGCGCCTGCGGCAGCGCTCAAGAACGTCAGGAACGTCGGCGCATTGTCGAGCACCGAACTCAACAATCCACTCCCCCAGTAAAACCCACCATCGCTGCTCAAGGGCAGCGACTTCGCGTTCGCCTCCAACCAGTCGAGCGCGGGGATCATCGTCACGAAAATCCCCGCGAACAGAATGGCCACCTCGCGAATGGGTTGAAACAGGAATTCATTGAGCCGATGGATTTCGCGTTTTGTCGTGACATACGAAATCACCGCCGCGGTGATCCAGATGAACTCGCGCAAAAAAATGGGTTTCGTCACGAAAACGGACGCCAACACGATCGCCAAAATCCCGAAGTTTGGCGCGCCAGAAATGTGCCCGAGCCTGGTGGGGGCATCGGATCGCAGCGAGCGCAACCGTTCGCGCGCGGCGTTGCTATCCCATGCCCAGAAAATCGCCAGCAACATGCCGACCCCCACCAGCCACATCGGCCAGAGATGTTCCATCGTCCAGA
Organism: uncultured Verrucomicrobiota bacterium; assembly: GCA_964348665.1. Classification (GTDB taxonomy): domain Bacteria; phylum Verrucomicrobiota; class Verrucomicrobiia; order Palsa-1439; family CAYGDP01; genus CAYGDP01. The sequence goes on from CAYGDP010000019.1 coordinate 25,523, forward strand.
AAAAAGGGATTCCACGCAGGTACCCCAATAATAACGGCGGGTCGCCAATGGGCGTGAGCGCTCCGCCGCAATTGCTCACAATGAAAATGAAAAAAACCGCATGATACGCATGCCAGCGCGCGCGATTCAAGGCGATGTAAGGACGGATGAGCAACATTGAAGCGCCCGTTGTGCCGACCAGATTGGCCAGCACCGCGCCGATCCCGAGCAAAAGCGTATTTTCCGTAGGAGTCGCCGTGCCTTCCGCGCGCAGATGGATTCCGCCCGAAATGACAAAGAGCGCGCCGAGCAAGGTGATAAAACTGAAGTATTCTTCGAGGCTGTGCAGGAGCCGGCCGCCATTGTGAAGCGCGGCGAGATAATAGATCGCTGTCGGAAGCGCCAATCCGATCGTCACGTATGGGTAATATTTTTCCCACCAATGTTTGGATTTCAACGGCAGCACCGCAATGGCAATCAGCAGCGCGACGAATGGGAGGATCGCCGCGGGATGCGGCACGAGGATGGAATGGGCCGGTGGCATTGTTACAGTTCGTCGGCGGATTCTTCGTCAATTTCAATCTCACGCCGCCACGCGCGGGACACCCATGGCCGCACCAAGCCGTAGAGGAGGTAACAAAGGAAAAGCGCGGCGAGCGTCACTTGCGGCCATTGCACGCCGAAAAAAATGACAACGATGGCGCTAACGAGCGCCGCCAGCGATTTTCGAGTTGTCCAATCCACACGCTTGAACGTTGGATATTTGACGGTACTGACCATCAGAGCCGAAAGCAAAAGCATCAGGATCGGCAGCGCAAACCGCCACTTGCCAAGCGGATGTTCGGGGGTTCCTTTCGGGATAACGATATCCTTTTCTTCCAACCACATGATAAACATGGTCATGCTCACCACGACCGCGGCAGCCGACGGGATCGGCAACCCCGTAAATTCCTTCGTTGAATCGGTGCGCATCGAAAGCACATTGAACCGCGCCAGGCGCAGCGCGCCACACGCCAAAAATACTGCCGCAACCATCCACCCCGTCTTCGGAAATTCCATCAACACGATTCGATACACCAAAAATGCCGGCGCGACGCCAAAGCTGACCACGTCGGCCAGCGAATCGAATTCACGCCCAAACGCCGATTCTTTGCCGCCCATCCGCGCCACGCGGCCATCCAGAAAATCGAATGCGAAAGCGCCCAGAATCAGCCAGATGGCCGACTTGATGTATTGGAAATCCTCCAGCTTTTCGTATTTGAAGATGTACAGCAGCGCGAAAAAACCGCAGAGCAAATTGCCGGCCGTCATTAAATTCGGCAGAAAATAAACTTTCCCCATGTCACCGCCATCGCCATTCGTCCCGGGAGGCTTGTCATTTTCGGTAGGCAAGGACTGTTTCTCCTCCTTTCACTTTGTCGCCGATCTTCACCGCCACCCGCGCATCGAGCGGCAGAAACAATTCCGCGCGCGACCCGTACCGAATCATCCCAATCCGCGCTCCTTTTTCCAGATGGTCCCCCGGCGCGCACCACGGCAGGATCCGGCGCGCGATCGCGCCGGTGATCAGTTTCACCGTCACCTCATAATCGCCATCGGCAATGCCAATGACTTGCGATTCGTTGACCGCCGAGCAGGCCGGATTGCGCGCGTCGAAAAATTTGCCGGGAAAATGCTGCGAATACTTCACCTCGCCGCCGATGGGCGCGCGATTGACATGCACGTCGAAAATCGAGAGGAAGATTCCGACCCGCCGCGTCTCGCGCTTCAGAAACCAATCCTCGGAAATTTCCTTGATATCGGTCACTCTTCCGTCCGCCGGCGCAACAATGGCGCTGACGTCAGCGGGAATCGAGCGTTCCGGGTCGCGGAAAAAACTGAAGTGAAAAACTGCCAATACGGTCAATGGGACTCCCGCCCACGGCGTCCACCACCAGCCCGCGGCCGCGGCCAGCGCAAACACCAAGCCGAGCGGCCACATTTCTCGAAATGCCCGCCCGAGTGGAGGCTCCAGGTGGAAACTGCGGTCATTCGTGGCCAAAGGCAACCGACCTGGAACAATGCCTTCTTGTTTTTGTTCGTTCATTCGAGTCAGTTTCGAGTTTCGAGCTTCGTATTTCGAGTTTGGCTATCGGGATGGCAGGTGGACTTTTCCCCAATAAACATCGAGACGTTTCTTTAAGAATAATTGAATGGCGCGCAACAAGGCGCGGCTTTCGAGGCGTTGACCGCGCGCCACGATGCTTTCCAATGATTCGTTCGGGTGCACGCGCAACGCTTCCTGCCAGATGATCGGGCCTTCATCGAGGTTGGTGGTGACAAAATGCGCGGTGACACCGACGATTTGCACGCCTTTCTCATAGGCTTGACGGTAGGCGGACGCGCCGGCAAAGGCGGGAAGCAGAGAGGGGTGGATGTTGATGATTTTATTTTTGAAACGCCAGACGAAGTTTGGCGAAAGAATTTTCATGAACCGCGCCAGCGCCATAAAATCCACTTCGTATCGCTCCACCGCTTTCAACACGGCTTTCTCCGCGGCGCGCCGGTCGTTCCAATTCACCACGAGAAAGGGGATGCGCCAGTCGGCGGCCTGTGATTTCAAATCGGTGCGATTGCTGATGATGACCACGCAATCGGCGGCGATGGCGCCCGCGCGAATGGCGCACAGGACTGTCTCGGCGCAATGTGGTTCTTTGGTCACGAACATCGCCATTCGTTGACGACGACCTTTTTCGGCAAATCGGACTTTGACTTCCATGCCGAGTTCATTGGCCAACTGCCGCAGACCGCGCTCGACGACAGCGCGGTCGAAGTCGCGCGCTCCCCAGGACGCCTGCAGATTCATGCTGAACAGGCCGCGGCTCACTTGTTCTTCCATCTCCTCGATGTTCGCTCGCTGGGCGAAGAGAAAGCCGGTGATCCGCGCGATGAGTCCCGTGCGGTCCTTGCCGATGACGGTAATGGTGGCGATTTCTTTCACAAGTGCCGAGACGATACTCCACGAGCATCCCAGTTGCAAGCGGCGTTGAAACCCTGTCACGTAGCATGTCGCCTATGGATTTTTCTGCTCTGGCAAATTCGATTCTGACCTTGTATTGTAATCCGCCGTGAAGCGCGCTGGATTACTCCTGGGGTTGGCGATTGTCCTGCCGACGTTCGCCCAAGATTCGTCCCGGCTTCCTCCCGTTGCCAAACGCACGGTTTCCTATTCAAAGGACATCCATCCGATTTTCGCCGAACGTTGCGCGGATTGTCATCTCAACGGCAAACGGAAAGGCGGCCTCCAACTCGATTCCCGCGAAGCGATTCTAAAAGGCGGCGAAGACGGCCCCGTCGTCGTGATCGGCAAGAGCGCCGAAAGCCGGCTCGTGCAATTGGTCAGCAGCACCGACCCCGACAAAGTGATGCCGAAAAAAGGCGAACGGCTTTCCGCCGAGCAGGTTGGCTTGTTGCGCGCGTGGATTGATCAAGGACTCTCGTGGGATGTAAAAGATGTGGCAGCTCGAAAGAAGGATTTCAAACCCGCCCCACTTGCCCCGCGCCGTCCCACCGTGCCACTCGCGCGAGGCGAATTGACCAATCCAATCGACTTGATCTTGGAAGGGTATTCCCGGCAAAAGAAAGTGTCCAACGAAGCGGTCGTGGACGACCGAACCTTCGCGCGCCGAGTCTATCTCGACGTGATCGGCTTGCTGCCAACGCCAACCGAACTGAACGAATTCCTTGCCGACAAGCGCCCGGACAAACGGGAACAACTTGTTGCACGATTGTTGGCCGATAACCGCCGATATGCAGAGCACTGGCTTACCTTCTGGAACGACGCGTTGCGCAACGATTATCAAGGTACGGGCTATATTGACGGCGGGCGAAAACAAATTACCCAGTGGCTCTACGACGCGCTCTACAATAACTTGTCCTACGACCGATTCACCGGCGAACTGGTCAGTCCCAGCGCGAAATCCGCCGGATTCGTCAATGGCATTGTTTGGCGCGGCGTGGTCAATGCCAGCCAGACCCCCCCGCTTCAGGCCGCGCAAAACATCCCGCAGGTGTTTCTCGCCACCAACCTGAAATGCGCGTCCTGTCACGACAGCTTTATCAATGATTGGAAACTCGCCGACGCCTATGGCTTGGCCGCGATCTATTCCGACAAACCGCTGGAGATGTACCGGTGTGACCAGGAACCGCGCGGACCGGCAACAGTGAAATTTCTCTACCCGCAACTCGGCCAGATCGAAAGCACCGCGCCGAAATCCGAGCGCACCAAACAACTCGCGGCGTTGCTGATCTCGCCGCAGAACGGCCGGTTCGCGCGCACCATCGTCAATCGCCTCTGGGCGCGGTTTCTTGGGCGCGGCATTGTCGAACCCACTGACGATCTCGATCAATCCCCGTGGAGCGACGACTTGCTCGATTGGCTGGCAAGCGATTTAGTGGACAACGGCTATGATTTGAAAAAAACCATGGCGCGGATCTTGACTTCGCGTGCCTACCAGCGTCCGGTCATGAACGTGGGCGAGCAAACCGACTCCGATTTTATTTTCCGCGGCCCGTCTGTGCGGCGTTTGAGCGCAGAGCAATTTGTGGATGCGGTCTATCAGATCACCAACACCTGGCCGACGACTCCTTCGGCGCAGATTGACAGCATCAGTCCCGCAACGGTGAACGCGAAGTGGATTTGGAGCGAGAAAAATGCCGACAAAGGCACTGCGGGCGGCAGGATTTTCCTGCGTAAAGAAATCGATCTACCAAGCGCGCCGAGCAAAGCCGTTGCAATCGTTACCTGCGACAACGAATTCGCACTGTACATCAATGGCAAGAAACTTGGCGAGAGCGCGGACTGGCAACAACCGCGCGCGTTCGATCTGCGTGGTCAGCTGGTTTCGGGAACCAACATCATTGCCATTGAAGCGATCAATTGGCCGGACACCTCCACCGGGAAAGGTTTGGAGCACAAATCACCAAACCCAGCGGCGATCGTTTTTTATGGCCGCGTAACGGCGCGCACTGACGATGGGAAAGAGAAAAACCAGGAGATCAAGAGCGGGGCGAGTTGGAAATGGTCAACAACCGCCCCGGAGGGTTGGAACAAAACCGGATTTGCCGATGACGACTGGAAACGCGCGGCGGAACTCGGCGATGTCGCCGCGAATTTTTACGGGATTCAAGGAAAACTCAACTCCACGTTCGCCGCGCTGTGGGGTGACTCTCCTCGCGTGCGCGCGGCGCTGCAGACGGCCAATCCGTTGATGGTCGCTTTGGGTCGTCCCAACCGCGAACAAGTGGTCACCAGCCGTCCTTACACGGCGACAACGCTACAGACGCTCGAACTGACCAACGGCGGCACGCTGGCCAATTTACTGTCGCGTGGCGCGACCAATTGGGTTGCCAGACAAAAAGACGGAACGAGTTTGGTAACCGAATTGTATCAGCACTCGCTCGGTCGCGCGCCAACGGCGGCGGAGTTGCGCGCGGCGATTGAATTGGTTGGCGCTTCGCCAACGAAAGCGGGAGTGGAAGACTTGCTGTGGAGCGTCTTGATGTTGCCGGAATTTCAGTTAATCTATTAGGAGACGGATTGCCATGAAGACAAAGGATTACACACGGCGCGAGTTCGTGCGGACGCTTGGCGCCAGTACCCTGGCCGCTCTCGCCGCCGGTGCGCCCCGGTCACTTTTCGCGGCCAACGCGAAAATCACGCCAACAGCAGACACGATTATCCTGCTTTGGATGGGTGGCGGCATGGCGCATACGGAGACGTTCGACCCGAAACGATACACCCCATTCGAGAAAGGTCTCGATCCGAACAATGTATTGAGCACATTTCCGGCGATCGACACCGTAGTGGATAACATCAAGCTCTCGCAAGGATTGGAAAAACTCTCGCGCGTGATGGATCGAGGAGCACTCGTGCGGACGTTCATGGCCGGCGATCTCGGGTTCATTCTGCACTCTCGACATCAATACCACTGGCACACCGGCTATGTGCCGCCCCAGACCGTCGCCGCGCCGCACCTCGGCGCGTGGATCGCCAAAACTCTTGGACCAAAAAACCCAGCCGTGCCCGCGTTCATCAATATCGGTCAACGATTTGACCTCGGCGAAGGCGAAGAATTGAAGGCATTCACGACAGCGGGATTTCTCGGCAGCGAATTCGGCCCGTTCAATATCCCCTTCCCCGATGCCGCCGCCGACACTGTGCGCCCGCCCGCCGGGATGAGCCCGTCGCGGTTTCAAAATCGCGAGAAGTTCTATAAGCAACTTGTTGCCCAAAACCCCGTCGGTCAGCTCGGCAGCGATTACCAGCGCGAATCTCTCTTGCGGTCAATCAACAACGCCCATCGGTTACTCAGTTCGCCTGCGGCAAAGGCGTTTGACCTGTCGCTCGAACCCATCGAGAATATCCGCAAATACGTCCCGAACTACGAAACAGGTCAGCGATTCAACGCGGCGATTGACCGATTCGGCGCAAAATACGAAGCGCAAATGGTCGGGCGGTTTGGTCTTGGCTGTTTGCTGGCTCGAAGGCTCACCGAAGTCGGCGCGCGATTCATCGAGGTCACCACCGAATACATCCCTTTCCTCAACTGGGACACTCACGAGAACGGCCATACTCGGTTGGTGGCCTTGAAACAGCAGATTGACGCGCCCGTCGCGCAACTCATTCTCGATTTGGAAGAGCGCGGTTTGCTGAATCGGACACTCATCGTGTTAGCCAGTGAATTCAGCCGCGATATGATCGTGGAAGGTAAACCGGAGAAGAAAGTGCAGGACCAAGTCGAAGTGCCCAAAGTAATGACCGAGATGAAACATTACGGGATGCATCGCCATTTCACGGGCGCGGGCAGCGTCCCGATTTTCGGTGGCGGCATGAAACGCGGTTTCCTTTACGGCAAGACCGCCGAGGAACGTCCGTGCAAGACGATTGAGAACCCGGTCACAATCCGCGACCTGCACGCGACGATCTATCGCGCCATGGGAATCGCGCCCGACCATCATTACATCACCGAACAACGCCCCTTCTACGCCACCGAAGACGGCAAAGGGAAACCGGTGCTGGATTTGTTCGCCTGAACATTGACGGGCGCACGGTAAATCGCTACACTCCGCGCCCGATGAAAAATGTCCGTTTGCTCCCGTTCGCTGTGCTGGCGCTGGCGTTGATTGGCGTGTCGTGCTCGACGATGGCGCCGAAATGGCAGCAACCACCGGCGCGCAAGTTCAATTTTCAGACCGACACATTCGCGTTCCCAAACGATGTCAAGGCGCTCACGCCGAACAAGGAAGACCTCTATGCTTTGCATTGTTTTGTGATGAGCACCAACGCGCACCGTTTTTTCAAGTTCGCGCGGTTCGATGCGTCGCTCCCCAAGGTGTCGGACAAACAATATCACAGCCTAACGCGCCGTGTCGTGCGCACCACTTTTTTTCGACAGCCGTTGCCGGAAGCACAACGCGTTGTCATTCCAGGCTATCCCAACCTGCGCGCCTTCAGCGCGGAAAATGAAAAACTTATCAAGGACGCGATGGGGAGCAATTTGATCACGCTGATCACAATTCGCAATTGGCGGATGAGCCTCGGCACGATTCCTCCGTTGCAGGCCCGCACCGCCAAGCTGATCCAGCAGCAACTCGCTCGCGGCGTTTGCGACCAGTTGCACGTGGTCGATAGCCCGATCGGGCGGAAAGTGGATCATTCGATCCTCGTCTTCGACGCGCGCGAGGAAGCCGACCGGATTGAGTTTCTCTGCTACGACCCAAACCTGCCCGATGCGCCGATCACGTTGACCTACGACAAACAAAACAAATCGTTCTCCCTTCCCAAGCTCACGTATTTTGTGGGCGGTCGCGTGAGCGTGTATCGAATCTACCACTCGCTCCTGCGTTGACGATTAGAAGGAGATTTGTTAGTTTTCGCCCCCGCTAAACAGGAGAAACCATGGCGACACAATACGCGCATCCCGAAACTCTAGTGAGCTGTGACTGGGTGGACCAACACAAACAGGATAATAACGTCCGACTCGTCGAAGTGGACGTGGACACCACCGCGTATGGAAAAGGCCACATTGAGGGCGCGATTGGCTGGAACTGGCAGACACAGATTTGCGACACTGTCCGCCGCGATATTACCCCGAAAGCCGCCTGGGAAAAATTGCTCGGCGAAAGCGGCATCGCCAACGATACCATCGTCGTGCTTTACGGCGACAATAACAACTGGTTCGCCGCGTGGGCGTTCTGGCAATTCAAAATTTATGGCCACGCGGACGTCCGCCTGATGAACGGCGGCCGCAAAAAATGGGCGGACGTGGAGAAACGACCCGTCACAACCACCGCCACAAAACCGACGACGACCAATTACAAAGCGAAAAATCCAGATTTTTCCATCCGTTCCTTTCTCCACGATGTCGAGGGGGCGCGCGACAATCAAGCCGCTCATCTGGTTGATGTGCGCAGTCCACAGGAATTCACCGGCGAAGTGCTCGCGCCACCGGGTTTGCCAGAAACCTGTCAGCGCGGCGGACATATTCCCGGCGCGAAAAGTATTCCCTGGAGCAAGGCTGTCAATGAAGACGGCACTTTCAAGACCGTCGAGGATTTGAAATCGCTGTACGAAGGGCAAGGAATCAGGCCCGACAAGGAAGTCATCGCCTATTGCCGGATCGGCGAGCGAAGCAGTCACACCTGGTTCGTGTTGCAATATCTGCTCGGGTATCCGAAGGTGAAAAATTACGATGGCTCATGGACCGAATACGGCAACCTCGTCGCCGCGCCGATTGAAAAATAATTGGAGTGGTGGAGTAATGGAGAAATAGAGTATTGAGATGCTCCGCCATGAAATTCGGACGCAGCCCCAACACTCCATCACTCCATCACTCCATTTCTCCATCTCGTCTCCCTCCCGAACGCGACGCGCTGCTGCGCACCGTCGGGAACACACCGCTAATTCCCCTCTTGCGCCTCCCCGAGGCGCACGGGGTCGGCAGCGACGTGAAAATTTACGCCAAGGCCGAGTGGTTCAACCCCGGCGGCAGCGTGAAAGACCGGCCGGCTTTGCGAATGGTGCGCGCTGCGGAATCCACGGGCGCGATGACACCCGGCAAAATCCTCACCGACGCCACCAGTGGCAACACGGGCATTGCTTATGCAATGATCTGCGCCCGGCGCGGTTATCGCTGCGAAATCTGCCTGCCCGCCAACGCCAGTCCGGAGCGCAAACAAATCCTGGCTGCCTACGGAGTGAACCTGATCCTGACCGACCCGGCGCAAGGCAGCGATGGCGCAATCATCGAGGTGCGGAAGCGGGTCGCGTCCGATCCCAAAAAATATTTTTATCCCGACCAATACAGCAATCCTCACAATCCACTCGCGCATTACAACTCGACGGCGCCCGAAATTTGGAAACAAACCCGCGGCAGAATCACCCACTTCGTCGCCGGCCTCGGCACCAGCGGCACAATCATGGGCACGGGCGGTCGCCTGAAGAAATTCAACAAACGCATTCAGATCGTCTCATTGCAGCCCGACGCGGCCTTCCACGGTCTCGAAGGATTGAAACGCATGGATAGCGCCATCGTTCCGTCGATTTTTAATGAAAGATTTCCCGACCGCAATCTTGATGCCCCCACTGAACCGGCGCAGGCACTCGTCCGCGAACTCGCCCGATGCGAGGGATTGCTGGTCGGCGTCAGCAGCGGGGCCGCGCTCTGGGGCGCGATCACCATTGGACAAGAACTGACGGCGGCAAAACAATCGGGGGGCATTGTCGCGATTTTTCCGGACAGCGGGGACAAATATCTAAGCGAAACATTTTGGAGCGAGAATGCCTAGCTGTACGAATTCCATGCACTATAAAAAACATTTCGCGCTTTTTAGCGTTTTTCGTAGGTTATCAAATGAAAATCATCCTGCCCTCTGAACTCGAATTGCAAATCCGCGCGCATGGCGAGAAAAGCTATCCGCACGAATGTTGCGGGATCGTGGCCGGAACCGTCCAAGGCGAGACCCGACACGCAACCGAAGTCCGCGCCCTCACCAATCTCCGCGAAACGGCTGGCGGGGCGGAATTCATCGAGGCCCACGAAGGCGAAAGCGCTGCCAACCGCTTTTTCATTGACCCGCGCGAGCAGATGAAGGTCGAGCGAGAACTGGAGAAGCGCCGGCTGGCCGTGCTCGGTTTTTACCACAGCCATCCCAACGTCGCCGCGCGCCCCAGCAAATATGACCTCGATCATGCCTGGCCATTCTATACCTACATCATCGTCAGCGTTCGCAATGGCACGAGCGCCGAGATGACAGCCTGGCTCTTGCGCGACGACCGTTCCGCGTTCGACGATGTCCCCATTGAATTTTCCTAGACCTTCGACGCTGCCGCCGTCACCTCCCCAAAAACTTGGCTTGAGTAACGTCGAACGACAAACTAGGCTGACGAGAATGAATCAGGTTGTCGTTGTCGAGGGCGTCACGAATCGGAATTTTCTGGAGCGTTTCGCTAGCGCGGGCCGCGTCGGACTGGCCGGCAGCACGACGGATCGCTTGATCAAGCGCGCCCAACGGCACTTGAAAGGCGGAACGGAATGGGGCACCTGGTCGCATGCTCTCGTGTTTCAAGGGAAGCGCGTGGACGGCCACCACTGGGTCGTCGAAAGCGACCTCGATATTCATCGCAAACACATCCGGCTCGGCGCGCAGGAGAATCGGATCGCGAAATATTTCGACGAAAAAATATTCCCGTCGCTGGCGGTGCTGGATTTTAGACTGACCGACGCGCAAACTGACACGGTCATCCGCGAAGGGCTGGAAATGATCGCCAACCGCACGCGGTACTCGATCACGGAACTGTTCAGCACGGCGTTCGGGTTGCGGCATCCGAGCTTCCGCACGAAGGAGAATCGTTTCTCCAAGGATAATTCGTTCTACTGCTCAGCGTTCGTCCAGCATCTTTACCAAAAAATCGGTCTCGATCTCGTGCCCGGCATCAACGCCAAACGTAACGCGCCCGAAGACATCTTTCAATCGCCCGTGCCGCACACGACATACCTGCTGAAGCGGGATCCGTAGAACCAGCAGGACTCCTATCTCCAATTCAAAACGAACTTGCAGCGCACGGTGTTTTCCAGCATATTTTGCCGCTCTATGCCAGTCACCATTCAGATCCCTACCGCGCTCCGCAAGTTCGTGGGCGAAAACGGCAGCGTCAGCGTCGAGGCGAAAACCGTCGGCGAAGCCATGCAGGCGCTCACGACCCAGCACGCCTCATTGCGCCAACATCTTTACAGCGCGGACGGCAAGCTCCGCAATTTCGTGCGAATCTACCTCAACGATGAGGATATCGGCGCGCTCCAGAAGACCGACACGCCGGTCAAATCCGGAGACACATTGATGATCGTTCCCGCGGTCGCGGGTGGAGCGCACGCGCCCTCGCGTGCCGACGAAGGTACCCCGCCTTCGGAAATAATCGAAGCGCGGCGCGAAAAACTTTCCAACGAAGAAATCAAGCGCTACTCGCGTCATCTCATCATGCCCGAAGTTGGCGTGGCCGGTCAGGAAAAACTGAAAGCCGCAAAAGTATTGCTCGTTGGCGCGGGCGGGCTCGGCTCGCCGCTCGGCCTCTACCTCGGCGCGGCGGGAGTCGGTACGATCGGCATGGTGGATTTCGACGTGGTAGATTTTTCCAATCTTCAGCGCCAAATCCTGCACGGCACGAAGGATGTGGGTCGTCCGAAGCTGGACAGCGCGAGGGACACCATCGCCGACATCAACCCGACAGTGAAATTCATTTCGCACAAGCTCCATCTCTCCAGTGAGAACGCGATGGAAGTGCTCGCCCCCTACGACATCATCGTCAATGGCTGCGATAATTTCCCCACCCGCTATCTCATCAACGACGCCTGCGTGCTGCTCAAAAAACCGAACGTGGACGGCTGCATCTTTCGATTCGAAGGACAAGCCACCGTGTACGCACCACATCTTGGCGGGCCATGCTACCGCTGTCTCTTCCCGGAACCGCCTCCGCCTGGGATGGTGCCGAGTTGCGCCGAGGGCGGCGTCATTGGTATCCTCCCCGGCCTCATCGGTCTCGTGCAGGCACAGGAAGTCGTAAAGCTCATCCTCGGTAAAGGTGAACCGCTCATCGGACGGTTGCTTTTGCTCGACGCGATGGCGATGAAATGGAAAGAGCTCAAAATCCGCAAAGACCCCGCCTGTCCTGCGTGCGGCGAGAACCCTACCATCAAAGGCTTGATTGACTACAACCAATTCTGCGGCATCCGCGGGCAAGAGGCACCGGCAGCCCCTTCGACAGGCTCAGGGCAGGCTCCGCTCAAGCCGGACGAAATCAGCGCTGAAGACTTGAAGCGCCGACTCGACACCGGTGAGAAGATCACCATCGTGGACGTGCGCGAGCAGGACGAGTGGGACATCTGCCATATCGAAGGGGCGGAATTGATTCCGCTCTCGACGATTCCCGACCGCGTCGCTGAATTTAAGTCGAACGGCGGCAAGACAATCATTCTCCATTGCCACAAAGGCATCCGCTCGATGCGCGCCCTCAATTACTTGCGCACTCAAGGCATCGAGAACACCAAAAGCCTCGCCGGCGGCATCGACGCCTGGGCTGAGAAAATCGACAAGGACATGGCGAGGTATTGATATGGAACAAAATGTTTCTAATGGTTTCCTAAATGGTATGAAAATTAACATATACTTGCTCTGCCTGCTGGTTTTTGCTGCACTGCCCACTTTTGCAAAGTGGGCCTTTATTCCAATTGAGCAACTTGTGCAGAAAAGCGATATTGTCGTCGTTGGAACGCTTCGTGACGTTTCGGAATCGTCGAAAGGTGAGGTTGATTACAGCGGCGGGAACATCGTTGTGGACGAGACGCTCTTGGGCAACGTGAAAGCGGGCGAGAAACTTAAATTGGTGTGGCAGAACGCATCAGGTCTTGTATGCCCCCGAGTGGAGCACCGCCAAAACCAAAGCATCAAGGGCGTCTGGTTGCTCACCCGCGATAAGCACGGAAAGGTCAGGGCAGATTATCCTCTTCGATTTGTTCCGCTGGAGAAGAAGGCAGAGGTAATCGAGCTGTTAAAAATCCGCGAGCAATCTAACGCAGCTACGGAGCGGCAAAATAAGAAACGCTGACTCGCGCTTTCTCTGTTTTTTATTGCGCTTCTTGCACCTTTTTGTGGCCAATTAATTACTCTCCCTTGCCAAGCGGTTTCGCTCCCGATACAATCCGCGCCATGAACAAAATCCGCTGGGGAATTTTGGGTACCGGAAAAATTACGGGGGCGCTGATTCGTGGGATTCGCGCGTCGGAGGATGGCGAGTTGGTCGCCATCGCCAGCCGCGATCTCGCCAGAGCCGAGAAGCATGCGGCAGAAAATCAAATTTCGCGCGCGTACGGCAGCTACGAGGAATTGCTGGCCGACCGCGACATTGACGCGATTTACAATCCCCTACCCAACTCGCTGCACGCGCCATGGACGATCGCGGCAGCGAAAGCTGGCAAACATATCCTTTGCGAAAAACCGCTCGCGCCGACGCCCGCCGAGTGCGCGCGGATGATCGCCGCCGCCAAACGCTATCGCGTTGTGCTGATGGAGGCATTTATGTACCGGTTTCACCCGCAATCGGCGAAAATCAAGGAACTGATCACGTCCGGTACGATTGGCAAATTAAGGCAAGTTCATTCGTCGTTCACGTTCAGCTTGAGCGACTTATCCAACGTGCGCTTGAGCAAACCACTGGCGGGCGGGGCAGTGATGGACGTCGGGTGCTATTGCATCAATCTATCGCGCTATTTGTTCGGCCAGGAACCCAGCGAAGTCTTTGCCGCGGCGCACTTTGGAAAACAGAGCGGAGTGGATGAGCAATTGATCGGTCTATTGAAATTCAGGGACGGCGGGGTGGCAAGTTTCGATTGCAGTTTTCAAGTTGCATTTCGCTGGGGCGCGGAAGCCGTGGGCAGTTCGGGTCGTATCGTGATACCTACCCCGTGGAAGCCTGCCAATCCAAGCACCATCACACTCACAAGTGGTGGAAAGTCTGAAGAAGTAATCGTCGCTGGCGATGATCCATACAAACTTCAAGTGGATCATTTCAACGCGGTCGTTCGTCGCAAAGCGAAATTGGTATTGCCGCCCAGCGACGGCCTGGCCAACGCGCGCGTAATGCAGGCGTTATTGACGAGCGCGCGGAAGAATCGGGTCGTGAAATTGTAGGCGCTACTCTCAACCGCAGTACCATCCGCGCGCGTTATCGAGAGGACATTTTGCTGGGCAGACGAGCGGCTTTCAGCCAAAAATCTTCCACCGCTTGCATCGCTGCGCTGAATCCGTCGAGGTTTCCGGGTTTCACCACATACGCGTTGGCGTGCCGCTGGTAAATGCGCGTGACGTCGCTAGGTGCGTCGGAGGATGTTAGCACGACAACAGGAATCGAGAGCAGTTCCGGGTCTTTCTTGATGAGTGCAAGCGTGTCATGCCCTCCGACCAGAGGCAGGTTGAGGTCGAGCAGGATCAAATCGGGTCGGGGCGCTTCGTGATGGTCGCCCTGCCGGTAGAGAAACGCCATCGCCTCTTCTCCATTGGCAACGACATGGATGCGATAGCCGCGCTCGTTGGCGTGGAGCAACTCGCGCACCAACCGCGCATCGCCGGGGTTGTCTTCAACCAACAAAATATCGATTGGCTCTGACATTTGAGCACTCATCTTGATTCCATCATCCGGTCAATGAATCCGCCTTTTCCATACCATTGCCGCATTTCCTTTGCAATCATCGTTTCTGTGTGATTATTTTCTTTTGCGCCACACAGTATCACTGCTATACTTCGCCCGATGAGCGACAAACGACAAACCCTGGTGGGCGTCGTAATGGGCAGCAAATCCGACTGGGAAACGATGCAACACGCAGCGACGACGCTGAAGAACTTCGGCGTCTCGCACGAATGTCGCGTGCTCTCGGCCCATCGCACCCCGAAACAACTGGCGGATTGGCTTGCGGTTTGCGAGAAAAACGGCACCGAAGTTTTCATCGCGGCGGCAGGCGGCGCGGCGCACCTGGCAGGCGTGGTGGCGGCACATACCACGCGGCCTGTCCTCGGCGTGCCAATGGAGAGCGCATCCCTGAAAGGGTTGGATTCGTTGCTCTCCACCGTGCAAATGCCCGCCGGAATCCCAGTCGGCACACTGGCGATAGGCACAGCAGGCGCTAAGAACGCCGCGTTGTTGGCAATCGCGATCCTGGCCAATGCCAGACCCGACTTGCGCAAGGCGTTAGGCGACTTCCGCGCCAAACAGGCGGAAAAAATTTTGTCGGAAAAATTGTAGCGGCGGTCTATGACCGCTGCATGATCAAAGGGATCGGCGCTCGGAGAGTGCCGCCACAACCCGTGAAAAAAACCTCGGATGGCATCGCTATGGTGAAGAGATTCGCGCGGCTCGATCTGCACCGCCGCGACCGAACCGGTGTGCCGGAGGCCGTCTTTGCCGAGAACAAATCGCCCGAACAGATCATCGCCATCCTCGAAAAACTCACCGCCAAAGCAGGCGTCGCGCTCGCCACGCGCGTCAGCGCGGACTCCGCCAGAAAAATCCGCCGTCAACTCGGCAGGAAATTATCCCTCGATTACAATCCAACGGCGCAAACGATTATCTGCCGTTCACGCTTCAACACTTCAACGATTCAACGCCTTAACGGTCGTATCGCCATCCTCGCCGCCGGCACAGCCGACGTCGCCGTGGCCGAGGAAGCGCGCGTCACGGCAGAGCTGATGGGCTGCGAAGTGCTGCGGTTCTACGACGTGGGTATCGCGGGGATTCACCGCCTCATCGAGCCGCTGCGCGAAATTGAAAAGAAGAACGTCGCGTGCGTCGTTGCCTGCGCCGGCATGGAAGGCGCGTTGCCATCGGTGTTGCGCGGCCTCGTCAGCGTCCCGGTCATCGGCGTGCCGGTCAGCACCGGCTACGGATATGGCGGACGGGGCGAAGCAGCGCTCAAAACGATGTTGCAAAGTTGCTCGCCGGGCTTGGTCGTCGTCAATATTGACAACGGCTTCGGCGCGGGCGCGACAGCCGCGCTGATTGCGAGACAGACGACGGCAAACTTGACACCATAATGGACACCTTCGTCACGGAACGCAAACGGATGGGGTTGGTGGATGTGCTGGTCTTTATCGGGCTGGTGGCGCTTGGATTTGTGGCGGTGAAGGTGGTGCGGGGAATGACAGAGGGATTTTCGCTGGATCATCAACCGGAGGTCAGCCTCGCTCTGGGGAACCTGCCGCATTACGCGGCGCGGTCGTGGGTGCGGATGATGGTGGCGTTGGCGGCGTCATTCGTATTTTCCATTGCGATAGGCTATCTGGCGGCGAAGAATCGGACGGCAGAAAAACTGATCGTGCCTGCCCTGGATATTCTGCAAAGCGTCCCAATCCTTTCGTTTCTGACGTTCACTGCACCGCTGTTTCTGGCGTTGTTGCCGGGAAGTTTGCTGGGGTTGGAAGCGGCGAGCATTTTCGTCATCTTTACTAGCCAGGTTTGGAATATGACGTACGCGTTTTATCACTCGCTCATCACGGCTCCGGCCGAATTGGACGAGGTGGTCCGGGTGTATCGGCTGGGCAAGTGGCATAGGTTTTTGCGATTTGAACTGCCGCACACGGCGATGCCGTTGATTTGGAACGCCATGCTATCGATCAGTGGCGGCTGGTTTTTTCTGGTGGCGAGCGAATTGATCACCGTCGGGAATCAAAAAGTTCACCTTCCCGGCCTCGGTTCGTACATCGGGCTGGCCATCGAGGCGGGCAACTGGGGATACGCGGCGGCGGGGATCGCGGCGATCCTGATCACAATCGTGGCCACAACGGTTTTTATCACTCGCCCTCTGGTGGTTTGGTCGCAGAAATTCAAATACGAACAGGAAGCCGGGGAGCGACCGAGCCATTTTATTCTCGGCTGGCTGGAACGGTCCGCGATGGTGAGAGTGTACAGCCGTTGGATCGGACGCCCCATGCGACGGGCGCTGGACTGGACGATATCGTTGGGGCGCGCCGGACAGAAACAATGGGCGACCGTGCAACAGGCAAGACCGGAAGCAAACGTCGCGGCGCGGTGGATCGCGGTGTTGGTTTTTCTGGGGCTATGCGTCTACGGTGCTTTGGTCGCGCTGGAAGAAGTGGAGCGCGGATTCGACCCTAACCAATTCTGGAACGTCGTTGGTCTGGGAATGCTGACATTGGGACGCGTGACAGTGGTCGTCATCATTTCCTCGATCATCTGGGTGCCGATCGGTGTTTGGATTGGATTGCAACCGAAAGTGGCGGAATACGCGCAACCGATCATCGCAGTGCTGGCGGCGTTTCCGATGAACTGCGTGTATCCGATTGCGATTGGACTGCTCGGCTTGGCGCACTTTCCGAACTGGGGGAGCATTTTGCTGCTCGCGCTCGGCGCACAGTGGTATTTGCTCTTTAACATCATCGCGTACGCCTCGCGAATTCCGAGCGACCTTCGCGAAGCCAGCCGCGTGTTGCGATTGACCGGCTGGACACGCTGGAAAACCTTGATTCTGCCTGCGGTCTTTCCCGGCTGGATCACAGGCGCCCTGACTGCCGCGGGCGGCGCGTGGAACGCGTCCATCGTCGCCGAAGTCGCGTCGTGGGGCGGACAGAAACTAGAGGTCAATGGGCTGGGCCGATATATCGCCGATGCGTTCAACCAACAAAAACCCGACTGGCCTGCGTTGATTGTCGGCACGGCAGTGATGACTTTGTTTGTCGTCGGAATCAATCGCCTTCTCTGGCAACCGCTCTCGCAGTACGCGGAAAAAAGATTTACGCTGGAATGAACGCACCAACGAAGCTAAAGTCTGAAAGCAATGAAACCAAAAAGTTCAAACTCCAAGACTCAAACTTCAGGGAAGCATCAAACACAAACCCTCAAGATTCTGACGTCTCTCTTGGAATTTGAAGTTTGGAGTGGATTCAATGGCTGAGACGCAACAACAACCGATCGCAACGACCGCATCAACGACCGCAACACCCGCGGCCGCGAACAATACCGTTTGTGAATTGCGCAGCGTCAGCAAACGCCTCCGGCTTCCCGGCGGCCGCGAACTCGAAGTGCTCCGGGACATCAGCCTGACTATCCCTCGCGAAACGATCACCGCCATCCTCGGGCCCTCCGGATGCGGCAAGAGCACCTTGCTTCGAATCCTCACCGGACTCGTCGAGCCGACCACCGGGGAAGTGCTTGTCCATGGTTCCCAGCTGCACGGAATCAATCCGCATGTCTCGATGGTGTTTCAAAGTTTCGCGCTCTTTCCCTGGCTTACCGTGGCCGAAAACATTGGCGTCGCACTCGACGGGACAGCCGTCTCGCCGCGCGACATTGGTGACCGCGTCGCGCGCGCCATCACCCGGGTGGGTCTCGAAGGATACGAGGAAGCGTATCCCAAAGAATTGAGCGGCGGCATGAAACAACGCGTTGGCATCGCTCGCTCTCTTGTAGCGCAACCCGAATTGCTTTGCATGGATTCACCGTTCAGCACGCTCGATGTGTTGACCGCCGAGAATCTCCGCGCCGAAGTCGTGGATCTCTGGCAGGACCGCACCACCGATCCCAACAGCATTCTCCTTGTCACACACGACATTCATGAAGCAGTCTTTATCGCTGGTCGCATCATCGTCATGACTTCTCAACCCGGCCAAATCCGTGCCGTCCTCGATAATCCACTGCCCTACCCACGCGACCCACACGCTCCCACGTTTCTTGCGCAAGTGGACCGCATCCACTCCATTCTGACCCACGCGCTTCTGCCCGACCCCGAGACAACCGTTGGATCGTCGGTTGTGCGTCCCGTTCGGATCGAGCCGCTGCCCAACATCGCGATCGGCGAAATGGTTGGGTTGCTCGATATCGTTCGCGATCAGGGAGGCAGCGCCGATATGTTCGCCCTTTCCGTACAGCTCGGGAAAGAATTTGGAAAGCTTCTCAAATTGACGGAAGCAGCGGAAATGCTCCACTTCGCGGAAACACCCGGCGATGTCATCGCGCTGACCAAACTTGGTCGGGCGCTGCTCGATGGCGATGTCAACTCCCGCAAAAACCTTATCGGTCAACAACTTCGACTCCTTGGCCTTTTCCGCCACATCCTCGATCTTCTCGAAAAACAACCCGGTCACGCTCTCGATGAAGACCTCGTCCTCGAAGAACTCGCCATCCGGCTGCCGACCGAGCGCCCCCAAACCATGTTCCGCTCGGTCGTTCGCTGGGGTCGCCACGCCAAACTCCTCACCTACGACGCCACCCAACACAAACTCTCCTTGCCTCGGAGCAAATCCTCACAACAAACAGCCGTGTAATGTATTGGATTTTGAGGTGCGTTGGATTGACTCGCCACCAAAAATTCGCGTGCATTCGCGGTTACAAAAGCGCCATGAAGGCTGTCATTTTCCGAAAACACGGCGGGCATGAAAACGGCATCACCACCGAACACTCAACGATTAAATGGGCAGAGCATTATTGAAAATTGGATGTTGAATGTTGGGCGTTGAATGTTGAATATGTTGACCCATGAAAGCTGTCATTTTCCGAGAACACGGAGGTCCTGAAAAGTTCGAGCTGGCCAACGTGCCACCACCGCAGGTCACCCCAGACGAGGTGTTGGTGCGCGTCCGGGCGTGCGCGTTGAATCATCTCGATATCTGGGTGCGGCAAGGATTGCCCGGTATCCCCGTCGAGATGCCGCACATCTGCGGATCGGATATTGCGGGGGAAATTGCGGAAATCGGGTCGGGGACGAAGAATTTGAAAATCGGTCAGCACGTTATCATCTCGCCGGGAATCAGTTGCGGGATGTGCGAATTTTGCGCTCGCGGTGAGGATAGCAATTGCGCCCAATTCGACATTATGGGGATGCGGCGGCAAGGAGGCTACGCGGAATTTGCCAAGGCGCCCGCGAAAGACTTCCTGCCTGTCAGCAACAAATTGAGCTTCGAAGAATGGGCCGCCATCCCGTTGGTGTTTCTGACGGCGTGGCACATGCTCATCACACGCGGCAAACTTCGCCCCGGCGAAACCGTGCTGGTTCACGCCGCGGGCAGCGGCATCGGCAGCGCGGCAATCCAAATTGCGAAATTGATGGGGGCGACGGTCATCACGACAGCGGGGAGCGATGAAAAGTTGGCACTGGGGAAAAAACTCGGCGCCGACCACGGCATCCACTACACCAGCGTTGATTATTCAGAGCAAACAAGGAAATTGACAGGCGGACGCGGAGTGGACTTGATTTTTGAGCACATTGGCCCGGAAAACTGGGAGAAAAACTTGGCCTGCCTCGCGCGAGGCGGGCGCATGGTTTTTTGCGGGGCAACGACAGGCGCCATGGTCAATGTAAATATTCGGAGCGTGTTCGTGCGTCAGCATAGCTTGATCGGTTGTTACATGGGGGGACGGCACGAATTGTTGGAATTGCTCAAACTCATCGAGGCGGGAAAACTGCACCCGGTAGTGGACAAAGTCTATCCACTAGCCGAAGCCGCTTCAGCCCATCGCCGCATGCTCGATCGCGGGAATTTTGGGAAGATTGTTTTGAAAATTTGATTTCCAGTAAATATCACCAAGAGATACCGTCACCGGTCTCGGCAGCCAGAAAAGCGTAACCCGATTTTTTTCCCTCAATGACTATGTGACGGTCGTCAATTGTACTAATGGCAAGGCCAAGGTTGGCCTTGTCGAGTTGATGCCGTACTTCTGCAGGGGTGAATGCGGCGAGAAGGGATTGGTAGAAGAGTTGCTGGAGAAGCTTGGATTCGTGCGCCGCGTGTTTGTGCATCAGCGCTCGGGCAGTAATACGCGATGGAGGGCGGAATAAATCCTGAACGAGGACGACAGCTTTGGGTTTGGTTACGCGACGGATTTCTTTCCAGAATGAGATAGGATCGGAAAGATGATGGAGCAAACTATTGGAAATGACAGCGTCGAATGTAGAATCGTGAAATGGGAGAAGCTTGGCGTCGGATCGTATTAGCGAAATTATAGGCCGCGCGCCCTCGCGCGGCGATATTTTCTGTTTTGCTAAAGCAAGCATCGCCGCGGAGGCGTCGAGGGCGATGATATGGGCGTTGGGAAGTTGACGCGCGATGCGGATGGGGATGTCGGCGGGGCCGGTGCCGAGGTCTAAGATTTTAATTCGAGGACGAGGACGAGGACGAGGACGATTTCGAAGAAGCGCGAGGAGGTGCTCAACATACGGCTGGTCAACATCGCCGAAGTTGGCAGCTTGATAGGCGCGGGCTTCGGCGTCGTCGGACATGACTTCGGGTTCGGGAATGCGGTTCATCTTCGTTAAATAGTTAAAACGTTGAATCGTTGAATCGGAGTGGCGGTGGTGCCAATATAACCATTTGACGTTTCAACCATTCAACGCCTAACCCTTGATCCCTGTCGTGGCGATGCCTTTGATGAAAGTTTTTTGAGTAAAGAAGAAGAGGATGATGATAGGAATGATCACGACGGCGCTGGCGGCCATGAGAAAATGCCATTGGGTTCCGCCATGCTGGCTCTGGTAGTTTTGCAAGGCGAGAGCGAGTGTGAACGTGTGTTTACGAGTGAGATAAAGGAGTGGCCCCATGAAATCGTTCCATGCCCAGAGAAAATGGAAGAGCGCGACTACGGCGAGCACGGGCCGACTCAACGGCAGCATGATGCGCCAGAAGATTCCCCACTCGCTACAACCATCAATTCGCGCCGCCTCGCTTAACTCTTTCGGGATCGTCAGAAAAAACTGTCGCATGAGAAAAATGTTAAACGCGCTGGCGAAAAACGCGGGAACCCAGAGCGGCTTGAGCGTTCCCACCCAGCCCAGAGTTTTGAATACGCCATACAACGGCACCATCAGCACGGGAAACGGCACCATCATCGTCGCGAGAGTGACGGCAAACAGCGCGTCACGTCCGCGCCACTGGATTTTCGCGAAACCGTAGGCGACGATGGCATTGGACAAGACCGCGCCGATCATGCCGAGAATGCAAACCATCAGCGTGTTTCGCAGGAATACCGGAAAATCCACCACAGTATCCACGCCGATGCCGCTTTCGCGAGGCTTGACGGTGCCCTCTACTTCTTCGAGGCCGCGTCCGCCCATCGTGGCGAGCGCCAACGGATAATTTTCCCAGCGGGGGGCGATATTGGAGGTAATCGCTACGGCGGGAACGATATCCCACATTAGCTCGTGAGTTCGCATCTTGGTAGGAGACCGTTCCGTGATATGCCAGTCGCCTTGATTCACCCGTTTCTCTAATTTGGCGAAAACGAGTTTCTCCTGCGCGAGTCCCGCCTCAAAAACCTGCATTCGCGCGCGGCCCGTTGCTTCATCGAACGCGGTCGCCGAGAGCAGAAGTCGTTTGCCCTTGTCGCGTCCCTCCTGGGGAATCACCACGACGCTCGGCTCCGTGATTTCGTAATCGCGGGTGATTTCAAGCGGCACGTCGTTCAAGATCGCAGATTTCGATTTGCCATCATCCGATATTTTCCACTCAATCTTGTCTAGACGTTTAACGACGCGGACATCTATGGGTACGTCTGTTTCCGAAACGACCGATAATTTTCCCGCGTCCGACCCACGTAATCGTTGGATGAGAATGCCAGGCGCGTTTTCCGGATCATCACGAGGCGCCTCGACACGAACGCCGTCGAACTCCGTGAAAAAGGCGCGCGGGATCCAGGTGGGCGGCATCTGCATGGTTTGCTCGATGGGCTTGAGCGAAGTGAACATCAGCCAAAGGAACGGGAAGAGAAAGAGGATCGACCCCGCGACGAGTAGCGCGTAGCAAAAAAAGCGGGCCAATGGGGTGCGGGGTTGCATAAATTATAAATTCCAAACTCCAAACTCCAAACTCCAGAGAAACTTCAAACCCCAAGCTTCAAGCTCAAAACCTTGCGTTTGAAGTTTGAGGCTTTCCTGAAGTTTGAAGCTTGAAGTTTGAAGTTTTCTATCCTGCATAATGCACTCGTTTCTCCGATAATTTGGTGGCGCCATAGGTCAGCGCCAGGATGAGCAAAAATAGTATCCACGCCATCGCGCTGGCGTAGCCCATGCGCAAATCGTAAAACGCCGTCGAGAACAGATACAGCGCGTAAAACAACGTCGAACGCGCCGGGTTGCCGTCGGCGCTTCCGGTCATGACGAACACCTGCGTGAAGACCTGCAGCGTGCCGATGATGCCCATGATCAGGTTGAAATAAATCACAGGCGAGATCATTGGCAGTGTAACGTGCCAGATGCGCCGCCACCAGCTCGCGCCGTCAATCTCGGCCGATTCATAAAGTTCCTGCGGCACATCTTGCAGGCCGGCAAGATAAATCACCATCGAGTTTCCAACGCCCCAGGCGCTCATCAAGACCAGCGCCGGTTTCGCCCAATTCGGATCCGCCAGCCACGTGGGAGGTTTCGCGCCGAAAATATCAAGGATCGGAGTAATCGCCCAGTTCAGCACGCCATAACTGCCATTGAAGATCCACAACCAGAGCATCGAACTGGCCACCAGCGGGACCAGCGACGGCAGATAAAAAAATGTACGGAACAATGGCATCCCGCGCACCCCGGTGTTCAACAAGAGCGCTAGCGAGATGCTGATCAACATTCCCAGCGGCAGAGACAAGGCGGCGAACACGAGCGTGTTGCGCAGCGAGAGCCAAAAGACTTCGTCGCTCATGAGCCGCTGATAATTTTCCGCACCCGACCACGCAGGAGATTGCAGCACGGAATAATCGCAAAAACTGTAGAAGAGCGACGCGACCACCGGATAGGCCGTGAACACGCCCAGCCCGATAAACCAAAGCGAGCAGAAGGCGATTCCCTTTCGTAAATTATGACGTTCGGTGGAGGTCATGGCGTCTGTTTGTAGGCTTCGTCACCTGACGCCGCTGTGTGGGATTCGCCGTGTGGGGTAACGCGGCCTACATCGTTGGATTTTCTTCGCGCCAAGCTGCGCTGGTGCAACTCCCAGCTTTCGCTGACGCGTTTCTGCGCGAAGGCTAGGGCTTCTTCGGGTGATTTGGCGAGGAGCCGGACTTTTTCGAATACTTGACTGACTTCGCGGGTGTATTCCTGCCAAATCCCGATTTTCGGATAATGAATCGCGTTCGGGCTTGCAGCTTGGTCACGGAAAACTTTGATGTACGGGTGCGGATGTTTTTGTGCAAAGAACGGGCTCCAGACGCGCATCGGCGAATTTTTCTGCTGTCCGTAGCAAACTAGCTCCATCCCGAACAGTTCCTCTTCGGTTTGCGCGTTTTCGTTGATGCTGCTGATAAACTTGATGAATTCCCAGGCTTCGTCCGGGTGTTTCGCCCCGCGCGGGATCATCACAAGGTCGGCGTCGGCAACCGTAAAGTTTTCCAGGCCGGGCTTGGCCGTGGGCCATGGCGCGCAGCCGTATTCCATGCCGGGCGCGTATTGTTCGATGAAATTATTGAGCCAGACGCCTTGAAACACCATCGCCATTTGACCGCTGAAGAACGGGTTTTGCGGTGATGAGAAATTACCGAAGCCGCTCACAAACGATTTGATTTGTTCGAGGCCGTATTTTCGCGAATACCCTTCGACCCAGTTGTACGCTTCCAAGTTGGCGGCATTCTTCCCGATGGTGATTTCTGTTTCATCCCAAAGCTGGCCGCCGAACCATTGGGGAAAACTCCAGGCCGCCCAGCCAGGCTCTTGCGGAAGAAAACCTAGTTGAACAATCTTTCCGTCTTTGTCTCGTTTGGCAAGTTTCTCGGCGAACTCGTCCAGTTCGGCGAGCGTTTGCGGAGGTCGCTCCGGGTCCAAGCCGGCCGCGCGAAACATCGCTTTGTTCCAATACAGGGCGTAGGTCGTCGGCGTAGTCGGGACCGCCCAGGTCGAACCGCGATACGTGCACATATCGGCATATACGGGGTAATACCTCGAGAGCCATTGCTCTGTGGTCATCCCGTCGCGTTTGATGAAATCATCGAGCGGCAGCAACGCGTTGCGATCGGCAAACGAAAAAACGTTGGAAACCCATAGCCCCGCTACGTCAGGCGGGTCGCCGCCCGCGGTGGCGACGATTGTCTTGCGGTCCACGTTACTGATGGAGAGATATTCGACGACGATGATCTTGCCGTCTTTGTTTTTCTTCTGGAGCCGATTGAACTGATCCACCGTCCGCTGCATCGCCTCGCCCTCTTTACCCGTCCATTTCTCCCAATAGGAAATATGCACCTTGCCATCGTCGCGCGAGCAGCCGACGAGAAAGACGGAAAGGACAGCAATGGCAACCATGGAAATTTTCATTGCGTCAGAGCAAATGTTTAGCATATCCTTTCCGCCGCAGTCCAGAAAACAAACCGAAATCCACTTAGCAAGGAGAACTTTTCCATGGCAGCAAAGAAACTCAATGTCGGCATGATCGGATACAAATTCATGGGCAAAGCACACAGCAACGCCTGGCTCAAGGCGGCAAAATTTTTTGATGTAAAAGGCGAGCCAGTCATGAAGGTCATCTGCGGACGCAATCGCGACGGCGCCACCTCGATGCAGAAATTCGGCTGGCAATCCGTCAGCACCGATTGGCGCGAAGTCGTCGAGCGGCGCGACATTGATATCGTGGACATCTGCACCGCGAACGACACGCACGCCGAGATCGCCATCGCGGCCGCCAAGGCTGGCAAAGCGATCGTGTGTGAGAAACCGCTGGCGATGGACGTGGCGCAATGCAAGGAAATGGTCGCAGCGGTGAAGAAAGCGGGCGTGACCAATCTGGTCTGCCACAACTACCGCCGCATCCCCGCGCTGGCGCTCGCCAAGCGGATGATTGACAACGGCGATCTCGGAAAGATCTTTCACTATCGCGGCCGCTATTTACAGGATTGGATCGTGGACCCGAATTTTCCGATCGTGTGGCGATTGCAAAAAAATGTCGCCGGCAGCGGCACGCATGGCGATATTTGCGCGCACATCATTGACATCGGCCGATATCTCGTGGGCGAATTCAGCGAGGTCAGCGGTTTGATGGAGACGTTCATCAAAGAACGCCCGATTCAGGAAGCCGCCGTCGGCAGCGGTCTCGGCGCCAAGGCCGGCAAGAAAATCGGCAAGGTCACCGTGGACGACGCCTCGATGTTCATTGGCCGGTTCAAGAACGGCGCGCTGGCAAACCTCGAAGCCACTCGGTTCGCTCTCGGTCGCAAAAACGGCATCCAAGTCGAAATCAACGGCAGCAAAGGCTCGCTCTACTTCGATTTCGAGGACATGAACCGCCTCAAATATTACAACGAAGCCGATCCGTCCGACCGAAAAGGGTTCCGCGACATTCTTGTCACCGACGGTTCGCAGCCGTACGCGGGCGCGTGGTGGCCGGGCGGCCATATTATCGGGTACGAACACACCTTCATCAATACGTTTGCCGACTTCCTCAATGCCGCCGCGGAGGGCAAGCCGGTGAAACCCGACTTCGAGGATGGATTGCGCAATCAAGCGGTGCTCGAAGCAGTCGAAGAATCCGCCAAGAGCGGCAAATGGGTGAAACTCTAGGCGGAACAATCGCTTGCCAACCGGGTCGAACGGTGCGAGAGTGAACACGATGAAACCAATCTGCTTGGCCGCTGGCGTGTTCGCCGTCGTCGGCGCCGCGATAGCCGCCGACCCCGTCGTGCCGCTCAAGCGCAGCGACGAAATCAGCCTCGTTATGCGAGATGGAACGTTTTTCAAGGGCAAACTCGATGTCAAAACCTTCGAGGTCGAAACGTTGTACGGCAAGCTGACCGTGCCCGCCAGCGATGTCATTCGCATCCGAATCGGGAAAAAAGCGGACAAAGACCTCAAGGCTCGCATTGAAAAGCTAATTGCCGACCTCGCCAACAAAGATTTCCGGATCCGGGAAGAAGCACAAAAGGAATTGTCCAAACTCGGCAAAGCCGCCTACTCGGAAATCGAAGCGGCAAGCCGTTCGACTGATACCGAGGTGAAAGAACGCGCCACGGCGTTGCTTGCCAATATCACGCTCGACGATGGGGACGAGCCGCAATTGAACGACGATGAAGTGCTCACTCCCAATTTCGCGATCCGTGGCACCGTAAAACTCGACGCGCTCGCCGTCGCCACCAAGTTCGGCATCCTGAAGGTCGAGAAGAAAGATTTGTTGAGCATGACGCTCGCAGAACCAGAGTTCGCGGCGAAAATTATCGCCGTCAATGGCAAAACCACCACGCAAGGCCAGTGGTTTGACACGGGGATTCGAGTCCGGAAAGGAGACCGATTGATCGTCAACGCGAACGGCTCGATCAACTGGGTCAACTACGGCAATACCACCGAACCACAAGGGAACGAAAATTGGGGCACCTGGCGCAACCTCGGCATGCAACAAGTCTTCATCGGCGCTCTCGTCGGCAAAATCGGCAATGGCGGTGCCATTTTTCTGGTCGGAGAGAAGTACAACGATAAAGTTGCCGCCGAAGGCACACTCTATCTCGCCATTGCCGCCAACTGGGGCGGCAATATGCAGTCCAACGGCGAATACAAAGTGAAAGCGGAAGTCCGTCCCGCCGCCGAAACGCCTGTGCCAGATGCAAAATAGGTTTACGACGCCAAACCGCCAACCACCTGCCATCCCCGCCGGATCATACTCACCGCAATCGCCATCAGCAGCAGTGCGATAATTTTCGAGACAGCTCGCAGACCCGTTGCCCCAATTGTCTTCATGATGCGCTCCGCAAACCCAAGCGCAAAGATCACTAACAACAGATTCAGCGCAAATCCTGCCAGCGCCAGCTTCACGCCCACCGTCTCCATATCCATCAAAATCAATAGTGTCGTGATGGTCCCCGGCCCAACGATCAGCGGCAATCCTAATGGCACCACGCCGAAATCCACTGGCAACGGCGCCGCCTCCTGTTTTTCTGCCAACAGTTCCCGCGCCGCCACTACCAACAAAATCAATCCGCCGGCAATCTGAAAGTCGCCCACGCTGATGCCGAGCGTATGAAAAATCCATTTCCCCAAAAACATAAATCCTACTGCGACCAATGCCGCCGTCACGATCGCCTGACGAGCCACGTGTCGCCGCTTATCCGGCTCTATCCCCTGTGTCATCCCCAAATACACCGGCACCAACCCCACCGGATCCATCGCCACAAATAGCGGGATAAATGCCAATAATAATTGATTCAGCCAATCCATTGCGCAGAATTCTAACCTAAAACTAACCGAGTAGCCAGATATCAGACGTCGAGGAAATACATCCCAATAAACTGTAGCAGTCGTCTATGACCGCCGATCGTAAAGAGATAAATCCAGATCCCGCTCATAGAGCGCCGCTACAATGAAATTTTCGGTTTAGCGTCCTTCATCAGCCGCTCAATCTGTTCCACCGTCTCACGCGTCCATTGCTCGCGGCGTTTCTTTCCGAGAATCGTGCTCCGCCAGCGTTTGGTGAATGTAATCAATTCCGGACCCGATGCAGTCTCGCACGATAAGACCACATGAAAATGGGTTCCGCCAAACCAGCCATAGGGGTCAACCTGCGATTGCTTCATTTGGCAAAATTGAATTGCAACGGCAGGTATTCGATATCGCTCTTTATCACCCTCGAAACGAATATCCTTCGTCGCTTCGTCAATAACGAGAAAACCAATGTCGGTCGCAGTCTCCAACATCACTCGCTCACGATTCTCCGGCGGCACGATCTCCACAAACTCGGCGCAGGGATCGTCAGATTCGACCCAGTGGTCTGGTCGTTTGCCAAAGCGTTTCTTAACGACCACAAGTAGGTGGTCATTCGCCGGCCCAGCCGCTTGCGAGAGTTGAATCAGAGAAAGCCCGCCAAGAAAAATGCTCGAAGCAAAGTAAATACATATATCCCACAGCGGCATTGTAGAGTCTTGAAACGGAACAACAAAGTAGCACAAAGCCAGCAATGCCAAAAACGCGCAGACTGCGACAGTGAGAAGCATATAAAAGTACAAAAACAGTTTTTTGCCTTGCGTAAGCACCTTCCCCGTAAATTCCGGGGATACGGGACGAATCTCTGCCAACGCTGGATTTTGCGAGGATTTCGGTTCGTCACCCATGTTCATCGCCTCCCGTCGCTACGCGAAAAACGGGTTGTGCGCTTTTTCTTCGCCAACGGTGGTGAGCGGGCCATGGCCGGGACAGAGGATTGTTTCCGGCGGCAGCGTGAGAATTTTTTTGCGAATGTGACTGGTTAGGTTTTCATACGAAATCATCGGACCGCCCATGGAACTGGCAAAGATGGCGTCACCGACGACGGCAATCGGTGGAACACCGCCTTGGCCGGTAACGACGAACGTGAGGCCGCCGACGCTGTGCCCGTCGGTTTCGCGGATCTCGATGGCGAGCGCACCGACGCGATGTTTGTCGCCTTCCTTGACTGGGGCGCAACCATCGGCGGGTTCGCGCGGCGAGGTAAACGCTTTCGGTTTGAATTTTTTCAACACGTCGCCCAGTACAGCCACATGATCGGGATGAGTGTGAGTGAGCAGGAGCAATTCGATTTTGAGGCTGTTGTCACGGACGGCTTTCTCGATGGCGGCGAGGTCGGGGCCGGTATCGAAGAGAACAGCTTGTTTGGTGGTTTTGTCCCAGACCAGGAACGTGTTGACGATGTAGTCCTCGTATTGCGCGGAGATTTGCGCGAGGCAGCCGAGTTGTGCGGTGTTGATGTCGCGCGGTTTCCAGCGGGAGTGGGCATGGTCGATGAGCGCGTTCGGATTGAGCGAGCAGAGGGGCGCGAGTTTTCGGATCACGTCGTCGGATGGCGTGTATTTGTATTCGAAGAGATCGCCGAGTTGTTGGTCGGTCAGGCCGGTTTGTCGGGCGAGGTCGGCAGGCTGGATTTTTTTGCCGCGCATGGCTTTGCGGACGACGTCGCCGAATTTGTCTTCAAGGGGGAGTTGGCTCATGGTGCGAGTGTAGCGCGAGGGATTAAATCTTCCAGCCTTTTTTGTGGGCGAGTGAGAGGAGCGCAGGAACGAGCACGATGGAGGAGACGAGGCAAGTGATCAGGCCGATGCTCATCACTTTGCCGAGGCTCGCAATGCCGGGATGGTTGGCGATCATCAGGCTGCCGAAGCCGGCGATGGTGGTGATGGACGTGAGCAGAACGGCTTTGCCCGTGCTTTTGGAGAGGAGTGCCGCGCTGCCTTCTTCACGGGCGCGATGAAGCATTTGGATGCCATTGACGACACCGTAACCGAGCAGGAGAGGAAGGATCATGATATTGGCTGGATTAAAGCGGATTTTCATCAAACCCATGATGCCGAGCATCCAAATCATACCCGCGGCCAGCGGCACCAGCGAGAGAATGACCGAGCGCCAGTTGCGGAAGTGCAGAAACGCGAGGATAATCACCGCCCCCAACGCATAAAACGCCGCCATGAGATAGCTGTTGCGCAGGACGCTTAAATATTCATAGGTCGTTACGGGGATGCCCGTCACGTCGCGGCGCACCAAGCGGAGGTCGCCAATGAAATCCCGCAGCGGTTCCCGTTCCCAAATATCGCTTTTCGGATAGACCTGAACCATATACCGGCCGGTTTTCCCGACGAATTGCTCGCGCAACAAGAGCGGCACGTCGTTCTCGGTCACTGCCCGCGAGTCGTTCTGGCGGCGGATTTGATCCAGCGACATCCGGAGTTGATTGAAAAATGCCTGCTGGAATTTATTGAGCCGGTCGAGACGCTCGGGTTTGGGTCGAACCTCGAGTTCAACGATCAACAATTCCAGCGAGCCAATGAGTCGTTCCGTTTCCTTGGCCGCTTCCGTTTCGTTTGCCTTCACCAACTCTCGCGCCGCCAGTGTCAGGTAACTGCGACTCAATCGTTTCAGGGTGACAATGAACTCCGCCACATTCACCGGAGCAGTCTGGACCGAGGAAAAATTCAACCCGTTCAATTCTGCTTTGATTCGACGGATGAGTTGCAGTTTTTCCTTCGGATCCCCCTCGAAAAAATCTCCGATGGTGTGAACTTTAGAGACCGTGTTGGTCTTGGTGGCGAATGCCTTCGCCAATTCGCGCGCCTCACCCAGCGTCGCGCAATCCGTTGCCGCGAACAACACGGTGCGGTCGGTTTTCTTGACGAGTTTTTTTTCATAGATCACCGACTCAAGCTTCCTCGATTGCATCCGCAGCAGATTAAAATCAAAATCAAAAGGCTTCCAAGCCATCAGCAAGCTTGCCGCCGTCAACACCGAGGCAATCAACAGGGTCGCCCGCGGATATTTCAGAAACTCGTTTTCCACCGCGGCGCGCGTCGATCCCAACGGCTCGGTGCGACGGAGCAATCTCGTCTTCTCGGTCGAGCCATGTTCCAACGCCAGCAATGCCGGCAGGAGCGTCATCATCGCCAGACACGACAACAGCACGCCAGCCCCCGATATCAACCCCATTTCTTGGATCCCACGGAAATCCGTCAGCATGATCACCAAAAATGATCCTGCCATCGTCAGCGCTCCGACCCATACCCCCACCCCGGTCTGCGCCATCGCCGTTTCCATGGCCTTGGCACGCATCGACCCTCGCGCCAATTCCTCCTCGTATCGCGATAGGATATGTGTCCCATGATCTTCTCCCAATCCAATCAGGATTGGCACAAACGTGATCGTCAATATGTTCAAATGCCCAATCATCACGGTCGTGAATCCAAATGTCCATGCCACCGCCACCAGCAACGTGCAGACCACCTTGATCGGGTGCAAAATCTCGCGATAGGTATAGATGTAGAGCGCTGCGACCAAGAGCAACGTGATCCAGCTTGCCATCGCCATGCTCGTCGCCGCCGAGCGCATTTCGTCGTACTCCAAGACCGGGTCGCCTGTGACCCCCACATTTAAGCCGGGATACACTCCCTCCAATTCGCCTTCCCAAAGTTTCACCATCTCGATGGCCGTGCTTCCCGCCGTAAAATCATCCGGATGCGTATTCCATTGCACGCTCATCAAAAAGATCCAGCCGCCTTCCGTGGACGGCAATGCCAAATACATTTCTTGCAATACGCTCTCAGGCTCATCTATCAACATTCCCATCTCCGGCGCCAGCAATGGATCCGGCGCGTCCAAACTCTGCCGCACTTGGTCCACAATCCGCCGCAGCGCCGGAAGCGATTTCAACAGCCTCTTTCCCTCGTCTTCCCTCCCGCCTGCGGTCAGAAACTCGCGGTTGATCGCGCTAAAGAGACTTCCAAAATCCTTCGGAGCCAGAAATTTTTCCAAGGACGGACGAAATTCCTTCAGGGCCACCGCCAACTCGCGCAGATCGGCTTCCGGCGCAAATTGGAGCGTGTTTTCTCCGAAAAAATGAAGGTCGAACTTATACAGCACTCCGGAAAATAAATCGGGCCGCGCCGTAAGCCGTTTCGCCATCGCCTCGACAAATTGCCGATTCTTTTCCAAACGGTCGCTCTGCACCACCACAAGAATGGATCCCTGCCGTCCAAACTCCTCTTCAAACCCCAAAAACCGCGCGTTGGTCTCGTCCGCCCGGCTGACCAGATCGCTCCGGTCGGTGGATAGCGTCAATCCACGCCAGTGTCGAAGCATCCATGGCGGAAGACTCTGGGCGTGCTCGCCCAGCAATTGATTCGGAGGGACGCTGTATAACGCCGCCGCCACTGCAAGCGCCAGCGACATCACAATCACGCACCACGGATGAGCAAAACAGAAATTTCCCAACCGGCCAAGCAAAGTCGCCAACATCGATTTTTTTGATGGAGAAGGCATGCGAGAGATTTAGGATTCGTCCCAGACCGATGTCGAAGAAAACGGGTGCAAACCAAGCACGCGGCGAACCTAACGCAAAACCACCATGCGTCAAGGCCAGAACACCTGTTCACGGCTCAAACAATTTGGCGGAGGGGGCGGGATTCGAACCCGCGAGACCGCTTTCGCAGCCCACACGATTTCCAATCGTGCTCTTTCAACCGCTCAGACACCCCTCCGCAAGTATACTGCCAGCGTCCAACGCCGCAGTTCCAAATCTTGAATCCAATTAATATGGCGCGCCCGGAGAGATTTGAACTCCCGACCCGCTGATCCGAAGTCAGCCGCTCTGATCCGCTGAGCTACGGGCGCAACCGACGATAGAGTAGCCGCTTCCAACAGGATGTCAAACCCGAAGCCAATCAAGAATGATTGCTTTCACTTCCCCAAAACTCCGCATGATTTTCCGCTCGCCAAATCCCCCGGCACTTTCTATTCTTCCAAGTGGCGGATTCCATCATGGACAAAGAATTCATCACCATCGGCGGTGCGCGCGAGCATAATCTCAAGGGCATCTCGCTGAAACTGCCGCGCAACCAGCTCATCGTCATCACCGGCCTGTCCGGAAGCGGAAAAAGCTCGCTCGCCTTCGACACGCTCTACGCCGAGGGACAGCGCAAATACGTCGAGAGTCTCTCCGCCTACGCTCGTCAATTCCTCGATCAAATGCAAAAACCCGACGTGGATTTCATCGAGGGCCTCTCCCCCGCCATCAGCATTGAGCAACGAACCGCAGGCTCCAATCCGCGCTCGACCATCGCCACCACCACCGAAATTTACGATTATCTCCGGCTCCTCTTTGCCAACGTCGGCAAACCGCACTGCCACAAATGCGCCCAGCCCATCACCCACCAAACCGTCCAGCAAATTGTCGATCAACTTTTCTCCCTGCCCGCCGGAAGCAACCTTTTGCTTCTCGCCCCCCTTGTTCGCGGCAAAAAAGGCGAGCACCGCGACGCCATCGAGAAAATCCGCCGCGAAGGGTTCGTCCGCGCCCGCGTGGACGGTCGCATCATCGAGCTGGAAGACGAAAAAGTCCGGCTCAAGAAGAATTTCAAGCACGATATCGAGATCGTTGTGGACCGCCTCGCGCTCGATGCCAAAACGAATCGGGCGCGATTGACCGATTCCGTCGAAACCGCGCTCAAATGGGGCGAAGGATCGCTCCTGGTCGCGCGGGAAGCTCGCGGAGAATGGAGCGACACCCTGCTCAGCACCAAAAACGCCTGTGTCCAGTGCGGCATCAGTTATGGAACGTTCACCCCGCGCCATTTTTCATTCAATTCGCCCTACGGCGCCTGTTCCGAATGTCATGGTCTCGGCTCCAAACTCGTCCTCGACCCCGATCTCATCGTTCCCGACCCCGCCAAATCCATCGAGGACGGCGCCATCGCCGCCTGGCGCCGGGGCGGACGCCGTCTCATCCTCTATTACAAAATGGTGCTCCGTTCGATCGCCAAACACTACGATGTCAGCATCGAGACTCCGTGGAAAGATTTGTCCAAGAAAACCCAGGACGCCATTCTGTACGGCTCGGACGGCGAGGAGGTCGAATTCGGGTTCTGGCGCGGGGGCGCCTGGCGGAAGATTTCCAAGCCGTTCGAAGGAGTGATTCCCAATCTCCAGCGTCTCTACGAAAATTCCGAGAGCGAGTTCACCAAGGATCGTCTCGTCGGGTATATGACGCGCGCCGACTGCGGCTCTTGCAAGGGCGCGCGCCTCAAACCCGAATCCCTCGCCGTTACCGTTGGCGATACATCCGCCAACCGGGACGCGGAAAAATCCATCATGGATGTCTGTTCGCTTTCAGTGCGCGCGGCGCACGAGTTTTTTTCGACGGTGCAACTGACCGCGCAGCAAGAAAAAGTCGCCCACGAAATCCTGAAGGAAATACTCGCCCGGCTTAGTTTCATGAAAAATGTCGGGCTTGATTATCTCACGCTCGACCGCGAGAGCGGTACGCTCTCCGGCGGCGAAGCCCAGCGCGTCCGTCTCGCCACTCAAATCGGCACAGGATTGGTCGGTGTCCTCTACATCCTCGACGAGCCGAGCATCGGCCTTCATCAACGCGACAACAGCCGCCTCCTGAACACTCTCGAAGGATTGCGAGACCTCGGCAACACAGTCATCGTGGTCGAACACGACGAAGAAACCATCCGCCGCGCCGACCACATCGTCGACCTCGGTCCGGGCGCTGGCGTCCATGGCGGGCGCATCGTCGCGGAAGGAACGCTGGAAGACGTCCTGCGATCTACAACCTCGCTCACCGCAAAATATCTTCGGCACGACATCGAAATCCCAATCCCGAAACGGCGCACGCCCCCGCGCAAGCTGAACGGCTGGCTCAAAATCCTGGGGGCGCGCGAAAACAATCTCAAAAATATCCAGATCAACATTCCCCTCGGTTGCTTAGTCTGCGTCACCGGCGTCAGCGGCAGCGGAAAATCCACATTGGTGGATGACATCCTCCGCAAAGCGCTGTTCCGAAAGTTTTACAGCTCGAAAGAACGACCGGGCGCATTCGAAAAAATAACCGGCGATGACGAACTCGACAAAGTGATCGTCATCGACCAATCCCCCATCGGTCGCACGCCGCGATCCAACCCCGCAACGTACACGGGCATGTTCACGCACATTCGCGATCTCTTCGCGCGATTGCCGCTCTCGAAAGTCCGTGGGTTTAGTCCGGGCCGCTACAGCTTTAACGTCAAAGGCGGCCGTTGCGAGGCTTGTCAGGGGGACGGCATCCTGCGCATCGAGATGCATTTTCTCCCCGACGTGTATGTGACCTGTGAAACCTGCGGCGGCAAACGTTACAACCGCGACACGCTGGAAGTGACTTACAAAGGAAAGAACATTGCTGATGTGCTGGATTTGAGCGTGGATGAGGCGCTGCCGTTTTTCCGGAATATCCCGCAAATCGCCGGCAAAATCGAGACGCTCGCCGATGTCGGGCTTGGCTACGTGCGGCTCGGCCAACAGGCGACCACTTTGAGCGGTGGCGAAGCCCAGCGCGTCAAACTCTCGACCGAACTCGCCAAGCGAGCGACGGGACGCACGCTATATATCTTGGACGAACCGACGACGGGCTTGCATTTTGCTGACATTGACAGATTATTGCAGGTGCTCCATCGTTTACGCGATTCGGGCAACACCGTGCTGGTCATTGAACACAACCTCGATGTGATCAAGACCGCCGACTGGATCATCGACCTGGGTCCGGAAGGCGGAGACGCCGGCGGTCGCGTTGTTGCCACCGGAACACCCGAACAAATCGCGCGGGTCGCCGAAAGTCACACCGGCAAGTTCTTGCAAAGCATCCTACCATGCCTTCCCCAGACATCGTCCGAAAAATCATTGGCGTCGCTGGCCTGACCTGCATTGCTCTCGGCGTGTCGTTGAACGCTGCCGAACCGCGGCGCGCCCGCGAATTGTTCGAGACGGGCAAACGCTCGTTTGGCGACGAGTTGTTTGCTGTGGCAGAGGGACAATTCCGCCAATTCCTGAAGGATTTTCCTGCGTCAATCAACGCCGCGGAAGCCCATTTGCTCCTGGGAGAATCTCTTTTCTACCAAGAACGGTGGCCGGAAGCCGCTGCTGCCCTGGAAACCGGCCGACAAAGTTCCGGAGGAAAATTTGCGGACGCGTTTCACTTCTGGCTGGGAGAATCCCAGGCGCGACAAAATCACTTGGCCGATGCGCTGCCGCTCTATCAGGAGGTTGTCGAAAATTATCCGAAGAGCCGCTACCGCGCGGCGGCACAGTTCGGGATCGGCGACGTGCTCTTTCGCAGCGGACAATTTGCGGAGGCGCGAGCCGCGTTTGCGGCCGCACACCGCGAGGCGCCAACAGCCGAGTTTTCCGCCGAAGCAATCGTCGGGCTTGGCAAGGTCAACCTCGCACACAACGACCTCGGTGCGGCCGAGGCAAATTTTCGTGATGTGATCGCAAATTATTCCAAGACGGACGCGCTCTGGCTGGCCCGATACTGGCTGGCCGAGACGCGCCAGCGACAAGGCGATCTTGCCGGCGCTCTCGGCGAATTGCGAATGATCGCCGAGTTCAAGCAAAAAATCCGGCCAAGAAATTTGCGCGCCGAGGCATCGTATTCCATCGGCCGCATCCATCTGGTTCGCAACGAATTTGACCTTGCTGCGGACGCGTTTTCGCGAGCCAAGCAGGAAGCCAAATCTCCCGATCTGCAAACCGCCAGTTTATTGCAACGAGCGGAAGCGCTCGTCCGCGGGGGGCAATCCGATAGCGCGATCGCCGAATTGCGTACGACCGAGCCAATGACCGCGCCGGTGGCGTTTCGCATTGCGGAACTGTTGTACGGCCAGAAGAAATTCAAAGATTCGCTGGACGCGTATCGCGCGGTTTCCGCAAATTTTTCACAGAGCGACCTGGTCGGCGCGGCGCATTACGGCGCCGGTTGGTCGCTGATCGAACTGGCAAAGCCGACTGAAGCAGTGGTGGAATTCGCGCAGGCAACCTTGTCGGGGCCTTCCCTTGAATTGAAAGCGCAGGCGCAAACCAAAATCGGCGATATCTACTTGAGCCAGCGCGAATATCTCCGCGCCGCGGAAAATTATCAGGTCGTCCTCGACAAATTCAGCCCGTCGTCGGTTTCGGATCGCGCCCAATTTCAGATTGGATTCACCCACGCGGAGGCGGGCAATTTTGGCGAAGCCGCCGCCGCGTTTGAGACACTCGTTCTGAAATTTCCGGGCAGCGCGTATGCCCCTCGCGCCCAGGTGCAGATCGGCTGGGCGCGATATAATCTCCACCAATTTCCAGAAGCTCGCCGCGCATGGGACCGATTCCTTCAAAATTTCACGACCGGCCCGCTCCCGGCCGAAGTCTGGCTCGCCATCGCGCAAGCATGGGAAGCGGAAACCCGGTATGTTGACGCACTCTCCCAGCTCGATGGATTCGCAGGGAAATTTCCGGAAAGCCCCCTTCTTCCTCGTGTCAAGTTCGAGCACGCCATCGTGGAAGCCAAGATGGGAAACCGCCCGCAGGCGCGGGAGGAATTGAAAAAGTTTCTAACGGATTATCCATCGCACCCTCTTGCGGTTCACGCGCAGTTCTGGCTCGCGCAAGACCTTCACAGCGAAAAACAATTTGTTCCCGCCCAAAGCGCGTTCGAGGCAATCGCAGAAAAATTTCCGGAAAGCGCATTTACCCCGGAAGCCCTGTATTGGGCAGGCAGATGCGCCGCCAGCATTCCCAATCGCCGGAAAGCCCGCGAGCTATTCAATACGCTTACCGTAAAATACACGGCCAGCCCACTTTGCGCCGATGCCCGGTTCTTTCAGGCTGATTCGTTCACCGAGGAAGATAATTTCGGCGAGGCGATCGTTGTCTTCGATGAATTGATACGCGCGTACCCCGCCAGTCCGCTGGTGGACGCCGCGTACGGTCGAAAAGGAGATTGCCTCTTCACGCTGAAACGCTACGAAGAAGCTATTGCCTCCTATGAAAAGGTGGTTGCCAGCGAGCGAGCTGGCCTCGCGCTGCGGAACCAGGCCGAAGTGCGCATCGGCGACAGTTTTCGACTGCTCGGCCAGTCCGCCGACGCCTTCTTGCGGTACGCCAATGTCGTCTATCGAAAACCAGAGACCGAGCGCGAGACCTTCTGGTTTTCGATGGCCGCCGAGCGTGCGGCGAGAATCAAGGAAGAACAAAAACTCTGGGCGGACGCCGTGCGCCTCTGGGATCAACTGGCAGCGGCAAACGTGGACGCTAGCGCCAACGCAAAGAAACGAGCCGACCAAATCCGAAAAGAACATCCGGAAGAGTTTTAACAGCCGTTAAAACGTGAAAGGCATTAGAAACGCTAAAATCGGATTTTTACGCAACTAATTTTTTAAACGATGATTAATGCTTTGCCGGCTTTTCTTGCAACAGATCGACGGCGTGCGGGATCGCTGCCGCGACGAATTCAAGACATTCAACCGTGCCTTTGGGACTGCCAGGGAGACAGACCACCAAGCTTTTCCCGACGACGAACGCAGACGTCCGCGAGAGAATCGCGTGCGGCGTGATCTTGAGTGATTCCGCGCGCATCACTTCGCCAAACCCGGGCAATTCACAGCGGGCGATGGCCGAGATCGCGTCCGGCGTCACATCGCGTCGAGTGACCCCGGTACCACCCGTGGTCAAAATCACTTCACATCCGGTCTTCGCCAGGGATCGGATCGCTTTCTGAATCGCCGGCTTGGAGTCCGGGACAATTTTCTGGGCGGTAACGTTCCAGCCGCGTCTCTCCGCGGCCTCGCGCAACGCCGGGCCGCTCTTGTCCTCGTATTGTTCACGCGAGGCACGGCTGCGCCGTCCTTGCGTTGCCTGCGCCGCCGTGAAGGCGCGATCGCTGACAATTAATATGCCGACTGTTGTCATAAGATTATTGCCACGAAAACACACAAAGCTATACTCGTTCCACGTCGCTTACAGCCCACAATCTCAAATTTCCCTGCGGTTGCCAAACGGAATATGATAGCCTCCTAGCCATGTCAAAATTCCGCGTCACCTTTCTCGGCACCGGCACCAGCCAAGGCGTGCCGATGATCGGCTGCGATTGCGCCGTGTGCCGGTCGGAGGATCCCCGTAACAATCGAATGCGATGCTCGATCTATATCGAGACGGATGCCGGCTCTATGCTGGTGGATACGACCCCGGATTTACGAACCCAAGCGCTGCGGTCAAACCTTCGACAAGTGGACGCCGTGCTGATGACCCACACGCACACCGATCACGTGGCGGGATTCGATGACCTACGACGATTCAGCGACTTGGCCAACGTGGAAATTCCCATCTACGCTTCTCCCGCGACGTGCGCGGAGGTGCGACGAATGTTTCCGTTCGTGTTCGACGGACCACCCAAAAAGGCACCCTATCTGCGCGCAAGACTTTGTCCGTTGGAGATTAACAAGCCGGTCGAGTCGATAGGATGCCGGGTGACACCGGTGAACTTGCCACATGGGCGAATGACGACCACCGGATTTTTGTTTGAACAGGATGGCGCCGTAAAACTGGCGTATTTAAACGATTGCAAGGAAGTGCCGGAAGACGTGCTGAAGCAGTCCATCGGGGCGCGCGTGATGGTGTTGGACGCGTTGCGATTCCGGGAGCATCCCACGCATATGTGCCTGGATGATGCACTGGCGGTGGTGCGACGGGCGAAACCGGCGCGGGCGTTTTTAACGCATATGACACACGAGATCGAACATGGCAAAGTGAGCGCGGAACTCCCCGAGT
This sequence comes from uncultured Verrucomicrobiota bacterium, assembly GCA_964348665.1. Taxonomy (GTDB): domain Bacteria; phylum Verrucomicrobiota; class Verrucomicrobiia; order Palsa-1439; family CAYGDP01; genus CAYGDP01. The sequence goes on from CAYGDP010000019.1 coordinate 65,560, forward strand.
CGGTGGCATTGGCGTATGATGGTTTGGTGGTGGAGGTGTAGGGGGAAAATACCAAATCCAAAATCTCAAACACCAAAGAAGCTCGACGACAAATACCGGCGGTCGTACTTGTCCGCCTCTTGCGGAGACCACCGCTACAATATTTCGGATTTATTTCAACAAACTGCTACAGCCGTTTGTAAACGGCGGAGGCAACTTTTTCCACGGTGATTTTCTCGATCGGTCCATTGGGGCGCCTTTGCGGCGACGAAGCCGCTTCAGCAGCGCAGGCGCGGAGGACGGTGAACGGCGCATCCTTCAGATGCGCGCTGTAGGGGCCGACCTTGACCGGGTCGGTTGGACCAAAGAGCGCGACCAACGGTTTGCCGAGTGCGGCGGCGATGTGCATGGGCCCGCTGTCATTGGTGATGACAAGGTCGGCGCGGCGAAGGAGTTCGACCAGTTGGGGCAACGATGTTTCGCCAACAGCGTTGGCGATCGTTGAAACGTTAAAGCGTTGAACCGTTAAAGCGGAAAGAATTTGGCCGGCGATGGGAGCGTCGGAGGCCGAACCGATGAGGACGAAGTTTACGCCGGGAATTTTTTGGGCAAGTTGGGTGATGAGCGCGGCAAAATTTTTGGGCGGCCATCGTTTGGTGAGCCAGCGGGCGCAGGGATTCAATATAATGAAGGGTGAAGAGCGAGGCGAGAGAGCGGATTGGAGATTGGAGAGGAATTGATCAGCCCAGGAGCTTGTTTCTGAAGAGTCCGGCAACGGGAATTCGATGGTGCCGCGTGGAATCTGGAGGGCGTTGAGAGCCAGGAGATAGCGGTCGACGGCGTGCATGGATGTTTTTGGGACGGGAATGATTTCGGTGTAGAAGTGCCGCGCGCCCTCGCGGGCGTCCGAAAGTCCGATACGACGAGGGGCGCGCGTGGCGCGAGCGAGAAAACCGCTCCGGAGCAACCCTTGGAGGTCGAGGACGATGTCGAATCGACGTTCCCGCAGTTGGCGGCAGAATTTTCGGAATCGAGGGAGGTTGCGGAGTTTTCCGAAATCGGCGCGAGGAAATTCGATGATGTCATCGACAAAGGCCAATCCATTCAGGATCGGCGCGAAGGTATCGTTGATGAGCCAGGAAATTTGCGCGCGCGGATGAGCGCGGCGGATGTGATGGACGGTGGGGATGGCGTGGATGATATCGCCGAGCGAGCTGGGTTTCAGGATGAGAATTTTCATACCCTTGCGCGGCACGCCATCTTGCGTCTCAAGATTGGCTACTTGCCAATGGAGAGCCGGTCGGCGAGGCGCTGCGGCAAGCCGGCTTCCATGATTTTCTTTTGGACGGCGGCGATATCGTAGTCGAGGCGCTTGAGAATGACGACATTTTCGTCCATGTCATAAATGACGTAGGCGCTCTTAGGGTTGCCGTCGCGCGGCTGGCCGACGCTGCCGACATTGATGAAATATTTTTTGCCGGCTTCGATGCGGAGTTTCGTGTATTGGCCGCCACGGACGGCGTTGTCACGGATGAACGCGAGAGGGACATGGGTGTGGCCACAGAAACAAATACTGGTGGTTTGATAGCTCATCGAGGTCGCGGCGGCGAGCCGGTCGAAAACGTATCCCCACCGGGAAGGTGTGTCGAGCGTGGCATGAACGACGGTGAAAGATTCGACGATACGAGTGTAGGGGAGCGTGGCGAGCCACTTTTTGTCGTCGTCGGTGAGTTGTTTGCGGGTCCATTCGACGGCGGCGGCGGCGTGGGGATTAAACCCGGAGAGATTGCCTTCGTTGGAGCACAACTCGTCGTGATTGCCTTTGACGGTGGGAGCTTTGAGTTCGTCGCGGACGACGGCGAGACATTCGTGCGGATTGGGGCCGTAGCCGACCACGTCGCCGACGCAGACATAATCGGTCACATTTTCTTTTTTGCAATCTTCGAGCACCGTGCCGAGCGCTTCGAGATTGGCGTGGATATCTCCGAGGATGGCGATTTTCATGGGGCGTGTGGTGGCGGCAAAGGTTTATTAAACAGGTTATTGGTAATATCGACCATCTCCGCGTCGGTGATTTTTCCAAAGAACGGCGCTTCGCCGGGCTTCAAACAGATCGCTTCCATCTTACGACCATGCTCCAGAAGAACGCGAGGCATTTCGTCACGGCGAGGATTTTGCTTCAGCTCGATCCAGAGGCGTTTCCACGTTTCAAAGGCGTCCCTGTATTTACCGGCTTCCTCCTGCGCGAAGCCGACCTGGCGGGCGATGTACCGCGGCGCGTCCGGATGGGACGCAGCAAATTGATAATACGGAATGGCGTCGGCGACACGGTCGGCCTGTTTTTCCGAAATCAGCCATCCGAGTTTGAAATGGAGTTCCCAGGAATCGGGATTGTAGAGAAGGCTCTGCTCGAGATAACGGCGGCCGAGCGCGATCCATTCCTCGTGTTCCCGGACGCATTCGGCTTCCGGTTTCGGGGGTTTTTGATTTACACAAAACATCCGGACACTATAGCTCACGTTCCAAGCCATATGCCAGGCAGCGGTATCCCAAAAAAAACCAACCTGCGGCTGGAGCAGAGTGACAATGTCGAAATACGGCTTGATTTTGTACCAGCGCTGCGCCTCCCAGGCCTTGTGCGCCTCGATCCAGATGAAATTCGCCACGATGCCTCGAAAACCACTAAGCATGGCGATGGATAGATTCTGGCCGATCTTTTGCCGGAGTTTCAGGTCAACCCGCACACCGCCGAGGCCGAGTTCCTGCCGTTGCGCCTCGACCATGCCCTCGACCGACAATCGCGCGGGCTTGAGATAATAGTGAACTTTCTGGTCAACATCTCGATAGTGCAGCGACGGTTGGTAGGGAACCAAGAGCGGGAACTTGAGGAGAGCAAGCAGGAACAAACACGGCGACAGCCGCAGAATTGTCCTAAGCGGGTCTCGTCTCATGTTAGATTTCTTTCTCCTCGAAAATGATATGCGCAAACCAGATCAAAAACGTGATGTACAGCAACCCATATACCACCACCGGCATCACACCCGTTGGCAACCCCGACTGTCCCATTTGCATCCAAGGGATTATTTTCCCTTCGTTGATATCATCGGCGATATTGAACGCCTGCAAATTCGGCACGATCCACGTCACAACGATCATGAAGAAATGGCTTAAGTACGCCCCTCCCTCCGATTTCACCGATTCTTGCGCACCCACCTGCAAGTGTCCAATAAAATATAGACAGGTCGTTACCACGACGGTGAAAATCATCGAGGTCGAAAAGGTCGAGAAAAAGAGCGCCATCGCCCCCAGCAGCGCCATTTTCATGAAGAGCAACAGGACAGCCTTCGCCAGGGCTAGGTCGTGCGCTTCCGCCCATAATTGCGCGGCTCGGGCATTGACCTCGTCGGCGTGCTGACCAATCCGGATGGACTCGGCCGATTCTTCCGCAATGACCGCCCGCGCTTTGAAATCGAGCACGACGAAATAGAGCAGGGACATGATCACCACGCTGATCGCCAGCAGAAAGACGACCCCGACATATTTCCCCAGCAAGAATTCCAGGCGACGCACGGGTTTGGCGAGGATAGTGTAGAGTGTGCGATTGTCAATTTCCGCAGGCAACAACTGCGCCGTGCCGACGATCGCCAGCACCGCGCCAAAGATCGAGATGGCGGCCAGCCCAAAGTCCTTCACAAACTTGATCTGTGCCGCAGCCACTTCTTCACGCTCGAAAGTGAATTGCGCAAAAAATCCCGCGGTGGCAATAATGACCAAACCAAAAACCAGCAGCGTGTAGAAGACCTTCTGCCGCGTCAACTCCACCAAGGTATTGCTGGCGATGGTCAAAATGCGGCTCACCGAAAACGCCACGTACGGCGGCGCGCTCGGCGGCGGTGTCGCAGAGGCATCAGTCGTGGGCAAAGACGGCTCCTTTCTCCTTTTCCTTCTGGATGGTATTCAAAAATATCGTTTCCAGTGTATACCGCGGATGCTCAACCGAAATCAACCGCGCGCCGACCCGCCCGATCGCCCCTTCGATTTCCGCCCGTTTGTTGTCCGCGAGATTTTCCACCGTGATCGTCAGCTTTTTCTCATCCGAGATCAGCTCTGAAACGCGGCCCTCCACCAAAATCCTTCCCAAATTCATAATGCAAATCCGGTCGCAAACTTCCTGCACCTGTTCCAAAAGATGGCTCGCCATCAAAATCGTTTTCCCCATCTTTCGCAACCGCAAAATCATGTCCCGAATCTCACGCGATCCGATCGGGTCCACCCCCGCTGTCGGCTCGTCCAATAACAACAGTTTCGGGTCGTGAATGAGCGCTTGCGCCAAGCCAATGCGCTGCAACATACCCTTCGAGTACCCTCCCAATTTTCGCTTCCGCGCGCTTTGCAAGCCAACCAAGTCCAGCAACTCGTCAATCCGCTTGGTCAATTTCGTGCCATTCATCCCGCAGAGTTTGCCAAAAAATTCCAGCGTTTCCTCGCCCGATAGGTATCGGTAAAAATAGGGGTTCTCCGGCAACAACCCAATGTCCTGATGCGTTGCCACGTCGGAGGAGGGACGACCGAAAACTTCCGACTTGCCATCCGTGGGAGCGTAGAGACCGAGAATGACCTTGAGCGCCGTGCTTTTGCCCGACCCGTTCGGGCCAAGAATGCCGTAGACCTCGCCTTCCTTGACCGTAAGGTTGAACCGATCCAGCGCCAGCAGCGTTCCACGCCGATAGCCTAGAAAAAAACGCTTTGTCAGATTATCCGTCCGAATCGCATCCATATCAGTACGCTATTGTAAACTCCTTAAATTCACCCGTCGCGATCGACCAATTCACGTCGGCGTCCAACACGCCGTCGCCCACTTCACTGTCTCGAATCGCCTGCAAAAATTTTCGCACGTCCTCGCCATGCCCTTCCACCATCAACTCCACTCGCCCATCGGACAGGTTTTTCGCCCATCCGGTCACCAAAAACCGCCGCGCCAAGCGCTCCGACATCCATCGAAACCCCACTCCTTGCACTTGGCCACTGTAAAATACCTGCGCTCGTTCTTTCCTCTCCTCCATGACATTTTTACTCGTAAAAAACAGGGGGTATACTACTCGGAAAACTTCGCGCGGTCAACCTTGTAGTCTTTCACCACCGAAACCGCTCGCCGCTGGCCAGCCGCCAGCAAATTTCATCCGCCGCCCGCAATGCCACCCGGCCAGCCACTTGCAAACTCGCCGCGCTCACCTTGTCCATCGTGTCCTGCGGCGTGTGCCAATAATCGTTCACGCCAGGTTTGCTGCCAAATTCGAAATCAATCAGGTCCACCGCCGGGATTTGCGCCTCCAAAAACGGCGTGTGATCGTCGCTGATCGTGCTGGTCGAATACCCGAACTTCTCCCGCACCTGCAATCCTTCCGCCGCGTCAAATACCGCCCGCACCAAACGCTGACTGCTCTCCGGCGGAATCGTCACCGTCAAATCCTTGTCCCCAATCATATCCAGGATCATCGCCGCGCCAACCCGCTTGTTCGTTTTGTCCTTCCCCAGTTCTGAAACAAAATACCGGCTGCCATACGACCCGTCGGTCGCCGTGAACCGCGATCCCATCGCTTCTTCGCCGTCGAAAAACACCAGCCACACCGTCGCCGCCGGCGGTTTCTTTCCCAAAATCCGCGCTGCCTCCAACAACACGCCCGTCGCTGCGCCGCCGTCGTTCGCGCCAACAAATTGTTCCTTGTCAAACAGCTTCGTGTCGTAATGCGCGCCGAGAACCAGAATCACCTTCGAATCCCCTCGCGCTTCGCCAATGATGTTTTTCATCTGCACCGCCCCGGTCGGCGTAGACACCGAAAACACCTGTTCGCGCACTGTCAATCCCGCCGCTTTCAATTGTTCGGCGATGTATTGCTGGGTTTTTCGGCTCGCCTCGCTCCCGGACGGACGCGGCCCCAGCGCCACCTGTTTCTCCACGTGCGCCAGCGCTTTCTCCCCGTAAAATTCGTTCCAAGCGATCGAGCCAAGCCGCGCTTTGTTGCAGCCGGTCGTCGCGAGAGAGGCGATCAACAGACAAAGGAATAAATAAAAAGGCCGAAGAAAAATGCCCATTTACGTTTCAACCATTTAACGATTCAACGGCGCGCTCGGCGCGCTTACCGCGCACCCCACAACGCCTTTCGCCAGCAAAAGTCGCTCGACGATTTGACCGCCAAGGATGTGTTTCTCCACAATCTCCAGCACGTCCTCCGCCTTGACCTCCTTGTACCAGACGCCTTCGGGATAAATGACCAGCACCGGCCCGACATGATGCTGGCTGTTGCAGCCCATCTTGGTCACGCGCACATCGCGAAGCTTGCGTTCGAGCATTTGTTTGAGCATCGCGTCATACACGCTGATACCGCCTTTGGGACCGCAATGATGCTCCTTCTTGTCATTGGTGCAACAAAGCACATGCAATCGGTAAGGTTCCATTGGCCGAGATTACCCCGAACGCCCGTTTACTTCAAGATGGAACACTGGTCGGGCTAATCGTTGTCAACGATCAGGCCGCGGGCGATGTCGTCAACCAGAATGGCGAAGGTTGGGTCATATAGTTTGAGGAAGAAATCCTCGTCGTTCTCGACGTTCGTATCACCAAGCACGCGTACGGTGACGGTCTTGACGGTTTCGCCCGGCAGGAAACGGATCATTCCGCTTCGGCTGGCATAATCCCCTCCAATACAGCGAAAATGCCGACGCGGTCATAGCTGAAACTGACGTGAGGGCGAATTTTAAGACATTCAACATTCCGGCTGATTTCACTGTTTCCTCCTTGTTATTGTTTGATTCGGCTCTTACTCATGTGCGCCATGTTTGCGCAGAAAATCTATCCTGCTCTGATACAGATCCTTCAACTCGTCCTTAATCTCGGGTTGGATTCTTTCATAATTCTCGATCAGCCGGCGCAGGATGGTCTTCCCTGATTGATCTTTCGAGTTCGGATCAGCGCCATTCTCCAATAGTAGTTCTGCAAAATCCTGCGTCCCCCATTCATATGCCCATTGAAACGGTGTTTCTTCATTTTCGTCCTGGGCGTTGACATCTGCCTTGTGTGCGATAAGCAACTTACCGATGCCTATGCTGTTTGTCTTTCTACGCGCTACTATTAAATGCAAAGGAGTCACCTTTTTGTGACCCTTAACGTTGATATCTGCCTTTGCTTCGATTAAAAGCTTCAGCATCTCAATATCCGAATAGACGCAATAGTGAATGGGAGCCCAGCCATCCTTGTCCCGAGCTTCGGAATTTGCCTTGTTAGCGAGCAGGGTTTTTGCGACGTCCCAGTGGTCTTTACGGTGCTTGGTTAAAAGCTTTTTCTCGCTCTCATAGTCGGCCTGGTGTTTGAACTCTCCAGAAAATTCATCATCAAGCTCATCCCAGAAGGTTGTCAGGTGAAGCGGCGTTCTACCTTTCTTGTCCCTGACCTGCTCCCCCAAAACTGGACAGTAGGAAACAATAGACTTGGCTGATAA
>CAYGDP010000020.1:0-72358 GCA_964348665.1 uncultured Verrucomicrobiota bacterium
AAGCCGTCGTGCGCGACGCGGATGCGCTGGACGAATCTCTGCGCGCCCGGGCGCGTCGCACCGGGGAACAACCCGCGATGCCGGCGCCACCGACCGGGTGTCGGATCATCATGCACCAAGCTGGACAGGAAACGGTTTTCGAAATACCCGCCCGCGCGAATTCAGCAATGATACTCGTGCCAATGACGGTGATCGCTGTTGTTTTTGCCATCGCCTTCTTCGGTTTTTTCCTGCCGTTTTTCCTGAATCTCAAAAGAGGCGGACCCGCATGGGCATTGCTTGCGGTATTTGTCTTTGGATTGTTCACCCTACCCATCGTGATGATCTGGCGCACGTTATTCCGTCGCCTGATTTCCGCAGAACGCGTGGTGATTACGGCACACGCGCTTCAATTGGACGGAAGTGTATTCGGGAAAAGCGATAATAACGAAATTCAACTCGACCGACTGGAAGAATTGGAAATCAAACAGGCAGCGCAAAGCGCCGTTGTGGCCCGGAGCGACCAGCAAACGCTGGAATTTGGCGCAGGGCTTTCACAAGAAGAATTGCAATGGCTGCGAGATGCGATCCATTTCCACATCGTTGCCAAGCCGCAGTAGCTTGCTTGCCTTCTGTGTTCGATTCTCTATAATGCGGTGGATATGACGACTCCGCATAATCTTTTCAATTCGCTCTGCAAGTTCGAGAATGGCCATTTCTATTCGCTGCCCGCGCTGGAGGCAGCTGGCCTTGGCAAAATTTCGCGCCTACCGGTTTCGATCCGCATCGTCCTCGAATCGGTACTGCGAAATGTGGACGGGCAAAAAGTCACCGAACGCGACGTGTGTACGCTGGCGAGTTGGAACGCGAATAAGCCAGCGCAGGAGGAAATCCCCTTCATTGTCGCACGAATCGTCCTGCAGGATTTCACCGGCGTGCCGTTGTTGGTTGATCTCGCGGCGATGCGGTCGGCGGTTGCTAAGACGGGGAAAAATCCAAAGATCATCGAGCCGCTTGTGCCGGTAGATCTTGTCGTAGATCACTCGGTCCAGGTGGATTTTTTTGGCACGCCCGAGGCAATGGCGCAAAATTTGGACATGGAATTCAAACGTAACCGCGAACGCTATCAATTTTTGAAATGGGGCATGCAAGCCTTTGAGACCTTTAAGGTCGTGCCACCGGGCATCGGCATCGTGCATCAGGTCAATCTCGAATACCTTGCCAAGGGAGTACTTAGCACTCAGCACTCAACACTCCGCTCTCCGCTTTACTACCCCGATACCCTCGTCGGCACGGATTCTCACACCACAATGATCAACGGGCTGGGTATCGTCGGTTGGGGCGTGGGCGGCATCGAGGCCGAAGCGGGAATGCTTGGTCAGCCGGTTTATTTCCTCACGCCGGAAGTCGTTGGTGTCCACATGACCGGCGCGTTGCGCACGGGCGTGACCGCAACCGATCTGGCGTTGCACGTTACCGAGATGCTGCGCAAAGCCAAAGTGGTCAGCAAATTCGTCGAGTTTTATGGCGTGGGCGCGGCGTCGCTCCCTGTGGCCGATCGCGCAACCATTGCGAATATGTCGCCCGAATACGGCGCTACGATGGGATTTTTTCCCGTGGACGACGAATCGCTTACCTATATGCACGCCACCGGGAGGAGCGAAGAACAGGTTGCGGCGTTCGGCAACTATTTCAAGGCGCAAAAGATGTTTGGCATCCCAAAGAAAGGCGAGATTGATTACAGCATTGACCTCGAACTGAATCTTGCCGACGTGCAACCCAGCGTCGCCGGACCAAAACGTCCGCAAGACCGCATCGAGTTGCCCCGGCTGAAAGAGCGCTTCACGCAACTCCTCGAAAAACCTCTCACCGAAGGTGGGTATGGCAAGACCCCGGGCGACTTTGGGAAACGAGTTCACGTGGAACTCGATGCGACTGCGGCGACGCCCACCGCAAAACCTTACGGTGTCAATAAAGCCAGCGTCTCGGCCAGTGAATCGGAGATGCGTGATTCACACCCAACGCCCGATACCGTTCCGGCTTCCGTCCGTGCTCACAACGGTGAAGCTGAACTTGGCCACGGTGCGGTCGTCATCGCGGCAATCACCAGTTGCACAAACACGTCAAACCCAAGCGTGATGCTCGGCGCAGGGTTGCTGGCCAAGAAAGCCGTCGAGCGCGGCCTGCGTGTGCCCGCGTATGTGAAGACTTCACTCGCGCCCGGCTCGCGCGTCGTTAGCGATTACCTCGCCAGGACTGGCCTGCAAAATTATCTCGACGCGCTCGGTTTCAACCTGGTCGGCTACGGTTGCACCACTTGCATCGGCAACAGCGGCCCGCTGCCCGCGCCTATCGAGGAAGCCGTGACCAAAAACGACCTGATCGCCGCCAGCGTGCTCAGCGGTAACCGCAACTTCGAGGCGCGCATCCACTCGAGCGTCAAGGCAAACTTCCTCATGTCACCGCCGCTGGTCGTTGCCTTTGCGCTCGCCGGACGAGTGAATATTGATCTCTCGAAGGAAGCCATCGGCAAAGACAAGAGTGGCAAAGAAGTCTTTCTGCGGGATCTTTGGCCGACCCTGGACGAAATCCGGGAAGCGATGGCAGCCGCGCTCAAGCCAGAGATCTTCCGACAACTCTATCGCGATTTTGCCGAGCAAAATCCAAAATGGAACGAAATCCCCGCCGCCACCGGCGACGTGTATGCGTGGGACGAACAAAGCACCTATATTCAACACCCCCCGTTCTTCGAGGATTTTACGATGAACGCGGGCAAAATCGCCGACATCACCGGGGCGCGTCTCCTCGGGATTTTTGGCGACTCCACCACCACCGACCACATCAGCCCGGCGGGCAGCATCAAGAAAGACAGTCCCGCGGGGAAGTATCTCATCGAGCATGGTGTTCAACCACCCGATTTCAACAGCTACGGAAGCCGGCGTGGCAACGACCGAATCATGACCCGTGGCACCTTCGCCAATGTCCGCATCAAAAACCTCATGCTCGCCGGTGTCGAAGGAGGAATTACAAAATATATTTCTGGGCATGGTGGCACAGACATCCCTGCCTGTGAAACGATGCCCATTTATGATGCCGCGATGAAATACCAAAAAGACAATATCCCACTCATCGTTTTTGCGGGGCAGGAGTACGGAACAGGCAGTTCGCGCGACTGGGCCGCCAAAGGCACGCGCTTGCTCGGTGTCCGCGCGGTCATTGCTGCCAGTTTCGAACGCATTCATCGCAGCAATCTCGTTGGCATGGGGGTGCTCCCATGTCAATTCGCCGAAGGCACAACCGCGCAAACATTGAAACTCGATGGCAGCGAAACTTTCGATCTAATCGGATTAAGCGACAACGTGAAACCGCGTCAGCAACTCACGCTCGTCATTCGCCGGGCCGACGGAAAAGAGGAAAAAATCCACGTCACCTGCCGCATTGATACCGCGATCGAAGTCGAATACTACCGTCATGGTGGCATTTTGCCGTTCGTGCTGCGGCAGTTGCTCGCTCATTCTTCATAGTGATATAATTATGTTCTGGCTTCGCACCGGTTCCATCATCATGTTTCTCGGCGTGGCGCTGGGCGCTTTCGGAGCGCATGGGCTTAAAGGAAAGATTTCCGACGAAATGATGCAGAACTGGCACACGGCGGTGGAGTATCATTTCGTTCACGGCCTTGGACTTCTGGTGGTGGGTTGGTTGAGCACATTGAAACCTGATGTGGCAATGATCCGAGCCGTTGGGTGGATGTTTGTGGTTGGGATCGTTTTATTTTCGGGCAGTTTGTATTTGATGGCGCTGACTGGCGAGAGGAAGCTGGGAATGATTACGCCGTTCGGTGGATTGTCGTTATTGGTAGGGTGGGTTTGCCTGGCGATCCGGGCACGGTGAGAAAAGTTTGCCTCAATACTCGTTCGCGTCTATAATTTCCGAAATGATTCGGTCCAATCGCTCAATTTTTCTTGTTGTTCTGGGATGCTTTTTCATATCGGGTGCGGCGGGATTGATTTACGAGATCGCATGGATGCGATATCTGGCGTTATTTTTGGGGCATTCGAGCTACGCGGTGGTGGCGGTTCTCGTGGCGTTCATGGGCGGGTTGGCCTTGGGAAATGCCTGGCTGGGCGGAAAAGCCGATTCAGCGAAAGAACCACTTGCGTTTTATGGGTGGCTGGAGGTCGGGATCGGCGTGTTCGGCCTGTTTTTTCCCAAGTACTACGAACTATGTCACACGGCATTCATTAGTGCGGCGCAATATTTTGATCCCGGAAGTTTGCCGACTCAAATCTTGAAATTCATTTTCGCGCTCCTGACGATTATGCTCCCAACATTTTTGATGGGAGGAACATTACCGATATTGACGCGATTTGTAACGAAGTCGTTGGGAGAACTCCGGGAGAAGGTGGCCGCCCTGTATTGCTTCAACAGCGCTGGAGCGGTGGCAGGATGCATTGCGGCGGATTTTTGGTGGATCCCAAGCTACGGATTGCAAGCTACAGTGCTGGCTGGCGCGGCTATCAATCTTGGCATTGGCGGCGTGGCGCTCTGGTTGAACCAAAAATATATCCGCGGAAGTCAGCTTTTGGAGGTAAGAACGGAAACTTTTGCCAATCATGCAGAGGAGGAAAAATTTTCCGCGTCGGAACTGAAGCTGGCTGTGATTGGCATAGGCGTATCAGGATTTGTGGCAATGCTCTACGAAGTGGCATGGACACGGATGCTGGCGCTGGCTCTTGGATCATCCACACACGCATTTTCGCTGATGTTAATCACGTTTATTTCGGGGATCGCGGTAGGAGGATGGATTATCTATCGCTGGCGCGGGCTACGACGGACACTGGAAGCGTTTGCGTGGGCGGAGTTGGCCTTGGCGGCGACATTATTTATTTCACTGTTTTTTTACGAATATCTGCCTTTTATATTTGCCAAACTGGCTGGATATCTCACTCGGAAAGAGGATACGTACCCGCTCTACGGCCTCTTGCAAGCTGGGATTTGTTTTCTGGTCATGTTTGTGCCGACGGTGTGCTTGGGCATGACCTTGCCATTGGCAAGCCGGATCGCGACGGCCGAGCTTGCCCAAACTGGTAGAAGCGTGGGGCGAGTATTCGCAGTCAATACAGTTGGAACAGTTTTGGGGGCGTCGTTGACTGGTTTATGGCTGATGCCATCGCTGGGGCTGGCGAGAACATTTTTGCTGGGGATCACAGGGAATTTTGTCATTGGTGTGACAATCCTAGCTCGGCACAATCGAAGAACCCTAACTGGAACCCTGGGTATCGCCGCTGGCGTCGTCGTGATTTTCAGCTGGCTGACGGGACTCATCCCCAAAATACCTCCACCCGGTTTTTGGCCGCAATCGGCGCAATTGCATCGTTGGCCGCAAGCGTTCACGCTGGGATTATGGCGGGAAGATCGCCCAATCGACTTGGAACGATATCGCGCTCGCATCAGGGGAAATTCACTCACCTATTATCGAGACGGAGCAGGCGCCACGGTCAGCGTCAATATCTGGCCGGATAGTTCCGGGAACACATTTGCGGCACTCCGAGTCAACGGTAAAACCGACGCGAGTGTGCACGTGGACGTATCCACTCAACTCTTGCTCGGCCATATCCCAATGCTATTGCGTCCCCAATCAACAGACGTGCTCGTCATCGGGTTGGGTTCCGGCATGACAACTGGAGCAGTTTCGAGGCACCCTGTCCAACGATTGGACACGGTCGAAATTCTCCCTGAGGTGAGTGAGGCAACCAGGCAATCATTCGACCAATATAATTGGGACGTCTTGAACGATCCACGTTCTCGACTTTACATCGAGGACGCGAAAACCTATTTGCAGATCGCTCGCAGGCAATACGATATTATTGTTAGCGAACCATCCAATCCATGGATGGGCGGAGTCGCCGGCGTGTTCAGCCGTGAATTTTATCTAACCTGCCGCGACAGGCTCAAAACGGGCGGACTGATGACACAATGGGTGCAACTGTATGAAAGTGATGACAGGGTATTTGATTTAGTGCTCGGAACTTTCAGCAACGTCTTTCCCTATGTAACCATCTGGCAAACCCAAACGTTGGACTTGTTATTGATCGGCTCCAGCCAGCCGATCACGATCAACATGGAAACTACAGCGGCGCGTATCAACGACCCCAAAGTGCAGGCGGACTTGCATCGAATTCAACTCTCAACACTAGGTCAATTTTTAAGCTGCGAAGTCACCTCACAACACAATACGCGGTTTCTCGCCACGACGAAATCTCTTCACAGCGATTATCGTCCCATCCTGGAATATCTGGCGCAAAAATCTTTTTTTATCGCCAACAACGCGGTGCTCTGGAGAAAGTTCGACGAGCGCGCCTCGACTGCTCCTCAGACTTTTCTTGGCGAACATCTTCGTCAGCAGCGCCTCCATCCATCTGACTATCAAAACATCATTGAATTCCAGCTGTATTCCGTTGGAAACAATTCCGAGCTACTCCGGTCAATCTTGCGCCGATGGCAGCAGGAATCTCCCGAAGAACCCGCTATCCTCGAATTCGCCTCGAAACTCAGGATCAATCCCGCAATCGACGCGGAACTCCAAGCGATCCACTATTCTTCCCTTCGACTGTCCCTTCCGGAGATTACTTCCAAGCAAATCAACCTCTTAATCCGCCACCGGGAGAATCTTCTTAAAATCCATCGAACCTATCGTTCCGCATTTTATCTTCCTCCCGCGGAAGAACTCCGAGCCGTCCTTTATCGGCTTCTCGAATTGGATCCTGATCACCAGCGGGTTTACAAACTGGAACTGGCCGAGTTGGACTGGGACGCGGGCGACACTAAAAATGCGACTGCACTGACATTTGCGGCGCTCGACCCCAACGCGTCGGCAAAAAATGATTTCAGCCTTTCCCCCGGAATCGTGGAGGCCGCGGTAGCACGGCTGATTGAAAACACTGCCCGCACAAACGACTTGAAACTTGTTGCCCGATTGCTTAACGATGCCAAACGTTTTGACTATCCTTCCCCGGAGCTTGATCTGGTCCGCCGCAAATACGGGGAATTGATGGACTCGAACAACACTGTGCCGCGTGGACCAACATCGAAATCATCATGGAACTAGCAAGATTTTTAGGCGAATTACATCCGATCCTGGTTCATTTTCCCATCGTGTTTTGGCTAACGGCAATCGTGATGGACGTTGCCGGGTTCTGTGCTCGTCGGGAGCGATGGCTTGCTGTAGGCAAGGGATTGCTCATCGCTGGGACTGTCTCCGCGCTGTACGCGGTTGTCTGCGGTATTTTCGCTGAAACGTGGGCGGCGCGGGCGGGGGTGCCGATTGAGCGGATCGAAACGCACGAGACCGCTGCGATTGTCGCGACCTGGATATTCATCGCACTGACAGCGGCGCGGTTGTATCTCACCCCCCAACAACCGTTCCGGTTTGCCAGCTATCTGGGTGTTGGAATTTTGACATCGAGCCTGCTGATTGTCACCGCGTATTCCGGCGGCGAACTGGTTTACCGGTATGGATCGGGAGTGGAACCGGCGCAAATGTCGCCAGGGTTTCCTTTAGAGGATTTGAGATTGTTAGCGCAACAACAAGATCCGGAAAGCATCCGGTATTCGGATTTCATGCATCATATTTTCGGCGGTATGGTGTTGCTCTTGAGCTTGCTACTACTGTCGGAGGCGCTCGAAATCAAATCCATTCTTCGACTCCGCTGGCTTGGTCCGGCGGCCATGATGGCAGGCGGGATATACTTGATGATATTCAGCGATACCGATTCCTGGCCTCTTTCCAGCGAACGACTGATTTATGACAAGGAAGTGCTCTTTCACAAAATCATCGCGCTCGCGTTATTCGGGATCGGTCTTGGCGGCTTGCTCCGCAAAAGCGAAACACGCTGGCAACTCCAGGCGCGTCTAATTGCAATATTCGCACTGGTCGGCGGCGCTCTTCTCTTTACTCACCTTCACTCGGTCGCGCCCTATGCCAATGTCGCTCTCGGTGTGTATCTTCATCATACCGTTATGGGAACTGTCGCGCTGGCGATTGGAGCAGCCAAGCTGTTGGAAGAACGATTCCCGCTTTCCCGAACGGCGCGCCTCGCGTTTCCCCTTCTCATGGCAATCGAATCCATTTTTTTGATTCGCTACAATGAGGGTCTCCCTTGGTTTATGGGATATCGCGAGGTTCATCATGCGCCGGTCTACGGCGGTGTCATTGCCAATCTCGGCGATGCGCGCGCCGAACTGATATTCAACCCGGCCACGCAACGCATCGACGTCTACACGCTCGTTTCAGGACGCGATCAATCCATTGCCACCAACAAACTTGTCGCGCTGGGTGTCGCCAAGGCAACACTCTTCATCGAACACGGTCATCAAATTACCGAAGTGCCACTTCGAATGACTTGGGGCCCTCCCGCGCAACTGTCAACCAACTCGTCCAAACCGGACAAGAAGGAAGCCAAGGAACGACGAGGGGCACACCTGACGGGGGAAGCGCGATTTCTGCACAACACATCGGTGTTTTCCGCCAAATTACGGCTCGAAACGTACGGCGATCATTTTACCATTTTTCCCACCGCCTATTTCGAGCCGTGGGTGGATTTAAAACCCAACCCCATTTCCCTGGTTGGCTTGGCCAAATTCCATTGCCCGATGCACGAATACGTGCGCTCGCACAAACCAAGCCAATGCCCGGAATGCAACATGGCGCTCACACCGATTCAAGTGGTACCCGATGCGCCGCTTCACGACAAAAAATTCGCGATGAGATTCTCCGCCACCCTCGACCCCGTCGTCGACAAACCAACGACTCTCTCGCTCACACCGACAACCGTCGATGGAAAAATCATTTCCGACGTGCAAATCGTCCATGAAAAACTGATGCATCTTCTTATTGCGAAAGCGGACTTATCCTCGTTCGACCATGTCCATCCCTCCCAACAACCGGATGGACGGTTTGTACTGCCGTACACATTTGCCACCGCAGGAGATTATCTGTTGTTTGCCGATCTCACTCCCGCCGGGGAACGCACGCAGATATTTCGCATGCCAGTCAAGGTCGGAGCGCCCTCGGAGAATGATTTCTCCCCCACCGTCAAACCGCCGATCATTCGAACTCCGGTCGTACCGCTGTTTCCTGATGCCGCTCTCGCCCGCGAATTTCGCGGAATCCGGGTCGCGCTTTCTCCGGACCCGCCCACCCTGAAGAAACAACAGGAAATCACCCTGACATTTTCTTTGTCGAGTGAAGGCGAGCCGATCAAACTTTATCCTTGGCTGGGCGCGATGGGGCATTGCATCGCCATTCACGAAGACACACAAACACTTTTGCACTTCCACCCCGCCAGCGATCGCGCGCCGAATGGCGCGGTGACAATGCACGCGGTCTTTCCACGTCCCGGACTCTACAAACTCTGGGCGCAATTTCGAATCGCCCCTTCGCCAAGCGAATCGGACGAGAATATTTTGACTGCTGACTTTGTCGTCCGCGTGCGATAGATTGGACCGATGATCTACCACCTAGTCTTTTTCAAAGTGAAAAAGGGCGTATCGAAACAGCGATTGGTGGCGTTCGAACGGAAGTGGCGCGCCTTGCGCAACGATATTCCCGGCCTGCTCTCGATCGAAGGCGGCGACAACATCAGCATTGAGCCGTTCAGCAAAGGCTACAACCGCGCCTACGTGCTGAAGTTCAAAGACAAGAAATCGCGCGACACCTACGTCCCCCACCACAACCACGTTGCTCTCGGCAAAAAAGTCGCCTGGCCCATGCTCGACGACGTCTGCGTCTGCGATATCGAGGTGTAAAACGTTCGGTTCAAGCTTTAGCTTGATAGATTTTACAAAAGGTACACGCTAAAACGTGGACTCCGAACTTTCAATTTCGAAGCATCCCCCCTTACTCAAACTTCTTCATAATCAATGTAGCATTATGGCCGCCGAAGCCGAAGGAGTTGTTGAGGGCGACGGTGACGCTCGCCTCGCGGGCTGTATTGGGGACGTAATCGAGATCGCAATCGGGGTCGGCAACCTCGTAATTAATGGTTGGCGGAATTATTCCCTCTTGGATGGTCTTGACACAAACGATCGTCTCGACCGCGCCGGCTGCACCGAGCATGTGACCGGTCATGGATTTAGTTGAGCTAACCGCTACTTTCTTCGCGTACTCACCAAAGACAGTTTTAATGGCATGTGTTTCGGCAATGTCACCCACGGGAGTGCTGGTGCCGTGCGCGTTGATGTATTGGATGTCTTCGATGCGCAATTTGGCCTTTTCCAGGGCGCGTTTCATGCAGCGAGCGGCGCCAGCACCTTGCGGAGCAGGAGCGCTCATGTGATACGCATCGGCGGTGGCGGCATAGCCGACGATCTCGGCGTAGATTTTCGTGCCACGCTTTTTCGCGTGTTCGAGCTCTTCGAGAATGACGATGCCCGCGCCTTCCCCCATAACGAAGCCATCGCGTCCCTTGTCGAAGGGACGGGAAGCTTTTTCCGGCGCATCGTTGCGGGTTGAGAGCGCTTTCATCGCGCAAAACGCGCCGACGCCGATGGGCGTAACGGGGGCTTCGCTGCCTCCCGCGACGATGACATCCGCGTCATCGCAAAGGATCATACGTGCCGCCTCCCCAATGGAATGGGCGCTGGTGGCGCAGGCGCTCACGGTGGCAAAATTCGGCCCGCAAAGTCCATGCTCCATCGAGATCATTCCCGCTGCCATATCCGAAATCAACATGGGAATGGTAAAAGGATTGATGCGCGACGGTCCTTTGGTGCGCAACGTTTCGTGGGCGGACTCCAGCGTAGAGAGTCCGCCAATCCCACTGCCAACGATGACGCCAATCCTCTCCCGGTTTTCGGCATCCAGATTTAGCCCGGAATCTACGATGGCTTGTTTAGCAGCCGGAATGGCGAGCTGGATATAGCGGTCGGCACGCCGGGCGTCTTTGGGCGACTTGAAATGCGGCGCTGGATCGAATCCGCGGACTTCTCCTGCGATTTTGCAGTCGTACTCGGTCACGTCGAACGCGCCGATGCGACCTACACCGCTCCGACCCGAGAGCAGGCTCGACCAAACACTGGCGACATCGTAGCCGACAGCGCTGACAACCCCGATTCCCGTGATTACGACTCGGCGCGTGCTCATCTCAAAAGCAAACGAGGGCACTGCGCTCTTGCGATACGCAATGCCCTCGGCGAAATCCCGGTTTACTTACCCGTTTGTTTCTCTTCAATGTAGCGAATCACATCACCCACTTTTTGCAGCTTCTCCGCTTCTTCGTCCGGCACTTCCACGCCGAACTCTTCCTCGAACGCCATGATCAGCTCGACGATGTCGAGCGAGTCCGCGCCGAGATCCTCGACGAAGCTCGCCTCGAGCGTCACCTGATCGGGGTTGACGCCGAGCTGTTCGACAACAATTTCCTTTACGCGATCTGCAACAGGTTTGTCTTTGTTTTCTGCCATGAATCCTCCTGGTTTATTTTTTTCAAAATCTTACGCTGTCATACCGCCATCCACCACCATCACTTGCCCGGTCACATAACTCGCTGCGTCACTCGCCAAAAAAACCGATGCCCCAGCCACATCCTCGGCTTCCCCGAGCCGTCCCAACGGTACATTTGCCAGCAACAGTTTCCGCTGCTCTTCTGTCATCGTCGCCGTCATGTCCGTCGCAATGAATCCGGGTGCGATCGCATTGCACGTAATCCCCCGGCTGGCCAACTCGCGCGCCACCGACTTGGTGAAGCCGATCAACCCCGCTTTGCTCGCCGCGTAGTTAGCTTGCCCTGCGTTGCCTGTCAAGCCCACAATTGATGCAATATTAATTATCCGCCCCGACCGCTGCTTCAGCAATGTCCGTGTCAAGGCTTTTGTCCAATGAAACGCCCCCTTCAAATTCGTATCCAGCACCACGTCCCATTGCTCGCCACTCATCCGCATCAGCAAATCATCGCGAGTCACCCCGGCGTTGTTGACCAAAATATCCACCCGTTCGTTCAATCCCAGCGCCTTTTTCGCCGCCGCCTCCACCGCCGCGCCATCCGCCACATCCACCGCCAACGCCAGCGATTTCCGCCCCAAAGCCGTCACCTCCGCCGCGACTTTATCGGAATTCTCCTGCGTGCGGCTCACGCACACCACGTCCGCCCCCGCGCGAGCCATCGCCAACGCAATCGCCCGGCCAATCCCCCGCCCTGCCCCCGTCACAACGGCGGTTTTGTTTTGCAGCGAAATGTTCATTATCATCGTCGTCCCGCCAAACGCCTCGGCGGGTAAACCTCGGTCGTATATCAATTCAGCAATTCACCATTCAACGCTTTTGACCTTATTAACGTTTCAACCCTTTAACGTTTAACGACTCAATGCTTCAACGGTCTTATCCAGGCTAGCAACGTCGGCTACATTATGCACAGTAGCAGCTTTGTCAATCCGCTTCATAAACCCCGTCAGAGCAGTCCCAGGTCCAAGCTCGATAAACCTCGTAAATCCATTTGCCAACAACCATTGCATACTCGCCTCCCAGCGCACCGGCGAAACCACCTGACGCGCCAGCAATGATCGAATTTCTTCCGCCGACTTCACCGGCTCTGCCGTCACATTCGACACAACAATCTGCTTCGGCGCCTGAAAAGCGATCTTGGCTAGTTCCGATTCCAGTTTCGGCACGGCGCTCGTCATCAGCCGTGAATGATAGGCACCAGCGACAGACAACGATATCACCTTTCTCGCTCCTGCCTGTTCCAACTTGGGTGTCGCTGCCGCAACTTTATTTTTTTCTCCCGACACAACAATCTGTCCCGGACAATTCAGGTTGGCCACTTCGATGTCAGACACCTTGCATACCTCCGCGACTTTTCCTTCTTCCAGTCCGATCACTGCCGCCATCCCGCCAGCCGTTGCATCACAAGCTTCTTGCATGTAAATCCCGCGCGCCCGCACCAAGCGTAGCCCCTCTTCAAAACTCATCGCCCCCGCCGCCGCCAACGCCGTCGCTTCGCCCAGCGACAAACCCGCCGTCGCTGCAAATTCCAAATCCAAATTTGAAATTTCCAATACTTTCAGGCATGCCCAGCTCGCCGCGTAAATCCCAGGCTGCGCGTGCTCCGTTTTCGTCAATTCCGCTTCCGGTCCTTCGAAACAGATTTTCGTCAGGTCATACCCAAGAATCCGGTTCGCATCGTCAAACGCCTTTCTCGCAGCAGGGATTTTTTCCGCCAGATCACGCCCCATCCCAATAATTTGCGCCCCTTGTCCGGCAAATAATAAAGCGGTTCTCATTTTTCTCTTACTCTTAATCTCTCACAACAAAATTCGTCACTGTTTTTGCCACGGTATCTTCCAGTAATCGCGCGGCGTTTTGCATGGCGTAATCAAGACTCATATCGCTAGTTTTGATCGCTGCCGCAGCGTCAATCCCGTGCCTCCGCAGCGCCCGATCGGAAGCGGCGACGCTACCCGCCAATGCTAGAACGGGCAAGTCAAATTCCTTGGCGCGCTGCGCCACCATCACCGGCGCTTTTCCGGCAAGTGATTGCTCATCGAGTTTCCCCTCGCCCGTAATCACTAAATCGGCCAACCGAAGCCGGTCCTCAAACTGCCCATAATTCATGATGATCTCCGCGCCCGACTGCATCTCGGCACTCAGAAATGCACGCAGTCCGAACCCAAGCCCACCCGCCGCGCCAGAGCCGGAGAGTCGAGAGAGCGTTGAGGCGTCAAAGTGTTGAATCGTTAAATCGCGTACAACGATTCGGGCAAAGTGACGAAGATTACGTTCGAGGTGCGCAACCATCGCCGGCGTCGCGCCTTTCTGCGGGCCAAACACGCGCGCCGCGCCATATTTTCCCAGAAGCGGATTGCTGACATCACTTGCAATTATGATCTTGGAGTTTAGAGTTTGGAGTTTGGAGTTTCCTTCGGCGATTCTGGCAATTCTATCCAAATCTCCTCCACTCAAAGGTTTTGCCAGCCGGCGTCCTTCCTTGTCAAAGAACTGGAAACCGACGGCCTGCGCCATCCCCGCGCCGCCATCGGTGGTAGCGCTGCCGCCAATCCCAACAATGATCTCGTGGCAACCGAGTTTCATCGCGGCACAGATCAACTCGCCTGTGCCATAAGTGGTAGTCCGCATTGGATTCCGTAGCCGTGGTGGAACAAGATGCAACCCGCTCGCCTCCGCCATCTCGATCACCGCCACTCGATTGGGCAATAAACCAAACCGTGCGGTAACGCGCTTGCCAAGCGGGCCGCAAACCTTGCAACGAAGTATCTTGCCTCCAGCCGCGGCGACGAGCGCTTCAACAGTCCCTTCCCCGCCATCTGCCATTGGGAAACAATCAATTTCTGTGTGCGGCATCGCGCGCTCAATGCCGCGCGTAATTGCGATAGCGGCTTCGGCGGCCGTGAGCGATCCTTTAAATTTGTCGGGAGCAATCAAAATGCGCAAGCACCGTATCATGCGGCATCAGCAGTAATTCCGCAAGCGCAGCGAAACCAGGATATACCAATAGATTACTAAGGGCCGATGTAGTTCCGACAGAGACCTAGAAAGGCTCGATAGGCGGCCGGCCAGCGTTTGCCTTTTCGAGAGGCGATGCCCCATTGGCGGCGCAGATGACCGCCGGTGAACGGCACTGCAACGAGAAGTTTTTGGCGGAGTTCGCGTTCACAAATCCATGGGGCGACGACACCCACGCCGAGTTCCATTTTTACCATCGCTTTAATCACGTCCGCCTCGCCGGTCTCGACATAGTTGGGCATGGCGATTCCTTTGCCGCGCAAGAATGTCTCGAGGAGCTGGAAGGTGACACTTCGACGACTGTAGAGGATAAAGGATTGAGTCGGCACTTCTTCTAGTGGGACGGACTTTTTCTTCGCCCAAGGGTGCTTGGGCGAAACGACGGCGACCAGTTCGTCCTCAAACAGTTCGAGCGTCTGCAGCGAAGAGTTTCGAATGGGGAGGATCACGATGGCGAAGTCGAGCTGGTCGGCAAGAAGATGTTCGACGAGCGGCGTGGTATCGGCCGGTTCGACGGAGAGTTGATGTTGTGGAAATCGTTTGCGGAATTCCCGGAGCACGGGCGG
This sequence comes from uncultured Verrucomicrobiota bacterium, assembly GCA_964348665.1. Lineage (GTDB taxonomy): Bacteria > Verrucomicrobiota > Verrucomicrobiia > Palsa-1439 > CAYGDP01 > CAYGDP01. Next base: position 15,067 of record CAYGDP010000020.1, read on the forward strand.
CAGTAAATACTCGCAGACTGTTGCCGCAGCGCCGAGCCGGAGTCGTCCTCGTCCTTCACCTTTGGTTTCGCCAACAACAGCCATCGCCTCGCCGAGCTTGGCAAGGACATCGTTCGCGATGGGCAAAAGCGCCTGTCCTGCGACGGTCAGGCGCACTTGTTTGCCGGAGCGTTCGAACAATTCCGCGCCAAGTTGTTCCTCGAGTGCCTTGATTTGGTGGCTTAGAGCGGATTGGGTGAGGTAGAGTTTTCGCGCGGCCGCGGTAAAACTGCTCATTTGAGCAATCATAACAAAACTGCGCAGTTGACGCGTATCGAGGATCTCATTCATGTGTCGAATCAATAATTCTCATCTCGAATTTGTTCCTAATTTATTCACTTTGGTCAATTCCGTTCGACGGTGTCGAGAACTCCGAACATCCATCGCCCGATTGGCAAAGTAGGGCCATGTGACTACTCTACGATCGCCACCGATATTAGCATCTTTGCTGCCAACCATCAAATTCGATGCAAAACAGGGCGCAAAATCACCATTTAATTCTCGGTGTGAATCCAAGCGATGAAATTATAGACTCATACAAATATAGCAGTTGGTATCGCACCAGCTAATTACGACGCCAATGTTGGCAACCATTATGGCGAAAAAAAACGAATATGAAAACGAAACACACTCTAACCGCGGCGGCGCTGTTCGGCTGGGCAGCAGTGGCGGTTTTCAGCGAAGAAATAACCGAGGCGCAGCGAAAGAAGATCGAGCAGAAGCTTGCGGGCACCTATAACCCGTTGAGCTTTTACGACGGGAAATTGATATTCGACGTTCAAGACCGTTTGCGCTTCGAGTACCGCGAGAACAACTTTGATTTTAACGACGCGACCGATCATGTCACCGATGACGCGTGGCTGCTCCAGCGATTTCGTGTGGGCGCACTCTATAAACCAACGGGCTGGCTGAAGTTTTACGCGCAAGCGCAGGACTCGCGCGAACTCGATTCAGATCGCCCGGACGTGCCGTTTGTGGTTGCCTCGGAGGGCAACGATACGTTCGACTTGCGGCAGGCTTGGGTCGAGATCGGGGATTTGAAGCAGTTTCCGCTAACGCTGAAGCTCGGCCGCCAGGAATTGATCTATGGGGATGAACGACTAATTGGCGCATTCGATTGGAACAATCTCGCTCGCACGTTCGACGCGGTGAAGATCCACTTCGAGCCGAAGGGAAAAAAGTTCTGGGTGGATGCGTTCTACGCGAACGTGGTCACGATGGCGCAAAACACGCAGACTGACAATTGTCGCTGGCAGTTCAATGAATCCAACACGCGCGACGATTTCCTAGGTGTGTACGCGAGCACAACGCTGCTCCCCTTGCAGACCACAGAAGCGTATTTGCTCTACCGCGGCAAGGAAGGCAACGCGCCGTTTTATTCGAGCACGACCACAACGCCAGCGTTTGGCAATGCGCCCGCGTATGATATTGACCAGGAAATCTGGACCCTCGGCGCGCGCGTGAAATCCACACCGGGCAAACTAAACGGGTTCGATTATGAGTTTGAGGGCGCCTATCAGTTCGGCAAAGCTGACGGCCAGAGTGCGGGCGCGTATCCTGGACCAAGCTCTTTGGATCATGAAGCTTTCGCGCTCCACTTGGGCGGTGGTTACACTTTTGCAAATGTTTGGAGCAAACCGCGCATCGGTATCGAGTATAACCTTGCATCGGGCGACACCAATCCGACGGATGGCAAAAATGAATCGTTCCTGAACCTCTTTCACACGAATCACAAGTTCTACGGCTACATGGACGTGTTCGCGTGGAAGAACCTGCACAACCCTGCCATCCAACTGAAGTTTACGCCGTACCAGGATTCGCTTCAACCATTCAAAGCGCTAACCGTGCAGCTCGATTATCACCTGTTCTGGCTTTTCACCAATGAAGACGCGTGGTACCGGGCAAACGCCATCACCCGCGTTCGTCCCCTTAATGCCGCGGCGAACAACGCCAACCGTAACGCGGGGAGTGAGTTTGATCTCACGGTGGGTTATGCGCCAACAAAGTGGCTCAAATTCCTCGCTGGCTACAGCCATTATTTTGCCGGCGACTATCTTACCGATACAGGGGCCGCGGATGACGCTGATTTCGTATACGTGCAAACGATTATCCAGTTCTAACGCAATACTGAAGGAAACCAAATGAACTTCGTTGAACCTGGAAAAGTGACGATGACAGTGACCTACATGGATGGAAAAGTACGCGAATTCGATTTTACGCCGCTGCCAGACGTATCGAATCAGACCGCGCGGCTCGACTCGATTCTTGGCGCACCCAACTTGGTGTTGGAACTGGAAAATCGACTCATGGTCATTCCGATGGAGAATGTCCGCAGCCTGGAATTCAGTCCCCTGCCCTGTAAATTGCCCTCTCGCGCATTACGCGTTGCGCGTGAGGCGGCCTAAACAACGATCAACCAAAAAGGAAACCAATGAATACAAGCAAACTCAAGCTCACACGACGGTCGTTTCTGAAAAACTCGACCAAAGCAGTCGGAATCACCGCGCTGCTATCGGGACTACCCTCCCGATGGGTTGGTGGCGCGTATGCGGCGGATGCACCCGAGACACACGACCTCAGTTTCGGCATCATCGCGCTCACCGACAACTCTCCCATCGTCATTGCGCATGAGAAGGGGTTTTTCAAGAAATACGGAATCCGGTCCACAGTCGCCAAACAAGCAAGCTGGGCGGCTATTCGCGATGCGCTCACCAACGATGACATTCAAGCCACTCACATGCTCATCGGGATGCCAATCGCCTCAACGATGGGGCTTCTCGGTTCGCCAAAGAAACCGATGGTGATACCATGGCTCATCAACCGGAATGGCCAGTCCATCAGCCTGAAGGCTGGGCTGAAAGGGAAGGTCACGGATGATCCCAAGGCGCTCAAACCATTCGTGGATGAGGCTAAAGCCAAAGGGAATCCAATGATTTTCGCAATGACGTTTCCACCTGGCACCCATGCCCTTTGGATGCGCTATTATCTCGGCGCCGGCGGCATCAATCCCGACAAAGACATTGCGCTGATCACGATCCCACCCCCCCAGATGGTTGTAAACATGAAGGTGGGGAAGATGGATGGTTTCTGCGTCGGCGAACCCTGGAATGCACGCCTCGTTGCCGATGGCATCGGATTTACATCCGTCAACACGCAAGACATGTGGAAAGATCACCCGGAAAAGGTCTGCGCCTTCACCGCTGAGTTTGCCGACAAAAATCCGAAAACGATAAAAGCAGTCCTTAAGGCGTTGCATGAGGCGAGCGTATGGCTCGACAACATGGAGAATCGCCCCGAGCAATGCGAGATCGTTTCGCGCCCGACCTATATCAATTGTCCGAAGGACATTCTGCTGGGCCGCATGCTGGGTAAATACGACTTCGGCGACGGCCGCAAAAAAGAAGATCCTAACTACATGATCTTCCACCAGCGTAATTGCAATTATCCACAACTCAAATATGCCGTTTGGTTCCTGTCCCAGTATCGGCGATGGGGTTTTGTGGACGGTTCTGTGGATTACATGGGCATCGCCAAAAAAGTGATGCGGACCGATCTTTACGAAGAGGCAATGAAAGAGATCGGCTACGCCCATGGCGGGCCGAACAGCGATCCCGAAACATTGTTTGATGGCATCACGTTCGATCCTGCCAAACCCGAAGAATACGCCAAGGGCTTCGCCGTGAACAACTTGAAAGGATAAATGCCAGTAATCGTAATGACCAAAACTTACCTTTGGCGAGAGGCTCTCGCGCAAAGTGTCGTCTGGCGCAAAGCCCTAAAGTTCGGTCTTACTGCGGGCATTTTGCAGGCGGCGATGAATCAAGGGAATGCTTGGTGGCAAGGCGCTTTTACCGCAGAGGTCGTCATCAAGAGCATCCTCTCGCCGCTGGTTGGTTTGGCGGTGGGCTTGCTGGCCGCGGGGGCGACGTATGTGGAAAACCAAATGAAGAAAGGAACTGACCATGTCAAAGTTTAAGCTCGACTGGTTTATTTTGCCGATGATCGGCATCGCTAGTGTGCTCATCGTTTGGGCAATCTTAAGCACTCGCACGGGAACAAATCTCCCCTCGCCAACCAAGACTTGGCAAGCGAGCAAAGAATACGTTGTAAAGCCGTTCGAGAAACGCGGCGAGTTGGATCAGGGCATCCTGCGATTTACGTGGTATTCATTGGTGCGCGTCGCGCAAGGCTATACCCTAGCGCTGCTGATCGGCACCCCCATTGGTTTTCTGCTCGGGCTCTCGACGACGTTCACCAAAAGCTTCGATCCCGTGATTCAAATTCTGCGCCCTGTCTCACCGCTGGCATGGTTGCCACTCGGCTTGGTGTTATTCCAGAAGTCCCAACCCGCCGCGATTTTTACCATCGCGATCTGCGCCATGTGGCCAACGGTGCTCAATACCGCCGCGGGTGTGCGCGCCATTCCGCAAGACTATTGGAACGTCGCCAAGGTCCTGAAACTCTCGCGCACGAAAATGCTCTTCAAAGTCCTCATCCCCGCCAGCCTGCCGCATATGTTCACCGGCTTCCGGCTGAGCCTCGGTATCGCTTGGCTCGTGATCGTCGCCGCCGAGATGCTCACGGGCGCGCCAGGCGTCGGCGGTTTTCTCTGGCAGGAATACAACGCGCTCATCTATGAACACATCATCCTCGCCATCATTACCATCGGCGTGGTTGGGTACTTGCTCGACCGTCTCATGTTGCTGGGTGAGAAACGAATTGGAGCGCTGCTCGCGTGATCAATTCACAATTATTTCATGCACCGATTGAACGATAAAACGATTCAACCATTAAACGCATTTACCATTATGCCTTTCCTCGAACTCAGACACGTTAGCAAACGCTTCGGCGCGCACGAGGTCCTGCGCGACATCAATCTCACGATGAACGAAGACGAATTCGTCTGTATCGTTGGTTACTCTGGCGCGGGCAAAACAACCCTCATCAACATGATCACGGGGCTGATCGAACCTGACGAAGGAGAAATCCTTCTCAACAGCCAGCCTATCAAAGGCACTTCGCTCGATCGGGCATTGATTTTCCAAAATTACTCGCTCCTTCCGTGGTTGAGCGCGCTGCGCAATGTTGAGCTTGCCGTCGGCCAATCCATGAATGGCGCGGGTCGCGCCGAAATTACGGCGCGAGCAACCCAGTATCTTCGCATGGTGAAGCTCGGCGATGCGTTGCACAAGCGGCCGGGAGAATTGTCGGGCGGAATGCGACAACGCGTCTCACTCGCGCGCGGGTTGGCGATGGAACCCAAGATCCTCCTGTTGGACGAACCCCTGGGCGCCTTGGACGCGCTGACCCGCGCCGAACTTCAAGATGAATTCGCGCGCATTCAGGCGCACGAAAAGCGGACGTTGCTGATGATCACTAACGACGTGGATGAAGCGATCATTCTAGCCGATCGTATTATTCCGCTCTCTGCCGGCCCCGCCGCCACGCTGGGCGAGCCAATCGCCGTCTCTGTCACGCGCCCACGCGACCGCAAAAAACTCAATTTCGACCCCGACTACCGGCACGACCGGAAAACCGTGCTCCATTACTTGCTCACGCATGGCCGTCGGGACGTTGTAACCGCAGAGGAAAATAATGCGAAATCTGCCACTCCTGAATCCGCCGCCATGAAGGAGGTTGCCTTATGAGCAACGAAATCTACGTCGAATTCAGTCGCGTGGAAAAAACGTTTCAAACGCCAAAAGGCGAATTCTGCGCGGTCAAAGATTTCAACCTCACCATCCCGCGAGGGCAATTCCTCTGCCTGATCGGCCATTCCGGTTGTGGAAAGAGCACGCTGCTTTCCATGCTCGCGGGTCTTCAAGACGTGACCGGCGGCGTAATGATCCTTGCAGGTAAAGAAGTCGTTGGCGCGGGTCCTGACCGTGGCGTTGTGTTTCAAGCACCCTGCCTGCTGCCGTGGTTTAGCGCACTCAAGAATGTCCAGCTCGGCGTGGACCAGGTTTATTCCGACCAATCGAGCAAAGAGCGGGAAGAGATCGCGCGCCAAACCCTCGACCGAGTCGGCCTCGGCAAGGATGCAGACAAAATGCCCAGTGAGCTTTCGCAAGGAATGCGCCAGAGGGTCGGCATTGCACGTGCGTTCGCGCTGAAACCGAAGATGCTTCTGCTCGATGAACCGTTCGGGATGCTGGATGGCATCACAAGGATCCAATTGCAGCAAGAACTGGTGCGGCTCTGGGAGCAGGACAAGACCACCGTTCTCATGGTCACGCACGATGTTGACGAGGCTGTTTTCCTCTCGGATCGTGTGGCGATGATGACCGACGGACCCGCCGGAACACTCGGCGGCATCTTGGAGATTGATCTTCCGCGACCCCGCAACCGGGAGGCATTGCTCGAAGACCCGCATTTTTATGACTTGAGAGGGTTGATAGTTGATTTCCTCGAAACCCATTCCAAACACTGCCAGGAGGTAAACAGCCCGAAGAACGATTCGGTAACTTCATTGATCGGATGAAGAGATTAAATGCAGTATTTGTTGAAAAATGGTCACGATGGCTAGGGTGAGTATACTGTCTGTCGAGCAATCGGACTGTAATCTGTTCTGCGTGCGGTCGGAAGTCGAAACCACCGGCGGCTTTACTGCGCTTTCGAGGGAGAGACATGATGCTTTCTGATGGCAATGATGAATTATTAGATTCCTCGATACGCGTCTAAAGGCATTGCGATTGCTTTCTATTTCGGTCATGACAACCGACAAATCCTTCTGGAAGGCGGGGCATGTACCGACTCTGTTGAGTTCGTTCCTGTATTTTGACATGAGCTTCATGATTTGGGTGTTGCTTGGCGCGCTCGGCAATTATATCGCGGGCGATCTGGGGCTGTCGCCTACCCAAAAGGGATTAATGACCGCCCTACCGCTGCTTGGGGGTGCAGCGTTGCGGCTTGTGTTGGGCGCGTTAACCGATACGATTGGCGGACGCAAAACGGGGTTGATCGGCATGGGATTGACAGTCATTCCGCTGTTCCTAGGATGGCTGTGGGCCGAGTGGCTGTCGCAAATCTATCTCATCGGTTTATTACTCGGTGTTGCAGGAGCAAGTTTTGCCGTGGCGTTACCGTTGGCAAGCCGCTGGTATCCCGCCGAACACAAGGGATTGGCGATGGGAATCGCGGGCGCTGGAAATTCTGGCACGGTACTGGCAACTCTTTTTGCCCCACGGCTGGCGGAAGCGTTCGGGTGGCACGCCGTCTTTGGGCTAGCCATCATTCCACTGCTTGTGGCGATTGTTGTTTTTGCGTTGTTTGCCAAAGACGCACCGAACTCGCTCAAGAAAAACGAGATGGCCGAGTACACCGCCGTCCTCAAAGTCGGCGATATGTACACTTTTTGTTTTCTGTACGCTGTTACGTTTGGCGGATTCGTGGGATTGGCGAGTTTCCTCTCAATTTTTCTGAGGGACGAATACGGTATTTCAAAAGTCGCCGCCGGCGATCTGACAACACTCTGCGTCGTTGCGGGAAGCTTTCTGCGTCCCCTTGGCGGCTGGCTCTCCGACAAGATCGGAGGGTTGCGTATGCTGATGATAATGTATGGCGCCGTGACAATCGTGTTTCTCTGCGTCGCACAACTGCCCACACTGGGCATCGCGGTTGCGCTGTTCTTTGTGGCAATGGGCTGTCTTGGCATGGGCAACGGCGCCGTCTTTCAACTCGTGCCGCAACGATTCACCGGACACGTCGGTGTGGCGACGGGTATCATCGGCGCGGCGGGCGGGGTGGGCGGATTTTTTCTACCGACTCTGCTCGGCTGGTTCAAGCAAACATCAGGAACATATGCGACAGGACTACTGGCATTCGCAGTGGTCACAGGAGCAGCGCTGATCGCCTTACTGCTCGCACAGCGGCAGTGGGTCGGCAACTGGATCGCCAAAGGAGGTCGCGCGATGCAACCCGCGTCGGTTTCCGTGGGCACGGAATCAAAGGCTTCGTAGGAGACAACGATCATGATTATGGAAGCAAAAAAGAAACTGGTGGTCATCGGCAACGGCATGGCTGGCGCTCGGGTTGTTGAGGAAATCCTAAAGCGCGCGCCGAACCAGTTCGACATCACGATGTTCGGCGCCGAGCCGTACGGCAATTACAACCGCATCCTCTTGAGCAATGTCCTCAACGGAAGCCAGCAGACCACAGAGATTTTCATGAACCCGCTCGCGTGGTATCGCGAAAATAACATCACACTCCACGCGGGAGTCAAGGCCACAAAAATTGATCGAGAACGAAAAATCGTCATCGGTACGTCGCTCAAGAAAGAGGCGCGCGCCTACGCTGTCGACGCTTCCACCGATGGCGTACCGCCCATCGAAGAGACTTACGACCACGTCATCATCGCCACCGGCTCGCGGCCGTTTGTGCCGCCCATGGAAGGGTTTGGCGCTCCCGGCACTTTCCTGTTCCGAACGATTGACGACTGCAACCAAATCGCAAACTTCGCCAAGCGTTGCAAGAAAGCCGCGGTCATCGGCGGCGGATTGCTGGGGCTGGAAGCCGCGCGCGGACTGCTGACCCATGGGGTCGAAGTCACCGTGCTGGAAGCCGCGCCGCAATTAATGAATGCTCAACTCGACCCTGAATCGGGGCAAATGCTCAAGAACACCATGGAAAGCATGGGGGTCAAAGTCATACTCGAAAAGGTCACGGCAAAGATCGTCAGCGAGAATGGTTGCGTTATCCGTCTCGATTTTAAAGACGGTTCAACCTTGGAAACCGATATGGTGGTGGTCAGCGCGGGGATTCGGCCAATTGCCGAAATCGCGGCTGCATCGGGATTGACGGTAAACAAGGCAATTGTTTGTGACGACCAGATGCGCACGAGTGATCCCGATGTGTTCGCCGTTGGCGAATGCGTCGAGCATCGCGGAAAAATATATGGCCTGGTGGATCCCATTTGGGAACAAACAAACGTATTGGCGGACGTAATAACCAATACCAATCCCAAGTCGGCCTATCTCGGTTCGAAACTCGGCACAAAACTCAAAGTCATGGGGGTCGAACTGGCCTCGATGGGCGAGACGAAACCCTCGCAGCCAACCGATGAAGTCATCGTCTATCGCGAACCCGCGCAGGGGATTTACAAAAAATTAATCATCCGCGGCAATCAAATCGCAGGGGCAATCCTGCTCGGAGAAATCGAGGCGGCCGACACACTCCTCCAGATGTTCAAGGCGGGGACAAAAGCGCCCGATCGCCGGGCGGATTTGCTCTTTGGCGCGCCGAGCGGCGTATCGCTGCTCAACGCCGCCGACCTGCCCGATAACGCGCAAATCTGCAACTGCAACGGCGTCAGCAAAAAACAAATCGTTACGGCAATCCAGGACAAAGCCTGTACCAGCGTCGCAAAAGTCGGCGCATGCACGAAGGCGGGGACAGGTTGCGGATCATGCAAGAGCCTTGTCGCGCAACTTATCGAAGCGTTTGCCGGTGAAGTCGGCTTTGATCCCGCGGAACACTATTACGTTCCGGGCGTGCCGCTCGAAAAATCCCAGCTCGTCGCTGAAATCAAAAACCGCGGCCTCAAATCCGTCAGCGCCGTCTTCCGCGAACTCGCCAGCGGGAAGGAAGACCCCGGCAGCAAAGTTGGCCTCGCCTCGCTACTTAAGACGCTTTGGCCTGGCGAATACGAAGACGAGCGTGACGCTCGTTTCATCAACGACCGCGTCCACGCCAACATTCAAAAAGACGGCACATTTAGCGTCGTGCCACGAATCTATGGGGGTGTTACTTCGCCCGCGGAATTACGCCGCATCGCCGATGTGGCCGACAAATACAACGTGCCAATGGTAAAGATAACCGGCGGCCAACGGATTGACCTGCTGGGTGTGAAGAAAGAAGATTTACCAAAGATATGGCGGGACTTGGGCATCCCTAGTGGTCATGCCTACACGAAAGCCTTCCGCACTTGTAAGAGTTGCGTCGGTACGGATTTTTGTCGGTATGGCGTGGGCGACTCCATCGCGCTGGCGCAGAAGATCGAGCGCCGTTTCCAGGGCATCGAATCGCCTCATAAATTGAAGCTGGCGACGGCAGGTTGCCCGCGGAATTGCTCCGAAGCTTACGTCAAAGATATTGGTGCCGTTGCCATCGAAGGCGGCATGTGGGAAGTCTATGTTGGGGGCGCAGCAGGCGGCAGCGTTCGCAAAGGAGACCTCCTTTGCACTGTCAAAACGCACGACGAAGTCCTGAAATACATGGGGCGCTTCATGCAGTATTACCGTGAACACGGTAAATACCTCGAACGCAGCTACGGTTTTTGCGAGCGCGTCGGCATCGAACAGCTTCGCAAAATTCTCGTCGAAGACAGTCTCGGCATCTGCGCCCGACTCGACGACGAAATTCAGAAAGCAGTGGACGCCTATAAAGATCCGTGGAAAGAGTCGGAATTGCCTGCCTACCCCCAGCAATTTAGCGGCATGGAACTGGCGCGCGTCTTGCAGGTGGCAGAAAACAACGGATAAAATTATGAACACAAGTTCTCGCACCATCAATCTCGGCCCGCTTCCTAAAATCCCGTTAGGCCAGGGTCGCTGCTTCGCGGTCGACAACGAAGAAATCGCCGTTTTCCGCCAACGCGACGGGCAATTGTTCGCGTCACAGAATCGCTGTCCTCACAAACAAGGCCCGCTCTCGGAAGGTGTCATCGGGGCAGGCAAAGTCATCTGCCCACTCCATTTCCACAAGTTCGACCTCACCAGTGGAACTGGCAGCGAGCCAAACGAGTGCGTCAAGATTTATAGCGTTCACGAGCAAAACGGAGAGATCATCCTCGAACTTTAACGTCCCCCTATGAAATACTTCGACCGCATCGGATTCTATGCTGGTTTGGGGGCGGCTGGCGTAGTGTTCGCGGGCATCTACATTGGCTCGCGCAAAATGGCGCACTTCGATTGGGCGCTGGCGACTTACGCCGTCGGCAGCATCTTCGCCGCCTTCGCCGTTGCGTACCGCTACGCCGTCTGGGCGCAACGTCCGCCGACCCTGATGTTTCTGAAGCGCGGGGTGCAGCTTTTCTTGCAAAACGGCACATCGCTGCTCAAAACGGAAAAGCCCGCTGTTCAACCCGTTGCGATCGTCAAAAACAGCGCCACGCTCGGGGGCGCACTACTCGACAATTTCGTTTTACAACGATTCATCGGTAAACGAAGCTACGAACGTTGGATCATGCACGCCTGTCTTTCGTGGGGCGGGATGCTTGCGTTCGCCATCACGTTCCCCCTCGTGTTCGGCTGGGTGCACTCCGAGACATTGCCGACCGACGCCGAAATCTATCGCCTCTTCTTTTTTGGTTTCCAAGTTGACCAATTTAACATCCACAGCCTCCACGGGTTCATCATGTTCAATTTGCTCAACCTCTCTGCCGTGTTGGTGATGATCGGACTCGTGCTGGCAGTGAAACTGCGCATGAGCGACAAGGCCGAGCTGGCGATCCAGACCTTTGCCGACGACGTCGTGCCGATCTTCATTCTTTTCCTTGTCACTGTGACAGGCATGATGCTAACCGTCAGCGCAAAATTTCTGGCGGGCCATGGATTCGCGTTCATCGGCCTGGCACATGCATTCAGCGTGATCGCTCTCCTTCTCTATCTACCGTTCGGCAAACTGTTTCACATCTTCCAGCGACCCGCGTCGCTCGGTGTTTCATTTTACAAAAAAGCGGGCGCAAAAGGCCCGCAAGCCCATTGCCATCGCTGTGGCGCCGAATTCGCTTCTCAAATGCATGTGGATGATTTGAAAACTGTTCTCGATGAGCTGGGCTTCGATTATCGTTATGTGACGCCGAGCGGCGAGTTGCACTACCAAGACATCTGCCCCCTCTGTCGCCGACGTTTACTGGCACTGAATCAAGGAGCAATGATTGGACGATGAAAGCCTCAAGCACCAAACTCCAAACCCCAAAGAAGCCCCAAGCACCAATCTCCAAGACGGCGTTAGGAATTTGGAGTTTGGAGTTTGGAGTTTATTTGGGATTTTGGATTTGGGTTTTGGAGTTTTATTAAAATGTCTACTCCCACACTCACAGAAGAGCAGTTTATTGCGCGCTATGGGCCAACCCTCAATTACACGCCCGCGGGCGGTTGGGGCACGCAAGCGCCCGACAAGCTCGTAAAAACCCACTGCTGCTTTTGTGGGGTGCAGTGCGGCATCCAGCTCAAAGTGAAGGATAATAAAGTCGTCGGCTTCGAGCCGTGGTACGAGTTTCCCGTCAACGAAGGTAAACTTTGCCCGAAAGGCGTGAAGCGATACATGCAAAACGATCACCCCGATCGTCTCCTCGAACCGCTCGTGCGCACCAAAGAAGGTTTTCGCGGGGCGACCTGGGACGAAGCGCTCGATAAAACCGTCGAAGCCATCCGCAAAATTCAAACCCAATACGGCCGAGATGCATTCGCGTTCCTCGGTGGCGCCTCGATGACGAACGAAAAGGCGTATCTCAATGGCAAGTTCGCACGTGTGGCGCTGCAGACCGCGAATATTGATTACAATGGACGGCTCTGCATGGTCAGCGCTGGCGCAGCCAATCGCATGGCGTTCGGCGTGGATCGCGCCGCCAATCCCTGGAGCGACATTCCCCTTGCGAAAGCGATCATCCTTACTGGGACTAACCTAGCTGAATGTTTCCCGATACTAACCGACTATGTTTGGAAAGCGCGCGATAACGGCGCAAAAATCATCGTCATTGACCCGCGCATGACTCCGATCGCACGCACCGCAGATTTATTTCTGCCCGTGCGGCCGGGTCGGGACAGCGCCCTCGCCAATGGAATATTATCCGTAATGATTGAGCGTGGCTGGGTGGACTGGGATTTCATCGAGCACCACACGCATGATTTCGATACAGTCCGCGAGCTGGTAAAAAAATATACCCCCGAAGTAACCGAGCAAATCACAGGCGTCCCGCGGGCGAACATCATCAAAGCCGCCGAGATTTGGGGTCCGGCGCCAACATCAATGCTGTTACACGCGCGCGGCATCGAGCATCACACCAAGGGAACCGAAAACTGCCTTACCTATATCAATCTCGTCCTTGCCAGCGGCCGCATCGGTCGCCCCGGATGCGGGTACGGGACGATCACCGGGCAGGGCAATGGCCAGGGAGGACGCGAACATGGTCAGCGCTGCAATCAACTTCCCGGCGGGCGCGATATCTCGAACCCCGAGCATCGCAAATTCATCTCTGAATTCTGGCGCATCGCGGAAAGCGAGCTTCCGAAAGCAGGACTGACCGCGTGCGAGCTGATCAATGAAATGGAATCGGGAAAAATCAAGGGCCTTCTCTCGATCAGCTTCAATCCTCTCGTTTCCATTCCTGACTCCGCGCGTACCCGTGCCGCCTTGGAAAAACTAGAATTTTACGGGTGCATTGATTTCTTCCTCACGGAAACGGCGCGTTATGCCGACGTGGTGCTTGCGGGATCGTTGCAGGAGGAGGACGAAGGCACGATTACCACAGGCGAAGGCCGCTGCGTGCGGCTGCGAAATTCAGTCTCGCCACCGGGAAATGCCAGAGTGGACTGGCAGATCATCGTGGATTTGGCGAAACGCCTCGGACGCGGGGACTATTTTCCGTATCAGGAAGCCGAAGACATCTTCCGTGAACTGTGCTCCGCTTCCCGCGGCGGTCCAGTGGATTATTACGGCATGACCTATCGCAGAATTGAAAAGAATATGGGAATATTCTGGCCTTGCCCATCCGAGGAACATCCCGGCACGCCACGGCTCTTTGAGGGTGGCAAATTTTATCATCCCGACGGCAAGGCCAAGTTTCACGCCTTCGACTATCGCCCGCCTGCGGAGGACGTGGATACCGAGTATCCACTCTTTTTCACTACAGGCCGCGTCGTGTCGCAATATCTAAGCGGCTCACAAACCCGTCGCATCGGCGCCTTGGTGGACCAGTACCCAGAGCCGATGTGCGAAATGCATCCACGTCTCGCCGCAAACCTCGGCATCAAGGACGGTGAGATCGTCCGCGTTGCCACACGCCGCGGCGAGGTCGTTGTCCCTGCCCAAATTGTGAAGACGATCCGGCCGGACACGGTCTTTGTGCCGTATCATTGGCCTGGCAAGAAATCCGCCAACAACGCCACGCACCGCGCGCTCGATCCGATCTCGAAGATCCCCGAATATAAAGTCTGCGCCTGTCGAGTGGAGAAAACCGACCCAACGCTTTGGAAACCGACGTATCCGCAACACGAGACCAAGAAAAACGGAAACGGGAAACTTCAAAACTGGCAGCCGATTGCGTTGGAGTTAAAGAAATGAGGACCCGACTCCAAATTATTTCGCCCCTACAGGGTTTGCATATTGTATTTTCATCGTTTCCCAGCCCTACGGGCTGGGCTGACCTACTCCGCCCCCTTGGGGCTTCGGATTGCGTCGTTTCAGGAGGCCTGAAAGGCCGTCGGATAATAGCCCAGGGCAAAGCCCTGGGTAATCAGATAATAACATGGCAAGCCCTGAAGGGGCGGCAGAACGCAATTTGTATTCTAGGACAACGACGAGGACGTTTTATCGTTTCAACCATTCAACGGTTCAACGAACCCAAATGACCGACTACGAATTCTTCATAGACCCTTCGCGCTGTATCGGTTGTCGCGCGTGCGAGCAGGCGTGCGCCGAGTGCGACACGCACCGCGGACAAACGATGATCCACCTCGAAGTCGTGGATCGCTACAGCGGCGTGCAGACCGCGCCCGTCGTTTGTATGCACTGCGAAGACCCAACTTGCGCGCGAGTCTGTCCCGCCGACGCCATCAAGCAAACCGACGATGGCATCGTCCAAAGCTCGCTTAAACCGCGCTGTATCGGTTGCTCCAATTGCGTGCTGGCCTGTCCGTTCGGCGTGCCTCGCTATATTGTCGCCGCCGATCAAATGATGAAATGTGATATGTGCTACGACCGCACCAGCGTGGACAAAAAACCCATGTGCGCGAGTGTCTGCCCCAGCGAAGCGCTCTACTATGGCCCGCGCGAGTATATCGAGCAACGCCGGCGCGAAAAGCCGGTCAACGAATTCCGCTTCGGTCGCCAAGTCGTTCGCACCAAGGTCAACATCATGACCGTGCAGGAAAAAAACATTTTCGACTTCGACATCACCGCCTTTATGTCGGAGACCGACCTCGGTGCCCTGCCCTCTCGCGCTGGCGCGCCCGATGTGGCGGAATTATCAGTTTTGGAGGAAGCGATATGAACACGCCTCCCAACAAGCATCCAGACTCCACCCCTCCCCACTGGAAAGAGGATTTTCCAATCCGTCAGGGAGATGACGCTTACGTCACCCGGCGCGAGTTCACCAAATTCCTGGGGCTAACCTCGATTGCATTTCTCGTGGGCACGGCAATCGCCGCGGGCAAAAAGTATTTTGGACATCGCCCCAACCGTGTGAAAACAGTCAAAGGCGCGGCAAATCTCAAGGCGGGCGACTATAAACTTTTTGATTTTGAAGGTCAGCCGTGCATCCTCATCCGACTCACGGAAGACAGATTTGTCGCGTACAGCCAGCTTTGTACGCATCTAAACTGCCCCGTTCACTTCGTCAGACGCTCCAACCAACTCGTTTGCCCCTGTCATGCAGGATATTTCAGCGCCGAAAATGGAAGTGTCATCGCTGGCCCGCCAAAACGCCCGCTTACGCAATACCGGGTCGAGCTTCACGACAAAGACGCTTGGATCTATCCTAAGGAGGAAAATGTTTAACTCCAAGCACCTGCTTGCCGATTTAACAATTCAACGTTTCAACCTATTGACCTTTTTAACGACACAATGAGCCCACAAGCCAAACAACGTCAGCGCGTCAGCATTGTCCTCAACATGGTCATGGCCTTCGTCGTCATCCTCCTCCTCGGCCAGCTCTGGCTCTTCACCCTCACGCTGGATGCCGTGCAAAGCGAAGATTCCTCGGACAAAATCTGGATCGCCGCCCTCACCTGCTCTACCCTCGTCTGCTCCGCCGTCTGGGGCTTGATTCGGTTCTTCCTACGGGCGGAAAAGAATCAGTAGGATGTCCTTTTGGGTGTGATTTAATCCAATGATTCACGACTGGAAAGCTGCTCCTACAATTTAACGGGATGTGCTAAAATCTCTGGGAAATGAGCCAGCAAGGCAAACTCACCGGCCTCCGCATCGTCAGCTTCGAGAGCCGGCGCGCGAAGGAGATCGCCGAGATGATTCGTCGTCACGGCGGCGAACCGATCAGCGCGCCGGCGTTGCGGGAAGTTCCACTGACCGAAAATAAACCCGCCCTCGAATTTGCCCGCCGCCTGACCCGTGGCGAAGTGGACGTGATGATTCTCCTTACCGGCGTTGGCACGCGATTTTTGACCACATCAATAGAATCCGAGTTGCCCCGCGAAAAATTTGGCGAAGCGTTGCGCGGGATCGTCACTGTCGCGCGCGGACCGAAACCAGTCGCAGTTCTGTGGGAATTATTTCAATTGAAGCCGACAATTTCCGTCCCTGAACCGAACACGTGGCGTGATTTGCTGGCGACGATGGATGCCAAAGTGGACGTGCGAGGCAAACGGGTGGTGGTGCAAGAATATGGCCAGAGCAATCCGGAATTACTAGACGGCTTGCGCGACCGCGGCGCTGAAGTAACGAGCGTGCCAATTTACCGCTGGGCGTTGCCCGAAGACACGCAACCTTTGCGAGGTGCCATCTCAAAAATACTCGCGGGCGAAATCCACGTTGCCCTTTTCACGAGTGCGCAGCAGGTTGATCATCTCTTTCAAGTGGCTGGTGCTGACGCCGATCGTCTGCGCGCGGCGTTCCATCGAGTCGTTGTGGCATCGGTCGGCCCGATTTGCACCGAAGCGCTCAAAGCCGCTGAATTGGCTGTGGACATCGAGCCGGAGCATCCGAAAATGGGTTCGCTTCTCTCAGCGGTGGCAGAACGCGGTGCGGAATTATACCGAAACAAACAGTCCAATCGGTAAAAACTATTCAAATTGAGACATCAAAACTATCCCGAGTCCACCAAAGATCGTGTAGGGTAACCATGCCGCTAGCACCGGGTCGAGCATGTTTTTATCGCCGAACATCAGAAGGAGCAATCGCAAGAACCAAAAGGAAAGCAACAGCGCAAGCGCGGCGGCCGTGGCCATGAGCGGGCCGCGACGATTGAAACTCGCCCCCAGCGGCAATCCGACCAGCAATACGATGAAACAGGCAAACGGCTGGGCGAACCGTTCCATGAGCCGTGTCTGATACCGCGCCAATTCCGCGCGCGGAAGTTCCTGATGTGCATCGAGAAACTCCTGAATCTCATTGGCAGTCATTTCCGTAGGGGCACGTTTGCCGATCTCGGCGAGGATTTGATTGGGAGTTTCCGTAAAATCTTCCCGACGCAGTTTCGTAAAATGTTCCATCCTGCGTTTTCGCGCAATGATGTAATCGAAATTGATAATTACGCCGTCAAAAAACCACCATTGACGGTCAAGCCACTGCGCGCGCCGGGCATGGATTTCCATGACGTCTCCCTGCCCATCCGGCTGTTCCTGCGTAATGGTGACATCGGTCATCAAATACAAACTGCGGTCGAACGATCGCGCACGCCAGTGACGGTGGGTGGTAGGAAAGCGCACGCCCAATTCGCCTCCCTTCATGTCTGTTCGTATAGGCTTAGATTCAGCCTGTCGCGCAGCATACCGGATACGCGCGTCCTGCAACATTTGCTCCGATTGCCGATTTGTATGGGGCACGACGGACTCGTTGACCCAGAATACGACTGCGGCGCTTAGGATGCCAAAGAACAACAACGGTAACCCCACCGCGCGAACGCTCAACCCGCTTGCGCGGATAGCATTCAATTCATGGTGCTTGGAAAGCAGAGAGAGCGAATACAGCAATCCCAGCAAGATCGCCAGCGGCAGGGTCAACGCCAAAAACTCCGGCGCAGTCAGCAAATAATAGCGCGCGGCAAACCCGATCCCGACACGCCAGAGCAGAAAATCGCTCAACCGATCGCCGAGCAAATCGTACAACACCGCCATCAGCCAGAAGGCGGAGATGCAATAGATCAGCGGCACGAGAAACTGCCGTAATAAATAACGGTGCAAGATACGCACGCCGCCAAGATAACGCCGAGTCGCCTCGCCCGCAAGGGTTTACCTGCCGTGTCGTATGTAGCGTTGCGATTAAGTTCCCTGACGTAATCGGTACGTGCCGAGACTAAGCCGTTCGGCGCGCGATGATTTGCGGAGAAACCGAATGATTTGACCTGGGCGACACAGGCTTCGCGCGGACGTGATTTCGTTATAGGCGTTAGTAATTTGGCGGTAATGCAGGGGCGCATCCGCGTCGCGCAAAATATGTTCCAAGAGCAACGGCGCCTGCTCTCGCATCAAAAAATATTCTTCCCGCTTCATAACGCCGATTTCCGGGTGATACGCCAGGAATGCACGCCCCAGGTTACGTTCTTCAACGGGCAACGCAGCAAGAATGCGATCACTCTCCACGGGGGGATCCGAATTCCGAAGATAATCTAAAACAGAACTCTCGACTCGGATCAATTGGTCAGTCGACGCTGTCGTGAAAAATCCATGCCGCGCATGAATTCTATCGTTGAAATCCTTCAACAGCCATAATGTCCCCAGAACCGTGTAACTCCCGGTCATCGGACTATGCCATCGAGCAAGCGTGGCCAAATCGGCCACCCCCTTGTGCATGTTGATGCGCGCCGCAAAATGCTCCGCGATTTTTGCCAACAAGAGTTGCCCCTGCATGCATCGCAATTCGTGATCGCCAAGTTCCTGCAACTGACGAATGCGTTCTCGCGTCAAGTGTCGTTTGTTGCCAAGCGACTGCAGGGTGGTGCGCGGCCCGCGCGGATCCGTCCAGGTCGTTCGTAATCCATACCGATGCTCGATTGCCTCCCGGACGGACGAAGAAAGTGTCCGCTTCAAAAAATCCTCGAGATTAAGATAGTGGATCTCGTTGGCTTCCAATTGGGCGCTCAACCGGAAAAAACGTTTTACATCGGCAAGCGATTTTGTCCCGAACGCTTGCATTCGAAGCAAACGATCATCGGAGCACACGCGTAATTCTCCAATCGTTGCAATCCCTGCCTTCGCCAGCGAATTCCTCGCGCGCAACGGCAAACCGGAACGCATGATTTCCCACGCGTCAATTTCGCTGCGTTTCAACCGGGACAAAGTAATCATGAACCGGATGGCATCTTAGTCTGATTCGAACGTCAAGTCCATTTTCTTTTTTGTCCGCGGCCCAAACAATGCCTCGCCCACCCGCACAATTGTCGCCCCCTCTTCCACTGCCACCTCGAAATCATGGCTCATCCCCATCGATAGCTCCACCATCGGCACTCCAGCCTCTTTCTCGATACGCTCTTTCCACTCCCGTACCGAGCGGAAATAAAGCCGCGACTCTTCCGGGTTTTCGCAATACGGCGGGATCGCCATCAACCCATGCACAGCAAGATGCCCGAGCGAATTGATCTCGGCAATCTGGCTTAAAAGTGCGTCGGGTTTGAACCCGAACTTGGATTTTTCGCCTGCCACATTTACCTCGACCAAAATCGGCATTGTCTTGCCGGCGCGCTCCGCCCATTTATCGATCTCGCGCGCCAATGTTAGCGAATCCACCGACTCAATCATCTCGAACAATTCCACGGCTACGCGCACTTTGTTGCTTTGCAAGTGACCGATGAAATGCCAGCGAGCTGCTCCTCCCACGTCGTCCATCTTGGACGTTGCCTCTTGGATGCGATTTTCGCCGAAAAGACACAGGCCGGCGGTTATCGCGGCACGAATGCGTTCTGCCTCTACGGTTTTCGACGCGCCCAACAATTTCACCGAATTGCCGTCGCGCCCGGCGCGACCCGCCGCGGCGGCGATCTGGGCTTGGATGCGCTCGAAATTGGCGGCAATATCGGTCATGGCGTTTGTGTTTTGAATGCGGCTGTCGTATTCTACCCGACGTGAAGACGCTCCACAACTATCTCGCGCGCGAACTCGGGACCGCGATGGGGCTATCGCTCCTCGTATTTGTTTTTGCCATCTTGACGGGGCAAGTCATGGGATACGTACAGAAAATCCTGGGCGAATACAATATCCCCTTGGCGGAACTGCTTCTCTACCTCCCCTTGTTGATTCCCTACGTGCTGATGTTCGCCCTGCCGATGAGCGTAATGACCGGGATGCTGCTGGTCTTCGGGAAATTTTCCGCCGACAACGAACTGACCACGCTACGCGCCAGCGGATTGAGTCTCGGCCGCTTGGTGTGGCCCGCCTTTGCCATGGCGATCCTCGCCACTATGGTCTGCGTGTATATCAACACGGTGCTAGGTCCATGGTGCAAAGACCGTTTTAAGGAGCGCATCATCGCCGTTCTTTCACGCACTCCCAGGAATTTTCTTACGCCGAACAAAACCGCGCAGTTTGGAGATCTCCGCGTTCTCGCCGAACGAATCAACGGCAACGTCGCCGAAAATATTTATGTCGAATGGCTCGGGCCAAACGGCCACGTGGACAAAAGCATCCGCGCGCAACGCGGCACATTGACATTCGACCCACAAACTCTAAAAATTCACGCCGATCTGGAAAATGTCCGCGTTGAAGCCCGCGACCCACACGACCCGTCCAACCCCTCCAAAATCCGACCCGGCATGACCGCCGCCACGTTTCCCTTGGAACTGGACGCCAAACAGTTCCTAAGCCAATCGGTCATCAACAAAGGCGAGAAGGATCTGACGCTGGCGGAACTTCTTGACGCCATCTCGCAGGAAAACGCCAACCTTGCGGCAGCAGAAAAGAGTAACCGTGCGAAATTGAAAAAACGGATCGCCACGCTTTCCATCGAAGTCCAGCGCCGATTTTCCTGGGCGGTGGCCTGTGTGGTGTTTGCTTTGTTAGCCGTGCCGCTCGGAATCCGAACCCATCGCGGCGAAACCAGCATCAATGCCGCCCTAGCGCTTCTTTTGATTGGCTTGTATTATTTTCTCACGGCGCTCTCGAGCGAGTGGAAAGGCGTGTCGCTCGCCGCCGCCAGCGCTTGGCTTTGGCTGCCTAATTATCTTTTCGGGACCGTCGGCGCCGTGATGCTCTGGCGGGTCAGCAAAAAATGATCAGGCCAGTCGCTTCCCGACCGCCGCCAAAATCGGCTTCAATTCCTTCATCATCGCCGCAAATGCCGGAGGATCGATCTGCTGCGCGTCGTCGCTCAATGCCGCAACTGGTTTCGGATGAACCTCGACGATGAGTCCATCCGCGCCCACCGCCGCCGCGGCGCGCGCCAACGGCGCGACCATATCCGCGCGACCCGCCGCATGGCTGGGATCGGCGAACACAGGTAGGTGCGTCTCCTTTTTCGCAACCGCGATGGCCGATACGTCGAAAGTATTTCGACAGGAAGTTTCGTAGGTCCGAATTCCACGTTCGCAGAGGATCACCTGATCGTTGCCCCCGGCGCAAACATACTCCGCTGCCAACAACCATTCCTGAACGAGCTGGGACATTCCTCGTTTGAGCAGGACGGGTTTTCTGGTTTGACCCACGGCGCGCAGTAACGCGTAGTTCTGACAGTTTCGCGCGCCGATTTGCAATACGTCCGCAAACTCGCATACTTCTTCCACTTCATCCGGCGACATCACCTCGGTGACAATCGGCAGACCTGTTGTGGCACGCGCTTTCTTGAGAATTTCCAGGCCATCGTGGCCAAGCCCTTGAAAATCGTAGGGCGACGTGCGCGGCTTGAATGCGCCGCCGCGAAACAGGGTTGCGCCCGCCGCTTTGACCGCCTTGGCGGTGTCAATCGTTTGCTTCTCGGTCTCGACCGAACAAGGACCCGCGATGACGTGAAAATATTTTCCACCGATCTCCAAGTCGCCCACGCGAACGACGCTACTGGCCTTTTTGTACTGACGGCTGACCAGCTTGTATTTCTTCTGCACGGGCATCACGCTCTCCACTTCCGGCAAGTCTACCAGCGATTCGAGAGTGTGATGCGTACGTTCGTCGCCAATGCACGCGATCACGGTTCGTTCCACGCCAAAAATCACGCGCGGCTCGTACCCAAAACCTTTGATCAATTTAGCCACCTCATCCACCTTCGATCGTTTCACATTCGTTCTCAATACCACAATCATAGTCATGCTCCTTCCACCGCAAAAACAAAAAACCCCGACGCGAGGGTCGGGGGCACTGCGGGTTTTGGTTCGTCTGGTCTTAGGCCGAGCCAATCCGCAGGCCACCACGAAACGTAAATCTGGCGGAAATCGCTGGAGGATCTCGGCGAAATTTCATTGCGCAGGACGATACCACACACCAACGGCTTGTCAAGCCGACGCGCGTCTCCCATCCCGCTCCAGGCGATCGGCCGTGCTTTGCAGCAAACGCTCCGTCGTCTCCCATCCCAAACACGGGTCGGTGATGGAGACGCCGTAGTTAAGTTTTTCCAAGGCCGCAAGCGGTTGATTTCCCTCCACGAGATTGCTCTCCACCATCAGCCCGATGATATCGCGATTGCCGTGCAACCGTTGATCAATCACCTCGCGCCAGACCTTTTCCTGTCTCTCAAATTTCTTGCCGGAGTTCGCATGACTGCAATCGATCATCAACGCCGACGGCAATTTCGCCGCGCGCAGAAGTTCCGCGCTGTGTTTCAAGCTGGCTTCGTCATAGTTCGAGCCGTCCCGGCCGCCCCGCAAGACGACGTGTCCCCACGGATTACCTTTTGTGCGCACGATGCAAGTGGCGCCCTTGGAGTCAATGCCAAGGAACGAATGAGGCGTGCGCGCGGCGAGCATCGCGTTGATCGCTGTCTGCAAACTGCCGTCCGTGCCGTTTTTGAACCCAACGGGCATGGATAGGCCGCTGGCCAGTTCGCGATGTGTTTGCGATTCGGTCGTGCGCGCTCCAATCGCCGCCCAACTCACCAGGTCAGCCAGATATTGCGGAATGATTGGATCGAGAAACTCGGTTGCCGTGGGCAAACCCATCGCAGTAATTTCCACCAGCAATTCGCGCGCGACGCGCAATCCTGCTTCCACGTCGCACGTTCCGTCTAGGTACGGGTCGTTGATCAATCCCTTCCAACCGGTTGTGGTCCGTGGTTTTTCGAAATAAACCCGCATGATCACAACGATTTGACGGTCGATCTCTTTGGCCACACCGCGCAGTTTTCGAGCGTAATCTAGAGCCGCATCGGGATCGTGAATCGAGCAAGGCCCCACCACAACCAACAATCGCCGGTCTTTGCCGCCAAGAATCTGCTCCACCTCGCGACGCCCGCGCAAGACGGCGTCGGCACAGGGTTCCGACATCGCGATCTTACCTTTGATCACCGATGGCGGAGGCAAGGGTCGCAACTCTGCAATATTGATGTTTTCAATCTTCGGCATAAATGAGGTGCGTAATCTGCGCTAAAAATTGGGAAATGCAACTTCAAACACTAGATTCCCGCTTTCAATTGCCTGTAGACCTCGCTTAACGCTTCGGGCAGCACGCGGGTGTCAGCAAGAACCGGCATGAAATTCGTGTCGCCGCTCCACCGCGGGACGATGTGGATGTGAAAATGACCGGGCAGACCCGCGCCAGCGATCTCGCCGAGGTTGATGCCAATATTGAAACCCTCGGCGCGCATCGCTTTCTCCAGCAACCGGCGACAGCGGCGCGTCAACTCGAACAACTCGGTCATTTCTTCCTTGCTCAAGTCGTCCATCTCGTTGCTGTGCCGATATGGAGCGATGAGCAGATGACCGGGGCTGTACGGAAACGCGTTGAGAATGACAAACGCGGTCTTGCCGCGAATCAGCAAAAGGTTCTCTGCATCGCGGTTTTCACCCGCTTTTCTGCAAAGAAAACAATCGCCTGCCGTTTCTTTCGCGGTGCGGATGTATTGCATACGCCAAGTGGCCCAAAGATGCTCCATGGCTCGACGATAACAGATGAAAGAATTGTTGTCAGTAACAAGCGATTCAGTCTCACGCTTCGCTTGACCATTTTGAACAATGGGGTTAAGCTATCGGCGTTGTGCAAACGTCTTTCATCCCCGGAGGACAAATGAATACCTTGCGTTCCCGTCGTGAATTTCTCGCTAATGTCGGTCGCGGCATGTTGATTTCCGCCGTCGGTTTCGGCACTGCTTCGGACCTTGGTCTAGCAACTGCGTTTGCCGACGAAGTGCCGGAATCACTCGATTTTGGTTCGCTCGAACCGCTCGTGCGGCTCATGCAGGAAACGCCCGCAAACAAACTCCTACCGTCGCTTGCCGACCAGCTCAAAGCTGGAACCACGCTGCAAAATCTAGTCGCCGCAGGCGCGCTGGCCAATGCACGTACGTTTGGCGGTGAAGATTATGTCGGATTCCACACGATCATGGCTCTCGCGCCTTCGCTGCACATGGCGCGCGAACTTCGGGAAAATCTCCAGCCGCTCCCCGTTTTCAAAGTCCTCTACCGGAACACGAATCGCATCCAAGAACGAGGCGGTCGTAAGGATGAAATCCTGCACCCCGTCAAACCGGCAACGC
This sequence comes from uncultured Verrucomicrobiota bacterium, assembly GCA_964348665.1. Lineage (GTDB taxonomy): Bacteria > Verrucomicrobiota > Verrucomicrobiia > Palsa-1439 > CAYGDP01 > CAYGDP01. Next base: position 39,610 of record CAYGDP010000020.1, read on the forward strand.
TCACCGAGGGCCGTGCGGGAGGCGAACTCCTACGCGACGCTGTTCACCGCAAAGACGCCAATGAAGCCGAGCGCACGTTTGCCGCACTCGCTCAACACAGCGCTGATGATGCGCTGAACCATCTTCTTTATGCCGTGCAGGAGAATACCGAAGTTCACCGTGTCGTTCTCCCCTATCGCGCGTGGGACTTGCTCGGTCTTATCGGCAAGGAACACGCTCACACGCTCCTCCGTCAATCTGTCCGTTATTGTGTCAAGCACACCTCAAGGGCTGCCGAATCCCGCGCGCTTCTTCCCAAAATATTCGAACAACACAAACTTCTCGATCGCGTCCCCGGCACTCGCGCCGCTGACGACAAATGGGTGAATGACCTAAGCGAAACTATTTTCAAATCCACCCCCGAACAAGCCGCCAACGCCGCCGCCGCCGCGCTCGCCGAAGGTTTTACGCCACAAGACATCGGGGAGGCGATTTCGCTCGCGGCGAATCAACTAATCCTTCGCGATCACGGTCGGTCGCCTCGCGAGGAAATCGCCGGCAAACCGGTGGGCAGCGTTCATGGCGACAGCATCGGCGTTCACGCCTGCGATTCTGCTTGCGCCTGGCGAAATTTGGCGCGCGCGAGCAATGCCCGCAATACCTTTGCCTGTCTCATCCTCGGCGCGTATCAGGTCGCCCTCGACCGCTCCGCGCGCGGCGGCGATTTCTTAGATTGGTCGCCTCTTCCCGTAAAGTGGCATCTCGATCAGGTGAAATCCACTGACCCCGAAGCGCTCCTCCACGAAGCTGACGAAGCCATCCGCCAAAATCTCCAAGCTCACGCCGCGGCCATTATCCATCGGTACGGTGAACTCGGCCACGAGCCGCGTCCCGTGTTCGACCTCCTCTTGCGCTATGCCGTCAGCGAAGATGGCGCCCTCCATGCCGAGAAGTACTACCGAACAATCACCGAAGAATTCGCCGCCACGCGCCCCGCCTACCGCTGGCGTCAATTGGTCGCTCTTGCTCGTGTGACGGCCAGTGAATTCGGTCGTCCCGCCGCCGGCATTGCAGAAGCACGAGCGCTATTGAAGATTTAATCAGCAAAAACTGCTCAACGCGCTCGCGTAACGTGAGACATCGAAAAACTGTCCCTCAACAAACCGGTGCGGCCTCAATCGCAACACCGCCGATCGTCCGTACGCGTGATCAATCACCCCAACGGCATACTCGACATCGGCAGCTTCTAGCTTGTTCGCGCGACTTGAAGCAACCGCGTTGACTTTGGCCGCCGCGTTTACCAAGGCAAACAAAGTGGCCAGACGTTTCAGTCCCACAAAGAAATTCGCGCCCTGAACCGATTCACCAAAAAATTGCAGTGTTCGCAATCGCCCTCGCGCGAACCGCCGCCAACATTCCCACACGGAAGGCGCGGACGGTTCCGTGAATCGCCTCTCGAACATTCCGGCTTGTCGCAAGGAGAGATTGGGATGTTCCGAGCCAAGATGGCGAAGATTTCCTCCACCAAATAGGATCGCCGTAAAATCGAACATCCGGCGAAGGCGACGGCGTGTTTGGCCGATCAACTCCTCGTCCCGACGAAGGTAATTCCCCAGCCAGAGACGAAAGAATAAGCGATCCATCGCTCCAAGCGATTTGGTTTGCGCCAGTTCTGCTCCAGCACGATGCCGAAACTTCTCCAGCAATGGCGGCAATATCTCTCGCATCGTTGCACGGTCATTTAGGAAATCTGTGCCAAGTTCCGCGAAATGCCGCGCCGCCAGCAACAACGACAAACTCCCTACAGCCGGGTCTGTATCGTCTGAAAAAAAACCGGCAAACGATTCCGTCAGTTGAATCGCCGTGTCCGAATGCAGTCCGCCCAGAGCCGTGCCGCTCGATTCACCTACCAGCTCCATCTCTCTGGCCAGCTTGACGATTTGCTCGCGCTGGTCGGTCATCAACGGCCCTTTATTTTGTTGCGCAGCCAGGCAATCAAGGCGGATGCCGGCCGAGACAACTTTCGGCAGTACTCGCGATAATTGGTATGGAAACAAGCGGCAACCAAGCGGTTTGGCCGCGTGACCAAATCGCACTTCCAATCGGCAGAGCGTCGTTTCCGGATCGAGATAGATGCAGTCGCCGTTCTCTTTGTGAGCCAGATACGGTTGACCATCAATCATAGTCACCGGCTCGTGTCCGTCGGACACATGCGGGTCGCCCAGCCAATCGCGTTTCCGGAGTTCCCCGATTTCCTCGGTGCTCACGGCGACGTGCCAACGACGGCAGCATCGACCGCACTGGACACACCCAAACCGTTGCTCCGGGGAAACTCGGACATCGGGTTTGTTCGACACGACTCTACACTAAGCCAACATCGCCTCATTTCAAGCCAAGAGTGATTGCTGATGCGCCGGGAATCATTTTGACACTGAAAATCTTTTGGGATATAAGCATCGCCTCTTTGACAGGAAACCTATGAAGAAAACCAAATACGTCTATTTTTTTGGCAATGGCAAAGCCGATGGCAATGGGAAGATGAAACCCCTCCTCGGCGGCAAAGGCGCGAACCTTGCCGAGATGACCCGAATCGGTCTTCCCGTCCCTCCCGGATTCACCATCACGACCGAGGTCTGTACTTATTTTTACAATAATAAACGCACCTACCCCAAGTCGCTCCAAGCCGAAGTCGAAGCTGCCGTCGCGAAGATGGAGCAAATCGTCGGAACGAAATTCGGCGACAAGAGCGCGATGCCGTTGCTGGTCGCCGTCCGTTCTGGCGCGCGCGACTCGATGCCGGGAATGATGGATACGATCCTCAATCTCGGTCTCAATGACGACGCGGTAGTCGCGCTGGCCAAGGCGACGAACAACGAGCGGTTCGCCTGGGATTGTTATCGCCGGTTCATCCAGATGTACGGCGACGTGGTGATGGGTGTGCAGAAAGCTCCGCACGAAGATCATGAGCCGTTCGAGACGGTCATCAGCAAATTGAAAGACGAACGCCATGGCAATCATGAGATCGAAGACACCAAACTCTCGACGAAAGACCTCAAGGAACTGGTCTCCCGATTCAAAGCGCTCATCAAGGATCGCACGGGCAAGGAATTTCCAAACGACCCATGGGCGCAGCTCAAGGGTGCCGTGGGCGCTGTGTTCGGGTCGTGGATGAACGACCGCGCCATCGTCTATCGCCGCAAATACAATATCCCAACCGAGTGGGGCACTGCCGTCAATGTACAATCCATGGTGTTCGGCAATACGGGTGAGGAATCCGGCTCCGGTGTTGCCTTCACACGCGATCCCGCGAGCGGTGAAAAAGTTTTTTACGGTGAATTTCTCATGAACGCGCAGGGTGAAGACGTCGTCGCGGGCGTGCGAACCCCCGATCCCGTTGCCCTGCTCAAATCGAAACAACATTCGTCGTACGTCGAGTTGGAGCGCATCCGCAAAGTCCTCGAATCCCATTTCAAAGACATGCAGGATTTCGAGTTCACCATCCAAAACGGCAAAGTCTTCATGCTGCAGACGCGTAACGGCAAGCGCACAGGGTTGGCCGCAGTCCGGATCGCCTGTGAAATGGTGAAGGAAAAATTGATTGATTGGAAGACCGCCGTTAAACGTGTTCCCGCCGAGCAGCTCGAGCAGGTTCTAGCGCCCGTATTTGATCGTACCGCGCTGAAAAACACCAAAGTGATTGCCACGGGTTTGCCCGCGGGACCCGGCGCGGCCAGCGGCAGGATTTATTTCAACGCCGACCGAGCCGTCGAGGCAGCACGGAAAGGCGAAAAAGTATTGCTCGCCCGAATCGAAACCTCGCCGGAAGATTTGCGCGGCATGATCGCGGCGGAAGGCATTCTCACCGCACGCGGCGGCGTCAGCAGTCACGCAGCTCTTGTCGCCCGTCAGATGGGTAAAGTCTGCGTCTGTGGCGCTGCAAAACTCCACATTGATTATCACGACAAGACGCTCACGGTGGACGGGCAAGTTTTCAAGGAAGGCGATTTCGTCTCGATTGATGGCACCAGCGGCCATGTCTATGGCGGCCAACTCAAAACTGCGCCGAGTGAAGTAATCCAAGTGCTCGTTTCCAAGACGCTCAAACCAAGCGAGAGCCAGACCTATCAGTATTTTGCACAACTAATGAAATGGTGCAGCCAAGTCACACGCCTTAGCGTGCGAACCAACGCAGACAATCCCGAACAGACCGCCAACGCCGTCGCATTCGGCGCGTCGGGCATCGGATTGTGCCGCACCGAACATATGTTTTTCGAGGGCAATCGCATTGACGCGATGCGTGAAATGATTCTCGCCGAGAAAACCGAGGACCGCAAAAAAGCGCTTGCTAAACTTCTCCCTTATCAGCGCGAAGATTTCAGCGGCATGTTCCGCGAGCTGAAAGGATTGCCCGCGACGATCCGCTTCCTGGATCCGCCGTTGCACGAATTCCTGCCGCACGATCACGCTTCCCAGAACGAGCTGGCGGAAAAATTGGGCGTGAAGACCGAGAAAATCGCCAAGCGCGTCCACGAATTACACGAGTTCAACCCGATGCTAGGCCATCGCGGTTGCCGTCTTGGCATCGCCTACCCCGAAATCACCGAGATGCAGGCTCGGGCCGTATTTGAAGCCGCTGCGCAGGTGCAGAAGGAAGGCGTAAAAGTAAAACCCGAGATTATGATCCCGCTTGTCGGATTCAAGAAAGAACTCGATCTGCAAATCGAAGTCGTCCATAAAGCCGCCAAAGCCGTAATGGAAGAGAAAAAAGTAAAATTGAACTACCTCGTTGGCACGATGATTGAGGTCCCGCGCGGTGCGCTTACCGCCGATGAAATCGCCGAGAGCGCCCAGTTCTTCAGTTTCGGCACCAACGACCTCACGCAAACCTGTCTCGGCATGAGCCGCGACGACAGCGGTTCGTTCCTGCCGCATTACGCAGAGCTGGAAATTGTGAAGAAAAATCCGTTCGCCACCATTGATCAGTCGGGCGCCGGCCAACTCATGCAAATCGCGCGTGATAAAGGCCGCAAGACCCGCCCCGACATCAAGCTCGGCATCTGCGGCGAGCACGGCGGAGATCCCGAAAGCGTAAAATTCTGCCATCGCCTAGGCCTCACCTATGTGAGTTGCTCGCCCTTCCGCGTCCCCATCGCCAGATTGGCCGCCGCCCAAGCGGCGCTGGAAGATGGGAAGTAAATCGGCAACTCGATCAATGGCTATTATTCGGCGAGAGAGAATTTTCCACCTGTGGTGGCGCTGCCACGTCATCGAGTAAATCGCGGCGCGCTTTTATGGATTCGACGGGGCGACGACAAAACCGGTGACAACCGGCGGTTGATATCCGAACATCATTTTGACTTGAAGAATTCTCCACTCGATATGATTGGTGATCATCTGGCGCGTCATCGGAACTCCAAACACCGCCGCAGCGATTACCACCGATAATCCTATCGCCCATGCCACGCGCCGCTGATATCGCGACACACCCACAGGACAATCTCCCGTCAACAGTGTGCCATCCCGGCGCAAATACATCCGGCCACAAAGTTTACCTTCTTTCGCACGCACTAACGCGACTGCTTCATCCGCACCCATCGCCGACAGATTGAAAACATTCTTCTGACAATGCTGGCAAAACCGGATGCGATCGTCGCCTTTCATCTCCTCCCAGCGCGCGGGACAAGGCTTTGCGATCCGCACCTGATTCAATCTCTCTTCCGCATTCATGATCCACGCTGATTCAGTCCTAGCAACCATACTCCCGCAACGAACATAATCAAGCGTTGCTTTAGTTCTGCGTGGTCGGTGGCGGCGGGCAGACGACATCCCCCATCAATATGTTCGTGCCGGTTTGTGGCGGCGGAGGCATTGGTCCAATCTTACCCACCGCTACTTCTCCAAGAACGCGTATGGGCGGCGGCGGCGTGGGATATCCCAGCAAGGTCTTGACTCTCGCCACGGTCGTTTCGACGGAATACGTGATCTTCGCGCGCAATTCCGCGACCGAGCGGCGCCCACTCGACGTTCCAAACGCGCAGCCTGCCACGAAGAGCATCACTGCCGCGGCAGACGAAAGCGACATCGCAACGTTTCGCCTATACTTCGCAATTCCAACCGGACAATCGTTAGTCAGTAACGTGCCGTCGACGCGGAGATACATTCGAGCGCAGAGCTTGCCTTCTTTCTCGCGTACCAGCACGGCGGCATCGTCGGCTCCCATTGTCGAGAGATTGAACACATTCTTCTGGCAATGGGCGCAAAACCGGACGCGGTCGTTGCCCGACATCTCGTCCCACGACGCAGGACAAGGTTTGGCGATTCGAATTTTGTTGAGCCATTCTTCGGTAGTCACGGTTGTTTTCATGGCGAATCAGACACGGGTTTGTGAAAGAAGTTCCGATTTTTCGTTGCCGCCACCCAAGTCAGCCTGCTACAATGTCCGCACAAGGAGCCGGCTTTGCCGTCAGCGTAATCATCATGGCGTACGACCCACGAGAAAGCGATAGCAGTGTCAAAATCTACCTGCGCGAGATCGGGAAAATCTCCCTGCTCACTCGCCAGGAAGAGGTTGACCTCGCCAAGCTCATCAAAAAGGGCGGGCGAAACGGCGCCGCCGCCCGCACCAAGATGATCAAGGCCAATCTCCGCCTCGTCGTCAAAATCGCCCACGACTACAGCGGCCTCGGTCTTCCCGTGCTAGATCTGATCAGCGAAGGCAACATCGGCTTGATGAAAGCCGTCGAACGATTCGATCCGCGCAAAGGTGGCAAGCTCTCCACCTACGCCGCGTGGTGGATCAAACAATCCATCAAACGCGCACTCGCGAATCAGTCCAAGACCATCCGGTTACCCGTTCATCTTGTTGATAAGATTTCCAAAATGAAACGAGCCGCCATGAAGCTAAGCGAGAAACTCGGCCGTGAACCGAACGACGAAGAGTTGGCAAAAGCGCTCAAAACCACCGCCGCCAAAATCGCCCAACTCAAGACCATTAGCGTCCGCCCCGCGTCCCTCGACGCCCCCATCGGGCAAGACGAAACCACCGAGTTCGGCGAGATCATCGGCGATGAATCCGCGCAAGACCCGTTCGAGATGCTGCGCGACAAGATGACCAAACAGGACGTTTCGTCCATGCTCGGCAAGCTCGACAAACGCGAGCAGGAGATCGTCAGGCTCCGCTTCGGGCTCGGCGGCGAGAAGGAAATGACATTGGAAGAAGTCGGCCGGTTTTTTCGCATCACCCGTGAGCGCGTCCGCCAAATCCAAAACATCGCGCTCGATAAAATGCGCCGGATGATGGAAAAACAGGAAGCATTGCCCAAATGAAATCCTCTACACGGATTGACCCCGATAAAAACGCTTCAATACGACGCGCCATTCGCGACGTGCCCGATTTTCCAAAGAAAGGCATCATCTTCAAGGACATCACGCCCGTCCTGGGTGATCCGAAACTCTTTCGCGCTACCGTGGACATTTTCGCGCACCGCCATGCAAAATCGAATCTCGACGCAATCGTCGCCATTGACGCCCGCGGATTTCTCTTTGGCGCGGCGCTCGCGTACGAACTCGGACTCGGCATCGTTCCCGTCCGCAAAACCGGCAAGCTCCCCTATTCCGTCATAGAACATTCCTACGACCTCGAATACGGCAGCAACACGATCGCCATCCACACCGACGCACTCGAAAAAGGACAGCGAGTTCTGATTGTGGATGACCTCCTCGCCACCGGCGGCACAGCCCAGGCCGCGGCGCATTTGGTTGAGAAACTTGGCGCGAAAGTAGCAGAGCTGGATTTCGTGGTGGAACTCGGCTTCCTCAAAGGCCGCGAAAAACTCAAAGGCTGGTCGATCTTTGCGCCAATTGTGTACTAGGAACGATAAAATCGTTGAAACGTAGAGACGATAAAACGCGTACTCCCACCTTTTTAACGCCTTTACCGTAAATACGGCTTCAGGATTGGCGCCAACGCCTTCTTCGTCTTTGCCGGCCACAACTTTTTATCCGTCACCAGCGACTCAGCAAGCGCGTGTTTACAGGAGCAATCCGAATGAATCGGCACTTTCCCAATCGCGCGTTGCACGATTTTCTTGGCCGTCTCGACGTTCTTAAGAAGTATTTGCACTACCATCTGCCCCGTCACCGGAGTCTCGCTCACATGCCAGCAGTCGTAATCGGTGATCATTGCCATGCTCGCGTAACACATCTCCGCTTCCCTCGCCAACTTCGCCTCGCCCAGATTCGTCATCCCGATGATGTCAAATCCCATCTGCCGATACGCCCCGGACTCCGCCTTCGTCGAAAACATCGGCCCTTCCATGTTCACGTACGCGCCACCAAAATGAACCTTCGCCTCTTGCCCGCGTAAAACTTCCGTCGCGCACCCGCGCAAAGTTTCCCGCAGGATCTTACAGAGAGGCTCGGCGAACGACGTGTGCGCCACAATCCCCTTCCCAAAAAACGTATGTTCGAGTCCCTTCTTCGTCCGGTCAAAAAACTGATCGGGCAATACGATGTCCAACGGCCGATATTTCTCCTGCAAACTCCCGACCGCCGACACACTCAAAATCCAACTCACCCCGAGCTTTTTCAGCGCCCAGATGTTGGCGCGATGATTCAGCTCGCCCGGCAAAATCCGGTGCCCGCGCGCGTGCCGCGGCAGAAACACCACGTCGCGCCCGCCGACCCCTTCGGCTCCGCTCAGGGCAAGTCGTCCGCACAAAAGCTGATCGCTCGGCTTACCGAACGGGGTGGTAACATTCACCCACTTTTTCGCCTCCAGACCTTCGATGTCGTAAAGACCGCTACCGCCAATGATTCCAATTTTCATGCGCAAGAGGATACGAGGTCATCGCCAAAAAGTAAAATGAAAGTTCGCGAAACAGCGCGTCCTACCGAACACGAATTCGCTCTGGCTCGACTTCGCTGGCAAACTCGTCGCGAAAAACTTTTTCCTGCGTGCCGGTGAGAAAAAGTGTTTAGCTAAATCTTCTGGATGCGGCTCTTGTCTATCCACTTGAGAAAAGTTGGATCTGATTTAATCGTTGAGATTAAAAATACTTTATGCCTCGCCCTTGTTAAGGCGACAAGAAATTTACAAACATCCAAATCCGTAATTTTTTTACTTTCGTCGTTAATCAAATATCGGTCATCAAAGTGCGTAATAAAGACGATGTCAGCATCAAGCCCTTTTGACCCCTGGACGGTCGTTGCCTTTATCGGGACGTTCCCGACACCTGAAATACGGATTGATTTAGCTGAACCGACATCGTCTTTTAAAACGTCTTTGCTTTCCCTGAAAGGGTCACGGCGAATTCGTTTGAAAATTTCTCGCAAAGCATCTTCATCAATAGGTTTTCCGTCTATTATTTTGCGCAGATGAGCCAATAAGCTACGCACTTCACGCTTGTGTACTTGAGGCATTATGTCTTCGAAGGACTTCTGCGCTGGCTGGTCCGTTTCATTGAGTAGCGACCGGAACTTTACATCGTCCAAGAGTGCCTTTGCCGTTATTCGCCAACCAAGCTTGCATTTTTTATTTTCAATTAGAAGCTTCAGGCCGTCCAGTAGCGTCGGCTCTCTTTCGGTTTGGCCTTCGGGCAAAGAGATATTCTTAAAACCAACATCTCTTAGCGCGCCGCCGATCCTTTGCAACTGCTTCGTCCACGGCGAAATTATCAACACTGAAAACTTATCGCGCACGTGCCCCGCAATCTGTTCAAGGTTGCTTTGAATAAAATACGGAATTTGCGCTTCCCATTTATGGCAGTGAATAATTTTGGAATTTCGGTCGCTCAATTCATCTTTCAATTTATCCTCGAAATATTCATAAGTTTTTTCGACTCGGCCTTGCAGCAATCCAGCCCGTTTTGCGGCTTTGACTATGTCGTTGGAAGTCTCTACGATTACTCGTGTACATCGAGAGCAGAACGGCAAATTGAATTGCTCAAATCCAAAAGTTGCATTGCCATGTCGTTGGCGAATATGTTCAGTGCTTGCATTTTTAAATTCGTATAAAGCTTGGTCATCATCACCAGCGATCAGAATTGAATTTTTTTCCGCAAGAAAATCAATAAGCGACACCTCAAGCTGGTTGAAATCCTGAAATTCATCGACAATCACTTGGTCATATATTGGCACATCCACCTTCTTGCTTTCAAAAAACTTCACCGCCCCGTAAATGACGTCAGAATGGCCGTAATGATTGTCGTAGTAACGCATCCTATCGCGGTAGAACTTAATACATTGATTTTCGTCGTCACGGGTATGAAATATAGGATCAAAGTCAATTTCCCGGTTGAGTAGTATATTCGCGTCCTCTTTTATGACCGCCGAAAGTTTTGGAAAAACTTTCACATCTTTGCCAGTCGCGCGTTTAACAATTCCGCGTGCAAAACTGTGTAGCGTTTTCACTTCAGACAACCCACAAAGTTTTAAGGAGAGGTCGTCAACAAGCGCCTTGATGAAAGAGAGCGTAAGTGTTCGCGTTTTTTCTTCTAAAATTTTCGCGAAAAGATGCGTCTTGCCTGTTCCTGGGCCAGCGACAACAAGTATCTTCTTGGCCCGCGATTTTAAAATGGCGATAGTGTGTTCGTCACGGAGGCGTTTCGCTTTTGCATATTTATCTTCGGAAGCGATTTGAGTCATGGGGCTATTTTTTCAATTTTTATTTTACCCCTTCGACGGCGGCAGCGTGCCGATTGCGCGGTCGGAGCCACCGATGATTCTGGCAATTTAGTTGTCGGCGTAGAAATTTGGAGTGGTTTTCATGGTGACGTTTCATCATGCCGCCACAGCGAGGGCTTTTTGCACGGGCTTGGCGAGCGCGACGGGCAGAAAATAATCGGCGGGGAAGAGGTAATCCTCGCCCGATTCGTCCACGACACAGATGAGTTGATGCTTCGCAGCCTTGGCGTCGGGCAGCGCAGCGTAAATCTTGCGCGGCTCAAGCGAGGCGTCGTAGCCTTCGTTCTTCACACAGACGACGAAGTGTTGCTTCGTTCCGTTCGCTTTCATGACTCGCCTATCAATACCATGAGTAAAAATCGCTGGCAATGCAGAAGCGGCGAGACGCCGCGTCCACTTTTCTTTCGCGCCTATCCGCGTGCACCTGTCCCGTATCTTTGGTCGGGATTAGAGGTTGAACAATCTTCATTTCAAAAACCCTCGATTCACGCAATTTCTCGATTTCCCGCCCGACAACACCCGGCGGATTTCATCGGCAGCTTTGGCGCGCATTTCACGGAAACCATCCTCGGAATAAAACGCAGCGTGCGGCGTGAGTATCACGTTGGGTAATTTCCCCGCTCTCCACGCAATCAACAGAGGATCATCGTTACGTGGCGGTTCCTGCTCCAGCACATCCAGCCCCGCGCCCGCGATTTGCTTTTTCAACAATGCCGAGAGCAATGCCTTCTGATCCACCACCCCGCCTCGCGAAGTGTTCACCAGTACGGCAGTGCGCTTCATCTTGGCAATCGCGGCGGCGTTGATGATGTGCCGCGTTTCCTCGGTCAACGGCGTATGCAGGGAAAGCACGTCGCTCTTGGCAAGCAATTCATCGAACTCCACTCGCTTGCAGTGAACCGCCTTGCCGAACCCACTCGGCAGATACGGATCGCAGAAAATTACACGCCACCCACAGGCCTTTGCCCGCAGCGCCGTTGCCATTCCGATGCTACCCATCCCCAGCACGCCGAAGATGCGTCCGCGATTGCGATAAAGTGGCTTTCCGACTCTCCAGCTCCATCCACTTCTCCCCCGCTCACCAAGCTCCCGTGAATAGATACGAATCTTCCGCGTCAGTGCCAACGCCAACCCGAGAGCATGGTCGGCAACCTCGTCCACGCCGTAATCAGGCACGTTACTGATGATGATGTCGCGTTTGCCCGCCGCTTTGATGTCCACGTTATCGAAACCGACACCACAGCGAACGACGATCTTCAAGTGTGACAGCCGTTTGAAAGTCTTGTCGCTCAACGTGATGTCGTGCCAGACCATCAGGGCGCTTGCATCGCGCGCCGCGGGCAGCAAATCCTCTTCGCGATGGCGAACCAACGGCGTAACGGTTGCCACCCCGCGCAACACCTTGCGCTCGATGTCGGGCACACCTTCAAAAAAGTCGGTGATATAAACGCGTTTCATTCTTTTATTACCCGCAAAACACACGAAAAACGCGAAAGCGATTCTATTTTTTGTGCTTCTTGTGGCTCTTTGTGGCCATTCATTCTATTTCGCGCTTTTTGCGTGTTTCGTGGGCCAACAATCTTATCTGATTCACCTCCAGATGCGCTTGCCTGGCAGGTTCAGGCTGACGATACCGCGTACAACAGGCTAAGACAATTCGAATTGCGCGGGAGAGGTCGATTTCATGTCCGATGAATAAACAACGCACTGATTTTTTACTGTCACTCGTTCATTTTCGTCCCTCGCAAGAGATCGGCGATTTCCGTATGACCCAACTCAACGGCAATAGTGAGCGGAGTGCGTCCTAGTTTGTCTTTGAGAGCGAGATCTGCGCCTTTGGCCTGTAGCATCCCGGTGATCTCGCGATGACCGTGCAACACCGCCTCGTGCAACGGTGTCCGAAGATTGTTGGATTCGGCAGCGTTGATGTCCGCGTTTTGCGCCAATAACACCTCGACGACATGAGCGTGGCATTTTCGGACGGCCCAGAAAAGAGGCGTCTCGCCTTCTTTGTTTCTGGCATTGATGTTGGCGCCCGCATTGAGAAGCATTTCTGTAATGGTCGCGCGGCCTTCGGCGGCGGCTGTATGCAAGACTGTCCAATGATTGACCCAGTCCTGCTCGGCATTGGCGTAGTCGGGATTTTCCTGAAGGATCGCCTGCACTTTTTCCTCGTGCCCGGCCGAGATTGCATCCAGCAAAGTCTCTGCGTCGGCGCGCGTCGCAAACGGCGTACTGCCCGTCGCGCCATGTTCCTTGAGCAGCGCAGCGACTCGTTTGTCTCTGGCAAATTGGAGCGGAACCCGACCCAGATAATCTTGCGCCTGCGGATTGGCGTGACTCTCCAACAAGACTCGCGCAACTTTGAATTGGTTGCGCCGGGCAGCAATGTGCAATGCCGTCTCGCCCTTGAGCGTTCGGGCTTCGATGTTTGCCTGGCGCGCCAGCAACAATTCCACCAAATCTTTTCGCCCCATTTCCGTGGCAAGATGCAGTGGACTGTGTCCCGACCGATCGGTGCCGTTGATTTCCGCGCCGTAATCCAGCAATAGCTCAACGAGATCGAATTGTCCGGAGTGTATCGCCTGGCCGAGCGCGGTGGAATTGTCTCGGTCGGTATCCTTGGCGCGCGCCAATTCCGGGTTGGCGCGCAGCGCGGCACGGACTTGATCAATGTCACCCTTTCGCACTGCCCGATGGAACGGCGTGCTATTGCCGCGAGAATGCGACCGGTGACTGACGACAAACACCCCAACGATGCCAACAGCGAGAACTAAAAACCCTGCCGTGGCGAGAACCGCGATTACAATCCAGAAATGTTTTCGGGATCGTACGGCGGGTTGAATCCGTGGCGGTGGTTGTCCGGTATAAATGCGTGGGGGACAAATCCGGGGCGGTTCAGCGATCGGCGGCTGACTGTCGGGATGGACATTCATGTCCCGTCATTCCTTGACGCCCTTATCTTTCAACAACGCGGCGATATCGATGTAACCAAATTCACGGGCGATCACGAGAGGCGTGCGATTGCTTTTGTCTTTGCGATTGGGATCGCCCCCATTGGCCAGCATTAATTCCACCAATTCCTTTTTGTCACCATAAACAGCCCAATGCAATGCGGTCATACCTATGACATCTACCGCATTGGGGTCCGCCTTTTTCGACAGCAATAGCTCAACCAATCCTTTGTGTCCGGTGCGTATAGCCCAATGCAAAGCCGTATGACCGCCGTTGCCAGCGACGTTCACATCCGCTTTGCTGGCCAGCAACAATTCAGTGACATCCCTTCGACCGAGCATCACCGCCCTATGAAGCGCTGTCCACCCATATGAATCCTTTTCCGAGACAGAGCCCGGTTTGCTGGCGAGCAGCGTCTTGATTTTTTCGAGGTTTCCTTCTGCGACTGCAACGTGAAGGTCGGGATCAGCAGGCGTGGCCGCAATCCCAAATCCAGCGCCCGCGGCGCGGTTGTTGTCGCGATATTGTCCGCCGCCTTCCGTCGCGCCGCGTGCGCGCAATAACTCGGCGATGTCACTTTGATTATACGCCAGCGCGAGGGTAAGCGGCGTGCGCCTGTACCGGTCGCGCAAATTGAGATCCGCGCCCTTCGCCACCAGCAATTCGACGATTTCTTTTCGCCCTTTATACACTGCCAAATGCAACGGGGTCTGTCGGCTCAAATCGAGTGCGTTCACATTCGACCCTTTCGAAAGCAACAGTTCAGCCACTTCCTTTTGCCCACTCGACGCCGCCCAATGCAATGGGGTTTTGTACTGGCTATCGGTGACTTGAACCAACTTCGGCCCTTCCTCAATCAAAGCAGCTATTTTTTTTACATTGCCCGCGACGACGGAAAAAATCATCCCGCCGTCTTCCGTGGCGCCGCGGGACCGAAGCAACTCCGCAATTTCCGCGTGCCGCTCAAATAACGCCCAAAAAAGCGCGCTTTTACCAGTGTCATCCCGCGCGTCCACGTCCGCGCCGGCATCGAGCAATTTTTTGACAATCTCCTTAAACCCGCCATTCGTCGCATCGAAGAGCGGGGAACCGCCGCCCGCGCCGCGGACGTTGGGGTCGGCTTTGCGGTCGAGAAGCAATGCGACCAAATCGGCATGGCCAGCGCGCGCTGCGATGTGAAGCGGCGTATCGCCACTGCGATCATTGCCATCGTGGTTTTCGCGCGCCCGGACAAGTTCGGGTTGTTCATCGAGCAACGCCTTGACGCGAGCCATGTCCCCTTTTGCAAGCGGGCCAAAGATGTCCTCGGTCGCCCCGTGTTTCTTCAACAGCGCGGCGAGTTCGTCCCGTTGCTGATCGCGCGCGAGCGCCAGCGGAGTCCGTCCCGATCGATCCTGGGCGTTTACATCGGCGCGACGTTCCAGAAGAATTTCAACCACCTCGCGGCGATTATTGCGAATGGCGGTGTGCAACGGCGTTTCCTGTTCGTACCCGCGCGCGTTGATCCGTGCCGATTTGTCGAGCAACAATCGCACAATCGCGGCATTGCCATTCTCCGCCGCTCGATGCAACGGCGTGATACCATGCTCCGCCATCGCGTTCACATCCGCCCCGCGCGCAATAAGCAGTTCGGCAATCTCGGTGTGTCCGCGGTCGGCGGCGATGTGGAGCGACCCGATGCTCATCCCCAATACGCGGGCGTTGACATTCGCGCTGTTGTCGAGCAACAATTTGACGATTTCGAGACGGCCATTTTCGACGGCCAGATGAAGTGGCGTTTGACGGCGGCGCGTTTGAAGGTTGGCGTTGGCTTTGTTCGCCAAGAGCACCCGCACGACGGCAAGATTACCTTTTTCCGCCGCCAGATGCAGTGGCGTCATCCCTTCGTCATTCTGCGCCCAAGAAAGGTTCGGATTTTTTTCGAGCAAGGCCGCGACCTTGTCGGGGTCGCCCGCCGTCGCCGCATCGTGGATCTCGTCGGCGCGAGCGGCAAACGGCAATTGAATGGCCACAAAAAGATTCACTACGTAGAACGTGGCAGGCAAGAAATGCATAAGTTTCATCGTTTGCTTAGACAATAGCACAGGTGAGTTTGTTTCGCATCTGACGAATCTAACTGCGCATTCGCTTTGCAGTTTCGCCCTTCACTCATCTGCCAGTCCTTGATGATTTACGAGTCAGGCAAGATGCCAAAAACGGTCGTTTTCATCGGGTTGATGCCTTTCGTTGCGGATCGCATTTCCAAATTATCAAAACCGATACGACACCGACAGTCAGCAGCACTGCAATCCAAACGATCGGGCTTGTCTGTTCGCCGCCCGCCAGATGCGCGCGG
The DNA here is from genome assembly GCA_964348665.1 of uncultured Verrucomicrobiota bacterium. Taxonomy (GTDB): domain Bacteria; phylum Verrucomicrobiota; class Verrucomicrobiia; order Palsa-1439; family CAYGDP01; genus CAYGDP01. Next base: position 55,562 of record CAYGDP010000020.1, read on the forward strand.
AGAATTGCGACGACTTCCTTCCTGCCATCCCTCTCGGCAACTTTTAAAGGAGTGAGACCTATCGAGGTCTCTGCATTAACGTCAGCACCTTTCGCGATCAATAGCTTTACAATCTTCTCTCGATTTCCAACACGCCCGACGCTTGATGCTGCGTCGTGTAGTGGCGTCCAGCCGTTGCGTCCTTTGTGGTTTACATTTGCGCCGTGAACAATCAGCAACTCGAGAAACTCTTCATTGTTGGAAAGAATTGCTCCAGCAATCGGGGTATATCCTCCAGAGCCCGCCGCATTAACATCCGCTCCGCGAGTCAACAGCAGCTCTAACACTGCTTTATTGCTTGCCTGTGCAGCCTCAAATAGCGCTGTTGCAGTGCCGATGTTTGGATCCGCACCATTGTCCAAAAGCAACTGAACTATCGGTAGATTTCCCCGGCTTGTGGCTTCACACAACGGCGTACGGCCATCCGCCACCAAATCAATATCCGCATCGTTGGCCAGTAGAAACTCAACCATCGCTCGACTGTCAGCGGCGATCGCCTCCCAAAGCGGCGTCCGATTGGCCGCAGCGCGAGCGTCCACGTTTGCCTTCGCCATCAACAAGACCTTGGCAATTACGATCTGGTTGTGACTCGCAGCTTCATGCAAGGGTGTACGATCATTATAGCCTTGCGCGGTAATCAAGCTCGGATCCGCCGCCAGCAGCGCTTTCACGCGCTCGACATCCCCGCGTGCCGCCGCGTCGTGGATTTCTCCAGCGCGAGCGACGGCGCAAAGCGCGAGAGTGGTTAGATAGACCACGAATGCACGCGAATGCACGCGAAAAGACGGCGGCATGACTCGATTCATCCTTGGCTTAGACAAAGCACAGTCTTTCTTATCACGCGTATTCGATTCTCCGATTGTCGAGGCATACGATCCTACTTCATCGGTTCGGGATTGGCGGCGCTCAACTCGCGAGCCAGATTGAAAGGACGAATATCGTGTAGGCTGCCCATCGTGCGGGTGTTGAGCAGGGAGAGGGCAAGGACTGTGTCAAGGGTGAGCTTGTCTGCCTTTGGTACTTTGCCCCCTTTCACCGCCGCGGCGGCTGCCGACCAATCCAGATCGCGGGTTTGTGGACGGTATGCGATCAGGTAAGTTTCGCCGGCGAGCTTGATGGTTTTGCCTTGTGTATAATACGGACGCAAGATGACCGCGCCGGTTTCAGTGACAGCGGCATAGACTTGCAACCAATCGGATTTCTCACCACCCGCCTGACGCGGCGGTTGTTCGTCTAGAACGAACCGCCGCCAGTCGACCTTAAGTTCTTTGAACTTCAACTCCAACGGGATATTCTTGCCCTCCATCAACGCCGCATAATCCGAATCGTCCGCGCTCGCCATTACGGCGACTGTAAGCAACGATATCGCTATCATCCATTTTTTCATCAGCACCTTCCTCGCGAATCCCCAATCCTGATTCCCCGTCGCTCACACATCGCAAATGCCGACGGCTTGCCGCAACGAAGTCATCGGATCGCGTTTTGGAATGAATTCCTGCGCGAGATACCCTTTGAAACCCGTGTCCACGATGGCCTGGCAAACACGCTTGTAGTTTAGCTCCTGTGTCTCGTCAATCTCCGCGCGCCCCGGTACGCCGCCCGTATGATAATGGGCGAAATGTTTGTGATGTTTCTCGATGGTGGCGATCACGTCACCTTCCATAATTTGCATGTGATAGATGTCGTAGAGCAGTTTGAAACGCTCCGACTCGATTCGCTTGCAAAGCTCCACGCCCCAGGCGGATTTATCGCACTGGTAGTCGGCATGATTGACTTTGCTATTGAGCAATTCCATCGCGACGGTCACCCCGAGTTGTTCGGCCAACGGCATGATGCGTTTCAAACCTTTGGCGCAATTATCGAGACCATCGGCGTCGGAAAGGCCGCGCCGATTTCCCGAAAAGACAATCATATTGGGCAGACCGGCGTCTTTGATCAATGGCAAGAGTCGTTCAGATTCTTTTACCAACTTGTCGTGATCGGCAGGTTTGTTCCAGCCGTCCACGATGCCGCTCGGGCCGCTGGCCATTGCGCAGGTAAGCCCGTATTTTTTCACCGTCGGCCAATCTTTTTCGCCGAGCAGTTCGACGGACACAATCCCCATCTCGGCGGCATTCTTGCAGAGTTGATCGAGCGTTTGCTTTGAGTAACACCATTTACAAACCGATTGTTTGAGTCGGCCTTTCAATTTTGCCGGCTCGGGAGCGGTGTCTTGCGCCGACAGTTTTCCAACGGCAAACGCGCCTGCCGCTCCTGCGGCCGTCACCAGCGCGTCCCGACGAGTGATGTTGGTAGTTTTCATGAGGTCTCCTAGAATTTGACTTCAGTGTATTGCGAAGGTGGCAGCAGTGCAAGTCAGCACTTTGGGGTCGAACAATTCCTCGTTCAAATACGACGGTTTGCTTGTATGCTTTCGAGCGATCATCCCCGACGCAATTTGCACGCCAGCACTGTGTTATGCAGCAACATGGCGATGGTCATCGGACCGACTCCGCCTGGAACAGGAGTGATTCGACTGGCAACTTTGCTCGCGCTCTCAAAATGCACGTCGCCAACAAGGCGATACCCTTTCGGGGTGTTTTTGTCCTCAATCTTGTTGATACCAACATCCACCACCACTGCACCCTGCTTAATCATGTCGCCGCTAATGACCTCGCGCATCCCAATCGCTGCTACGAGGATGTCAGCCTGCCGCGTGAGTGCTGCCAAATTCGGCGTGTGCGAGTGGCAAACAGTGACGGTGGCATTGCCGTGGGCGGCTTTTTGCAGAAAGATTAACGCCAATGGTTTGCCAACAAGGTTGCTGCGGCCAACGATGACCACATGTTTGCCTTCGATCTCAATGCCGCATCGGACGAGAAGTTGTTGGATGCCTGCCGGGGTGCAAGGCCAAAAAGTCTTCTCGCGCGGCTCACCGAGCGTAAGACGACCGACGTTTTCCGGGTGGAAGCAATCCACATCCTTGGCAGGATCGATTGCTTCCAGAACTGTTGCCGTTTTGATCTGTTTGGGCAGTGGAAGTTGGACAAGAATTCCATCAACGCGCGGGCGCCGATTGAGCGTTTTGATGACTGTGTACAACTCTGCCAGAGGTGCGTTTTCGGGGAGCAAATGCGTTTCGTGGCGAATTCCGAGCTGCTCGCACGCTTTCACCTTCATGTTCACATAGACAATGGACGCGGGGTCTTCCCCCACGCGCACAAACGCGATCCCGGGCCTCAATTTCTGCGCCTTGAGCCGCGCGACCTCCAAGGCGGTCTCAGCATGAATTTCCTCGGCAACGGCTCGACCATCAATCAGTTTCGCGGACATGGATGCAGTCTAAAACCTCCGGCTCCACGCATCAACAGCAATCTCCGAGAGAAAATGACCTCCTGATTATGTATTGTCTAGTCCAATACTTTGATCGTCGTCACGTCCACCAACGCTTGGTCCCAGCCTTGTTGCGAACGTTCTTCACCGGTCAACTGGACGCGCTTGCCTTCGTAGGAAGCAAGATTAATCTGCTTGCTGTCGAGATAACATAGGAGGACGGGCTTGATTGGGCGCAAATCCCATAGCTCGTGCGTGCCCGGCCGGGGAAACGGAGAATTGTGCGGACGCAATGTCCCTTCCCTCGTCACAATCGGAGGAGCGGGCTTGGTGGCAATGGGAGCAACCGGCGTTTCAATCACTGGAACGATCGGAGTCGCCGGGGCACTGACAACCGCGGGCGGTGTCACGATCAGTAATTCCGACGACACCCATCCAGCGATACCCGTGGTCGGTTTAATCGCAATCCAATCTCCGCTTTCTTTCACAACCTCGATCGCCGCACCTTTCTGGAGTTTGCCAAGAATCCCGTAATTTTGACTCGACCCGGAGCGAACGTTGACATCGTCCGTCGTGATTTTTCCCTCGGCGACAAATTCTTTTTTCACCCAAACGATGGCGGCTGCGGGGACTTGGATTTTTTTCCAACCCGGCTGCTCGCCCAACACCTCGACGATGTCGCCGCGATTGAGCTGCAGCATTTTGCCGTCAGCCTTTTGCACCAGCTCCGCTTTTCGGTCGGCACGGGCGCGCACATTGACGCGATTGGCTTTAACCGTCGCGGTGTCGGCACCCACCGGAACGGACGCCAGGGTCACCAAGCCAACGCATAAAAGTCCTAAAACCATTTTCATCGTTACTCCTCTGGTTTGGTCTTGCGCAACCCCGTCACGCGGTCGCCTTCTTTCCATTGACCGCGCTTCTTGAGCAGCGCGATGCGGTCGAACCGCTTCATCACGTTTTTCTTCGCCATCAATTTGGCGGCTTTCAAGCTCGAATGTTGACTCATAGAGAGAGACAAATAGCACGAGATCAGGACGAATGCACGCGAAAAATCAATCAGTCTTCCGCACCTTTCGGTATGTTCCTTGGGCCGATACCCTCATCCGATTCACCTCCCGATGCGCCTGCCGGGTCGGTTCCGGCTGACGATACCGCGTACAACAGACTAAAACAATCCGTACCGCGCTGGCGAGGTCAATTTTATGCCCGACCGAGACAAAGAGCGGCTTCACGCGATCCTGCGTCCGCACCACGCGACCAATCGTCTCTCCACGGTCCCGTAAGACCGAGCAATGACCACGACCGACACGCGGATCTTTGAATTCGCCAATCAACCGACTCTTCGCGCAGCCAATCGTCGGGATATCGAGTAGCACTCCCAAATGACACGCAAGCCCGAATCGCCGCGGATGCGCCCGACCCTGGCCATCCACCAGCAACACGTCCGGACGCGTCCGCAACCTGGCAAATGCTTTCAACAAAATGGGGGCTTCGCGAAACGAGAGAAACCCCGGCACATAGGGAAACCTCGCGCGACCCGTGACGCGCTGGATTTCGACAATTGAAAACATTCGGTTGTAGGCCGCGTCACCTGACGCGGCGAGATCCATTCGTCCCACCACGACCACTCCGTACAGCTGATCGCTCCCCTTGTCGTAAGAAATATCCGCTCCGGCGACGAGCAAATCGTTTGGCAAACGCCTCGGCAATTTCTCCACCACCCGTGCGCTCAACTCACGCTGTACCTGTGCCGCGTTGCGTGGCGATACGTCCCAGCGATGCAGGCTCAAAATCTTCATCCTTCCAAACTCATCCTTCATCCTTTTTGTTGCCGCAGAGCGGCTACAAAGCGCGGCACGGTCTCATACAAATCGCCGACGATGGGATAAACCTTTGGTGCTTTGCGGCGCTGGTTGAGCGTCATTAACGGCGCTTCGGCATCCTTGTTGAACGCGAAAATCACCGCGCGCTCACCAATATAATCCACATGTTGCGGCGCGCCAGACACACCGAGACAAAGCATCACGCGCGGATTCACGGGCGTCCCCGTCTGACCAATCTGCTGGTCGTGCCCCAGCAGTTTCAGCTCCTCCACTACTTTGCGCGTGCCGCCGATCATGACGTTTTTCACGCCAAGCTCTTCGAGCGTCTTCTTGAGGGGCGTAACGATCTGTTCCAATTGCTCTTTCGTCCGAATCGCGTAGCCGACATCAATCAGAAACTCCGCGTCCTTGATGGAGTTCGCTTTCACTTCCTTGCCCGCCTCGGCCAGCAAGCGCTCGATTTCGTCGGGTTTGCTCGAGCCGAGGTCGAGTGAAACCCGCACGACTCGCCCACCCCCGCCGCGCGAGGCTTGCCCGCCAGTTGTTTGGAGGGGCGCGCGGCCTACAGCTTCCCCAATAAAAGCCGCGTCTGCTTTGAGCGTCACCATCGTCAGCCTGCGCAATGGAAACCGACTGCGATGTAAAACATTTACCTTGCCGCCAAGTGCTGGGGAGGTAAACACGAACTCGCCGCTTGCCTCTGAAATCGCCTGCACTCCCAATATCCTTTGCGCGTCGCGACAAAGTGCCACAAAGTCTGCACTCAATTCCGGGCCGCCGACCAGCAGAACGTCACCTTCCCTCGGCACAATCTTCTCCAAAGCTGCACGGATCGCCGAGCAATTCACCCCGACTGGTAATAGCGTCACGCTCTCGACTCGATGGGCCAAAAGTTGCGCCGCCAACTTCCGTTGCGCTGCTTCGTCACGCTCGCAAAATGCGAGAGCCGTCAGCGGCAAACCACTGCGCGCCGCCAGTTGCACCGCGGCCTCGCTCACTCCATTCGGCTGGCCGACCACCACGAGATACACATTCGCGGGCGCGATGATTTCCTCCACACTCTTCGTTTCAATTACGCCCTCGAATGGTTTGACTTCGTTCGCTGTCGCGCCGCCGATTTGTGCTTGCACGACAAAAAGTTTTGCCGCCGCTTCGGGCGAATCAATCGCAACTTTCTCGGCTGCAACGGGCGCTTCGGGCAGGGCAAACTCCTGCGCGGGCGTTGGTGCTAGCGCCTCAACACGTCGCACCGGCTTACCGAAGCTTGCCAAATAGCCATCTGAATCGAAGCCAACGGTGTTGATTTCCTTGGGTACTGCAACACTTACAGCGATGGGTAATTGCTTTGTGACTGCACAGTCAGGCAGAGCAGCAAGCTGCAACCTGAGCACGATCTCCTCCAGTGTGTCACCCTGAGCAGAGCGAAGGGTCTCTGCTGTTCTGGCAATGGGATGAGATTCTTCGCTTCGCTCAGAATGACAAGCAAGAGAAAGGTCGGAAACCGAAAATACATAATTGAGTTCAAATCGCGACGCGAGCGCGGCTGTGAAGACTTCGTCACCAGCAATCACAAGGCTTACCTCCTTTGCAGCATCGTGGCAGAGAACATCAACAACTAGCTGTGCAGCTCTGGTCGGTGTCGAGAACGTACTATCATCGGCAACCCACACTGCCTCATCCGCGCCCATGGCGAGCGCTTGGCGCAACGAGTTTTGTACGAAGGCTGGGCCTCGGGCGACGACAGTCACATGAACGGAGTGTTGTTTTTTTAACTTGAGCGCCAGCACAAGCGCGTGACAGTCGGCGGGCGGCAGCGTCCAATACGGTTCGATGATCTTGCCGTCGGAAAGCTGCGGACGCGGCGAGAGAACGGGCTGCGGTTGGAGGACGACGGCGATGTGGATCGGTTTTGTAGGCCGCGTCACTGACGCGGCGGGGGAAGTGGGGAAAATGTTTTTCACACCTTCGATCCCGATTTCGCCGCGTGAGGTCACGCGGCCTACAACTTTCTCATCCCCCTCCCGCAATGCCAGCGTTGCAATCCGGATTTCAGGCGGATAAAAACCGCGACGAAGGATTTCGTGGTAATGCTCGTTGGGGTCAAGTTGGTGCTCGACGCGATGAAAAAGGCGCTCGATCTCGGCAAACGATTTAGCCAATACGTTTTGCGCACAGGTTTCCGCAAGCTGAAGATGGCGTTTATCGCTCGGCTCGCGCGAGCCGGTAATGTTCGAGGCCAGCCACAGAGTACGCCCCAGGACGCTGTCGCAAACCTTAATCAGACCCGCGATCTCGGCGAGAGGAAAAAACGTGGGCTGGAAGTTCGGGTTGTTCCAAATTTGCGGGCCGAAAAGTTTGACGGTTTCGTCCAGCACACGGAAAAGACGATGTTTGGAAGATTCGAGGGAAGCGATTTCTGATGAGAATTTTCCTTTACCGACATTCGAGGACGAGGCTTGCCCGCCATCTGTTTGGCGGGACAAGGACGATTTCCACTTGGGCAGGAGTGTCTCCACGAGATCGCGCAAAATTAGAAACCGCTGCACTTCGTTGGTACCCTCATAGATGTTCAGGATACGGGCGTCTCGGAGATGCTTTTCGATTTCGTATTGGGCAGTCTGGCCGAGAATGCCGTGAATGCTGAAGGCAGCCCGAATGACACGATGAAGGGCTTCCGCTCCGTAGTATTTCCCAATAGCGCTTTCGACGCGGGCGTTACGAGTGCCTTTGTGGTCGAAAACACCAATCAACTCGAACGCCAGCGATTCGACGGCGTAAAGTTCCTCGGTCATCTGACCGAGGAGCTCATGAACCCATGCGACGTCTTCGAGTTTATGCTCGTTCACAAACGCGCGGGTCTGCTCGATGATTTTCTGCATCATCGCCATGCTCGACACGGACAAACCCATGCGGCCTGCATTGAGGGTTTCCAGCGCATTGACTTGACCGCGGCCTTCGATCCCGATGATGTTCTCGCGCGGGACGCGGACACCCGACAGACCAAGCTCGTTCGTCGGCGAACCGCGCTGCCCCATTTTCAATTCATCGTTTCCGACGGTTAATCCCTCGACGGGTGCGCGGAGCATGAAACCCGTTGGCCCAACTTCGGTTTTGGCGTACATCGCCATCGCGCCCGCGATGTGGGCGTTGGTAATCCACATCTTTGCGCCGTTCAACTCGTAGAATTCATAAAATTCTCGGTCACCATCTTTTCTAATTTGTCCTACATCGGTCTCCGGCGGCGGGGGCTTCAAATCCCATTTCGTCGCATCAATGAGCCGGCGTTTCTGTGTCTGTTTCTCGTCGAGCCAGAAAAACCTCGAGCCGTTTTTTTCAGTGAAAACCTCCACGCGACGCAAGTGCGCCCGCGTACCGACACTGGCGGTGTCACTGCCCGCACTCGGCTCGGTGAGCGCAAAGCAACTGATCGCACCGCTGGCGATGTAGCGGAGAAACTGTTTGTGCGCTTCTTCGCGCCGGGAAAGTTCCGCAAGTTCCGACTCGGCGCGCGCTCGTAGTTTCGGCAAAATTACGTGCGCTTTTTTAAGATGATCCTCGAAACCCTTGAGATCCATCTTCAGCCCTGCGCGTCCCGCAGCCAGGAACGACTCGATGAAATCGGAGGCGATGCCACGAATGCTGGCGCGTTTGCCGATTTCAGCACGGACAAAATCCCCGAGCTTGGTAAACTTATCCTTAATGTGAAGAACAGCCGGCGTGTGAAGGTCCACGAGCATCTTTGCAATCTCGCGCTCAAGTTTTTTGACGAGATCGTCACTGGCCAGAAATTCTTGTAGCTCGTGTTTTGCGCGCGGAATGTCCTGGAAAAGACCCAGAATCATGGGGGTCACGCCAATGCTTTGATGCGCCTGAATCGTGAGTGCGATGCCGGGTTCGCCATAGCGCATCGAGTTGGCGACAAGAATGTAATACTCGGCTTTGTGGCGGCCTTCTCCACCAAGCTCTTTGGGGATAAACATCCGCATGAAGCCTTCGCGCAGGAGCATCTGGATTTCGGAGTCTGGAACCGCGTGTAATTTTTCAACGTGCCGCGCATATGGCAGACCAGCGATGGACTGCTCCCAGAGTTTGATGAAAATCGCGCTGACGCGCTGCTGATACGAGGATAGTTCGCGGTCAAGATAGAGGTGTTCGGGCAGATACCGAGCCGTGAGCGATCCGAAAGGTTTGAGCAAGTAATCGCCGAAATCATAGGTCTGATCTTCGCGGCAGAGAGCACCGTAGGAAAACGGAATTGGGCGCTTGAGAGGCTCGTCGAAATATCCGTTCGCAAGGATTTCGCGACCCAACGATTCGGAATCTCGTGTAATTATAAATTCGCCGCCTGAGGTCAGGCGGCCTACAGCGTTTGTGTCCGGCGTGGTTTTGTAGGCCGCGTCACCCGACGCGGCGAATCCGGCGCGGTCTGCAAGGAGGCGGCAACATTCGACTTGTTTGCGCGAATCTTCGCCACGTTCGAGCCGGGCGGCAGTGCGCAGCAACACAAGTTTTACGCCCCACCAACGAGAGGCGGAGAGGCCGATGGTCGCGCGCTGGGGCGCGGTCCTACACAGCTCTTTGCATTGCGCGATGAGGCTTTCAATCGGATAGCGCAGCGCGCCGCGTCGAGCAGCGTCTTCGAAGAGGGCAAGTTCGTCGGGTGTCGGCGCGAGGGAAAATTGATTTTTTGCAAGCGCGCTGGCAATAGCAAGGAGTTGTTCAATGTCGCGACCGAGCATGAACGCGAAGACGCCGCTGTCCCGGTAGAACTTGGAGATAACATCGTCTTCGGAGTAGGCCGTGCCACCAAAGACCTGACCGCAGTTATAGGCTAGGCTGCCGGGTTGTGTGCCAATGAGTTCGCCGACAAGGAGGGCGGTGGCGTGGGAAATAGATTCTTTTGCCCCTTCGGGGATTGGATTCGAGGACGAGGACGACGACGAGAACGATGACGAAAAAGTAGATAGTGTTTCCAGCAGATAAACATCGGCCTCCATTTCACTGAGCATCTGCTTGACGGCTCCGAACTTGGCGATGCTGTCACGACCGTCCTCATCGCGGAACGTTCCGGGGAATTGGACGCGGCTGTTGGCATGTGTTAGGGCGCGTTCGAGAAGGTAGCGACCTGCACCGAGAGCAATGCTTGTTAGGTCAGCAACAAGCTTCGCTTGCCAATTTGTGGAGACCGTTGAAGCGTTAAAGCGTTGAAGCGTTAAATCGGATAGGTGGGCGACTTTGGCGGCGGCAAGACCGAGAGTTTGGACTGGCTCAGTTTTTACGGCGGAACGCGGGACACAATAGATTTTATCGCCTTCGATAACGGAGTAGTCTTGCGCCAGAGCGGATAGGACGAAGAGTTTACGCGGCGCATTGCCGTGGAAAGCGAGTGAGCGCCATTTGCCGTCCTCGATTTTCGCTCCCAACAATTCGCTGGCAATCCAGTGATGGGAAATGAGGAAAGCGAGCGACGGATCTTTGCGGGCGAGTTCTTCGAGGAGGATTTGTCGGTTACTCGAGGACGAGGACGACGACGAGAACGAGCACGATTGGGCGATGTCCCGCAGACAGGCGATTTGTTGATCGGTGAATGGATGGCCTTTTTCCAATTCCTTGATGGATTGCTTGTCGAACGCAGCATCGAGGCGGGCGCGAATGGTGGAGCGAAATGCCGACGATCCTGTCGCCCCTACAGGGCTACTTTCGTTTTTTTGGAGCAACCCAGGGCTTCGCCCTGGGCTAGCATCCTTCGCCCCTTCGGGGCTTCCAGAAACAGTCGAGGAATCCTCGAGTTCCAATAATTTTTTCAGCAAAGGTGAAAACGGCAGCTCGGACGCACCCGCCTCCGCTTCGCTTTGGCGCGGCAAGGCAGGCATCAATCGAAAGAGGACTGGCAAATGATGATCGAGGATTTGCGCGCAAATGGAGTCTGCCCAGAAGAATTTCTTGCGATGAACATTGACTTGTATTTGGGCGAGTTGCTGCCGCAATTCGGACCAGAGTGTCTTGAAGGATTCACCATCCGAGGAAAGTGTTGAGCGAACCACGCGGTCGGCATCTTGACTGACGCTGCTAGCATTAAAGGCAAGCCGTTGCAGCCAGACTTGGTCGTCGTGCGAGAGAGCGCGAGGTGAGCTGGCGAGCGTAGAACGAAAGGATTCGAGCGCCCACTGAAGTTTTTGAAATTCCGATCGAAGGCCGTCCGAAGTGGAAGGATGGAAGGACGGAGAGCTGGATGGGTTATCGGGAAGCCACGGCGCGATGTTTTTCGGTGGGCGCGACGTCGCCCCGTTGGCGCAGAGTTTTGCGAAAAGTTTTTTGCTGGCGGGTGAGTTGACACGATAAATTAGCCTCTGGCGGCTTGTCCGCGACCAGTCCACATCGGAGCCACCCCGCCCGCCTTCGTCAGACTTCGGCGAGGCACGCCAGCAGGATTCGCATTTGACGCAGTTGTCGAAGTTTACGGTGACTTGGGATTGGCCGACGTCGTCGGGATGGACTTCGTATACCTTGGCGGGACAGATGTGCCAGAGAGGAGATTCGACGAGGTTTTTGCGTTCCCCAAAAGTGTCGGGTCGAAGAACGTGGATATGGGACATTTTCTCGCTGAAATAAGTGTCCATCGCGAGTTTTTGTTCGAAAGGCTGGCGGATCGTCGCGCCCTCCAAATTCCGCATTGGCCGCGTCTTCGCCAGATACCGCTGATAAAAACTACCGAGGAATTTTTCGACGCGGTTGGAGGAAAACAAAAGATCGAGCTTCTCACAAGTCCACTGGATTGGCATAAGGAGAGCGATTAGCTTTTTTGCAGCGCCCACGAGCGCGAGGTCGAGAGGGCAAAGACCGCGAAAACAGAGTTCAAGGCCACGGCGAAGTTTCGTTTCCAAGGGGATATCGTCGTTGCGGTAGAGGGAGTCCGCCGCGCGATTCATTGCGCGCTGGGTGTAAGGGCTGGTGAAGAAACGACGGAATGGAAATGGGAGGGAAGAGAATGGGACGGGAGAACCCTCGACGGAATAATGAAAAGAGAAAGAGTTGTTGAATGGTTGAATGGTTGAATCGTTCAATCGGTCGGATCGGAACGCGAGCGACTGGAATGAGGCTCGGGCGAGGTCGGTGAGTTTGAGGGCCTGATTGAGGGCGCGTACGTCGGAGACGATTTCTCCGAGTCGCTTCACTGGAACGGCCTCGCGTAACATTTTGGCCGCGTGCCAAATTTTTTGCGTGGTAGATAATTCAGGCCGCGACAGCGCGTAGAGGGGACCGAGAACGGCATCCAGTTGGCGGCCAAAAAAGAATGTTGTCTTCTCCACATAGGCAGGCCAATCGCGGAGATACTCGACGTTTTTGTAATAATGGCTTTGGTGAAGTGGTGCGACGTAGAACTTCTCCAACAATTCGCGGGTGAATTCTCCTCGGCTGCGCCGAATTTCGCGAGCCGCGCGCGCGATTTGCAAACCCATGAATGTGGCCGGGCCGGTATAATTTGGATACGGGAAATCCGTGCCGATGCCGCTGGCGGCGCCGCCGATGGCGAGGCCGTGATCCACGAGGGTTGGGATTTCCTTGAAACCGCCGCCTCGGATGATTTTTGCGCCATACCCGATGGACGGTTCCTTGCCGATGAGCCGCTGGACTTCGGGCAGACCCTTGAACCATTCCATCAGCCGGTTGTGATCGCCGCTGAAATGATGGGCAAGGAGATCGAGCGGCAGGACTAGACCGACGCTTAAACTGTCGGCATTGGTGTAGATGAACCCGCCGATATTGAGCGCGCCCCGGCGTTTTGTGTCGGGGTTTCGAAGAAGAATCTCGAACGCAGCGCCCTCCCCTGCCCCAACGCCGTAAATTCGCTCGATCTCAGCGGGCGACATCGGGATGACTTCGCGAATTCCCTGGAGAAAGTGGGGATTGGAGATTGGAGATTGTGGATTTGAGATGCGTTCATACCCTTCTTGCGAAACGAGATGGCTGGCGTCGCCTTCGGCGAGGAAAACCAAATCAGAGTAGAAGGGGCCGCGATCGGTATTGACTCCGACGATGCGGCCACGATGACGGATAAGTGACGTGGCGGTTGTCTCATTCAGAATGGTCGCCCCCAAGCTCTCGGCGATCTTGGCAAGATAATGGTCGCAGGTCGGGCGCAACACGGAATAACTGTTGGCGAACGTCTCCGCGTTTCGGTATGACAACCCAAAACTGGAGTGGCCGTTGGACATCAGCATCCCGCGCCGGACGATGCGGCGCTCGAACGGCAGATCTTCGACGCCTTTCGCGCCGAGCAAATCGGGATGCGCCAGATTCTCGGCAAAGTAGATTGCGCCCGACCAATTTTCCGCGCCGGGGAACGGAGCGCCTTCCAGGACGAGCACGGAAAACTCCGCCTGCGCCAGGCCAATGGCGGCGCTGACCCCGGCAGGTCCGCAACCGACGATGATGACATCGTAGTTTGAATTACTCATCGTCGCCATTGTAGTCGCGAGCGGGCTTGGAGTAAAACGGGAAACCATCGGTTGAATCCGTGGGGCTGCGTTTCCAGCGTTTATACATCCAAAGCCAGTGCTCGGGATGCTCGCGGATAATCTGCTCGGCCACGTCCATGATTTTTTGCGTCAGGGCCAGCCGATTGGTTTCGGTATCTTCACCGGGAGTAACAATAATTTCCGGGCCGTAGCTTAGGCGGTACCGGCCATCCGGCAGCGGATAACATTGCGAGACAACGATCGGCGCGCCTGTGCGCAATGCCAATGCGGCGGCAACCGGGCTGGTGGCGGCCGGCAAACCAAAAAAATTTGGCCAGATCCCGCCCCACTGTGCGGGTGCATTCGTATCCATGACAATGCAAACCACCTGACCTTTGCGCAAGGCGCGCATGACCTTCGGCGCCGCACCGCGCTGATAGATCAATTGATTCCCGCTGGCTTGGCGAAGGCGATTGACCAAACGATCCAAATGCGGATTCTGCAATTCCTCGGTGATGATCGTCAACGGCATCCCTTGGTATCCTCCACCGAGACCAAGCCATTCCCAATTTCCAAAATGCAGCGTAACGCCGATTACACCTTTCCCACGGCGAATCAATTCGCTGCTGATCAACATATCGGGAGCGGTAAAATCCATATACCGTTGCCAATTTCCGGCGTTCAACCGACGAGACCAGAAAAAATCGAGACCGACCCGGATAAAATTAGCGAAAGAGGCGCGACCGATACGACGTTTTTCCGCTGGTGATTTGGATTGACCAAAGGCAAGATCCAAATTGGCGAGTGCGACTCGTCGCAATTCGCCCGCCAGGAGCCAGACGGTTGCACCGCCGATATTGGAGAGCACGACGACGGCGCGCCGGGGCAACAGCGGAACCAGGACCCGCAACACGCCACAGCAGGCAAATTCCGCAGAGTGCCGCATTTTTTTTCCCAGCGAACGTCGTTCGAGGTCAGGCATTGCCTCAAGATAGCGTTGCCAAAGGATACCGCCAACTGAAATTTTGCCGAGTCACCGGGAGCTGCGCCCTAAAACGGTTCTAGGCCAGCCTGGACTAGGGATTATTTATTTTTTTATTGCATCGAACTTACGCCTCACCTATAGTGCCGCCCTCGATTGGAAGTAATGCACATGGAAAAAGCAACGCAGACATCATTAGATTGTTATTCTTTTTTAAGCGATTCGAAGCCAGAGGCAGGAACGTTGTCGAAAATCGCCTTGGAAGACATGGCAAAAGTTCTGGATCAAGCAGCGGTCGGATTTCTCGATAGCAACTTTGTATTGCGCGCTACGCTGGCTGGGTATTTGGATACAACTCCTCCGGAAGAGATTGAACCGGGGTGTTTGGCGCGGGCTTCGCATTTTCATGGAGAATTGTCTGAACGAGTGCTGATGCATCCCCGAGTTCGCGCAGCGGAAGGGATGGGTCGGGAACTGGAAGCCTTGCGAGACAAAGCAGATGAAGTCATTGCGCGCGACATCGCGGCGTATGGCGTCAGTTATGCCAGTTTGGAAGCCCGTAGGTTGGTCCCGTTTCTACGCGAATATCGGGCAAGCTTGGATTCACTTTCGACCGGTCTCTCCCAATTTAAAAACGCCGAGCATGTCCCTCTACATCGCGCCCTGTATTCTTCCGCACTGAAGTTAGTGCAATATTTTGACGAGGTAACCAATCTCTTGGAGAGAGATTTACCCAATCAACATCTAGTCACTGCGGCCCTCTATGAGTTCCTAGAGCGTTCCACCCAAGAACCGTCCCGTACGTCGCGAATCATCGTCTTTTCCACTGAACCCGCGATCTCGGAATCCATCAACGCCTGCATCCGCCTGGTTCGTGACGCTGATTTTATGGGAAAGCAACACCGGCTTGTGACACTTTGCAACGGCCTTACTAGCAGCCGGATTCAGGTCATTGGTTTTCACGAAAAGGCTCGACGCTTTGGTCCGCTCTACGATACCACCTATCCCTATACAGAAACGTTGACACAACATTTGCAGCGGTTGCCTGGCGATGCGAGTCGCGAGACGGCATCTGCCTACCTGCGCGAGGCCGTGCAAGGACTGATCGAAGAACACGAACGATCCTTTCGCGAATCGGTCATCCCCACCGCAACAATCAACCCCGCTCCAGAATCAATTTTCTCCGATCCCAATCCTAAACCGATCCAACCCATCTTGACCCCCATTCCGTCAGAAGTTGGATCCAATGTCAAACCCATAGAAGAAACGAGACTGACCATGGAAACCATCGAAACCATCAATGTCGCCTCAACAACACCGGCCGCTGAAACCACAGCGACGGCAAACGCCTCAATTGCCCCCTCGGCCATGTCGCCGACTCTCGACAATTTACCTCCGACAGACGAACTGATGGCGCAAACACTGCGCCGGTTGTATCGCAATTGCTACACCAACCTGGCCCAAGTCCGGCAGGATGTCGAGCGTCTGGGCGAAAAACTGCTCAATGACGAAGGCACCCGTCGAATCGCCGAGCGTTGCGGTGATGAAGCGTTTGCCAACGCGTTGAATGACGAAGTCAAGCAGAGCCGCGAAGTTGTGGAAGGAAAATTGGCCCTGCTCCAAACGCAGAAAGCCGAGCTATTGCAAAAGAAAGCAGCTCTGAACGCGGAAATCGAAGCCCTGCGCGGTTCGGTTGTCATCGTCGCCAACGCCGTCGAACGCGAAATGGACTTGCTCCGTCGCGATGCGGAGCTGGGTCGTCAATTGAGCGACGTTCTATCCAAGCTTCGCGCATTTTCGCCGTTGGCGGATAGTCTGGCGCGGATCACGGGTGGCGCGGGGTTCTCTCCCGTGCCGAGCGCCGAGGGCACGTTCCGCCTCGGTCAGCTCGTCGAGGAACTTGGCGAAGCGCCGCACAATGTCTCGGCGCTGATCAAGCAGCTTCGTGACAAAGGCATTTTGCCGCCGCAACAACATCGCGGAATCTATACCGCGCAAGAACGCCAAATCATCGTGGACATGCATCGCAGCAAGAGCGTGAGTGAAATCTCGCGCGAATGGGGAAACGCTGTCACCACCATCAAACAGATCATCATCGAACGCCTCATCGAAGGACGCGATTACTACAATCTGGGCAAAGGCAGCGAGCGCGATAGTTTCCGCGTGACCCCGCTCGGAC
>CAYGDP010000021.1:0-70057 GCA_964348665.1 uncultured Verrucomicrobiota bacterium
TCTTTCTTGGCGATGCCGGAAAGCGTGTCGCCTTTGGCCACGGAGTAGCTGCGTTCGGCGGCAACGGGTGGCGGCGGAGGGGGAGGAGGTGGCGGCGCGATAATATTTGTGGGAGGTGGTGGGACGACCGTCTCCGCTGGTTGCGCTTGCGCGGTTTTATCTTTATCTTTTTTCCACGCCTGGGGCGCGGTTTTACAGCCGCCGATCAGCAGCACGCCGCCGATGACGACGACGTGCAGTGCGATGACTGCGGCGATTACGACTGGGGTTTTCATTGGTGTTTACCTTTCTTGGGTTTGGGTTGAGAGCTCGGCGAAACGGCCGAGGCGGTTTGGTTGACAAGCTGGCGAACAATCGTTTTGAACTGCTCGCCACGATCTTCAAAATCCTTGAACATATCGAAACTTGAGCAAGCGGGAGACAGCAGGACGATATTTCCCTGGCGTGCAGAGAGTTGCGCTGCGCGAACGGCCGCTTCGAAATTTGTCACGCATTCGCATATAGCAACATCGCCCCAGCATTGCAACAGCTTCGGCGCGGTTTCTCCGATCAAAATGACTCGTCGAACCTTCGCTTGAATGGCCGGTTTGAGCGCGGAAAAGTCGAACCCCTTGTCCTTGCCGCCCGCGATGAGAATGACCGGTCGAGTCATTCCCGCCAGCGCTTTTTCAACCGCGTCGGGGTTGGTTGCTTTCGAGTCGTTGATGTAATCAACACCGTCCACCGTGGCCACGAACTCGCAGCGATGAGGGCGGGGACGATATTCGCAAACGGCGCGACGAGCGGCGTCGAGAGGCACGGACATGGTCTCGGCGACAGCGAGCGCCGCCATGATATTTTGGGCGTTGTGCGGGCCGCGGAGATGCGTATCGGTGATGGATAACAGCTTTGCGCCGCCGCGCCAAATGGCGCCGTCCTGAAACCGATAGTCTGCCTGGCCGCCACGGTCGCTGAAGGTGATCAAGCGCGCGACCGGCCGGATGCCAAGGGCAGTCAGTTGTGGAATCGTGTCGGCGTTAATCACGGCAAAATCGTCCGCGGTTTGATTCTCGAACACGCGCGCCTTCGCGCTCGCATAGTCCTGAAGCGAGTTGTACCGGTCGAGGTGATCGGGAGTGATGTTCAAAAGGACGCTCACTCGCGGATGAAACGACCGGATGGATTCGAGTTGAAAGCTGCTGACTTCGACCGACAACGCATCGAGCGGTTCGTCGCATCGCACGGCATCGCAAAGGGCGTGACCGATGTTGCCAGCGGCAAGTGTGCGTTTGCCGCCTGCGCGCAAGACTTGGTCTACCAGCTCGGTCGTTGTTGTTTTTCCGTTTGTGCCGGTGATGGCAATGATGGGGCAGGGGCAGAGCAAATATCCCAATTCCAATTCGCCGATGACCGTGATTTTGCGCTCGGCAAGCGACTGGACGAGTGGTTGGCGCGGATCAATGCCGGGACTGGTCACCACCAGATCGAAAGAAAACTCGTTCACGCCGGAGACGGCGAGGCGGGTTTCGATTCCGCGTTCGCGCAATCTGGCCGCCGATTGTTCGAGCGAGGGGCTGGTGGATTGGTCGAAGGCGACCACGTGGGCGCGCTGGTCGCGCAGCAGGTTTGCCGCGGCAATGCCGCTTCTTCCGAGTCCCAACACTAATACGCGTTTATCCATAAAGTTCATTTCCTTTACATTGTGGACGGGTCCGCCGGAGCGAACCTCATCGCAGTTTTAACGTTGCCAGACCGATCAACCCAAAAATGATTGCCAGGATCCAAAACCGAACCACCACGGTTGTCTCTTTCCAGTCGTATTCGAAATGATGATGGAGGGGGGACATCTTGAAGATGCGCACGCCTCGTAATTTGAACGACGCCACTTGCAAGATCACCGAAAGCGCTTCCAAGACAAACACGCCGCCGATGATAATCAGCGTCAATTCCTGCTTGATCAGGATTGCCACGATTCCAAGCGCGCCGCCGATCGCGAGCGAACCCGTGTCGCCCATGAACACTTGCGCCGGATGACAGTTGAACCACAAAAAACCGAGCGTGGCGCCGGCCAACGCCGCGCAGAAAACCACCAGCTCTGCCGAGTTGATCAGGTGCGGAATGTTCAGGTAGTCGGCGATCTTCGCGTGGGACGCAAGATACGCGATGATAGCGAACATGGACGCCGCGATAAACGAGCAGCCGGCGGCCAGGCCGTCCAATCCATCGGTCAGATTCACTGCGTTGGCGGTGGCGATGAGAATCAATTCGATGAACACAATCGCCCACAGCCCCATCGACAGGAGAGGCGATTTGAGGAACGGGACATAGAGTTGTTGCACCAGCGTGGAGGTGTTGTGGTTCAAAAAGAGATACGCGCCAACCGCCAGCCCGAGCAACATTTGCAGCAGAATCTTTTGCGTCGCAATCAGTCCCTTGGATTGTTTGCGGACCACCTTCAGGTAATCGTCGGAAAATCCAACCACCCCGAGGTACAGCGTGCAGAGCAAGGTTATGATAATGAATTGATCGGTCGGTCGCGCCCAGAGGAGCGTCGACGCGGTCAGCGTAGCCAGAATCAAAATCCCGCCCATAGTCGGTGTCCCTGCTTTCTTGCCATGGGTTTCGTGCAGCTCGCGCAATTCGTCCGCGCCGCGAATTTCCTGGCCGACTTTCAATCGCCGTAACCACGCGATCACCGTCGGGCCAAGCAAGAGCGACAGCAAAAACGCCGTCAGCAAGGCGCCTCCCGCGCGGAACGTCACGTATTTGAATACACGCAACGGTCCAAACGCATTTTCCCAATCTGACAGATACCAGAGCATCGTTCATACCTTCTTGCTAAAATTCTTCCGAAACACCGCGATCGCGTCTTCCAGCTTCGTCGCCCGCGATGCTTTCACTAAAATTGCGTCGCCCCGCCGCGCCAACCGTGCCAGCGCCGCTCCCGCTTCCGACGCGCTCCCAAATTGTGTTGTGCGAATCAGCCCGCCTTTCTTTGCCGCCTCGGCAATCCATCGCGATTGTTCACCCACCACCAACAACGCATCGAGCCTTGACTGGGCGGCTGCGGAACCTACCGCGCGGTGACCCCGCTCGCTCGCTGCGCCCAACTCGGCCATGTCGCCCAGTAATGCGATGCGGCGTTTGGCCTTGGGAAGGGACGCGAGTGCGTTCAGCGATGCGATCATCGAGTCCGGATTGGCGTTGTAACTGTCGTCAATGAGTTGGGTGCCGCCAACGCGCTGGAGGCGCAGACGGCTTTCCGGCGGCTGAAACTTTTTCAAGGCGCGCGCGACGGTTTTGGGGTTCAGTCCAAACTCGCGCGCCACCGCGGCGGCAAAGAGGGGGCTATAAACCTGATGTTTCCCGACCGCATCGAGCCACACCTCCGGGACTTCGGTTTCATCCTCAAAATGAAGGTCGAAACAAAGTTTGCCTTTTTCCCAGTGGACATTTTCGGCGCGAACATCGGCCTCGGCTGCAAACCCCGCGGTGATCACTTTTGCCCGGGTGCGTTCCCGCAACTTCGGAGTGCATTCATCGTCGGCATTGAGCACGGCGCATCCGGAAGTCGGCAGCGCCTCAATCAGCTTCCCTTTTTCGTCGGCGACGGCGGATTTGTCGCCGAAGAATTCGAGGTGCGCTTCGCCAATGTTGGTGATCACGCCGACCTGCGGGTTGCAGATGTCCACCAGCGGCGGGAGTTCATTGGGATGATTGATCCCCAGCTCGAAAACACCGAGTTCGTCGTCGGCATCCGCCCGCAGCACGGAAAGCGGCACGCCGATGTGGTTGTTCAGGTTTCCCTCGCTTTTCACGACTTTAAACTTTTCGGTCATCACGGTTGCTATTGCCTCCTTGGTTGTCGTTTTGCCGTTGCTGCCCGTCACGGCGATTGCCCTCATGTTCTTCAATTGCTGCCGCCGATACGTCCGCGCCGCCGCTTGCAACGCGGCCAATGTGTCGCCCACCACAATCAGCGGGATCCGGCTCGCGCGGGATTCCGCTCCGTCCGCAAATTCTCGGCAGACCAGTGCTGCCGCTGCGCCCCGCGCCGCCGCTAGCGCCATATACGAGTGGCCATCGAAGCGATCCCCCTTCAGCGCCACGAACAACGCGCCCCGCGGAATCGATCGTGAATCCGTCGAAACCGCGCGCACGACCGCCTTGGTCCGCTTGGCGGAACCACCCCGTAACTCGCCCTGCGTCGCTTGGGCTAACCATTGCAGTGTCAGTTTTTCCATCTCACCAATATTTCTCGTGCCACTTCGCGGTCATCAAACGGCACGATCGTGTCCGCGTACTCCTGGACGGTCTCATGCCCTTTTCCGGCCAGCAGAACAATGTCGCCTGCTTCCGCCATCTTCAGGGCGCGCTCAATCGCCTGTCGCCGGTCTACGATGACCTCAAATTTCTTTTTGTCACTAAACCCGGATTCGATCATCCGAATGATTTCTCGCGGGTCTTCCTTGCGGGGGTTGTCACTGGTCAATATCGAGATGTCCGCTCCGTCGTTGGCTGCCCGTCCCATCAACGCCCGCTTTTTGGTGTCACGGCTGCCGCCAGCGCCAAACACGATGATCAGCCGTTTCGGTTTTAGTTCGCGTAGCGTTGTCAGGACATTGCGTACGGCATCGTCCGTGTGTGCGTAATCCACGAAGACACGGAAGGGCTGGCCTTCGGTAATGGTTTCGAGACGGCCGGGCACGCGCCGGAGTTGTTCGAGGGCGGCGCTGATGGTTTCGAGAGGGATGCCGAATCCAAGGCCGACGCCAATCGCGGCGAGCGCGTTAGAAACATTGTGACGGCCGATGAGCGGAAGATTAATCTTGCTGCGGCCGCCGGGAGTTTCGGCCGAAAATTTCGAACCGCCAACGGAAAGGGACACTTCTCTAGCGCGGATATCGGAGTTGCGCGCGATGCCAAATGTAAGACAGCGAACGAATGGCGCGAGAGACTCGGCGACCCGCGAGGCTCGCGGATCGTCGGCATTGACGACGGCGAACGATTGTTTTTGACGCTGACCGAGCGACCGAAACAGAGTCAGCTTGGCGTCGAAGTAGGCGTCCATCGTCTTATGATAATCGAGGTGATCCTGCGTAAGATTGGTGAAAACGGCGGCGTCAAAATCGATGCCCAGCACGCGTTTTTGATCGAGGGCGTGGCTGGACACTTCCATCGAGCAAGCCTTGGAATCCGCTCGAATCATTTGGGCGAGCATTTCTTGCAATTCCAACGCTTGGGGAGTGGTGCGATTGGCCGGGATCGTGCGGTCGCCGATTTCATATCGAACCGTTCCAATCAATCCCGCTTTTTGGCCGGCGGCCTGAAGGATTTGCTTCGCCATAAACGCTACGGTTGTCTTGCCGTTCGTGCCGGTGATGCCGACCATTTTCAACTTGGTTGCTGGATGACCGTGAAACTCGGAGGCCAGTTCGGCCAGAGCTCGACGCGGATCCGCGACGCGCACCAACGTGGTGCGACCGTGCGGAATTCCATTGCGAGTGACAATCACAGCCGCCGCGCCGCGCTCGATGGCGGCTTCGACAAATCGGTGACCGTCGGTGTTTTCGCCGGGGAGCGCGACGAAAACCGAACCTTGCGTGACGCGGCGAGAGTCATAGCAGATCGCGGTGACGTCGCGGTCAAGCGAGCCGTCAATGGCGAGGGGCGCGATGGGTTTAATTAGTGCGGCGAGTTGCATTCGTGCGAGAGGGTTGCGCGCTGGCAATGCGCTTGGTTTTTGCCGCAGTCGGTCGCGGTGGTATGTTCAGATAGGCGGCGGACCGCTCGGCGATCCGGCGAAACACCGGCGCCGCGATGTCGCCGCCGTAATACGCGCCTTTGGGTTCGTCGAGAACGACGAGGATGCAGAGTTTGGGATCGTCCGCCGGCAGATAGCCAATGAAACTGCCGATAAATTTTGTGTGTGACGGCTGGCCATTTTCGTATTTTTGCGCCGTACCGGTTTTACCCGCGACTTCCCAGTCGGCGAGCATGGCTTTCTTGGCCGTGCCTTCGTCGGAGACAACCGATTTGAGCGCAGCGTTCATCTGGGCGGATGTTCGCGCCGAAACAGGGCGCGCGATGAGGCGCGGAAAAAATTCGGCGATGGTGGTTGCGTCTTTCGACCGGATGCGCCGGACGATGTACGGCTGCATCAGTTCTCCGCCATTGCTCATGGCGGCCATGGCGCGGATCATTTGCATCGGCGTGACGGCGATGGATTGACCCATGGGGATGCGAGTGATTTCCAGTTTTGACCAGCGCTGGACGGGATTGACGATGCCCCGGACTTCCGCGGGAAGGTCCAGGCCGGTGCGCGACCCGAACCCGAACGCCTCGATGTAATGATAAAGCCGGTGATCGCCCATTTTCAGCCCGATCAACGCGGCGCCGATGTTGCTGGATTTTTGGATGATTTGCCAGACGGCAAGATTGCCGTGCGGATGCGCGTCACGGAGCACTTTTCCCGCATAGGTGAACGAGCCATTGTGGCAATTGAACACATCGCCCGGCTTGACAAGGTTGTCGTTGAGAGCGCCCGCGACGGGGACGATCTTGAACGTCGAGCCAGGCTCGAATGTGTTGACGATGGGAATATTTTTTTGATGTTCGATGGGGTCGGCGCTTGGTTTGTTCGGGTTAAAGGTGGGATAACTCGCCATCGCTAGCACTTCTCCCGTGCGTGGATGCATCACTATGGCACAGGCGTTGAGCGGTTGCGAAAGTTTCACCTGCTCCGCCAGCTCCGCTTCGACGATGTCTTGGATCACATGATCGATGGTCAGCTCGACCGTGTATCCGTCCCGCGCGGGGACTTCTTCCTGACGCCAGGCGACGATTTCTCGGCCGCGATTGTCGCGCGGCGCGATCCTCCATCCAGCTTGCCCAGCCAGATAAACATCGTACGTGCGCTCGATGCCTTGTGTTCCGATTCCATCGAAATCCACAAATCCAAGGGTATGACACAGAGACCGGTCGAGCGGATAGCGGCGCAGAAAATCGTCTTCGTAGCCGAGCGCGTGAATTTTCAAGCCGCGAAGGGCATCGGTTGTTTCCATCGAAACTTTGCGGGCGAGCACGATATAACGTTTGTTGGTCGCGATTTTTTCGTCGAGCCACCGGGAATCAAGGGAAAGAAGTTGGACGAGCCGCTGCCGCGCTTCGGATGAGGGGCGACGTTCGCTCCATGTTTTTGCGTCCAAAAAAACGGTTTTGACGGGGATGCTGGTGGCCAACAAGGCGCCGTTACGGTCGCGAATGTCTCCGCGCCGGGCGGGGATGATTTGGGTGCGAAGATGCGCGTCATCG
Source organism: uncultured Verrucomicrobiota bacterium (assembly GCA_964348665.1). Classification (GTDB taxonomy): domain Bacteria; phylum Verrucomicrobiota; class Verrucomicrobiia; order Palsa-1439; family CAYGDP01; genus CAYGDP01. The sequence continues at coordinate 7,294 of CAYGDP010000021.1, forward strand.
GCGCGCTCGGCAAATTCGTCGTGTTTGACGACTTGAAGGTAGGCGAGCCGCCAGCTTAGACCGACAAACGCCGCTAGGATTACCAGCAGAATGCCCAAGACTCTGTATTTTTGATTGTGATTGGTCATCGTGCGGTTGACCCTGTCATTATAGATATGATTACGATTTGGTTACCCGCCTCGGTGTCGCGGGGGCGGCGAATTCCTCGCTGTTTGTAGTTTGGTGGGTTTGACGGGCGCTGGTGGAATTGGTTGCGTTGTTGAAGCCGGCGCCTCGGCAAAGAGGATCGGCGGCGGCGCATCATGGAGCTTGGGTTCGTTCACGCGAACGATCTGCGATTGCTTGGGAACGACCAGGCCGATTTTCCACGCCTGACATTTGTCCAGCAACGCCCGGGGCGATTTGATTTCGGCTAGCTTGGCTTGGAGCAGGTCTTGTTTGGCGCGAAGCGCCTTGACGTCTTGCTCGCGCTGGCGAATTTCGTATCCAAGCTGGTGAATCTTGTTTTTCTGCCAGACGTATCCGAGTGCCGCGCCGCCGACGATTGCCGCGAGCGTCGCTCCGCGCGTTAGTAACCGCCAGCGGAGTGCCGCTGTCGTCTTGCGTTGGTTGCCAGTCGCCGAAAACATCAGAGTTTCTCCGCGATTCGTAGCCGGGCGCTGGTCGCGCGCGGGTTGGCTGCCACTTCAACAGGCGAGGGGACTATCGCGCGGCGAGTCAGGACGCGCAGGATCCGGGTTGGATTGCACCGACATTCGGGGAAATCCGGCGGACATATGCACTCGCCGCCAAGACGTCGGAAGGTGTGCTTGACAATGGCATCCTCCCCCGAATGGAATGAAATGACCGCGAGACGCCCGCCGCTGGCTAGCCGTTCGACCGCAGCCGCCAGTCCGCGCTCCAAGTTGTCTAGCTCGTTGTTCACAGCGATTCGAATCGCCTGAAAAATCCGCGCGGCTGCATCCACGTAGCCGCGCTGCCCCATCCCCACCCTCGAAATTATTTCGGCCAGATCGGTTGTCGTGACGAATTTTTGCCGCGTCCGCGCCCGCACGATGGCACGAACGACAATTCGCGCACGCCGCTCTTGGCCGAAAGTCTCCAAAATGTTCCTCACTTCATCTTCACTCGCTTCGTTCAACAGCCGCGCTGCCGTCAGCGCTTGCCGCCGGTCCATCCGCATATCCAACGGACCTTCTTTCCCATAACTAAAACCGCGGTCGGCGCTGTCGAGCTGGTGGCTCGAGACGCCCAGATCGAACAACACGCCGTTCACCGTCAACCAACCAAATTTCGAAGTCACCGCGCCCAACTCGGCGAAGTTGGCGCGCACCAGCCGGGCGCGTCGGCCGTAGGGTTTTAATCGCCGCCGCGCCGCCGCGATCGCGTCGCCGTCGCGGTCGATGCCCAAAAGTTCCCCGTCGGGCGAACACGCCTCGAGGATCGCCTCCGCATGTCCGCCCCCACCCAGCGTACCGTCCACATACCTCCCGTGCGGTTTTGGCTGCACAGCCTCGATGGCTTCGCGGAGTAGGACTGGTTGGTGGTAGGGCATCCATGTTTTCTCCTTTAGGGACGGGCATGACGCACACCGAGCCATTGCAAAACCTTGGTGGTGCTATCGCCGCGCAAGGCGCGCAGACGCTTCCCGTTTTCCACGGTTGGTGTCACTGCGTCATCATAAATGTCGCCCCGAATGGTCGATTCGCGCCGAGGCGGCGGGGGAGCCGGTGTGCTGCGAGTCGGTTTCGCCCCGCTCAATGCGGTGAAATTGTCGATCTGCGTCAGGTCTGTGTACATCGGGCGGCGGCGCGCGCCAAATTTCCATCCGCGTCCCGCGCTATGGCTAAGCGATCCTCCCATGCTTAGGAATCGTACGAAGTTGACGTTGTTGAATTTCATTGGTTTCCTTTTCTTGGTTGTTGGGTTAGAGACCGACCAGCTTTGCCACGTCTTCCAGTTTCGTCGCCGATTGACTTTCCACGTCTTTCCATTTTTCCGGCGACCAAATTTCAAAATTCGATCCGCGACCTGTCAGCACCGCCTTGGTGGTAATGCCAGCCCAAGCCAGTTGATCGGCATCCAAGACGGCGCGACCTTGCGAGTCGCAAAATGTCGTGTGAGTGCGCGCGCCGAAGACACGCTTGGCGGCGACCTTTTCGGCCTCGCTTAAATTGGGAGCGGCATCGATTTTGGCGAAGGCCTTTTGATGCTCGTCGAGCGTGTAAACGGAAAGACAATTTCCGTTTGGATTGGGAGTGACATAAAAATCCTGCCCGGACTCAAGTCGCCACTTGGACGGAATCGCCACGCGCTTCGACTTGGCGTCAAGCGCCAAGCGAAACGTCCCTGTAAAGTTTACTGGTCGTACGCCAGCCATAATGCTCCGATTCAGCTTATTCGGTGTTCCTTGAACCTCCATTACTCACCGAAACGCGCCAAATTTAGACATAAAGCTCCAGATTGTCAACATGGAAATGCATTATTTTTGTGACGTGGGTTTTCCCTGGTTTTTATACCGCTTTAGGGAAAAGCGGTGTCGGCTTGGCTAGGAGCGTGCCCGGCGCCAATTTGCCCCAAGCCGCGCCTCCAAAACCATCGCGGTTTTCAGGCAGGCCGAGCTGGGAAAATATTTTTGCCGAGCTTTGAGGCATGAACGGTTCCAGCATCACTGCGATGACGCGCGCCGCTTCAGCGAGGTTGTAGAGCACCGTCGAAAGGTCCGCTGATTGTTCTGGTTTCTTGGCGAGCGCCCACGGCGCGTTGGATTCCACGTAGGCATTGCAGAACTGAACGAACTTCCAGAGTGTCGCGAGCGCTTCGTGAAACAGGATCGCGTCCATTTTTGACGCAAAAATCTTGCGCGTCTCTTCGGTTAGAGTTCGAATTTCGCTGGTGAGTGGCGAATCGGCGGTTGGTTGTGGCACCTTTCCTTCGCGATAGCGATGGATCATCGAGACCGCGCGATTGACGAAATTGCCAAGGTCATTCGCCAGCTCCGAATTATATCGCTGTTCGAACTTCGTCCACGAGAAATCGCCGTCGCCGTCGAACGGCACTTCCCGCAGTAAAAAATACCGAAGCGCGTCAACGCCATGTTTGGCGATTGCTTCGTTCGGATCAATGACGTTTCCGACCGTCTTTGAAAGTTTTTCGCCGTTCACGGTGATGAATCCATGCGCAAACACTTTCTTGGGAAGCGGTAGTCCCGCCCCAAGCAGCATTGCCGGCCAGATGACGCAATGAAAACGCGTGATGTCCTTGCCGATGATATGAACGTCGGCGGGCCAGAGTTTTTCAAATCGAGCGGGATCATTGGGAAAGCCGATGGCGCTGATGTAATTTACCAGCGCGTCGAACCAGATCCAAATCGTTTGCTCCTTCGCGATGGGGCAGGAGACGCCCCACTTGACGGACGCGCGCGTGAACGTCACATCGCGTAGACCTTCATCGAGCAATCCGAGAATTTCGTTCCGACGCGGCACCGGTTCGATGGCAAACTCGCCGCTGGTGATGAGTTGGCGAAGTTGCGACTCGAAGGCGGTCAACCTGAAGTAGTAATTCTTTTCCTTCACGACTTCGAGAGCCCGCTTGTGCGTGGGGCATTGAAAATCGGGTGCATCTTTCTCGGTATAAAAATTTTCGCAGCTGGGACAGTACAGTCCCTCGTAATCATTGAGGTAAAGATGTCCCGCGTCGTACAATTTCTGAAAGAGTACCGCAACGGCACGTTCATGTTGCGGGTCGGTGGTGCGAATGAATTGGTCGTAGCTGATGCCGAGCTGCGTCCAGGTTTGTTTCCAGTTTTCGACCATCGAGTTGCAAAACTCGTGCGGCGTGACGCCCTGTTTTTCGGCTTGGCGCTGGATATTGAGCGAATGCTCGTCGGTCCCAGTGAGGAAATGAACCTCGCAGCCGTTCATCCGCTTCCAACGGGCAAGCACGTCGGCGCCGATCTTTTCGAGCGCATGACCCACATGCGGCGTCGCGTTGATGTAATCAATCGCAGTGGTTAAATAGTATTTTTGCATATGGTTAAAACCGAGAAACACAGGAAATTCCGCAAAAAATCAGATTTAATAATCCACCTCGGTATTTTTCGCCTCATTTCACGGGAGCATCCTGACAGCAAATCAGCAGTTCGTCAATCCGCCATACAACTCGGCGGACAAGTTTGCCAATTACTTGCTCGCCCGGCGCCCGCAAGGCTTCGCCTGATTTGAAGCGGGCGGAATAAAGAGATTGCGCGAGGAATTTATAGTTTAAGGATAGGAAGGAAGTAGGGCTGTGTAACCCGCCAAACGACGCAGCGGACAAGCTCCACGCGGCAATCTAGGTGTTTTTAAGAAGTCTTATTTCGTCCACACGCCGTTTTACTTCATCGCTCATCCGAATTACTGTCGGCCAGGGGCGGCAATCGGTTTCGCCTACGATTTTGCGCGTGCCGTCAATGCCCATTTTCGAGCCAAGACCCAATTGCGGCGTGGCATGATCGAGCACGTCGGCGGGGCCTTTGGTAAAGAGCGTGTCCCGCTGCGGATCCATGTTCGCCGTCATGTGCCAAAGAACTTCCTGTGTATTGTGCACGTTCACGTCAGCATCCACCACCACGATGATTTTGGCGAACATCATTTGTCCCATGCCCCATAGCCCGTGCATGACGCGCATGGCTTGATACGGAAATGTTTTTTTGATGGAGACGAACACGAGATTGTGAAACGCGCCTTCGGCGGGCAGCGCCATATCCACCAGTTCAGGGAAGTTGAGTTTGAACACCGGCAGAAAAATTTGCAGGCTGGCGGTGCCCATATAGAAATCCTCCATCGGCGGCGGACCGACGATCGTGCTGGGATAAATCGCGTCGCGCCGATGCGTGATCGCCGTCAGGTGAAACTTCGGGTACGGCTCGGGCAACGAGTAATACCCCGTATGATCGCCAAACGGTCCTTCCATCGCGGTCGGTTCGTTCGGATCAACGTAACCTTCGAGCACAAAATCACATTCGGCGGGAACTTCAAGGTCGTTCGTCTCGCACTTGACCAGTTCGACGGTTTTTTTGCGGACATAACCCGCGAAAATAAATTCGTCTATCCCATCCGGCAACGGCGCGGTCGCCGCGAACGCCAGCACCGGATCGCCACCCAAGCCGACTGCCACCGGCATCCGTTGTTTTAGCTCGCAGTAGCGTCGCCAGTGGCGCGCCCCAGTCTTCTGCAATTGCCAGTGCATAAACGTGGTGCGCCCGTCAATCACCTGCATCCGATAACAACCGACGTTTCGAGCGCCAGTATCCGGGTCGCGTGTGATCACCAGCGGCAGCGTGATGAATCGGCCCGCGTCGATTGGCCAGCATTTCTGGATTGGTAGAGAGTCTAACGTCCCAAGTCCCGGGTCCAACGTCTTTTCGTCGAAGCGATGCACAACTTCCTTACACGTGCCACCGCCGACGCGCTTCGGTTTCGCGTGCCGTAACTCGAAGGCCGTGCCGAGCAGTAAAATCGCCTCTTGCCATGTCCGGGGCGGTTTGGCTTTCATCAGCACTTCCAGGTCGCGCGCCAAATCCTCCACATCGGTCACGCCGAGCGCCATCGCCATTCGCCGCGTCGAACCGTAGGCATTGATCAGCAGCGGAAAGCGTGACCCTGTGCATTTTTCGAACAGCAACGCCTTACCTCCGCCCGCCGACTTCATCTCGCGGTCGGCGATCTCAGTGATTTCGAGCACGGGATCCACCTCCGCCGAAATCCGTTTCAGCTCACCCTCGCGCTCCAATCGCGCCACAAACGCCCGCATCGAATCGTAGGCCATGGGTCTGTGGTATCAGATGTAGGAGCGCCTTTCAAGGCGCGACCGTAAAATTGCTGGAAGAATCCTATTCCTCCATTCGTGTCCATTCGTGTGCGTTCGTGGTTAGAACCTATTGCTTCACACAAGTTCGGAGCTTCAATTTTCCATCTTGGCGTGACAGAATTCGTCCCCTACGCTATGTTTGGGCTGATTTATGGCAGCAAAACGAAAACAGCGACGGCCCAGCTCTGATGCTGCATGGCAGCGGCGATGGGCGCCAATCTTCCGCGCGGCGGAGGAGGGACTGTTTCCCAACCGCGCCTTTGGTGCGTTGGAGATGGCCGAGTGCATTCGTGCCCTTCGTAAAAGCAAGATTGTTGGTCGCAGCAAGGCGGATTCCCGTTAATGCCACATTACGTCGAAATATTACGCGCCATCCACCGCTCCAAGGCGGATTACGCGTGGATTGGGTTGAGCGCTGCCTCAGTTCACGGCTCTCCACTTGTGTCGCAGGACTTTGATTTTTTTGTTCGACCCGACCCCAAGCACCTTGATCGGGCACGCGCGGCTTTTCGGAAAATCGGCATGACAGATTCCTTGCCGAAAGTGCACTCCACCAATCTAATTGCGGCAGAGGTGACGGTAACATTTAGCGATCCCTATGGCGGCCCGACGGTGGACCTAATTACGCACATTTCCGGTCCAAGCTTCGATGAAGTATGGCGCGGTAGCAAAGTTCATAAAGTTACGCGTGTCCCCGTTCGTGTCGCGAGTCTAAAGCATATCCTTGATTCCAAGCGAGCGGCCAATCGCGAGAAAGATCAAGAAGTTCTGAAACGGCTCGAACGCGACTTTGGCGATCTATTGCGTGAAGTGCGGGCGGAATATAAAGTAACTAAGCGCAGGTGATATGGATAAACTCGGCATCATTGCTGGAAGCGGCGAATTGCCCCTGGCGGCGGCGCGCGCGGCTCGCGCCAACGGCGTGAAATTGCTTGTGGCAGCTGCGTTCGACGGAGAGACGCGCGAGGAAATCGAAAAACTCGCGGACGAAGCGGTCTGGCTCAAGGTGGGTCAGCTTGGCAAGCTCATCGAGACGTTCACGACGCGAGGCGTGCGCGAGTGCATCATGGTTGGACAGATCGCGCCCAAAAATCTTTTCAATCTGCGTCCCGATCTGCGTGCCGTAAAACTGCTGGCGCGGCTCAAAGAAAAAAACGCGGAGAGTATTTTTGGCGCGATTGCCGCCGAATTGGAGAAGGAAGGCGTGCATTTGATCGACGCCGCGCCATTTCTGAAAGAATTGATGCCGGGCGCGGGCGTGCTGACGAAACGTCAGCCGTCCGACGAACAGCGCGCCGACATCGAGTTCGGCTTGAAAATCGCAAAGGGCGTGTCGTCGTTCGATATCGGTCAGACCGTTGTCGTCAAGAATGGCGTCGTACTGGCCGTCGAGGCGTGGGAAGGCACGGACGAGTGCATCAAACGCGGAGGATTGCTCGCCGGGAAAGATGTTGGCGCAGTCGTGGTAAAAGTAAGCAAGCCAAATCAAGATATGCGATTTGATATTCCCACCATCGGTCCGCGCACCATCGAAACCTGCCGCGAGGCAAAGATCGCCGTGCTCGCGATCGAGGCGAACCGAACTCTCTTGCTCGAGCGAGAAAAAACAATCGCGGCGGCTGCCACGGCGAAGATCGTTATTACCGCATTTTGATCAACCGCGAAAGACGCGAACGCTCGCGAAAACGTCCACAGACCCACTTTTCCCCTGCCTTCTTTCGCGTCTTTTCGCGTGTTTCGTGGTATATCCTCTGTTACCATCGTCCCAATGAAATTTTGTTTCATGACGTTGGCGTGTCCGAAATGGACGTGGCGGGAAATTCTCACCACCGGACGGAAAATGGGATACGACGGAGTGGAATTGCGGTTCATCCAGGATGTTCGCGATTTGACGAAGTCACCAGAGATGCAGCCCGACCGAATCGCACAGAGCAAACGTGAGTTGGCCGAAGCAGGGCTGGCCGTGGCGTGCTTGGACACATCTGCCTCCGTTGTGACCGCTGACGAAAAGGCAATGGACTTGGCACGGCGACATATTGATTTGGCGGCGGCGCTTGGCTCACCTTACGTGCGAATTTTTGGCGGCACGCTTCCGAAAGAGAAAACGGACTACGACCGTGCAATGGAGTCGGCCGCAAAAAAGTTTCGTGACTTGGCCGAATTTGGTTCGTCGCGCGGCGTACAGCCGATTTTGGAGACGCACGATGATTTCAGCAAATCGGAGCACGTCGAACGACTCATCGAACTGGCGGGGCACGACAACATCGGAATACTGTGGGATATGCATCATCCCGCGCGGTTTCACGGAGAACCGATCGCCGAGACATTCGCGCGGATACGCCCGTGGGTGCGCCACACACATATCAAAGATTCTGTTTCGTTAGGCGGCGACAAGTATCGTTACAAACTGCTCGGAGAAGGAGATATTCCCGTACGCGAATGCGTGAAAGTTCTGCGGCAGAGTGGTTATCAAGGATTTTTGTGTGTGGAATGGGAAAAGACGTGGCATCCCGATTTGGAAGAGCCGGAAGTGGCGCTTCCGCAGTATCTCTCGGGGTTGCGCAAGATCGTTGAATCGCTAAAAAGTTGAAGCGTTAAATCGAAAAAAATCTGTTTTTAGAGTACGCGAATATTTCGCGTGTTTCGTGTATTTCGCGGTTAATGAAATCTATGGATATGAAAAAACTCCGTTTCGGAATCGTCGGCGGCGCGGCGGGAATCGCTTCCACCCATCGCGACGCCATCCGCAAAAATCCTGATTGCTGCGAGCTGGTTGGATTAACAGACGTTGCCGCCGACCGTTGCCGCGAGATCGCGTCGAAAGAGAATGCGCGGTTTTTCGTAACCTACGACGAGATGCTCGGCTCCCCGGACATCAATGCCATCGCCATTTGCACGCCGCATCCGTTTCACTGTGACCTGGCGCTCAAAGCGCTCAAGGCAAACAAGCATGTGCTTACCGAAAAACCGCTCTGCGTGACCGCGAGCGAAGCCGACCAGATGATCGCCGCGGCGAAAAAATCCAGGGCGAAGCTCGGAGTCGTTTTCCAGACGCGTTTTCGACCGGACCTGAAAAAAGCGAAAGAGCTTCTCACAAACGGCACGGTTGGGGCGCTCTACCGCACGACGATGGTTGTCGCTTGGTATCGAACCCAAGCTTACTATAACAGTGGCGGCTGGCGCGCGACATGGCGCGGGGAAGGCGGCGGGGTGTTGCTAAATCAAGCGCCGCATTTTCTCGATCTGTTTACGTGGCTCGGCGGGATGCCGAAAAAAGTGTATGCATGGACGCCGACATTGAAACACAAGATCGAAGTCGAAGACTGCGCCAGCGCACTGCTCGAATACGAGAATGGGGCGCAGGGTTTCTTGCATACCTCAACGATCCAGGCGCCAAATCAAGAGCGGTTCGAGTTTTGCGGTGAGAACGGGCGATTGGTTGTCGAAAATGGGCTGACTTTTGAGAAGATCTCGCCGGCGTTAAGCGATCATATTCAGAACAGCCACGAGATTTGGTCGAAACCAAAAGTGGAGACGCAACGGTTTGAATTTCCGCAGACCGACGCCACGCATTTCTCTGTGTACGGCGAATTTGCCCGGCGAGTTCTCGCGGGCAAAGAACCGCCGGTCAACGTAATCGAGGGTCGGAACAGTGTCGAGCTGGCCAACGCGCTGATCCTCTCGCATTACACGAAAAAACCTGTCAGCTTACCGCTATACCGCGCGAAATATGATAAGTTACTCCGAAGCTTAATTCGGAAATCGAAGAGAAAAATATGAACGGCATTCGCCACGAAAAACACAAGAAGCACAAAAATACAGGTGGTTCACTCTGTTGTTTTTTGATTTTTGCGCCTCTTTGTGGCTAATCAGTATCATGAAAATTGTCTTGGCAATCACCGGCGCCAGCGGCGCGATCTACGCGCAGCGATTACTCGATGTGCTCGTTGGAGAAAATCCGAAATCCGAAAACCGAAATCCGAAATCAGTGGAAGTTCATCTCATCACCACCAAGCACTCTCGCGAAGTCATCGCGCTGGAGCTTCCCAAGGGCGATCTCGTCGTCCCGCCCAGCGTCATCCAATACGACGAGCGCGACTCGATGTTCGTGCCGTTTGTCAGCGGGTCGGCGAAGTTCGACGCGATGGTGCTTTGTCCCGCATCGATGGGGATGATCGGGCGGATTGCCAGCGGTGTATCCGACTCCACCATCACTCGTGCTGCCGATGTGTTTCTCAAGGAACGTCGCAAACTGATCCTGGTGCCGCGCGAAGCGCCATTCAATCTGATTCACCTCCGCAACATGGCGACCCTGACCGAAGCCGGTGCGGTGATCATTCCAGCCAGTCCATCGTTTTATACCAAACCGAAGACGCTCACCGAGGCTGCCGACACTGTCGTGGCGCGCATCTTGGACCACCTGGGGGTGGAACATCGGCTTGCGAAACGCTGGCAGAGCGAGGAATAGCGGTCGGAGAGTTGACGGAACTAGTGAAGGACGATTCGGGGCGCCAGGAATTTTTTAGATGGACCGAGAATTGAGATTGACTTGCGGGTGTGTAATTTTTAATGTGGGGGCAGCGATGCCGACGTATGAATATGAATGTGGCCGATGTGGGAAGCGGTTGGAGATTTTTCAACCCATGACCGAGGCTCCGAAGCGTGTTTGTCCACATTGCAAAGGACGGCTGCGGCGGATGATCGGCACGGGAGCGGGAATGATTTTCAAGGGCACGGGATTTTACATAACCGATTATCGCAGCAAAGGATACAAGGAGGCGGCCAAGAAAGAATCCGGCGCCGCGACCACGAAAACGGCAGAAGCCAAACCTGCAGCGAAAACCGAGACGAAAACCTCTAAACCATCAGCAGAAGGAAAGAAGTCATGATTGTTTGCCCCAAATGTGGTTACGATAACGAGCTGGGACGCATTTTTTGCGGTGGTTGCAGCGAAAAACTGGATTTATCGGCTATTCAAGGACCCGGCGGCGGCCTGAACGCTCCGAAGAAAAAGAAAGGATTTTTTGGCGGGGGCGGCGACAAAAAAAAGGTAGGGATCGGCACATGGATTTGGCGGATTATCAACTGGGGCGGTATGATCGCCATCGTGGTGATTTGCTGGTTGCTCTGGCAGGCGCCGGTGGATTTGAAGAGCATCGCGGTGACGACCGAGGCGCACGAGAGTGCGAAGGAAAAAATGACGGCGTTGATCGACGAATCCCGCGCCGGCAATGGTGTTGAAGTTGAATTTACCGAGAGCGAAATTGCTTCCTGGCTGGAAAAAGAACCGAAATGGGCAAGCACCGAGAGCGGCCTGGCGTTGGTGCCGTCCAAGGTGCGCGTCGAATGTGGGACTGGGGAGGTTACCATTGTTGTGGTTGGCACTGGAAACGCCAGCAGTCACAAGCACGATTTCATTGCTAAGTTTAAAGGCAAACTGGTCATGAACGGCAAACAATTGGATTTCCAGCGCGAAAAGCTTACTGTTGGAAAATGTCCGATCCCGGGAAAGTTTCTCCAAGACGTTATGCGTGATAAATTCATGCAAGGCTTGGCTGATATTTTTAAGGAACAACTCGACGCAATCGGGACGCAACAGCAAATTCGCGTTGAACCCGGCAAAATTATCATCGGCCCGCCGCCTATGTAGTCAGGTATGATGCTTCCTATTGGCGGATGCAGATGGATGGTAGCGGGACTTGCTGGCGTGTCGCTGGGGCTTTCGATCGGGGCGTTTTCCGAGCAACCTCGTTCCCGGACCATCCAGAGCAGCAGCCGGCAATTCACCGTAGAGGCCCCCGATGCCCGTGTCGCCACCAGCATCGCGCGATACTCGGAACGGCTCAAATCCGCTTTCCTCGCCAAGATGCAGCTGCCCGATCGTTGGCAAAGCGCAGTCCATATTCGAATTCAGCAGCGGAAGGAAGGTGACTTGTCTCCCGCGCTCGTTGTCATCCCGCAATCATTCAAAGGCCAGCTTCAGTTTGTTGTTCGTGCGCAAACACCGCCCCCGCTGGATCAAACGGAGTTTTTCCGGGCGCTCACGCAAATCCTCTGCGCCGAACAGGTCAACCGCGCCCACGGCGTTCAGGCGGGCGAAAAACTTGCCGTGGCCCCGCTCTGGCTCGCCGAAGGACTTTGGCAATCCCTGGCGGATAACGCCGTGCAAGTGCCTTTGCGCGACACCAACCTACTCTTGCTACAACGCGCGGTTGGCGCCGAACGAGCGGCTACGGTCGCGCAACTTACGGCAGTCACCCAACTTCCCGCGGAATCCGCTCCCGCGCGATTATTCGGAGCGCAGAGCCAAGCATTGGTTGAATCGCTGCTGTCGTTGCCGGATGGCGCGCGCAAAATGCAGGCGTTACTCGCGTCGTTGCGGGCGCAGCCCGATGCGAGAGCCGCCTTGCAGGAGATATATAAACAGGATTTTCGCGACGAACCGGTGCTGGAAAAATGGTGGGCGTTGCGCCTCCGCGCCCGCGCGCAGCAACGCATCGCGCAGGCCTTGACCGCCTCCCAAACCGTTCGGCGTCTGGATGAAACCCTTCCCACGCCGATTACGGTCACCGACCGCAAGACAGGCGCGCAAACCACGCGCCAATTGAAAGTGAGCGAGTTAGGTGATTATTGGCAGATGGAAGGATTGACGGATTTGATCCAGCAAAAAATCGCATCGCTCGCCACGCTTCAAACGCAGGCGCACCCGACGTTCCGCGAACCGATCGCCGCCTATGTGGATGCGCTGGAAAACTTGAAACAACGCGGGTTCAAACGATATCGAAAAGTAGCCAAGATCGCCGAGCAACTGCATCAGGAGGCGGAACAGCAAACTCGCGATGTCGCCGCGTATCTCAATGAGATCGAAGAACCCAATGCAGGTCTTGCCTTGAGCCTGCGCGGTTTCTTCGCGCCATTGCCAGAGTCAGGAGTTGGAACCCCGCAAACCATTAGCACCTTCCTCGACAAGATCGAGCAGGCAGAATCGGCTGGCAAAAAATAACTATCGAAGGACGGTGAAGGTTACATCCCAGGCTGGCTTGTTCTGGGGGTCGTAGGATATCGGTTGTTCTTTTCCCCCGTCGTCTGTCCCGTCTTCGCCGATGCTGTAGACCACGTATCCCATTGCCAGTTTTTTGTAACGGAGCGGCTTGCCGTCGAACGGGTCGGCTGGAATCGCTTTTAGAAATTCCGGGACAAGCGATTCCAAGGATTCGGGTATCATGCGTTTTGCGATACGATAGCGCTCGATAGCTATTGCGACGGCCGCCGCGCGAACGCAAGCGGAAGATCGGGCGAAGGCAGGAAAGATGTTGGACGTATATTTCCTTGGTTCGTTGTCGCCGATTTTAATTACATCTGCATCGCGATGAAATCTGGCGCCTGTATGCTTGCTGGATAAGTCAATGGTTAAGCGGCCAATTTGCCGCGCCAACTGTAAAGATTCTGGAAATGGAAATTTACTGGCTTGGATCAGATCTGACTTGTAATCGAGCAGCGTTAGCATGTCGTCGGCGCGACCCTTTGCAGTTCTATCCGGGGGCGGTAGAGGTTGAGGAAAATCAAAGGTTAAAAACAACTGTTTGTCGGAGGCGTTTTCCACCTCAAAATAATTCAAGCATCGTTCCCCGATGAGCATTGAGGTGAGAGCATAAGACTTTTCCGACTCTTCCAGCGCTCCGCTGATTTTAACAAGTTGGTTTTGGGAAAGTTCTGTTCTGCTCATGATCCGCTGAAGGATATCTATGGTCATGTCGTCGCAATTTTTTCGATAAAGTGCTGCGATCATAAATGGTTCGTCGTCGAGCGTCCGTGAAAGATTGAGCGCCGTGAGAATGGAGCGAGTTGCCCCCGTGTTGATCCCTTCATCAGCCCTCGCAATCGCTTCCAGGAGGAGAACCCTTGTTGATGAACGGATATGTTGGACTGGTTGTAAATACACGATCTTCTCGCGTTCTTCCTTTGATAGTGTTGTTGATGGTGAAAACCGTTCGCGAAATTTGTCTACAAGCATTATGGGATAGCGTCCGCGTTTTTTGGCTGCTAGTTCATGTAAGGCGCCCAGCGGCTCACGATATTGGTGAAGGTACTTGCGAATGGCTTGCAAAGTCGCCTGGTCGAGCGGTTGATTTAATTCGGGGAGTCGTCCATTGCCGACGAGTGGGAGAGGCGAATTGCTATCGTGCTTGCCGACGTTTGGCCATTTCTTGAAAACATCGAGCAATTGCTCCGCGATGTTTTCATCCGGAGGAGGGTAGGTGTACCACTTCTCGAGATCATCTATCGAGACGGGATGCCCTTGTTTTCGGATTTCTTCCAATTTTGCTTTTACCCGTTCGTCGGGTGGGTCGGCGCGTGCCGACAGAATATTGGCAGTAAGGATCGAGATTGCCAGGAGAATAAACACCCAGGTATTCTTTGCTCTCATCACGGATATGATAACACATTTGAGGGACGTTTCTCGCTGCTTGACGGTGGGAGGGAGTGACGGTATTGTCGGTTTCAGATTGGATGGTGGCCGTAGCTCAGCCTGGTAGAGCCCCGGATTGTGGATCCGGTTGTCGCGGGTTCAAATCCCGTCGGTCACCCCATCCATCCGCCTGCGGCGGACGGAATAACCAAGCACCAAATCCTAATCAAGGAGTCGCGATGAAATGTCCTGCGTGTGGTGAATCAGAATTGCGTCCGGTGGAACTCGATCAAGGATTGCCAGCCAAGGAGTGTGGGAAATGCGGTGGTCGTTGGCTTGGTTCGACGGAGTATTGGGCCTGGATTGAGAAGGCCGGAACGAATCAGCCGGAGCGACCGGCGGACGGTGGTGTGCCGCAGATCTCGGACAGCAAACACATCAAGATTTGCCCAACCTGCGGTCATTTGTTGATTCGTTTCCGTGTCGGGCATGGCACGGGTTTTTCGCTCGACCATTGCGGAACGTGCAACGGCGTTTGGCTGGACCGAAATGAGTGGGAAACTCTTAAGGTGCGCAATCTTCACGATGATATCCACCGGATCTTTACCGCGGAATGGCAGGGAGCGATCCATGCGGAAGCGCGGCGGACTGCGTTGGAACGTATCTATCGGCAAAACTTTGGCGATGCCGACTTTGCCGAGGTGCAGAAAATTCGGGCGTGGATTGACGCGCATCCGAAACGCCGTGCTTTACTAGCATATTTGACGGATCCAAAGCCGCTCAAGTAGAAATTGCGAGGGGGAAACCATCGGTCGCCGGGCTTGGACAAAGCGGTAAGGATCGAGCGTCAGGTGGCGATACCCGTTACAAGTTTCGCTTATTTCTTGCTGAAATTGCGGACGGTTGCGGCCACGATGTTTTTATTGGGAATGGTGATCGTGTCGCCATCGGGGCTGCGGAGGCGAGTGCTGCGGATTCCAATGTATTCCACCACGCCTTCGTCGGCACCGATCTTGACACGGTCGCCAATGACAAAGGGGCGGTCGGCAACAATGACAATGGAGCCGATCAGGTTGGAAATTGTTTCCTGCGCAGCGAGAGCGACGGCGAGGCCGCCGATGCCGAGGCCGGCGAGGATGCTGTTGATTTTGAAACCGATATTGTCTGCCGTCATCAGCACCGCGATGAGGAGGACAAAGACCTTGGTTGCTTTTCGCAGCAGGACAAGAATTTCCACTCCCACGCGTTTATCGCGGTTTTCGAATTTTGCCTTGAGGATATCATGGCCGAGGTCCACGAGTTTGAGGGCAACGTAGGTAATGGCGGCGGCGGCGATGATGCCGAAGGCTTTGGCGAGGTAGTTTTGAAGCCAATTTGGTTTATTGAGGACGGCGACGCCGAGGTAGAGGAAGACGAGAAAAACGACCAGTTGCAGCGGGCCGTGGAGCAGCGCGACCAAGCGGTCATCCCATTTCGACTCGGTTTTGTCGGTGAGACGTGTCATCCACTTGGAGACGCAAACATTCGCAAACTTGGAGAGCGCGATGGCGGCCAAGAGATACGTGGTGAAGAGAATGTATTGCCAAAGGGTATTGCCGCCGAATTCCTCCTTGAGCCACGGGAAATCGGTCAATAAGTCATTGACGAACGTCGCCAAAATCGGGGTCACGCCGGTATTATGTGGAAACGGGCGCAATTAGCAAGCCGACAGCGGGCGATGGTTTGCGACTTGCCCTCGGCGTGGCACCGTGCTACGTTGCGCGCGTGAATGGCAGGGTGATCTTGTTTGTCTTGTGCCTTTGTCTCGGAGGTGGCGCGACAGTCATCATGGCCGAAAAAGGCGCCGACGGCGATGTCAAATCGCTTCAGGAAGCGGTGCGGAAAAAGCCGACCGACGCAGATGCCTGGCGGAAGCTGGCGCACGCGCACGCCAAAAACGGCAAAGCGTCGGAATCCATCAAAGCGTGGCTGGAAGTGACCAAACTGGCGCCGAAAGATTCGGATGCCTGGCGAAATCTCGGGCTTCTCTATCTTGCGCAGAAGCAGCATGAAAAAGCCAAGGGAATCTTTGAAAAGCTGACCGAACAGGATGGAGGATCGGCAAGCGCGTGGTTCAACCTTGGCGCGGTGTTGCTGGAGGTGAAAGACAGCGCGGGCGCAGAGAAGGCGTTTCGCCAATCCATCGAATTGGACCCCAAAAGTGCGGCGGCCCACTACAATCTCGGTTGTGTTCTGGCCCAGGCCCGAAGATATGAGGAAGCCGTCATTGCCTATCGAGAAGCCATCGATCTGGATTCCGAATACGCCGAGGCTTGGACAAATTTGGGTTGGACGTATGGGATGTTAAAGAACTACCCGGCGGCGGTGGACGCGCAGAAGGAAGCGGTTAAACTCAAACCGGAACTGACGGCGGCTTGGACGAATCTCGCGTTGGTACACCTGACGTTGAAACAGACCGATGAAGCGGTGGAAGCGCTTCGCGAGGCGGTTGAACAGGATTCGGACAATGCTGAAGCGTGGCTCATCTCGGTTGTCGCATTACACGAGGCTGGCAAGCTGGACGGGGCCAGCAAAGCGTTTGATCATATTGTACGAATCCGTCGCGACGAGGGAAAGGCTTGGCAGAGTGTTGGCGATCTGTTTTACAATTTCGGAAAATTCGCTGAAGCCGCCAAATCGTATCAACAGGCCGGTAAACTGAAGCCCAACGATCCCTCCATCGCGATTTCGTTTGGATGGTCGTGCATCGGCTCGCAACGATGGGCAGACGCCGAAGCGGTTTTCCTGAAATGCACGCAGGTGGATCCTAACATATCCGAACTTTGGAGCGGCCTGGGAATGGCACAGGCAAAGTTAAAAAAATGGCAGGAAGCGGCCCAATCCTACGAACGAGCCTTGAGTTTGCGAAACGATTCCAAGGAAACCTGGTACAACTTAACCGTGGCGTATCATCAGCTCGAAAATAGGGGCGATACGATTCGGGCGTGGCAAGAACTAAAAAAACTCGATGCCACGCTTGCGCAATCGATCGCCAATCAGTTGGAACTGGTTGTGCCGGAAAAGAGCGATTCTTCGCCAGAGGTTGTTTCTCCCTCACAGCCCCAAAAAGAAACTTCTCCCGCGGCTCGATCCGATAAAAAATCAGAACTCGCAGGCGAGCCTGAAGGCGATTCCACTGTTGAAAAATGACCGGCAAATTCTTGGCGTGAATGCTGCGGAAAGTTGTGTCATCGGCGTTTCGAGATGTGAACCACACTCACGATGGTGATGATTGTCGAATCTTACCGCGGGAAAAATAAAGACCTGGACAGCTCCTCCCTGTCAATGTTCGCCCGGACATTGTCGTTTTGACGTTACACCTGTAACGTGAAAACGACAATCCGTTTCAATGGACCCAAATCCGGACATAATCGTTATCTGCAATGGCTATTTGCTTCCGGATTGTAGCGGCTCTCTCCGCTATAGGCGGACAAGTCCGAGCGTCGAATTATTTTCCATCATTCAGGCTAAAACGACAACTTCAACAATGGAATTTTATCGCGCCGATCGGTTTCCGGACATTATGGCGCGATGATCTCGCCTTTGACCGGCGAGTAATCCAGCAATTCCGTTGGTTTTTGGTTGGCGATGGTGGAAAGTTTCCGGAAATGGACTTTGATTCCGACAGCGTCCTGGAGTATCCGGACGTTTTGAAGATGATAATGCAAATGAGGCTCGCTGGAGTTGCCGGAATTGCCGCAGAGTCCGAGCAGGTCGCCGCGTTTTACGTTTTGGCCGCGTTTGACGACGATGCTGTCCTGTTTGAAATGGGCGAGCACGCTGATTTCAAGCGGGGCGTGTTCCAGAATGACCACGTTGCCGAGCGCCGAGTAAGGGTTCAGTGAGCCAGGCACATTATCGCGAACCCCCTCAATAACTTCCACAACGGTCCCGTCGGCCGGAGCGAAGATTTTGCGCCCGAAGGCATAATAATCCTCATTTTGTTCGCCTTCGCCGCGATGGGTTTTTCCGTCGGGGCCGATGCCAAGGAAATCAAACGCAAATCGTTGATTCGGCTCGTCGCGATGATAGTTTTGCTCCCGTGTATCGCCTCCCCAGAGAACGACCCACTGATCGGTAAAGGGCAGAGTGAGCGGAGTTTTGTTTCGCGCCGGCACCGGCGCGCGCGGTTTATGCGGACCAAACCATAGACCGGTGAGTTTGCCATCGGCATCGAGGACGAGTTTGAGATTGATCGTTGCTCGTTCGCATTTGATTACGAAGAGGTGTTGATGGGGCGCGGCGTCGCTTCGAACCGGGGCGCCGAGTTTGCCGGCTTGATCGCGTAGTTGTTGAACCACCGTGTTCCACGTCTCGAGTGGCAATGCCTTTGTCAGTTCTTTCGACCATGAATTTCGCGCAGCGGGAGCGTCGTTCGCATTGATTGCGGCAACCAGGTCGTCGGCGACTTTTTGCGCCGTGACAGCTGGATCGGCAAACAGGATGGTTGGGAGGAAAACTGTAGCGAGCCAAAATCGCATGGCAGTATCTTACCGTGCGCCAGGGCGTTTGAGCAAGTCGGAGTGTTGAGCCGCGTTTTGCGCGGTCACAATGACATAATGATGAGGGAAGATGTCGCGAGGGGATTTCAGGGCAGGAGGCATCTCGCCCGGTGTGTGTTTGGGAGATATCAGTGCTGTGATTTGACCTCCGGTAACGGCGGGAAATACGCTCTTTGCATCTTCCGAAAAAACTATGATTATCGGCGGATTCGGCTGTCTAAGCACAGCTAGGGCCGCAGGTTGATCCGGCGAGCCAATGAGGCTGGCGAGAGCTTTCGCCTTAGGATGGCGACTTAAGACGTCATCGACCATTTGCGAGGGGATGGTGCGGCCTTCGGCGAAAAAATTCGGAGGAGATTGTTCGTGAAGTATTTTTATGTTGGAAGAGGCGCAACTAGCGAAGCCGTCGAGTGCTGCTTTTACGTCTTGCTCCGATTGACGGGTAAAACCCTTGTTGCAAGTCAGCACGACCACCTCGCCTCCTTCCGGGATGGACTGGCTGACGGCGATCGCGCCGCCGCAGCCGATCACGGATTGGGCGTTGAATACCGGCGAGCTTTCTTCGGAGCTTTCGTCTTCATTTTTTTGGAAAAGCGAAGCGATCAGGATCGAAACGATTAACAGAGAGATTCCGATGAACAGAATGGGATTTTGCGAGCCGCTTTTTTTTCCTTGCATGTAAAGAATTACAAGGACAACGCCAGCAATGATTGCGAGAAATACCAACATGGGTAAAACGGCCTGGTAGATGGAAGGTTAACACGGGTTATTGACGTTCCAATGCGCTGCCCAGTTTGGGTCCGTGCCCCCGTAGGATGTATTGATGGTTTCTTTTTGGTTAAGCCGATCAACGTGTCCGTCCATGAACAATATATAGGCGCCGCCCCGATGCCGGTTGCTCCAGCCGTTCGGCCATTCGTTATTGGCGGAATCGTTGCCGTCGATGGCAGTATCCCACACGCAATCGGTATTGGAATCGGCCAAAAGAAACAAGTTGGTTGGGTCCATGCGAATATTGTCATGTTTTCGGCAGCAGAAGGCCGATTGATGCCAGCCGCCAAACCCGCAAGCGGTGCTCTCGGTAGTGCCCCAGTCGTTGTAACCGTAGGAAGCCCAACGAGTATCGGTCATCACTTGCCCGGGTCTCCAGGGTTTCGGATTGGCAGTAAAGTTGGCAGCCGAACATTGGTTTCGGGCTTGGTCTTCCGCAAACGGGCAGAGAAAGACCTTATAATTATTGTTTACATACGGCGCAATCGCCGGCATCCAGAGATTGTTGGTGTCAGCCCCAGTGAGGTGGTGCGATGGATAATTTTTGCGGTCATGCGTGTACACGGCGAATGCGATGCCCAATTGTTTGAGATTGTTCACGCAAATGATGTCCATTGCTTTTCGCTTTGCGCCCATGACGCTGGGCAACAGGATCCGCGCCAAAATCGCGAGAATGGTAATGACCACGAGCAGCTCGACGAGCGTAAACGCTGAACGGGTAGTTTTGATTACGCGAATACTCGGATGCACGCAGCGAACATACGTCGTTCCAATGCGATATGCAATTGCACCAGGACACCAATAGCTATCGAAAAAGCACCTATTGCTGGAGCTTGCGCCATCGATACTCGGACGGACGCCACCCGGTCCATTTCTTAAACGTGTTCGAAAAGACAAAGGCGTTTTGGTAACCGATTGCCGCGCCGATCGTCTCAATTTTGTCATTGGTGGTTTCTAGCAATTCTGCCGCGCGTTGGATGCGCAAATACGTGACCTGTTGCATCGGACTCCTGCCGAGTTGGCGGCGACAGATCCGTCGCAGATGTTCATTGCTCATGTGTGATAACCGGCTCAATTCGCCTCGGGACCATGGATGGGCAAGCTGGTTTTCCACCTGTTCCCACAATCGCCAGAGTCGCCGGTCCAGTTGGAAGGGGCGCGTCATTTGCAGCGCGTACCGGTGGATTAACTCGACCCAATGCCGCGTCGCCGCCGCATCCTGTCCATGATGGATTTCGTAATGCAATCCCAGAATGGCGAGTCGAAGCGGCTCGGCGTTGCATCGAGACAGGACGGGCGAATGCGCCGTCACGATCGGCAGTTGGTCGCCCGGTTCGAGATAACGCACGCAGCAGATTCCCCATCGCGATCCAGGAACGGCATTAAACGCGTCGAGCACGTGTGGCGGCACCAGGCTGGCCGTCCCGGCGCGGCAGATTTGCCAGCGGCCATCGAGCAAGATCTTTCCTTTTCCAGCAAAACTAGCCAGCAGGAAACTCCCGTCGGGATCGCGTCGCACCATTCGAAACGGACTGGCAGCGTCGAAGATTTCAACATGTTTGAGATGATGCGTCATGAGCAGTGGACAATCCTCGGCGCGCACGATCCAGGAGCGCGTGGACGCGCCGATGATGTGAGTTTCTTTCAGACCAGGTTCGTGGCGGTACATTGCAGCGCCGGAGTGTAGGGGATTGGTTGAATCCGGTAAACGTCAATGTTTCCAGCCGACTAGGTGTTGACAAATGGGTGATTCCGCGTAGGATACCGCCCAATAACTGGCTGGTTGCGCCACGCGCGCGCGGAGGTCGGCCGGCCATTGCTCGTAAAAACCAAGGAGAATTTATGCCTGAAGCAAATCGCAGTCGTCTGTTGTGGGCAGGTTTTATGGCGATTCTGGCCGCCGGCGTCGGTTTCGCCATTCGCGGCGGAATCTTCGACAACTGGGGCGCGGAATTTGGTTTTACGGGCGCGGAATTGGGCGCCATCGGCGGCGCCGGTTTTTCCGGCTTTTGCTTCGGCATTATTATTGGCGGCGTCATCTGCGACAAAATCGGCTACGGCAAACTTGTCATCGTAGCTTTCGCGCTTCATATTTTATCGGCGTTTGTCACGTTTGCGGCTGTGCCCGGCGAGGGCGAGGCGGGCAAGGCGATGGCCTACAATTTCCTCTTCTGGGGAATGTTTATTTTTGCCTATGCCAACGGTACGCTGGAAGCAGTTGCCAATCCGCTCGTAGCTACACTCTACCCTGAAAATCGTACACATTATCTAAACATTCTTCACGCGAGCTGGCCGGCGGGCTTGGTACTTGGTGGCGTGGCTGGCTGGATTTTAGACGACAGACTAAAGTGGGATTGGAAAATGCAGTTGGCCCTTTATTTGATCCCAACGGTTATTTACGGATTGATGTTTCTTGGGCAACATATGCCTAAATCAGAAGCATCGGCCAAGGGTTTAGGCTTGGGAGAAATGTTTAAAGATGTCGGTATTTTTGGAGCGCTTATCGTTTCGTTCTTGGTTGCCTGGTTTTTGCAGAGAGACGTTCTCACGCCAATCTTTGGCGGGGATTCTCCTGTGCCTACTATTCTCGGGTCGGCTGTGGGAGTCGGAATGGTGGTGGCGGTCGCCGTGCTTACTCGATTCTCATTGGGACATCCGCTTTTGTTTGTGCTATTTATTGCTCATGCCCTTGTAGGCGCGGTTGAGTTGGGAACCGACGGTTGGATACAAAATATTACCGGAAACATTTTGACTTCCACTGAAGGAAAATGGCTTTTCGTCATTACGTCCGCAATAATGTTCAGCTTACGATTCTGCGCGGATTTCATCGAGAAACAGGTCGGTCTTTCCCCGGTGGGGATCCTACTTACTTGTGCGATCCTCGCATGTGTAGGGCTCAACTTGGCGAGCATGGTCAACTCGTTTGGCATGGCAATTCTTGCTGTCGCCGTTGTATACGGAGTCGGCAAGACGTTTTTCTGGCCGACCATGCTTGCGGTAGCGAGCGACAGATTTCCGCGAACAGGCGCTATAGCGATTAGCATGATGGGGGGCATTGGAATGTTGTCGGCGGGATTGATCGGAGGACCGGGACTAGGGTATGCCAAGGACCGCTTTGCCGGCGAAGCCTTGCAAGCTTCCAATCCAGCTGTATTTGAAGAGTATAAGGCGGACAAACCTAGCAAGTTCTTTATTTTCACACCAGCGACCGGCTTGGACGGCAAGAAATACGGTGAGGCATCCGCTACAGGAGTCGAAAAACGCGACGAAAAACAGAAAGCCGTGATTGCCGCAAGTATCGCCGGTGATCGAAAAACCCTTGTTGCTGACTCGGTCATCCCCGGCGCAATGGCGGTGATATATTTGCTCATTCTGTTCTACTTCAAGTCCATCGGCGGCTATAAGCGGGTTGAGATTACTCCTGGTGAGGCCGCGGGTGGCGTCAAAGGCCCGGCTGAATATTAGTCGGCTGCTGATTGTCAAAATGGGCGGTTCGGTTTCCGAACCGCCTTTTTTGTTTCGAGTTGCCAGAGTCGGGTGATGTTTGATAGGTTAAACCACGAAGGAGATACTATGAGTGACCAAATTTTTTCTCGCCGTCAATTCCTGAAAACCTCGGTTGTTGCCGCAGGCAGTATGGCTTTTTCACGCCTCGAAGCACTGGCAGCCGATCCTTACGCCGGCTTCAAAATGGGCGCCCAGAGTTATTCCCTGCGCCATTTCGACCTCGAACCATGTTTGGAGCGAATGCAGAAGCTCGGACTCCATTACGTCGAGTTTTTCGACAAGCACTCGCCGATCACAACCGACGCTCAAAAGATTGCTGACTTGAAAGCGAAATGTGCGAAGTACGAGGTGACGCCGCTGGCTTTCGGGGTGACTGGATTCAACGCCAACGAGGCCGAAAACCGGCGCAAGTTTGAATTTGCGAAGCTGCTCGGCTTGAAATCGCTTAGCGCAAACCCCGACCCGAACAGCTTTGCCAGCCTCGATAAACTCGTCGAAGAATTTGGCATCGCCATCGCCATTCACAATCATGGACCAGAAGATAAACGCTACGGCAAGATTGATCAGATCGCCAAAGCGATCGAAGGTCATCACAAGCTCATCGGCACGTGTGTGGACACGGGACACTTCATTCGGAGCAACGAAGATCCCGTCAAGGCTGTTCGCACCTTTGGCGAGCGCACCCACGGCGTCCACTTGAAGGACGTGAAGACGCTGGACGGCGGCGGCAAGAAATTCTGCATTACCGGACTAGGCGATCTCGACACTGTTGCGCTCTTTCGAGAATTGAAGAAGCTAAAGTTTGCAAATTGTCTATCGCTCGAATACGAAGAAAATCCGCAAGATCCAGTCGCCGACATGGAGCAATGCCTTAAGGTCGCGCGCGAGGCAGCGGCCAAGCTGTGAAATGATGCGCGGCTAAGTCGTGAACCGACTGATTCGAAATGAAACTGGAAGTTAGTGGCATCCATCACGCTTCGGTCGTCGTAACCGATCCTGACCGTGCGCGGAAATTCTACAGTGAGATTTTGGGGTTCCAGGAAATTCCGCGCCCGTCCACATTCTCCCAAGATCCGATGGGCGTGATCTGGTTTGTATTGGGTGAGCAGCATCTTCATTTGATTCCACAGAAATCGGCCGATCCCAAAAGTCCGCGCCATTTTGCGATCCAAGTGAACGACGCGAAAGCCGCGAGGAATTTTTGCCGGGCAAAACGGCTGCCGATTCGCGAGACGACGAAGATTCCCGGAGCTGACCGTTTTTTTATCAGCGACCCGGATGAAAACAGCATCGAGTTGATCGAATGGCGGGAACCATATCCTCATTCGGGGCGGTAGGTTTTGGCGCGTTCGCGGACGATTTTCAACCAGTCTTGTAACGGTTTGTGTGACGGATAGCGTTTCGCGGCGTCTTCGAAAAACTGCAATTTGCGCGGATATATTGGTAGCACTTCCTCCTGCGGATCTGGAGTGAGCGCCTCCTTCCACATTTTTTCCGCTTGTTCTTGATCTCCGCCATCCATCAATCGCACGGCAAACTCGGCTTTCAGGGTTGCTGCTTTGGGGTGAAAGTGCAGGAAGTTTTCATGTTTTCGAATCATGAATTCCAAGCCCGTCAGTGTATTGACAGGAATTTGCAATGGACCGGCGCAAACCAACACCGCAACAGCTACAACAATGCTGATTAATATCCAGGGTTGTAGGAGGGAGCGATGAAACGTCGTCAGGCTTTGGATGTCTCCCTGCCAGAGCGGCTCGATTCCGCGAACCAGCCCGTACGCAGCGACAACAGAGATCATCGGCAAAGCCGGCAGGAGATAGCGAGCCCAGTTGAGGTGAAAAGTGATGAAGGTCTGCGCGCAGATCAAAGCGGCAGTCAGGAGTAATAGCAACGGGAAACCCGCGCGATTGTCGCCGTCGTTGCGAGTGGATTCTCGAGCCAAGAGGACCGATCCCATCAGTGAGCCGACAAACGTCAGCGGCATAACCAACCATTGCCAGAGGGATTGTCCTGGAAAGAATAAATGCTTTACAGCGAAGATAAACTGACGCCCCCAATCGCTAAACGCGTGTTCGAAGGAATACCGCCGTTGCATCGCAACCCATTCTAGCCGGTGCTGAAATATGCTGATAAAATTGTCGATTGGGTGCGGCCAAAGCGTTGGGTATAGCGCAACACAAAACACCCACGCGCCGATGCCCACGCCAATTCCCGCGGCGATGAAGCATTGACGGCTTCTCACGGTTTTGCTCGTAACTGCTTTCACCGCGCAAATGGCAAGCCAGGTGATCCACGTCATTGCGGCATTGGCTTTGGTGAGGACGCCGAGCGCGAGGACGAGTGCCAGCAAGGAAAGCCATGCGATCAAGGTACCGGTTCCGCCCTCCATTGTTTCCAATTGTTTTGCCAAATGGAATTGCAGGAGCAAACCCGCACTGATCCAAGCCATAACTTGCGTGTCAGGCATGGCCAGCGAGCAATACTGTTGATATAGCGGATGCCAAGCCACGATCACCGCCGCGGTCATTCCGATGCCCGAGTTGATTTGAGCGCCAAGGAGGTAGATTAAGAATAGCGTAATCAATCCGAATCCCAGCGAAACGGTTCGCAGCGTCTTCAAGGCCGCGGCCGGCGTGCGGCGGTTCAGTTCGTCCAAAAACGCTGGCCATCCATAGAGATCATAGGCATGAGCATCCCAGTACAGGCGGTTCTCCAGTGATGTCTCCACCAATCCTTGCGTCGCCAGCGCAGCCCCGAAAACCCATGGCACCAGGGGGCGATGGTCGTACGCATCGCGAGACTGCCAGTTGGGATGGAACCAGTCGCCGCGTTGAAAAGCGAGATGATAATAATACGAGCTGAACACCCATGTACTTTCGTCCACATCTTGGATTGGCGCATCGAGATTATGGTTGAAGCGGATCCCGACAGGCAACCCGATGGCAAGAACAGCGACCAGCGTTAGCCATGGAGACCGCTTTGCCGCCGATTGATTGGATTGTGACATGGAGCGTTACCGGCTTGCGCGGGGAAGGAATTTTATAGGAACAGCGGTCCGGATTATTGCCTGCGTGGCGGGCACTGGGTTGAATAGCGAACGGTCTCGATGTCTCTCGTAAATTACCGCAGCTCGATTCTGGATTGTAAGGTTGGGGGCGACCATGCTTGTACCATCGATGATTCTGTTGCGATTACTCGTTTTCAAGTGAGTACCCGAGTTCATGGGTTTCGAATTTTCTGAAATAAAGTACGCTCGGCCGCATTGAGTTGATCCGCGATAGGACGGGTCGAGTCATCGCGACTTTCCCGTCGCAAAATCCAACCGCTTGCCCTGGCTTCCAGCGCCCCTTGCAAGTCTTGATAGAAATCCGGCGCTACAGGCGCGTCTTCCGATGGTTTGATGTATGTCCGCTCAAAAATTACCGGTACGCGCCGAGTTGCGGTTTGTACCCATTGATTCAGTTGCGTCCCAGCCCGCTTCGACAGCACATATGGGACAGGCGGGCCTTGCACCGCAATAAAATCAAGTTGAGCTACATCGACATAATCTCGCAAGTCGTCCGACTTCATTTCGCCTTGGTGGGTTGCTGTGAGCGGTCGGTTGGGGTCTATTTTTTTGACGACATCTCGCAGTTGGCGGAGCTCGGAGATCGGAACGAAATGTGCGTCACGCAAATTCCGGCTTGGCGCCAGATCGATGTACCCATTGCGCATGGGTCGAAGGGCCGCAGCGAGGGAGACAAGAGCTTCCCGATGAAATCCTGGCTCGCTGAACCAGGCGCACTGGATCGACGTGCCAATGATGATACCGCGTTTTCCCGCTTCAGTGTGGCACAGGAGTAATCGCTCCAATTCGGCGGATTTGACTGTTCCATCCTGATTGAATACGGCGCCGCGTATTGTGATTAAATTGCAGCCGAGCTCTTTGATTTCATCCAGCTTTGCCCGGACAACATCCCCCGTAGCCTGAAGCGCGTTGTCGTACGAGATCCCCAACAGCGTGCGACGATGGCCGTTCAGATAAAAGCCGTCCCGGTACGCCATGAACTCCGCGCGGGACCGCGTATGTTCCAGCCATTTCGTTATAAATGGAGATTGAGGATACCTCTCGGCGGCGATTTCAAAAAATCGGAGCCGGTCGGCAGTGACCAGCGGAAATTCCTCTAGAGGATCAGTGGCAAACACATCTTTCCAAGCGGATTCGGCCCGCTTGCTCTCTCCCGCATCCTCGTAAAGGACGGCCAGCGTCGCGCGAATTGTTTTGTTGTGCGGATGAAGACGGAGGGCAAGCTCAAACGATTGTATTTTTTTCTCCGTTTCGGTGAGTGAGTTGACCGGCGGCGCGAGCGGTCCTCGCGCCAGAAGCAGACAGATGGAAACGGCGGCAGCGACAATGATCCACTGACGGATCAATTTTCGATGCAGATTGGCTATCGTTTCGGTTTGAGTGTCGTCCCCAAGTGGTTTAAGACATTCCACAATGCCTCCTGCTGCTACCACGCCAAGAATGGGGAGCGATGGGAGGAGATACCGCGGCCAATTCATTGCAAACGTGACCGACGTGATCCCGCAGATAACAAAGAGAATAGACAAGAAAGAAATCAAAGTTCCGCTTTCGTCTTCACTCGATTGTACCCGGTCGCCGAGCTTGCGCGCCCAGAGAAGAATCCCGATGATGACGGCAATCAATTCCAAGGGAACCCGGATTTGTTGAAAGCACCAGCTCTGGTCAAAAAATAGGTGGCGAACAAAATAGGCGGCTTGCGTGCCCCAGTTTTCAAAAGCTTCCGGGGCGAAATATTGCCGTTGCAAGACTACCTCCGAAAGGCGAGTCGAAAACATCCGAAGCGGATTGTCGATTGGGTGTGGCCAAAATGTGGGGTTCAATGCGACCGCAAGGGTCCATGCTATCAGGATTGTTCCGATCCCCGAGAGCACAAAGCGCAGACGGGTTGCCATCGATGGATGTCGAATTGCATGGATGGCGCAAAGAATCCCCCAGAGGATTGCCGCCATTACTACGTTGATTTTTGTCAAGAATCCAAGCGCCAATGCGATAGCTAGCAGAAATAACCACGGAATAGTCTTGGTCGTAGAAAAATCGGGTCGCGCGAGGTGACGCACGAGATTTACTTGGATTGCCAGTGCTGCGGTGATCCAAAATAATGTTTGTGTGTCTGTCATCGCTTTGATGTTTGCGTCCTGGAAAAGGGGATGGATCCCCACAAAAAACGACGCCAGCAAAGCCGTTGGTCGTCCTAGGCTGTACGCCAGACAATACACTGCCACCAAGGTGAGTAATCCAAAGATAAAAGCGACCCGCCGCAAGATTCTCAAAGCTTCTTCCGTCGCGCGCACTGTCAGTTCCTCGCGAAATTCTGGATGGTAGAAGAGATCGTATCCGCGCTCCCGCCACCAATGCTGGTTTTCCAAGCTTGTTGCTACCAATCCTTTGCCCGACAACGCCGCTCCAAAGATCCATCGTGCCAGCGGGGGATGGTCATACGATTCCGGGTCTTGCCAGTCCCGATGCCGAAATTCATGCAATTGAAACGCGAGATGATAATGGTACGTCTTGAACACCCAGGCTGCCTCATCTTCATCGCGAAGCGGTCCCGGGGCATTTCGAAGAAAAAATAACGTCAGCGGTATCGTTACCAGCGCGAGGCAAACCAGATCAATCAATCTCTCTTGATAAAAATCCTTTGGCATAGTTGTTAGAACATCCCCCCGATGTTTTCCCGCAAAAAACGATCGCGCCGCCCAACGGAGCAGAAGTTCGCAAAATGATTGCGTTCGACCGCAGGCTCTAAATCTTGGTTCACAGCCGCAAAGTATAAGGTCGTACCCAGTCAGGGTCAAGTTGCATGCTCTCAATCTAAATCCTAGCTTAGGGGGCAACTCTTGACACTTGGCATTTTTAGTGGTCGCCGCCGATCCCCAGAAGTTAGAACGGCCTTCTGGCCGCTATTCATGGAACGAATTACCGACTTAACAGACTTGTGTGGGGGAGAATCCATATTTTTGGGGTGCGCCCGCAGCGCGCAATCGGTGGTTGACACGTTTCCATTGGAGTGTCAAATTTGCCGCGTGGATATTACGAAAAAAACGCAGTCGAATATAGGGTTGGCTCCCGCGAGCTTGTAAGGAAAAATCATAATGCAATGGCTCCTGCAGACCCAAATGCGATTGGGAATGATTCTATTGGTGGCTTCAGCAGCAGTAGCGCAGGAGCCGAAGTGTTACATTGATGTGCATATCCATCTTCGTGGAACGACAACGAGCGGCATCTTGGGAGACACCGGCGGCCAGCCAAATCGCCAGGGCGGTTCCCCAGGAAAGACAAGGCAGACTCAACAGAAAAATTTGGAGGTGGCGGCGGGTAACTTGATTAAGAAAATGGATGCGTACGGAGTTCAGCAAGCGCTGGTCGTCGTGGTGCCAGGACCGGTTTCCAACGAACAGGAAGAGATGTCCCTTCGTCAAGCAGTACTGAAACACACAGATCGACTGAAGTTGATGGCTGGTGGCGCGACCCTTAGCCCTTTCCTCCAAGATATAAAACCCGAGAATGTCACCGCGGATCATCGCGCGCGTTTCCGCCAAATCGCCACGCAACTCCTGCGAGACGGCGCTGTTGGATTTGGCGAGATGTTATCGTACCACCTTTCGATGGCGGATCATCATTCCTTTCAGTTCGCGCCGCCAGATCATCCTTTGTTTCTGCTATTGGCTGATATCGCAGCCGAACACAATGTTGCCATAGATCTGCACATGGAGGCGATCGTGAATCGCCGGTCCATGCCCGAAAATCTTCAACGCGCGTCCAAGAAGAACCCAAAAACTCTTGAGCCGACCATCCCCGCGTTCGAGCGGTTGTTAGGACATAATCCGAAAGCAAGAATCGTCTGGCAACATATCGGATGGGACAATACCGGTGATATGACACCTGAACTCCTTGACCGCCTGCTTGCATCCCATCCGAATCTTTACGTTGCCCTGCGCATTGAGAATCGCACCCAGCAAGTTGGGGCTGGGCCAAGGATGCCGAATCGTTTGGTGGATGAGAATGGCAAACTGAAGCCGGACTGGTTGGCATTGATCGGCAAGTTTGCTGACCGGGTGACGATCGGGGCGGACGAGTTCTTTTTTCCTGTTGAATCGAAGGGATCGGATCGACCGAACCAATCTTTCGAAGCGACTTGGTCGTTGCTGGATCAGGTCACACCGGAACTGGCTCAGAAAATTGGTCGCGACAATGCACGGCGGATCTATCGCCTGAAATGATCGGACCCTGTGCGGTAGCCAACAATCGAGTGCTGCGGCTGTCAGGACGGCGCCAAGTTCCATCAAGGTAAGTTTTAACCACTTGCCACGTTTCACATGACGATTTCACGCGAAAAGTTTGGACTTGTTGACAAATTCTTCAATCGGTATAACACTTTCCGAGTGTTAGATACGGTCAACAGCAAGTTCGACTGGTGCCGGGAACGGTTTCTGGAACTTTTTTATCCTCACAGTTTCCTCTACGAATCGGAGGGCCAATGATGACGAACACACCAACAACGCGTCGTAGATTTCTGGAAAATTCGTCGGCAGCAGTGGTAGGTTCGCTCGCCACATTGGCGTTGCCGCAGGCTGGCCACGCCGCAGGCCGCGATCTGCTGAAGGTGGGACTGATTGGTTGTGGTGGCCGTGGCAGCGGCGCGGCGGTCAATGCGCTGAAGGCCGACGCAAATGTCAAGCTGTGGGCCATGGCCGACGCTTTTGACGACCGTTTGCAAGGCAGCCTGAAAAATCTTGAGAAGGCGGAAGAGCTGGCTGGAAAGTTGGACGTGCCGCCGGAGCGCCGGTTCGTTGGCTTCGAAGCATATCGCGAGGTGATTGCCTGTTGCGATATCGTGCTGCTGTGTACTCCGCCGCACTTCCGACCGATACACCTCGAGGCCGCTGTGAACGCTGGCAAGCATGTTTTCGCGGAGAAACCGTGTGCCGTGGATGCTCCCGGTGTGCGCCGAGTGCTTGCTTCTTGCGTTCTGGCAAAGCAGAAGGGCCTGTCCATCGTCTCGGGTCTTTGCCTGCGTTACGACAACGGGCATCGCGAAACGATCCGACGCATTCACAACGGTGCAGTGGGCAAAATCCACACGCTCCAGGCCAACGACTACCGCGGAGGCCTCTGGGTTAAGCCGCGCCAGCCCGGTTGGTCTGACATGACTTGGCAGATGCGAAACTGGTACTACTTCACTTGGCTGTCGGGTGATTTCAATGTCGAACAGCATGTCCACCTCCTCGATGTCTGCGCTTGGGCGATGAAGGATGAGTACCCCGTGAAGGCCATTGGCATGGGTGGCCGGGCGGTCCGCACCGCGCCGGAGTTTGGCCACATCTTCGACCACTTCTCAGTCACCTACGAGTGGGCGAATGGAGTCAAGCTATTCGCCAATTGCCGCCAGCAATCGGGCTGCAAGGACGACATCAGTGGACACGTCATCGGCAGCAAGGGACGTGCCCAACTCGCGGAACGCAAGCGCGGCAATGTTATCAAATCGGACTCAGGCGAATGGGTCTATAGCGGCCCAGAAAATCTCCTCTACCAGCAAGAGCACGACGAACTCTTCGCCGGCATTCGCTCGGGCAAACCGATCAACAACGGTGAGTACATGGCCAAGAGCACTTTGCTGGCGATCATGGGTCGGATGGCTGCCTACACAGGAAAAGAAGTGACATGGGACATGGCTTTGAATTCGCAGGAAGACTTGTCGCCCCCCCGTTATGATTGGGATGTGGCGTTGCCCATGCCACCCGTCGCGACGCCGGGAATTACAAAGTTCATCTAAGGGCGATCCAGACTTAGTTTGGTTAATGCGACCTGATCGAGTTCGACGAACTGGGTTCGTGTGACGATCAAGTTATTACAGTTGCCTCGATAGATGAACTGGGTGGTTAGCCCAGCACCTCCGGATTCATCCGGACGTAATGAAACAAATACTGCTGCGCGTATCCAGCGAAGGGGCCGAAATAGCTTTTCCGAAACTCGTCCAGTCGCTTTCGTGTAACTTTCCTCTTGCCGCGAAAATATAATTGCCGTAAAGCGCGCTCGATCCAGACATCCATCGGAAAAGCTTCCTGTTTGCCGCAACCAAAAAGCAAAACGCAGTCGGCGATTTTTGGGCCGACACCGGGGAGTTGCAGAAGAGCTTGGTGAGCGTCGGCATATGGGAGCGTGTGGAGTGTTTCCAATTTCAATTGGCCGGATGAAATAATCTTTGCGGTTTCCCAGAGATATTCGGCGCGGAACCCGGCTTTGCACGCGCGCAGATGTTTTGAACTGCTTTCACCAACGGCAGCGGCAGAGGGGAAAGTGAAATTCAATTCAGGCATTGTAGGCCGCGCGACCCCGCACGGCGTATTTGGGATGAAGGGAAAAACGGATTCGTCGGCAGAGGGAAGGTGGCCTGCAATGATTGGCGTCCCGAGAGTTTTGCAAATTGCCGCGACGATCTGCTGGATGTGTCCGATTCGTTTCGTTGATGATAAGATGAACGACGCTAATGTCTCCCACGGATCTTGCCGCAGCAGACGCAGGCCAAAATATTTCCGCACGGCAGCCCGCAAGTGTGGGTCGTTAGGAAACGTTTTCACGATCTCTGACAGAGAGGCATCGAGCTGAAAGTAGCGGCGCAGCAGGGCTAGGTCGTCGGCGGGTGGGGACGTTTGGGTGTAAAAACAATTGTTCTCCTGCCAGACGCGGACGAGTTTATCGTCGAGGACACCGACCCAGCGGCCATCCGTGCCTGCCTTGAGCGATGTCGAAGGGTCGCGTGTCCAACGGAAGGCCTGGCCACAGCCAAGTGTGAGATCAAGGTTTAAGTCAATGTCACGACCTATTAAGAACGTGGAGCCTGTGGTCATGAGGGAATCTGTACCAGTAAAGCTCAGGGAGTTAAATAGTTGAATAGTTGAATGCTTGAATGGTTTAATGGGGAATAATTATCATTTACCGATTTACCGATTCAACAATTCGACGACTCACATGAACCTCGAACTCGTTGATACGCACGCGCATCTCGGTTATCCCGAGTTTGCCGAGGAACTTCCCGAGATCGTGAAACGCGCCGCTGACGCGGGCGTGACGCGGATCATCACCATCGGCGTGGATTTGGCGCGCAGCGAGCAGGCAATCGCGCTCGCGGAACGATTCGAGGGCGTCTATGCGGCGGTAGGCGTGCATCCGACGGAAGCAGAGCAGGCGCCCAGAGATGTCACGGACGCCCTTCGAAAGCTGGCTGCTCATCCGAAGGTGGTTGCCATTGGAGAGACTGGCTATGACTTTCATCATGCGCCTGTTAATAAGGAAAGACAGAAGGAAGTCTTTCGACAACACCTTACTGTCGCTGCAGAACGGAATCTGGCTGTGATCATCCATCAGCGCGACGCGTTCACGGAGGCTCTGACTGAGCTGAAATCGTTTTCGAAACCGTTGCGCGGGGTGTTTCACTGTTTCGGTGGTGCCATGCAGGAGGCACAGGCGGTTGTGAATTTTGGATTTCATATTTCCTTTACCGGCATCCTGACGTTCAAGAACGCGGAGAACGTCCGCGCCGTGGCGCGGGCGATTCCATTGGAAAAAATCATGGTGGAGACCGATTGTCCATATCTGGCACCGCATCCGCATCGCGGCAAACGGTGCGAACCGGCCCACACCCGTTTGACAGCGGAGAAGCTGGCGGAAGCGAAAAGCGTGTTGCTCGAAGAAATCGCGCGAGTGACGACGGCGAATGCCGCGAGTCTGTTTGGTCTCGGTCGTTGATTCGTTTAATGGTTAAAGCGTTAAATAGAAAACTAGCTTCATCGGTTTCCTGTCTCCCATCACCATGCACTATCCTTGCAAGTTCCGCCTTCCTCTGCCATATTGCGCCCGCTCAAAATGAAACCGACCGATCTGCGCGGGATACTGCAATACGTACCGCATTTTCGAGACAAAGTGTTCGTGGTCGCCGTCAACGGCGAGATTGTTGCGCACGAGAACTTTGCAAACATACTGCTCGACGTGGCGGTGCTTCGCTCGCTGAATATCCGCGTGGTGCTTGTCCACGGCGCATCCCAACAAATCAACGAACTCGCCAAGAAAGGCGGCGTGACGGTCACCAACGCCGACGGCACCGGCGTGACCGACGCGGCGACGCTCAATCTGGCCATTACCGCGTCGAATCAGCTCACGCACGATATTCTCGAAGGTCTCTCCGCCAACGATCTTCGCGCGGCGCACGCCAACGCGATCAAAGCCAGCCCACTGGGTATTCTGCACGGCATAGACTATCTACGAACAGGGCGCGTGGAGCGTGTTGACATCGAACTGCTGACAACGCTCATCAATACCGGCATCATCCCGGTTGTTCCACCGCTTGGATTCGACGACAACGGCAACACGTACCGCATTAACTCCGACGCCGTTGCGGTCGAGATCGCGGCATCGCTTCGGGCGGTAAAAATACTCTTTCTAACCAATCGTGACGGAATCGAGATGAAGGGTGAAGTATTGCGGCAGATCGCGGCCAGCGAACTGGAATCGAATTTGCATGGTCATCGTGACTGGTTCAAGACGCCTTCATTTTCCAATGCCGAACACGCCACACGCGCGTGCAAGCGTGGAGTTCAGCGGGTCCATATCATCAACGGCCGTGTCGAAGAGGGGTTGCTCGCAGAGGTCTTCTCCAACGAAGGTGTCGGCTCGCTTGTATATGCCAACGAGTATCAGTCCATTCGACGCGCAATGAAGAAGGACATTCGCGCCATTCTCTCGCTCACCCGCCAGTCGGTCGAAAGCGACGAATTGATCAAGCGCACGCGCGCGGCTCTCGAAAAACAACTCGGCGATTACTATATCTTTGAAACCGACCATAACGTTGTTGGCTGCATCGCGCTGCACCCGTATCCGGAAAACAATCGCGCGGAGCTGGCGTGCCTCAATGTCAGCGCGGTACACGAGAACCAAGGGATTGGGACGAAACTTTGCGCGTTTGCCGAACAACGCGCCCGCGAACAGGGATTTTCACTGTTATTTTGTCTCTCCACACAGGCGTTCACGTATTTCACCCAAAAACTCGGCTTCCGCGAGGGGGTACCGGATGATCTGCCCCCAACGCGCCGCGATCGCTACGAACAGAGCGGGCGCAACTCAAAAGTTTTGATCAAATCCATTGCTTCGGAGAATGGAGCGGCGATTCATCCCGCCGGAATCAGCGCTGCTTCTCGGCGAGAGCCAATCCCTGCGGAAACGAAATGAAAGCTGTCTCCGCACTTTCCACAAATCACGACTGGGAAAAATCGTTGGCGACAGTATTGTCGCAGGCGAAAACGGAATTTGGCGGCGCGCCGGCGGATTTGGCGTTGTTATTTATCTCGTCAACTTTCGCCGAAAACTTCCAGAATATCGTCTCTCGCGTTCGCGAAGAAACGAGCGCCAAGCTGTTGGCGGGATGTTCCGGGTGGGGGATCATCGGCCAAGGGCGTGAAGTCGAGGCGCAATCAGCAATTTCGCTGATGTTGCTGTCATTGCCCGATTCGACGTTGACGCCGTTTCATTTTACGCAGGAAGCAGTCGAGGAAGCCGATGACGCGCTCTATTGGCACAACGAAACGGGTGTGGCGCATGATGCGGCGAATTTCTGGATGCTCTTCGCCGATCCATTTACCATGGACACCGATACCCTGGTCACGCAACTCAACGATGCGTATCCGCAGCGGCCGATTGTAGGCGGAATGGCCAGTGGCGATTTCAGCAGCCGCCAAACGCACCTATTTCTGGATGATAAAGTTCTCGACCACGGCGGGGTCGGGATCGCCGTTGGCGGCGCAACGACGTTACGGACGGTTGTCGCACAGGGATGTTTGCCAATCGGCGATCCGCACATCATTACCAAGGTCGAGCGCAACGTCATCCTTGGACTTTCATCCAAGCCGGCGTACCAGGTCCTTGGCGAAACATTTCAGCAACTTACGCCCGAAGTGCAGGAACGAGCGCAACGGAATCTTTTTGTCGGATTGGTGGTGAACGAATACCAAGAGGATTACAAGCGGGGAGATTTTTTGATTCGAAACATCATGGGTGTGGATCCTAACATGGGCGCGTTGGCGGTGGGCGCGCTGCCGCGAGTAGGGCAAACAATGCAGTTTCAGCTTCGCGACCCGGAGTCAGCAGACCAAGACCTTCGCGAATTACTCGAAAGCGAAGTGAAAACCGAGCCGACCTCGGGAAGGCCAATCGCGGGTCTGCTTTGCTGTTGCAACGGGCGCGGAAAAGGATTGTTTGGCGCGGCGAATCACGATGCCGGATTGGTAGCCGAAAAACTCGGCGCAATGCCGTTGACCGGCTTCTTTTGCAACGGTGAAATTGGACCGGTTGGACCGAAAAATTATTTGCATGGATACACCGCGTCGCTGGCGTTGCTTGTTCCGAAGACAGACGTTGAACCGTTGAAAGGTTAAAACGTTAAATGGGACAGAGAATACGAATTATTGCGGGCAAGGTGACGCTCGATGCCGAGCTGAATGATTCCAAGACCGCGCAGCTCATTGGCGCCGCATTGCCCATCGAGGCGAGCGCGAACACTTGGGGAGACGAAATCTATTTTGCCATTGCCGTCAAAATGGGAGCGGACAATCCCAAGGAAGTTGTCCAAATCGGCGACCTCGGCTATTGGCCGGTCGGCCATGCCTTCTGCATCTTCTTCGGTCCGACACCCGCTAGTCGCAACGCCGAGGAAATCCGCCCCGCGAGCGCCGTTAACATTGTAGGCCGAGTCTTAGGAGACGCGAGAAAATTAAAAGTCGTTGGCGATGGCGAGCCGGTTACGTTAGAATCCGCAAAGTAATACCAAGGAGAGTCCATGAAAGACAAAGTTCGAGTGGCGTTTGTGGGGAGCGGCGGGATTGCGCGATCGCATCTGGAAGGGCTGGTGAAATTTCCCGATGTGGAGCTGGTCGGTTTCTGCGATGTGCGCGCCGAGACGGCCGCCGAGACGATCCAGAAATTCGCGCCCAAGGCGGCGATGTTTGGCACCGCAGTCGAGGTGATGGACGCGACCAAGCCCGATGCGGTGTATCTCTGCCTGCCGCCGTTCGGTCACGGCGAAGCCGAGCGCGAGGCGATCAAACGCAAAATCCCGTTCTTTGTCGAGAAACCCATTCACCTCGATTACAACGACGCGAAAGAGATCTCCGCGTTGGTGGACAAGAAAAATCTTCTGACGTGTGTCGGCTATATGAATCGGTATCGGCGCGGTGTCCAGCGTGTTCGCGAGCTGGCGCGCAAGGACAAGCCGATTCTTGTGCATGGCGGTTGGATTGGCGGTACGCCAAAACCGCCACCGGGCGTGACAAACATCTGGTCGTGGTGGGTGACGAAGGAAAAGAGCGGCGGCCAATTGCACGAGCAAAGCACCCACACATTCGACATCGCGCGGTATCTTTGCGGTGATGCGAAAGAGGTGTATACGGTCGCTGCGCGAGGGTTTGTCAAAGACGTTGCGGGATACACGAACGATGATGCGAGTCATTGTGTCATCCGGTTCAAGAGCGGCGCGATTGCCGACATCTATTCGTCCTGTTCGACGAACCAAGGTGGCGGCATCAACCTGAACGTGTATGGTGGACAATTCTGCGCAAAATTTACGGGTTGGGAACATTCGGTCAAAATCGAGCGATCAAAGATTGAGAGCGAGGAAATCAAGGGGGAGGAGAAAATCTTTGAGATCGAAGATCGAGTATTTATTGACGCCGTGAAACGGAACGACAAGAAAGCGCCCTTGAGCAACTATGCCGATGGCCTGAAGACATTGCGATTGACCCTCGCTGCCAACGAATCCATCGTGACGGGCAAACCAGTGGCGTTATAGGGGCCTCCCGTCGTAATAAAGCAGGCCGCCGAGTTCATTTCAGGATTGTAGCGGCGCTCTGTGAGCGCCGATATAATTATTCCGTCGGTCATCCGCCTTCGTCCGCTTCAGTGGACTTCGGCGCGATCAATAGACCGACGCTACAGATTATCGGCGTTTGAGTTCTGCGAGAGCCGCTTGAGCGCGGTCGTAACGCGGATAATCTTTCGCCAATTTGCGTAGCACGGATTCGGCGCGCGCGCGGTCGCCTTTGGCAGCGGCGAGTTGACCGTCTAGAAGGCGCACTTCTGGCGCGTTGGGGCGCAACTTGATGGCGCGAGCGACCCAAGGCGCGGCCGCATCTGGTTGTTTGATGGCAAGATTCAAAACGGCGAGGGTCGTGATCGGCCAGAGTTCGTTAGGATTTTGCGCCGATGCCTTTTCCAGTTGTTTGATTTGCAATTTCGGATCACGCGCGTTCTGCGCCTGAAACATATGCCAGCGCATCCGCGCGTTCCGGGCAAACGGATTTTCCGGGTCCATCGCCAGCGTCTTCTGCGAAAAGTCCGCGGCAGCATCCCATTGATTTTCATCGGCCGCAAACGTCGCTTGCATGGCGAATTGTTGCGCGCGAAACATTTCGTCGGCTTTCTTCCGGGATGCATCGTCCGGAAAACGAACGCGCGACCAGGGTTTTTGCTTTCGTTGAATAAAAATCTGAATGTTTTGCTGAATCGTTGGCCGCCATCGTACCTTTGGAGTTCCGAACTCGACAAACGGAAACCTGTCGGTGTTCAGACGGGCATTAGTTGTCGAGCGATCGTTTGGAGTGATTTCGAAGAGAAACGTCCCGAGAAGCCGGTAGGGGTCGGCCAGGCCGATGTCTTGAAGGTCGGCGTGAACGCGCGGTTCTCGAAGCCGAGCGGTAAATTTCTCGAAATCCAACTCGATGGGTTTCTCCGAGCCGATCAGGATCGAGTCCGCGCCTGTAAACCACGCGGTCACATGGGGGAAGACGCTGGCGAATGAGTTGAGGATGGAATTGTAGTGATCGGTGCCGACTTCGTAGAGAGGGATCCACTGGCACATCAGCCCGCCGTCGTTGAGCCGCGCTTTGGCCGTGAGAAAATGTTCTCGTGTAAAAAGATTGGCCGCCCCTGCAACGATTGGCTCGAGCGGGTCGGACGTGACGATGTCATAGCGATGATTAGTGAGGAGCAGATGATTGCGGCCGTCGTTGAGAATCAAGTGCAAGCGCGAATCATCGAGCACGCGGCGGTTTTCTTCCGCAAAAAATCGGGCGCAATCGGCGACCAACGGCTCGAACTCCGCCACGTCCATTCGATTGACAGGATGCGCAGCCAGTCCCGACACGGTAAGTCCGCCGCCGAGGCCAAGGTTGAATACATCCTTTGGATTTGGGTGCAATAGGGCGGGGATATGGCCGAGCATTCTTCCGATGCGACGATCGGTTTCGTCATTGGAGATCTCGGTCTTGCCGTCCACGCGGAACATGCGGGAGACGCCGTCCACTTCTACCACGGCGACCGTGGCTGTTTTTCCTTCCGCATAATACAGAACACTGTCGTCCGAGAGACTTTGGTCAATCTTCACCAGTTTGCCATCCAGATAGTTTTGCGGCTGCATGTAAATGCCCGCGGAGAGAAGGGTCTGGTTCCAAGGAGGTTTTGCTCCGATGAGTCCTGCGGCGATCGATAGACATCCCATCGTTACCGCCATGCGCCTGCGCTTCGACCATGCCGTTGTCATCCCCAGAGTGATCGCGCCCACCGCGCATAACAGTGTGGCGAGCAAATAAAAACTAATCTGCATTCCAAAGAATGGCAGGAGGACGAAACCTCCAACAACGCTGCCAAAGATCGCGCCGACCGTATTGGCGGCATAAATCGCTCCAACCCAATGGCCGAGGGATTCCGTGGCGCGGATTTGCAATTTGGCGACGATTGGGAAAGTTGCTCCGAACAGCAGGGTTGGCAACGCCATCAACACAATCGAGATTACGATTTTCGCAGCGGTGTCCCCCGCCCAGCTCATTCCGAACATCGTCAGTTGCCGCAAGTATTGTGTCGGAAGCCATTCCACCATCCAAACCATTCCAGCGACGACAGCTCCATTTGCGAGTAGGATGAGTCCGAACCAGCCGATCAGTCCTCGCGTGGTGTCCACCCATCGCCGGGCGATGGCGGCTCCGGCGGCGATTCCGGTGAGAAAAGTGGCGAGCATCACAGTGAACGCATACGTCGTGCTTCCGAAAACCATCAGGAGAACGCGAACGCAAACCACTTCCAGCGCCAGAGCTGCAAACCCGGAAATGAAATAAGCTGTCATCACTAGGCGAGGAGATGCGATTTCGTCCCGGTTGGGAACATTCGACTCGGGCGGGTCAGGCTCGTGCTTGGAAATATCGGGTATCGTGCTGGCTCGTGACCAAGACCAACCGATGCCGCCGATGATTGCGTTGAGGGTGACGGCGAGCAGATTGGTGCCTGTTGTGCCGAGATTCGGAATGAAAGCGAACCCGCAAAGCACCGTGCCCGCTACTCCGCCAAACGTGTTGATGGCGTAGAGCGAGCCGAGTTGCGAGCCGGACTGGCTCGGTTGAGCAACGATGTATTTGCCGAGCGCGGGTAACGTTCCCCCCATCAACGCTGTGGGAAGCACCAGAAACGCAAACGACGCGAAAAACCTGACCGTGACCAACCAGAATCCAGTTCCGTCGGTCGCTTGATATACGGCGCGGTACAACGGGGTGACGAACTGGAGAAAAAACGGGAAAAGCAATGCCAGTGCGCCGATCCCAAACTCCAAAATCGCATAGACTTGAAGCGGATTCCTTTTGCTGCGGTCAATCCATCGTCCGACGAAATAACTTCCCAGCGCGAGGCCGGCCATGAACGCGCAAAGCACCGTTGTGGTTGCCTGGACCGTGTTACCAAAAACCAGCGTCAGTTGGCGCACCCAGAGCACTTCGTAAATCAGGGCGCTTACTCCCGAGATAAAAAAAAGCAGAAGGATCTGCGCGTTCCGTTGCATGGCTTAGAGCGTTGACTGTATCGTGAGTCGGCAAAATCAGCAAGCGCAAGCGAGACGGATCAGCGATAAGGTTTGGGGTTGGCTTGCAAAAATGCGGTTAGCTCTTCGTTTGCGCGAGCGTATTCGGGATAATCGGCAACGACCGATCGTAAAAGCCGCTCCGCGGCGGCGCGGTCGCCTCGTTTCGCGCGAATCTGAGCCGAGCAAATGCGCAAATGCGGGGAATCAGGCCATTGTTCCCGTCCAAATCGCACCCACTTTTCTGCTTCGTCGAGATGATTCAGTTCGACATTGCGTTGGGCAAGCCGGAGAGCGGCTTCGTGAAGACTGGGTTTAAACTTGAGTGCCAATGCTAACTGTTGAAGTTCGAGCGTGTAGTTCTTTGCCTGATAAGCCTCGATGGCTCGCTTCAAATGGTCATCGGCTTGAATCTCGGCGGCGAACGGATTTCCCGGATCGAGCGCGAGGGATTGTTGAACGAGTTGGAGGATCGCATCTCGGCGAGAAGTCACTGGCTCGATTGTTGCCTGGAGAGAGAGTTGTTGTGATAGAAAATATTGCTCCGCCTTCTTCTTCGCGTTTTCGTTGGGAAACACAATGTTGGATGGCAGCGAGCGTTTGCGTTCGAATAGATACGCAAGATTGTGTTGGATGGTGGATTGCCACCGACGTTTGGGAGTGGAGAACTCAATATAAGGATTGTTGTCGGTGTTGAGAGGCACTTGATCCTCGAACACACTCTTGGGCGACAACTCAAAGAGAAATGTACCGAGAAGCCGATGTGGGTTATCCAAACCTACGTCAGCCAGGTCTCGTTGAATTTTGGGCTGGCGCATTCGCAACGCGAGTCGGTCGAAATCAATCTCCAACGGTTGTAGAGAGCCGATCATAATCACATCGGTGCCCGTGAACCAAACGCTGACATGGGGAAAAACAAAGGAAAAGGTCTTAATGATCGAGTGGAAATGAAAAGTATCCATTTCGTAGAGTGGAATCCACTGGCATATCAAACCGCCCGGCGCGAGACGGGCTTTTGCGGCGAGAAAATGTTCGCGCGTGAAAAGGCTCGCCGCCCCGGCGACAATTGGTTCCAATGGGTCGGAAGTCAGTACGTCGTAGTGCCGGTTTACAAGGAGCAGATGATTGCGACCGTCGTTAAAAATCAGCCGCAGTCGGCTATCGTCGAGGACGCGGTTGTTTTCGCGGGCAAAATAGCGGGCGCAGTTGACTACTAGCGGCTCGAATTCCGCCACATCGATTCGTTCAATCGGATGCGCCGCCAGACCAGCGACCGTTAATCCACCGCCCAAGCCTAGATTAAATATCTCCCGCGGACGCGCATGGAGTAGCATGGGCAAGTGGCCGAGGATCCGACCGATCCGCCGATCTCCGGCTATGTTTGAGATTTCAGGTTTGCCATCCACACGAAACGATTTAACGATGCCGTCT
This sequence comes from uncultured Verrucomicrobiota bacterium, assembly GCA_964348665.1. Taxonomy (GTDB): domain Bacteria; phylum Verrucomicrobiota; class Verrucomicrobiia; order Palsa-1439; family CAYGDP01; genus CAYGDP01. Next base: position 49,755 of record CAYGDP010000021.1, read on the forward strand.
TTGATAAACACCGAAACGGTGGCGGTCTTACCTTCGGCGTAGTAAGGCACTAGATCATCCGTTAGTTCTTGGGTCAGTGCGGACACATTGTTTCTAAGGTACATCTGAGGCGACATGTAGACGCCCGCAGAAAGTACCTTACGGCTCCACGGTTGTTGTGTTGCTGCAACAATCGCGCTTGATGCGACAAAAATGATCGCTGTGGTCGCACGTCGTTTGAATGACCATGCCTCCGACGAAATGACCAGCGTGACGCCAATCATTGCCAGTCCAATCGCGAGGACGACGATGGTCATTTGCATTCCGAGGAGTGGCAGTAGGACGAATCCACCCATCAAGCTTCCGACAATTGCGCCGAGAGTATTTGCTGCGTAAATTCGACCGATATTACCACCCAGCGTTTGTGTTTTGGAGATATTCATACGTGCGACTATGGGGAACGTTGCCCCAAAAAATATCGTTGGCAATCCCATGACAAGTACCGAAAGCATAATTTTGGCTCGTGTATCGCCAAGCCAATGCAACCCGGAATGCGAGAGCTGTGCCAGATAGAACTGAGCCATCCAATCCACTTGTCTGGTCAGGATCATCGTGCTGATTCCACAACAGAGCAGCACAATCCCAAAGACCGGTACGGGAGCGCGAAGGCGATCCACTGATCGTTGAGCAATCGCGCTGCCAAGGGCAATTCCTGCCAAGAAAACAGCGAGCATCACTGAAAATGCATATGTCGTGCTTCCGAAAATTAGCAAGAGAAGGCGTACCCAAACGACTTCCAGCCCCAAAGCGACTAATCCGGACACAAAATAGGCAACAAGTACGAGTTTAGCTTCTGATGTTAGGGGTTCGTTTTTTTGTGATGTGGAAAGAATTGGTAGGGATGCCTCCTGCTGTCTCCTTGCCAACCACCATGCCGCGGCTCCGATGGCGATGTTCAAGAAGACAGCAAAAAGGGTCGTCGTGAGGGCGCCAAACGAAGGAATCAACCAAAAACCGCAACAGAGGGTTCCTGCGACACCGCCAAATGTGTTTACAGCGTATAAGGCGCCGAGCTGACGGCCGATTTGCTCGTCATTCGAAACGATCGCTTTGCCGAGGGTCGGTAAAGTGGCGCCCATAAGCGCCGATGGCAGAATCAAATACAACGAGCAAAGCAGAAAACGGACAACCACGAGAAGGATTCCGCCGCCATCGGTCGCTTGATACACCGCTCGGTAAATCGGAGTTGCCGCCAAGAGGAAGACCGGAAAAAGCAATGCAAAGATTCCAATCCCACATTCAAGAATCGCGTATACGCGAAGCGGGTTTTTACCGCTGCAATCGAGCCACCGGCCTATTGCAAAACTTCCCAATGCTAATCCCCCCATGAACGCTGCCAGTACGGTCGAAGCCGCCTGTACGGTGTTGCCAAAAACCAGCGTCAGTTGACGCACCCATAAGACTTCATAAATCAGCGCGCTCGCTCCCGATAGGAAGAAGAGCAGTAGGAGCAGGGGATATCGCCGGTTTCTCATGGGTGGTATCTTCCTCGAAAGTCCCGTACTTGACAAGCTATCCTCGCAGCGCGACTATGCGGTTGATGCGCTCCATTGATGTCGCCGTCGAAAAATCAATCACTGTGCCGGCAAATATTTTGGGGACGTTGCAACGCGTCCAAAATCAACTCGGATTTGTGCCGATCGACGCCGTGCCGAAAATTGCCAAGGCGCTCGGTGTCACCGATAGCGACGTGGTCGGCGTATTGAGTTTTTATCACGATCTCCGCACCGAGCCTCCCGGCCGTCATACGATCCGCTTTTGTCTCGGCGATTCCTGCCGTGCGACCCATACGGAGAAGAATTTGACCGCGCTGGAAAAGAAACTTGGATGCGAGCTCGGCGAGACTTCACGCGATAAGCGGTTCTCTCTGGAAAAAGTGTATTGCCTGGGCAACTGCGCTCTCTCGCCCAACATGATGATCGGTGAGGAGATTTATTGCCGACTTACGCCGAAGATAACAACGGAGGCATTGATAAATCATAAATGAAACGTTTTGTCATCAACGCCAAATGTAGGCCGACTCTGCGAGTCGGCGAATTATTTCATCGCCGCTTCGCAGAAGCGGCCTACAACCTGAAATGAAAATTGCCGAACCAGAATTGGAAAGCCCCGAAGGGACGTCCGTCAATTGCCAGGGGCGTAAGCCCCTGGAAATGACGCAAATTAGAGCGCAAGCCCCGTCGGGGCGGCAGAACGGTGGGTGGTGATGAAGGTTTATATTTCAGACGATTCCAGCGCGGTAGCCGCCGGCGCGAACCGCGTCACAGCGGCGTTTGCCAAGCAAAAAGATGTCGAAGTGATTCGTACCAGCTCGCGCGGCGCTTTTTTCCTTGAACCACTCGTCGAAATAGATACTCCCGCGGGCCGGGTTGGCTACGCAAATGTGCACCCGCGTGATGTTCCATCCATTCTTGTAGGAGCGCCTTTCCAGGCGCGACCCAATGAACGTCGCGGCCAGAAGGCCGCTCCGATAAAACCGACGGCCGTTTCCAAAATCCCTTTCCTCGCCAATCAAACCCGGTTTACTTTCGCCAACGCCGGCGTCACCGAGCCGCTCTCCGTGAACCAATATGGCTATCGCGCCCTCGACAAAGCCCGTGGTCTTGACCCGCAGAAAATCCTCGATGAAGTGAAGAAAGCGCAGCTTCGCGGGCGTGGTGGTGCGGCGTTTCCCGCTGGCGTGAAATGGCAGACGACGAAAGATTGCAAGGACACGCCCAAATACGTCGTTGCCAACGCGGACGAAGGTGATCCAGGGACTTATTCCGACCGAATGATCATGGAAGGAGATCCTCACCGTCTCCTTGAAGGGATGGCGATTTGCGGTCATGCGGTCGGTGCCAAGAAAGGTTACATTTACGCGCGTAGCGAATATCCCGCCGGCATAAAAAAAATCCGGGCCGCCATTGCGCGCGCGACTGAAGCGGGTGTGCTCGGCAAAGAGACTTTCGATATTGAAGTCTTTGTCGGCGCTGGCGCGTACATTTGTGGCGAAGAAACCGCGCTGCTCGAATCTCTCGAAGGCAAACGCGGAATGGTTCGCTACAAACCACCGTTCCCCGCCATCAACGGTCTCTGGCAAAAACCGACCGTCATCAACAACGTCGTCACCTTCGCCACTGTCCCGGACATCATCCTGCGCGGTGGCGACTGGCACGCGTCGCTCGGCACAGCGACATCGAAAGGCACAATCCCGCTTCAACTTGCAGGACAAATCCGCAACGGCGGATTGGTCGAAGTTCCGTTTGGAGTCACTCTCGAAGAAGTGATCTATGATTTTGGCGGCGGCCTGCCGCGTGGCTCGCGGTTCAAAGCCGTTCAAGTCGGAGGACCGCTGGGCTCGATTTTTCCGGAAAAACTTCTCAAGACGCGGATCTGCTTTGACGACTTCATCAAAGCGGGCGGCATCCTAGGCCACGGTGGAATCGTTGTTTATGATCATGAAACCGACATGGTCGCGCTCTCGCGTCACTTCGCCGAATTTTGCGCCGCCGAAAGCTGTGGAAAATGCACGCCTTGCCGGGTCGGTTCAACACGCGCCAAGGAAATCCTCGACAAAATCCTCCGAGGCGATGGCAGCGAAGACGATCTTGTGTTATTATCTGATCTAAGCGAGACGATGAAGCTGGGCAGCCTTTGCGCTCTCGGCGGACTCGCTCCAATGCCGATTTTGACTTCTATACAATATTTTGGTAAAGAGTTTCGGAGGCGCTAATGGCAACGATCACGATCAATGGCAGGAAGATCGAAACGGCAACGGGGGAAACTGTTTGGAACGCGGCTCGAGTGGCGGGGGTTCAAATTCCGTTTTTGTGCGCCTCGCCCAATCTCAAATCTTATGGCTCGTGCCGACTTTGTCTTTGTGAGGTGGTGGGTCAGCGTGGCTATCCGGCGTCTTGCACGACGCCTGTCCGAGATGGCATGGTTGTGCGAACGGACTCCGAGAAGCTGAATTTCCTCCGCCGTAATATCATCGAACTTTATCTCTCCGAGCAGCCGGAAGACGCTTTGCATTCCAGCGAACAGCTTCGCGAGTACGCAGCGCAATTTGGACTCCAAAAAATCCGCTATCACCGAAATGGCGGGACTGGCAATCCCATAGCGCGCCGCAAATACGTAATTGACGATTCGAATCCATTTTTTTCGTTTGACCCGAATAAGTGTATCGCGTGCGCGCGTTGCGTCCGGGCTTGCGACGAGATACAGGGAACGTTCGCTATCTCAATGTTCGGACGCGGCTTTGCCTCCTCTGTAGCGGCGGGTAACAACGTTGGTTTTGCCGCCTCCAATTGCGTCTCGTGCGGTGCGTGTGTGAAAGAATGTCCGACCGATGCGCTGATCGAGAAAGCCATTGCGGAGTATGGCAAGCCCGAGTACGTGACGCGAACCACATGTGCCTATTGCGGTGTCGGCTGCAACTTCGACGTTGGCATGCGGGGCGGTCGCATTGTGACGATGCGACCCGTTGATTCCAGCCCCGTCAACTGGGGGCACGCCTGCGTGAAAGGTCGTTTTGGGTGGGACTACATCTATTCACGTGACCGGCTGCGCAAACCAATCAAACGAGTCGGCGAGAAATGGGTTGAGATACCCTGGGACGAGGCGCTCGGCATGGTCAGCTCGGAATTCAAGCGCATCAAAGAATCACACGGCCCTGACGCGCTCGCGGCGGTGTCGTCGTCGCGCGGAACCAACGAGGAAAATTATCTGATGCAGAAATTTATGCGCTGCGCGGTAGGCACGAACAACGTGGACAACTGCGCGCGCGTCTGTCACAGCGCGACGGTCAGCGGGATGATGGAAGTCTTTGGCACTTGGGCGGCAACCAACTCGCTCGGTGATTTGGAGCAGGCAAAATTGTTGATGCTGATCGGAGCGAATCCAACTGAGGGTCATCCCGTTACAGGCGCGCGAATCAAGCGCGCACTTCGTCGTGGCATGAAACTCGTCGTGATTGATCCGCGCCGAATCGAACTGTGCCGGTTCGCCGAAGTACATTTACAACTTCGACCGGGTACCAACGTTGCTCTTTTCAATGGACTCGCCAATGTTATCGTTCAAGAAAGATTGCACAATAAAAAGTTCATCGCGGAACGTACCGAGAATTTCGATGCGTGGCTCCAAGTCGTCCAAAAATACACACCGGAATACACCGAGACGATCACCGGTGTTCCTGCCGATAAAATCCGCTCTGCCGCGCGTCTCTACGCCACCAGCGGCGCTTCGATTTGTGCCCACGGTCTCGGTATGACCGAGCACAAGTACGGAAGCTACGGTGTCATGACTCTTTGCAATCTTGCCATCCTAACGGGTAATGTTGGACGTCCGGGCACCGGGATCAATCCGCTACGCGGCCAAAACAACGTGCAAGGTTCGTGCGACGTTGGTTCGATGCCCGTCTATTTCAATGCGTATCAAAAACTCGACGATCCCGCTGTGATGGAAAAATTTCAAAATGTCACAGGCCGTCCGCTCCCGCAACGGAAAGGATGGAAAGTGCCGGAAATGTGGGACGCGGCATTGGCGGGTCAAATGCGCGGGATGTGGGTGATGGGATACGACGTGGCGCAGACCGACCCGAATTTGAAAAAAGTTCACGCTGCGCTTGGCAAGCTCGAATTTCTTGTGGTAACGGACCTCTTCTTCAACAAGACTTGTGAATTCGCCCATTTGGTTTTGCCGGCAGCGAGTTTCGTCGAGAAAAATGGCACGTTTACCAACGGCGAACGTCGCATCCAGCGTTGTCGCAAGGTCGTGGAACCGCCCGATGGGATTATTCCCGATGCCGAGCAAATTCTCCATGTTTCCGCCGCGCTCGGTTATTCCATGACTTACAACGGTGCCGCAGAAGTGATGGATGAAATCGCACGCCTGACGCCAACGATGGCCGGAGTGAACTATGAAAAACTCGACAAGAACTTTGGCCTGCAATGGCCGGTTCCTGACAGCAACAGCATGGGAACAGCCGTGATGCATACCGAGCGATTCACGCGCGGTAAAGCCAAGTTTTCACCCGCCGAATATCTCCCGCCCGGTGAAGAACCAACTGACGAATATCCGTTCACCCTGGTGACTGGCCGCGTGCTGCATCACTACAATTGCGGCGCCCAAACGCGCCATTCCAAGTTAATTGAGTTCGTCAATCAGGACGTATTGGAAATCCACGCGGATGATGCGGCGGAACTGGGCGTATCGGACGGCGACCGGATTAAAATCATCAGCGCTCGTGCAGCTGTCGAGTTGCGATGTGTGATCAGCGATCGTGTCCCTGCCGGGACGCTCTTCACGACGTTTCATTTCCCGGAAAACAATCTCAATACGCTCCTCTCCAGTTCCGCCGATGCTCTGTCGAAATGTCCCGAGTATAAAGTCCTGACCGTGCGACTGGAGAAGATACAGGCGAAGATGAGAGGCAATGGAAAGCAAAACGGCGGGCAACGAAAAACCGCCACCCCACCGGCCGATGTTCACGCCCGGATTTTGGTGTGATTTGCTAGCCGTTTCTCTCCTGAATAAATATTACATCGTTTCCCGCGTAGGAAACCGACGAGCGTCATTCCAAAATCCTCCGCCAGTTCAACAGCCAGACTGGATGGGCCGCCGACGGCGGCGACGATTGGGATTTGTGCGCGCAACGCTTTCTGTAAAATCTCAAAGCCCGCTCGCCCGCTCACCATCAAGATATGACGGTCAAGTGGCAGCTTGCGATCGAGGAGCGACGCGCCGATGACTTTGTCCACGGCATTGTGACGGCCAACATCTTCGCGTAGCAAAAGAAGTTTTCCCGCGGCGTCAAAAAGTGCCGCGGCGTGGAGTGCGCCTGTTCGTTGGAAAACGGATTGCGCGGCGCGAAGTTTTGCATCGAGGGTGAATAGGAACTTCAGTGGCACGCGAAATCGGTCGCGTAGGGGAGGGGACGTCACCCGAATCGCATCGAGAGTGGCTTTTCCACAGATACCGCAGGCCGAGGTCGCAAAGAAATTGCGGGTTGTTCGTGCGGTGTCCAGTTTGACGCTCCGTGCAAGGCGCGCGGTAACGATGTTGTTTTGGTCGGGACGCGCGAGGACGCGCGTCCCTGCCTTTTCAACGCAGTGTCGGAGATCGAGCAGGTCGGTTTTCTTCTCGATGATTCCCTCGGTAAACAGAAATCCGGCAGTCAGCTCAAAATCGTGCCCCGGCGTGCGCATGGTTACGACGAGAGGGCGTTCGCCAATCCGGATTTCCAGCGGTTCTTCGACGGCGATGGTGTCGTCGCGAGAATGGATGGAATGTCGTTCGACGCGTTGGATGCGTCGAGTTTTAACAGCCTGGGTCATTGCTGTCATTTACCATGAATGGACACAAACCACCGACAGAATTTTGTCTGGAAGATGTAGACACGAATCGTATTCGAGTGAATTCGTGTTCATTCGTGGTTGAAATGATTACTTCTGCCGTGAGAACTTATGGAGGTGACCGAACTGGCTCCATTCGGCGACAATGACATTGCCGTCTTTATCGAGGCACGCGCCGTGCGGGGAGTTGCAGATGCCATCTTTCCATTGATCAGCTGGCAGTCCAAAGTTTGCGCGCTGCCCGGCATTTGGGTTATCGCCCAGTTGGGCGACGATGCTGCCGTCTTTCCCCAAGATCGTGACGCGCCCCTGCAATTCGGGAAACACCGCATAATCACCACGAATATGAACAGCGGCGGGCATTCGCAGACCTTTCTGAATCGTCGAGACAAAGTTGCCTTCGATGTCCCAGTGTTGCACGCGGTTGTTATTGCGATCGCAAACCAGCAACAGCGGTTTGCCCGACCGGGTATCCATTCCAATGCCATGGCAGGTATTGAATTTTCCCTCGGCCGCGCCGGGTCCTCCGAATGCCTTAACGAATTTCGGGGATTTATCTTCGCTTGCTGGATCGGGAGCAAATTTGAGGACGTAATGAGACCCGTAACCATCCGCCACAAAAATCGAGCCGTCGGGTGCAATCGTGGCGGCGCAAGGCCTGAATCCGCCGCCTACGAACTTGCCTTCGGCGTTCTTGTAGATATCCGCCTCCTTCGGCGCGCGAATCGTCCACTCTCGCTCGCCTTCCGGCAGCTTGAGTTTGACGACTTGATTGAAGTTTGGCCGCGCCGCGATGATGTATTCAACGCCGCCTTCCTCGATCAGTTCCAAGCCGTGAATCTGCGTCGGTCCAAAGTTGCGAAGAAATTTTCCGTCCGGGGCGAATACGAGAATTCCGCGCTTGGTATCGGTCGTGACGTAGATATTGCCGGCCTTGTCAGTAACCACCCCGCCGTGGCACGCGCCGATTGCCTGGTTGTCAGGCTGCGCAACGAAAAAATTCGGTGTGATGTTGAATTTCAGTTCTTCAGCGCAAGCCATCGTTGCTGCTGCCATTGTTGCGAGTGTGATTGTTTTTGTAAAGTTCATGGTTTCCTCCTGATCTGTTCGTACTCTTTCTGGGTGTTGATATTGTAAAACTCGCGCTCCCAATTGGCAAGCGTTGAAACATCGAAGAAATGGGTCGTCAACGATTTTGCTAAATCATGCATCGCCAGTTTTCGCGCAGCGATTCGGCTCTCTACCGCAGGTAGAATTTTGCGCGAATAAACCGCACAGAGCGGTTCGAGGTTGCCATCGTGGGTGGGGACGACGGCGTCGCAGCGTTGAAACGCGCGAAGAATACGACGGATGGTATTGGCCGAAATCAACGGCATGTCGCAGGCAAGGAGAAAGATGGCGTCCACAGGCAGGGACGACTGTGCCACTGTTATTTTTTTGAGCGCCGCGTGCAAGCCGCCAATCGGTCCGAGGTTGGGATGAAAGTCTTGGATTGATGTTATGGAGTGGTGGAGAGGTGGAGTTATGAGCTTGGATTTTTGTGTGCAAACAAACAACGGCTCGCATCCTGTCTTTGCCAGTTTTTCGAGCTGTAATTGGACAATCGGTTTGCCGCCGATGACCAACTGTGATTTATCGCTGCCGAATCGGCTGCTCTTGCCGCCTGCGAGAACAACGCCAGCGATACGGATTGGATTAACCCGCGAATCACGCGAAAAGACGCGAAAGTTTTTATTCTTTGTTTTCGTGTGTTTAGCGTGTTTCGCGGGCAATCTCATTTCTGCATCGCCAGCCATTCAATCACCTTCTTCTCGTCCACTTTTTCAAGCAAGAGCGCGAAAAGCGTTGGCTGCCATGGATCGAGGGTGAAATTGACATGGTCGGTCTGTCCAAGATATTTCTGCTTACGCAAATCATAGACGTATTCGTGTGCGCCAAATCTGACTTCGAGGTCAATGGGCTTTTCCAGTGCCTCATTGCCGCCCGCCTGCTTGAGATCTTCGCTCATGTGGTAGTTGATGTTGCGCTCGATAGCGAAAAGGCGCGCTTTACCTAAAGTATAGCGATAGATGGCAGTGTGGGCGTCAGGCGAATGATATGCAGTCGTTTTGGTAATTTTGCCGTCGGGTGCAGCAAGTACTATCTCGTTGAGCATTTGTTTCGGGTCAACCAGTGAAACTTGACGACGTAGCGATATTCGAGACAAAATGTTTTTGATGCTTTCATCGGTCTCAAACTCGTTTTCTCTTGGTTTCGACTGCGGAAGGCTAAAAGTCTCTTGGTTTAACCACCTTCCATGTTCGTCAAATGGTGCAATGGTTTGAATCTTTTTCGTCGGCGGAAACGAATATGACACGGGTGTTTCCATGATTAGAATTAGATCTTTGATTGCATGTTTTTCGAGTTCGGATGTAGTGAAGTAGCGTAGACTGTAGCCGAGATTTTGGATTGTTTGGTATTGGCTATTTCGCTCTCGCGCCATAACGTTGTGCGCAGATTCGTAGCTCGAAAATCGCCGATGCCAAGTCGAACCGTCCACGGTGGATTCGAGCAACCAATCCACTTGGATGCTGGGTTGGCTGTAATGGATGACGATGGGGTCGTATTCCCGTTTTGCACGCATAAATAATTGCGCAAGAGGGCTGGTTATTTCTTTAAGGACGGGCGCGAGCGCTTTGGCTTTGGGAGTAAGAGCGTAATCGTCGCTTTTCCAATCTATGCAATCTTCGCTCCACCAAATTATGCAGCCTTTGTCGCCTTCGAGAAGCAAATGCCAGAGTCGCCGCTTGGCATGATTCGTGTCGCTCTCGAATACCGTTGTCATGATCGTTTTGCCCGGCATGAATGACCCGAAGATCTCGCGGGCGTTGCCGATGTCGTATGGCTCGATCCAATCCACAACTTGCGAGAGTCGCCAGAGGTCGTATCCGCCAAACGGGTGAGGCATCTGCGTACCTTCGATGCCAACCGGTGTTTCGGGATCAATCTCGTGCGCCGCTGCTCGCAGTTCGCCGAGCACACGCGCGAGCGAGATGTCCATGTAGGTGCGAAAATCGCACCAGGGCGAGAAGTTCCATCGGGTCGGGTTCTTCCGCGCTTCGATGGGATCGAATTTTAGTTTCTGCAACGCTTGCCAATCGGGATTGCCGCGCGGGATTGCCAATCCTTCCGCCATTCGGTTTTTGATTTCGTCAGTGGTGAATGGACGCACTTCGTCCCACGACGCGAACTTGGTTTCCCACTGGGCATTGAGCGCGGCAAGGTCATTATATTGAGTCTTGAGCCATATGCGGAAGGCGGCGAGAGTTTTCGGACAGAAGCAATAATCGAATGGATTGGCCGAGATTGTTGTGGAGAGTTCGTCGCGGATATTATAGGCGACCGGTTTGTTGGGTTTGTGTTTACGGGCGGCGGATCGCATCCGTTCTTTCGCCCAATCCAGCCATTCCTGGTCGTCGAGGCAGTATTCGCGGATGAACGCGTCCTTGCTGCGACCGGTCTTGCTCCATTCCGTTACGAATTCGTCCCAGCGATCGCCGCCACCGGGTTTTTGCAACTTTGAATTCCATTTCAGGCAGAGACCTTTGTTGACGATGTTCTCAACATAGTAGGGAAAGTTGGCGTCCACCCACGGTTTCGGGTCGGCATCGCCGTGCACCATGCCGGTATTGACGCCCATCTCGCGGAAGCGCTGGAGCACGAGCGGGAATTTTTCGGGTTGTTTGAACGCCGAATTGCCAACCCACATAATCACGCGGTAATCGCTCCAGGGGCGGAGCTTGGACGGCTCGTCGGCTTGAAGGATGAACGATGAATGATGGATGATGAAAACGATGGCGGAAAGTACGAGGATTTTGGAGTGCGAGAGCTTGCTCCCACTTTGGGGCAGGTGTCTTGCCGCCTGCGGGGCTATGGAGTTTCGCCGTAGCAAGCTATGGCGATTGAAAGCGGCAGCGAGCTGCCGCACTCCAAAGGAACGGATCATTTACCCTTTCTTTTTTTTCTTCGGGAACGTCCATGACGGCAAGCGGATGATTTTGCCGCCTTTCATGGCGGACTCATGCGCGAGAATACCAACGCAGGTCATATTGGCCGATTGTGGCGCGTTAGGGTAGGGGTCGCGGCCTTCAACGAGCGCCGTGATAAATTCATGCGCGAGGTGAGGGTGCGATCCGCCGTGGCCGGCGCCTTGCGTAAACGAGAGATGGGTTTTCTTACCGAGATCGTATACGCCCTTCGTGGTGAACTGCTGAATGCCTTCGGGGAGACGATGCGCGAAGTCTGGCACTTGAGTTTTCTTCGGAATTTCCGGTTCAGGCAATTTAGCGGTATGAATGACGTGCGGTTCGTGCTCGGTCAGTGTCCACTCGAAAGATTTCTTCGAGCCATAGACATCAATGCTCTCCCGATACTGGCGGGCGGTGTCGAAGAGCGAGCGGATGATGCGAGCGGTGAGATCGGAGTCTTTGAGTTTGATGTGGGCGGTCTCGATGGCGAAGGGCGAGCCGTATTTCTTAATCAGTTCCTTGCGGATCGTGCCGCTGCCGAAACAGGAGACATATTCAGCGGTGGCGTTGGTTAGCGCGAGCATCGGTCCGACGCAATGCGTTGCGTACCACATCGGCGGCAACCCGGGCCAGTAATTCGGCCAGCCATCCATATCTTGCTGATGGCTAGCCTGAAGAAATTGAATTTTGCCCAGCTCACCTTTTTCGTACAACTCTTTGATGTAAAGAAATTCGCGCGCATAGACGACCGTCTCCATCATCATGTATTTCAGGCCGGTTTTCTTTGCCAAGTCCACGATCTTTTTGCAATCGGCGACCGATGTGGCCATCGGCACGGTGCAGGCGACGTGTTTGCCAGCCTTAAGCGCCGCGAGGGTTTGCCAGGCATGGTCGGGAATGGGCGAATTGATGTGGACGGCATCCACGTTCGGGTCTTTGATCAGATCGGCCATTTTGGTGTACCGTTTCTCGATGCCAAATGCGTCGCCGATGGCATCCAGTTTTTCGGGTGTACGCTGGCAGATGGCGTACATGTTGACGTTCGGATGTCCTTGGTAGATCGGGATGAACTCCGCTCCAAAACCGAGACCGACGATGGCGATGTTGATTTTCTTCTGACTCATGACTGCTCCTGCGGGTTGAGGTTGGTTTATTTTTGAGGACGCAACGAATTCCAAGGCGCTTGCTGCGAGACGTCTTCGATATGAATGCCCGACTCGCCATGGGGCGGGCCGAGAATGGCGAGGATACGGGCATTGCGATTGGAATCGTTGAACGTGGCGTGAACGGTGTTGCGTGGCACAAAAATCGAATCACCGCGACGGAGGATGTGTTTTTCGCCCTCCAGCCATTGTTCGATCTCGCCGTCGAGCACGTAAATGACTTCCTCCTGATGTGGGTGCGTGTGAAAACTGTGGAATTTGCCGGGGTCGAACCGCGCCTCAACCACGACGACATCGCGGCAATTGGTTTGGATTGGCGTGCAAAGCCAGGCGATATCACCGGTGTAATGAGATTCGCGGGGGAACGTTGCGCCGAATTGAAACCGGCCTTTTGCTTTTGAAGTTGGTTTCGGCTGGGTCGCGGTCGTCATGGGGGATTTTTTTGCACGGAACGGGTCGGCTTTGCAAGGCGAAAGATTGCATGTTATAGAAGGGCGTGGACAAACAAGCCGATACTCCACCGCTTCGCTGGTTGCCGCCGAGTGCCAGCGGCCTTCTTTTGCTTTGGCCGTGCGTGCTGGTGTTGATCTACCTCCTTCCACCGGGATGGTGGAATCTGTGGCTGGGTCTGGATCGCGGCAGTTTCATCACGGAAGCGATTAGCTTGGGGCTGGCGACTCTCGGCAACCTGCGATTCGGCGCCAATTTTGGAGCGCTCATGCTCGGACGCACGCTGGATTTGGGCGTGATGACGCTGTTCTTGGTCAGCGCAACGCTTGTCGGACTGGCCATTCTCCGCGCGCTGAAATGGATTGAGAATCTGACACTGCTGAACGGATTGATGGCCCTCGTAATTGGCGTGTTGGTTCTAGGTGATGCGGTGCTATTGCTCGGGTTGGCGGGCATGATGTACCCGTGGATTTTTTGGTCGCTGGTGATTGTGCCAGCGATTGTAGCGGCGGTCTATGACCGCCGTCTATTTCAGACAATTCGGCGGTCGCAGACCGCCGCTACAGAACAATTTGGTCTATTCGAGAAATTCCTGATAGCGCTGGTGATTCTGGCCGTGGGAATGAATCTCATCGCCGCGTTCACGCCCGAAGCGGAATACGACGCGCTGGAATATCATCTCGGCGCTCCAAAAGAATACCTCCAAGACGGCCGTATTACGTTTCACGCACATAATTTTTACGCTTCCATGCCAGCCTTGACGGAAATGCTGTATTTGTGGGCGATGGCAGTTCGAGGTGATGGCGCAGCGAAACTGTTCCATTGGGCGTTCGGCGCCCTCTCGGCTCTTGCCGCCTACGGAATCGGCGCGCGGTTTTTAAACCGTCGCGTAGGAATTTGGGCTGCGGTAATTTTCTACACGATTCCGTTTGTCACGGATCTCTCGATGACCGCCCGTATAGATTTGGCCACGACGTTTTTTGCAACGATGGCAGCATGGCAGGCGGCGGAGTTTATGAGCGATGACCACAGGCAGGGACGCCTGTGCCACCCAAATTTGATATTAGCCGCGATTGCAGCTGGCGCAGCATTCTCGACAAAATATACAGGCGGACCGGTGATTGCGTTACCACTTGCCCTGGCAATTGGATGGATGATTGGACGTGGGGATGGATGGAAGAATGGCGTCAAAAATACCGCCCTGGTACTTGCCATTGCTGCAGTTGTTCTTAGTCCGTGGCTGATCAAAAACTTTGTTTTTACGCGCAACCCCGTGTTTCCATTATTGCATGGAATTTTTCAATCGCCACAATGGGACGACGCGCGGAACGCCGTCTTTGTTGGGTTTCACTCGCCAAAGTTTTCATCCGAAAAGCTTATGGCGTTCGCACACGACAGTAAGAAATACTTCTTTGGCGATGCGATGACGACGCCGCTGCTGGTGATGCTAGTGCCGCTGGCGTTCTTCCTTCCAAAATGGTCGAAGGCGGCAAAATTGCTAGCTCTATGGGCGGGATTGGCAATCGTCTGCTGGTTCGCGTTCACCTTCCGCCCGTGGCGGTTTATTTTTCCGACTTTTCCCGTGCTGGCTGTTCTGGCAGCGTCGGGAATCAATTTTTTCGAAACTATCAGTCCGCGAAAATTATTTGCGAGGTTTGTGCTGCCGTTTGTGTTGGTGGCGCAGCTTTGCGTGGTCTTATTGATACTTCTTATAGACTTGGATGACCGCAATCGACCAGTGCCAATTATTAATGTGGTTACTGATTTTCTAGGTATGACTGAGAAACGCGACTTACTAATCTCAACAGATTTTGGACCAATATGGTGGATGGATTCACCCTACGCACAACTGCCGAACGCAGCGGTTGTATTGTATGTTGGAGAAGCGAGGGTATACCACGCTAAACATTGTAGCCTTTGGAATACGGTCTTTGACAAGAGCAAATTGGGTGAAATGGTTTCTTTATCGACCACGCCTGAACAACTTAATGAGAAGATGCGCGAGCGACGGATTACGCACATTTACATCAATAGAAGTGAGCTAAGGAGACTTACAGCTCATTATGGTTACTTGAAGGATATGAATTGGAAGCTTTTCGATGAGTTTATTACAAAATTTGCTAATCGAATTGATCCATATAAAGAAAATCCTTTGCTGCCATTTGAGATTCATCGCTTACAATGAAAATCTGCCACATCATCACGCGGCTGATCGTGGGCGGGGCACAGGAGAACACACTGGCAACCGTGCTAGGGTTGATGAAAAAGCCCGATTGTGAAGTGGATTTGGTCGTCGGACCGCAGGCGGGACCGGAAGGAACGCTGATTGAAGAGGCACGGAAACAGGGTGCGAATGTGATCGTCGAGCCATCACTCGTGCGTGAGATTTCGCCGCTCAAGGATTTACGCGCACGGGGACGACTGACTCGGCTAATTCGAGAAAAAAAATACGATATCGTTCACACTCACAGCGCTAAAGCGGGAATTCTGGGGCGAATGGCGGCTCATCGCGCTGGTGTGCCTGCCGTCGTGCATACGATTCACGGGCCGACCTTTCACTCGAACCTGCCGCCGCTGACCAACTGGCTCTATACAATGGCGGAGAAGCACGTCGCGCCACGCACGATACATTTTATTTCCGTCGCAGACGCGATGACGGAGCAGTATTTGGCGGCGGGGATTGGGCGTCGCGAGAACTACTCGACCATTCGGAGCGGCGTGGATTTAGGCGCGTATCAAACAGCAGGCCGAGATGAAGCAATAGCAAAAAAACTAGGACTGGCACCTTTGGATCGTGTGGTCGGTAAAATCGCTCGTTTGTTTGAATTGAAAGGGCATGAGTATTTGATAAAGGCTGCACCGGCAATTGTGACCGCGGAACCGAACGTGAAGTTCCTGCTGGTGGGAGATGGAAATATGCGACCACAGCTGGAGAAGGAGATTGAACGATTGGGATTGCGCGAAAAGTTTATTTTCACGGGATTGGTGTCACCGACGGAGATTCCGCGATACGTGGCGTTAATGGACTTGCTGGTGCATTTGTCGCTGCGCGAGGGTTTGCCGCGGGCGCTGGTGCAAGCGTTGGCCGCGGGAAAACCAGTGGTGGCATTTGACGTAGATGGCGCGCGCGAGGTGGCGCGCAACGGGGAAACAGGGTTTTTGATCCCAGCGAAGGATATCCACGCGTTGGAGTCGGCAACGATTCGGCTGTTGCGTGATCGCGAGCTAGCGGCTACGTTGGGCGCTGCGGGGCAGAAATTCGTCCGCGAACAATTTTCCAAGGAGAAGATGGTCGAGGATATTTACAATCTTTATGTGCGCCTTTTATCGGAGGCAAAACGATGACGTGGGAACTCGCCTACGGCGGAATTTTCCTTTGTGCATTGGCTTTGGCGGCAGCGCTGACACCTCTGGCACGGTGGCTATCGCATCGGCTTGGAATGTTGGATGAACCAACCGGAGATCGTAAAATTCACAGCACACCGATGCCGCTGCTGGGCGGCGTGGCGGTGTTTTTGGCGTTTGTGGGGACGATTGGGATTGCGGCGATTTTGGCATGGGTGGGAGTGGGGGAATGGTCTGGGAAAATCACACATGGGTTTGGCCGGCGCTGGTTGGAAGTGGGCGGATTGATTGGGGGCGGATTTCTAATGTTGTTGTTGGGGATGATTGACGACCATCGCGACCTTCATGCTGGCGTGAAATTGATCGGGCAGGTCATCATCGCGACCTTGGTAGTGGTGGCGGGGTTGCGATTGAAATTATTTCTGCCGAATCCATTATTGGCGGGCGCGGTGACAGTCCTTTGGATTGTCACGATAACCAACGCGATGAATTTTTTTGACAATATGGACGGAGCGTGCACGGGAGTCGGGTTGATTGCATCGGTGATCTTTGGGGTGGTGGCGGGGTTGCGCGAGCAATACCTGGTGTGCGGGCTGGCGCTGGCATTTGCCGGTGCCTTGTTGGGATTTCTTTTTTACAACGCCCATCCGGCGAAAATCTTTTTGGGGGATGCTGGGTCGCATTTGGTTGGTTACATCCTGGCCATGCTGGCGATTCTGCCGACGTATCACAAAGGAGGGGAAGACACGTCGTTGGCAGTTTTGATCCCCTTATTTGTGTTGGCGTTGCCGCTGTTCGATCTCTGCTCGGTAGTCTGGATTCGATTTCGCGAAGGCCGGCCTGTCTATCGCGGTGATAAACGACACCTCGCGCATCGCCTTGCCGCTCTTGGCATTCCGGCGCGCGCTGTCGCGGCGATCCTTTATGGATTGCAAACCGCACTCGGACTTACCGCGATCCTTCTTCTTTGGCTGCCATCCGTCGCGGCGAGGATTGCGATCGCGCAAGCGGCGCTTGTGCTGGTGGTTATCGCTTTGTTGCTGTCCTACGCTGCCAGCCATGACAAAAATAGCTGCTTGAAGTAACTTGTTTTGTCGACTACAGTTGCCCCGTGAAATTGGCGCCTTTTTATTGGATCGCCGCCGTCAGCGTCAGCGCGGGAGTGCTGGCAGAAGAGCCGCTTGCGCTGGAATACCGGTTCGTCAAAGGTAAAACTCGGACGTTTCAGGTTACTAACATTCTCCAAAAACGAACCGAGCTGGGCACCAACGCCATCAAGAATCCGATCACCACGCAAACAACTTTCCAGCAAATCACGTTTGATTCCCGGGTGGACAGTGTTGCCGACGACGGCAGCGCGACGATGATGGTGACTTTCCGTGATGCATCCATCAAGTTCACCAGCACCAACACACCCCAAGACGATACAGCGCTGACCCAACAAGGCCAAGCCATGATCGCCCCGATCGTAGGCAAATCGGTGGTGATCGCCGTGGACAGGCTGGGCGAAATTAAAAAAATCGTTGGGGTCGAGGCGATCCAGAAGGCGATCGTGGAGACGCAAAAGGGGGAACTCAATCGCGAGGGCGCCAGGATCCAATTTGACGAATATTACTTCGTGCAACTGCTCCAGGCTGCCCAACCCGTCGTGACCGAGGATTCCCTGTCCGTCGGCGAGAAATGGCCGGCGATCGACAATGTCCCGCTCGGATTCGAAGACAAACAGCTCGTCCGCGCCATCTATTACTCGCTGACCGGGATCAAGGATGGGTTTGCCAGTCTCTCCATCGTCGGAAAGCTGACTCTCCTCCAACCAACGGGACTGGATGCAGATCCACAACGGCAAAACATCGTCGAGCTTCTAAGCGGCGATGTCTCCGGCGCGTCCACATTCGATCCGATCCTTGGTTGTTTTCGCTTGGTTCGTTTGCAAATGGATTTCAGCCTCAAGTTTTCCGTCAGCAATCCCAACGACCCCAATCGGCCTATCCTTGGCCTGACCGATACCCGCAAAATCACCGAGTCAACGCTGATCACCAATGAACGGCGAAAATAATTTATAACCGCGATTGACGTGGTAATATTCAATGCGAATTTTTTTGTAGGCGCGCATTTTTTGTCGATTGGAAATGATTACCAGCAGTTCTTCCATGAAATCCATTCGTCTCATTGGAATCGAGAAAGGGAGAGTTGCGCTGGAGGAATTTGATACTCCTTTGCCGTGTCCCGGTGAAGTGGTGGTCAAGACCGAATGGACATTGGTGAGCGCGGGGACAGAGCGGGCATTTTTGCTGGGCTTGGAGAATGCGCTGCGACCGTTTCCAATGCGAATCGGTTATAACCAGGCAGGAACGATCATGGCGGTCGGGGACGGTGTGACTGCATTTGCTATTGGCGACCGGGTAGCAACCAATGGCAACCACGCCTCGCACACAACGGCAAATACGGAGAATGTTTTTCGGTTGCCGGACAATCTGACTCTCGATCACGCTGTATTTTTCAACATGATCGGCATTGCGCTCCAGGGGATTCGCAAGGCGAGTGTGGAGACCGGTGACGGTGTCCTGGTGTTGGGGCTTGGAATGGTCGGCCAACTCGCGTTGCAATGCGCTGGGCTTCAGGGCGGATTTCCCTTGCTTGCCGCCGATGTGAGCGACAAACGGCTGGCGCTTGCGAAACTTTGTGGCGCCGATTTTACGTTCAACTTGAATGAGTCGGTATTCGAGAAAAAGCTGGCCGCGGCGACTTCGGGCAAAGGACCGTCCGTCGTGATTGAGGCGACAGGGTCGCCTGCGCCGGTGAACACTGCATTTCAACTTGCAGCGCGCGGCGGTCGCGTCGTCCTGTTGGCGAGCACGCGGGGAGAAACCGAACGGGTAAATTTCTATCGGGACGTTCACCTGAAAGGATTGACGATTCTCGGTGCGCACAACAATGTTCGCCCGGAAGAAAACTCGACGGCGGGATATTGGACGTGGCGCGATGACGCAGAACTGGTGTTACGCTTACTGGCAGCGAAGCGGTTTTCGATTGAACCGTTGGTGAGTCACCGCGTCGGATTTACAGATGCGCCGGATTTGTACAACAAACACTTGCTCCAATGGAATGAGGATGTCATGGGGGTGTTGATCGATTGGAAATGACGCGTTATTCCTGCCGTGTGCATCCAATCGCTAGTTGATTATTGCCTGTGGAATGGTTGATTGCGTTTTGTGTTGTCCGTTGACTTTCGCGCTTGTCGCGCTGATACTGCTTGCGTGGATATCAATGGTGAAACGAAAATTACGGGAGTGTTCGGCTTTCCGGTCAAACACTCGGCGTCTCCGCCGATGCAAAATGCAGCGTTTGCGGCATGTCGCATCAACGCGGCGTATTTGCCGTTTGAAGTGAATCCGGCCCGTCTGGCCGATGCGCTGGAGGGAGTGCGGGAGATGAATTTCTTGGGGGTCAACCTGACCGTGCCGCACAAAATCCTCGCCGTGAAACTCTTGGATGAAATCAACGATTTCTCAAAAGTGTTTGGCGCGGTCAATACGGTGCGCCGAAAAGGCGATACTTTGGTCGGCTACAACACTGACGGGTACGGACTGGTCATGGGATTACGCGACGATTTCGGGCTGCGGCTTCGCGGCAAATCTATTCTGATTCTTGGCGCTGGTGGGGCGGGTCGCGCGGCGGCGATCCAATGCGCATTGGAAGGGGCGAGTTGGATCGGCATCGCAAACCGAACGGCCGAGCGCGCGAAAGAATTGGTCGAGGAAGCGAAATGGGCGAATAAACGCGTTTCGGTGGAGGCGTTGCCGATGGACGAACGCATTTTGCGTGGCGCCACGCGGGATGCCGACCTCGTCATCAATGCGACATCACTCGGATTGAAAAAGGAAGATCCTTCGCCGCTGTCTCCGGGCTGTTTTCGTCGTGGTTTGCTGGCATACGATATGATCTATCGTCCGGCGAAAACACCG
>CAYGDP010000022.1:0-68697 GCA_964348665.1 uncultured Verrucomicrobiota bacterium
CGTCAAGTCCGCATGGCCTTTATGCCTAGGGCTGCACACGTACTACAATGCGCGCTACAGAGGGTCGCCAACCCGCAAGGGGGAGCCAATCCCAGAAAAGCGCGCCCAGTTCAGATTGAAGGCTGCAACTCGCCTTCATGAAGCCGGAATTGCTAGTAATGGCGCATCAGCTACGGCGCCGTGAATCCGTTCCCGGGCCTTGTACACACCGCCTGTCACGTCCGGAAAGCCAATTGTACCCGAAGTCTCCGTGCCAACCGCAAGGAAGCCGGTGCCGAAGGTATGGTTGGTGATTTGGACGAAGTCATAACAAGGTAGCCGTAGGGGAACCTGCGGCTGGATCACCTCCTTTCTAAGGAGAATCTCCTGGCGCGAGCAATCGCGTTGGGAAGATGGTCGGAGATTTGCCCATCACGCTATCCAGTTTTCATCAAAAGAGCCACAACGATTCTTTGCAAAACGTTTCGGGCGCGGTATAGTAACCCCGTTGCTTGGGGCTGTAGCTCAATTGGTAGAGCACCAGCTTTGCAAGCTGGGGGTTACGGGTTCGAGTCCCGTCAGCTCCACCACTGCCGCGCCAGCGCGGCGGAAATTTGAAATTCGGATTTCGAAATTCGATTTTTGATTTTTGGGCGTGTAGCTCAGTTGGTTAGAGCAGCCGCTTGATAAGCGGCAGGTCACTGGTTCGAGTCCAGTCACGCCCACCATTTCGATTTTTGAGTAGATTCGAATTTACGCGCTGCCGCGAGCGGCGCGAGAAACGTTCTTTGACAACTGCACAAAGGTTATAACGTCCCCCAGTCACGCAAGTGTCTGGGGAACGGGCAAACTACAATAGAGCTGAGGTCTTAAGCGAGTCCCGACCCGCGCAAGCAGGTTGGGATGAGTAAGAGAACATTTATCGCGTGATCAAGTTACTTAGAGCATGCGGCGGATGCCTTGGCGCCCAGAGGCGATGAAGGACGTAGTAGGTTGCGAAAAGCTCCGGGGAGCGGCGAGCACGCTTTGATCCGGAGATATCCGAATGGGGAAACCCACGGCGGTTAATCCCGCCGTATTGTTGGCTGAATTCATAGGCCGACAAAGCCAAACCCGCGGAAGTGAAACATCTCAGTACGCGGAGGAAAAGAAAGAGACGATTCGATTCCGTCAGTAGCGGCGAGCGAAAGCGGAACAGCCTAAACCACGGCGCTTGCGTCGTGGGGTTGCGGGACCGTAATGTGGTACGTAGAGAATTAGCCGAAGCGTGTGGAAAAGCGCTCCAAAGAGAGTGACAGACTCGTAGGCGAAAATTCAAAGCGGCCTAGCGGTATCCCAAGTAGCACTGGCCACGGGAAAGCCGGTGTGAATCTGGACCGACCACGGTCTAAGGCTAAATACTCCTGGGCGACCGATAGCGAACTAGTACCGTGAGGGAAAGGTGAAAAGAACCGCTTTGAGCGGAGTCCAAAGAACCTGAAACCGCATGCTTACAAGCAATCGGAGCTGGCTCGCAAGGGCTGGTGACGGTGTACCTTTTGCTTAATGCGTCTGGGAGTTATTGTCTGTGGCAAGCCAAAGCGTCATCTGACGCGAAGGCGCAGGGAAACCGAGTCCGAATAGGGCGAATCAGTCGCAGGCAACAGACCCGAAGCGGAGGTGATCTACTCTTGGCCAGGTTGAAGGTCGGGTCAAACCGACTGGAGGACCGAAAGGGTCAATGTTGAAAAATTGTCCTATGAGCTGAGAGTAGGAGCGAAAGACTAATCAAACCCCGTGATAGCTGGTTCTCCCCGAAATAGCTTGAGGGCTAGCGTCGTGCCAGTAAACGCCGGAGGTAGAGCACTGAATGGTCTAGGGGCCCCACCAGGCTACCGAATCCAATCAAACTCCGAATGCCGGCGGATCCAGTACCACGGCAGTCAGACGGTGGGGGATAAGCTTCATCGTCGAGAAGGAAACAGCCCAGACCGCCAGCTAAGGCGCCCAAACAGGATTCAGTGGAAAGGATGTGAGGTTGCACAGACAGTGGGGATGTTGGCTTAGAGGCAGCCATCATTTAAACAGTGCGTAACAGCTGACCCATCGAGCGATCTCGCGCCGAAAAAGATTGGCGATAAATCCTGTGCCGAAGCTGCGGATTCGATTCCGATTCGTCGGAGTCGAGTGGTAGGGGAGCGTTCTATGCGCATCGAAGCGTCAGCGAAAGCGAGCGTGGAGTGCATTGAAGTGAGGATCCAGACATGAGTAGCGATAAGACAGGTGAGATTCCTGTCCGCCGTAAACCCAAGGTTTCCTGGGCAAGGTTCGTCCCCCCAGGGTTAGTCGGAAGCTAAGGCGAGGCCGAAGGGCGTAGCCGATGCACAGAAGGTTTAATATTCCTTCACCACCGACATTTAAACGTCAGGGACGCAGAACGGGAGATGGCAGAGGGATTGAAAATCCGAGGTCCCTTCAACAAGGACCGCAAACCATCAAACGAGCTGCCGAGAAAAGTTGACGTGTATACTAAGGTGACCGTACCGCAAACCGACACAGGTGGGTGGGTAGAATATACCAAGGCGCGCGAGTGAAACCTCTCTAAGGAACTCGGCAAAATAACCCCGTAACTTCGGAAGAAGGGGTGCCTGAGCGGGTTAGATCATATCAAAGCCTGCTTGGGCCTCAGTGAAAGGGGTCTCCCGACTGTTTAACAAAAACACAGCACTCTGCAAAGTCGTGAAGACGACGTATAGGGTGTGACATGTGACCAATGCGGAAAGGTTAAGGCGTGGGGTCAGCCCGCAAGGGCGAAGCTTCGCGTCCAAGCCCCCGTGAATGTCGGCCGTAACTATAACGGTCCTAAGGTAGCGAAATTCCTTGACGGGTAAGTTCCGTCCTGCACGAATCATGTAACGAGAAGACCGCTGTCTCGGAGAGGAGCTCGGCGAAATTGTAGTGGCGGTGAAGATGCCGCCTGCCCGCAGTAGGACGGAAAGACCCTATGCACCTTAACTGTAAACTGACATTGGATCTTGAGTCGTGATGCTTAGCGTAAGTGGTAGACTGCGAACCCCGGCTTTCGGGCCGGGGGAAGTCGCCAATGAAACACCACCCTTCGCTACTTAGGATTCTAACTGCGATCTCTGAAGCGAGACGCAAGACAGTGCCAGTGGGTCAGTTTGACTGGGGTGGTTTCCTCCAAAAGAGTAACGGAGGAGCGCGAAGCTTGGCTCAACACGGTTGGCAACCGTGCCTAGAGCGTATGGGTATAAGCCAGGCTCACTGCGAGACCGACAGGTCGAGCAGATGCGAAAGCAGGCCCAAATGATCCGACGGTGGAAAGTGGAATCGCCGTCGCTCAACGGACAAAAGGTACGCTAGGGATAACAGGCTGATCGGGTCCAAGAGTTCACATCGACGACCCGGTTTGGCACCTCGATGTCGGCTCGTCGCATCCTGGGGCTGGAGAAGGTCCCAAGGGTTGGGCTGTCCGCCCATTAAAGCGGCACGCGAGCTGGGTTCAGAACGTCGCGAGACAGTTCGGTCCTTATCCACTGTGGGCGTTGGAGATTTGAGGGACCTACTCTCTAGTACGAGAGGGCCGAGAGTAACGCACCTCCAGTATTCGAGTTATTGCGTCAGCAGTAGCGCTCGTTAGCTGTGTGCGGAAAGGATAAGCGCTGAAAGCATCTAAGCGCCAAGCCCTTCCCAAGATTAGATCTCCCGGTGCAGAAGCACCATAAAGGCTGGTCGCAGACCACGACCTCGATAGGCCGCAGGTGTAAGTTGGGTTAACCAACTCAGCTCAGCGGTACTAATCAGCCGTTCGGCTTGATCACTTGAACTCATAATTCAAATGCTCAGCTCTGTAGCCGCGGAATTTTTTCGCGGCACGTAGTTCGCACCCTTTGTGCAGTTGTCAGGGAACATTGTTCTTTGAAACGACCGTTAGATGTTAAAAAGTTGAAACGTAGAATCGTTCAATCGGTAAATTCAGCCACTCCGATTCAACCATTCAAGGTGTTTCAACGATTTAACGATTCAACGAGAATACTTTTCCCGGTGACATTACCGCGGTGGCCCCACCCGGTCCCATTCCGAACCCGGACGTGAAACGCCGCTAGGCCGATGGTAGTGCCTGTATAGCTTGCGCGAGAGTAGGTCGTCGCCGGGGTTTATTTCCAAAGCCCGCCTCCAGAAATGGTCGCGGGCTTTTTTTCTCCCTAATTACTATTGAGTTTTTTGCGCCGTTATGCGGCCATTCATTTGGATCGCACCCTCCCATCACCATTCCCCAATCTCCACTCTCTCCTCACTTGTCTCTCTTCTCCCTTCACACTTCACCTCCTCCGCCGCATCTGCCGTACGCTCGCGATCACCACCGCCGCCAGTAGCACCATGCCCACGATCGCATCTTCCCAAATACTCGAATCCACCTTGATGATTTTGGGCAACCCATTCAGCACCACTTGAAAAATACTCGCCCCGATAATCGCTCCCACCGCTGTTCCTTCCCCGCCCGTCAATGCCGCCCCGCCAATTACCACCGACGCAATCGCAAACAACTCATACCCGCGTCCCGCGTTTGGCTCGCCCTGATAATTATAACTCGCATGCAAAATCCCAACCAACCCCGCCACCAACCCGCTCATCGTGTACGCCAGAATTTTTACCCGCTGCACGTTCACTCCAGACAACCGAGTCGCTTCCTCATTGGACCCAATCGCATACAAATATCTGCCCGTCGTCGTGAAATGCAGAAACAATACGGACAACAGCAACGTCACCGCTAGCAAAATAACAATCGGCGGAATCTGACCTCCCTGGATGGCCGCTAGCGATACCACCGACGGGTCTTGCACCGGAATCGCGATTGCCCGCGTTACGATCTTTGCCAGCCCGCGCAATACCAGCATCATCGAAAGCGTCGCCACAAACGGCGAAATGCCAAGCTTGGTCACCAGCAATCCATTGCAGCAACCTATCAACGCTGCCAGCATCAACACAATCGGCAACGCTTGCCATGCCGGCAAACCCCAGCCGGCCAACCCGCCCGCCGTCGAATCGCTCGTCAGCAGAAACGCCGTCATTACCCCGCTGATCCCCACAATCGCGCCCACTGACAAATCAAACCCGCCGGCGATGATCACAAACGTCTGGCCCAGCGCCAGAATCCCCAGCAACGCAATCTGACGCCCCAGCGATTGCTGATTTGTCACGCTCCAAAATGTTTCCCTCGCCCCACCCCAAACCCAACCGTCCGACGTATGCACCGGCCCGAACGAAATGAAAAGCAACATCACTCCCAGCGCGCCAAGCATCGCCAGCTCGCGAGGTCCCATCAACTCGCGCCAAATGGCGCGCCAGGAATTTTGGGTTGGGGGTTGGGGATCGGCGTTCATTTTATCTCGTGGCATATACTACCACAAATGAACGCGCCTACATCTCGTTCGGTGGGACTGCGGTGACGCGAAGGCGTGATACTACCCTGATTTCAAGCCAATCGCCGCGCAGGGGCGCGCGGCCTACTAATTTTCCGATTTTCGCGTCGGTTCGCATTTTTGTGGTTTAAAATTTCCGGGCTTTGAACGTTGCTAAATGGCGGCCCGATGCGCGGCCAGCGACATGATTTTTTCTTCGGTGATTTCGTTGCCGGAAAGTTCGCCCGCTATACGTCCCTGATTCATCACAATCACGCGGTCGGCCAAACCGATCACCTCTTCCATCTCGCTCGACACGAGCAAGATCGCCATGCCTTTGGCTGCCATTTCGGCGATGAGCGCGTGGATTTCCGCTTTCGCGCCTACGTCCACGCCTCGCGTCGGCTCGTCGAGGATGAGAATCTTCGGTTCCAAGGCTAACCATTTTGCCAAGACGATTTTTTGCTGATTGCCGCCGCTCAAGTTCACCGCACGCTGACGTATGCTCGGCGTTTTGATTCGTAACCGCTCGATGAATTCTAGCGCTGTAGAATTTTCCCAGCGACGATTGAGCCAACCGAGCGGGGAGCGGGCGCTGATTCCGGCGAGCGAGATGTTTGGACCGACGGCCATCTGCAAAATCAATCCTTGTTCTTTCCGGTCTTCGGGGACAAAACCGATGCCCGCCATGATCGCGTCGCGCGGCGATCGGATCTGTGCGGAATTGCCAGCAATCAGAATTTCGAAACTATGCGAATCGGTTCCGTGGCGTGAAGCGCGCACGGGGTCCGCTCCGAAAATGGCGCGCATCAGTTCGGTGCGTCCGCTGCCGACCAAGCCCGCAAAACCAAGGATTTCGCCAGCGCGGACGCTAAAGGAGATGGGAGATGAGAGAGCGAGCGAGGAGAGATTATTTACTTCGAGAATTGGTTGCCCGAGTTCGCGATCGGTTTTGCGCGCAAACATCTGAATGTTCCTGCCGACCATCATGCGTTCCAGCGTTGCTCGGTTTCGTTCGTTGGTCGGCAAGTCGCCAACATTTTTTCCATCACGCAGGACAGTGACGCGGTCGTAGATTTCCAACACTTCATCAAGTTTATGGCTGATATATAGAATGGCGATCCCTTGCGATTTCAGGGAGCGGACCAAATCGAGCAGATGTTTTGTCTCTCTTGCCGATAAGGCGCTGGTGGGTTCGTCCATCACGATCAGGCGCGCGTTCAGCGAGAGGGCGCGCGCGATTTCGAGAAGTTGACGCTGGGCGATGGAAAGTTGTCGCACGGGCAGTGATGCCAGTGTCGCTGGTAGTCCGACGCGGTCGAGAGCAATTCCGCATTCGCGGGAGAGCGCGCGTCGGCGAATGAAACCAAATCGGCGCGGTTCACGTCCCAAAAATAGATTGGCCTCGGCGGAGAGATGAGGGCAGAGATTGAGTTCTTGGTGGATGATGGCGACCCCCAGTTTTTGTGCGCGGGCAACGGAATGCTCTTGAAGTTTTTTCCTGTCAAATTCGATTGTGCCGGAATCGGGAGCGGTGATTCCGCCAATGATTTTGGTGAGCGTGGATTTGCCGGCGCCGTTCTCGCCGCAGAGACCAACCACTTCGCCAGGGTTGAGGCACAAATCGACATCAGTAAGCGCTCGCACTCCCGGGTAAGTTTTTGTGATTTTTTCGAGGCGCAGCATTAGATTCTATCCTCGCAGGATCTACACATCGGGATTCATTGATCCAGTAAAAAATGACCAGGTTTGCGGAAGCAAATTCGAAGCACGTAATTCGAAGGTCAAAACAAATTCAAACCTCAAATCGGGGATGACCCGAACTCCGCTGCCCACTATTGTTTGGGTTTTCGACATTCGGATTTGGCGGATGAGCTGGGTTATGGATTTGATGGCGGTTTGCCGGGTTAGTTGATTCCAGTGATACCATCGCCGGGACCTTGGAGTTTTTTCATCATGGCAATACGCTGGACTTCCTGGTGAAGAAAAAAGACGAGTTGGTGGAGCCGGTCGCGGAGATCGAGCGCTTCAAGCAGTTGTTGTTTCGCGTACGCGTCGGAGAGGAGCAGATCGGAGGCGATATCCGTCAATTGTTCGGGGCTGGTCTGGCTGGTGATGTGGTTGAGGACCGGTTTAGACGGGGCGTGGCCGAGTTTGGAAAGTTTTTGGACAAGCTCGCTCACTTTGGCCGAGAGTGCGTCCACTTTGACACAGTCGGCGTGATGCGTTTGCAGCTCCTCAATCCGCGCGACGCGGTAGGGATTCATTTGGCGAAACCCGACGATCCGGGCGCGACCGACTCCTTGCAAAAGGAGTTGGGAGGTGCCATCTGGCTGGCGATTGGAGATGCGAATGAGACCGACACCGACGGTTTCATGTACAGGCGGATCGATGGGAAGCTTTTCCCAGCCGCGTTTCATGAGTGCGATGGAGAAGATGCGATCGGTTTCGAGCGCGGTGGCGAGCATTTCACGGTAGCGCGGCTCGAAGATGCGGAGCGGCATGATAGCTTGCGGGAAAAGGACGGCATTGGGCAAAACCATCACAGGAATTTCGCATGGCAATTTCACATGGCAAACCATACGCGGTTTGATGGATGAGCGCAAGTGGATGAAATGGTGAAAGTTATGTTTGACACGAGCGAGGGCTTTGGCTAGGTTCCGGGACGTTTGACCTTGTGACTTCAACGCAACCTGTGGGCCGCCCATGATGAAACTCCGCCGCCTCCGCCGCCTGCATCGCCCGAAACGTCTCGTCGGAGAATTTTTGGAACAGCGGATTGCGCCGGCATTCGACCCCTCCCTTATCCAGCAATTTGACTGGCACGGGTTGACGGTGGACGTCGTGGGGGGGGAGTGGATCGCCCAGTTTGACGGGTACGATACCACGCGTGCGGGGATCGTCGACAAGCAGCAATTACAGGCTGACCTCGGCGGAATTTCCACCGATGTGGTTGCCTTGGATCACCTGGGTGGCGTGAATGCCGTCTTGCTACAAACGCCGACGACGTGGGGTTACTCGCAGATCCTAAACGCCGTCGAGGGAATTTCTGGGTTTCGTTCATTGATTCCCAATTTTGTCATTCACACACTTTCCCACTCTGCTGCCACGATCCCGGATGATCCCCGGTATACGGAACAGTGGGATATGGACAACACGGGTCAATCGAGCGGCACACCGGACGCGGACATTGACGCGCCGGAGGCGTGGGATATCACGACGGGAAGTTCCAGCATTGTTGTGGGTGTGATTGATACTGGTGTGAACTATTTGCATCCAGATTTGGCCGCAAATATGTGGACGAATCCAGGAGAAATTCCCAACGACAATATCGACAACGATAACAATGGGTTTGTGGATGACTATTACGGTTTTGATTTTATTAACAATGATAGCGATCCCATGGATGACGGTGGACACGGGACGCACGTAGCAGGAACCATCGGGGCCGTTGGCGACAATGGATTTGGAGTTGTTGGGGTCAATTGGGACGTTAGCATCATGGCGTTGAAGTTTTTGGGCACCGATGGCGGATCTACAGCGGACGCCATTGAGGCAATAAATTATGCGACCATGATGAAAACGACCAAGGGGATCAATATCAAGTTGACCAATAACAGTTGGGGAGGGGGGCCGTTCGAGGCGGCATTATTTGCAGCCATACAAGCCAACGAACAGGCGGGTATGCTTTTCGTTGCCGCCGCTGGAAATGACAGCACCAATAACGATCTTATACCGCACTTCCCCTCCAACTACGACCTTCCCAATATCATCTCTGTTGCTTCGACCAATCATAACGATGTTCTCTCCAGTTTTTCCAATTTCGGCGCGACGACGGTGGATATTGCTGCACCAGGCGGCGATTCTCCTGCCAGCACCACGGGTGGGGATATTCTTTCAACGTGGTGGCCGGGCGCCAGTTTCGAGTCCATACAAGGCACATCCATGGCGTCGCCTCATGTCGCGGGTGTCGCTGCACTCGTCTGGGCGTCCTGTCCAACTGCCACCTATCAAGCTGTCCGCGATGCAATCTACGCCGGAGCCGACCCTCTCCCATCATTGTCCGGCCTAGTTGCCACGGGCGCACGTCTCAATGCGTTTGGTGCTTTGACCAACATCGTTGCCCCGCCGTCTCTGGATTTGCAGTCCGCATCCGATAGCGGAGCTTCCGATCAGGATAATGTCACTAACCCAATTTTAAGTCCCAATGGCGATATCCGGATGGATGTCAGCGAATCTTTTTTGCCGGCAACAATCGATATTTATCGCAAAGATCCTTTGCTAGGCGATGTGTTGGTGGGGACGATTGTCAATATGCCCACCAGTCCGCAAACGTTTACCTTCACCGCGGGGATACTGCAAGAAGGCGAAAACATCCTGTTCGCGCGCGCCACTGCCGCTTGCGGAACCAGCAAGGATTCGACAGACCTCACAATCACCATCGATACAGTCGCGCCTGTCGTCACGGTCACGCCCGATCTTATCCGGTGTGCTGACACCGGCACTTTCAACTACGACAACACCACGACTGATCGTACTCCGACGTTCCTTGGATCTGCGGAACCCGGCTCCGCCGTCAATCTATTTGCTTCTCCTCCGCCGTCCACCTTGATCGGCACGCAAATCCTCGGTCATTCTCAAACCAACTACAGCATCACATCCAGCGTGTTGACGCCCGGAACTTATACCATCACGGCAACTGCCGAAGATCTCGCGGGGAATGTCTCAACCGAATCCCCCTCGCTTACCTTCACTCTTGCCGCTGCTTCTCTTCCGGCTGGTATCGATCCGGTATTGATTATCCCGGACATTTTTGGGTCATGGCCAAAGGATACATTCCTCGACGATTGGATGATCAAAGCTCCCGCCGGTCTCAACCCTGCCAATCTCCAAATCACGCCATTCCAAAGTTCTTACACCAACTTGCTCGATTCATTCACCGCCGCCGGGTTCGACCTTGGAACCACATTGTTTTTCGGCGCATGGGATTGGCGGTTGTCGCTCGGTCTGGTGGATAAGAAAGTGTTCGGGCTGGGCGATGGCAAGCCGGACATCACCGCTTCTGATATCGCCAGTGGAAATCTGAATTCTGGCGTCGAGTATTTCGCCTATTGGATGGATCAGATCGACAAACTTGGTTTCGGCCAAGTGGACGTAGTTGCATTTGGCTCTGGCGCGCTCATCGCCCGTGATTTCATCGAGTCCGGTTTCCACAACCCCGCCACACTCAAAATCGACGACTTGGTTTTCGCGGGAGCGCCGCATCGAGGCTATACCGATGCCTATAACGCAATCAATCGCCCGGGATTGCTTGATGTGGACGATCCCTGGTATCTTACCCGTGACCTGGCAGTGATGGCTGGCCGCGCACTCTCGCAGTTTGCGCCGTCCATTCTCGATGTTCAGCCCCAATACGTCGTGGCTGGAATCCTGCCGGCCAACTCCTACCTGACCCGTCTCAATAGCCCCACCTTGCTCGCTGCCCTCAATACTGCCGTCACGGCGCACGGTGTCACGGTGACCAACCTCATCGGCACCGGCACACCAACGCCTCAAAACCCGTCCCCCCTCGCAATCAGCACTGATGGCGACGGGGAAGTTCTCGCCAAACTCAGCCAGCTGTTCAATTTTCCGGGTGTGGTTAACGTGACCGTCAAAAATTCTTCTCAACTGATCGATATCGCGCCAGTCGGTTTTACCCACGACAGTCTCTCCACCGAATTCCAAAATGAAATCTTCGCCGCGCTCCCCTTGCAAAATCCGTCTTGCGGATTCCCGGAAGACGCTCGTGACGATCTCGCGGTCGTCGGCAATACCGTTTTCCATGCCGTTGCCATCGGTCAGTCCGTTGTTCCCGCCAACGCCTATTCCGTGATCGAGGATGGTCTCGACGAAGTCCTCACCATGTCCCTCGCTCGCTCCGCCGATAGTTATATCTCCGTCTGGTTGCAGCCGGATACTGCTGGATTTCCCTCGGTTAGTCTGCGCGATCCCAATGGAAATTCAATCGGCGCCATTGGCACCCTGGTTGGCGCGACCGAGTTCAGCACCATCCCGACCGGTGTCCAATTCGCCAATGACTCTGGCCGCTTTATCCTCATCCCGACACCCGATACTGGCACGTATTTTCTCGTGGTTGTGCATACCGGTTTGTTCACGGCAAGCATGGTCAATGGCGATACAACCGGTTCCGAAGGAGTTACGGCTGATGCCAGCAATCCCCCTGCCGGTGTTGTCGGTGCTAATATCTCTGCCATCGTTAGTTTGGAACTGACCGGACAAACTACCTTCGCCCGCTTGAGCGGCACGCAACCCCTTTCTTTCATTGATGTCGATGGCGATGTCGTGAACCTCCGTCTCTCCGGTACGGGGTTTGCCGACGTCCAACTTCGTCATACCGCCAACAACGCCGATGTAACCGACCTGATCGATCTCCATGGCGCCACGGCAAGCACATCTCTTTCCGTATCGGTCTCCAAACGCAACGGCGGCAATGGCCGCGTTGATCTTGGGACCATTCAGGCGCTTACCGAATCCGGTTTGCCACAAAACTTCGGCGGCATCGCTGTTACCGGGTCGGTTCAATTCGTGACCGTCTCCGGCCGCCTCGGTTCACTCACAGCAACGGCTGGGTTGGCGTCCGGCGGCGCCATCAATGTCGGCGCAAACGCCATCGGCGCCTCTTCCGCGGGCTCCATCACTCTCGGCAGCATCGGCGACGCTGCCACGCTCAATTTCAACGGACTCGATCTCGGTTCGCTTACGCTTACCCACGGCGCCGGCAGCGGCACTCTCACTGCCGATGACATCGGCTCAATCAACATAACCGCTGGGAGTTTTAATCTCGACGTTACTGCAACCGGCAGACTCGGCGCCTTCAATCTCACAGGCGGAAACGTTGGCTCGATCATAAGCGTGGATGATGGCGTCGGCGGTTTCAATCTCCGTCCCACACTCTTCCGTGCCACCGCCATACCCATGGGCGGAGGATTTTACGGTCAACTCTTTAGCGACGACGACGTCGGCTCTCTCACAGCACAACGCCTCAATTCCGCCATCGTCAGTATTGCTGGCCATCTTTCTCGATTTGGCGTCAACGCAGACGTTACCAATTCTCAAATCGCCCCGCTTTCCGTCGGTAGCGCCTCCATTGGTACGCATTTCACCAATTCCGTCCTCCTCGCCGGTGCAAACCTCGGTGCCGATGGCATTCTCGGTGGGGTAGGTCTCAATACCGACAGTTTCGGCGCCGGATTCATCGCCAGTCTTCGTATTGGTGGCAACGTCTCCAGTGGCGGCATCGCCCCCAGTCTCATCACTGCCGGTCTCGATCCCATTGACGCCATCTACAAGAATGGCAACGATACCATCCTCGGCGGCAAAACCAGTTCCATCAAATCGTTCTCCATCGCTGGCACTGCTACCGCCGACAGTTATTTCGCCGCCGGTCTCTTCCCCAAGACGGTCTCCATCAACGGCGTCTCTATTGACCCCCTCGTTGATTCCCGATTCCTTGTCGGATAATCGTTCCCCAAATTTTTCGCACCGCACACAAATCTGGAGGCTGTCTCACGTGGCTTCGCTGAGCAAGGTCTATTGCCACAGAATTGTTAGGTTTAGATCAGCGACTCTTTTGCGCTGCGTTAATGAACGCGGCAAACAAACGCAGGATTTTTGGCGTGTTCCGGAACATCCGTTCCGGATGGAATTGAACGCCGAGCGCGAAGGGGTGACTGGAGTGTTCGATGGCTTCGATCACTCCGTCCGGCGCGCGCGCGGTGACGCGAAAATCTCTCGCGACGCGCCCGACGGCTTGGTGATGAAAACTATTCACGCGGAATCGGCTGGCCGACAATATTTCACGCAGCCGGCTCCCCGGCTCGATGCCAATGTCGTGCTCCGCCGGTTTGGGTTTGCGGCGGTGGAGCACGGGCGGTTCCAAAAATTCCATCGGAAGTTTGGTATTGTGCTTCTTGTGCATTTTTGTAGCAATTTCACATTTCTGCAGCTTCCATGTTGGAATATCCACAACAAGCGTCCCGCCGCCAGCCACGTTCATCGTTTGAATACCGCGACAGATGCCGAGGACTGGTTTTTGGGCCGCCAGAGTTTCCCAAATCAGAAAGATTTCCATCTCATCGCGCGCGTCGTCCACTCCGCGGATCAGCTTCTTCTCTTTCGCCGGCAGTTTTGGATCGTATTGTTTCGCGCCAACATCGCCGCCGCCGGTGAGAAGCAATCCATCGCAACGGCCGAGTAGCTCCCGAAGCGTGTCGCGATCGGTCGTGAGCGGCAGGATCACAGGGATGCCGCCGGCGGCTTTGATGGCCTCGGAATAATTGACAGAGAGACGGGAGTCGCGCTGGAAAAAATCCTTGTCGGATTTCTCGACATCCGGCGTCAAACCAATCAGTGGTTTCACGACTTGATTATAGCACAACGGTGAAAGTGCGCGAGTGTGCTGGCTGAGGTAACATTGCAGTTGACCTGTGGAACACAAAGGCTATGTTTGCGGGCAACACCATGAGGAGGATCGCATGATTCAATTCGCCTGCCCAAGTTGTCGCAACCAAATCACGGCGTCGGAGCAGCACGCCGGAATGCAAGTTGCCTGTCCGCATTGCAACACGGCAATGATTGTCCCGCAAGCGGCACCAAGACCTTCTTCCGTGCCTTCGCCGCAGTACTTTCCCGGCTCACAGGGATCTCCCCCGGATTTTCTGGATGCGGACATCTTGGGGAAATTAGCGTGGTGGGTGAAGCTCGCCGGAGGTTTTTCGATTTTCGTGGGGGTGATCTATTGCTTGTCTTGCGTCGGAATACCTCTCGGAGTGATTGCGATCATGATGGGTGTCTTTCTCAATGGGGCATCGATCCAGTTGCGCTCGTATCTTGTCGCGCCGGACGGCATTGCGATCAATGAAGCGTTGCGCAAACTAAAGAACTTTTTCCAAACACTCGGCGTAATCATCATCATTCAAATTATCGCCATCGCAATTTTGTTGATTGTGTTCGGAAGCGGAATTGTGGCCGGCATTATGGATAAGGTGAAATAAGCAGGCGGGCTAACGCCGGCGTATTCACAATCAGACCGTCGAAAGAGTCATTTCGCCTTGGATGCGCGCCGGCGCATTTTTGTCTCGCCCTTTGGACGCGATTCCACCACACCCATCGCGCGGAATTTTTCGTACCGGGCGCGAAGCAGTTTTTCGGTTTGGATTTTTTCGAGGGCGGCCAGATTCGTTTCGAGCGAATCCTGTAATAGCTTTGCCGCGCCGTCAAAATCCGCATGCGCCCCGCCAAGCGGTTCGGAAACGATATCGTCCACAAGTCCGAGCGATTTTAAGTCTGTCGCGGTAATTTTGAGCGCTTCTGCCGCTTTGGCGCTGGCGGAGCGGTCTTTCCAGAGAATCGCAGCACAGCCTTCGGGGGTGATGACAGAGTAATAGGCGTTTTCCATGATCAGGACGCGGTCGGCTACGGCGATCCCAAGCGCTCCGCCGCTCCCCCCTTCGCCAATAATAACGGCGAGGATTGGCGTCGGGAGGATCATCATCTCCCGCAAATTTACAGCGATGGCCTCCGCGATGTGCCGTTCCTCGGCGCCAACGCCGGGATAGGCGCCGGGCGTGTCCACAAACGCGATCACCGGCAGCGAAAATTTTGCGGCAAGTTGCATCAACCTCAATGCCTTGCGATAGCCTTCGGGATGCGCGCTGCCAAAATTTCGGGCGATATTTTCTTTCGTGTCCCTGCCTTTTTGCGTGCCGATGATCAGCACACGGCGGCTGCCAAGTGTGGCGAATCCGCCAATGACGGCCCGGTCGTCGGCAAACCGCCGGTCGCCGTGCAGTTCGATGAAATCCGTAAAGACGCGCCCGATGTAATCGAGCGTGTACGGCCGGGACGGATGGCGCGCAAGCTGGACGCGCTGCCACGGAGTCAGGTTGTCGAAAATCTCGCGCTTGGATTTTTCGACAGCAAGCTCCAGGTCGCGAATGTGGGAAGACTCGTCGCGGCCGTCCACCTTGGCTTTCTCTCGAAGCTCGTCAATCTGGCGTTCCAGTTCGACGATCGGTTTTTCAAAATCGAGGGCGTGTTGTCTCATAGGAAAAAATATCGTATCTAATCCGATCATTCCACTATTTTTACCGGCGTTTGCCGCGGAAGAATGGTGAAAAGCTCTTCGATGTCGGTGTTGGTCAGGCGGACACATCCGCGGCTGCTGTCCTTGCCGATGCTTTCCTTGTCCCATGTGCCGTGAATGCCGTAGTGAGACAAATTGAGCGCGAGCCAGTGGGTTCCGAGGATGTTCTCCGGATGACCATATGGGATTTCCTTGCCATCGTCGCGCCACCAGGTCGGATTCGCGATGCGGTCGGTCACGACAAACTCCCCAACCGGCGTGCTGTTGGCCGCCCCGAGTCCGACCTTGTATTCCTTGAAAAACTGGCCGACATCGGAAAGCGTGAGTGTGAATTTGGATTTCTCGACCAAAACAGAAAACTTTGCGCGCGGAATCCAAAGCCGATCCCCCAGACGTGCGGTGTTGTCCCGCAGGCCGTTGCTTTTGACGATGAGCGCGACAGGCGAGTTGTATTGGGCAGCGATTTTGCCTAGCGTCTCTCCCGCGCCGACCACGTGTTCGACTTTTTCCGGCGCGGCCGCTTTGGTGGTCAGGAGCGTGATGTTGATCTCGCCCAGGAGCGTTTTCACGTCGCCAATCCGATCACTACTCGCGTGGTCGGTCAGAAATTTCCGCAGCGCGTCACGAGCTTCAACGGGTTTGCCTTCCGTTTTCAGCGCCAGGGCGGCGGCGTATTCGCGTTCGATTTTCTGTTTCACAACAGTTGGATCGGGGGCGAGTGGAGTGGACGATTCCGGTTTCAGGTCGGCTGTTGTATTTTGTATTTGGGGAAGTTTGCGAGGCGTGGGGCGAGCGACCGGGGTGGATTCGGGCCACGGTTTCCAAAAATGATAGGCCGCGCCGACCACGGCGGCTCCGAGAAAAATGCCTATGAACCATGTCAGTGAGTTTTTCATCGTGGCTCTGGAGTTTGCAGTGCTTGCAGGTCTCGCACGACGAGACTCATCACAGGGTAGCGAGTCATGAGATTCTTGGCAAGACAGGAGCGGATGATCCGGTCGAGTTTGGGGGGGAATTTAGGGTTCACGTCGAGAATTGACGGCGGTTTGTCGAACGCAGTGCCGAATTTTGCGCGCTGAAACATTTCTTGCGGTGTTCCGCTCCCAAATGGTTTTCGACCTGTCAGCAATTCAAACGCCGTTGCGCCGAACGCAAAAATATCGGCGCGCTCGTCCGATTTCTGTCCCAACAACACTTCTGGCGCGAGATAGACGGCGGTGCCGGCCAAGGGAAGCTTGATCAGTTTCATCGGACGCGGAAGCGCGAGGTCAAAGTCAATGATCTTGACGTGTCCCGTTGGCAGCACCAACAGATTTTCCGGCTTGAAGTCCATGTGCAGAAATCCCCGCTCGTGGATGTGCGATAACCCCGCAGCCATGCTGTAGAGCAAACTCTGTTGCTGCAGAAGTAACTGCTGTTGTCCGTCGTGCAATCGTTCCCGTAAATTCGGCGCGGGAACGTATTCCATCGCCACCCACGGCAACCCATCCCGCTGTTTGCCCTGGTCATAGTACCGCGGGAAGCTCGGATGATCGAGATGTTCCAATACTTTGCAGCCAAAGTTGAATTGCCGGAGGTGTATACGCGATCGTAGATGCTGGGGTTGGAGCGCGCGGATGGCGACGGATAGCCCTGATTCGTTGTGCGCGAGAAAAAGGTGCGCCATCCCGCCTACCGCGACCCGCTCTTGCACGTAATAATTACCGAATTGATTGCTGGACACGAAAACGGATGTTACATCGTTGCGGCGCGCATGTCAAAGAGAGACCGCATGTTTCGACACAATCAAAGTTTTCATTTGCAAGTCGCTAAAAACGTCTTAGGTTGATACAAGTTTATGAACCGTTACGGGTTTCTTGCGTGGTTGGCGCTGGCGACAGTGACCGGGCAAACGGGGGAATTGGACGATTACCTCGCGCGACCGGAACCGGATTTTCGCTGGGAATTACGACGCAAGACGAAAACCGCCGATGGCATACTCTATGAGATTCGGTTTGTCTCGCAAAATTGGCGGGACTATCGTTGGACGCATCACCTTTGGGTCTATCGTCCGAAGAAAGTCGAGTTTCCACAGACGCCGGTTCTTTGTGTTCACGGTGGCGGTCCAAGGGACGCGCACACCGATTATGGCTTTCACATGGCCAATAGCACCGGCGCGATTTTTGCCACTCTCTACGATGTTCCTAATCAGCCTCTCTTCGATGGATTGGTGGAGGATGACCTGATCGCTCACACGCTCGACAAAGCTATATTGACCAAGGATTCTAGTTGGCCATTGCTTCTTCCGATGACTAAGGCCGCCACCAAAGCGATGGATGTCATCCAAGCTTTCTCCCAGCAAGAATGGAAAACTAAGACGGATGGATTTGTAGTAACCGGTGCCAGCAAACGAGGTTGGACGACATGGCTGGTTGCCGCGCATGATAACCGCGTGAAAGCGATTGTTCCGTGGGTCTATGACAACCTCAATATTTCCGATCAAATGAAACATCAGGTCGAATCCTGGGGTGATTATAGCGACAAAATCATGCAATATACCCGCCGCAACTTGCAGGTGCGGCTGCGAGCCAAGGAAGGCGTTCCGGTCGGCAAACTCATCGACCCGTATGCGTATCGCAATCGTCTCCAACTCCCGAAGCTGATCGTCAATGGGACAAACGACCCGTATTGGACACTGGACGCTCTTAATCTCTATTGGACAGATTTGCCGGGAGAAAAATATGTTCTTTATGTTCCCAATGCCGGTCATGATCTCGATGATGATCTGCGTCGTGCGTCCCAGTCCACGAGCGCTTTTTACCGCCATGTTGTCGGTGGAGAGCCGTGGCCTAAGTTGGAATGGAAACACGGCCAGTCGGTCCGTAATCTCCGCCTGACTGTTACCGCAGTTCACGTTCCGGAAGCGCGTGCCGCTCGGCTCTGGGTTGCTCATTCGCCAGGAAAAGACTTTCGCGCGGCCAATTGGGAATCGTCAAATCTTCCATGGATCCATAGCGAAGATGGCATGGTTACGTATCAGGACGAGATTCTCAAACCTGCTAGCGGTCGTGTCGCCTTGTTCGCCGAACTGGAGTATGAATCGAACGGCCAACCATTCTATTTATCCACGTCCATCCGAATTGCCGGCAAAAAATGATCGCCCCGTCGTGACAAGATTTTTTGTTTGCTAGACGCTCGAAAAAGCCTGACGATGTCCTCCCTATGAATAATTTGTTATTTCCCTTCATTGTCTTCGTCGTCGCGGCATCCTCTTTTTCCGCTGATCCCTTCACCGATTATATCGCTCGTCCGGAATCGGAGTATCGATGGGAATTGCGCAGCAAGTCAGAAACTCCCGATGGCACGCTCTACAATCTCCACTTTACCTCGCAAGTTTGGCAGGAGATTCGATGGGAACATGAACTCCAAGTTTTTCGACCCAAAAAAGTCGAGTTTCCCGCTTGCGCGATGCTGCTTATCACCGGCGGCAATCCGCGCCCCGACCGCGAGGCGTATGGGTTCCGATTCGCGAATGCTGCCAGCAGTCTCTTCGTTACGCTCTACAACGTCCCGAACCAGCCGCTTTTCGGCACTCTCAAGGAAGACGATCTCATCGCGCATACGTTCACCAAGACCATTGAAACCAAAGACCCAACTTGGCCGCTGCTGCTTCCGATGACCAAATCGGCCGTGAAAGCGATGGATGTTGTTCAAGCCTTCGCACAACAGGAATGGAAAGAAAAACTCGACGGCTTCGTCGTCACCGGTGCCAGCAAACGGGGCTGGACCACGTGGCTTACCGCCGCGCACGACAAACGCGTGAAAGCGATCGCGCCGATGGTGTATGACAACTTGAATCTCACCAAACAAATGCCGCATCAGCTCGAATCCTTCGGCGGGTACAGCGAGAAAATCGAGGATTACACGCGCCGCCAACTCCAGACGCAACTCGCCACCGAGGAAGGCAAAAAGTTGAGTTCCCTCGTGGATCCGTATACCTACCGCGACCGGCTCACGATGCCCAAATTGATCCTCAACGGCACCAACGACCGCTACTGGGCGCTCGACTCTCTCAATTTCTACTGGAGCGATCTGCCCGGTGAAAAACTTGTCCTCTACGTCCCCAATGCCGGTCACGATCTTCGCGACGACCTGAACCGACGCATCGCCTCCATCGTTGCGTTCTACCGGCAGGTCGCTGGCAAACAAGAGCTGCCGAAACTCAAGTGGATGTCGAGTGAGGAGAACGGCAAACTGCGGCTGACCGTTCAGGCGGCCAGTGCCGTCAAACAACAAGCGGCACTCTGGGTCGCTCGCTCCAACACAAAGGATTTTCGTGATGCAAAATGGGAATCAAGTTCGTTATCTGGTGTGAATGACGCAATTGGCGATGTCACCTATAACAGCTGGGTGGACAAACCAGCCACAGGCTACTTTGCTTTCTTTGCCGAGTTGACCTTTGAGCAAAATGGCCAGCCCTACTATTTATCCACGCAAATCCAAATCATTGGAGCAAAACCATGAATGAACCATCGAAAGTGACCCGTCGCGAGTTTATCAAAACCACCGCTGGCGGCGCTCTCGCGCTCGGCGCTGCACAGGCCGGTTGGACGCGCGAGATCGGCCCCAATGACCGTGTCAACGTCGGTGTCATCGGCGTCGGTGGTATGGGATATTTTCACTGCGACGAACTCGTCAATCGTCGCAAAGACAAGGCCGATATCGAGATCATCGGTGTCTGCGATGTGTATGAGAAACGCAAGAAAGCTGCCACCGAAAAGACCGGCGCAAAAGCGTATCATGATCATCGCGAATTGCTCGCCCGTCCCGACCTCGACGCCGTCGTGATTGCATCCCCCGATCATTGGCATGCGCCAATGGCGATTGATGCAATGCGCGCGGGCAAGGATGTTTATCTGCAAAAGCCGATGACGCTCACGTTCAGCGAGGCGAAAGAAGTCGTTCGCGTCGCTCGCGAAACGAAACGCATCGTGCAAATCGGCGCGCAAGGTTCCTCGGATGACCTGAATTGGCAGGCGCGCAAGGCGATCCAAGACGGTCATATCGGCAAGGTTGTCTGGTCGCAAGCAACCTACTGCCGTAACTCGCGCG
Organism: uncultured Verrucomicrobiota bacterium; assembly: GCA_964348665.1. Classification (GTDB taxonomy): domain Bacteria; phylum Verrucomicrobiota; class Verrucomicrobiia; order Palsa-1439; family CAYGDP01; genus CAYGDP01. The sequence continues at coordinate 20,620 of CAYGDP010000022.1, forward strand.
AGGGCGAGTTCAATTGGCCGATCGACAAGGATGCCTCCCCAAAAAACATTGATTGGACTCGGTGGCTCGGGCATGCTCCCAAAGTCCCGTGGAATCCCGACCGGTTTTTTAATTTCCGGAAATACTGGGACTATTCCGGCGGTATCGTTACCGATTTGCTCTACCACAGTCTTACCGAGCTTTCGACGGCGCTCGGCCGCGAATTTCCGTGGCGCGTGGTCAGCACCGGCGGCATCTGGTTGCAAAAAGACGGCCGCGAAATTCCCGACACGGTCATGGTTTCCGTGGATTATCCAACCGAGCATTCTGTCAATATGCCCATCTGCATGGCCAACGAACAAGGGGTGCCGAAAATGATCCGAGGTCATACCGGCACGATTCATTTCGGCGACGGCCACATCCGCATCGTGGGCGATGGACCATTCCGCGACGAATTCAAAGCCAAGCATGGTCAAGACGAGATGCGAGTGAATTCCCAGCCGCGTGAGGATCACATGAGCAACTTCCTGCGGTGCGTCCGCAGCCGGGACGCTTCGCAACTCCATTTGCCCGTCGAAGACGGCTATCGCATCATGACCGCCATCTACATGGCCGTGCTGTCCTATCGGCTGAACAAAATGCTCTTTTTCGATTCTGCACGCGAAGCGATTGTGGACTCCCCGCCGGTAGCCTCGGCGCCAATCCGCGACCCGCGCGGTTTGCGGCGATGAGGGTACTTGTATTCACCATTTCGGATGAATTATAGCGGAGTGGCCGATGTTTGCCGGAATAATTTATTTACTTCCGCCCGCGTTGGCAGCGACGCAATCGCGCCTCTCCCGCGCAGTTTCAGTTCGGCGGTCATTTGACCCAGCCGGGCGGCGGCGAAAGAATCGAGTCCGTGCGTGAGTCCGTGCAGAAACGCGCCGTTGAATGCGTCACCCGCTCCCGTTGTGTCCACAACTCGGACGTTTTTTCGAGCGGTAATCCACCGAATCATACCTTTTGCTCCAACGCAGACTCCTCGCTTGCCACATTTGACGGCGATGATGCTCGTGCCGTGGTTCCAGAAAAATCGCACGACTGCTTCGGGGTTCGAAAGACCAAGTAACGGCACGGTGTCGCTCGGAGCGCTCGGGAGCGCGATATTCACATACGGCAATACTTCACCAAGAGCCCAACGAGCGGCGTGGATCGGCCAGAGTTTGAGACGGAGATTCGGATCGAACGCCACGAGCAGATCGTTCCGCTTGGCCAGTTGAAACGCTTTCCGCACGGTGGCGCGTCCGGTCGGCGAGATTGCTTGGCTGATCCCAGTCGCGTAAACCATTTTGGATTGATTCAGGTATTTCTCGGAAATATCGCACGGTTGGAGCGTGCTGGCGGCGCTGCCTTGGCGGAAGTAGGTAAACTGACGTTCGCCGCGCTTGTCCAGCGCGATAAAGTATACGCCGTTAAAACCTTTCTTGAGTCGCACTTGGGAGATTTCGAGCCGTTCCCGACGCCAACTTGTTTCCAGAAAATCGGCGAACGGATCGTCGCCGAGCTTGGTGATCCATCCGACGCGGCTGCCTAAACGTGCGGCGGCAATGGCACAATTGACCGCGTCGCCACCGAAGGATTTCGTGAACGTTTTGGCGTCGGAAAGTTTTCCGTCGCAGAAAAACTCGACCATGCATTCGCCGATGGAGATGAGATCGAGATTCACGATGCAAGAATAGGGAAGTCGTGAGGATGAGGCCAGTTTTCTTTTCTTGACGAGGGGTGAAGGCAGGGCTAGGATGCGCGCGAACTTTCATTGAAGGAGGTGATCTAGCGATGGCAGAAGGTTATTGTGTGAAGTGCAAAGCGAAAAGCGAGATTCAGGACGGCAAGGAAGTGACCATGAAAAACGGACGCAAGGCCTTAAAAGGCAAATGCGCCAAGTGCGGCACGGGGATGTTCAAGATTCTGGGCAATAAGTAGCATCTGGGATTGCCAAACGGATTTGGAAGCGCCCCGAGCGTGGTACGCCTCGGGGCGTTTGCCCATAAACCAGTATAAATGATGGTAAGTGAATCATGGCGGAACAACTCACATATGTGTTAATCAGCCCCTACTCGATTTACAAATCGCGGACGGGCGGAATTTTGGGACGTTTGATGACCCGCACGGGTTTGGATCTCGTAGCGGCACGAATGTTTGCGCCTGGCGAGGCGTTGGTCCGTGAATATGCGGGGACGATTCGGCTGGATGGCGCGACCAAACAACAGGCGCGGGTCTTGGAGTTGATTCGGCATTATTTGCTGACAAAGTTAATGCCGGATCCGCGAACCGGTCAGCGCCGCCGCGCATTGATGCTCTTGTTCAAGGGCGAGAACGCCATCGAGAAGATGGCGCGAGCGGTGGGGACCGTTACGTTCGAGCCGCGGGTGGGGGAGACGATCCGTGACACCTATGGTGATTTGATTTTGGGCGCGGACGGCGAAGTGACTCATTTTGAGCCGGCGGTGTTGGTGCCGATGGATGTGGAGGAGGCGGACGAGGACATTCGGATTTGGGCAAAACATTCTGACCGCGATGGCGGTTTGCTGGAGGGTGTGATCAAGCATCCCACAGGGACGCATCCCGAACGGACGCTGGTGCTGCTGAAACCGGATAATTTCAAATTTGCCAGCGGTCGCCCGGGAAATATCCTTGATATGTTCAGCGGCACAGGGTTGTTCATTGTCGCTTGCAAGGTGCAACGGATGAGCGTGGCGGAAGCGGAACAATTCTACGGCCCCGTTCGAGATGTGTTGCGCGCCAAGATGGGGGAGATTTCCGGCGCGCGTATCAAAGAGGTGATCGAGAAAGAATTTAGCCTGAGTTTACCGGAAGCGATTGAGAAAAAGGTGATTCATGATGTCGCCCCTGTCATTGCCGATAATCATTTCAACAATATCATCAAGTTTATGACAGGCCGATCGCCGGTAGAATGTGGGGCGACTGATAAACGCGATTGTGGCTCGGAAAAATGCGTTGCCGTCGTGTACGAAGGGGCAAGCGCGGTAAAGAAAATACGCAACGTACTCGGCCCGACCGACCCCCGCAAGGCGCCGCCCGGCACGGTGCGCCGTGAGCTGGGCTCCGACGTGATGGTCAATGCCGCCCACGCTTCCGATTCGCCGGAAAATGCGGCGCGCGAAATGAAGATCATCAACATTGGCGAAAATAATTTCAAAAAAACAGCCGAAGAATTTTACGGCAAGATCTAAATTTTTCCGATGAACAATTTCCTCGCTGCTCGCGCCGCCGCCATTTCTCCGTCGCTTACCCTTGCTGTGGACGCCAAGGCAAAGCAGATGAAGGCCGATGGCTTTGATGTGGTTGGGTTCGGCGCTGGCGAACCGGATTTCGACACACCGCAACATATCAAAGACGCTGCCGCGAAGGCGCTCGCGGATGGGTTCACGAAATATACTCCGTCCAGCGGCATTCCAGAGTTGCGCCAAGCGATTGCGGACAAGTTCAAGGCAGACAACGGTCTCGATTATAAACCATCGCAAATCATCGTTTCCTGCGGCGGCAAACATTCCTGTTTTAATGTCGTCTTCGCTACTTGTAATCCCAATGATGAAGTGATCATCCCTTCGCCGTACTGGTTGAGTTACCCTGAAATGGTCAAACTCGCTGGCGCCAAACCCGTCATCATCGAGACGACCGACCAGACCGAATTCAAGATGACTCCCGGCCAGCTTCGCAACGCCATCACGCCGCGCACGAAGCTTCTCATTCTAAACTCTCCATCCAATCCCACAGGCTCGCTCTATAACCGTGACGAGCTTCGGGTCATCGGCGACATTTGTGTTGAGCGCGGGGTGTTGATCATGAGCGACGAAATTTATGAGAAACTCGTCTATGATGGCGCAACGCACACTTCTGTGGCGAGTTTTTCCAAGGCGCACTACGACCACACGATCGTTGTGCATGGTCTCGCCAAAGCTTATTCGATGACCGGCTGGCGGCTCGGTTATCTGGCGGCTCCGGAAACGATCGCAAAGGCGATTGACGCGATTCAGTCGCACTCGACTTCGAACCCAACCAGCTTTGCACAGAAGGGTGGGGTGGCGGCGCTGAAGGGTTCACAGGATCATTTGCCCAAGTGGCTCGCGGAGTATGCGAAACGGCGTGGCTATATGCACCAGCGCCTTAACAAAATCCCGGGGATCAGTTGCGTGAATGCCAAGGGCGCGTTCTATCTTTTCCCAAACATTTCCAAGACGGGGCTCAAATCCATGGATTTTTCCGCCAAACTCCTGGAGCAAGAAAAAGTCGCGGTTGTCCCCGGCATCGCCTTCGGTGCTGACAACTACATCCGCTTGAGTTACGCGACCAGTGTGGCCAATATCGAGAAGGGATTGGATCGCATCGAGAAATTTTGCCGCGGATTGGTCAAATAGGCGACTACGTTGTGGGCGGCTTGTGTTTGTCGCCCTTGGATTTTCTCCAACAATCCAGCGAGCAGCAATTTGCGTTGGACCATCGCAAGCCGAGGATGGCCACCAGTACAAAGAGCGTGTTGCGGCTCGCCACGTCGCTTTTACCGATGAGAAGTTGTCCCCACATTAGCACAATAAAAAGCAACGCCGCTCCAAAAAATGTTTCGGCGGTAAACAGCCCCGCCAGCAAAAGAGCGCCGATGATGACTTCGGCGAAGGGCAGCGCGTAGCCGAAGAGTTTCAGGGAAAAATTGGGCAGGACCGTGTCTTTGTATTGCGTCTCGATGTAGCTTGTGAAACCCGTAACGCCGGGGAATATCTTTCCTTTTGGCGGATCGGCTGCCGCGACGGCTCCAGGGGGTTGCGATTCTGGTGGAGCATAAATCGGCAAAACTTTATTGAGACCCGCTGTAAAAAATACCAACCCCACCGTCAGCCGCAAGAGCAGGGTGACGCAGCCGTTGATGCAATCCATTTGTTTTTGGTCATTGTTCATCGAACCCTCCTGTTTTTAGGATGCCATAAATCGCAGCGATTCGCACGCCGGAATCTGCAGACTTTCGGATTACGCCAGTGACGGGATGCGGTGACTTTCATTTGAACGAATGTTGGATCGAAAAGGTCTCCAATAACAGGGGGTTTTGTTATGCCGATTGGTCGGCATTCGCAAACCTCAACCAGGAGAAACAGCCGTGAAAAAAAACATCTGTGGACTTTTTGTCTTATTCCTCTTGGCAATTGGTGGGATGGCCGGCCCGCCGACGGCTGGCTCCGGCGATGTCTGTTTGGAATTGGAGCGGCAATTGTTCGATCTTGACCAGCAGATCAAATCGGGAAAGGTGCATTTGGAAAAGCTCGAATCGGCGCTGGGATATTCCAAGGATGCCAGCAAAGCGTACAAAGATCGCATTGATTTGCTGAAGTTATTGTTGCAATCCGGCGGCTCGGTGCGATCGCACGCGAATACGTTGGGTGAAATCGCCGCAACCAATCAGCAACTCTCCGCCAACGAACAGCAAATCGGCAGTATCACCAGCCAAATTGCCTCGGTGCGTTCCCAGTTGAGCCTTCGCGAAAAAGAAATTCGCGATAAGAGCCGCGACTACGACGCAAAATGCGGTGGTGGCAATCTCCCAGGACAGAAGCGGTAGGGCAGGTCACATCTGTTCGATGGTCTCGATGCCGAGTAGGTCGAGACCCTGTTTCATGATTGCCGCCGTCAGTTGGCAGAGAGCAAGACGTGTGCTACGGGCGGGTTCGGAGGATTTCAATACGGGACAGGCTTCGTAAAAGGTCGCGAATTTTGTGGCCAACTCATAGAGATATGAGCAGAGATGATGGGGGCGGTATTCTTCCAAAACAACATAAATGGCTTCGGGAAAACGGAGAAGGTGCTTCGCAAGGTCAAGCTCGGCGGGATGCGCCAGATCGATGTTTGCCACCGAAGTAGTTTCTCCTTTTCGGAAAATGGAACTGATTCGCACATAGGTGTATTGCAAATAGGGGGCGGTGTTCCCGCTCATTGCCAACATTTTCTCCCACGAAAACGAGTAATCGGTAGTGCGATTGGAGCTAAGATCGGCGTACTTGAGCGCGCCCAGCCCGACCACGCGCGCAATCTGGCGTTTGCGGTTTTCAGGTAATTCCGGGTTCTTCTCCTCAACAATCGCCAGTGCTCGACTTTCGGCTTCGTCGAGCAATTCCGCCAGCTTCGGCGGTTCGCCGTCGCGGGTCGCGAGCGGCTTGCCTGCTCCGCCGAGGATCGAACCAAACGTGATATGGTGGAGCCGCGTGTTTCCCGTGATGTTCCACCGCGCGGCAGCAGCGAAGAGCTGGCGGAAATGGAGTTTCTGGCGAGCATCAGTGAGATACAGAATATCTTGAGAATTCCATGTTTCCATTCGGTATTGCAGGGTTGCCAGGTCGGTGGTCGCATAAAGGAAAGCGCCGTCGGCCTTTTGGATGATGAACGGGTTTGGTTTCCATTCACCGTCTTTGTTGATCAAGAAAGGATCGTCTTTCGGCGGGAGTTTGCCATCGGAGAAAATGCAGACCGCGCCGTCGCTTTCCTGCGCCAGGCCGCTCTCGCGCAGATTCTTCACGAGAGCTGACAGACGGGGGTTGTAAAAACTTTCTCCGTGCGAGTGGTCGAACTTGACGCCGAGGCGCACGTAAATCTTTTCGAACGCGGCCAGGGAAGTTTCGCGGATGCGATTCCAGATGGCGAGATTCTCCGGGTCGCCGGCCTGCAAATTCGCCAGTTCGGCGCGCGCTTCGTTTTTGACGGCAGGGTTCGCTTCGGCCTGTGCATACACAAGTTTGTAGAGCCGTTCACATTCAGCGAGAGGTTCGCGCGTGAGTTCGAGATCGTCCCGATGTTTTTTCCAGCCCACAATGAGATAACCAAACTGCGTCCCCCAATCGCCGAGGTGATTGTCGGTGATGACCTGGTGGCCGACGAATCGGAGGATCCGGGCGAGAGCGTCGCCGAGGATGGTGGAGCGGATATGGCCGACGTGCATGGGTTTGGCGATGTTTGGCGAGCTGAAATCCAGGACGATTGTGTGCGGTGTGGCAGTGCTTGGAACGCCGAGGTGTTGATGGGCGATTGCTTCGGCGAGGTGCGTGGCGAGAAATGCTGGTTTGAGTCGGAAATTGATATAACCCGCGCCAGCGACTTCAGGGGGTTCCGAGATTTCCTCGACATAAGTGGCGAGTTCTTCGGCGACTTCCTCTGCCAAGGTACGCGGATTTGTGCCGAGCTGTTTGGCAAGCGCGATGAGAGTGTTACATTGATAATCGCCAAACCGCCCATCGGCGCAGCGGCGAACTTGTGCATAGGGAGAATGGGACGGGCCGAGAGTATCCTCGATGGCATCGGCCAGGGCGCGTTCGAGGATTTGTTGTACGGAGTGCACGGCGTTACTTTGAACCGTGACTCTTGATCAGGTCAAGAATGTCTTTGGCGTCCTTCGCGCGATTGATTTGGTCGCGGAACTTCTTATCGTGCATGAATTTGGATATGCTGGAGAGGACTTGCAGATGTTTTTTTTCCTGTCCCATCGGCGAGAGGAATAAGACGACGAAATGGACGGGCCGATTGTCCATTGCGGAAAAATCTACCCCACTGGCCGAGCGACCGAGTGCGCCGACGAAATCGCGGGTTGCTTCCGTGGGAGTGTGCGGAATGCCAACGCCATCGCCGATGCCGGTGGTGATGGATTGCTCGCGTTTTTTGAGGGCGGCAAGGACTCGATCCCGTTGGTCGGCGCCAAGTTTTTTGCTGGAAATGAGAGTGTCCACGAGTTCCTCGATGGCCTGCCAGCGGTCTTTGGCTTTGAGAGCGGGGACGATGGTGTCGGGGGAGAGGATGTCAGTCAGGTTCATGGGTGTGCGCAACGAACCACACAGCGAGCATTAAATCAAAGCCAGTGGGGAACTTCAATGCTTTTTACGGGACGGGAAGTTTGATCTCCTTGCCGCGGTGGCGCAGAGTGACGTTCTGTTCATCGATTTCGATGACATTCGCCCCTGCAATTTGCTCTCCAACGCTGACCGCTTGATCGCCGATGAGCGCGACTTTGCCTTTCGAAGCGGAGAGAATGACGCCTTTGACTCGTAGCTTGCGAATGTCATCGGTGCCGTCGCTAGATCGTCCCTTAGTGGTGGAGGGTGGAGCCGCAGGTTCTTCCTCGGCTTCGTTGGTTTTGGTCTTGCTGTTTTTCACGTCGGAGTTGAAGATTTCGAGGAAATTGAATTTTGGCTTGGTTGGCGCCGCCGTGTCTTCCTCGTCATCTGTGCGGGAGGCAACGGCACCTGTGATGGAGACGCGTTTGGTCGGCTTGGTCGAGGAGGCAGTTTTGGCTGGCTTTTCAGAATCGGTTTTGTCGGTTTTATCCGTCTTTCCAACCTGTGCGCTGCCGGAGACGGGTTTGCTCGGGAACAGATAATAGTACGCGACACCAGCGATCATGGCTCCGAGGACGACGAGCAAAGCGATATTGGGTTTGCCGCCACTGCTCGCGCGCGTTGCGGGTGCGCCGGGAACGCCGGGGCGGCGTTGTTGTTGAACGGGTACGCCGGCGGGTGACGACCCGGGGGTCGATGGCTGTCCTTGGGCGCGTTTGAGGGCGTCATTAATCAGGCTCATAGTGTCTCTCCTTCTAACTCGGCGACAGCTCGTTTGACCATCGCTTTCGTCAAAATGTTCGTTTGAAATACGTACCCAGCCAATAAAGTTTTGTCACAAACGGCGTTGACCAGGCGGGGCACGCCACAGGAATATTTAAATACCGCGCGTGATGCGTCCCGCTCGAACTGCGGTCCGTTTCCATTCGCGCCCGCCGTGGCGAGGCGGTGATGAATATACTCGTCGACTTCCTCTTCCCGAAGCGGGTGCAGGTGATATCGCACGGTGATGCGCTGCCGCAACTGGCGCAGGGAAGTCTGATTCAGTTTATCGCGCAACTCCGGTTGACCCAGCAGAACGATTTGCAGCAATTTGCGGTCGGTCGTTTCGAGATTGGATAGCAGCCGGACTTGCTCGAGCAATTCGTCAGTCATCGCTTGGGCGTCATCAATCAAAAGAACCGCCTCATTGCCCGCCATGATTTCTGCCAGCAGAAATTTGTTGAGCTGGGTGATGAAGTCGAACCGGTCGCGTCCTTTTGGTTCCAGTCCAAACTCGATGAGGATTGCCTTGAGCAGTTGCTTTGGGGTGAGCACCGGGTTGAGGATCAGCGCCGTCTTGAATTTGGGGCCGAGCTGTTCCAGCAACGCACGGCACAGCGTCGTCTTGCCGGCGCCCACCTCGCCCGTCAATTCGACGAACCCCTTCCGCTGTTGGATGCCGTAAAGCAGGTGATTGAGCGCTTCCCGGTGTTTTTCGCTGAAAAAAAGGAATCGCGGGTTCGGCGTGATGTCGAACGGCGGTTCTTTAAACCCGTAATACTCCAGATACATGGTTGTTTCGGTACGGCCTCCTAATATAGAGCACACAACCCCATGATGCAATCACTCGCTTTCTTCGCGTTTCATCCGCGCCAGCCCCTCCGGCAATGTAAGCATCCGCCCGCGGATAACTCCATGCATTTTCTCCATCCGCAGCCCGCCCCGGAGCGGTCGCCGCGCTTTCTGGACAACTTGCGCGCTGGTCACAATATCCAATGCAGCATTGATTATGCCAAACCCCCGCGCCACCTCCATCGCCAGTTCGACCCGGTTGACCCAACTCATCCCTCCCGCGTGAAACAACCCGGTTGCCCTGCGCTCCACCAGCTCCCGGATCACTTCCGCCAAATTCGGCGCATAGGTCGGTGATCCGTATTGGTCGCTGAACACCCGCGGTTTCTCTCCGGCGCGAAACCTTCGCAACAATTGCAAAACAAAATTTTTCCCCAATCGTTCCCATCCATACACGCTGCTTGTGCGCAGGATGAGGTGGTGCGGTACGGTTTCTCGGACGACGTTCTCCGCTTCGAGCTTATGGCGGCTGTAGTGATTGATCGGGTTTGGCGTCGCATCCTCCCCATACGGCCCCGCCGTGCCGTCAAAAACATAATCCGTCGAAATATAGACCAACCTTGCGTCGAGCTTCCTCGCCGCCCGCGCCACCGCCGCCGTGCCGTCCACATTGATTTGACGGGATAATTCCGGCTTCTCTTCGCATAAATCCACGTTGGTCATCGCCGCCGGCAACAGCACGACATCCGGCCGGAACTCGCCGATGATCTTCTCAATCTGCGCAGGATCGGCGAGATCGAGTGGCGTCAACTCGGACTGGATTTGTGAGTGGCAAGTGCCAAGTGTCTCGCCCAGCGCAGAGAATTCGCGGAGCAAATTCTGCCCCACCAATCCCGACGCGCCGATGACGATGGTTTTCATGCGACGCGCAGTTTAACCGAAACCAGCCAGTATTTGTAGCTGCGAAACCATGTTCTTGAAGTGGAACGCAGCCAGAAGTCAGTTGGCTACGCAATTCCCTGAAAAAGCCGATGGACTTCTGGCAAATAATGATGAAATGGATTGCCCATGTGCAGCGCCCGCGTGTCGTCCAGAAAAATTTCGTCCCAGTTGATTCGATAGCTGACGTTCCGATCAATCAATTGTTTTACCGCCCAGCCACGTGCTTGCGCCCTCGTATTGGTGGGAGGCTCGGCCGCGCATATTTTCAATTCATCCAGACTGACGATGCGTTTGGCGATGCCTTGGTCAATCAATCCCGCGAACAATCCACGACGCGGATCGAGGTTGTGATATTCCAAGTCTTGCGATTGCATCCACGGATCGCGCCAGTTCAAATCTTCCTCTTCGGCAAACATCCGCAACAACCATTTCTTGGAGACCCAGTCCACTTTGCCAACCAATGTCATCGGGTCGTGTTCCAACGCATCCAGCGTGGCCGCCCATTCTTCGAGAATCCATCGTTCTTCCTCGCCGCGCGCACAGTAATGTTGGGCGACACCCAGAAAACTGCGCTGGATCTCCAGTGCGCTGCGAGTCTGGCCGTTGTCGAGCCGCACCTGCCACTTATTCGTTGGATCGCGAGAGATGTCACGAGTCGCCTGCACGGCGTCCATCAAGGCCACGCGCTTTGGCACAATGCCTTCTTCGAGCAAGTCCAGCACCATGGCCGTCGTCCCAATCTTGAGCGCCGTTGCGTATTCGCTGATGTTGGAATCACCAATGAGCAGGTGCAGACGCCGAAATTTCCGATAATCAGCCAGCGGCTCATCGCGGGCGTTGATGATGGCGCGATTGAATTGCACCCATTGATAGATGTCGTTGACGATGTGGTCGGCGCGCTGCGATATTTGAAAATCCACCTGGCCGGGTGTCCGATGCGGGTCGAACTCGAAGGCGAGGGGATTGGCCTGACCGACTCGTCCCGCGCCCGTGAAAATTTGCCGGGTGGATAGAAACGCCAATAAGGCAGCCAACACTTGCGGCGTGAACTGCGCCTCGCGTTTCATCAGATAATTTTCGTGGCTGCCAAAGGTCGCTCCCGTGTAATGATCAATGTTGTTCTTGAGAAAACAGACGGAATCCTGCAGCCCCATCTTCTCGACGGCGGTTTGCAGCAAATAATCGCCCGCACGATCATAGCCGACGATGTCGCGCAGGCTCAAGCATTCCGGGGTCGCGTACTCAATGTGTCCCATATCGAGATAAAGCCTGCCGCCATTGACCAAAAATCCACCGTTCCCCGGTGGCTCCTCGTAATCGCGGTAGTGCAAATCCACCGCGCCCACGCGCTCGGTTTTGAAGAGATGATTCTTGATGCGAATCGGAAACACGTCTGGGCCGCCCTGCCGGTCCTCGGCGACGACCAGACACCCAAATTCCGTTTCCAACCCAACAATCCGATTCACAATGGTCTAGCTTAGCTGCTTTTGCGCCATTTGCAATCCTATCGACTGCAAATGTGTACCGCGAACTGTTCCTTGTCTTATATCTCTTTCAATACGGTACGTGTTTCGCGTTCTTCGAGGCGGCGGAATTTTGTGTCGGCCGGACGGCTGCGCTCCAACACGGCGGCTTCGACCGCGCGAGTCTTCAATTCTTCTTGGAGCGCTTTGCTCCAATCGAATTCTTCCGGTTTGGCCGCCTCTTTTTCCTGCGCGGCAGCAGCGGGCGTCATGCGACCGGCGTGCTGGCCGACCGCCCATGTTTCCAGCGCCAGTTTCAAGGCCGCATCACGATTGCCGCGCCCATCCCAGTCGGTTTTGTCGAGATGCTGGCGCATGGCATCCTCGGCGTTGCGGGAACCCGCCAATGCCGCGTAGCGCTCCTCGCCGTGACGCGAGTGAAACGACCCGTCGTAGTCCACCGTAAAATAATTATCTTCCACCGGTGTATCGCCCAGCTCGGCCATGAGCAACTTGGCGATGAACGGCGCTTGAAAAATCTGTTCGAAGGTGATTTTCATTGTCGGGCTTAGCCCGTAATTCACCATTCGCCGCAGCGAAACGTCGGTGACGGCGCGGCTGAATCCTTCCAAATGCGCCACGTCAATGGCAATCATTCGCAGACGTTCGATGTCGGCTGGATGTCCCACGGCCGTCAGCGCCACACGGTCGTATATTTCAAAAAGTTTTTGCCGATCGCGTCCAAGCGTGACAAAGAGCAGACCCTCCGCGTACGAGAGCAGCACCACGGGACTGCCTGCGCGAAGCTGGTCTTCGATGTATTGCCGGCGATTCGCGATCGCCTCGACCCAACGATATGGTTCTTCAATCATGCCAAGTCCTTCTTGTAAAGCCGGGCGAGTTCGGCGGGGGCGAAATGTCGAATCCCTTTGGCGGTAATGGTGCTGACTAACGGAAAAACTTTGTCGCGCCGATTATAGCCGCCGGTGGCGGAGTCAGATTCCGCGGCGGTGTCGAGCAAACGCAGCGCGGTAACCGCGGAATCGTTCTCGTTCATTTTGGCGAGTGGTCGGCCACCCCAATTATTCAGGTAATACAGGATGCTGCGAACGGCAGGAGACCCGGAGCCGGTTGTTGCATAATCCACGCCCTCAAACTGTGCGCCGAGTACGTCGTAGAAAAAAATCCGTCCGCCTCCGCCGTTTCCGTTTGTGTCATATGTGGCGAAGATGGGGACGACGGCGCCAACGCCCTGCAAGATCATCGGCAGCCGCTCTTGGAGTGAGCGCGAAAGCATTCGCACTTTGCCTTCCAGACTCATTTCTTGGAGTTGACTGCGGCGGTAGTATTTGAGTGAATGTTGCATTACACGCGCCGTTTCCCACGCCATCGCCGGCACGCCCGAAATCGCCAGCAAACTGTGGTCGTCGATCGTCAACACTTTATCGGCACGATCGTACATGATGGTGTTGCCCGCCGTGGCGCGACGGTCGCCCGCGACCAGCACGCCGTCTTTGAATTTGACCGCGAGGACGGTCGTTGCTTCGGTGGCAACGTATTTTTCCGCGCTTGCCGCCAGCGGGGAACTCGACCACGGCTGCAGCGCGCCGCTGGCTTTGAGCACGCCCAGGAAATCACCGTCGGACGGATGCTGCGGCATCGGCGGGCGCGCAAACTCGGCTGAATTGGGTCGGAACTCTTTCATGAGCGACCAACTATACAGGTAATTCATTTGACACGCAAACCTGAAGCTTGATTCGTAGTCAATTAGGTTGAGATCAGACGATACAGTATTCCGATTGTGCCACAGGCGAGGACAACTGGCACGACATCCCATTTCCAGCGTAGCAGACCGATGAAGGCGATGATCCCGACGGCGATGCCGAACCAATTGACTTCGGTTGCCGCCGGGAAAATCGTTTGCAGGCCAAACCATACCGCGAGATTGAGCACTACGCCGACCACGGTCGCCGTTATCGCGGTGAGAACGGTGGAAAGTTTGACGTTGCTGCGTAGTCGCTCGATGTAGGGAGCCCCGAGAAAAATCCAGAGAAAACACGGCAGGAACGTGACCCAAGTTGTTATCAATGCGCCCAGCAATGCCGCGAACCATTGCGGCAATCCTCCGGCGTCGTTCCATCCGCCGAGGTAACCAACAAATTGGACGACCATGATGAGAGGGCCTGGTGTCGTCTCTGCCAAACCGAGTCCGTCCATCATTTGCGGAGCGGTAAGCCAGTGGTGGTGTTCCACGGCGTTTTGGGCGACATACGGCAGCACCGCATACGCGCCGCCGAACGTGACCATCGCCGCTTTACTGAAGAAAATTCCTTCACTCACAAACACGCTGTCCCAACCGCGCCATACGCCCAGCAGCAACACCGGTGTCCACCAGAGTGCGAGGCAGACGACAACGACAGAGACGGTACGTAGCATTGTAGGCCGTGTGCCCTCCCGCGGCGATTCGGGATCGAGGTCTTTGATAACACTGAACAATCTCGGAAAATAGGTTCCTCCAATCAACCCAATAGCCGCCGCCGACACGATGATCGCCGGGAATGGGATGTGAAAGAAATAAATCGCCACGAACGCTGCGGCGGCCAGCGCATACATCACAGCGTTCTTCAGCGCCTTTTTGCCGATGCGGATGACCGCGTGCGCGACGATCGCCATGACGGCAGGTTTAAGTCCGAAAAAAATCGCGGCGATCCATGCGACGTGACCGTAAATGACGTAGACCCAGCTTAATGCCAGCAAGATAAATATGGACGGGATGACGAAGAGCGCTCCAGCTACAATGCCTCCCCGCGTGCCGTGCATCAGCCAGCCGATATAGGTTGCCAGTTGTTGCGCCTCCGGTCCTGGCAATAACATGCAGAAGTTGAGCGCATGCAGAAATCGTTCTTCCGAAATCCATCGCCGCTTTTCCACCAGCTCGGTGTGCATGATGGCGATCTGTCCCGTCGGCCCCCCAAAGCTGATGAATCCTAGTTTAATCCAAAAACGGCACGCCTCGACAAAAGTTGGGCGAGACAAGGGGATGGGGAGAGGTTGGTCGGTGGAAGTCATCAGGCGGTTTGCGGACCCCGCCCGCTATTCTCCCGTGCGCTGGCGATAGCGTTTGGATTGGTTGGGGTCAACGCGGCGCATTCGTTTGAGCAGTTCTTTGGTGTCGGGTTTGCCGACCTCGGGACGTTTCGGTCCACCTTCGTCGCCTTCCTTGCGCTCCCACGGCGCCGGCTCGGAAGGAACCTGCTTTCTCTCTGGATATCGCGCTGGGTTCATGAGTTCGTTTTCTCCAGGTTCGCGATCAATTCATCCGCGTTTTCCGCGCTCTCGACTGCCAGATTATATCTCTGCACGGCATCGCTGTCAAATAGATCGCCCAGAGAAACAGTCTTGTCACCGGTTTTTGAGCCAAAGACCAGCTCGCTCCAGTGGACGCCGTGCACCGCGCTCCCAAATTTCTCGACGCATCGCCCTCGAAAATACGCCCTCGTGTTTTGAGGTGGATGACGCATCGCGCGCGCGATCTCTTCGTCGGTAACAAGCCGCCGCATGGCATTTTGCTCGACGAGCGGCCAGAACAGGCTCTCATCATGTTCTACGGCGTGGTATTCGAGGTCGAGCGACTGCAACCAGGGATTGTCGCGATCGATTTTTTCCGATTCGATGAAGGATTCCAGCAGGAATTGTTTCGCCGCCCAGTCCAGCCGGTCGGCGCATCGCCTTGGATCGCGCGTTAGGTCGTTCAAGACAGCCTCCCATTCCGCCAACAACCAATCTGTTTCCGCGTTGCGACCTTTGCATCGTTCGATTGCCTTCGTGAGGTAGAGGTGCTGGATGTCCACCGCAGAAATCTTTCGGCCATCAGAGCGTTCGACCAGCCATTTATGCGCTGGATCGCGCGAGATCGCCTTGAACGCCTCGACAGGCTGCGCCAGTTCGCACAAATTGCCGCACGCATTGTGCTCGATTAATTCCAGCACCAACGACGTTGTTCCAATCTTCAGTGCCGTGGCAATCTCCGACATGTTTGCGTCGCCCACAATCACATGCAGTCGCCGCCACTTGGCAGGATCGGCGTGCGGCTCGTCGCGCGTGTTGAACAGTGGCCGACGATTCATCGTGTCAATGCTCACCAGCACGCTGAAGAAATCCGCTCGCTGCGATAGTTGAAACTTCGCTGGGTCAATCAGTTTGCCCTCCGCTTCGATGCCCCATTTCCCCGCACCAGCAAAGATTTGGCGCGTGACCAAGAATGGAATGATTCCAGTAATGATCTGTTCATGGGGCACGCTCCTCGGCATCAGATAATTCTCGTGACATCCGTAACTGTGCCCCGCGAAGTCGGTGTTGTTTTTAAACAATCGCACACGCCCCTTTTTCAGGGATTTGTTGCGGCGACGCGCGCACTCGGCCACGATCGCCTCGCCGGCTTTGTCCTGGGCTACAAGATCCCGAAGGGTCGCGCATTCCGGCGTCGAGTATTCCGGGTGCGCGTGATCGTTATAAAAGCGGCAGCCGTTGGCTAGCACGAGATCGCTTTTGATTTCTTCATGACTCAAATTCCGCGCGCGATCGGCCTCGAAGAACCGCGCGTCATCAGGACACTCCCGCAGTTCCGCCGCGCGAAAGCCTCTAGCGTCCCGATGCGGGTCTTCATGCTTGTAATGCCAGCGATGATTGCGCTCTTTGGGATGGTAACTGCGCACCAACGCGATGGACTCGGCCACCACGTCCATCGTGTCCACGCCCTCAATGGTAATCCCATACTCCGTCTCGATGCCAAAAACGCGTTGCATGAAATTCATCACGTTTTACGTGATCAGATGACCCCGCTCGGGCGCTCGGCGCCGACTTCGACAGCGCGGATGGGGGAGACTTTGACGACGTTTTCGGGGTCGTAATCGAGCAGCTTGAGCCAGTCTTCTACGATGTCGGTGGGGGGGAAAACGTCGTGGCAGGCGAATTCGGCAGACAGAGCGCATAGGAGATCGCCTTCGCCAACGCCTTCCTCTTTGCCGCTGGCAATGGCGCGTTTGATGGCGGTTTCCTTGGCGCGTTCAACGATGCTGGCAATGATCGCGCCGCTGGCAAGTTCGCCGTAATGGAGAGTTTCGTGACGACCACTGCGCAGGGTTACTTCAAGGAATCGCGTGGCATCATCGCACGAGTACATCTTGGTTACTACCGTGTCTACGAGTTTGTTGGTGGCGGTTTTTGCATCGCCCCCGGCGGCTTTGAGAGCCGCGGGATCGAGCGGCAAATTTGACGTGAGATAAATACGGAAAATTTCGCGCGCAGCTGTCTTATCGGGTCGGGCGACTTTCACCTTCCGGTCAATGCGACCCGGACGAAGAATCGCGGGGTCGATCAGATCGGCTCGGTTGCTGGCGAGGATGATGACCATTTGATTGAGCGACTCGATACCGTCCATCTCGGCGCAGAACATTGGGACGAGTGTGGAGAGGATATTGAAATACCGGCTGGCTCGTCGCGTGCCAAGGATGCTCTCGGCTTCGTCAATGAAAATGAACGGCAGATAACCTTCCTTGGCTCGTTGCCGTGCGGTGTTGAATATTTCGCGGACGATACGCTCGGATTCGCCGACCCACATATTGAGGACTTCTGGGCCTTTGATGTGAAGAAAATATTCCTTCATATCCTTGCCGGACTTTGCCTTGAGTTGCTGGGTTAAATTATACGCCGTCGCTTTTCCGATGAGTGTTTTGCCGCAGCCGGGCGGGCCATAGAGGAGGATGCCCTTGGGTTGTGCGTGCTCGAACTTCTTAAAGAGATCACCGTGCAACATCGGCAATTCGATGGTGTCTTTGATTGCTTGGATTGCTTCGCTTTGTCCTCCCACTTTTTCCCAGGGCAACACTGGCACGGTATCGAGAAAATGATCGCGGGCTTGCGGTGATTTGAGCAATTCGATGGCTACGCGGAAGCTCGGATCTATGCGCAACTCGTCTCCGCTTTTCAGGGTCTCGTCGCGCAAGTCGGTCGAGCGATTCACAATGACCGAGTGAAGTCCGTGTTGCTGGCCCACTCGCACACGGCCATCGGGCAACACATCCGCTACAGTTCCAACCGGGCCGTTTCGGTCGTAACCGAGGTCGCCGATGACGACATACGCTTCGTTCACCAGCACGCGGGTCCCGATTTTCAGCGCCTCGGCGTCCAGACGCGGGTCAATGTTGGTGAAATAATCCGATCCGCCAACGACGACTTGGGCACAGTCTTTTCGTGGCAGACCGAGGAAAGTGCCGATCCGGTTGGCTGGCGCCGTGACTTTTTTTACCACTTCATCCATCTTTTCCAACGCCTCACGCGCCTGCACAATCGTCAACTCTTCTTGCTGCACTTTGCGGCGGAGTCGGTGGAGATCGAACCGAAGAGGATCGCCTTCGGGAATGCGCTCCAGCACGCGGTCAATCAGCTCAATCGGGCCTAGATCGGCTGCGTCCAGAGGATTGCGGAGCATCCGGGGAAGTTCCTTGGGAGGCTGTGGTTTGAATTCGTGTGGTTCGCTCATAATTGCCTCGCACTGAATCTACACTCAATCGTTTGGACTCGCAAACAAGAAACTTGTTCACGAATACGCAAGTTTTGGGGAGCAACTCGCGTGCCGATTTTTTCAGCTTGAGTGAACGATCCGCTACTGGCATCGTCTAACAACCGTGAAAAACATCTTGTATTTCTTTGTTGGTTGCGCGTTTGGCGTCTCGGCGAGCGCGCAAAATGCCAATCTCCCCAAAGTCCCGCCTGAACTGCGCATCGAATTGTTCGCGCAACCACCCGAAGTCGAGGCCGTCTCCGCCGTGTGCTCCGCGCCCGATGGCTCTGTCTATGTCGGCTGTGATCCAATGGATATGGGTTTGAATACCGACAAACCAAGCGACTATATCGTCCTCTTCCGCCGCACGGGAGCAAATCGGACGCGCACCATCTTCGCCGACAAAATCGGTCCGATCATGGGAATGGCCTGGCATCGTGGCGCGCTCTATATCGTTCATGACCCATACCTGACCGTTCTGCGAGATACCGACGGCGATGGAGTGGCCGATCAGCGCGAAAATCTCGTCGAAAATCTCGGCCCGAAAGTCTATCCCGGTCTCAACGACCACATCGTCAGCGGATTTACGCTCGGCATGGACGGTTTCTTCTACATCAGCGTTGGCGACAAAGGCGTGCACAATGCAAAAGCCAAGGATGGCTCGACCGCTACCATTTACGGCGGCGGCATTGTCCGCGTCCGTCCCGATGGCACCGACCTCGAAGTATTTTCTACCGGCACGCGCAATCATCTGGAGGTGAATCTCGACGCGGAAGATCACGCGTTCACCTACGACAACACCGACGATGGTCATGGCTGGTGGACGCGCGTGACGCACCACATCGAAGGCGGCTTCTACGGTTATCCGTACCATTACAAAACTGACGCGACCAACGGTCTCATCCAGCCGGGTCCCCAAAAACCGCAGCCAACCGCAGCCGCACTGCCCGTGAACGAACTTTTTCTTCCTGCCATGACCGACTACGGCGGTGGCAGTCCTTGCGGTGGATTGGTATATTTGAGCGACGGGTTGCCGGAAAATTACCGGGGCAATTCCCTCTTTAGCGAGTGGGGCAAAAGCACCGTGTTCGGGTTCGAATTCGAGCGCGAAGGCGCCACGTTCAAAGTAAAAAAACAATATCCGCTTATCGAACGGGGTAGTGCCGGAGAGGTTCGTCCCTTGATGCTTTGTGTCGGACACGACGGCTCGGTTTACATGGCCGACTGGCAGTACGGCGGCTGGAAAGCCAATCACGTTGTCGGTCGCGTCTGGCGCCTCTACTGGCCAGACGCCAAACCCGTGGCACGCCTGGACGACAAAGCCTTGTCGCAAGCCGCGCTGCCTGTGTTGGTCCAACTGCTCGCCCATCCCGATCGCGACCAGCGTCTCCGCGCCCAATGGGAAATCATCAGCCGCTTCAGCGACAAGGCCATTAGCGCGCTCGAAAATGTTTTGCGCGATAAAAAATCTGTGGCGCTACAAAAATGGCACGCGATTTGGACTCTCGATGGCATCGGCGGCGCTGCGCCGAAAGACAATAAGGGCGACGTTCTTCGTGCAAAAGCAGCTAACGTTGTTCGCGCCTCGCTCAAGGATTTAGATTCGTCCGTTCGAGCACAAGCCATTCGTGCCCTTGGTGTTCGCTCCGTTGTGTCCTCAGCGAACGATATTACTCCATTCTTGAAAGATACCGATGCTGAAGTTCGTCTTCAGGCCGCCACCGCACTGGGGCGCATCGCCGAAAAGTCGATAGCCTCGTCCCTGGTTGGTGCGCTGGCCGATGACGATCGTTGGGTTCGTTTCGCCGTCCGTAGCGCTCTTAAACGGACCGGCAACTGGCCAGTTATCATGCCCGTCCTGTCGAACGCGGACAACCGCATTCGCGAGCAAGCTTGGTTGACGTTTACCGGTGCCTATGACGAAAACGCTGCGAACATTTTGGCAGACATCGTTGCCAAGAATCCTGACGGCAAGGTGCGTGCGCGCGCAGTGGAGCTTCTGGCGCAGGTGGCGTATCAACAACCACTTTGGGATGGAAAATGGTGGGGTACCCAGCCGGTTTTGGGCAAGGCTCCCGCCAAGACCATCGCTTGGGTGAGCACGTTGAGAGCGTCGCGATCGCTCGCAACCGCGCTGGAAGACAGCGACGCGGCGGTTCGTCGGGCGGCTGTAACCGGGTTGTCGCAAATCCCGGCCGGCGATGTGTTGCCGAAACTGCGCGCGCGGGTTAGCATTGAAACTGATCTCGAAGTGAAGCGTGCCATCGTTGCTGCACTTGGGGATCAAAAAGACGCGGAAGCAATGCCGTTGTTGGCAGAGATTTTACGGGGCAATGACGGGCCGATGTTGACCGCAGCGCTCACCGCCGCTGAGAAAATCGGCAATGACCCCGCAAAAAAAGCGATCACCGAGTTTCTGTCCCGCGCGGATTTGTCGGCAGGAGAACTGGCGCGCGCGTGCGACGTGGCGGGGACTCTGAAAATGACTGTCGCCGCGGCGACTTTAGCGTCCCATTTGCGGCATAACGATTCCGGGGTGCGCGTGGCAGCGGCAAAAGCGCTGGGCAAGATCGCCCCGTCGAATCTGGGCGATACGCTGGTGGCGGTTTTGAGCGATACAAACGCTGATGTGAAACGTGAGGCAATCAAGGCGCTCGGCGCGATGAAAGCGAAGAACGCGATTCCCGCGTTGATGGAGCGATCCAAGGATAACGCCGTTCGTGCCGATGTGATTCTTGCTCTCGCGCAGATGCCCGATGTGCGGGCATTGGGCGTTTATTTATCGGGTGTCGGCGACAAAAACCGCGAAGTGCGAGACGCGGCGATCAAAGCCGTGCGCGCCATCCGCAGCGAGGCGCTGCCGGAAGTGGAGCGATTGATCGCGGCGGGCGCCATTCCGGACTCGGCGATGGCAGATTTGGAGGCGGCATTGTATTCCGGCACGATTCAACAGTGGAAAATCATTGGCGCCTTCGAGAACGGCTGGCAATCGGTGCATGATCCCGAGCGCGAGGTGTTGGCAGCCATCAAATCGGACAAAAGCCCGGATTTGACGAAGACATTTCTAGCCACCGATGGCAAACAATCGGCGTGGCGCGAACTGAAAGCGGAGCCGATGGACGGTCGCGTGGAGTTGAATTCGCAATTCAGTCCTAACTCGCAGGTGCTCGTGTATGCGTATGCGGAATTTGAGTCGCCCAACGATACAAAGGCGAAACTGCTCTGCGGCAGCGACGATCAGATCGCGATTTGGTTCAATGGCGAGAAAATTCACAATTTCGAAGGGAACCGTGGGTTGACAGTGGATCAGGATCAGGTGAGCGTGGCGTTGCGAAAAGGAAAGAATCGATTACTGATGAAGGTCGGCAACACGGGCGGCGGCTGGGAATTTTGTGTGCGATTACCCGGATTGGATGGCGGCAAATATAATCCTCCGCGCGGTTCGACCAAAGATCCGTTGCAAGAATTGCTGAAAGCCGCGCGTGGAGGGAAAGGGGACGCGGCAAAAGGAGAGAAAGTTTTCTTCGAAGCGCAAGGCGCCGCTTGTTTCCAGTGTCACACCGTTCGCGGCAAAGGCACGGCCGTTGGCCCCGACCTCACCGACGTCGCTGCAAAATATCCGCGTGAGGAATTGATCGTGTCAGTGGTGGAACCGTCGAAACGAATGGCGGTGGGGTACGAACCGTCCGTCGTGCAAGCTAACGACGGCGAAATCTATTCTGGCGTCATCAAAAGTGAAACCACCGACTCGGTTCTATTGGTTGGCAGCGACCGTGTGCCGCACACCCTTCCCAAAAAGGATATTAAAAGTCGCCGCGCCTCCGATGTCTCGATCATGCCCACAGGTTTGGTCAACGGCCTCAAGCCTAACGAGTTCGCCGATCTGATTGCCTTCCTGGAAAGCCTGCGAGGCGTTGTAAAATAACTTCGGTCGCTTACCTGTTGGTAAGAAACGGCTTCTAGCTGTAGAGGATCATTGCGCCGGGGTCAGCGGTGACGGAACCGTTAACGGGAGTGTTGAGGAGACGAATGACGGATGCGCCCGTGGCGTACACGTTGCCCGTGACGGCGGAATCCTGAAGGGTAATTGTGGCGACGTTTTTGGCAACGACCAGCGTGGTAATCGTGGTGCGTAGCAAATACATACGCGGCGGGCTGCCGGGCGGGAGGAGAAACGCGCTGTCGGCGGAGATATAGCCGCCGGATCCGTCAATTTCCGAGTCGCGAACGGTGACGAAGGAATTGTGGAGTTGGAAGAGTTCGCCAATCTTCGAGTTTTGAACGGTGACCTGTGTGTCGTCATTGGCGTAAAAATTCCACGCGGTCACGGTGCTGTTGAGAAAGTGCAAGGAGCGGTCGGTGGAGGGGAAGGTAAAGTCGGCGAGGAATCGTCCATTGCGGATGTCATCGAGAGTGACCTGTGTATTGCCGTGAAAGCCGATGCCGGCGGCGGCGAGGTTGGCGTTTTGGACGGTGGCATTGGAGTTAGGCATGCTGATGATTGCCCAAGAGACATTCTGCGAATCTTTGATGCGGACATTGAACCCCGATCCAACTTTCCAACGATCCACGTTTGTCGTTGCGGGAAAGTTGAGGGGAGAGGGATAATTGGACTCCAGTGTAAGCCAGATCAGCATGGTGTTGCTTCGGCTGATGGATAGATTGTGGCCTGTCTGGGTGATGATTTCACCAACGGTACTGACTCGGTCGAGTTGTGTGCGGCTTTCTGCCGTGGCATCCACGGTGATGCCGGGAAAGAAATCAGCCTCTTTGGCTTTCCAGCGCGATGTATCCTCCAGCGCCAGTCCGCCGACATCGTGCGTGAGGACAACGGCATCCTTCAGGCTGAGGCGCGCTCCGTCGGACAGAATGGTGCCATACTCATGGCTGAAGCGTTGCAGTTGGTTGAAGACGCCTCCTGTGATTTGTATCTGGCTATTTTGAGCGATGATGTTGCCGCGGATGGTGAACCGTGGCGCGGTCACTTTTAGCGAACCACCCTCATGAATTTCGATGTTTCCATCGCGGAAAGTGCTTTGTGTGACAGTTGTAGGTTGATCAATGATCCATGTTCCCGTTTGAACGACGCTGGCCGTGCGCTCGACGACTACGTCGTCAATCTTCAACGTATTCGTCCCCGAGGCTCCCGAACCAGCGCCCGTGTCCAGCAATACGTAGGTATAGAAAAATCGAGCCGGTTGCGCGCCCGGTTTTTGCACGGGCGAGCCGGGATTAAGAATGAAATCCGTTGGCCGCACAATCACCGTGGTCATTTCGCCTGCGGGAAGATTGAAGGTGGCGGTAAATTCTGCGTCATCCCGGTCGGTGATCGCCATCGCCAAGGTGATCGCCGAGTCCGACCGAAGGGTGAGGCGAATCTCTTTCAGTTCCGTAAGAAGGACCGATTGGATCAGGCCTGTCAGATTTTCGCGTTGATACTGAAGATTCATGGTTTGACCGTCCGTAGACAATGTTGCGCCCGGCGGTGTGCCGCCTTGCAGATTGGTCAGTCCCCAGCCTTTGGTTGTATCACCCGCAAACGAATCCAAATCCACGCCAGCACTGGGCATCCAGCGCTCTTCCAGCGATTCCGAGTGCAGGATGATTGCCGATGGTTGCCGCCAGCGATATATCCCCGACGGATCCTTCCTTGCCAGCATTTTCCAAAGCCTTCGCCAGACATTCATTCGATTAGCTCTCCGGTCACA
The DNA here is from genome assembly GCA_964348665.1 of uncultured Verrucomicrobiota bacterium. Lineage (GTDB taxonomy): Bacteria > Verrucomicrobiota > Verrucomicrobiia > Palsa-1439 > CAYGDP01 > CAYGDP01. The sequence goes on from CAYGDP010000022.1 coordinate 44,696, forward strand.
TTCACTATTTCAGCCGAACCAAGGCCAGTCAACAGCAATTCCGGTGCCTTGGTCCAGACGCGCGCGTCTTGACGGTGGCGGGTGAGTCGGCTACTGTGCGGCGATTCGTGAAGAAACTCTCCATCATCATCCCCGTATATAACGAAGAACGCGACCTGCCCGTTATTTTGCAGCGTGTTCTAGACCAGCCGATCCCTCTCGAAAAGGAGATCATCATCGTCAACGACGGCTCGACCGACGGGACCCGCGCTGTCGCGGACAAGCTGGCGAAGCCTCCGCAAATTCGTGTCGAACATCTCCCTCAAAATCGCGGCAAAGGCGCAGCGTTGCGACACGGGTTCTCGCTGGCCACGGGTGATATTGTGCTGATTCAAGACGCCGACCTCGAATATCATCCAAAGGAATATCCCGCGTTGCTCCAGCCAATTCTCGATGGAGTCGCGGATGTTGTTTATGGATCGCGGTTTTTAGGCGGCCCGCATCGCGTCGTTTATTTTTGGCACTACGCAGGCAACCAATTTCTCGTCCTAATGACGAATATTCTCTTTAATGTGAACTTGACCGACATGGAGACTGGATACAAAGTCATGCGAGCCGAGTTTCTCAAAGAGTGCCGGCTCGATGCCGACCGGTTTGAGATCGAGCCGCAACTCACCTCACAATTGATCAAACGAAAGGCGCGCCTTTACGAAACGGCGATCAGCTACTTCGGGCGCACCTACGAGGAAGGAAAAAAAATCCGCTGGCACGACGGTCTCTCTGCCCTCTGGATGCTGTGCAAGGAGCGCATCTGCGACTAAATGAAAAAGAAATCACGCTCCCCACGCTTTCGTCGATCTTCTCTTCTCTCTCCTTTGGGAGTCGTGGGTCTCGGTTACGTCGGGCTCCCCGTCGCTTGCGCATTCGCCAAAAAAATGGCGCGCGTCATTGGTTTCGACATCAATCCCGGTCGCATCGAATCGCTTCGCAAGGGGCTTGATTGGACGGGCGAAGTGGCGACTCGCGATCTACAGCGGCGCAATCTCGAATTTACCACTGATCCATCGCTTCTCCGCGATTGCCGAGCGATGATCATTACGGTGCCGACGCCCGTGGATGAACGCAACGAGCCTGATCTCACGCCGGTCCGCCGCGCCGCAGAGATCGTTGGCAAGAATCTTTCCCGGGGCGCGCTGGTCATTTTGGAGAGCACTGTCTATCCGGGCGTGACCGAAGATATTCTGCTGCCGATTCTCGAGCGTGAGTCGGGGATGAAGCTCGACGATTTTTTCATTGGCTATTCTCCCGAACGCATTAATCCCGGTGATAAACAACATACCCTAGATAAAATCACCAAAGTCGTCAGCGGCAACAACGCAAAAGCCTTGGAACGAGTCACTAAACTTTATTCCTTGGTTGCCCCCGCCGTACATCGAGCGCCCAACATCAAGACCGCCGAAGCCGCCAAAGTGATCGAAAACATCCAGCGCGATCTCAACATTGCGCTGATGAACGAACTCTCACTGATTTTCCAGTGTCTCGGCCTGAACACGCACGAAGTTCTCACAGCTGCCGCGACAAAATGGAACTTTCAGCGATTTCATCCGGGATTGGTTGGTGGCCATTGTATCGGTGTTGATCCGTATTATTTGACTCACCGGGCCAAAGAACTCGGCTACCATCCTGCCGTCATTCTCGCAGGGCGCGCGATCAACGACGCCATGGCGCGTCACGTAGCCGAAATGCTGGTAACTGCCCTAAAAAATGCGGGCAAAGATTTGAAATCGTGCCGCGTCCTTCTGCTCGGCCTGACTTTCAAGGAAAACGTTCCCGACATCCGCAATTCCAAAATCGCCGACACAATCAAAACGTTGCGTGACCGCGGCGTAACGGTGCTCGGATGCGACCCGTTTCTATCGCCGGAGACAATTCAAAGGAATTTCGGCATCGCAGCTGTCTCTCTTGAGCAAATCCGAAATCCGAAGCGCGAAACCCGAAACAAATTTAAAACTCCAACGCTCCAACACACCAACACTCGATCTCTCCTCTCTTTCGACGCCGTCGCATTGGTCAACGCCCATCGCGCCTTCTCACGTCTTACCCTCGCGCAGTTGAGGCGTGTGATGAATCGAACTCCCATCTTGCTCGACCTCAAGAATTTCTTTGGCGTAACGCGTGCTGCGTCTTGTGGGTTCATTTATCAAAGCCTGTAGCCACTAGATCGTATCGCGGCTACAACGAAATTTTCCGGATTTGCCGCAAGGCTTCATAGAGGACGATGGCGACCGCGTTGGAAAGATTGAGACTGCGGGCTTTTTCGTTCCACATCGGAATCCGGATAGTTGTCGCTTCGTGCGCGCGCAATAGTCCTTCCGGTAATCCGACCGATTCACGGCCAAAGACGAGGCAATCGTTTTCGCCGTAACGAGGCTCTGTATAGAGAAGTTGACCATGGGCGGTAGCGAGGTAGAGTTCTGGACTCGAGTACGCCGATTGATCGGCGCTTTGGGTCGTCCCGACTATTCGGGACGGGGAAGGGCGTTGTTGTAATGCGCCGCGATGAATCGGCACGCGGGAAAGCGGTGGAAAGCCAGCGCACTTCAATAACTCCTCCCACGACTTATGCACCTTCCACTCGACCTGCTGCCAGTAATCCATTCCCGCGCGTTTCAGGGTACGGTCGTCGAGACGAAAACCAAGCGGCTCGACTAGGTGCAGGGTGGAGTTGGTTGCGGCGCAGAGTCGGGCGATGTTGCCGGTGTTGGCGGCGATCTCGGGGGCGACCAGAACGACGTGCATTGGGGGAGGATGTAAACATTGACATTGGAATATTCAACACAGAAATCAGGTGCAGTTCAATTCCCGCTCGTTTTGTAGGACGATTATAGTATAGTTCGGAACGTCGTGAAACTGATATGTCCAATCCTAATTCTCCTTGTTCTGGCGAAGACCAATGCCGATGAAATTCACGATGCAGCTGCGCGGGGCGATTGGAAGAAGGTAAAGTCATTGATGGCGGCAAAACCAGAGTTGGTCAACGCGCGGGATTCGGGAGGGCGAACTCCTTTGTTGCGTGCCGCCAGCAGCGGATCGAAACTGGTGGTGGAGCTTTTATTGGCTTCGAAAGCGGACGCAAATGCGAAGGATAAACAAGGTGAAACCGCGTTGCATCGCGCAACGTTGGCGGGGCAATTGGAGAATGTTAAGTTGTTGTTGGCGGCAAAAGGCGATGTCAACGCTGTGGATCAGGATTCGCGAACGGCCCTTCATTTGGCTGTCGCATGGGACCAGCAAAAAATCGCGGAACTGCTATTGGGCGCGAAAGCGAATCCAAACGCACAGGAGAAATCGGAAGGGCTGACGCCGTTGCATTTTGCGATCAAAAACCGCCGGGTGTGGGCCGTGGGATTGTTGTTGGCAAATCGTGCTGACGTCAATCGAAAGACGAACGACGGGATTTCGCCTTTGCTGGAAGCTACCGCGAGGGATGATTCAGCGATCCTAAAATTAATCTGGACTGCGAAGCCGGCGGTGGACGTCCATCACTATGCAGCGCTGGGGGACTTGGCGAAAGTCAAAGAATTGCTTGCGGCAAAAGGGGGTTTGCTGGATTCGAAGGATGCCGGCGACCGCACGCCATTAATTTGGTCGGCCTGGCGAGGGCGTCGAACGGTTGTTGAGCATCTGATTGCTCAAAAATCGGACTTGAATGCTCGAGATCTTGGGGGGAGAACGGCATTGCATCATGCCGTTGTTTCTGCTCATGATGATATCGTCAAGGTGCTGGTTGCCAGTGGTGCGGATATGGATCTTCGAGACAAGGCGGGGATGACCGCATTGCATCATGCCGCTCGCTGGGGACGATTGGAGGATGCGAAATTGCTGGTGGAAAAAGGAGCAGACATTTTCATCAAGGATCACTCCGGTAAAACTCCTCTGGATGCCGCCATCGAGCGCGAGATGCTTCACCTCGCCCGGTTTTTGCAGGAGCAGATGAACAAACAGAAATCCGGGCGCTGACGAACTTTTTTCTTGCAACGGCGATAGGCTGCGATACGATGCGCCCCCACGATTCCCTACCGAAAGGATCTCTATGAAAATCTGCATGCACAACTGGATGCGACCGGAACCAATCGAAATCACTATCAAACGCCTTCATGATTGCGGCTACGACGGCATCGAAATCATGGGAGAACCGCGCAAATACGACCGGAAAGAGGTCCGCGCTCTGCTGAACAAAAACAAGCTCGAATGTTGGGGTGCGGTGAGCATCATGCTCGCCGGGCGCGATCTCATCCACGGCGATTCCTATTACCGCGACATGAGCGTGCAATATTGTAAGGAAACCGTTGACCTGATCGCCGACCTCGGCGGACAGATTTTCTGCCTCGTGCCGAGCGAAGTCGGAAAAATCAAAGCCATGGCCGATCCCGAGACCGAATGGAAATGGGCCGTGGAAGGCGTGAGCAAGGTTGCCGACCACGCGCGGAAACGCAGGGTCCGCATCGGGCTGGAACCGCTGAATCGATTTGAAACAAACTTTCTCAATCGTCATGACCAGGCGCTCGCCTTGGCCAATGCCGTTGGCGACGATGTCGGTGTCACTCTCGACGCCTTTCATATCAATATTGAGGAAGCCGATCCGCTCCAGGCGATCCTCAATGTTGGAAAGCGTCTGGTGGATTTTCACGTGGCCGATAACAACCGTCGCGCGCCGGGAGAAGGATCGTGGGATTGGAAAAAGCTGATTGCCACTCTCAAAAAAGTCGGGTACGACAAGTATCTCACAAGCGAATTTGTGGTGCCGTTCGACCGCACCCCCGTCGGGCAAAGCAAACGCGACGCCAGCATCAAGGCCAGCGAAGCAGAATTGAAGTTCATTCGCGACCACGGCAGCGATCTGATGAGCGATGCCGAGTATACCAAACACGTTGCCAACACCATCAAACATCTCAAAGCCTGCGGCGCGTAATCGAATTTGCCAATGAAACTCGGCGTCACCACTTGGTCGCTGCACCAGCCGAAGATGCTCGACGCACTCCGTCTCGCGCAGAGTCTCGGATTCGAGTCTGTTCAATTGGGAATTGGAACCCTCGGCGTGCCCGACGAAGCCGGCGCCAAGGAAGTCGCCGCCTGGGTCAAAAAACACAAGATCGAAATCGTCTCCACATGCGTCGGGTTTCCGCACGAGGACTATTCAACCCTAGAAGCCATCGAACGCACCGGCGGCTTTGGATGGAGGGAAGAATTCGAGCGCCGTTACCTTTTGACCATCCGCGCGGCCGCGCTCACCAAGTTTTTCGGGGTGAAGCTGCTCACTACACATGCCGGGTTCATTCCGGAAGATAGCAAGAGTCACGAGTTCGCTGTGTTTGTCATGCGCGTCCGAAAAATCGCCGACGTGCTTCGCAAACAAAATCTCGTCCTCGGCATGGAATCCGGTCAGGAAACCGCCAAAACGCTCCAGCAATTTCTCCGGGCGCTCAAACGTCCCAATGTCAAAGTCAATTTCGACCCCGCCAATATGATTCTATATGGCAAACAGGAGCCGATGGAGGCTGTCAAACTTCTTTACAAAGACATCGCCCAGGTGCACATGAAAGACGCGCTCTGGACAAAAACTCGCGGCACTTGGGGCAAAGAGGTTCCGCTGGGGAAAGGCGAAGCCCACATTCCCAAACTCCTCGATTTCCTTCAGCGAAAAAAATTCCGTCACCCCCTCATCGTCGAACGCGAAGGAGGCAATGACCGTGCCGGAGATATTCGCATAGCGAAAGAATTGATCGAGAAACGACTCGCCAAGTAACGATCCGTTTCGAGCGCTCATTCATAGGTTGAAATTATCCGTTTCGCTGCCGGCAGCCATACGGATTCGATCCAATCCTCGCCCATGCCGACAGGCGCGGCGCGGACGACGTTCCAGCCCGCGTCTTGCAGTTCGCGCATCATGCTCCACGATGCGTCGGTGTTCGAGGTGTGAACGATGACAGAGCAGGCCGGAACGCGGTTGGCAAGCCACTTGACGATGTCCATGCCGGTTTTGGGATCGTTTGGGGCATGGTCGTGGTCGAGCGAGATAAGAACGGTTTCGTCAATGAACCGGTTGATTTCGGCCAACATCCCTGCTACGTCGTGCCAGACATGCACCGTCAACCACGGCCCTAGCTCCGCCGCCGCCGTTGCAAACCGCTCCGCCCGCTCATGACTGTCGTCAAGAACGAGAATGTAAGCTTGTATGGGCAGTTTCATTTAAAAAGAGCATGGACAGGCAGGCCGTTCTGCGTTTTTCAGTTAGAGTGTTGATCCAAATCCGAAACTTCTGATTTTTTCCACTAGCGGTTGAGGGTTTGCGCACAAATACCAAAAAACTATTTTTTCAGGATATCCGATTACTTGGTGTCGAATTCGAACCCCTTTGCCAATAAACGGAATCAGTCTGAATGGCTCAACGGAAGATAACTTGGCGGGCGTAAACTTAAAGTCACCGGCAAATGCTACCTTCAGCGTCATCACTTCTGGTGTCACAGTAAGCGTGGCGAACGGCCAAGTAGCATTGAATAAACCGATTCGAGCTCCACCCGTATATGAAATTGATATTGCGGTCAACTTCCACTCCCTTTCTCCCACAAGGACGCATTTTTCAATCGAAACAGCCGCTCGCCAGCTTTCGGCACGAGTAGCACGCCTTCGGATTCGCGGTTGGCGAAATCTTCTATACGAATCGTGCCCGGGTCACGGTAGCAAAGGTTGATTTTGCGGCAAGTGGCTTCGGAGATGCCAGTGGCGAGTGTGACCATGGCTCGGCATTTTTCGACTCCGTTTACAAACGTGCCTAGACCGTGGACATGAGTGGAGTGAGCAAGCACACCCCACGGGTACTGTTTGAAATTGTCCCATTGCTTCAGAAAATAGTCGCGACAGTGATAGCCGATTTCTTCGATTTGGCGTCCGTGCGTTTCGCTGATGCGAGTAATGTGCGGCGCGTAGATAATCAACTCACCGCCGTCGGCCAGGATGGGTTCGAGTTTGTACATGCATTTTCCGCCAACCCAAAGTTCGTCATACATCGGTGGGCAGCAGGAGAGGATGATTTTATAGGGCTTGTCTTTGTAGGTGATGTTGACCTTCGCGGAGAGATCGCTGGCGGCGTCCCAGGCCGAGACAGGGTTGCCGGCGAAGATGCCAACGGGCGTGTGACCATCCATGACGGCGCAGAAACAGAGTTTGTCCACGCTGACGAGCGATGCGGCGCGATCCACGACGCGGCGGACTGGCGTCCATTTATGTCCGATAATCATCGGGTTGGTGACGACCGCGCCGAGCCAGTGGAAAAAATTCAAAACGTGGGGGCCACTGATGCCGGGGAAGAGATATTTGTTGCCACCGGAAAAACCGACGACCTCGTGTGGAAAGACGGGGCCGACAATGATGAGTTGGTCGTAATCGAATACGCGCCGGTTGATTTGGACAGGCACATCCATCGCAAACAGGCCATTGGAAATCGTTTCGATCTCTTTCGCCGGAATATCGCCGATGTGCTGAAGGGATGCTGGATCGTTCCAGGAATGATTGAACACACGCACTTTGCTAAATTTGCTGCTTCGTTCTCCGGGTGTGATTTCGAGTCGCCGGCAAATCGCTTCGTCATCCATTGGCGGATGAGTGCCGAGGGCGATCATCACGTCAAAGGCTTTGCATGCACCGCCGATCTGATCGAAGAGCGCGCGAAACATCAGCCCGACGGGTGCGGTGCGGGTTTGATCGGGGACAATGACTAGAACTCGTTTTCCAGAATAATCTTTCGCGGGACAACCTTGTGCAATGGTCTGTCGAACCTGTATGTCGCTGAGACCTTTCTCGGCGATGGCTGAGATAGCTTGGCTCAATGATTTCATGATGACTGCGGCTAATAGCATCGCACGAACCATCAAGGCGGTCAACGCCGACTCGTGGACTTCCGTTTGACACACGGGGCGAGCTTAGCGCGGGCTTCGTTCAGCAATTTCATCCACGCGCCGATATATTTGCCATGATCGTGGAAGGTGCGGCCGCTCACGAGGTTGCCGTCCACGACACACGGTTCATTGACGAAAGTGCCGCCGCAGATTTCGAGATCGAACTTGCACTTGGGCACGGTGGCCATCCGGCGGCCTTTGACGCAGCCTGCGCGCGCCGGGATCTCGACTCCGTGACAAACGCTGGCGATCGGCTTGTTCTTCGCGAAAAAATGCCTTGTAATGCGAATCAGGTCTTTGTCCTCGCGGATGTATTCAGGGGCGCGACCGCCACTGAAGAAGATCCCAAGATAATCGTCTGGGTTTACGTCTTTGAACGCAATGTTGGCCTCGATGCTGTAACCTTCCCATTCTTTCGTGATGGTCCAGCCGGGTTTGACTTCGTGCAAGACCATCTGATAGCGACGCTTCTCCGGTGCAGCGACGACAGGCTCGAAGCCGTCTTCGATGAGGCGATAATAAGGATAGAGCGTATCCACGGTTTCCGTGGCGTCACCGACAATGATCAACACTTTGTTCATGGTGTTATTCCGGTAATCCTTTTCCATTGGTTTCATCGCCAAGCCAGATGATTCCCATGCCGATGAGGTAAATCACTGTCATCACTGAACCGGCCTTCGGAAAACTGCCGTCGAAAAATCCAATCAGGGTTGCCGTTTGCAATCCGCCAATCGCCGCGATAATTCTTCCGAAATTGAACGCGAACCCCTGGCCTGTCGCCCGCACCGCCGTTGGGAATAGTTCGGGGAAATAGAGCGGGAAAAAACCATAAAACGCCGCTGTGATTCCTCCCGCGAGAAACGCGGCGACTAGAAAACCTATGCCAAAGCTGGAATTGCCCTGATAAAAGTAGAGCGCTGACGCGATCGAGCCAATGCACATCAAGGTGTAAGTGGGTCGTCGTCCCCATTTTCCTGCCGCCAGAGCCGCTACAATCGTCGCCAAAATCGCTCCCAGGGCTGTGGCGATCTGTGTTTTCTCTTTTGCGTAGTATTTTGTTATGACCGTTTCTGATTTGCCATCGGGTAACTGGCTCTCGACTTTCGTATCCGGCTTAAGCTGTCCCGCCCAGCGCGGCGCCCATTGGATTGAACCCCACGTCCCCAAGAGTGCCACTCCCGCCAGGCCTGCGCCGAACAACATATTGCGAAGGACTTGCCGCTGACTATCCGCGTGCAATGAACCTGCCGCTGCTGCACGTTTGAGATACTGTCGAACCGGGTAGAGAAAACCAAGCAAGGCGATTGCCAGCCCGACGATGGTAATGAATGTTGCAGGGATCGCCGAGATTCCCGCGGGCGACCACGCCCAGATGATCGCCAAAGTAGCGACCGATCCGATCAGCACTCCGACTAAATCGGCATTTACCCAATGCGACGTTGCGCCTTTGGCCTTCTCGTGTTCCCATCGCTCGGATTCAGGAACAAATAATCGGATAAAGAAAATCAACAGCGCTGGCACAGCACCGCTGATCATCAGGAATCGCCACGCCGAATTGGCGAGCAGCGAGGTTGTCATCGTTTCTGATAGGCCGATCCCGAGCAGGAACGATTTTACGCCGCCAATAAAACCGACCAGCCCCATGCTCAAGAGAGCCACAACGAGAAACCCGACGTTGGCTGCCGCGCCGATCAATCCCGCGATCAACGCACGGGATTTTCGCGGCCAGATTTCATTGACCAGCGCCACTCCCAGCGACCATTCACCGCCCATTCCCAGCGATGCAATGAACCGTAACGCGGCGATGTGCCATGCTTCCGTTGCAAACCCGCATAGCCCCGTAAAGATCGCATAGGTAAAAATGCTCAACGACATCGCCCGCACACGTCCGATCTTGTCGCCCAGCCATCCGAAGAAAACTCCGCCGCTCGCGGCGCCAACGAGAAACACGGCGATGATCGAGGCGAACCATTTTGTCGCATCGCCCGGAGCGGCATTGGATCCGAGCAAGTCCGCCAGCGCTGGCTGACCGATCAACGGGAAAAGTCCCATCTCGAACCCGTCAAACATCCAGCCGAGAAACGCCGCCAGTAGCGTCATGTATTTCGCTTTGGTGCTTGGCGGATTGGGCGCGGCGTCGGAAGCGGCTAGTTGTGTTGGCTCGGTCATGGTTAGAGCGTAAGAACGCGGCGGATGCTACTCGACCGTCACCAATTTTGCCACCAAGTTTCATCGTCGCGCACATTTCGAAGGTTTGACTTGATTCAGCGCCCAACACGCGCGAGGATGCAACCATGAAAACTGGATTTCTTTTATTGGCATTGTTGATTGCGTCTGGAATTGGCTGGGCGGGCGACGCCGACATAGCGCGCAAAGCGGGGATGGACGCGTCGAAACTCGGTGCAATTCATACACGGTTTCAGAAATTTGTGGACGACCAGCAAATTGCGGGCGCGGTGACGCTGGTATCGCGACGTGGAGAGATTGTCCATTTCGATGCCGTCGGTTCGATTGACATCGAGGCGAAGAAACCGATGAAACGCGATTCGATTTTTCAGATCGCCTCGATGACCAAACCAATTACGGCCATCGGAATTATGATGTTGGAGGAGGAAGGAAAACTTTCTGTGGACGACCCTGTCGAGAAGCATCTGCCGGAGTTTCGCGGTCAAATGTTGATTCAGAAGCGCGAAGGCGGGACGGTGACACTCACGAAACCTGCGCGGCCGATCACGCTGCGCGATTTACTGACGCACACTTCAGGTTTGGCGGGACCGCCTTCGGGGATGGCGGACTTGTATCGCAAACGCGACCGGACATTGGCCGAGGCGGTCATTGCTTTTTCACAGCGGCCCCTCGATTTCGAGCCGGGTTTGCGTTGGAGCTATTGCAATACAGGCATTGATACGCTTGGTCGCGTGATCGAGGTTGTATCGGGCAAATCGTATGAGGACTTTCTCAATGAGCGACTCTTTCGTCCGCTCGGCTCGAAGGATACGTTCTTCTATCCCCAAAAAAGCGACCTGTCGCGCATCGCTACACTCTATAAACAAGAGAAGGGCAAGCTAGCGCGCTCCGATAATTTCCTCGGGAACGCCATCGGCGGCAAGTACCCGCTGCCAGCGGGCGGGCTGTTTTCAACAGCCAACGATCTTGCTAAAATTTACCAAATGATGCTCAATCGCGGTGACTGGAAGGGGAAACAATTATTATCAGTAGCCAGCGTCGAGAAGATGACAAAACTACAGTCGGGCGAGATCAAGACAGGTTTTGTAGATGGAATGGGCTGGGGATTTGGCTGGGCGGTTGTGCGCGAGCCGAAAGGCGTGACCGAGATGCTCTCGCCGGGCACCTACGGTCACGGCGGCGCGTTTGGCACACAGGCGTGGATTGATCCGAAGAAGGAAATGTTTTTCATCTTACTCGTTCAGCGATCGAATATTCCCAACTCCGACGCTTCCGACATGCGCCGCGAGTTGCAAGCGCTGGCGGTGGCAGCGATAACCGAGTAAAGACACTCGGTCAAAAAACGAAATCCGAATGTTGAAGCCCGAAACAAGGCTCTAAGCTCAAACGACCTAAATTTCTGTTTTGAAAATTTGGTTTTTGTCTTCCGATTTTGTTTCGAGTTTAGGATTTCGTCCTTCGGTTTTTTTCACGCTTCCCTTTGCTTCTGATCGCCGCACCAATCGAGGTGGAAAAACTTCCCTTTTGGTTGATCCATGCGTTCGTAGGTGTGCGCGCCGAAGTAGTCGCGCTGGGCTTGCAACAAATTCGCCGACAGGCGCGCGGTGCGATAGCTATCGTAATATGCCAGTGATGCGCTAATCGCCGGCATTGGGAGGCCAATTGAGATCGCTCGTTGAAGGATTGTCCGCCAGCCGTATTGTGCTTTCGTGACGATGTCCGAAAAGTAGGGGTCGAGCATCAGGTTGGCGAGTTGCGGCTTTCTGTCGTAGGCTTCCTTGATGCGGTGTAGAAAGCGCGCCCGAATAATGCAGCCGCCTCGCCAGATTTTGGCGATCTCTCCGAAGTCGAGATTCCATTTCTTCTCTAGCGACGCGGCGCGTAAAAGCGCGTAGCCTTGCGCATAGGAACAAATCTTCGAGGCATACAACGAATCGCGAACAATAGGCAGCCAGTCAAGACGTTCACGCGGATCGTTCCAGCTCCATTCATCTTCCGTGTCGATCTTTCGCATTTTCAGCTTTTCCGAAGCCGCTACGCGCTCCTCTTTCATCGCCGATATAGATCGCGCGAAGACGGCTTCGCTGATCGTTGAAATGGGGATGCCGAAGTCGAGGGCGGCTTTGATCGTCCAACCGCCCGTGCCTTTCTGGCCTGCTTGGTCTTGGATCATGTCAATCATTGGCGCGCCAGTGACAGGATCTTTCACGGCCAGAATTTTTGCGGTGATCTCGATGAGGTAACTGTCGAGGTCGCCTTTGTTCCAGTCCTCGAAAACCTTTTGCAATTCGGGGACGGTGAGGCCGAGACCATAGCGGAGGATTTGATACGCTTCGCAGATGAGTTGCATGTCGCCATACTCGATGCCGTTGTGGACCATCTTGACAAAGTGTCCTGCGCCGCCCGCTCCGATGTAGGCACAGCAAGGTTCACCGTCCACTTGCGCGGCGATTTTGCGGAGAATTGGCGCCACAGCATCATAAGCCTCACGTGAGCCGCCGGCCATGATGCTCGGACCGCGCAACGCGCCTTCTTCGCCACCACTGACGCCAGTGCCGAGATAGTGGAATCCTTTTGCCTCCAACTCCGTACAGCGGCGTTCGGTGTCGGTGTAGAGACTATTCCCGCCGTCTATGATGATGTCGCCGCGCTCGAGCAGCGGCAATACCTGCGCGATCATGTCGTCCACGGGTTTGCCCGCTTTGACCATGAGAAATACGCGGCGCGGTTTTTTGAGTGAGCCGATGAATTCGGACAAAGTTTTTGCGCCGAAGAAGTTTTTACCTTTCGCGCGCCCCCCCAGCAATTCATCGGTCTTCGCAGTGGTGCGATTGAATACCGAGATGCGGAAACCTCGGCTCTCGACGTTCAGCGCGAGGTTTTCACCCATCACAGCGAGGCCAATGAGACCAATGTCGGATTGAACAGTCATGGCAATGGAAGATTAGTAGCCACAAAAAGAACAAAAAGACACAAAAAGTTTTTGCCGTTTCTCGTGTTTTTCGTGGCCATTCATTTCAAAATCATATCGTTTGCGCGAGATAACCGCCGTCCACGCGAATGTCCGTGCCGGTCACGAACCCACTGGCTTTGTTGCTGGCGAGAAACACTACCGCGCCGATCAGTTCGTCGGGCTGACCGAATCGTTTCATCGGAGTGTGATCCAGAAAAGCCGCTGCGCGCGGAGTGGGGGAGCCATCAGCGTTTTGCAGAAGCGACCGGTTTTGCTCGGCGAGAAATACTCCCGGTGAGATCGAGTTGACCCGCACGCCTTTGGTCGCCCATTCGCGACCGAGGAATTGTGTCAGATTGACGACGGCGGCTTTTGCGGCGGAATACGCGGGCACACGCGAGAGCGGCACGTGCGCGGCAAGACTGGCGATGTTGATGATGCTGCCGCAACCGTTTGTCGCCATGGCGGGTCCAAAAACCTGACAGGGCAGCAGCACACCCGCGACAAGGTTGAGGTCGAAACAGCGCGCCCAGTCCTCAATCTCGATGTTTTCGAAGGAAAGCTTATCGGTTACGGTTGCTTTCGGGTCATTGCCGCCGGCGGCATTGACGAGGATTGTCGGCTGGCCGAGTTGTTTCCTGATTTTCTTGAGGGCAGATTCGAGGCTGGTTCGTTTCATGGCGTCGGCGGCAATGAACGCAGCGGAGCCGCCTTGTTTCTTGATGTTTGCGACGCGGGCGTTGCCGCGCTCGGCATTACGGCCGACGATGGCGACCTTGGCTCCTGCAGCGGCGAGTCCTTCGGCAATCGCGCCGCCAAGAACCCCCGTGCCGCCAATGACGACTGCGACTTCGCCTTTCAAATTGAACCGGGTTGCGCTCACGCCTGCATGATACAACAGTCGAGCGGGAATCCAAACGAAAAGTGGCGCGGAGCGCGAAGTTTGGTATAGTTTGATCTACGCCATGGAAAATCCGAAAGTGCGATTTCTGGACATCATTCCGCTCCCCGACGAACAGTCCTTCGTCGTCCGTGACCCGCTCGGATTCAATGAGAAAACGATGGTGGTTCCGTTTGAGCTGCTTTTGCTGATGCAATTAATGGATGGCGAGCGCACGGTGCGCGAAATTGAAGTTGCGATCACACGGCAGACCGGTGAGATTGCCGCCGCGGGCTGGCTGGAGGAAGTTGTCAAGATGCTCGATGAAAATTACCTGCTCGAGAGTAACCGCTTCCGGAGCCGATGCGAGGAACTTGTCCGTGAATACCGCGCGCGACCGACGCGGCCGGCGACACTGGCGGGGAAATCGTATCCGGAAGATCCTGCGAAATTGCGCGAGATGTTGACCGGTTTTTTTGGAGCATCAGGTATTCCGGTTGCTTCAAACGAAAAACGGGAGCCGGTTCGTGCGATTGTCGCGCCCCACATAGATTTGCGCGCGGGGGGTGAGTGCTATGCGGACGCGTATCGGCCATTGATTGAAGCAAACGGGGCCGAAACATTTGTGGTTCTTGGGGTTGCGCATTTCGGAGGGAAGGGGACATTTATCGGCACACGGAAAGGATTCGAAACACCTCTTGGCACGGCGGCGTGCGACACGGAATTTTTTGATGCGCTATCGGCGAAGCTGCCATTCGACTTATGCGAAGAGGAGATCGTGCATCGCACGGAGCATTCGATTGAGTTTCAGGTCGTTTTCCTGCAGCACCTTTTCGGTGACCGCGTGAAAATTGTGCCAATCCTACTGGGTAGTTTTGAGCGGTATCTTTTGGAAGGGAATCTGCCCGAGGCAAGCCAAGACGCATCAGCGTTTTTCTCAGCGTTACAAAGTGTTTTGGCGCAATACGGCTCGCGCGCGGTGGTGATCGTCAGCGTGGACCTGGCGCACGTCGGTAAACGGTTTGGCGACGAAACTGAAATGACACCAGCATTTTTAAAGATGGTAGGGGGAGAAGACCGCGATTTTTTGCACGCGGCGGAAGAACTGAATGCCGAGGCGATTTATCGAAACATGGCGAAGGACAACAACGCGCGACGCGTGGACGGGTTCGGCGGGATTTATACCTTGTTGAAGGTGTTGCCCTTGCAGAAAGGCAAGCTACTGCGGTACGAACAATCGCCGGACGAAACGGATTCCTGCGTGACTTTTGCCAGCATGTCATTTTGGTGAGTGAATGAAAGGAGCGATGAACCACACGAAACGAATCGGCGATTATCTCTTGCAGCGACTTCACGCGCTCGGAGTTCGGCACGTTTTTGGCGTGCCCGGCGATTATGTGCTAGGTTTCTACGACGAATTGGTTCGCAGCAAACTGAAAGTCATTAACACCTGCGACGAGCAGGGCGCCGGTTTTGCGGCGGACGCCTACGCGCGCGTTAACGGACTCGGTTGCGTTTGCATTACCTATTGTGTTGGCGGATTGAAAGTGGCGAACACAACCGCCGAGGCGTTTGCGGAAAAATCTCCCGTCGTGGTCATCAGCGGCGCACCCGGGATGCGGGAGCGTATCAAAAATCCCTTGCTGCATCACAAAGTCCGAGATTTTGACACGCAAAAGAAAGTCTTCGAGCAACTGACGGTTGCATCCACGGTGTTAAGCGATCCACAGACCGCCCTGGCAGAAATTGACCGCGTGCTGCATGCCTGTCTGCGGTATAAGCGACCAGTCTATATCGAGCTGCCTCGCGATATGCTGAATGTGTCCGGAACGCCGTATCATCGGCCTGCCGAGATTCATGAGCCAAGCAACGCGAAGGCGTTGCGCGCCGCATTGGCGGAGGCAGTCGAAATGATTAATGCCTCGAAGAAACCAGTTATTCTTGCCGATGTGGAGGTTCATCGCTTCGGCGTGCGTGGTGAAGTGCTCAAGCTGGCCGCCAAATCGCAAATACCCATTGCCGAAACCATCCTCGGTAAATCCGTCATCGGCGACCGCCACCCATTCTGCATGGGCGTTTACGAAGGCGCAATGGGACGCGCCGACGTGTGTCACTACGTCGAGACGAGCGATTGTGTCATCATGCTGGGCGCGTTCATGACCGACGTAAACCTCGGCGTTTTCACCGCGCGGCTCGATCCCGGACGTTGCATCTATGCGACGAGTGAGAAACTGACGATTCGCTACCATAACTATGAAGATGTGCGATTCAAAGATTTTGTCCACGGTTTGCTTCGCGCGAGACTTCATCGCCGCTCGCTCCATAAAATCCCGCGTCCTGATCCGGTTCGGATGTATTCCGCGCGTCGTCAGCAAAAAATCAGTGTCCGACGCCTCTTTCAGCGACTCAACGATTTTCTTCACGACAATACCATCGTCGTTGCGGACGTCGGCGACGCACTCTTTGGCGCGGCTGACCTCTACATCCACCGAAACACAGAATTTCTCGGCCCGGCCTATTACACTTCGATGGGTTTCGCCGTGCCAGCTGCCATCGGCGCACAACTTGCCAATCCAAAACTTCGCCCGTTGGTTCTGGTTGGCGACGGCGGCTTTCAAATGACGGGAATGGAACTCTCCACCGCCGTCCGATTCGGACTGAACCCGATCGTTGTCGTCCTTAATAATGGCGGTTATGGAACGGAACGCCACATTCTTGACGGCGCGTTCAATGACATTCTTCCATGGAATTATCATCGGCTACCCGACATTCTCGGCGCTGGCCGAGGATTTCTCATCGAAACCGAAGATCAACTCGAACAAGCGCTCACGTTCGCCGAGCGTTGTCCCGAAAGCTTTTGCCTGCTCGATGTCCACCTTGATCCGCTCGACCGCTCGCCCGCGCTCGATCGCCTCGCCCATTGTCTTGCGCAAAGATTGTGAGCAGTGGCGTTAAATCGTTGAATTGTCAAACCGTTGAAACGGAGGGTGCGCTATTGCGTGCCGCTGCTGGCTAACTCTCATGGTTGGCGATTCATCATGGTTTGCCAAAATACAGTGGCAGTTACGCGCGGAAGAGCGCCCCCATTTTTTTGCCGAGGATTTTACTGGCGGTAAGCAGGCTGGCCCAGAGCAGCAACATTCCCAGCACACCCATTGCGCAAGCAACGGCAGGGGCGTCGGGTTCGATGCGACCAAGCAGATGATAAATCGCTTTTGTAATTGGATAGAAATCCTGTTTCATTGCCAGCACCAGGCTGTCGCTGACTTCGAGCATCGCGAAGCTGAACGTGAGAATGCTGCCGGCGATAAGATTGGCCATGACCAACGGAATGGTGATGCGCCGCATCGTGGTGAAGGTGGACGCGCCGAGATTGGCGGAGGCTTCTTCGAGCGTGACGCTGCTTTGTTGAAAACCCGCCACCGCCGCGCGCACGATATAGGGTAGACGACGCACGGAGTAACTGATGACCAATAATAGTGTTGGATTTTCACGAGGGTTGATCCACGAGATTTTCCAATCAAACCCCGCGACGTAACCGAAGGCGAGCACGATGCCGGGCAGCACGAGCGGCAACATCGCCAGCGCATCGAGGAACCCTGCGCCGCGCTTTAGTTTTCGTGTGACCAGCCACGCAATCAGCACGCCAAGAAATAAATCCACGATGGCGCTTAACGACGAAAAAAGCAGGCTGTTGCGAATGCTGGAAAGTGTTAATCCATGATGGAATACGTCGCCGTAGTGCGCGACCGTCAGCTCTTCCGGCAATACACTGAAGAACCATTTGCCCGCAAACGACGAGACGATCACACTAGCGTGTGGGAGCAGAGCAACGGCGACAAGGGCGAGTGTAGTCCCGTAAATCAGCGTGGCTGTGGCGCCGCTGGCTTTGGTTTCGCCGGTCGTGTGGCCGCCGCGGCTGATCATCTCATAGCGCTGATTGCCAAAGAATTTCTTCGAGATGATGAAAAGTGCGAAGGTCAGCAAGAGCAGCAGCATGACCAGCGCGTATCCCATCGGGTTGGTCGATGTCTCCGTGACTTTATCAAAAATCTGCACCGGTAGGACGCGATAGAAACCGAAGATCAGCGGTGTGCCGAGGTCGGTCAGCGCGAATATAAAAATGAGGATCGCACCTGCAAAATAACCGGGCAACGCCAATGGCAAGGTAACGGTGCGGAACAGTCGCCAGCCCCGCGCGCCAAGATTTTCGGCAGCTTCGCGCAGCGTGGGATCAATGTTCGCCATTGCCGCGGAGAGATTGAGGAAGAGAATCGGATAAAGGTGCAGCGCTTCGAGAACGATGACACCCCAGAATCCGCCGTCCCCGAGCCAGTCAATCTCCGTGCCAAGCAAAAGATTGACCGAGCCGTACCTGGAAAAGAGTTGTTTGATGCCGATGGCGCCGACGAACGGCGGCAGAATCATTGGAGCGAGAAGGAGGGCGCTCAAGATTGCTTTGCCGCGGAGTGAGTACCGCGTGAACCAATGGGCAAGCGGAAGCGCGATCAGCGTGCAGAGGACGGTTACGAAAACACCAATCAGCAGGCTGTTGAGCGTGCATTGAAGAAATAGCGGGCTTTGAAATAAGAGCGCGAAATATTCGAGGGAGAACGTCCCGTGCGGCCAGAATGCGCCTTTGACGACGTAGGCGACGGGATAGGCGAGGAATGCGCCGAAGAACACGCCGAGCAAAGCGAGCCAAGAGATCGTGGAAGCGTTGAAACGTTGAAGCGTTGAAGCATTCATGGGGAAGAGAAACTCCAAACTCCAAATTCCAAACCCCAAAGAAGCCTCAAATTACAAAATCCAAGTCGGATGTACGTTGCCGAATCTTCGACCTGAAGTTTGATGCTTGAAGTTTCCCTGAAGTTTGAGTTTTTAGGTTTGAAGTTTTTGGTGGCATTCATTAGTGGTTTCATTCCGTAAAAATCCTCACATCCGCAGGAAAAATGAGGAGGCGCACGGTATCGCCTCGTTTGCGGTCAAAGGGCGGGTTCGGCTCGACTGCTTTGAGCGTTTGTCCGTCAGGGAGTTTCAAGGTGTACTGTTCGATTTCGCCGAGATAGGTGGTTTGCTCGATAGTGGCAGGTATTGGCGAATTGGAGTGTTGCAGTGATGGAGTGGTGGGGGATTCGATGCCGATGGCTTCCGGACGGATACCGATTGTGACTTGTTGCGAAACGGTGAGCGGGAGAGACAGTGAATCGGCTAGAGAAGCACGGAGTTGGTTATTTCCGACGGCGACGACTGCTTCTTTGCCGTTGGTAGAAACTACATTGGCGTTGAGAAAATTCATTTCACCGATGAAATCGGCGACAAAACGACTGGCAGGGTGGCTGTAGATTTCGCGCGCTGTGCCGAGTTGTTCGATGCGACCATTGCGCATCACGGCCATGCGGTCGGCGAGGGAAAGGGCTTCCTTTTGATCGTGGGTGACGTAGAGGGCGGTGATGCCAGCCTCGCGCTGGATGCGTTTGATTTCATCGCGCATTTCCAGTCGGAGCTTGGCGTCGAGGTTCGAGAGCGGTTCGTCGAGCAGTAAAATATCGGGCTTGATGACGAGAGCGCGGGCGAGGGCTACGCGTTGTTGCTGCCCACCGCTAAGCTGGTTGGGCGAGCGTTCGGCGAGTTTGTCCATCTGCACGATTCGCAAGGCTTCCTTCACTCGCTTCTCTCTTTCGTCTTTGTTGACGTTCCGGATATCCAGCCCGTACCCGACATTTTCGAATACGGTCATGTGCGGCCAGAGTGCGTAATTCTGAAAAACCATGCCCGTGTTGCGTTTGTTGGGAGGCGCGTGCGTCACGTCTCTGTCACCAAAATGGATCTGGCCGCCATCGGGAGTATAAAAGCCGGCAACCATTCGGAGAACGGTCGTTTTCCCGCAACCGCTCGGTCCGAGAAGGAAAAACAATTCGCCATCGGCGATTTCAAATGAAACGTCATCCACCGCGATGACCGAGCCAAAAGTTTTAACGAGATGTTCGAGCCGAGTTTTCACGCGAGGGTAGCTTAGCTCATTTCACTGATTTGGCGAAAGTACGAACTTCGTCGTGATTGCCAGCGAAGACAAAGTGAATCGCGTCTGGGCTGGCGCGGAAGACGAGTCGAATGTCCAGTCCGACGCGAAGCTCATAGTAGTTGCGGACGAGCTTGCGGATACCGATGCCCGAATGTCGGTGCGGGTCGCCGAGCGTTTCGACGAGTTTGTCTATTGCCACGCCGATCTTTCTCCGGTCGGATTTTGAATGAGAGCGAACAATGGCGCAGAACCGAGGGGTGAAGAAGATTTGCCGACTCAAGGCTAGGCGATGTCCTTTTCCAGATTGCCCGAGTATCGGTGCAGTCGGCCGTGCTTCTTATCGTCGGCAATTTCCTTGTCCATGCTGTCGGCGAACGCATTCAGCTCCGCCGCGGTAAGACCGTATTCCTGCGCTGCGTAGTCTTCAGAAAAAACCTGCACGGGACGCAAGGCGACGATCTGGCCGTTGCAAACGATACCGATGTCTTCGCCCTTGGCTGCTTGCTTGAGCCAATGGGTTAGGTTAGAGCGGGCTTCCGTAGCCGATAGCGTCTTCATATCGGCTCTATATAGACGCATTCTAGTTCCATGTCAAGGCTTGAGAGCCATCGGCAATCTCGAACGACACGCCGTCAACCGCGACGGTCGCGCCAAAATTTTTTGTGAGGTGGGAGAAGGTGGTTTTCATCGCTCGTAAAATTTGCGATACTTGTCGCGCGCCCAGCGCTGCCATTCTATTATTTGGCGACTTCGAAATTTCGGATCGCTCCATTTTTCTTTAGCCATTGCGAGAGCATCCGTTTCGAAAAGGGGTGGTTTTGAAAAACCTGCTATGTTTTCCTCTGGGCTAGGCCAAGTAGATTTTGCAGGTTCGTAGCGACTCCATTTCTCTTTGGTTTCTTTGATGCTTGCCAATGCCTTCACCGCTTCCTCGTGCGTATCAATCACCGTCGCGCCAATGAGGGCGGCAACGAGTTTTTGGCGAGCGGCGGATTTCTTGGCGTCGAACGGGACAGTTTTCAACAGGAATGGATTGACGGTGACGGGAGTGATGTCTTTGAATCGTTCGTAGAAATCGCGGCGGAGGCTCATCCGGGAGATGTTGAACCGTTGCGGACCTTCCGGGTGCCCGCGCGGCAGGAACCAGAGTTTTTGCCCTTCCTCGCCGAGGACGAAATTGAGAAAGCGCTCGGCAAGTTCGCGGTGGGGCGCGCCTTTAAGCATGGCGATGCCGTCCGGGTTCATGACCGCAATTTCGGGTGGCATGATCCAGCCAAAGTTTTCTTTGCCGACGTAGCCGACTTGCATGAAGGCGTAAAAATCTATTGCGAGCGCGTAGGCGGTATCGCCGCTGGTGCATTGTTTGACGGCGGTGGCGCTGGATTTGTGAAATTCGCGGGCGTTCGCGCCCATTTGGTAGATAATAGCCCAGCCGCGTTCCCAACCATAGGCTTGGAGGATCAACTCATACATCATATAGGTGGAACCGCTATGGCGTGGGTCGCCCGATGAAATCCAGCCGGCGTATCGCGGGTTGGTCAGGTCTTCCCACGATTTCGGTTCCGGCCAGCCTTTGGCGCGAAGGACTTTTTTGTTGTAAGCGATCCCGAAACCGGCGGTGGCGGCGCCGAACCATGTGAAGTGGTCGGCGTCATACATTTTGATACTGCCAATATCGCGAGGCAGATAGTCGAGCACTTTGGGCGGCGGATGATAACTGGCGAGCATTCCTCTGCCCGCGAGGTCGTAGAACGGGTAGTCACCGCCGCCGAAAAAGAGATCAATGCCAATTCCGTCAGGTTTGTTGGTGAACTCGCTGATGATGAATTTCAGGTCGTCGTTGGTGCCGCCCAAATCACGCCAGTCAATTTTGACTTGCTGACCATACTTTTTTTCATGCCACGAGGAAAAGGCGCGGGCGAACTCGGTTTTCACGTCTTCGCCATGCGGGGAGATGATGACGAGGGGGATTGGAGACTGGGGACTGGAGATCGGAGATAGGGATGGGTCGGCTGTAAAGCCGAGGTTGGCGACGAGCGCCACTGCGCACGTTGCGAGTGGCAGGAATCGGTTCATGCATTAGCGGCGTTGTTGCGCGCGAAGAATCCAGTAGGCCAGTTCAATCAGAGATGTGATGAGGGCAGCTACATAGGTGAAACCAGCGGCGTTGAGGACTTTGTTCACGCCGACGGCTTCCTGTGCATTGACCACGCCCATTTCCGAGAGAATCACTTTGGCTCGCGCGCTGGCGTCGAACTCGACCGGCAACGTAATGAGTTGAAACACGACGAGCACGGAATACGTGACGATGGCAATGGGAATGACCCACTCGAACGGGATGGCGCGGAAAAAGAAGGCGAGAAAAACCAGCGGCAGGAGCATGTTGCTGGTGACCATCGTCAGCGGCACAACCATCATTCGCAGATGCAAAGGCGCATAGCCAACCTGGTGTTGGATGGCATGACCGCATTCGTGCGCGGCGACCCCGACGGCGGAAATCGAGTTGCCGTCATAGACGTTGGGCGACAGGACGAGTTTCTTGTGGCGTGGATCGTAATGGTCGCCGAGAAAGCTCTGCGTCCGCTCGATGGATACATCGGGGATGCCTGCTTCTTGCAGGATTTTTCCAGCGACCTCGGCGCCGGTCATGCCGGAGTCCACCGGTACCTGCGCGTACTTCTTGAACGTGCTCATTACGCGAAACTGCGCGTAGAGCGCAATCGCCATCGAGGGCACTAGGAACGCCCAATAAATCGGGTCAAACCACATAGTTATCTCCTTTTCCACGCATACCTTAGCGAAAGCTTTAAAAAATATCAAGCCGCTTCGAATGGGTGTTTTGCCTACAAGTCGAAACCACGGTTGAGCGATTGCGAGTCTTAATGGGTCTAAACGAAAACCCAATTTAGAGGAGAAAACGATGAGGAAATGTCTTTTGCTTGGCGCAACGGCGTTGTTGGCGGTAGCGGTCGGTGGGCAGGCAGACGACGAGGTGAAGAATGCCGCCAAGAAACTGGCGGAGAAAGCGAATTATAGCTGGACGACAACGACCGACCTCGGCCCCAACACCCAATTCAAGATCGGGCCGCTCGAAGGGAAAACCGCCGACGGACTTTCATGGACTTCCGTGACTTTCGGCCAAAATACCATCGAGGCAGTGATGAAAGGCGAGAAAGCTGCGGCCAAGACGCAGGACGGCTGGATGTCGTTGGCGGAATTGACCGCCGAGCAGGCCGACCCACAGAATCCACAGAATCGCGGGCGCCGATTCATGGGGCGGATGCTGCAGAACTTCAAGACGCCAGCGGCGGAAGCCGAAAACTTGATTGCCAAAACGAAGGAACTCAAGAAAACCGATGACGCGTTCATCGGCGATTTCACGGAGGAAGGCGCGATCGAGCTGCTTACCTTTGGCCGTCGCTCGGGCGGCAATGCTCCCGCCCCGACGAATCCGAAAGGCGCGGTAAAGTTTTGGATCAAAGACGGTGTGCTCTCGAAGTACGAGGTTCATCTCGAAGGCACGATCACCTTCAACGGCAACGAAGTGAATACCGATCGCACCACGACTACCGAGATCAAAGACATCGGTTCGACCAAACTCGAAGTCCCCGAAGAAGCAAAGGGAAAATTGTAACGCGCTCGATTACCGCGGTCGTTCGAGAACGGTGATGAGGTTGCCTTCTCGCAAGACGAAATGGTTGCTGGTGCTAATAAATGCGTCATTTGCGTAGCCGTACCAACGCGTCCGTGTCATATTGAGGAAGCCGATCCGCCGCGGAAGCTTGGGATCGGAGACATCATAAACGGTCGTGGAATTATGCCCGACCTCTACAACGAGCGAGTTGCCCATCCAAATTGGTGTGGTCATTTGTCGTCGGAACCAAATTGTCAGTGGTGAGGCGCGATATTCCCCAACAAGATCCCACATGCCAGTTTTGGTTTTTTGCATGACACGCAGGCCGAGGCGATTGACCTGCTCCCCCAAAACTGGACAGTAGGAAACAATAGACTTGGCTGATAAAG
>CAYGDP010000023.1:0-68103 GCA_964348665.1 uncultured Verrucomicrobiota bacterium
AACCCATGGCCAAGTTTAATGTTATATACTGTCCAACCAATGGGGCAAGGTCACCGTGATGCTAAGGCAAACCAAAAGCGAAGTTCTTTTCATAGGCAATCCTTGTGAGCCAATGGTACTCTGCCGGGCGCGAAATCCAAGCGTAAAGTTTCATCCTTTACAAACGGGACTTTTGTGCTAGACTTCGCCCCTAGAAAAAACACGTGATTGCAACGACAGAAAAACAGGAGATAATCAAGGGCGTTCAGCTCCACGGCAAGGACACTGGTTCGGCCGACACCCAGATCGCGCTGCTTACGGCGCGCATCAATGAGCTGGCTGGGCACCTCAAGTCGCACCGGAAAGACCACAGTTCGCGGCGAGGTTTGCTGCGTATGGTCGTTCGCCGGCGTCGGTTGCTCGAATACCTCGGTCGCGCGGACCGCGAACGCTACCAGAAAATTCTCAAAACCCTCAACCTCAGAAAGTAATCATCGGCCGCCCTTGCGGCGGGCGATTTCAAAGAAACCAGTGCGCCAGTTCGCGCCCGTTTTCTCTGAAGTTTCTCGGCGCGGCGGCTGTAAAAAGGAAACTATGGATCAGAAGCAGCCTCTCACTCAAACCGTCAGTATCAACAACCGCGATTTCACCTTCCAAACTGGAAAACTCGCCCGCCACGCAGGCGGCTCGGTCACCGTTCAATACGGCGACTCGATTGTGTTGGTGGCGGCTACCGCCGCCGAAAAACCGCGCGAAGGTACCGACTTTTTTCCGCTCACAGTGGATTATCGCGAAAAAGCAGCCGCCGCGGGAAAATTTCCCGGAGGATATTTCAAGCGCGAAGGACGTCCCACCGAAAAGGAAATTCTCACCTCGCGCATGATCGATCGCCCCGTACGGGTGTTGTTCCCCGAAACGTTCCGCAATGAAGTCCAAATCATCAGCATCCTCCTTTCCTCCGACATGGAGAACGACCCCGATATTCTCGCCATCAATGGCGCTTCTGCGGCGCTGACGCTCTCGGATATTCCGTTTGACGGTCCGATTGGCGCGGTGCGAGTCGCGCGAACCGGCGGTCAGTTTGTTGCTAACCCGACGCACGCCCAGATCAAAGAGAGCGATCTCGATCTCGTCTATGTCGGCACAGAAACCGATATGATCATGATCGAAGGCAGCGCAAACGAAATTTCGGAGGCGGATTTTTACGCGTCGATGGAATTTGCCCACACGATCGTTCGCCAGCTCGTTCTTGCGCAAAAAGAAATGGCGGCGAAACTTGGCGTTACCAAACGCCAGTTTGTCACTGCCGATCTTCCGAAGGAGCTGGTGGACAAGTCGCGAGCCATCATCGGTTCGAAGTTCCCGAGCGCTCTATATATTCATGGCAAAGCCGAGCGCCACGATGCTCTAGTCGCTTTGCGAAAAGAACTTACCGACAAGCTAGTTGCCGAAAATCCGGACAACGCCAAAGCGCCCATCGGCGAAATCTTTTACACCCTGCAAGCCGAAGTGATGCGCGCAACGGTCATTCGAGAAGGGAAACGGATGGATGGACGCGGCGAACGCGACATCCGCCCGATTCACGGCGAAGTGGGTCTTTTGCCCCGGGTGCATGGCTCGGCGGTATTCCAGCGCGGCGAGACACAAGCGTTGGCGCTGGTTACGCTGGGCTCGACGGCGGACGTGCAAGAAATGGATGTGTACGGTGGCGGCGTGGGCGAGAAAAAATTCATCCTGCACTACAATTTTCCTCCGTTCAGCACCGGAGAAACCAAACGCATCATGGGACCGGGTCGCCGCGAGATCGGTCATGGCGCATTGGCCGAGCGGTCGTTGCTTCCATCGATTCCGACACAGGATTTTCCCTACACGCTCCGCGTGACCTCGGAGATTCTTGAATCCAACGGGTCATCCTCGATGGCGACCGTCTGCGCGGGAACTCTAGCGTTGATGGATGCCGGGGTGCCGATCAAATCGCCGGTTGCCGGGATTTCGATAGGGCTGGTGAAAGAAGGCGAGAAAGCAGTGTTGTTGACCGACATCCTTGGCGCGGAAGACGGCATGGGGGATATGGATTTCAAAGTGGCCGGCACTCGAAACGGCATCACCGGGTTTCAAGTCGATTTGAAAATCCGCGGGCTTTCGTTTCCGCTCATTAAGGAAACTCTCGAGCGCGCCCGCGAAGCGCGTCACACGATCCTCGATAAGATGGCTGCTGTGTTGCCCGAATCGCGCAAGGAAATGTCGCGTTTCGCGCCGCGCATCCTCACGGTACGGATCCCGCCTGACAAAATCGGCGCGCTCATCGGGCCGGGCGGTAAAAACATCAACAAAATCACTGCTGAGACCGGCGTGGAAATTGATATTCAGGATAGCGGCGAGGTGTTTGTCTTCAGCAGCAACGGTGAAGCCAGCACGCGCGCCGTCGAGATGATTCAAGCATTGACGGCGGAAGCGGAGTTAGGCAAAATTTACCGCGGCAAAGTGGCGGATATCAAGGAATTCGGTTGTTTCGTCGAATTTATGCCCGGTAAAGACGGCATGGTACACATCAGTGAACTGGCGGGTTTCCGCGTCGGCAAAGTCGAAGACATTTGCAAAGTCGGCGACGAGATGTGGGTGAAGGTCATCGAAATCGATGATCGCGGCCGCGTGCGCCTTTCACGACGAGCCGCGCTCGAGGAAAAAGACGCGATTGCCCGTGGCGAACCGATTCCAGAATACAAACCGAAACCGCGCGAGTCGTTCGGCGACCGTGGCGGTCGCGGAGGTCGTCCCGAACGCCGGGAAGG
Organism: uncultured Verrucomicrobiota bacterium; assembly: GCA_964348665.1. Classification (GTDB taxonomy): domain Bacteria; phylum Verrucomicrobiota; class Verrucomicrobiia; order Palsa-1439; family CAYGDP01; genus CAYGDP01. The sequence continues at coordinate 2,772 of CAYGDP010000023.1, forward strand.
TGGTGGATACGGCCGTGGTGGTGGTCGCGAGGGCGGAAATCGCGAGGGCGGCGAATCTCGCGGTCCACGTCCCGCCCATGGTACGCCCGCTGCATTGGTCGGCGGTGACCGTGGTCCCCGTCGCGAAGGCGGTTATGGTGGGCGCGGGGGTGAAAATCGAGGAGGAGGTCGTGAGTCTCAATAAGATCCGACTTGCGGCATTTGTGGTTGGTATGGCGTTCGCGGCTGGGGTAGTACTTGCCCAAGCGCCCAATCCGGTTGCGGAAGCGTTGCGCAAGGAAGCGGAAAGCGCATTTCAAGCCGAGGATTACAAGACGGCGAGCGAGAAGTTCGGTGAGTTCAAGAAAAAGTTTCCTGCCGATGGCAACCTTTGGGTCGTTGTTTTCCAACTTGGCCAGGCGTACTCGCTCGACGGTCAGCACGATAAGGCGCAAAAGGAATTTGAGGACTTGCGGAAATTGCCCATTACGCGCAGCGACGAGCAAAAAGAGCTGATTGCATTCTGGCTCTTCCGGGTCGCGGGAGGCCGGGTCGAAAAAGCGGCAGCGTCAGGCGACACGAAGAAGCGGGATGCGGCCTATGCCACGGCGGAAAAGGCGTACGAAGATTTTATCAAGGGGTTTTCCAAGACAAAACTTCGCACCGAATCCTTGTTTTACATTGCGATGGCGCGCGAGCAGGCGGAGAAATTCACCGAGGCGAAGAAGGCGTATAAAGACGTGATTGCGGTTACCGCGCAGTCAGCGCTGGCTGCCGATCGACAGCTGGCGCAAAGCGCAACGTACAAAATTGCGAGTGTTCTCCTGAAAGAATCCAAAGCGGCCAAGCGCGCGAATAAGACGGCCGAAGCCGAGAAATTCCGCGATGAAGCGCGGAAACAGTTCGATGAAGTATTGGTCAAAGCCAAACAAGTGCAGAATTATCTTCTGATCAACGAAATGAATTTTCGGGTCGGGATGATTTGGTTTGAAGACGAGGAGTTCAACGAGGCAATTGTCATGCTGCGCTTGGTGCGTCCTAAGTCCGAACTTCTCGCCTACCAGACGGCGGTCGTGCAGTCACTCGAAAGCAATCCTCTCACGCGGACGAATGCCGACCTGAAGGCTCGTCTCGATACGGCCAAACAGATGAAGGAAAACATCGCCGCCGCTCCAGATCCGTTTATTATTGCGTACGACACGATCGCCCGCGCGTATATCCGGCAGCAACTTTCCCACGAGGCCTATACGATCACCCGGCATTTGCTACCACATGCCACAGATAAGATGCAGCGTAAACAGGTGCAATTGGATTTGATAAGTTCTTTACTGGGATTAAGTATGGCTGACGCGGCGCGCGATGAATTTGCAAAATGGCAGGAAGATTTCAAAAACGACGAGGGCGGCGACCACGTCAGTTATTTGATCGCACAATTGTATATTCAACAGCGGCCTTCTCGCTATGACGAAGCTCGCGCACAATACAAAAAGAGCCAGGTGGATTATCCGACTGGCCGGTTTTTTGCCGGCGCGTTGCTTGGTGAGGCGATGGCGTATCCTCCGTCGCAAGCGCCTCAAATGCTGGAGGCGCTCAAGAAGATCGAAAAACGCATCGAAAACGAAAAGGAATTGGCGGCGGAATTTGCCTTTCAACTGGCCCAGGCGTATTACGGTCTTGGCAAATATGCCGAAGCGGCAGCTCAATACAGGGTTGTCAAAGAGAAACATTCCGGATACCCCAATCGCCCCGTCGCTGCGCTCCAAATCGGCATTTCCACGCTCAAAGCAGGCAAACCCAACGAAGCCATCGTCGAGTTGCAAAAGTTCATCACGGATTTTCCGGAGAACAAGGATTTGACCACCGACGCGTATTTTCAGATTGCCAACGCGACGGAGATGAAAGCCTCCAGCACCATGGATCTCAAACTCAAGAATGAGACGCTCGATGACGCCGTCAAGCAATACCGCGCCATTATTGGCCGCGATCCGAAGGGTCCGCGCGCCCCCGACGCGCAAATCAAGGTCGCCGCCGTTTATAGCGCCAAGCAGGACTGGATAGCGATGTCCAACGCGTTGACGGCTTTAACCAAGGAGTATCCCGAGAGTCCTCTCGTGCCGACTGCGTATTTCTATCTCGGCCAAGACCTCGTTCGCCAGAAACTTTATGACAAAGCCGTCGAACAATTCGAGATGATCACCAAAAAGTTTCCCGACAGCCCGAATGCTCCGGATGCCCATCTCGAGATCGGGAATGCGTGGAAAAAATCCGCTACCGACATGGGCTTGCCGCAAGGATTGCTTCCTGAAAAACTCGCCATTTGGCAGGAACGCGTTGCCAAGGCAATCGCCGCATACGAGACTACGCTGCAAAAATTTCCCGACCGACCGCAGGCCGATGTCGCCTTGAGCTCCATTCTAAGCCTTCAAAGTCTCCGCTTGGCTGCCAAACTTATTGCCGAGAAGGATGTCAGCAAATATTTCGATGATCTCGCCAAAAAATTCTCCGGCAACCGCATCCTTCGCATCAAGATCGCCTTTGCCGGAGGCAAGCTCATTCGTGATCCTGCCGAATCGCTGAAGATATTTGACCGACTTTGGACCGAAAGCGATAAGGAGAATCTGCCACTTGGAATAGGCTTTTACGAGGAATATGCCAAGCGACTTGCCGTCGCCACGCCGCCGCAGTTCGATAAAGCCGTCGCCGCTTGGGCGAAGATGTTCGAGGTTGCCGCCGATAATGAGACTCGCGCCCGCGCCCTGATCGGTCGCGCGGAACCCCTCACGTTGCAGAAAAAATATGGCGATGCCGAGAAACTTCTGGACCGCGTGATCAAGGAGTTTGACAAGACAAAAGCCGTGCCCAGCGCGCACCTGGGAAAGGCCTACATTCTTGACGAGCAAAACAAGCCGGAAGCGATTGATGCTTATAAAAAGGTGCTGGAAACGGCAAAGGGCGAGTTGCTTGCCAAAGGGACTTTCCGCATCGCCAACGCGTATTTGAAGAAAAAGGACGATGCCAGCGCGTTCGTTCATTTTCGCACGATGGTCGAGATGTTTTCCACCTTTGCTGAGTCCGCCGAGTCTGCCTACCGTTGCGGCGAGATTCTGGAGCGAACCCCGGCCATCGCCACAGCGCAAAAAACAACCGCGCTCAACTTCTATAACATCGCAATCCGATACAAAAATTCTCCGATGGCCGAGAAAGCCGCCGAACGTATCAAGGCTCTCTCTGCAAAGAAGTAGCGCAGACATTTTGCCTGCAAAATTCTTCTGGCCGCGTTCGTGACGCAACGATATCCTCTCCACGATGCCAAAAGAACCTCGTATTGCACGCCGTTCCCGCGCTGCCAAGCTCCTCGCTCGTCTTCGCCGCGCCTATCCCGACGCGAAATGCTCTCTCGATCATTCCAACCCTCTCCAGCTCCTCGTGGCCACCATCCTCTCTGCGCAATGCACCGATGATCGGGTCAATATCGTCACCAAGGATTTGTTCCGGAAATATCGCAGCGCCGATGACTTTGCCAAAGCTCCACCCGGCGTTTTGGAACAGGACATTCGTTCCACCGGTTTCTACAAAAACAAAGCCCGCTCCCTCCGTGCTTGCTGCGCCGATATCGTTGCCATACACGGTGGGCGCGTTCCCGACACGATGGACGCGCTCACCGCTCTCGCTGGGGTCGGCCGCAAAACCGCCAATGTCATTCTCGCCACCGCTTTTGGCAAAGCCGAGGGGATCGCCGTGGACACGCACGTCACGCGATTGTCGCAACGATTGGGACTGACGCGCCACACCGAGCCGGAAAAGATCGAGCGCGACTTGATGGCGCTCGTTCCCCCGCGTAATTGGGATTCACTTTCGTTGCTCCTGATCTTTCACGGCCGCCGCCGCTGCATGGCGCGCAACCCCGATTGCGAGCATTGCGAAGTGGCCGCCCTTTGCCCTAAGATTGGGGTGAAAGGATAATAATCATGCCTGACCTCCAAGAAGGCGATCTCGCCCCAGATTTTGACGCGCCTGCGACGACGGGTGGCTCTCTGAAACTTGCCGATCTGCGCGGAAAAACCGTTGTGGTTTTCTTTTTCCCGCGCGCGAACACGCCGGGTTGAACCATCGAATCGTGCGAGTTTCGCACCGCGCAGAAAAAATTTACCGACCGCTACGCCGTCATCGTCGGCGTTAGCACCGACAAGCCCGAAGCGCAGCAGAAATTCGCGCGCCGATTCAAGCTGACGTACCCGATCGTTTCGGACGCTGAGAAGATCATCGTGAAGGCCTATGGTGTGTGGAAGCCGAAAAAATTCATGGGGCGCGAGTTCCTCGGCACACAGCGCGCCACGTTAATCATCGGACCCGACGGTCGGATCGCAAAAATCTTCCCCAAGGCAAAGGCTCTCGGCCACGCCGCCGAAGTGCTGGCGGCGCTCGATGAACTGCGCTAAACTGCGCGTGGATGCATCCGATCCTCATCAAGCTCGGCAACTTCGAATTGCATTGGTACGGCCTTTTGCTGGCGCTCGGTTTTCTGGTCGGTCTCTGGACCGCCGCGCGCCGCGCTAAGAGCGCCGATATCAAGCCAGAGGTGGTCTGGGGATTGGGCACTTGGCTGATTATTGGCAGTTTGCTGGTTGCAAAAGCCTTTCACGTGGCGATTTATTTCGATGATTATCGGCTGCATTTTGCGGAAAATCCCCTCGTTATGTTGCGATCGGGGGTCGTTTTTTATGGCGGGTTAACCGGAGGCATTGTCACCACGATTCTTTATGCGGATATGAACAAGGTTCCACTCTGGAAACTCGCCGACGTGCTTGCTCCGTCACTGGCGCTAGGGCATGCGTTTGGGCGAGTCGGTTGCTTTTTGGAGGGTTGTTGTTACGGGACACGATGCAACCTGCCATGGGCGGTGCAGTATTCCTGGGCGCATGAAACGCATCAGCAGCCGGTTCATCCCTCACAACTTTACGAGGCAGCGGGTCTGCTGGCAATTGCGACCGCATTGCATTGGTTATTTCCAAAACGAAAGTTTGACGGCCAAGTCTGGTGGTTATATGCGCTCTTCTATGCGTTGCTGCGGTTCAAGGTAGAGTTCTTTCGGGGTGACGTGCCGATTCATTGGTTGGGCGGCCTCGGACTCACGACCGCGCAATTCTTAAGCGCTCTGTTGCTGGTCGTCGCAGTGGTTTTTCTCGTTCGCGGTAAATTCCAGAAAACATCATGAGTGAACGATTGACAGTCGAGTCGGCCGAGACCGGGACGCGGTTGGACCAATTCGTCCACGCGCGGCTGCCGCAGTATTCGCGCGCGTATCTCCAGAAGCTCATTCGTGAAGGTCACATTCTCGTTGGCAGTAAATCCGCTAAACAGAATGCCAAAGTGCGCTCGGGCGACCTCGTCACCGTAGCATTTCCAGCTCCGCGCCCGCTGGAAATCGAGCCGGAAGTGATCCCGCTAAAAATTCTTCATGAAGATCAGGATTTGCTGGTGCTAAACAAATCCCCGGGCATGGTTGTTCACCCCGGCGCGGGCAATCAACGCGGCACGTTGGTCAACGCATTGCTGGCGCACTGCGGTGCGAGTCTCTCCGGAATCGGCGGCGTGCTGCGTCCGGGCATCGTGCATCGGCTCGACAAAGACACCAGCGGGATGATGGTGGTGGCCAAGACCGATGCGGCGCATCGCGCGCTGTCCGCGCAGTTCAAGGCGCGCACGGTGAGCAAGACGTATTTGGCGTTGGTACGCGGGAGCATGGAGCGTGACAAAGGCGTAATTTCCGCGGCGCTCGGCCGGCATCCGACGCAGAGGAAAAAAATTTCTGTCGTGACCGATGGCCGCGAAGCGCTGACCGAATACGTGGTGGAGCGACGTTTTGCGTCCGCGACGCTCGTGCGATGTCATCCGAAGACGGGGCGCACCCATCAGATTCGAGTGCATCTGGCGAAGCTCGGTCACCCGATCATTGGCGACCGTGTATATAGCCGGAAGCAGACGATAGATGCGCCTCGGCAGATGCTTCACGCGCATCAACTCGGCTTTACGCATCCAGCGACCGGCAAATGGCTTGAGTTCACCGCGCCAATGCCGGATGATATGGAACGAATCGTGAGAGCGATGATGCGTGAGGAGCGTGAAACGTGAGTGATGACCGTTTGAAAACAGCAATTGATCGAACCATTCAGCATGTCGAATCGCTGCGCGCCGCTGGTGTGACGCATCTGGACGTATCGCCTGAGACACTGGAAGCGCTTGCCCGTCCCGTGAAGCCCGTAAGAATCCAGACGGCGAATCGGGGGGCCGGGGATCCGGCGAAACTCTTGGACGAGTTGCGAAAGAAGGCGGCGGTTTGTGTGAAATGCCGTGAACTGGCGGACACGCGCACACAGGTGGTTTTCGGGGTGGGCAATCCGCGAGCGGAATTGATGTTCATTGGCGAAGCGCCCGGAGCAGACGAAGATATTCAGGGTGAACCGTTTGTGGGTCGCGCGGGGCAGTTGCTTACAAAAATCATCAAGGCGATGCGCTACGAGCGCAGCGATATTTACATTGCCAACGTTCTCAAGTGTCGCCCGCCCGACAATCGTCAACCTGCTCCGCAGGAAGAGGAGAATTGTCTCCCCTATCTCGTGGCACAGGTGGAGATTATCAAGCCCAAGGCAATTGTCGCGCTCGGAGCTGTCGCGATGAAGGCGTTGCTCGGAATGAAAATCGGCATCATGAAATTGCGCGGCAATTGGTACGAATACAAAGGCATTCCGCTGATGCCGACCTATCACCCGGCGTATCTGCTCCGCAACCAAAGCCTCACCGAGAAACGGAAGGTATGGGAGGATATGTTGAAGGTGCTCGAAAAACTGGGTCGTCCAATCACCGAGCGGCAGCGCAATTTTTTCAAGACGTGAGCGCGGTAACATTGGTCACACGATTGGGCTTGCGCAGAGCGCACGGTGGCGATAGGAAGGAAGGCGTGCAAATCAAATTCATCTCCAATCTCGTGGTTGTCGTCAGTTTGATCACGCTGTCCGCCGTCATCGCGGCGGAGCCGGTCCGTGTCGCTTGCGTGGGCGATAGCATTACCTATGGTGCCGGCGTCGACAATCGCGGTGTAAACAATTACCCGAAAGTTCTCGGCACACTGCTCGGTGAAAATTATGACGTTCGCAACTATGGCGTGAGCGGCGCCACCCTTCTAAAAAAGGGCGACAAGCCGTACTGGGGGTTACGCGAATTTAAGGCGGTCGCGGAATTTAATCCACAGATCGTCGTGCTCAAGCTAGGCACCAACGATTCCAAGCCGCAGAACTGGAAATACAAAGAAGAGTTTGCCGACGATCTGCGCGCGATGCTCGACGCGTTTGCCAGTTTTCCCGCCAAACCGAAGGTCTGGATTTGCCTGCCCGTTCCTGTGTATCAAGACAAATGGGGCATCAACGAAGCGACCATCAAGGGTGAAGTCATCCCCGTCATTCGGAGTGTCGCTAAGGAGAAAGGAGCGGCTACTGTTGATCTTTACACCGCCTTGACCGGGCATCCAAAGGATTTTCCAGATGGAGTGCACCCGAACGCCGCTGGAGCGGCTCTGATTGCCCAGACGGTTCACGGTGCGATTACTGGCAAATAGCCGGAGGACATAATGAACATTCAAGATTGTTTCAAAGGATTGTGTGTGACTTATAAAGTCACCGGTAAAGATGCCGCGGTGAATTACGTAGATCGCGCCAAGGGCGAGATCGAGATCGGGTTCGATAATGGCACTACCGCGCGGGTGCGACCGAGCGACGTGGAACCCGCGATGGGTGGTGCGCAATCGGACCGGCCCAGCGGCCCGGTGCGGCCTTGTCCGAACTGCGCCCAACCTATTCCCTACGGCGAGACAACCTGCCCTTCGTGCGGCTTCCAATACGGAGTGCAAAAGCCTTCCAGTGGAATCGGGAAGTTCATCATCACCTTGATTGTTCTTGGCGCCATTGCGTTCGCTGTCTGGAAATTTGTTCTACAAAAGTGAGCGCTCCCCAACTCGATCTCTCCGGCCATGTCGCGCTCGTCACGGGCGCCACCGGCAATCTCGGACGCGTCATCACTCGCACGCTCGCCCGGTACGGCGCGGACGTGGCGATTCATTATCACCGCGACGAAAAAATGGCGTCTACACTTTTGAAAGATGTGACCGGAATGGGTCGTTGCGCTGTCATCTCGCAGGCGGATGTGACGGATGCGGACTCCATTCAAGCGATGAAAAAGGTCGTTGACCGGGATCTTGGAGTCCCTGACATTCTCGTCAACAACGCTGTGGCGCAATACAAATGGGTGAGTGTGTTGGAGCAGCCTGCCGGGGATTACGAAAGCCAGTTTCGCACGTGCGTGTTGCACAACGTCCTGATGGCGAAGGCATTTGCGCCGGCCATGATCAAACATCGCTGGGGCCGTATCATCGCGATCAATACCGAGTGTGCGGCACAGAATTTCGCGGGACAATCTGCCTACGTTGCGGGAAAGCGCGGGATGGATGGCGTCCTGCGCGTGCTTGCGCGCGAGTTGGGGGAACATCAAATCACCGTTAACCAAGTCGCCCCCGGTTGGATGATCACCGACCGCGACCGCGTGAAGGGCGGCGAAAATCAACCACACTACGAAGCCAGCGTTCCGCTCCGCCGCCGTGGAACGGACCAAGACATCGCGAACGCCGTCGCGTTTCTTGCCAGCGATCTGGCGGGCTTTATCACCGGCGCTTTTCTCCCCGTTTGCGGTGGCAACGTAATGACATCAATTTAAGGTATCTATGGCAACTGCTTTCAAAAATCTTGGACTCTCCGACGAAGTCGCGCAAGGCGCGCAAGCCGCGGGCTACGTAGATCCCACCCCAATTCAATTGCGGGGGATTCCCGTTGTCCTTGCGGGACGCGACGTGATTGGCTCTGCCCAGACCGGCACCGGCAAGACTGCTGCGTTCGCCATGCCAATTCTCTCCTTGCTCAAGAATCACGGCAAATGCCGGTGCCTTGTGCTCGAACCAACGCGCGAGCTGGCGATGCAGGTGGAGACTGCGTTCCGGGACTACGCGCGGTTCACTGACCTGCGCGCCGCGGTCATTTACGGCGGGGTCGGTTACGGCAAGCAACGCGACGACCTCAAGCGCGGCATGGATATCCTTGTGGCGACACCCGGTCGCCTTCTTGATCTGATGCAGCAAGGCGATGTGCAGCTGCGCGACATCAACATCCTCGTGCTCGACGAAGTGGATCGAATGCTCGACATGGGCTTCCTGCCAGACGTACGACGGATTGTAGAGCGTTGCCCAACGACGAGGCAGACGCTTCTCTTTTCCGCCACCATTCCCTCTGAAATCGAGCGATTGGCGGCGTGGGTATTGCGCGAGCCGGAGAAAATCGAGATTGGCATCAGCCGGTCGGTCGCCGAGACGGTGACGCACGCGTTTTACCCGGTCGCCGAGAGCCAAAAAGCCGAATTACTTCTCGCGCTGCTCGAACGCACGCACTACGACAGCGTACTCATCTTCACCCGCACTAAACATGAAGCCGACCGCATCTCGCATCGGCTTCGCGATGCCCGTCATGCGGTCGCCGTACTGCACTCCAATCGCACGCAGCGCGAGCGCGTGGAAGCGTTGGAAGGATTCAAGAGCGGCAAATACGAAGTCATGGTCGCCACAGACATCGCCGCGCGTGGAATTGACATCGCTGGCATCAGCCATGTCATCAATTACGATGTGCCGCAGCATCCGGAAGATTACGTCCACCGCATTGGTCGCACTGGCCGGGCGCAGGCGGTTGGCGACGCTTTCACGCTCATTACCGCGGATGAAATCAACGAAGTGCGCGCCATCGAGCGGTTTATCGGGCAAAAAGTCTCGCGCTTGAAACTGGAAAATTTTCACTATGTCTTCTCGACCATCTTCAACGAAGACGCCATTGGGAGTGGCAGCCCAAGAGGCGGGCGCACTTCCAGCGGCTACTCGTTTTCCCCGCGCCGTCGGCGTTAAACAGGATGCAGCCGCGGCATTTTCGTGCCGACGGAGAATTTTTTTTCCGCCCAGCGGGAGAGACCCACGAACGGCAGGCCAATCAACATGTACATCGCGGCCGCGAGAATTCCGATGCCGAGATAATCGTAATAGGTGGAAGCAAGTTGGCCGTAGACCTTGGTCAACTCGACCATCGTAATTACCGAGACGAGTGAGGAATCTTTCAACAATGAGATGAAATCGTTTGTCATTGGCGGAATGACCAGCCGCCCGGCTTGCGGGATGAGAATGTGGCGGAGCGCCTGCCCGTGGGTCATCCCCAGAGCCAGCGCGGCTTCGGTTTGGCCAATCGAGATGGAGTTCAGTCCCGCGCGATAGTTTTCGGCTTCGTAGGCAGCGTAATTCAGTCCGAGGCCGAGGATGGCGGCGGTGAACGGATCAAGTTTGATGCCGATATGCGGCAGGCCATAGAAGATGAGGTAGAGTTGAATCAGGAGCGGCGTGCCCCGAACGATCTCAATAAAGCCGATCGCCAGCCAGCGCCACGCGGGCGCGGCATAAAGCCGCAGGAGCGCAACGCCCAAGCCAATACTGACGGCGATGATCATAGCAATCAACGAGAGCGCGACCGTGATGACCGCGCCGCGCGCCAGCAATGGCAGATAGCTCAGGTATTGCCAGGCGCGATCCTGCCACGTGCGTTCTTTGCCGATTGCTGCAACGAACGCTTCGTACGCTGTTGGTTGCACCGTCGAAGGCGTCGCATCGCCGAGCGTCTCGGCCATCATTGCGGTCCACAAACCCCATTGCTCGTAGATCTCGCGGAGTTTTCCGCTCTTGGCCAGGCGCGCCAGCGCTCCATTGATTTCGCGCAACAGGTCTGGATCGCCTTTGCGCATCGCAATCCCATAGCTCATCCGACCGATGGGCGGCCCGACAAGTTTGAGCTTGGAATTCGGCTTGCCATAATAAATTGCGATGGGTGAATCCATCAAGACCGCTTCCGTGCGGCCGAGCGCCAAATCCTCGTATGCGTTGATCTGCCCGTCGTTGCTGCTGATTTCGATGCCTTTGACCTCTTGCAGCATTCGCTCGGCGAGCGATCCTTTGAGCGTGCCGATTTTTTTGCCGATGCAATCGTTCAGCGTGGCGATGTCATTGGTCTCGCGGCGCACCGTGAGTTGCTGGAATGTCACGTAATAGGGATCGGTGAACGCAACGACCTCGGCGCGGTCGGGCGTGATCTCGAGGCCATTGACCACCACATCGTAATTGCCGCGATCGAGCGCGGGGATGAGCCCGTCCCATTGTTGCTGCACGAACTCAGTTTTCACGCCGAGTTCCTTGCCGAGCGCCTCCATCAAATCCACTTCAAACCCAATCACGCGCGTGGGATCGGCGGGGTCTTGAAAAACATACGGCGCGCCGCCCTCCGAGTCCGCCCCCCATCGCAAGACTGGCGGCGCGGCGACCGCGCGACCGGCGAGCAATGAGTACGCGACGACTGCGAAACAAATGGATATTGTTTTCATGGATTTAGAGGAAGTTTTTAAGGAAATTCCGAGTCCGCTCGTCGCGCGGCGCGGTGAACATCTGTTTGGGCGGAGCGCATTCCACCACGACACCACCCTCGATGAATACGATGCGGTCGGCAGCCTCGCGCGCAAACCGAATCTCGTGCGTCACGACCACTTGTGTCATGCCGTCTTCGGAAAGTTTTTTCATCACATCGAGCACCTCATCCACCAGTGACGGATCGAGCGCGCTGGTTGGTTCATCATAGAGCATGACGCCCGGTTGCATTGCCAGCGACCGCGCGATGGCAGCCCGCTGCTGTTGCCCACCCGAAAGTTGCGATGGATAATGACTTTCGTGCGTCGAGAGCCCAACTTTCTTGAGCAGTTCACGCGCGGAGGCCTGTGCGTCCCCAAGCGGCTTCCGCTTAACAACGGTCGGTGCGATCGTGATGTTTTCCAGCACGGTCAAGTGCGGGAAAAGATTGAACTGCTGAAAGACCATCCCGACGTGCGTGCGAAGCTGCTGAGCCTCTGCCGCGACGATTTGGCGATTATCGCCGTCGCGAGTGCGGTCAAGCGAGTATTGACCAATGATAATTTTGCCGTGGTCGGGGATTTCGAGACCGTTCAGGCAGCGCAGCAGTGTGGACTTGCCGCAGCCCGACGGACCGATAAGCACCACCAACTCCCCTGGAGCGATTTGAAGATCGATACCGCGTAGAACCTGTGTGCCGAGGAATGCTTTGTGCAGGTCGCTGACGGCAATCGCAAAGTTGTCATTCACGTTGCGCCGAATCAAACCACAATCGCGCGCGCTGTCGAGAAGTTTTTATTGGCCACGAAAAGATTTACCCGCCGTGAGGTTTGGCGGGCACAAAAAGCGAAAAACAGTTTTTTGTCTTTCACTGTTGAGCATGGCTATAATATCAGCGAGCAGCCGAGCGGTGGTCGCACGTCCAGCGGCTACTCGTTTTCCCGCACCGGCGGCGGTGATCCGATCCTGGATTTGAAATTTCAAATCTTAAATTTGAAATTTTAAGCTTCGCGATCTTCATCTTCAACTGGTATCCCGCGTTTTGCCAGGCGCTTCCGCATCGTCTCTTCATTGATCGCCTTAAATTTTTGGGTGAATGCCGCCGCGCTTTTCATTTGCTCGTCCACGCGACGGGATTTTTCGTTGAGATACCGGTGGCCGGTGACCTCGGAATTTTGGAGGCTGTCCGCCCAAGCGTGAAGCTGGCGCGAGCAACTCTCGGCGATGGATTTCAAATTTGATATTTCAGATTTGAAATTCGCGAAGCGTCCGCGCCGCTCCAAAAAGCAGAGCATCGAACGCACTTCGCCTGCTGACCCGCGCGCGATGTAAAGGAACGTCAGCAGTTCTTGCGTTGTCCCCCGCTCAAATCCTTCGGCGATATTGTTGGAGACTGACAGGGATGCTCGTTCGATCTGGTCGCGCAGCGAGTAGCTGCTTTTCCAGCGCGAGTCCTCGGTCATGTCATACACATCCTCGGCAAGGCGGATCGCTTCTTTCCAGACGGGCAAATCTTCAAATCGTTCATAGGTCATGACACGACTCTGAGAGGTACTGTCCTTAATTTTAAATCAATTCCCACTGCGTTTTAATTTTAAAATCCGTCAACCATTCATGAATGTTTTGATGTCCTCGATATAGTCTTTTAGCCGTTGGTCTCGGCTATAACCGAGTCGTTCGCAAATTGCGTCATCAATTTCATCCAAGGCTCGGAGTAATCTGTAAACTTTGAGCGAGGCCTCCTTCAGTAATTCGATCGCTTTCAATTCACCATCTTGGGAGTATAGGAACTTTGCATTCTCAACGAGAGAGTGGTGCGCGATCCAGTTGCGGGCTTTGCGAGCGTCCTCGATAAGCACTTCGAATTCGCTCACGGGTAGAGCCGACTTGAACTGTGGAATTAACTTGCCAAGATTCTGCTTAAGCCGTTTCTCCATGGCATCTTCATATGTCACGTTGAAATTTTTGTTTCGCGGTCGCTTCCCAGTTAGCATCTCCCACATCGTTGTAATGCGAGCCATTTGCTTCTCAACGAGCTGACACAGATAAATGCTCGTGCCGAGCATGTAAAACGCACCCCGAGGCTCTGTATGAAGTTTTGGAAGTTGCATAGGTTTCCGCCGATTGCGTTTACTTCTTCCCTTCCGTTGCCTTCCCCGTCTCAACCGTCTCCGCCTTCTCCTCATCCTCATCGCTGACGACGCGGGCGAGGGCGACCAATTTGTCTTTGCCATCGAGGCGCACGAGGCGGACCCCTTGGGTGTTGCGGCCGGCTTCGCGGATGTCCGCAACGGGAGTGCGGATCATCTGGCCGTCACTGGTGATGAGCATGACTTGGTCGGTATCGGTGACGGTGATCGCACCCGCAACGCGACCGGTTTTGTCCGTGGTTTTCATGGTGATGATGCCTTTGCCGCCACGGGATTGTTTGCGGTATTCGTCGAAGGCAGTGCGTTTGCCGACACCGCTTTCGCCAGCGACGAGTAGAGTGGCCTTGGGACTGACGATTTCGATGGCTACGAGCTGATCGCCTTTGTCGAGGTCCATTCCCCAGACACCGACCGTGGCTCGACCTTGGTCGCGCATTTGATCTTCATGGAATCGGATGCTTTGACCGTTGCGACTGACCAATACGATTTCGTCTTTGCCGTTGGTGAGACGGACGCCGAGGAGTGTATCTCCCTTTTCGATGTTGATGGCGACGATGCCGCCTTTGCGGGTGTTGGCAAATTCGCCGAGGTTGGTTTTCTTGATGATGCCGGTGCGAGTGGCGAACACGACGAATTGATCGGCTTTGAATTCACCGATACGAAGGCAGGCGGCGATTTTCTCGTCCGGCTTGAGCGCAAGCAGATTGGCGATTCCTTTACCTTTGGCGGCGCGCCCGGCTTCGGGGATTTCGTACACTTTTTCGGCGTACACACGTCCGTTGCTGGTAAAGAAAAGGAGTTCGTCGTGGGTGCTGGCGGTAAAGAGTTGTTCCACGAAATCTTCTTCACGTTGTTCCATGCCGATGACGCCTTTTCCTCCGCGACGTTGCGAACGGTAGGCGCTGACGGCGGTGCGCTTGATGAAACCAGCATGGCTGATGGTAATGATAGCGGCTTCTTTGGCGATGAGGTCTTCGATGGACATCTCGCCTTCTTCGGCGACGATGTCGCTGCGGCGTTTGTCGCCATGTTTTTCCTTCACGATGGTCAGCTCGTCTTTGATGAGCGCGAAGATCTTTTTCTCGCTGGCCAGGAGGGCGCGGAGTTCTTCGATCCGCTTGATGACGGCCAGATATTCCTCTTCGATCTTTTCTCGCTCCAGGCCGGTAAGCTGGTAAAGGCGCATTTCGAGGATGGCATCGGTCTGGCGCTCGGAAAGCTTGTATTTCGCCATCAACTTTTCTTTGGCTTCGGCGCGGTTGGCGGCTTTGCGGATGATTTTGACGAAGTCATCGAGGTTATCGAGGGCGATCTTGAAGCCTTCGAGGATGTGGGCGCGATCTTCCGCCTTCTGCAACTCGAACTTCGCGCGGCGCACAACAACTTCATGGCGATGATCAATGTAACACTGGAGCATCTCCTTGATGTTCATCAGCCGCGGTCGGTTGCGGTCGAGCGCGAGGAGGGTGACGCCAAAACTGTCTTCGAGTTGTGTGCGTTTGTAGAGATTGTTGATGATGACTTTGGGAATGGCGTCACGCTTCAGCTCGATCACAACGCGCATGCCTTCTTTGTCGGACTCGTCGCGGATGTCGCTGATGCCATCGAGGGCGCGGTCGTTGACCAAGCCGGCGATTTTCTCGATGAGAAGCGCCTTGTTGACATTGAAGGGAATTTCGCTAATGACGATTTGCTGCTTGCCGCCTTTCATTTCCTCGACGCCCAGGCGTCCGCGCATCTTGATGGAGCCACGCCCCGTCTCAAAGTAGTCCTTGATGCCGCCCTTGCCGCAGATGAGACCGCCAGTGGGAAAGTCAGGGCCTTTAATAATCTTGCTTAGGTCTTTGATGGTGACATCGGGGTCGTCAATCATCGCGAAGAGGCCGTCAATGATTTCGGATAAATTGTGCGGCGGGATGTTCGTGGCCATGCCGACGGCGATGCCGGTGCTGCCGTTGCAGATAAGATTCGGGAAACCTGCGGGAAAAATCTTCGGTTCCGTGCGCGATTCATCGTAATTGGGAACAAAATCTACCGTGTCCTTGTCGAGGTCGGCCAAGAGCAGCACGGCCAGCGGCGTAAGGCGCGCTTCCGTATAACGCATTGCTGCAGGAGGATCGCCGTCCACCGAGCCAAAATTGCCCTGCCCATCCACGAGCGGGTAACGCATCGAAAAATCCTGCGCCATATGGACAAGCGTGGGGTAGATGACCTGTTCGCCGTGCGGATGATAATTTCCCGACGTATCGCCAGCGATCTTGGCGCATTTGCGGTGCGGACGATTGGGTTGCAAGCCAAGCTCGTGCATCGCGTAAAGGATGCGGCGCTGGGAAGGTTTTAGGCCATCGCGCGCGTCGGGCAGAGCGCGGGAGATGATGACGCTCATCGAATAATCGAGGAACGACGTCTTCATCTCCTCGGCGACGTTAATGGGATCAACTTTTTCGTTTTGGGTATACATGCTTCCGCTCGTTGAATGGTTTAAAGGTTAAAACGTTACATCGGGTAGGTGTGTGGATGCTTACACATCGAGGTTGCGCACGTTGAGGGCATTTTCTTCGATGAAGCGACGGCGCGGCTCGACTTCGTCACCCATGAGGACGCTGAAAATGCTTTCGGCCTCGGCGGCATCCGTCAGCTCGACCTTGAGCATCTTACGTTTTTCGGGATCAAGCGTGGTTTCCCAGAGTTGCACGGGATTCATTTCACCCAAGCCTTTGTAGCGTTGGATGGTCATGCCTTTGCGGCCGATCGTCTTGATCTGCTCCAAAATTTCGGGCACGGCGAAGATCGGGATTTTTGTTTCACCTTCCTGCAATTCGAAGAGCGGCTTAGGCTCTTTTTCCTTGTCATCGGACTTGGTCAGAGAAACGCGGTATTGCTCAATGGGAAGACCTTTGCGTTCGAGAGTGTTGAGAACTTTTGTGATCTCGATGGACTCGAACAACTCGTAATGCTTGGCGCGCAGTTTTTCGGCGTCCGTTTCGCTTGCGACTTCGTCGGCATCGGCGATAACGCCCTGTTTTTCGAGGCGATCGAGCATTTTACTCAGCTCCTTGTCGTCGTGGGCAAACGAAATCTCGGGCTGACGACCTTTCGCGACGACGCGGACAAGATAGTGTGGCAGAGCGCCACTCTTTTCGCCGCGCGCGGCGAGAAAATCGGTAAAGTTGACGCCGCGACGGCGAATGCTTTGGGCTAGGCGATCCAACTCCGCGAGCGATTCAAGGATCTCAACCAGCGGTTTGCCAGTGAATTCTTTTTTGTCCTTGAGCCGCACCAACGTAGCGTCATCGGTGCCCAGCTCGATGAGCATTCGATTGAGTTGCTCGTCGCTATCCACATATTCCTCGCGCTTCTTGCGGGTGATTTTATAAAGCGGCGGTTGAGCGATGTAGATGTGACCTTTTTCCACCAACTCGGGCATTTTGCGGAAGAAAAAGGTAAGTAGCAACGTGCGGATATGGGCCCCGTCCACGTCGGCATCGGTCATGATCACGATCCGATGGTAGCGCAAGCGGCTGATATCAAAGCTGCCTTTGTCGGCCTTCGGTTTTTCTGTCTCCGTGCCCTCCGTCTGCTCGCCCATTTTCTTTTCTTTGCCATTCTCTTCGCCGTTGGTGCTGCTCCGGCCGATACCGGTCCCAATGGCGGTGATCATCGTGCGGATTTCTTCGTTGTTGAGAACTTTGTGGTCCTGTGCCTTTTCGACGTTGATGAGTTTGCCGCGGATGGGAAGGATGGCTTGGAACCGGCGATCGCGGCCTTGCTTGGCGCTGCCACCGGCGCTGTCGCCCTCGACAATGTACAGTTCACATAACTGCGGGTCGCGCTCGCTGCAATCGGCAAGTTTTCCGGGGAGACCGCCCCCGACGAGCGCGCCTTTGCGGATGGTGTCGCGGGCTTTGCGAGCTGCTTCGCGAGCCTTCGCTGCGACCAGCGCCTTGTCAATGACGCGCCGCGCGATGGGCGGATTTTTCTCGAGAAAATCGCCAAGCCCATCGTTGACGATGCTGGAGACGATACCTTCCACTTCACCATTGCCGAGTTTGGTTTTGGTTTGGCCTTCGAATTGCGGCTGCGGGACTTTGACGCTGATGACAGCGGTGAGACCTTCGCGAAGATCGTCTCCCGTGATCTGGGGGTCTTTTTCTTTGATGAGTTCGTGCGACTTCGCGTAAAAATTCAGCGTCCGCGTCAACGCCGTGCGGAAGCCGACGAGGTGCGTGCCGCCCTCGATGGTATTGATGTTGTTGGCGTAACTGAAGACGTTTTCGTTGTAGCCGTCGTTGTATTGAATCGCGACCTCGGCCTCGATGCCGTCCTTGGATCTGTTGACGTAGATCGGTTTGTGAAGCGATTGCTTGCTGCGGTTGAGATGCTGGACGAACTCGACGAGTCCGCCGTTGTATTTGAACGTCTCACTCTTGCCTTTGCCGCGTTCGTCGGTCAGCGTGATTTCGATGCTCTTGTTGAGAAATGCAAGCTCGCGGAGGCGATTGGCCAGCGTATCGAAGTTGAAATCAATTTTCTCAAAAATTTCTTTATCGGGTTTGAATGTGATCGTCGTGCCCGTGCCGCGCGCTTTGCCGATCTTGTTCAGTTTCTTCGTTGTCTTGCCGCGCTCGAACCCCATGTGCCAGACCGCCCCATCGCGACGAACCTCGGCTTCCAGCCACTCGCTCAGCGCGTTTACGCAGGTTACGCCAACACCATGCAAACCGCCGCTGACTTGATACGATTTTTTGTCGAATTTGCCGCCCGCGTGCAATATCGTTAGAACGACTTCCAGCGCGGGTTTCTTTTCCGTCTTGTGCATATCCACGGGAATCCCGCGGCCATCGTCCTCGACCGAACAAGAACCATCGGCATGGATGGCCACGACGATTTTTTTGCAATGCCCGGCCAGCGCTTCGTCTATGGAATTGTCCACCGTCTCGTAAACGAGGTGATGAAGTCCGCGCGTGCCCGTGTCGCCGATGTACATTGCGGGACGTTTGCGCACCGCGTCAATACCTTCCAATACTGTAATTTTATCTGCGCCGTACGACTTGGACGAACTCTTGGGTGTAGCATCTTCTTTTTTTGCCATGGCATTCTCGGATCGATTTTGCGCCTATGAGTATACATTTTTCGGCCAAAAACACAACATTTTTCTCGAGTGTAAGTGCCTCGAAATCCACAAGATATGGGGTACTGGCGGCATCGAAGCGCGATTAGTTGAGGGTTGTGGAAAAGGTATCGAGCGCGAAATGGAGAGCTTGACAAACCTCCGATTTCAGCTATAAGACAAGTATATGCGCATATACATTTTAAACTCTTGCACATGAAGAAGACTGTTCATTTCTTGAGGGCTCTCGGCCAACTCAACCGTCTGCGGATCGTCAAAGCCATCCTCGGTGGCGAATACTGCGTCTGCGAACTCGCCGATGCATTGGAACTCTCCCAACCTAACATTTCCCAACATCTGATCCTTCTGGATCGCGCGGGGCTACTCGCCTCCCGGAAAATTGCCACTTGGGTCTACTACACGATCCCTCCTGATTCCGCGTCTATGTTGCGCAGCTTGCTCGGCCTATTGGGCGATCCTGATTCCCCTCGTGCTCAGGCCGATGCCGAGCGGCTACAAAAACGCCTCGCACTGCGTCGCAACGGCGAATGTTATCTCGGCGACCGGCACTTGCCCAAGAGCAATGTTCGGTGACCAATTGCCATCCGATCCAGTTACCATTTGACAGATTGCGAATCGCCATTATACTAGTGCGAGTTAGGTAATTTAGTAAAGATTAACCATGAAGCTTGCTGTCAAATGTGATTATGCTTCTCGCGCGGTGGAGTGGCTTTCGATGAAATATCCAAGCGGGCAACCTGCGTCCATTGAGGAGATCGCTCGGAGTCAACGGATTCCTGCGAATTATCTGGTGCAGATTTTGCAGGAATTGAAGGCGAGCGGGTTGATTCGCAGCCTGCGTGGCCAAGCGGGAGGCTACATTTTGGCGCGTCCACCGGAGCAGATTAGCTTTGCCGATCTGCTCCGCGCAGTACACGGTGATGTGTTTGATATCACTTGCTCGCTGGATCGGGGATGTCCCGACGAGCTGCGGCAGGTTTGGCAGCGCCTCAAGGGCGTGTTTGAGCGCGAAGCGGAGTCGGTGAAGTTTGACCAGATCGTCACAGTCGCGAGCGGCCGCGCGCAAATGTTCGAGATTTAATTGGTGGCACAGGCGTCTCTGCCTGTGATTATTTGTTCTTTGAAAAACTGACGTTGACAGATTGCCCAGCTGTGGTAGAGTCACGTCGCTGTCCGCCGTGGCGGACGCTCTTATCGAGAGTGGCAGAGGGACTGGCCCGTTGAAGCCACAGCAACCGACCGCGCTAGCAACGTGGTGACAAGGTGCTAAATCCAGCTTGTTCGTTCCGCGATGGCGGGGCAGACAGGAAAAGATGAGAGGAGACGCTGTTGGTTCGTCTTCCTTCCTCCCTCGATTAGCGTTCCCGCGCAGCGAACGTGCGCACCATGCACAAAAACTATATGCTGGGTCTCAAATGTCGGGAATGCGCGCGGCGCTATCCGAAGGAAGCGCTGCACGTGTGCGAGTTCTGTTTCGGGCCGCTCGAAGTCGAATACGATTACGAGGTCATCGGCAAGGCGCTGACACGTGAGAAAATCCTCGCGCGTCCGCCGACGATGTGGCGCTACCGCGAGTTGCTGCCGCTGGACGGCGAACCGACGGTGGGATTCCAAGTCGGTTTCACGCCCTTGGTGAAAGCCGATCGCCTAGCAAAACGCCTCGGTGTGCGCGAATGCTGGGTCAAAAACGACACGGTCAATTATCCGACCTTATCGTTCAAAGACCGCGTCGTTTCGGTGGCGCTCTCGCGCGCGAAGGAATTGGGCTTCAAGATTGTCGGCTGCGCTTCGACGGGGAATCTCGCCAATAGCGTTGCCGCCAACGCCGCCAGCGCGGGGTTGCCCGCGTACGTTCTGATCCCCGCCGACCTCGAGACGGGAAAAGTGCTCGGCTCAGCCATCTTCGGCGCAAAAGTCATCGGGATTCACGGCACGTACGACGAGGTGAATCGCCTATGCTCCGAAATCGCGGGTAATTATGGCTGGGGTATTGTGAATGTGAATCTTCGGCCGTATTACGCGGAAGGCAGCAAAGCGATGGGCTTCGAGATCGCCGAACAACTCGGCTGGCGATTGCCCGATAACGTGGTTGTCCCGATGGCGGGCGGCTCCCTGATCACGAAGATCCATAAGTCTTTCCGCGAATTCGTAAAGCTCGGCTTCGTGAAAGACCACGCAACGAAGATTTTCGGCGGACAAGCGGCAGGCTGCGCGCCCATCGTGAATGCGATCAAGGCGGGCACGGACATCATAGCTCCCGTCAAAAAGCCGAACACCATCGCCAAATCGCTTGCGATCGGGAATCCGGCGGACGGGTTTTATGCGATTCAAACGATGAAACAGACCGGCGGCGACGGCGAAAATCCAACCGACGACGAGATCGTCGAAGGCATCAAGCTGCTGGCGGAGACCGAAGGCATTTTTGCCGAGACCGCAGGCGGCGTGACGGTCGGCGCGGCGAAACGTCTCGTGGAAAGCGGCGCGATCAAGCGCAACGAGAGTCTGGTGCTCTGCATTACGGGACATGGCTTGAAGACGCAGGAAGCGATCAATGGAAAGTGCGCTACGCCGCGCCTGATCGGGCCGAGTTTGAGAGAGTTCGATGCAATCTATGAGAAGGATAAGATAAAGTAGCCCGCGAAACACACGAAAGAACGCAAAAGTTTTCGAGTGTTTCGCGTATTTCGCGGGTAATGAAAGGAATAACATGCCAAAAGTAAGAATCCCAACACCGTTGAGGAAACTGACGAAGGAACAAGCCGTCGTGGAGGCGAGTGGCGCGAACATTGGCGACTTGCTCGCCGATCTCGAACGCCAATACGCGGGCATCCGCGAACGGCTTTGCGACGAAAAAGGCGAAATCCGCCGCTTCGTAAACGTCTACCTGAACGACCAGGACATTCGGTTCATGGACGGCCTCAAGACCGCCGTCAAAGACACCGACGAAGTCAGCATCGTCCCCGCCATCGCGGGTGGGTAAGAATTTGGATGGCCACAAAAAGGCACAAGAAGCACAAAAGGTAGGGGCAAGCCGCTGGCTCGCCCGCTCAAAAAGACAAAATGAAAACGGAAACGAAAATCGCAAAATTGCTGGCACTCACCGCGCTGACAGTTGGGGTGTGCTCGTCGTTTGCCCGAAGTGGCGAAATCCATGACGCGGCTTATGACGGTGACATCGAAAGAGTCGCCCAACTTATCAAAGCCAGGCCCGATTGTGTAAACGAGAAGAATGGTCTTGGCGAAACGGCCTTGCATAAGGCCGCAGCTGGCGTTCCCGAACGTGCCATTGCTTCCATTGGAGGCCGTGAGAAAGAAAAGACGGAGAGTGATTACAGGCAGATCGCAGAATTTCTCTTGGATCACAAAGCCGACCTCGACGCGCGAGATAATCCAGGCAGGACTCCATTGCATACCGCAGCCATTCACGGTCAACTGGAAATCATCAAGACTTTCGTTGCGCGTAAGTCCGAAATCAACGCGAAAGATACGCAAGGTTGGACGCCCCTCCATTGGGTTGCAATGCACGATGTTCCAGCAGGTAGAGGGATGTCCGCCAGTGCCGCTGGGGTAATGACAATCCTACTGGACAGTGGGGCGAATGTTGATGCGAGAGGCGAATACGGGAACACGCCGCTGTACATCGCGGCCGATTACTCCCAAGACTCGACAGATATTGTAAAGGTTTTAATCGCTCGCGGAGCAGACGTAAACGCCAAGGGCCGTAATGGCGAGACTCCACTCCACCGTGCAGCTTCCCGAGGCAACATTGGAATTATTCGCTTGCTGATCGTGAGCAAGGCCGACGTCAATGCGAAAGACAAACATGGAGCGACCCCGCTACATGAGTCAGCATACGAAGGCAGAAACGAAGCAGTAGAGTTTCTTGTCAAAAACAACGCCGACATCGATGCCAAGAATGAGGATGGGAAAACTGCATTGCAATTGGCGAATGAAGCCAAGCATGGGAAGTATGACGATGTGGCAGCATTCTTACGCCAGCACGGCGCGAAGGAATAAAACACCATTATGAAAAAACGAACGACGAAAAAATCAACGGGTGATGTAAGGGTGCACCCGCGCGTGCGCCCAACGGGCAGCAACGAGCGCAAGCGGCTCTGGCTGACGTTTCCGAAGCAGCGGATTCAGCGGCCTGTGATTTGGGAGTTGGGTCACAAATTTTCGGTCGTGACCAACATTCGGCAAGCGAGCGTGACCGAGGAGATCGGCATCGTATCGCTCGAACTGGAAGGCGAGCGTGCCGAGATCAAGCGCGCGATTGCTTGGCTGGAACACCTCGGCGTAAAGGTTGAACCCGTGGAGATCAATGTGATTGAAGGATGACCGCGAAGCGCGGAAGCACCAATGACCAAACCCCAAGCACCAAAGAAAACTCAAGCATCAATCCCCAATGCGCATTTCGCGCGAGAGGGGCAAGAGCGAGGTCTGCATTTGTATTTTGGAGCTTGGAATTTGAGGCTTCCCTGGAGTTTGGAGTTTGGAGTTTGGAGTTTCAGTCCGCGGGAGGTGTCGCAATGAAATTCAGCCCAGAAGAGTTGAAACGGTTGTCCGTGGACTTTGAGCAACAGCGTCCTCCCGCCGTGCTGCGGTGGGCGATTGAACAATTCTGGCCGCGCGTGGCGATCAGCACGGGGTTCGGCCCGGAAGGACTGGTTATCATTGACTACGCCATGCAGCTCGACAAAAAAATCCCGATCTTCACGCTCAATACAGGTTTTTTGTTCAAGGAGACGCAAGAGTTGAAGCAGCAGCTTGAACAGCGTTACGGCATTCAGATCGAGTCGCTGCATCCCGATCCGGTCGAGGTCGAACAGTTGACCGCCAAGCACGGCGATGAGCCGTACAAGGTCGTGCCTGATCTCTGCTGCCATGCGCGCAAGGTTTTGCCGATGCGAAAAAAGCAGCAGACGCTCGACGCGCTCATCACGGGCGTACGCCGCAGCCAAGGCACGGAGGCACGTGCGCAAGCGCAGATGTTGCAGGCGCAGCGCGACGCGGCGACGAGCCACGAGCTTGTGAAAATCAACCCGCTGGTCGGGTGGACCAAGGAAGAAGTCTGGTGGTATATCGTCAGCCACGAGCTTCCCTACAATCCGCTCCACGATAAAAATTATCCCTCCATCGGTTGCTGGCCTTGCACTCAGCCTGTTTTGGAAGGCGAAGACGAGCGCGCCGGACGCTGGCGCGGTCTGCAAAAGAAGGAGTGCGGCCTGCATACGTTTATGTCGGACATCTAGTCCGACGGAAAGGACGAATTATGGAATTCACCGAGAGAGAAAAAGTTATTTTGAGCACGATCGAAAAAGAGCTGACGCAATTCCGGCCACGCCGGATCATTGCGGTAGTGATTGCGATTCTCTGCGTCGTATTCTTGGGAGTGGATGTGGCCTGGCGTGGGCCGCGTGCCGCTGCGGATGATCTTCCCTCGATCGGGTTTACGGCGCTTCTGTGTGTCTTCTTTTGGATTGTTTCCTGGATCGAAGAAGGATACACGCGTCTGATCCAGAAATTATTGGCGGAAAACAACCGCTTGCAGCAAAACCAGAAAGCATGACCATGAAACCAAAACCTTCGATTCCCAATCGCGTGACGATGATCGTCACGTGTGTGGACGGCACGAAACACAAGTTTGAGTTTCAGCCGCGGCCCGACCTAACCAATCAAGCGGGGCGTATCGAGCAAATGCTCGAAGCGCCGAATCTCGTGCTCGAGCTGACCGACCGCATGATGGTCATCCCGACGCATAGCATTCGCAGCGTAGAGTTTACGCCCAAGCCTGCCAAGCTGCCCGAGCGCGCGCTGCGCAATGTGCGGATCGTGCCGTGATACCGGAGAAACCGAACTATGAATGAAACGGAAAGGATTTTGACCCGCGAAACACGCGGAAAGACACGAAAGGAAAGCGGAGATTTTTTCGCGTAATTTTGCGTTTTTCGTGGGTAACCTTTTATGGACTACTTAACAAAACTCGAAAACCAAAGCATTTTCATCCTGCGCGAGGCGTTCAACAAGTTCGAGCATCTCGCGATGCTCTGGAGTATCGGCAAAGACTCGACCGTGCTGCTCTGGCTGGCGCGCAAGGCGTTCTTCGGCCATGTGCCGTTCCCGCTCGTCCACGTGGACACCACCTACAAAATCCCCTCCATGATCGAGTATCGCGACAAACTCTGCAAGGATTGGAACTTGAAGCTAGTGGTCGGCAAAAACGAGCAAGTCCTGCGCGACCAGCGCGATTATCCGCATGGCAAAGCCACCCGCGTTGAGTGCTGCGGTACGCTCAAAAAAGACGCGCTTAAACAAGTGCTCGATGAGCATCATTTTACAGGCGTCATCGTTGGCGTGCGCCGCGACGAAGACCCGACCCGCGCCAAGGAGCGGTATTTTTCGCCGCGCGACAAGAATATGGAATGGAACGTCGAAGATCAGCCGCCGGAGTTGTGGGATCAGTTCAAGACGGACTTCGAGCCAGGCACGCACATCCGGATCCATCCGCTCCTGCACTGGACGGAGCTGAACATCTGGGAATACATCGAACGCGAGAACATCCCGGTGATTCCGCTCTATTTCGCCAACGAAAAAGGGGAGCGTTTTCGCAGTCTCGGCTGCTATCCGTGTACCTTCCCGATCAAATCGAATGCGAAGACCATCCACGACATCGTCGAGGAACTTCGCACCACCAAAACCTCCGAGCGCGCCGGCCGCGCGCAGGACAAGGAAAGCGAAGACGCGTTCGAGAAACTGCGGAGGGATGGATACATGTAAACCCAATCGTCCTCGTCATCGTCCTCGTGATCGAATTAGAAACAGCCGAGGACGACGACGAGAACGAATGAAATGAATGTAACAACCGAACAACTTAAAATCGTCATTGTCGGTCATGTGGATCATGGCAAGTCCACGTTCATTGGTCGTCTGTTCTACGACACGGGCGCGCTGCCCGAGGGCAAATACGAGCAGTTGGTTGCCGTCGCCAAGCGCCGCGGCGTGCCGTTCGAGTGGGCGAACTTGATGGACGGCCTCCAGGCGGAGCGCGACCAGAACATCACGATTGACACAGCGCAGATCTGGTTTCGCACGCCGAAACGCCAGTACGTCATCATTGATGCACCCGGTCACAAGGAATTTTTGAAAAACATGGTCACCGGCGCGGCGAACGCGGAAGCGGCGCTGCTGTTGATTGCCGCCAACGAAGGCGTGCAGGAACAATCGCGCCGCCACGGTTTTCTGCTCTCCCTGCTTGGAATTAAGCAAATCGCCGTGCTGGTCAATAAAATGGACCTCATAGGTTACAGCGAGAAAGAGTTCAAGCGGATCGAGGCAGAATACCGCGATTTTCTGACCAAAATCGGCATCACGCCTAAACTCTTTATCCCCATTGCGGCAAAAGAAGGCGAGAACGTCGCGAAAGCCTCGCTGCAGATGAAATGGTACAATGGGCCGACGGCGCTTGCCGCCCTGGACAGCTTTGAAGTTGCCGCGCCGCCACAAAATCTGCCGCTGCGGTTCCCGATCCAGGATGTTTACCGCTTCGACGACCGTCGGATCCTCGCGGGTCGCGTTGAATCGGGTACACTCAAGGTCGGCGATAAAATACTTTTCTCGCCGCGCAACAAGCAAAGCACCATCAAGAGCATTGAAAACTGGCCGCATGGTTCTCGTCAATCGGCCAGCGCGGGCGAGAGTATCGGGATCACGCTCACCGAGCAGATTTTTGTCGAGCGCGGCCAAATTGGGTCGCTGGAAACCGATGCGCCCATCGAAACCGACGTGTTCAACGCGAAACTCTTCTGGCTTGGCCGCAAAAATCTGGAGGTCGGTCGCCGGGTAAAACTCAAGCTGAGCACCGAGGAAATTGAGTGCCAGATTCAATCCATCGAAAAACTCATTGATGCTTCGACGTTGAATGAGATTCCGCTGGGCGAACGCAAACACATAGCGCGCAACGATGTTGCCGAGATCACCATCCGCACCAAATCCCCTGTCGCGTTCGACAACTACAACCGCATCGTGCCGACCGGTCGGTTCGTCATTGTGGACGATCGCCAGGTCTGTGGCGGGGGTGTCATCAGCAAGGGCGAATATCCCGACCGTCGCTCCGTCCTTTCAGGAGTGAAGAGCCAGAATATATCCTGGACGGCCGCCACGGTGGATCGCGCCGCGCGCGAACGCCGCAACAAGCACAAAGGCGCGGTGCTCTGGCTGACCGGCTTTAGTGGCGCGGGCAAAAGCACCATTGCCGCCGAGCTGGAACGCGAACTCTTCCACATGGGCTTGCACACCTACGTGCTGGACGGCGACAATGTCCGCCACGGACTTAGCGCCAACCTGGGTTTTTCACCTGAAGATCGCACCGAAAACATTCGTCGCGTAGGCGAGGTTGCCAAACTCTTTGCGGATGCGGGAACGCTGGTCGTCACAGCGTTTATTTCGCCCTATCGCGACGACCGACGCCTTGTTCGTTCGATCCTCCGGGAAGGGGAATTCATCGAGGTTCATGTCAGCGCTCCGCTCGATGTCTGTGAACAGCGCGACCCCAAAGGTCTCTACAAAAAAGCGCGCGCGGGTCAAATCCAGCATTTTACGGGAATCAGCGCGCCGTATGAGCCACCGGAAAAACCCGAACTCACCATTCACACGGACAAACACACCGTTGCCGAATGCGTCGCGCAGATCATAGATTATCTCAAACGCGAGCATATTGAGATGTAGGGCGCTTTTAACAGCTTTTGAATTACTCGCCGCGCGGGGGCACGCGGCCTTCAATAACGCAAATTTCAGGTGGGAAGGTTGTAGGCCGCGCGCCCCCGTGCAGCGAAATTGGGATAAATCAACAGGCAGCTATGGCTTTATCAATCGGGAAATTTCTGAGCCATGCTTGTCGCGCACATTTACCCGTGCTATTCTTCCGATTGTCGTGAACCACCAAACCCCAGCCTGCCCGAATCCCGCTGTCCCTTATTTGCCGCGCGAGCAGCAGTTCATTCAGGGCGTCGTAGCGCAATTCAACGATGACGAACAGCGCTGGCGGCGACTCGAACACGCGCGCACCCGTCGCCGGAAGAATGCGTCGCTCTCCGCCGAATTTCTCAAACTGCTCGATGTGCTGGACGATCCCGCCTCGCATAAACCAGCAGATTGTATTGGGACGCTGCTTTGAAACCGCCGCGCAAAATAATTAAATCCTACAGGGCATCGCGCTCTCTCGTTCCGGTCGAGCGCATCCACAACGTCATCGTTCTCCTCCGCGGCCAGAAAGTCATTCTCGACGCTGATTTAGCGTTGCTGTACGGCGTGCCTACCAAGGTTCTTCTTCAAGCGGTGAAGCGAAATCGCGACCGATTCCCGTTGGATTTTATGTTTCGATTGACTGCCACAGAGACGAAAAACTTGAGGTCACAATTTGTGACCTCAAGTTGGGGTGGTCGCCGCTACTCGCCATACGCATTTACCGAGCAGGGCGTTGCCATGCTCTCCAGCGTGCTGCGCAGTCCGCGCGCCGTGCAGGTCAACATTGAGATCATGCGCGCGTTCGTTCGGCTGCGGCAAGTGTTGGCGACGCACGCCGACCTCGCGCGAAAGCTCGATTCTCTTGAAGCGCGGCAGGACGCAGAGTTCGCTAAAGTTTGGCGCGTCATCCGCGAACTGGTACAACCACTCGACCCGCCTCGCCGGAAAATCGGCTTCCTTCAAGAAGAGGGTGGGAAATATCGTATCAAGCCCCGCTAGTGACGCGAAGATGAAACACTCATGCCCCATTATTTTAGTGTTCTTAAGCCTCCTCGTGGCCAACGCTTTCGGACAATCATCATCCCTCGACCTGCGCGCGGGTTGGAAATTCTCGACTGACCCGAAAAAAATCGGCGAGATCCAGAAATGGGCAACGCCAGACTTTGACGATGCTAATTGGGCAACGATAGATGCCGGCAAGCCGTGGGAGGATCAAGGTTTTCCCGATCACGACGGCGTCGCGTGGTATCGCAAACGGGTCGAGGTTCCCGCCGATTGGACTGAGTTTTGGTTTGGCCTTGGCGGCGTGGACGATGCCTACGACCTTTTCGTCAACGGCAAGAAAGTTGCCAGCTACGGTCACAAGCGCAACTCGACTGTTTGGCAGACACCGACCGTTACCGACATCACGGCGTTCGTCGAGAAAGGTCAGCCGATTACCTTGGCAATCCGTGTGGTGGATGCAAGTGGCACGGGAGGGTTGACCCGTGTGCCCGTCGCCATCGCGAGCAGCAAAGAATTTTTCGACACTCCTGAAGAAAAAATCCGGGCCCTGGCGCGGGCGAATCCAGCGTGGATTTTTCCCGCGTGGGCGCGTGGATCGCAACCATCATGGACGATGATCGGCATGGCGGGCGGTCATACCAAAGCGTTGGTCGCCAACGACGCCAGCTATTCGCCGCGTCCTGGCGGATTCTCGGTGCAACATTGGCTTTGGATGGATCATCAGCTCCATTCTCCCCAACTGAAAAATATCACGTGGCAAATGAATGATGGTTTTCTTCCGATGCCAATTGCAATTTGGCAGGCGGGAGAGTCCAAGGACAATGCCGTGCGCGTCACCCAACAGTGGTTCGTCTGGGGCAAAGATGTGCGCGACGATCAAGCCATGACTTTTGCGGTGGTCTCGCTCGAAAATCTCTCCGATGCGCCCAAGACCATCTCGCTGCTTACCGCGATTCGGCCTTATGCGATTACGGAAGGCATATCGCCCATCAAACAAATCTTCCGCCAAGATCGCTGGACTCTCGTGAATGGCAAACTGGCGCTCTACAGCGAGCAACCGCCTGATTCGTTTGGCGCGGCAAGTGGCGACGTGGGCGATCTATCGGCAATCGCGCTTAGCGGACAAATGCCGGGAGGGACGCGAGCCAGCGATGAGAAGGGGATGGCCAGCGCATTGCTCAAGCACGACCTAAAAATTGAACCTCACGCCACCGTTCAGCTCTGTTTTCGTCTCCCGTTGACCGAGACCGAACCAACTGCCCCTGCGCTCGCGCTCAACGATTCGCTCGACACCGCCAAGAGCTATCAGCATGCGCATGATTTTTGGTCAACGACTCTCGGTCGCGCGAAAATCTCCATCTCAGAAAAACAATGGGCAGACGCTTACCGCGCCTCGCTCGCGTATCTCTTGCTCTCGCTCGATGGTCAAACTTTTCGCGCGGGGCCAACCAGCGGCGAAGTTAGCGCGGGCGATGTCGTCGTGATGCTCCACGCGCTTGAAGCCGCGGGTCTCACCGAAGCTGCTGACCAAGTCATCAAGTCGTTTGCGGAGAAGAAAGAACCGAGAGCGGAGGAAATCGTTGCACTGATGAATTACTTCAACTTTCGGTCCAACAAGGATTGGCTGGAAAAACAATTTATGAATCTTGTTTCAAGCGAAGCAAAGCTTGTTACGACTGGCGAAAACTTTTTACTTGGTTACTGGAATGTCAGTGCACTTCGCGAACTTGTGATTGCCGCCACAGTTCTTTCGAAAGAGGAGGGGGTGAAAGCTCTTTCTCAACTTGCGAAAGCAGGTGCTCACGAAACAAAAGATAAAATCGATTTGGCGATGGAAAGTAATAAGTCGGCGTTAATTCCAGCCAGGTTTGATGACCTGCCAAACTCTGAGGCAGCAGTGTTTACGAGTGCGGGAGTTTGGCCATGCGAATTTCATATTCTCAATGGTTCTTTGAACGATGTGTGGCTCAATAGATCTTTTGAGGGCTACTGGCATCGCTTTGTCCGCCCCAACGATGGCGGTTTTATGCATCACGGTCGGATTTGGCCGGCGCACGGATTGAATTTTGCCAATGCGATGATGCGATTGGGCAAACGTCAGGAATCGGTAAAGATCGCGCGCTGGCATTTGGCGCACGAGAGTTTTCCGAGTCTGCACGCATGGGCGGAACAGATTGGGCGCGGCGATAAATCGCGGTTTGTGGGCGGTGAACTGCCCAGCGCCGTCACGGCGGCGGCCTACTCGAATCTGTTTCGCGCAATGTTCGTTTATGAGCGTGGCGAGCAACTGGTGCTGGCGGCGGGAGTGCCACTGGATTGGTTCACGAAAGCGAATTACACGGTGGAAATTTCCGATTGGCCGACCCATTTCGGCAAGCTCGGGTATCGGATGAGCTACGATCCAGCGGCGAAAATTCTGCGTCTGACCTTGACGGGCGCGGCGAAACCACCAAACGGTTTCGAGTTACACCCGCCGATGGGCGCGTATGTGAAGGGCGCGGAATTCGACGGCAAATCAGCGGACGAGAAATCCTATACCAAGGATTTCGTCACGATCCCCGCCGACGTGAGGGCGATTGCCGTAAAATTTTGAACCACGAAAGATCGCGAATGGACGCGAAAGGATTATGGAGTGCGCCGATTCACCTGCCGCGACGTGCGCGAGCACGGCGGGTCGGCGCTTTGTCTTGGCGCGATTGATCGCGCCATTTCGTCGACAAGTCGGAAGATGGGAAAACGACAATGGACCGTCGCGCTGCAAATCAGTAGTGCAAAGTAAACCCCGTCACGCAAACTGCATCCTTGTGCGCCTTGCGGCTGACGGAATCCACGAGGAAAAGCGTTTCGAACTTGATTGGGTAGTGGATGATGCCATCGTTCGCGCCGCCCCAATGTCCCATCGTGGCTGTGTCCGCGAGCGCCATGGTTACGTAGCGCCAACCAGCGAAATCTAGCTTTGTTTCTGCCGTTGGCTGAAAAGTTTGACCGGTTGTGTCCACAAAGCGGCATCGGATTACATCCCCCACAGGCAGGGACGCCTGTGCCACGGATAAACGATGGACCCAGACACCCAACGATTTTGGCTTGTCCGCAATGGCCACCGGCTCTTTTGGCGCGAGCAGTAAAAACCGCCATCCATCGCCGAATTCGTAATCAATGCGGGCGGCGCTCGGAAACGGCGGATTATCTCCCGCGGATTTTCCTCTGGTAAGTACTGCCTTGCCAGCCACCTTCGCGTCGCCGTCGACCTGTGCCCGATACTGGTGACTGCGATTGTCGTCGAACACCTCGACGAGGCGGATGATTGTGTTATGCACCAAATCGGCCTCCATCAGTTTTTTTTCCTTTGGCGGCGATAGCCAGTAATCAAACCGCAATGATGTTTCTCGGGGGAGCAACAGTCCCGTCGAGATTGGCAAGGTCGTCTCTTGCTGTCCTGGTTTGAAGACAAGAGCTGCTGTTCGCGATACGGCGTGTCCCACTGTCCAATGAAGCTCTCCTTTCATTGGTTCTCCGCTGGGATTTGACGCGATGACTCGGACTTCCAGATTACCGTTTGCGTCGGCGGCGGGAGCGGCACGAAGGAGAACTGTGTTACCGACGGTGAACTCGACGGCGTTGGTAAGCAAAAACTTAGGCGAGTCGATTTGTAGTTCGACAGGCACGATTAACTGATCGCTGTCCCGTCGGGTCATCGCACCCCGCCATTCGTAAGAAGCGGTTTGCTTCGCTTTGATTTGATGTGAGGCAAACTTTTCCCAGCCATTTTCGCCTTTTGCGCGAAGCACGAATTGTAAAGTTCTTTCGAATGGATTGGATACAGTAACAGTGAATCGCGGCGCGTCCTTGTCCTTCGCTGGCACTCCAGCGCTGATGAGTGGATTATCGACGTTTACGCGCCACGCGGCTTCGAGGGCGAGGCGGTCATTCTGCCCCGTCCATGATAAGAACTGCGGGTTTTGCGTGAGCGTTAGCTTGTATTGGTTTTCTTCTGCGGGTAGCGGTTTGGTTTCGCCCATGAGCGAGGCAACTGTGACTTCGGTTTTGGAGTGCGCGAGCTTGCTCGCGCTTTGCTGTATCTTTAATTCCGAGAAAAGCGGCAGCAAGCTCGCGCACTCCAAAACAATCTCGTGCTCTTTTCCCGTCGTCCAAGCGACGAGGCGTTGCTCTTTGCCGCGGGTGAAGAGCAGCACGTAGTCATCGGTCGATTTTTGTGGAATCCGTTTTGCGAATTCGTGTCTACGTAATTGTTCAATGAAAGTCTTTGCAGCGAGATAACTTGGTTTTGGCTGCCAATCTTTGTATTGCACCGTGCCGAAGTTGTGCTCGTTTTCTTTGGGGTCAGGACCATCGTCATGCCAGTCGTACCAAATGGAGAGCGGGATGCCGTTGGCAAGGTTCGTCAGCCATTGGCGAGCCAGATATTGGGCTTGTTGTTCTCGCGATTTGCCGCTGGCGTGAGTCGAATATCCCCATTCCCCGCTAATGATCGGGATAGATTTCGCGCCTTTCGCGTTTTTCGTGGTTGAATACTTCGCAATCAACGCCCGCAGCTTGCTGTATTCGCGTTCGACAGTTTCAGGATTGCTTCCCCGGTAGGGATGGACGCTGACGGCGTCCAGATGATCGAGCAGACCTTTCTCAAACACGCGCTCCAGAAATTTCAAATCAATTTCCGAAGTGGCCGGTCCGATGATGGTGCATAGCGGGTCGGCCTCGCGCATGGCTTTGCACGCTTGAATGGCCATCGCGGCGTAGTCGTCGGCGTTGGGGTTGAGTTTCCAGAATTGCGAGATGTTCGGCTCGTTCCAGATTTCCCAAATGATGCTGCGACCATTCGGAAAATCTTTGTAGTGAGAGACGGCGGCGGCGCAAAACTTTGCGAAGGCTGTTCGCGCTTCCTCGGTCACGGGTGGATTCATTGGCGCGCCGGTGTAAATCGGATTGCCGTAATCGAGGATGAACAAGGCTCGGATCTTTCGTTCCGAGAGGCCATTTAACAGTTGGTCATAGGCTCTAAAATCGTATTCGCCCCGTTTGCGCTCGACGCCGCTCCACGTGAAGTCCATTCGCACAAAACCAAATCCAGCGGCGGCGATGAGGTCGAGGTCGCGTTTGGGTGCGCCGGTGAAGTGAATGTTGACGCCGACGGCATCGGGCACGCGAAGAGAGGGAATGCCAGTCGAGAGTGGATCTGCCGCGTGGAGAGGGAGGAGGGAGGAGAGAAGGGTGAGTACTGCAATAATATTTTTTAACCACGAAAGCACGCGAATGGACGCGAATACAGAGCAACCTTCGTGTGAATTCGTGTTCATTCGGGGTCAAACATAAACCCGCTTCATATACTCGATGGATTGCCGCGCGATGGTTTCGGGGTCTGGCGTGTAGTCGAAGACTTCCACACTGACGTAGCCTTTGTATCCAATCTCGCGCAGCGCCGCAGCAATCGGCGCGTGGTCCACATCGCCTTGCCCAGGGCCGCGCAGGTTTGGATCGTTGGCGTGGAAGTGACGCAGCAGATTTCCATGTGAACGGATGATATCGGGAATGGGCGTGCCTTCGTCCGTCATGGCTTTCACATCGAGGTGCAGCGCGCAACGGGGATGATTCACCGTGGCGGCCAGCCACGCGCCTTCCGCGGCGGTATTGATGAAGTTGGTTTCTTTGCGTCCGAGCGGTTCGATGCAGAGGGTTACGCCGCGGGCTTCGCAGCGGGGCATCACGCCGCGAAAAATTTCCGCCGCAAATTCCAATCCTTGCTGTTTGGTGATGCCGTCGGCAAGATTTCGTTGTTTGGGCGAACCCCAAACGAGCAACGTGCCGCCGACATCGGCGCAGAAATCCACCAGCGCTTCGGTATACTCGCGAGTAGCTTTTCGGACAGCGGAATCGGGCGAGGTCAGATGCAGGCCTTGTGTTTGCACCAATAGCCAGTGCAGCCCGACAATCTTGAGTCCAGCATCCTCGGCGGTTTTGCGGATGACATCGCGTTTTGCCGGTGTGATGCTGCGGACGGCGACTTCCGGGTGCGAATAGAAGGTGAACGGGGCAAGTTCAACGGCTTGATAACCGAGGGTGGCGGCACAACGGCAGGTTTTGGAAAAGCTCCAATGCTGAAACGTCGTGCTCGAGAGCGGCGCGAACGTCTCATTGCAAATGGCGAAGTTCATAACGCTAAGTAGACCCGATCGGTTGTGAGTTTCATGACGGTCTCGACCCAAAAAAGTCTTCGTACGCGTAATACGTAGCGCCAATGGCAAGGGGGATGGTGACAAAAATGCCGATGCCGCACGCCAGAACACCCGCAATGCCAACCAGCGTCGTTAACAGCAGCAGCCCGAAGACGGTGAACCAATGTTTGGTGGCCACCTTACGGCTCAATTCCATTGCCGGCCAGAAATCCATGCGTCGGTCGGCGATGAGCGGCACCGTGAACCACCAAATCACTGCCAAAAATACTCCCGGCAAAATCAATAACCCGCAGCCGAGCGTCGTTAACAATGCGGCAATCAACCAACCGAGAAATAGGTGCAGGCCCGCTACCGAAAACCCCGAAAAGGCATCGCCCAAAGTTGCTGGCTGGTTACGGATGAGTTTGAGATACAACAAGGCAAGCCCGCCCAGAAACGGTCCGCTGATGATCCAGCCAATCTGTGTCCAGCCGAGTAATACTAAGATTATCAGGATTAACGCGGTCGAGCCAACAACCAACGCAAAATTGGTTTTCAACAATTGCCAACTCCGCCCAAAACAGCTCGAGATATCCAGTTGAAAGTCTCCTTGCATTGGATCGCGGTGAGGGGGTGGCGACGATGACGAGGATGGCGTTGGCGATTTTGTGCCGACAGCCTCGGCAAATTCCACAAGCTCTTTCAGGGGTTTCCAATCGGCGCTGCCTTCGAGTTGCACGCGGGTCTCGCCGGTGGCGCGTCCGTCGGCAATCCATTTGCGCAGTTGATCGGCCGAGACCGGCCCGTATTCGCGTCCATCACCACCGATGATTTTATACATGAATCGCTCCTTGTCCCGAAATGCTAGGCGAATCCGGGAGATAATTCCAGCGTGAATTTTCGCTTGAGACTGCCGTCAATAAGCGGTAGAGAACAGCCATGAAAACCACCATACTACTTGGAATTGTTTTTTTGATCGGCATGATGTTGCCGGCGTTTTCGGCCGATGCCCCCAAGGTGGGCGATGCAGCCCCGGAATTTACCACGACCGCCAGCGATGGCTCGACCGTATCGCTCAAGGATGCTCTGGCCAAAGGGCCGGTGGTGCTTTTCTTTTATCCCAAAGACGACACATCGGGTTGAACGCTCGAAGCGTGCGGGTTCCGCGACGCATACGATAACCTGAAGAAGGCAGGCGCGACCATTTGGGGCGCGAGCAATGACAGCCTCGAATCGCACAAGTCGTTCATCGAGAAAAACAAATTGCCGTTTCTGCTCTTGGTGGATACGGATAAGATAATCTCGACCGCCTACGGCGCGGGCAGCAGTGGATACCCCAAGAGAATCACCTTCATCATCGGCAAAGACGGGAAAGTTGCCTACAGCAATCTCAACGTGAACGCCAACATCAAGGGGCATGCATCGGAAATTGTCCGGGAGTTAGAAAAGCTGGCGAAGTAATTGGAGACCAGTGCCCGGAGATGAGAGATTGGGTATTCGGACTTCGTGCTGCGAATTTCGAGTTTCCCGCGTTTTGGGGATGTGCCGGCGGAGGGAATCGAACCCACACGCCCTTTCGGGCACTGGATTTTGAGTCCAGCGCGTCTGCCAATTCCGCCACACCGGCGTCCAGTTTGGAAAATAACTGACAGGTGGCTATATCGCAAGTGGAAAATCGATCCCTTGCGCGAAATGAAGATTGGGTTTAGTTTTCCCTGCATCAACGAAAGGTTTATGGCGACGAATCCATTTCCCTCGCAGAGCCGATTTCTTGCCTTTCCACCGATGCGCCGGGTCGCTGTATTGCTAGTTTGTGGTGCGGCTTTGGTTTGCATCGGATTCGGCGTTCGCGCCTCTCGACGGCCAAAGGAATTACCTGCAACAGATTCAAAAACAGGATTGGCTGCCGTTGAAGTTGTCATCAACCAGGTTGCGACGAGCGATTTTGGGCGCACTCCGCGCGGCGATCAACTGACCCGTCGCGCCCGTGAGCTTTTGCGCTCGGGGCGCATTCGATTTACGGATGCGCTTGGTGTGGATGCCTTGTACCAAAAGGAGCGGATTACAGGTGGCATCCTGTATATCGTCGTCGAGCGCGTGCCGCGCGGGTTTTTGTGGCCTGCCACGGATGAACTGGCTCGACGTCTGTATCACGAAACTTTGCATTCGGTCGTGGAGACTCGTGTGGCATCCCAAGAGGAGGAATGCGACGGATTTTGTGCAGCGGAGGAAGCGGCGGCCGCGGTTGAGAACCGCGCCCCGCAGTATCCGGTCACGCGCGACGGGGAACGGATTTGGGAATGGGTGCAAACGACGTATTCCAAATTACCCTCGGATCCGACCTATCAACCTGTTGGCTACAGTCTGGCAGAGCTAGCAGCGCGAACCGGTATCCCGCATGCGTTAGCGGCGAAATCGCCGTGAAGGGAAAGATTTCGAGCGGAAAATCTTTGCGTTGTGGGGTTTTGCAAGTAGAGTAGCGGGAAATGAAGCCCCGGATTGTCAAAGTCGGGAAACTGGAGATCGGGCGCGGCCGACCGCTGACGCTCATCGCCGGACCGTGTGTGATCGAGAGCGAGCGCGCATGTCTTCGGCAGGCGGAATGGATGGCCGAGTGGGCGCGGCGCGACAAGGTGCCGCTGATTTTTAAGGCCAGCTACGACAAGGCAAACCGCAGTTCGCACAAGAGTTTTCGCGGCGTCGGTTTGCAGGCGGGTGTGGATATTTTGCGGCGGGTCAAGGCCGAGCTTGGATTGCCGGTGTTGACAGATGTGCATCGCGAGGATCATGCCGATATTGTGGGCGAGGTGGCGGACGTGCTGCAAATCCCTGCGTTTTTGTGTCGGCAAACGGATTTGCTGGTGGCAACGGCGGTGACCGGGTGCGTGGTGAATGTGAAGAAGGGACAGTTTCTTTCGCCGCAAGAAATGGGAAATATCGTGGAGAAACTGAAGGTAGCTGGGGCGAGTGGAATCTTGTTGACGGAGCGGGGGACGACGTTTGGGTTTCATAATCTTGTTGTGGATATGCGCGGGTTGCCGGTGATGCAACGGTTTGGCTGGCCGGTGGTGTTTGACGCGACGCACAGCACGCAGTCTCCGGGCGGTCTTGGTGATCGTTCGGGCGGCGATCGCTCGATGGCGTCCGTGCTGGCGCGAGCGGCGGTCGCGGCGGGATGCGATGCGGTGTTTGTGGAGGTGCATCCGCGTCCGGAGCGGGCATTGTCGGATGCGGCGACGCAGTTGCCTCTATCGAAATTGCCACGATTATTCGAAATGCTGCGCGAAATTCATGGAATTGTGAACGAATGATGAGAACGACTCGATTGTATTTATTGGTGGCCGTTTGCAGTGTGGCGGCGCCGGTGCTTGCGCAAAATCGTCTGCCGAAAGGCGCTTTCACTGACTTTAATGTTCCGGAGGAAGATGAACAGGGGAATCTCCGATGGAACCTGCACGGCGACCGCGGTCGGATGCGCTCGGAAAATCTCGTCGAATTGGAAGGTGTCAAAGTTGAGTTTTATCGCGATGGCAAAGTGGACATGACGGTGACGACGACCGGCTGTCTTTTTGATCGTCGGGAAAAACAAGCCACGACGGACGGCACGGTGGAGATTCAGGCAGGCAACTATCAGATTACGGGGCGCGGATTGGAATGGCAGTCGGGGAAAAGTCTGGTGCAGATGAATCGGGACGTCAAAATTGTTTTGCCGCATGGTTTGAAAACGACTGCGGGCGTCGTGCCGGCTGCGGATGCGCCGAAGATCCCGACGGTGATCACGTCTGAGCGGGGCGCGTTTGACACCTCACGACGCGTTGTGACGCTGGAAGGCAAAGTGGTCGTGGAAGATCTGGAAATGAAACTGCGCGCGGACAAAATGTTGGTGACATTCGCCGGTGACAATCAGGCGCAGCAGATCGAAGCGACTGGCAACGTGGAGATCCAGCAGAAGGACATCGCTGCGCGCGGCGAGCGGGCGATGTATACGCGGGTGGATGGCAAGATGGTTTTGACGGGCAATCCCACTGTGAAACAGCCGCAATGGAAGGTGGATGGAACCGAGATCGTATTTTTTCATGAGCAACAACTTGTCATCTGCCAGCAAGTTCGGCTCTTTCTGGAGCAGGGAGCGGCGGGACTCACGGCGAAGCCAGACCC
Source organism: uncultured Verrucomicrobiota bacterium (assembly GCA_964348665.1). Lineage (GTDB taxonomy): Bacteria > Verrucomicrobiota > Verrucomicrobiia > Palsa-1439 > CAYGDP01 > CAYGDP01. Next base: position 41,634 of record CAYGDP010000023.1, read on the forward strand.
GGCCAAGCCGATGACATTTGTTGTGGCGGAACATGGCGCATTTGACCCCAAGACACGGACGGCCGCCCTGGAAGGAAATGTCGTCGTGACGGATCCGCAGATGGTTTTGACGGCGAAGCGATTGAATTTGACTTTGGATGAGAAAAGCGAGGTCTCCCGGATTGATGCGATGGGTGGGGTGGTGATGAAGCAGATGGAGAAAACCGCTCGGGGCGAGCGCGCGGTGTACACCCGGTCGGATGGTCGAGTGGTGCTCACCGGTGACCCATCGGTCACAGATTCGCAGGGTAACGTTCGGGGGGAAGAAATCGTTTTCAATAAGGACTCGGACACGATGGTCGTGGAGCGATGCGTGTTGACTTTGCAGGAAACTGCGGCGGGCGCGACGGCATTATTGCCAGACCAGCCAAATGTTCCGGCGAAAAAAGGACCGACGGTAGTTCGGGCTGGACGAGGGACGTTCGCCGGGCAAAAGCGGACAGCGCGATTCGATCAAAACGTCGCGGTGGATGCTCCCGATATGCAACTCACGGCGACGACGATGGATGTTATATTCGACGACAAACAGGCGATCATGCGCCTCGAGGCGGATGGCGACGTGCGAATTACGCAGCAGGGCAAATCCGCGCGCGGCGATCACGCAGTCTACACGCCTCGCGATGGAAACGTGGCGTTGACGGGTCGCACGTGGATCGAGATGGCGGATGGATCGGTTGAATGTGAAACTATCACCTACAATCGCACCACGCAAAAATTTATATTTTCCGGCAATGCCCGCCTCACAATCAAAGGCGGCGCTGCCAGTATTCCCAATCTGCTTCCCAAAAAGGAGGCAGCGAAACCATGAAAGCGCTGCGAACGGCATCCCTCGTGAAAGAATACCGTCCGTGGTTGAGCCGGAACGGTGGGCGCCGGGTTGTGGATGGCGTGGATGTAAAGGTGAACCGCGGCGAAGTGGTCGGATTACTCGGACCGAACGGGGCGGGGAAGACGACGAGTTTTTACATGATCGTTGGGCTGGTACGACCGACAGCGGGGCGCGTTTTTCTGGGTGACGAAGACATTACCGATTGGCCGATGTACCGGCGCGCCCGGCGCGGGGTGGGGTATTTGTCACAGGAACCATCCGTCTTTCGAAAGTTATCTGTGGAACAGAATCTCGACGCTATTTTGGAGACGCTGACAATATCACAGGAAGAACAACGAGGGCGTCGGGAGCGGCTATTGACCGATTTGAATCTTGTTGGCGTGCGAACGCAAATGGCATATACCTTAAGCGGCGGTGAACGGCGCCGGCTGGAAATCGCGAGGGCGTTGACGACCGAGCCGGAATTTTTGCTGCTGGATGAACCGTTTAGCGGCATTGATCCGATTCGAGTCAGCGAGATTCAGCAAATTATATTGGCGCTCAAGAAGAAGGGGTTGGGTATATTGATGACTGACCACAATGTTCGGGAGACGTTATCGGTGGTGGACCGGGCGTATTTGATTTGTGAGGGGCGGGTGGAACGGGAGGGGACGAGTGATTTTTTGATGAACGACCCGAAGAGCCGCGAGATTTATCTCGGACCGCGGTTTCGGATGTGATCAAGAAAGGAGCAACGATGCATACCGCACAAGAAGAAATCGCAGTGATCGTGACTGGCCGTCATCTTGCGGTGACCGAGCCGATCAAGGAGTACGCGCACAAAAAAATCGAACATCTGGGGCTGGAATTTCCGCGGGTGATTGAGGCCCGATTCATCCTCGATGTGGACCGTCACCATTCGCACCGGCACATCGCCGAGTTGATCCTCCACTGCGCCAATCACATCACCATCGAGGCAAAGGAGGAATCGGATGATCTGTATGCCTCGATTGATGGCGTAATTGACAAGGCGCGCCGCCGGATGGCGAAAGCGAAAGCCAAAATTCAGCGCCACAAACCGCGCCGAGCGAAGAGTTTCGAGGTGGATTTGCAAGTGCTCAAGCCCGGTGGTGAGGACGAAGAAGAACGGAGTGATGAGCCAAAAGTCGTGTTGACCGAGAAATTTGCCATCAAACCGATGTTTGTGGATGAAGCGGTCATGCAACTGGAGGTCTCTCATGATCAGTTTCTCGTCTTTCTCAATGCCGAGTCGGAAAAAGTCAACGTCCTCTATCGCCGAAAGAGCGGCAATTATGGGCTGATTCAGCCGACGCTTTAGTTCATGAGCGCGAAAAGCCGATCCAAAATCACGGCGCCGGCCGTTACGGTCGAGCGTTTTTTCCAGCAGCATGCTGGCGCGTTGGGACTAAAACTCCTGGCTGGCAGCTCGGGTTTTCGCCGTCGCATCAACGAAGGCGCAGTCAACCGCCCCGGCCTGAAATTGGCTGGATTTCGCAAGTACTTCGCGTTTCGCCGGATCCAAATCATCGGCGATGGCGAGGTGACCTATCTCAAGTCACTCCGCCGCGATGTGCGGCTGCGCCGGATTGAGTCGTTGTTTCAAGCAAAAATTCCGTGCCTGATTTTTGCCCGTAATTTGAATCCACCGCCGGAATTGCTCGAACAGGCAGAACAATATCGCACCGCTGTGTTCAAGTCGCCGATGATCACGATGGACTTGATCAATAAAGCTACGCTACTGCTCGATATGGAATTTTCGCCGCGCACCACCGAGCACGGCACGATGGTGGATATCTTCGGCATCGGCGTGTTGATCAAAGGCGAAAGCGGGATCGGCAAAAGCGAGACGGCCCTCGCGCTTCTCGAACGAGGCTACAGTCTCGTCAGCGACGATATCACCAGGCTCTATGTTCTCGACGGACGCGAACTGATGGGCACATCGTCCGATTTAACGCAATATCACATGGAAGTACGGGGCTTGGGTATCATCAATGTCGCTCAAATTTTCGGGGTGCGTTCCATTCGTAATGAAAAACGGGTGGATTTGGTCGTGACGCTTAAGGAGTGGAACGATGTGAAAGACATTGACCGACTTGGCGCCGAGCGCGCGAATTATGAGATTCTCAGGATTAAAGTGCCACAAGTAATCATTCCTGTGCGGCCGGGGCGGGATATTGCGCAACTGATCGAGGTCGCTGCGCTCGATCAGAAGCTCAAAAGCATGGGACACAACTCGGCCAAGGAGCTAAATGCGCGTTTGCTGGAGCGGATGCGAACCAAGGCCCCCTCGCAATCGTGACCACCAAACGCACCACGCGCCCAGAAGAGGTTGTTCGCGAGCTGACGATCGTGAACAAGTTGGGATTACATCAGCGCCCGGCAGCTGCGTTCGTGAGGATCGCCAGCAAGTTCGAAGCGGAGGTTGTCGTCGAAAAAGACGGTGAAGAAGTCAATGGGAAGAGCATCCTCGGAATGCTTACGCTCGCGGCCAGTTGTGGCGAAACGATCAAGATCACCACACGCGGACGTGATGCGGATGAAGCGATGAAGGCGTTGGAAGAACTGGTCGCCAGCAAGTTCGGAGAAGAATGAGCGATACCCAGCAAGAACATATTTTGCGCGGCGTGGGCGTTTCGCCTGGCATCGCGCGCGGGCAGATTTTTGCGTTCGGTGGCGCCGACGAGACCGTCCCGCAACATCCGATCTCCGCCGACCAAGTTTCTGCGGAAATCGGCCGGTTTGAGCAGGCGTTGCTGGCCACTCGCCAACAAATCATCACCATCCGCCATGAAGTTTCGCTCGCGTTGGGAACGCAGGACGCCAGTATTTTCGACGCGCACCTGCTCGTGGTGGAAGATGTGACGTTGGTCGAACAAGTTGTCCGGCGATTGCAAACCGAGCTTTGGAATGTCGAATATGTCTTCGCCCAAGTCGCGGAGCGTTACGCCGCAACGTTGGCCGACAGTGAAGACACCTATCTGCGCGAGCGCGCCGCCGATATTCGCGACGTGAGCCGGCGAATTCTACGAAATCTTATTGGCAAAGCGCACGAAGACCTGCGTCATCTTACCGGCGACCGGGTCGTTGTCGCATACGACATCTCGCCATCAGACACCGCCACGATTGACCGAGAGCACGTCAAAGGGTTCGCGACGGATATCGGCAGTCGCACCTCGCACACGGCCATCATGGCGCGCGCAATGGAAATCCCCGCCATCGTCGGTTTGCGAGATGCCAGCCGGCGTGTTCACAGCGGCACGACCGTCTTGCTCGATGGTTACCAAGGGCTGCTGATTCTTAACCCGACACCCGAAACACTAAAACGCTACGACGAAATTGAGACCCGGCACGCGGCGGTTCTTGCGCGCCTCATGTCTGAAAAAGACAAACCCGCCGAGACTCGTGACGGTCACCGCATCGTTCTCTCTGCCAACCTTGAGCAAATCGAAGAGGCTCATTCCGTCGCCGAGCACGGCGCCGAAGGCATTGGCCTCTATCGGACCGAATTTCTTTTTATGAACCGGGAAATATTGCCAACCGAGGACGAGCAATTCGAGGCGTATGCGGGAGTCACCCGCCAAATCAAGCCGTATGCCGTCATCATCCGCACCCTGGATCTCGGGGGCGACAAATTTCTGTCGCATCTCGATGTGCCGCACGAACTCAACCCATTTCTAGGGTGGCGCGCGATCCGATTCTGTCTGGAACGAGTGGATATCTTCAAGGTTCAACTCCGCGCCATCCTCCGCGCGAGCGCTCTCGGCAAAGTCAGGATCATGTACCCGATGATTTCTACCGTCAACGAAATGATCCGCGCCAACGCCATCCTCGACGAATGTAAAGCCGAATTGAAAAACGAAGGGAAACCGTTTGACGAAAACATTGAGGTAGGTGCGATGATCGAAGTGCCCAGCGCTGCTCTGACGGCTGATGTGCTGGCTGCCGAGGCGGATTTCTTTTCCATCGGCACCAACGACCTGATTCAATATTCCCTCGCCGTGGATCGCGTGAACGAAAAAATTGCGCATCTCTATGAGCCAACCCATCCGGCGATTCTCAAGCTCGTCAAAAATGTCGTGGATGCCGCCCATCAACACGGGATCTGGGTCGGCGTCTGCGGCGAAATGGCGGGTGAACCGATTTTTGTGCCGCTCCTGGTCGGGCTGGGTGTGGACGAGCTTTCCACGGATCCTGCCACGACGCCCCGCGTCAAAATGATGATTCGTTCCCTTAATTGGAAAGATGCCGAAGCGCTCGCCGTCGAGGCGCTCAAGTGCCGCACGGGACGGGAAGTTTTTGCGCGCACACTGGCCATGGCGCGAAAAGTAGCGCCGGAGGTCATCGAACTTTCCACCCTCGCCGCGCCATGAAACTCCTTGTTCTTGCGGCGGGATATGCGACGCGGCTCTATCCGCTCACGCTTCACACCGCCAAACCGCTGTTGCCGGTGGCCGGCCGCCCTATGTTGGAACATATCCTCGAAAAATTCCACGGCACCAACGACTTGGACGTTGCCTATATCGTTGCCAACGCAAAATTCACGGCCGATTTTCAGCGCTGGGCGCAAACCTATTCTCCTACACGTTCAACAATCCAACACTCCAACACTCCATTGCCACAAATTAAAATCCTCAACGACGGCTCGACCAGTGACGAAACCCGCTTGGGCGCGATCGGCGACATCCGGTTTGTGATCCAATCCGAAACAGTTGACGATGATCTCATCGTTGTTGCCGGGGACAATCTTTTCACCGAATCCGCTGCCGATTTTCTCGCCGCCGCCTGCACCCGTGCCAAACGAGACGAGGCGACCATCGCGGTGTACGATGTCGGTGATCTTGCTCAAGTCCGCTCCAAATACAACAGCATCACTGCCGACGCCAGCGCGCGTGTTACGGCCTTCGTCGAGAAAGACCCTCATGCCACCAGCACCGTGACGGCCATCTGTCTCTACTATTTTCCCCGCAGCACGCTCTCTCTCCTCGATCGGTATCTTGTAGAAAACCCGCGCGCAACCGACAAGCCAGGCCATTATATTCAGTGGCTTTACCGCCAAATTCCAGTTTACACCTACCGTCTCGGCGGGGTATGGTGGGACATCGGCAGTCCCGAAACGTATGCCGAAGCGAATCAATATCTCACAGCGAAGCCATGAAACGAAAATATCTATTTACCAGCGAATCCGTCACCGAAGGTCACCCCGACAAGGTCTGCGACCTCATCTCCGATGCCGTCCTCGATGCGTGTCTCGTCGTGGATGCGCAGAGTCGCGTCGCCTGCGAGACCCTCGCCAAATCCGACCTCGTCGTCCTCGCTGGAGAGATCACCACCTCGGCCGAGCCGGATTTCGAGCTAATCGTGCGCGAATGCATCCGCGAAATCGGTTACATCAAAAAAATCAGCCCCGCTTTCAATGAAGACGTCAAAATTCTTTCTGCCATCACCCGTCAAAGCCCGGATATCGCCCAAGGTGTTGACGCCAAAGCCGCCGAGGGAAAATCTCACGCGGAGCAAGGCGCGGGAGATCAAGGATTGATGTTCGGGTTCGCCTGCTGCGAAACGACGGAACTCATGCCCGCCCCCATCATGTACTCGCATAATCTCGGCAAATCGCTCCGGGAAGCTCGCCGCAGCGGCAAACTCCCGTGGCTCCGTCCCGATGGCAAAACGCAAGTTACTGTCGAATACGACGAAAACAAACCAGTGCGCATCGCCACTATCGTCGTCAGCAATCAACATGCGCCCGACGTGAAGCACAAGGAAATCCGCGAGACCATCATCGAAGAGATCATTAAGAAAACCATTCCCGCCAATCTGCTCGATAAAAAGACGGAGTATCTCGTCAATCCTACCGGTAAGTTTGCCGTCGGCGGTCCCGAAGGCGATGCGGGTCTTACCGGTCGCAAGATCATTGTGGATACCTACGGTGGAATGGGGCGGCATGGGGGAGGGGCGTTCAGCGGCAAGGACCCATCGAAAGTTGACCGCAGCGCCGCGTATATGGGACGGTACGTGGCCAAAAACATCGTTGCCGCCGGCTTGGCGGAGCGGTGTGAAGTCCAGTTCGCGTATGCCATCGGTCATCCCGAACCGGTCAGTGTATTCGTCAACACCTTCGGCACCGGCAACGTAGCCGATGCAGCGATCGAACGCGCCGTTTGTGAAGTCTTCAGCTTTAAGCCCGCTGCGATCATCAAACAACTCAATCTTCTCCGCCCGATCTATCGCAAGACCACCAACTACGGACACTTCGGCAAAACAGGCGACGACAACACTTTCACCTGGGAACGCACCGATAAAGCCGACGCATTGAAAAAAACAGTAAAATAACCTGTGCAAATTGTTCTGGTTAAGCTTGCGTTACGGCTTTGGCAAGGTTGGAAACGATATCGTTGTGGATAAGCGCGAGGTGGAGAGGGGAATTGGCTGTGGCAGATTCCGGCAATGGCGGTGCTATAAACTGAAACTGTGCAGGTAAGAGGTTGATCACATTTGCGAATCCCGAGCCCCTTTGTAAAGTAGTCACGCCGTCGGCTTCGGCGACTTTCCCGAGCTTTACCGAGCCAGTGAGGGTGCTGCTTTGAGGCACTACATTCGATAGTTGCAGCTCTTGGACTTCGCCATTAGTCTGCATGGTTAGACGCATCAAGCCTCCACCTTTCAGTGTTAGGGCAACTGAGTCGCGATTGCTATCGCTGTACTTGATTTTTGTGCCGAGGCCTAGAATGATGCCGAAGTTTCCACCTGCAACAAAATCGCCAGAAGGAAAGGAACCACCAAATTCTCCGTCGAGCCGGTCTCCTTCGATATCAGTGACCGAATCGAGAATTGAGTAACGGATGAGACGACCTTGCTTGATCGTTTTCAAGGGGGTTAGAGTTACGGTACGCGCAGTAGGGTCATAGGTGATTGTGGCTATAGCCGTGGCGATATCATCGGCAGTTCCTAGCAGCTTATCGGTTCCCGCATTAAACACCCCGAAGTTGAAAGGGTTTTGGGCAGTTGCGGGATCGAGTGCTTCGCTGAAACGAATTACTACTTTGCTTATGTTTTTCTTTGCAGTAAGAAAATCCACAGCGACGAGAAACGGTCCGGTATCTACGATGTTAGCAGTTGCGTCGGTAGAATTATTGGTTAGGTTCGGATCAATTTCCCCTGCTTGAACTTGTGCTGTAAAAGACAGATCTCCTTCTTCCGTCGGAATGAGGGTGAGGCTAATATCGGACGAATTACCGGCGGTTACAGTACCCATATTGCAGGTGACCACTGAACCAATTGAATTGCATAATACAGATGGAGTTGAAGAAAGAAAGGTCAGGGTCGTTGGCAATACTGCCAAAAACTCCACAGACAAGCCGGGTTCTGGTCCGCTGTTTTGGACGTGGAATGAGTACGTAACGGGCGCTCCCACGCGGCTTGGACTGGGAGGCACCATTACAGCCAGGGCGAGATCGGATACCGCGTCCGTGTCCGCCATCTGGAGAATAGGCACTACACGGATTTGCCCTGTCGCCAGGAAACCACTCGACTCCGCTCCAAACTCTTTGTCGTTCAATTGGGCTACTACTTGGACGAGATGGTCACTGTTGAGACCGGTCAGTTGAAGCTCGAACGGCATATCCACGGGATTCGGTAGCCAACCGATGCCATCTTCGTTGCCCATATAGAAACTTCCGGGTATTTCGGTCAGAACACCAGTGGCAGAGCTGTATCCCAATCGTCTGCCGACCGCATCCACCAAAAATCCCTCGACCGGATCGAAGAAAACTGTGAGGAATGACCTCAGAACGGTGAGTCCGGCGGTGGCTGTTGAATTGAGCAAGTTGGATGAAAATGGATCGCCTTGAATAGTTAGCCCCAATTGGATCATGATACGACTCTGCACATCCAGATTGGAGACCATTCCCGTGTGCGTAACATCTGTAAACCGTGCTTCTTCTAGCTTGGGGTTGGTTGGGAACAAACCTGCAGCCGAAATGGTTGGAACCGTTTCGTCTCCGCTGTTTGTAGCTGTGATATCATCGAAAAACACTGTGCTGAAACTTAGAACGGGGTTACTGATTATGTCGGTAAACGGCAACACACAGCACCCCGGACCTGTTTTTTGCTCGACCTCGGTTGGAGTTTCTTGACCGGTCCCGATTACATTCAGGATCGATCCAAGAATGTTGTCGAGAACAAGCTGCGGTCCACCGTTTGCATTGAGATCTAGCAATAAGCTGTTACGGTCGGCCGGCCGATCATTGACGTCTACAACTGTGTCGCCAATTCTCAAGAATGGATAGGTTGCCAGCAAGGCTCGTATGGTAGGAACGTATTTTTCAATAAAAAGAATAGGGTCGGGTTCTTGAGTTGTTGGATTTGTGATGGATACTATTGTAATATCTTCGTCTGTACCATCGATTGTTTCACCTTCCAGAACTTTCTCGTAGGCGTGATTAATGATTTTGGAAAAGACGAACCGATTGGTAGAGTCAAAATTCCAGTTGTCATGGAGCGGGTTCCATGCTTTCGAAGCGCCGAGGTTTGGCACACCTAGCATAATAAAGTTCCGCACCCGAGGCAGGTTTACCGTCTCGCCAGAGGAAAGCACAAATTCACCCCCGTAGCCATCACTCTGGAAATAAGAACGGGAAACAAGTCCGCCAGTACTGTGGGAAATGATATTGACCTCTTCGAGCGGTTCGGACGGAAATCGCGCGTGCCATGATTGCACCGCTTGTTTCAACCAAAACCCGAGATAATCCATACCAAAGACAAACTGGTCGGCAGTGATGTCTATTGCAGAACGAGTGATCGTGCCGTCCTGTGCCGCTTCGATTGGTCCCGGCAGGAGCCTCCAGTCGTAATTTGCGGAGAAGATGTCAAAATTATCCGTGTAACCTATATTTCGGAAGGTTTGAATCAAATCATCATAGACTCGCAAAAGCGGATCGATCAGCAGATCTTCGGGACGGACACCGCGATGTCGAAGCCAAAACGGATACTCGCTGGAGCGAGGGAAGGTCGCACCGATGCCAGGAACAATCAGCACTGGGGCGCGCGGTGGGCTGAACTCGGACGTGTTACCATCAGGATCAATAGCAGTGGCAGATATAAATTCATCAGAAACTAATTCAACACCAAAATTCAGCGAAAAAGTTACCGTCCCATCGTCGTCAGTAAGTTGAACCGTTGATCCTAGGAAACGGGATGAACCCCCTTGATTGTTTGTATCAGCAGATTGAATGGCAAACACCTCAATCGTATAGGCAGTGTTGGGAGCGCTCTCGAGGAGCCATCGAGTTTCAGTCAGTCCCGGTGACTGGCGGATTTGTGTCAAAACAGGAAAATTCTGCTGGAGATTGGAATCGAGATCGGCGTCCAGTGGGTCATTATCAGTACGTCCGTCCCCTCCCAAGTCAATGCGCATCAGCTCGTTGGAGAAGATGCGATTACGAGTGATCAGATTTCGATTGCCGAACTGGACAACGACACCTTCCGCTTGATTGAATGCGATACTATTTGCGGCTCCGTCTTCGGTCCCGCCGACGGTGTTCAAACTTGCGCCTTCACCAATAAAAATACCAGGGCCGATATTTCCCAGCGGTGATAGGCCATTGAGTTGGATGCCAATGAAGTTACCTTGGAGGAAATTGTTAGTTGCGCTCGCGCCGATAATCTTTATACCACCCATTCCGTTTGATGAAATCACGTTGCGAGAGCCTGAAACTGTGCCGCCGATGAAGTTTTCAGGAGCATTTTCGATAACCACACCTCCAGCTTCATTTTGGAGGTCGGATGTGCCAGTGGCATTCGTGCCGATGAGATTGCCTAGCACGACATTACCGCTAGCATCGGCGCCGAAAATCAGGACGCCAATCTCCTGATTGCCAGCAATGACGTTACCAGATTGGGAAGCAATTCCACCAATGGTATTATTCGGTGCGCCATTTATCGAGATGCCTAGCCGGTTGCTCAAGGGAAGATTCCCTTCATTATCGGTGCCGATATAATTGTTCGATACCAGATTTCCACTGGCAGTATTGCCTTGGATTACCACGCCGAATAATTCATTGCCGGAAATTACGTTGCTGACAATTGCTGCGTTGCCTCCAATCGAGTTCCCGGAAGACTCTTCGATTCTTACCCCGTCACCGCTATTTCCCAAGTCCATCTCACCGGTCGGATTAGTTCCAATAAAATTGCCATGCACGACATTCCCAGTGGCGAGGTCGCCTCGGATCTCCACACCGCTTCCTTTGTTGCCTGAGATCGTGTTGGTGGAGCTCAGAGATCCTCCACCAATCGTATTGTGGGGCGCATTGGAAATGAAGACGCCGTCCATATTGTTTGGCAAGATGGCAACTGCAGGCGAGTCGCCAGCGATAACGAAATCTGTCTGTCCCACGTTGATTCCCAAGTAATTCCTCTGAATAAGATTTCCTGTCGCTGATCCACCGACGATTTCGATTCCATGCTGGTCGTTTCCGGAAATCAGATTGCCAGACCGAAGCGCAGTTCCTCCGATGGTGTTGTTTGGTGCGTTGCCAATGATAATACCGGACAGGGAATTACCACGGTCGATCGTTCCCGACGAGTCTGTTCCAATGAAATTCCCCATGATTACATTCGCACCGGTCTGTGTTCCAGTAATGAAGACGCCTGCTTCGAGATTACTCGAGATAATATTTCCTGCTCCCGCCTCGACTCCCCCAATAGTGTTGTTGACAGCCGATTCACCCAGTCGTACACCGCTAAAGTGATTGGGCAATGGGTCATTCCCATTCAAACTCAAGCCGATCCAGTTTCCCATCACCTTATTGCCGAACGCATCGTTGTGTATTCCAACGCCGTTGGCAAAATTGCCGGCGATCAAGTTACGCAACTGGGAATCAGCTCCACCGACAGTGTTGTTATTGGCTGTGTCTATATGCACACCGTCAAAACCATTTCCAATTGGTTGTGTTCCCAAAATATTTATTCCCACCAGGTTGCCAACCACCACGTTGCTGTTCCCTTCGATAATCTCGATTCCGCTCTCGCCATTACCCGAGATCAGGTTTCGAGCTGCGGGAACTGCTCCGCCAATCGTATTATTGTCCGAGACCACGAGAACGCCAACCCCACCATTTCCACGATCCTGAGCGCCAGTAATATCGGTCCCAATGTAGTTACCATGGACAGTATGCCCACCACTTCCAAACAACAGTATACCTGCCCCGCCAAAGCGGTTGATGACCAAACCCGTCACGGTACTACTACTGCCCGAAAGAGCCAATCCTGTCGGGGTCGGTACATCCAGGATGGCTGACCCATCCAGCTCGATGATCGGCGTGACATTGAATCCCGGCTGGGTCTGGCCGTCAATTAACACAGGTTGGCTAACGGTCGGTAATAGGCTCAACGGGCGAATGGTCTGCTGGCCTGTAGCGATGCTAAATTCGATGGTGTCGAGAAATCCATCTGCATTGGCTTCCTGAATCGCTGCCCTCAATGTACAGATATTGCTTGGAGGAATGGGCGGTTCTGCTTCAGGATTACTAGCCGTATCGCAAATCCCATCCCCGAGTAAGCTGTCGCCTAAATCGGCTGTGGAATTTACTGTAAAGATAGAGGGTGTTGCACGATTTTCCAACCACTCGGCCACCAAAACTACGGAACTGATGGATGTTTGTGAACTAGGACACTCGGTCCGCGTACTTGGAAACGGCTTGCCTCTCCGCTTCGCAGCACGTCGCCTTCGAAATAGGGTTTGCCAATTCACTTTAATCGTTCCATTCAGAGGATAAACTAGCGAGTTGTTTGCCTAGAATTCAAGCTCAATAATTCACGCCGAATGTAGCAATAATAGGACCGATCCTTTTATGGAGATTACACTGGCGTAAAATTCTGTCCCTCACATGCTTCGACGACAAATGCAAATGAGTTTCTCTAACCCGCGTGTGCCAGCTCGGGAATAATTCTCGTTGTCGTTCTTGTTAGTCGAAATTGAGATTGTAATTTCGTTCCTTTATGTATCAAAGGAATTGATCGGTCGAAGGACGGTGGGGCAGGTGAAGCTTTGCGAGCGTTGCGCCAGACTGGTCAGGGAGCAATGCAGTAAGCCAAAGACTCATTGATTCGCTTGCACTCGTGCCCGGTTTTGTGATACGAAATCGCCATTGGAGGTTATTTATGGCTGGATCTCTGATTGCTTTGGCTGTTGTTGGTTTGATTGTTTTGGTGGCGTTGGTGCTGATCTTTTGGGCGATCGGCATCTATAACCGCCTCGTCACGCTCCGGCAAGGTGTGGACGCGAGCTGGGCGCAGATTGACGTGCAACTCAAGCGCCGCTACGACCTCATCCCCAATCTCGTCGAGACGGTGAAAGGCTACGCCACACACGAGAAGGGGACGTTCGAAGCCGTTACCAACGCGCGCGCGGCCTGTTTGGGCGCGCAAAAACTCGGACCGGGAGGCGCGGGCCAACTCGCGCAGGCGGAGGGGATGCTCACCAGTGCGCTCAAGACGCTGTTCGCTGTCGCGGAAGCCTATCCACAGCTCAAAGCCAACGAGAATTTTCTGCAACTCCAAGGTCAGCTTGGCGAGACAGAAAATTTAGTCGCAGGCAGGCGTGGCGGCTACAACGAGACCGTGCGCGAATACAACACGCAGACGCAGCTCTTCCCCGCCAGCATCGTGGCGGGGATGTTCGGGTTCACCCAGCGCAGTTATTTCGAGGTGGAGAATCCAGAGGAACGCATCGCTCCAAAAGTGAAGTTTTAATCTGAATTCCGGGGTTATTTTGGAAAATAATTCACCCGTTTATCGTTTACAGTTTGGAACTACTGCTTCGGGATTTGATTGAGCGTGTAATAGGCGGCGGGGTGGAGGAGGGGAGCGCCGTTGGAGGAGCGGATGCCAGGGAATTTGAATTCGTGGACGTGTCCTTCCACTAGCCCTTCGATTTCGAGTCGCGCGCTTAATTTATCTGCGGCAACGGTGACGCTCTTGACTGTCGGTTTGGTCTTGTCCACTTCCGGGCTGCCATAATCCTTCTGGTATTTGTAGGTGTATGACTCGACCGTGTAGGACGCTGGATCGATCACCGTGGCCGGGTCAACGGGTTCGGTGAAGACCAATTCGAATCCGTTTGGTTTGGCGCGCATTTCCAGGATCTCGAAAGGGGTTTTGCCCGTCCAGACGAGCCGCTGGAGCGCATACGGTTTGCCGCCGCGCGCGCCCCAGCCGCGGTCGGTGCCGAAGACAAAAAGTGAGTTGTCCGGCGCGAATTCCGCCGCGAGACTGCCGGAGTCGAACCCGGCGCGGAACGGGAAACAGACGCCTTGATAGCGGTCGTTGATTTTTTCGAGGAAGACGCGCATCACCGTCGAGTGCGTTTGGTCGGGCACGAAGAGCTGTTCTTTGAACGGGCCAAACTTGCCTTTGGTCAGGTCGCACGCAACGCCTCCGGCGGATTGTCCCATTTTGTTGTAGGGAAAATAGACAGCAGGCGGCAAGAGTTCGGGAATCCGTTTTGCTTCCTCGTAGAGACGGCTGCCAGTATTTGGCCGCTCCGGTTTTTTGAGTCCCACTGCGGCGACTTCGTCTTTGGTGGCGGGATCTTCAAACCAGCGATATCCATCCGGGTGACCGACGAAAGCGCCTTGTTTGATTTGCTGCAATTTGCAGGTGCCGTTCCATGGCCCCTGATTATCGGTGTAAAAAATATCGCCAGCCGCGTTGAAGCCAATGCCACCGGGAGAGCGGACCCCGACGCAGAACGGAGTCATTTTGCCATCGGGAGCGACTTTCACGCTCCAGCCGCGATAGGGAACTTCGCTGGTAAACGAACCTGTCAGACATAGGACCAGATACATATTGCCAGCGCGGTCGAACTTGGAGCCGAATGCGTACTCGTGATAATCGCCACCGGTGCCCCAGCCATCGCTGTATGTTTCGAGAACGTCGGCGCGTCCATCGTTGTTGGTGTCTTTGAGCCGGGTGACCTCGCTTCGCTGCGTGGCATAAAGCCAGCCATCGCGCCACGCGAGACCGAGGACCTCGTGCAAACCGCGTGCGAACAATGTCCATTTAGGATTTGGCGACTCGCCGAGCACGCCCTCGGCAATCCAGATGTCGCCAATGCGCGTCGAACAAGCCAGTTTATCGGGGCCGATGAACTGCAACGCGCCCGACTCAAACTGCACGTTGGTCGGTGTCGGCAACGTGATCATCCGATAGAAATCTTTTTCTTGGTCGGGTGGTTTGTCGCCGCCTTTCCGGTCGTCGGCTCGCGCGACAGTCGCAATGAATGCGATAATCAGAATGAGATGGATTGGATTTACCACGAGAGTTCCTCCGCAAATTTTGCTTCCTTTTTGTTGAACACGACCGGGACAAGCAATTCGGTTTGATTGCCGCTGGCGCGAAGGGTCGCTTTCACGCCCGTGATCTTGATTCGCACCTTACCATCTACCAAGTAACTGTCGCCTTTTTCTTCAATCTTTGCGGCGGCGGCAGCGCGGAAAAAGAGATTTGCCGGCGACTTTTCGGACCGCACCGTGACGGTGCGCTTGAATACCGCGTCGTCACCCATCGGCACGGCCACAAAATAATCCTCCACCTGCACGTCGCCAAAGGTATATCTGAACGTCGGACGAAGTTTGTCATCGAGGTTGTAGCCGCGAAATTGATAGCCGGCTTTTCTTCCAGTATCGGCTGGCCATGGCGCGTCGGTGGTGGTAAGCGACGCGAACGGCGCGCCGGGAGTCCACTTGACCTGCGCATACCCGAGTGGCGGTTGAAATCCATCGCCGCGACCGCTCCGGTGTTTCGATGCGTCCATGAATGGGCCTTGCCAGAGCAAGGCGACCCGGATTTCGTGGGCGTCAAACGCGAGGTTCAGTTTTTCGGGATATCCGACAGCGATGGCGCGCGCGCCCGCGCCTTGGATCCAGTGACGATAAATCTGGGTTTCTTTGTCGGCAACGAGTTCTTGTTTCGCCGCGATGAGGCCGACGGGAATATCAGCGCTTTTCCCTTTGGAGAGGTACGACCAGAGTGCGGCGATTTGTTTCTCGGTGTTGCCATTGAGAATATCTTCGCGCACCGCTTTGCCATTGGGCCAAAAACTGGGCATCCGTGTGCCCGGCCGCAAAGAGATCGGGTCGAGCAAATAGCGTCGAAACCACGCGCCTTCCAGTCGCTCGTAGACTGTGGTGAGATCGAGGGCTGGAACGCCGAGCGACGGGCGGCCGGCGAAGACGTGGCACTGGACGCACGAAAGTCCGCCGGTACCAGTAAGTTTATGGCCGGCTTTCGCCAGCGTGTCGTCCACGGCGAGTTCCGTGGCAGGCGTGCTTGCTGTGTCCGCCTTGGCGAACGCGGCGACCAGATGTTTTACGTTGGCTTGTCCAAACTGCGGCATTCGAGTGGCCATATATGGTCGCACGCTGGCGCCTTGCCAAAGCGCGCGCTCCATCCATCCCGGTTTCAGTTTTACGCCGACTCCATCGAGGTGGGGCGGCATCCGGCCTTCGTCGCCGAGGTCGGCGTCAACAGCGGTCGTGAAAAACTCCGATCGCAAACCGGCTGGTCCACCGCGTTTGCCACGGCTGTGGCAAGCATAGCAATTGAGTACCGTCATCGTGCGCGCGACTTGCTCGGCATCGGTAAGCGGCTGTGAGAGCGCGGCGAGATTGGTCAATTGCGAGCTAAGGTCGGTTCTCTGGCGGTCGGTGAACGCATATTTTGGCGCTGCAGCAGGCGGCGTGGATGAGAGACAACCCTTCGAACCCGCGAGTTGAAGAAGAGGCATGGTTTTCTTGCCGGGGACATCAATAGGATGGCATGCGGCACAGTTGAGGCTGGTGAAAAGTTCTTTGCCTTTAGCAGCTTTCGCTTCGTCAACGGTGAATGGCGCGTCATCAAGCGGTCGCATCGGTTGGCCTTCGTGCGACAACACGCGCGCTGGGATTTCGTTTTTGTTGATCCCCGGTCCTTTCCACGATACTTTGAACGCGTCGCCGCCACCCCCTTGGAAGAAGGTTGCAGTGATTGTGTGTTCCCCCACGGGGAGCTTTACTTTGCCATCGCGTTCCTGTTCAGGGTGGATGCCTCCGTTGTCCACAACGAGCTTTTCGTCCACGTACAGGCGTGAACCGTCGTCGGACATCGTGTAAAACGTGTAATCGCCTGCTTTTGCGATTGTGAGGATGCCGCGGAATCGCAAGGCATAGTCGTTCTTCCGCTGTGCGACAGCGAGCGTGAATTTTTCGGTGGTGCCGGTCGCTTTCGGCTTGAGACGGTCGAACTCCGGTAATTCGGGGAATGACGCCTCGTAGTATTCGTAGGCGAGACCCTCGAGTTTGGTCGGCTCGCCACCAACCACTTGTTCGCGCAATAAATACATCGCAATGGCCCGCGATTCGCCCTCGTCGAGTTTCAGAGAAGGCATTCGTCCGGAGGACCGGGTCTTGACCGGGTCCCGGAGGAATGCGGCAAGTTCATTGACGGTGAATTTGCGCGCGAGATCGCCAAGAGGGATAGAGTCGCGTTGCAGGCGGTTCATCTCGGATTTGGTGGCATTGTCATTGGGAGCGACGGGCGGCGATTCGTGCGGCGTATGGCACGCGACGCACCCGAGGGTGTGATACAATTTTTTGCCCGCCGCTATCGCAGCGGTGCTCGCCCCGTGTTGCACGCCCGTATCCGGCGATTGGAACGAAACGAGGTACTGGGTGAGTGCTTCGGCGGCTTCTGCTTTTTCGGCTCCCGGAAGCGAGTGGAGCAAGTCAGGCATTGTCGGGCCGGGTTTGACGAGGAACGCGCGCAGCCATTGCGGAGTCAATTGTAAACCGTCCTTGCCGAGGCGCGGCGCTTGCCGGGAGGCGAGCCGATTTTTGATCGCGCCTGGCGCATCGTGGCATGCGACGCAGTTCATCTCAGCGAGGACAAACTCGCCAGGAGCGACGTCGGAATGTGCCGGGAGTAGTAGTGCGAACCCAAGGAAAGGCACGAGAGAGAATATGCGATTCATCGGCGTCAAGATTAGCTCCGGATGAAACCACAGTGGCGACAAAGTGTCAATCCCGACGTATGCGCGACGATTGATTGCTTGGCTGCGAAGAAAAACTTCACTAGACTGGTTATCGAGAAAGTAACATGCGCAACGATCTCACCGAGGCACATATTCTTGGCCGAACCACGCAACAGTGGATTGTACGGGGGGAAGATTGCACGGCGTTGCAGGCGTATCATATCAAGCATGTTTCGATCGTGGACGCCGCCGCGCCATTTCGGATGGTACGGCTGGATCCGGACGGGAGTTTTATTCTTGCCTGTTACCAAGGGCAGGGACGGATGATCCTGGATGGGCGTTGGCAAACCTGTCGTGCCGGTCATGCGGGCTTGGCGCCGCCGCACGCGCTCGATGTGTTTCACGCGGTCCCCGGTTCGCGCTGGGGAATTTGCTGGGTACGGTATCGCGAGCCGTCCGGGCAACAGCCGATCGTTACTGCAAACTCACCGGTGATGGTCAAGTTTGACGCGGAATTATTGCGGGCAGCGATTTGGGGGTTGTATCGAGAAGTGCGAGGCGTGAACGATCCTGTGGCGATTCGGCACTGGGTAGATTTGATCCATGGTTATGTGGGACGATTGGCGCGTCCGTGGCACGCGGATGATCGGCTCTGGCAGTTGTGGTCCCGCGTAGCAACAGACTTAGCGGAGGATTGGACGTTGAAAAAACTTGCGAACCTGGCTCACATGAGCGACGAGCATTTGCGCCGGCTTTGCCGTCGTCAACTCGGCAGATCGCCGATGCAACAGATTACGTTTCTGCGGATGCAGCGGGCGGCGGAGTTATTGGAGCACAGCCATGACAAGGTGGAAACGATTGCGAATATGGTGGGCTATCAAAACCCGTTTGTTTTCTCCACGACATTTAAGAAATGGACAGGCAGGCCTCCATCCGAATATCGAGGACATCGGCTTGCCAAGCGCGTGACGGGCGCGTAGCGATAGGTGGATTTGTAATAGGAATTGGTGGAGTTGCCTCATGGACGGGGACAGTGTTTGAACGTAGTGTCGGTGCGTGAACCAGGACATTTACGAGAGACGCCAGCGCCGAGGTGGATTCACCATTGTGGAACTGCTGGTGGTGATCGCGATCTTTATGATTTTGGCAAAGATCCTTTTACCATCCTTCGGTCGCGCGCGAGAATCAGCTCGCCGGGTCGCCTGCACGAATAATTTGCACCAAATTGCACTGGCAGTCATCGTCTATTCGAATGATAACAAGGGACGCATCCCCGCGGGAACCGGCACAACCAACTGGCTTTGGGATTTGCCTGTCAACCTCTGCAACGCGGTCGAACCGTACGGACTGCGTCGAAAGGTCCTGTATTGCCCATCCAATCAATATCAGAACGACGATGGCCTTTGGAATTTTGCCGCGCCCGATTTCCGGGTGACGGGCTATTATTGGCTGACGCAACGAGCCGGATCGGCACCGGCGCTGACCGGCGCAAGCTACATCAGCAAAATGGATTCCGTCTTCAGCGCGGCGGAGACACCTTTGGCAACCGATGCGACCATATCCAGTGGCGGATCGTTTACCGGAGTCTATGGCGGCTGGTCCAAACCGCATCGGTCGGCGCATTTTAATGTTGGCATGCCTGTCTCCGAAAATGTCGTTAACCTCGGTCGACCCGCTGCCGGTGGCAATATCGCGTATTGCGACGGTCACGTGGAATGGGTGAATCAGAACAAGATGACGATTCATGCAACCAATCCCGACCAATGGTTTTAAATCGACCGCAGCGGATCTATTCCTATCGTTGATGTCGCCATGAAAATCCCATCGCATTTCCAAATGCCGGCCATGATCGGGTCGGTAGTCGTCATCCTCATTCTACTTGTTTCCTTCTTCTGGCGAGGTGACTCGGAAGATTTAACGGTTTACACGGCAAAATATGAAACCCGGAAAATCGATGCGGCGGTCGCGCAAGCCGCAGCGCAGGAAGCTATCCGGCTGACCGGTGGCGCGGGAAACGTGGTTTTGCTCCTCAATGTTCCCGGAAAACCGACAGGCAGTTTTGTCGAACAACAATCGCAGGCGTATCGCGATGGGTTCGAGGAATCCCTTCGGAATCATGGTGGCAGCGGCATCAAAATCGTGGGAACGAAACACCGCGCCACCGATACATCCAAAGAAATCTTCTCGTTTCCGTGGCCGACGCCGTCGGTGTTGATGGACATCGCGCGAGAATTTCCTTCTGCCAATTTGTACGTCAGTTTTTGCCGTGCCCACGAGTTTACTGGGGACGACGCACCCCAGCTTCGCGCGAACAACGTTCCGCCGCTCGTGATCGTGGATAACTCTGTTCGTCCCGGCGTATCCCAGCAAACCATCATGGCAAGTGGCGCCGTCGCCGTGCTCTTCACGCAGAATCCCCGCTTGTTTGCTCGCGGAGTGCCGGATGTGCAAGGTGACCCTCAAATGATCGTTCAGGCAACCTATTTTACACTGCGACGTTGATACAGCCGAAGGACCCAGCCACAATACGACGACTCGAACCCGCCGTCATCAATTCCGCTCGTTTGTAACAAGCGGTTAGATAGTTTGGATACATACCGCACGAAGCCGCGACCTTGACATATCGCTCGCGGATTTGTTAGAAGACCATTCCTCAATCAAGAGGAAAGGCGAATTATGACAGCAGGAATATCTCGTGTCGGTGTCGTCGGCGTCGGACGGATGGGCTCGAACATCGCGCGCCGGCTCAAAGAAAAAGGCTTCCGTGTTACTGCCGTTTCCGATGCGCGCAGTGATATCGCTGAGAAACTCGCCGCCGAGCTGATTGCCGAGGCGCCAAAGACCCTCGCGCGCATCGCGGAGTTGTCCGACGTGGTGATCACGGTCGTCACCGACGACGTGGCCATGCGAAAGATTTTCACGCCGAAAGGCGACAGCTTGTTGCGCGGGGCGCGCGGTCGTGTGTTTATCAATTGTGCCACCATCACGCCGGCAGTACACATCGAAGTGGAGAAGCTTGTCGAGAGAGCCGGCGGCAACAGCCTCGAAGCCTGCATGGCCAGCAGCATCACGCAGGCGCGGCAAGGTACGCTGTACCTGATGTGCGGTGGCAAACGTGAGGTGTTCGATCGTGTGAAACCGATTCTCGATGTGATGAGCCAGTCGCTCCGCTACATCGGTCCGGCCGGGAAAGCCGCTGAAGTAAAAGCGCTGGTAAACATGGTGATGAATACCAACACGGCGGGCTTGGCCGAGGGTCTTGGCCTGGGCGCCGCTCTTGGATTGGATTTGGAAACACTCCGCGAGGTGTTCTCACAGACCGGGGCGAACTCGCGCGTGTTGGAGACCGACGGCGAGGACATGCAGAACCGGGCGCACGATTGCTATTTCAGTGCTGCGCACGCGGCGAAGGACAGCGGCATCGCATTGGGTTTGGCCAAAAAAGTGAAGCTGAATTTGCCGCTCGCAGCGGCAACATTCAAACAATACAGCCGGATGACTAAAGTCGGTCTTGGTGAACTCGACAAATCCGGCATCGCCGAGCTGACGTTTCCGGGGCGAGGGCCGAAGAAAGCAAAGAAGCATTGATTTAGGACGAGAATTTCGGAAAAAACAACCAACCAGGAGAAACCCATGAGCAAAGTTGTTCCATTAATCAGTTCCGGCACGGCTGGTCCGCTTGGCGTGATTCACCTGCCGCGTTTGTGGCAGAAAGTCTCGCTGGAAGCGGTCGGCAAACTCGCCGACGGTTATCCCGGCATCGGCGGCGGCTATGATATGATGGTGATCAACGCCCTCGGTCTCAACGCCGACTCGGTGAAGAAATTCATCAAGGATAGCAAGCCGACCTATCCGCAATTCGAAGCGTGGATCAAAAAGCAGCCCGGCGTGAAGCTGGACAATGCCACCATCCACAAATCGAACGTCGCGATTCAAGGCTACATCCACAAGGATGACGTGCGCAAGAGCATCTTGAGCGCCAACGGCATCGCCGACGAAGGCTCGGTGCATCACGGCGCGGTGGACCTCAATAACCTGGATGACTGGAAGGAATTCCACGCGTCCACCATCGCGTCGTAGTTTCAAGGCTCACCGACGTTTCCAAAACCGCAGTGCGGGCCCAACGGCCGGTGCTGCGGTTTTTATTTGGAGAATTTAAGTTGCGGATGGCCGTCAAAGGGATATGCTACCGAAGCGAATCGAGACCATGAGGAGGAACCGAATCAATTCGAGACGATGCGGCGATGCTGACTGTAGGCATTGCTTCGCAATAAGACTACTCGGCTGCGCCCTTTTCAGGTTCAAATCAAAGTTATTTTGAGGAGCCGCGAAATTCGTTTCTAAAAATGTCGGAAAGGCGACAATGCAAACGCCGGATAATTTGCTGAAGGTTGCGCAGAGTAATGCTTTGCGCTCCGCGTTCGAGCCGATGCAGGGTCGAAGGAGGAAGGCCAAGCTTTCGGGAAAATTCAGCATAAGTCTGCTTCCCTCGCTTCTGGCGCAAGAACAAACCGAGTTGTCTTTCAAGCGAATCTCGCACGGGCCGAGAATGCCGCAGCCTGTATTCCATTTGTGGAATATCTTCTTGTTGACCGCGCTACAGGTGTGTGCTAAGCGAGACTGACTCAAAAAATGAGGAAGAACCGAATCAAAGTGAAGCGAAGTGGTTTGTGGGCGATGAACCTCGCAGTGTCGCTGCTGACTGCGGGCGCTACGCTCGCCGAGCAGCCGAAACCGCCTTTGGAACCGGTCTCGAACAACGAACTGCACCGAGCGGCGCGGGAAGGGCGACTCGACGCGGTGCGACAAATGTTGGAGCGCGATCCTGCTGCGGTCAACATGGTGGATAGTCTCGGCCAAGCGCCGCTGCACGCGGCCATCGAGGGCAGGAAACTCGAAGTGGTCAAGCTCTTGCTCGACAAAGGCGCGGATACCAATATCAAAACAGTTCACCAACAAGATACGCCGCTGCATCTGGCGCTATATCGCCGAGAGCGGGAAATCGCCATTCTGCTTCTTGATAACGCGGCTGACGCGACCGCCGTCAACAAGAAAGGTATATACCCTCTGATATGGGCTGGAATGCAAGCAATGCCCGATATCATTGAGAAGCTCCAAGCCAAAGGCGCGCAATTCAATAAGAAAGATGGTACGACTAGCGAAATGCTCTACTCAATGGCGAATGCTTGTCCGCCGGCTACCGCTCAAGAATTCAAGAAAACAGTGGATATCTTGGTAGCCAGCGGGGGAGATGTGAACTTCAAAGGTTCGACAGGGCGCGCCCCACTATTTGCTCTCGTTTACTCGAGTCCGTGGTCGAGCAAATCTGGAAAAGAAAGAATAGGTTTGGCGGATGCGCTTGTCGCTCATGATGCTGATGTGAATGCCCGCAATAAAGATGGCGTAACACCCTTGATCTGGGCTGCTTCTCGCGGCAACAAAGATGTTGTCGAGTGGCTATTACAGCACGGCGCGGATATCAAAGCAAAAGAAACCACGCGTGGCTGGACAGCTTTGCATCTTGCCGCCATCAATCGGCAAAAGGAAGTAGTGGAGCTCTTGTTGGAAAAAGGGGCGGACACAAAGATTTTGGATGCCGAAGGTTTAACGCCTTTGGGAGCAGCACTAAAATACAAAAGTATAGAGACGGCAGCGATTCTTGAGCGAAAAATGAAAAAGGAGAAGATAAAATGAACATCGTCAAGTTTTTCCATCGGCAGCACAACCACAGGCGCAAATCTTGCCTCACGGCGGCACGGGGACGCCACCTGTCGCCACTAACAAATGGATTTTTAGTCGCGGAAGTCCTTGAGGTTCGAGCTTGTCCCGATGAAGCAGTGGTGATGTGAGAATACTGCTTGCTCACAAGACAATGAAACCTTAGATTTCGCACTAGGAAGTGGAATGAGGAGCCAAGCAAAACCAACGTGCCGGGTAGGCCGAGTGGCTACGACCTTCTGCCTGTTGCTGCTAACTGCGTGTGCAGGCTTCTCGCAGCAGCGCGAGGGAGCGAAAGTCCCCGAAGAACCAAAATCGACAAGCCTGATTCATCTTGCGGCGAAAGCGGGCAAGGTCAAAGAGGTGGAAGGCTACCTTCAGCAAGACGCCAGTCTGATCAATTTCTACGACAACCTTGGCATGACGCCACTGCACGTGGCCGCTGAGAGCGGAAATCTCGAAGTGGTCAAGCTCTTGCTGAACAAGGGTGCCGATACCAACGCCAAGACAAAGGTGGGGCAAGATACACCCCTGCACCTGGCACTTTATCGGCGGCGTCAGCCGATTGCCATTCTGCTGCTTGATAACGGGGCTGATGCGACCGCCGTCAATAAAATCGGCGCGTCCCCTCTCACTTATGCGGCATGGTGCGCGATGCCAGACATCATCGAAAAGTTGCAGACAAGAGGTGCCAAATTCAACAAAAATGATGGTTCTGTATCAGATATGCTGTTCGCTCTAACAAACCGCGTTCCGCTGGCAACATCTGCGGAGTTTAAAAAGACGATAGAAATATTGGTAGCCAATGGCGCGGATGTGAATGCCAAGCGCGACTCCGGGTGGACCCCGTTGTTTGATCTAGTTTATCAACAACCGTGGAAGGGTGTATTCCGAACAAAGAGCAGAGACGTCGCCGATGCCCTTATTGCACACGGAGCCAATGTAAATGCGAGAGATAAAAAAGGTATGACCCCATTGATCTGGGTGGCCGTCCGAGGTAATAAGGATGTCGCCGAGTGGTTATTGGATCACGGGGCGAATATCAACGCGAAAGACGAAGACGATTGGACGGCCTTGCATGTTGCCACAAATAATGACCATCCCGAAACAGTAAAACTTCTGCTTGAACGAGGAGTAGATATAACCTTGCGCAATGCGGAAGGGTTGACCGCGCTCGGGTTGGCTGTCAAACGTGGCCGACAACAAATAATTGACATTTTCAACCAGCATTTAGAGAAAAAAAATCACAAGGAGAAATAAAATATGCGTTGCCTAAAAAGTATTGGGCGTCAGTTGATAGACAACTTCGCAGCGAAAGAAACTCGAGGCCATAACATTCGGCGAGAGCGTTCGCATGCCCGCGTTTTGATCGTCGAGGTCTTGGAGGTTCGAGCCTGCCCCGATGTCGCAGTCGCCGCCGGTTTTACAGGTCTCCAGCAAGACGACACGATTGATGCCAGTAGGTCGACGGGTCATCTCCCGCCAGACCCCGATATGGCTGTTGGTCAGCATTCAATAATCGAAGTGGTAAACTCGCAAATCGCGTATTTCGACAAGAACGGCGCACAACTGGCTGCGATGCCACTTTCCGAATTTTTCACGAAACTCACAGGCTCACCTGTGCCAGTTCCTTTCCGCGGTAGTGTCTTCGATCCGACTGTCCTCTACGATGAAATGGCCGAGCGTTTTGTGGTTGCTGCGGCATGGGCAGACCCCAATGGTCCGACCGGACCGGAATCACTTCTTCTATTCGCAGTATCGGATTCGTCCAATCCGAGTCACGAGAATTTTGCGGGGAGCTTTACCGAGATGTATGGAATACTCCCCTCGACTGATCCGATGGGTAATTTGGAGATGAACGCGGATGGCAAAAAATTGGCCGCGGATTTCCCGAGGCTGGGCTATAACGCCGACGCGTATGTGGTCACGCTCAACATGTATCCTTTCCCGCTGGGGAGACATGAGGGAATACTCGACCACGTACATGTCGTCTCTATTGGGAGGATAGACGCGCTTGACAAAACATTAAGAACGCAAGTTTTCAAACAAACCCATGTGCAGGAGAAAGATGCGATGGGGAACGAAGTGGTTCACTTGCGCACGATGGCTCCTGCGACGATGCACGGCTCGAAGGCAGGCGACCCAATGTGGCTGGTGGAGTTTGTCGGTCACGATGTTCGCACGGTCAAGATGACCAACATATTGGGCGCGCAACCAACGTTTCAAACATTCTTAACCACCTTGCCCGCTATTCAAGAACCGACGGAAGCCCCGCAGGTAATCAGCGAGTTCATTGATACAGGCGACGAACGCATCAAAAGCGTGGATTGGCGCGATAATCGGTTGGTCGCGACCCATACGATTGGCATTTCGGTGCAATTTGTCCTGGTGAATGCCGCTCGCTGGTATGAATTCTCAACCTCTCAAGAACCGCCTACGATGACTCAAAATGGGGAGATAACTCCGGGCCGTGGCATTCATACCTATTTCCCCTCGATAGCCATTGCGCCAAATGGCGATTTGGGGATGACATACGTTCAATCGTCCTTCGCGTGCGACGGATTCATGAGCATGTATGTGACCGGCCAGAAATATGATCCGATGAAGAAGCAGCCGGTTACACCGAATCAGATGTTGCCGGGGAAGCTGGTCGCGCTCGGGCAGCAAGAACTCAAACATACGGGTGATGTCGAGCCGGTAGAAGCGGGTGACTACAGTGGAATCGGGGTTGACCCGGTAAACGGGACATTCTGGGCGGTGAACGAATTCGCTGGTGAAAAGATTGACGCCGCCGGCGATCTATTACCTGACAACTGGGCGACATGGATATCGAATTTTATCCTGACACCGTTACAAGCGCAACCGGGTGGTGGGGCGGGAGG
>CAYGDP010000024.1:0-68025 GCA_964348665.1 uncultured Verrucomicrobiota bacterium
AAACCCATGGCCAAGTTTAATGTTATATACTGTCCAACCAATGGGGCAAGGTCAAATTCTTGCGTAACAGATTTTGTTCCTGGTTTACGTTTGAGCATGCCGCAGAAAGCCTCGATTTGGTCTCGCGTAACACGCCTCTTACGAACTCTCTGTAGTGGTTTGACTGTTTTCATCGGGAAGAGTTTCGCAGTACCGATTTGTCATTGAGTTTTGGCAAGGGCTGCCGCGGCGGCGGCTTTGGCTTTTTCCGCGTTACGCAGGATTTCGTCTTGCGACGGGAGCGAGGCGAGAACTTCGGGAGGGATATCGAGTTGGCCGGCAAGTTTGACGAGGCATTTTTGGCGTTCTTTGAGGGCGCGATCGGAGTCGCGTTCCTTGGCGAAGCGAGTCTTGGCACGTTCGCTCCGTTCGCGGAGCATGGCGTAGATATCGCCACCGAGCAGCGCGGAGATGTCCACTTTCATTTTCTCGCGTTCGAGGTCTTGCTGATTGACGACGTCGCCGTTGATCGGGCTGGCGCTGTACTTGGGGAACATGATGGCGACTTCGGGACAGACACGCGAGCAGGCGGGACAGTTGGTTTTGCAATTGTCCTCGTTCTGCACCTGAATCTTGCCATCGGTGCTCGTGCCATAAACGCCAAAGAGACAAAAACTAAGGCATTGCATACAATTGGTGCAGCGGTCGTAGTCAATGACGGGAAACCACGGTTTCCAATCCCCGCCTTTGGGGGCGTTGCGCGCGGCACGGGCAGCTTCGGCTTCCTCGACCGTGCGCACACGAATCGAATCTCCATTGCCGCCAAAGCTGATGGTAAATCCGCGTTCCAGAAGCGCTTTGGCCGCGCCGAAACGGTCGGGCGCGTTCGCGTCGATAGCGACGCGGAGGATGGGTTGGCGCAGGCTCATGAAGACAAAACTCCAAACTTCAAACTCCAAACTTCAGGGAAACTCCAAACCTCAAGCACCGCGACAGAGTCGAGCGCGAGGCTGAGGAAGTGTTGGGTGGGAAGGCTCATTATTTCAAAGCTTCAAACTCCAAGCCTCAACCCTCAGGGAAACTTCAATCATCAAGTTCTTCGACTCGCGCTCATGCCTATCTCTTGACGCTAAGCTTCTCTGAAGTTTGAGGTTTGAGGCTTTAGGGTTCATTTTCGGTAGATGCTTGCGAATATCAAGTGCAACTCGTTTCCTTCGCTCCACAGCTCCCGCGCCTCGTCGGCAAGTTGTGGCTCGGAGGTGGCGATCATGCGCAGGAATCGCTTCGTCTCTTTTGCCTCCTTCTTGCAAGTGCTGATCCTATGGCGGAAATCCCGTTTCGAAACTGCTTCGCTAGCTTCGTCATAGTTGCCTCCGATGCTCGTTGCCGCACCGACAACTTGGTCAATCAAACGATCGTTAATTGGGCTGCGCGGAACTTTCTTGCAGAATCGAATGACCGCTTCGCCGAATTGCGCCGTGCGCTCCTCCAAATCAAACGGATGCTTTCCATTTTGCGGCGCGGCGCTCTCGCGAAGAACCATCGGCACACTCGGCAATGCCTGATAGAGAATCCCCGTCGCTCGCTTTTTCCGTTTGGAGCTTGATGTTTCCCTGAAGTTTGGAGTTTGAAGCTTGAAGCTTTTCATGTCACCCCTGCTTTCGGAATGATGGCTTCACACACTTGTTCCGCCGTTTGGGTGCGCATGTTCAAAACTTCTACGCCTTCTTTGGGCAGCGGCGCGCCAGCGGCGGAGAAGAGCCATTTGACTGCGCGCGGATGGCAGGCACAGATCTTGACCGCGCCGTTGGAAGCCAGCTGCTTCAACGCGGGGTCTTTGCGCGCGGACATTTCGCAGAGATCGGCGACAGCATCGAATTCGACACCGGATTCGCAGAGATTTTTGAGCACGGCTTCTTTCACGGCTTTTGGGATCACCTGCGCATAATTACAGTGGCAATAGAGGATGCGGGGCGTGCTCATATCGAGACCATTTCACGATGGACGGGTTTGGGGGGCGCGGGGCGGAACGACTCGAGATTCGCAAGCTGGAATTTGATTGGCCCAGACGAACTCGCGCCTCCCGCCAAGGCGGGATCGGGTACCGCGGAGCGCACGAGAGATTCCAAAGTTTCGGGCGCGACCTCGGCGCGCATATTGATGATGAGTTCTCCGCGAGACAGCGTTTCCATCAATTCATGGGACAACACAGGGGCGTCGTCTGTTCGG
The DNA here is from genome assembly GCA_964348665.1 of uncultured Verrucomicrobiota bacterium. Lineage (GTDB taxonomy): Bacteria > Verrucomicrobiota > Verrucomicrobiia > Palsa-1439 > CAYGDP01 > CAYGDP01. The sequence continues at coordinate 2,209 of CAYGDP010000024.1, forward strand.
ACAAGGTTGACCACACCAATGTCCACATCGTCCTCCGCGGGAAGCAGTGTCATTTTCAAGTGAGCAACTTCGGCGTTTTCGGCTTTGAGATGCTCGTGTAGTCGGGTAGCGAGCGACAGTAGCAGCGCGTTGCCGTCGAAGGGCGTTTTCGCGGAGACGCGTATTGTGGCGTTGAGCCACCCGAGCAATGACTCACCTTCCCCGTAGGTTGCATAGTCAATCTCCATGGCTCGGGCAGCACTCGATTCAGTTGTTTGGATCCGTTCAAACCAGGCGTCTAGACCAGTGCCATTACGAGCGGAACATTCGAAAATTTCCGCGCGCGGAAATCGTTCGGCAAGCGCCGAGCGCAGATTCGCGAGACGGGTCGAATCCAGAAGATCGCATTTATTGATGACGATGATGTCGGCCTCCTCGAGCTGTTTCAGGTAGATGTAAACGACTTTGTCGGAGAATTTTCTGCCTTGTTCGATTCCGAGGATGCGAAGGGCGCGGATAGGGTCAACGAGAACGCTCAGTGGCGCGATGCGATAATCGTTACCGTAGAGTCGGCGGAGGGGGAAGACAACAGTGGCAACAAGATCGGTGCAGCTGCCAACGGGTTCGGCGATGAAAGCGTCAGGCGCAGTCTGTTTGGCTAGGCGGCTGGATGCTTCGATAAGGGAATTGAAACGACAACAGAAACAGCCGCCCGGAATTTCCTCGACCGCGAACCCACCGGCCAAAGCGCGATGAGTATCCACAAGCCCGTGGCCTTGATCGTTGGTGATGAGGCCGACGCGTTTGTTTTGATCTTGGAGATGTTGGGCGAATTTGAGGATCGCAGTGGTTTTTCCCGCGCCGAGGAATCCACCGATCATGATGTAGCGCGCCCGCCCGCCTGCAGCGGTAGAGGTCTCAGGTCGGACGGGAGTCGCCATGCGGCGCATCGTAGTGGCTACTGCTGCATCTTGTCAATCGTGGCGTTGAGGACATCGAGGTATCCGTCAACAGTCACACTGCTCGGTTCGGGAGTGCCGCGGACTTCGTAGAGCCAGCCTTTGAAATAAGGGTCGGTGCGAATACGGCTTCCGTGTTTTTCGAGATCGGGATTGGCACGGACAAACGAGCCGTCTGCCACGCAGTAAAGGTCGGTGATGGCTTTGAATCCCTCGAACTTACCTATGACTTGGCCGACACGGACGGGGTCGCCTTCTTTGACTTTGAATTCGAACTCGACGAGATCGCCGAGCATACGAACGGCGAATTTTGTAAAGCCGACGCGCCACAAATCTGGGTTCTCGTGCTTGGCCAGCCAAAAATGGGCTGCCGTATATCGGTGCGAAATGGGGAGTTTAGTGGTGAACTTGCATCGGCTATAGGAGACGAATTCACCGAGCCTTTTGACAACGGCAGCCATTGGGGTGTTATAGTGGCTAGGGAGGCAAAGTCAAGGTCAAGGAGGCATATTGACAAGCCGCGTTTTGTATGTTAGATACGTTCAGTTATAACTGAATGAAGACTGAACTTGCTCCTGCACCTGCTTGGGAAGCTACGCGCGCACGATTTATCGAGGTCGGCGGCAATACGACTCAATCCTTCGGTTTTGGACGCATTATCGGTCAGATTTACGCTCTGCTTTACCTAAGCCCGCGGCCGATGTGTCTCGACGATATCGCGGCGGAGCTTGGCGTAAGCAAGGCCAGCGTAAGTGTAACGGTGAGGCAACTGGAAGGTTGGTCGGCGGTCAAGCAGATATGGGTTAAAGGCAACCGCAGAGATTACTATGAGGCCGAGTCAGATTTTCGGGCGATGTTGCGAAACGGCGTGCTGGCGAGGATCCGGCGTAAGTTGGAGACTTCGGGTATGCAACTGGATCAGGCCGATGACTCGCTGAAATTGGCGCTGGAATCTGTGGGCGAAGAGGAACGCAAAGACATGGAGGTTGTCGCGGCACGGTTACGGCGAGCAAAGCAATTCCACAACAAGCTCAATGATATTTTGACCGATCCCCTACTGGATCACGTTCTTGGTGAAGTTTGAAGCAACTATGAGTCTGAAACCCGTGGAGAGGGTTGGAACGGGTGCGTTGCTTGATGGCGATGCACCTCAAGGGCGGCAGCTTGCCTTGACATCGGAGGCGAGCTGGTATGCCATTCATACCAAGCCGAGACAGGAAGCAACCGCGCAAGCGGCGCTGAAACGGGAAGGGATTGAGACTTTCTACCCGAAACTTCGCCAGAAACGAGTAATCCGTCGCCGTTTGCAGTGGGTCAAGAGGCCTCTGTTTCCCGGATATTTTTTCGCGCGGTTTGATTTTATGAAGACGCACCGACTTGTTCGCTATTCAGCCGGAGTCACAGGGATCGTTGGCTTTGGCGAACGACCGGCCATCGTTCACCCAGATATCCTCGGAGCAATCCGCTCTCACTGCGAGGAAGATGTCATCACCGCCCCACCCCCAAAACTTCGCCCGGGCGACCTCGTGCAAGTCCAAGAAGGTCCATTAAGCGGCCTAGAAGGGATTTTCAGTAGTGAACTGAACGATGAGGAACGCGTCGTGATCCTTCTCCAAGTAATGTCGCATGAAGCCTATGTGCAAATTCCCCGCTACAATGTCCAGCCCATCGGATAACAAGGATACAACTTCCGCGAGCTTCTCGCGAAACGCCACGATATCTTTCCACGATGAATCCGCAGCGTAAAATTCTGGATTTAACGGAGCTTGCCTCCAAAATTGTGTCGCTCAAAGAACAAGGTCGAAAAGTCGTACTCTGTCACGGCGTCTTCGACTTGCTCCACATCGGTCATTTGCGCCATCTACGCGAAGCTCGCGGCATGGGCGACGTTCTCGTCGTGACTGTAACCGCCGATCAACATGTGAACAAAGGACCGCACCGACCCGCCTTTCCCGATCAACTTCGCGCCGAAATGCTCGCCTCATTGGAGATCGTTGACTTTGTTGGCATCCACAATCGTCCCACCGCGCTGGAAGTCATTACCGCGCTTCGGCCAAACATTTATGTAAAAGGATCCGAGTTTGAAAATCCAACCAACGACGTCACCGGCGCGATCGAGCGGGAAGCTGGTGCGGTTCGCGCAGCTGGCGGTGAAATGCGATTTACGCACGACATCACTTCCAGCTCTTCCCACCTGATCAATCAATACTTGGAGCTGTTGCCACCGCAAACGCATCAATATTTGGCTGAATTCCGTCAGCAATTTTCCTCGGCTTGTATTACCGAACACCTCAATCGGTTACGCAACCTGAATGTCTTGGTGATCGGCGAAGCGATTCTCGATGAGTATATCTTCTGTGACGCACTGGGGAAATCCGCCAAAGAACCGATCCTCGCTATGCTCCAGCGGTCGGCCGACCGCTACGCGGGAGGAAGCCTTGCGATTGCCAATCATCTGGCAGATTTTTGCGGCAAGATTGAACTGCTTACCTATCTTGGCCGGGTCAATTCCCACGAAGACTTTGTGCGCCAAAATCTTCGGAAAACCATTACGCCGACATTCGTTCACAAGGCGAACTCTCCCACGATTCTCAAACGCCGGTACGTGGATAATTATCTTAGCACCAAAATGCTTGAAGTTTATGAAATGAACGATGCCCCAATCTCCGGCGAGGAAGAAGAGCAGTTACTCTCCGCTCTTGATGAAAAACTTCCTCGCGCCGACGTCGTTCTAGTTGCCGATTACGGCCACGGTCTTATCACCCCTCGCATCGCTGACCGGCTGACAAAATCCTCCGCATTTCTCGCCGTGAACACTCAAATCAATGCCGCCAACCTCGGTTTCCACACGGTCTCCAAGTATCAGCGAGCCGATTTCGTTTGCGTCCATGAAGGTGAGGTCCGGCTCGACCAACGCGACCGGCAGTCCGACTTGCGCGGGCTGGTCACCGATCTAGCAAAGCGTCTCCAAACATCAGTCGTTCTCGTCACGCGCGGTCGTTTCGGCACCCTTCTCTATCACCGCAATGAAGGATTCTCCGAATGTCCTGCCTTTGCCGTGAAAGTGGTGGATCGCATCGGCGCTGGTGACGCCGTTCTGGCCATCAGCGCCGCTTGTATCCATCAAAAAATGCCGCAGGAAATCGTCGGCTTCATCGCGAACCTCGTGGGCGCCCAATCTGTCATGATACTCGGCAACAGCACATCCATCGAGCGGGTTCAGCTTATCAAGGCGATCGAGTCGCTTCTAAAATGAGCAACTCACAGAAAGTTTTAATCACCGGCGGCGCTGGGTATGTGGGTGCGGTGTTAGTGCCGCGACTGCTCGTCGCAGGCTATCACGTGAAAGTCATCGATCTTTTTCTCTTTGGCGGCAATGTCTTGAATGGCTCTCGCAACAACACGAACTTCGAACCAATCAAGGGCGATATTCGCGATCAGCGCCTCCTTGCCGATGCAACACGAGGCTGTGACGTGGTAATTCATCTTGCTTGCATTTCCAATGACCCAAGCTTTGAATTAAACCCCACGTTGAGTCGCTCGATCAACTTCGACGCTTTTGCGCCGCTCGTTCGTATAAGCAAAACCGCTGGAGCTCGACGTTTCATCTACGCATCGACATCGAGCGTCTATGGCGTTAGCGACTTACCAAACGTGACCGAAGACCACCCCCTCGTTCCTCTCACCGATTACAATAAGTACAAAGGTCTTTGTGAACCGATTCTCCTAGCCGAGCAATCGGCTAATTTCACCACGGTCATCATTCGCCCCGCAACGCTCTGCGGCTATTCCCCACGCCAGCGACTCGATCTCACCGTCAACATTCTCACCAACCACGCCGTCAATACTGGCAAGATCACCGTTTTCGGCGGCAAACAAATGCGCCCCAATCTTCATATCGAGGATATGGTTGCTCTCTACCAATTGCTCCTCGAATTACCCGACGGGAAAATCGCTGGGAAAACTTTCAATGCCGGCTACCAAAATCACACCGTCACCGACCTCGCCAAAATGGTTCGTGAAATTGTCGAGGCCGAAATACCCGAGCGCAAACCGTTGGAGATTATCACCACGCCCTCCGACGATACACGCTCGTATCATATCAGCTCCGAAAAAATCCGCCGCGAACTCGGGTTTACTCCGAAACGAAGCGTCGAAGATGCCGTCCGCGATCTTGTCGCGGCGTTTCGCGCAGGCAAACTGCCGAATTCAATGACGGACAATCGCTACTTTAACGTGAAGGCTGTTCAAGCCGCACACCTGCAATGAGCGATCTGACCGAACTTCAGCAAATCGCCCGTCGTATTCGCGGCAAGCTAGTGGAAATGTCGCATCGCGCGGGAACACCGCATCTCGGTTCCGCGCTTTCCTGCGTGGATATTCTTGTGGCGGCTTATTGGCGTGTGCTCGACTTCGACCCGAAACATCCCGATGCCCCCGCGCGCGACCGTTTCATCTTGAGCAAGGGACACGCTGCCACGGCGCTCTACGTGACGCTTGCGCTGCGAGGATTTTTTGATGAAAAAATTCTCGACACCTTCGCCGAATCAGGAAGCGTTCTTGCCGAGCAGCCCAGTCCGCACTGTATCGCGGGTGTCGAACTTGCCACCGGGTCGCTTGGTCACGGCCTCGGTGTTGGTGTCGGCATGGCGCTGGCTGCGCGCATCCAAAAACGACCTTACCGTGTTTTTGTCACGGTTAGCGATGCTGAGTGCGAGGAAGGGTCGGTCTGGGAAGCCGCAATGTTTGCGCCCGCTCAACGCCTTGACTACCTCACCGTCATTGTTGACTACAATAAATGGCAGGCGACCGCGCGTAGCAACGAAACCATGGCGCTCGATCCACTGGCCGATAAATGGAGGGCATTTGGCTGGGTCGCGACTGAAGTGGATGGCCATGATATTGACGCATTGGCCAATACCATGGCACGTATCGGCAACGGCAAGCCTCACGCGATCATTGCCCACACGATTAAAGGCAAAGGGGTTAGTTTTATGGAAGATGACAATAACTGGCATTACCGCGCGCCAAACGCCGAAGAAGTCGTACGCGCAAAACAGGAGTTGGGTTTGGCATGAGGAACGCCTTTGCCGCTGAAATCACTGCGCTTGCTGCTGCCGATCCCCGTGTCGTGCTGCTCATGGGTGATATCGGCAATCGCCTCTTCGACAATTACAAAGCAAACAATCCCGACCGATTTTTTAATTGCGGTGTTGCCGAGGCAAATATGGTCAGCATGGCTGCGGGGATGGCGCTCTGTGGGTTGCGTCCCGTTGCCTATACGATTACTCCATTCATCACGACTCGTTGCCTTGAGCAAATCCGCGTTGATCTCTGTTACCACAATGCTCCAGTTGTGCTTGTAGGCGTTGGGGGTGGACTCTCCTACGCGTCGCTCGGCGGCACTCATCATTCTTGCGAAGATATCGCTCTCCTACGGGCACTTCCTCACATGACTGTCATTTGCCCTGCTGACGCCGTCGAAACCAAGCTCGCTCTGCGCGCCGCGTTCCGGCACAACGGTCCCGTTTATTTGCGTATCGGTAAGAAAGGCGAACCTGTCATCCACACGCGTGAACCAGAATTCACGATTGGCAAAGCAATCGAAATTCGTACAGGCAACGACGTTTGCCTCCTCGCGACCGGCAATATTCTCCCCATCACGCTCCAAGCCGCTGACTTACTTTCCCAAGATGGTGTCTCTGCCAATGTTGTCAGCTTCCACACCGTCAAACCGCTCGATGAAGATTTTCTAGCTCTCGCGTTCCAAAAGTTTTCGGTAGTCGTAACCATCGAAGAACACAGTCGGCTCGGCGGCCTTGGTGGGGCCGTCGCAGAATGGCTGGTTGATTCTCCATCTCAAAAAGCCAGGCTGATTCGCATCGGAACACCCGACTCATTTCTACATGAAGCAGGAGAGCAAGACTACGCCCGCGAACGTTTCGGTCTGACTGCCGAGGCAATCGTAAAACAAGTAATGACGGCAACGACGTGAAAACTCTTGCAGCAATATTGGTCGAGCTCGGCAGACCGCTGGAAGTTTGTGAATTGGAGATTCCGCCATTACAGCGTGGACAAGTTCTCGTTGAGATTGCGTATAGCGGCGTTTGCCACACACAACTTCTGGAAGCTCGTGGCCAGCGCGGTGATGATCGCTATTTGCCGCACTGCCTTGGCCATGAAGGAAGCGGGATTGTTCGCGAAATCGGCGGAGGCGTGACAAAGGTCAAATCGGGCGACCATGTCATCCTCTCTTGGATCAAAGGATCGGGAGCAGACGTTGCCTCCACCCACTATTCGTCCGGTTCTCGCCGTATCAACGCGGGCGCGATTACAACATTCGCTCATCACTCTGTCATCAGCGAAAACCGTCTCACTCCGATGCCGTCCCGTGCGCCGTTCCGCGAGTCCGCGTTGCTTGGCTGTGCTATCGCCACTGGAGCCGGCGCCGTCCTGAATGTAGCGCAACCTCGCCCCGGCCAAAGTCTTGCTGTGTTCGGGTGCGGCGGCATCGGCCTGAGCGCCATCGCCGCGGCCGTCATCTCGCAGTGCAAACCCATCTTCGCTCTCGATATTCATCCAAACCGACTGGAGCGCGCCAAACTTATCGGTGCAACGGATTGTCTCAATGCAAACAAAGCCTCATTGGGCGATTTGGATTTTGCAATCGAAGCGACTGGTCAACCTGCGGTCATGACTCTAGCCTTAAAATCCGTTCGTGCTAGAGGAGGCGCCGCCGTAATCATCGGAAATGCGCCGCACGGGGCAACACTGACAATCGACCCACACGAACTTAATCTCGGCAAGCGGTTCCTGGGCACGTGGGGAGGAGACACCCAGCCGGACCGAGATTTTCCAAAGTATTGTGACTGGCTGGTACATGGCAATCTGACACTCGCTCCGTTGCTCTCAAAACCATTCCGGCTCGACCAAATCAATGAAGCGCTCGCCGCGCTGGAGTCGGGTGTGGTTGCTCGTCCACTTGTTGCAATGAACAATGTGTCATGATCATCGGCGTGGATTTCGACAATACGATTGTTTCTTACGACGCGGTCTTCCATCGCGCAGCACGCGAACGGGGCTGGATACCCTCCGATATCCCGGCTCGGAAAACTGCGGTGCGCGATTTTCTACGTCGCAACAACCGCGAAGAACAATGGACAGAACTGCAAGGTCACGTCTATGGGAAACGAATGAGTGAAGCAGTGCCATTTGAGGGCGCCTTGGACTTTTTCCGCCGTTGCCAGCAGAACGACATCGCTGCCTATATCATCAGCCACCGGACGCGTACGCCGATTCAAGGGGATCCATGTGATCTTCACGCCGCCGGACTAGACTGGCTGCAAAAACACGGATTTGCGGACTTCATGAAGTCCACAATGGAAAACCGGGTCTATTTCGAGCTCACCAAAACTGATAAATTGCGTCGCATCACTGAAATGGGCTGCACGCATTTCATTGACGATCTCCCGGAGTTTTTGAGCGATCCAACGTTCCCGTCCGATACGCAGAGGGTTTTGTTTTCTCCCGAAGACAAACTGGACGAATCCCTCCCCTTCCCCATCGCGCGGTCGTGGGCCGAAATCGAGCACATTCTATTTGCCGTTTCGCCGCTGCTCGATCAAGTGGGATTGCGCGGACCGTTTCTACTTACACCGCTCCGTGGCGGTTCAAACAACCGAGTCTTTCGTGTCGAAACCAGAAATGGTGCAACTCTGCTCAAGCAATACTTTCACCATCCTGACGATATGCGTGACCGGCTCGGCACAGAGTTTGCGTTCGCGACATTCGCATGGACACACGGATTACGCTGCATCCCAAAACCACTTGTCTGCGACTCCAAAAAACGGCTCGGGCTCTTTGAATACATCGAAGGCCAGCCGCTCCAGGCGGACGATGTAAACGAAGACGCAGTAAACGCGGCCCTCTTATTTTTTTCTGACTTGAACCGCCACAAGAATTCTTCCGACGCAGCCGTCTTGCCGTTGGCATCAGAAGCGTGTTTCAGCCTGGCAGAACATTTGCAGTCTGTCGAACGACGAGTGATGAAGCTGCAAATGATCGAAGACAAATCCGCACAGCAGTTTGTCCGTGATGAATTGATGCCAGCATGGAATAAGATCGTAAAATCAATCCCAGCCGACGATGCCCCTATTCCTCTTGCGGAGCGGTGCCTTTCGCCATCCGATTTCGGATTTCATAACGCTCTCCGAGGCATGGATGGGCGGATCCGTTTTTTAGATTTCGAGTATGCGGGCTGGGACGATCCTGCCAAGTTGGTCTGCGATTTCTTTTGTCAGCCCGCCGTACCGGTATCGTCGGCTTATCTCAAACAATTTACGAGAGAAGTCGCTGGAGATCAGGCCGAAAAGCGCATTACATTGTTACTCCCGCTGTACAGGGTGAAATGGTGCTGTATTTTGCTCAACGAATTCCTGCCAACTGAAAGTACGCGCCGCCGATTTGCACGGGGGAAAATCGAGAATAAAAAACACCAGCAACTCGAGAAGGCGCGCCAGCGATTATACACAACACCATGAAAAAGATCGTCGTCATCGGGTCGAATTCATTTTCGGGCCAGGACTTCGTCGATTTATTGCTGGACGATCCGGCGCGCGAAGTCGTCGGCGTCAGCCGATCCCCCGAGCGCTCGTCGCTTTTTTTGAAATACAAGTCCCATGGCAATCTCTCACGTTTCCGTTATCATCAGCTCGATTTGAACCTGGGCATGGCGCAATTGTTGGCGTTGCTGGATGCAGAACAACCTGATGCTGTCGTCAACTTCGCGGCGCAGAGCGAAGTGGGGCCAAGCTGGGATAATCCCGATCAATGGTTCCAGACTAACACCGTGGCGCTGGCGAGACTTGTCAACCATCTCCGCAAACAAAGATATCTTTGTCGCTACCTGCATATTTCCTCGCCGGAAGTTTACGGTTCGTGCCAAGGTCGGGTAGCGGAGGACGGGCCATTGCACCCGAGCACTCCGTATGCCGCCTCCAAAGCGGCTGCCGATCTGCTGCTCAACACATATCATAAGCAATTTGGCTTTCCATTGCTCACCGTGCGGGCGACGAATGTATATGGAGCGCGCCAGCAGTTGTTTAAAATCATTCCACGGACGGTGATATTTTTGAAGCTTGGTAAGAAGATCGAACTTCATGGTGGCGGGCGAGCCGTAAAGTCGTACATCCACATTCGCGATATTTCGCGAGGAGAACTTGCGATTTTGGAGCGCGGACTAATTGGATCCATCTACCACCTGTCTCCCGATCAAGGAGTCGAAGTTCGCGAGGTCGTTCGGACACTCTGCGAGAAGTTAAATCGTCGTTTTGAGGACTACACGAGCGTGGCTGAAGAACGACCAGGACAGGATACCGCTTATGTGATCGATTCCAGCCGTGCGCGAGAAGAATTGAGATGGTCGCCTAAGACAGGATTGAGTAGCGGCCTCGACGAAGTGATCGAATGGGTGGAAACCAATTGGAAGGATATTCAATCCCTGCCGCATATCTACGAACACAAACCTTAAGGATCGCATGGCATACATCGATTTCATTTCCTCTCTCCATCAGGCTACGCCGCGTAATTATTTGGAACGCGTGACCAAGCACGACAAAGCGCACTGTGCGGAGATTGCAATGCTGTGGGGACGCGACTATTGGGATGGCGATCGAAAATATGGCTACGGCGGTTATCATTATGATGGGCGCTGGCGCCCTGTTGCCGAGAAGATGATCGCCCATTATCGTTTACCGCAAGATGCTCGCATCTTGGACGTGGGATGTGGCAAAGGTTTTCTGCTGTACGAATTTATGCGCCTCCTGCCCAACGCAGAAATAGCCGGTATAGACATCTCTGACTACGCACTGGAAAACGCAAAGTTGGAAATCAAACCTTATCTACGCAAGGGGAACGCCAAACAGCTTCCATTTCCCGATCGGTCGTTTGATCTCGTTATCTCGATCAACACACTGCACAATCTCTACATCGATGAATTATGGCAATCATTGAAAGAAATTGAACGTGTCGGTCGCGGTGGGAAATACATTGTTGTTGAAGCGTATCGCGACGAACTTGAAAAGGTAAACCTGCTCTACTGGCAACTTACGTGTCGTGCGTTTCATACACCGCAGGAATGGGAATGGATTTTCACCCAAACAAACTACAGGGGCGATCACTCTTTTATTGCTTTCCAATGACCAACACAAATTGCCAAGTTTGCCTTCATCCGACTACGCCCTTGTTAGACTTAGGGGAGCAACCGGCTTGCAATCATTATTTGGTTAGCGCCAAGGAACCACAACCCAAGTATCGATTTGGTCTGGCACAATGCGATTATTGCGGCCTCGTACAATTAGACAACTTTCCTTCCCCCGAAGAAATCAAACCACGCTTCGAATGGATTCGATATCGGGAACCGGAAGCACATTTGGATCGTGTGGCGGACATCATCAATCAACTGCCCAACATTCCCGATCGCGCCGTCATCAGTGGACTCACCTATAAAGATGATTCGACCGTCGATCGATTGAAACGTCTAGGGCGTTTTCAATTAGCGGGAGATGGGGGTTCGGTGGACGTGCTGATTGCGCGCCATATCATCGAACACTCTCACAACTGGCACCGATTTCTAACGGAAATCAGGTCGCGATTGAAGCCGTCCAGCTACACAATCCTCGAAGTGCCTGACAACAAGCGCATTTTCGAAACACGTGAATATGCAGCGCTATGGGAAGAACACATTTTGTATTTTACTCCGCGAACGTTTCGGCAGAGCCTCGAATTCAGCGGCTTCGAAATTATTGAATGGGAGGAGTTTCCCTACCCGATGGAGAACTCACTGGTGGCAGTCCTTCGAATCGCTCCGGCTTGCCCGGAAATTTCGACTGATACAGGCGAAAACATCCTCATTCATAAATTTGCCGACGGATTTCCGGCACAGCGTTCTGCTTGGCGAATGTTTCTAGAGGAACAACGACGCAAAAATATTCGCGTAGCAGCCTTGGGAGGAGGCCACCTCACCGCTATGTCGTTGAATCTGTTTGGATTCTCCGACTTTGTAGAGTTCGTGGCGGACGATCAACCCGAAAAACAGGGATTATCTATGCCAGGATCGCGACTCCCGATTCGGCCCAGTACAAGTCTTTATGATGAAAACATAAATATCTGCTTGCTTGGAATCAATCCGGAGAACGAATGCAGGGTGATTGCCAAACACGCCCGATTCGAGCAGCTTGGCGGAAGATTCTTGTCCCTGTTAAATAACAGCGAAAGAAGGGCAATCCCATGCGTGTAACCGCTCTAACGACTGAAGTTATCGTTGCATCGGAGCCGCTTGTTCGAGTCGGCTCTGAAGAGATTCGCCTTCTTAAGCGAGCCGCTGAAAAAAATGAGCGCCGGCGCATGCGACTCTGCGCGCACCCCCATGTCGATTCGCCAATTCAAGAAATGATCATTGCGCTGGCTCGAGGCATTTACATTCGTCCGCATAAACACCCGAAAAAATCGGAATCCTTGCATGTGATCGAGGGCAAGGCGGACGTTGTTTTTTTCGATGACTCGGGAACGATTCGCGACGTGTTGTCCCTCACCGCCATGCCTTCCCAACAGGGCGTTCACTATTATCGGTTGGAATCGCCTTGGTTTCATACGTTATGGATACGCTCTCGCGTCTTCGTATTCCATGAAACAATCAATGGGCCATTTCGGCACAAACACACTCAATTTGCTCCCTGGTCTCCAGACGAAAACGCCGCCAGGTTACACGCAAAATATTTGAAAACTCTCTCGCAGCAAATTAATTCATTCCGGAGAAAACCATCATGAATGAAACGCATAGCATCGTCATCGGTGGCACCCGCGGATTAGGACGCAGCTTGACACGAGTGCTGCTCGAGCGTGGCGACCAGGTTTCCATTGTAGCGCGCACCGCTGCGGGGGATCGATCATTTACAGCGGATATTTGCGAACCAAGCCAACTGCAACGAGCCTTGGTTCAAATCTTTGGAAAGCATAAACAAATTGATAATCTGATCTTTCTACAACGATATCGCGGCACAGGCGATACCTGGGAAGGAGAAATCGCCACTTCTCTAACCGCCACGAAAAACGCCATCGATAAGTTTCTCCCCTACTTCAGGAAAGGCGGAAGCATCGTCATTGTCAGCTCAATCGCCGGGGAGCTGGTTGCGGACGAACAGGACTTGAGCTACCACGTGGCCAAGGGCGGGCTCAACCAAATGCTGCGGTTTCTAGCAGTCACTTTGGGAGCAGACGGAATACGCGTCAACGGAGTTTCTCCAGGCATCTTTCTCCAGGAAAACCAAAAAAAAAGTTCGGCAATGCAACGGTCTCGCGAGCCGTTGTGGAAAGCCACCACGCCACTCGGTCGAGTGGGAAACGCCGAGGAAATCGCGCGAGTGATTGCATTTTTGTGCAGTAATGATGCTTCTTATATCACCGGTCAAAATATCATCGTCGACGGGGGATTATCGCTTCGATGGCAAGGATCCGTCGCCGTCCAGTTACATCCTCGAACAAAAAAATGAAGCCTGTGGCTACCGTTAGAACAACCTGCCGGTTATGTCACGGCACGCCGTTGGAGTTGGCGCTCTCGATGCGACCAACGCCGATTGCAGATGCGTATGTCTCAGCTGAACAAGCCGGCCAATCTCAAGAAAGTTATCCACTGGATTTATTCCTCTGCCGTAGTTGCGGACACGTCCAATTGGTAACGGTGATCGACCCCAAAATCTTGTTTTGCAATTACCGATATACTACATCGACTTCAGCGGGATTGGCCGATCACTTTCGCCAATCATGTGACGATATTCTAAAGCGGTTCCCACAGGCTACTGGGGGTCTTATCGTAGACATTGGAAGCAACGATGGAACCTATCTTCGCTTCTTCCAACAGCGCGGCTTCCAAGTTTTGGGTGTAGATCCTGCCCTTGAAATCTCTAACAAAGCAACCACGGAAGGAATTGAAACGATTTCTCAATTCTTTACACGAAATCTCTCTGGACAAATCAAGTGCGGCCGGCAGACGGCCTCCATCATTACGGCCAACAACGTCTTTGCCCATGCAGATGACCTTGAGGACATTGTGGCCGGCATCCGCGAATTGCTCTCGCCGAGCGGTATATTCGTGTTCGAGGTGGCATACTTACCAGATCTGATCCAGAAAAACCTTTTTGATACGATTTACCACGAACACCTTAGCTATCATTCGGTAAAGCCGCTGAAACGCTTTTTCCACAGGCTCGGCCTCCAGTTGATTGCCGCACAGAGAATCCCCAGCAAAAGCGGGTCGTTGCGAGCCTTTGTGCAGAGGTCAGACGGACAATACACGGAAGAGGCTTCCGTGGAACAATTAATTGCATATGAAGACAACCTCGGCCTTGAACGACTAGAAACCTATCAAACGATTCATCATGCTATTCAACGACTTCGAATCAAAATCCATGACATTATGCGATCCATGACTGCACAAGGCTCGAAAATCGCTGGTTATGGCGCCTCCGCTACTGTCACTACTCTCCTCTATCAGATGGAGCTAGAAGGTACCATTTCGTTTCTGGTGGACGATAATTCCGCCAGACATGGACTCTTCAGTCCTGGTTGTCATCTGCCGATTCTGGCTCCGTCGGCTCTCTACGAGCAAAAACCCTCCCTGGTCATCGTATTGGCATGGCCGTATTCCAAACAGATTGTCAGTAAACACCATCAGTTTTTAAGTCAAGGAGGCCATATCGTTCTACCTTTGCCCGACTTAGAAGTTTTATAATCTTTTGCAGCGGGAAAAACGGGTGCATTCACAAAAACATTCTTGGAAAAAACGCTTGGGATTTGATTCTGCGTTGATTTCCGCCATTTTCGCGAGGGTCTGGGGTATCGGTGGTGGATTGATAACCGCAATCTTGATCGCCGCCCATTTCCCCCCCCAATTACAGGGATACTATTACACGTTTGCGAGCTTGATGGCTCTCCAGGTCGTTTTTGAATTGGGATTGGGGCAAGTGATCATTCAGTTTGCAAGCCACGAATGGGGACGGCTTCATTGGAATGAGAAAGGAAACATCTCGGGCGATGAAACAGCGTTATCAAGACTCATCTGCCTGGGGCGGTTCTCGTTTCGATGGTACGCTGTGGCGGGATTGTTCCTTGGGGTGACCGTTGGGATTGTAGGGATCGTCTTTTTCTCCCATCCAAATCCATCGGAGGTACAATGGCTCGGTCCATGGTTGGCCATGTGTGGAGTGGCAACCTTGAATTTCACGTTAATCCCTTGCTGGGCATTGCTGGAAGGTTGCAATCAAATCGCTGAAGTGTATCGATACCGAGCAATCCAAGGAGTCCTCGCCAGTTTGTCCGCATGGATTTCAATCATGCTTGGACTTGAACTTTGGACTGGAGCCGTAATCGGAACAGCGAATCTCATGACGACAATCGCGTTCCCAGGTCGCCGTTATCGCAATGTATGGAGCCAAATGCGAACCAGCTCCACTGGCGCGATAATTCCTTGGCGCCAAGAATTATGGCCGATGCAATGGCGAATCGCAGTGAGCTGGCTGGCGGGATATTTTTCATTTTCGATCTTCACTCCTATTCTTTTCCAATTCCGTGGCCCCGAAGAGGCGGGCCGAATGGGGATGACCCTGACGATAGTCAGCGCGCTCCAGTCCGTTTCGATGTTGTGGATATCCACAAAAATTCCTCTCATGGGGATTATGATCTCGCGGCGAGAATACGCTGCTTTGGATCAAATTGTATGGAAATCCGGCGCCATAGGGCTAACGATGGGATGTCTTGGCGCGGGCATTACAGAAATTACCGTGTTGGGGTTGCACCGATGGGATCATCCGTTCGCGACCCGCTTGCTTTCCCCCTTGCCGATGGGTCTATTTCTGCTCGGAATGCTCGCAATGCTGATCGCTTACCCAATGGCGGTTTATCTTAGAGCTCACAAACGTGAACCGCTCCTCGGAGTCTCCGTAATCAATGCCACTCTCCTTGTCATATCCTCACTCGTATTCGGCCACTACTACGGCGCAATCGGGATGGGAACCGGCTACCTGATTGTCATGGCCCTGGTAGCTCTGCCGGGAACTGCACTGGTCTTTTATCGATGCCGGACCAAATGGCATTCTCCAATTCCATCCTCCCCTCTATGAATTCCTTCACCCTCTCGGTCATCATCCCCAATTATAATCACGGTCACTTGATCGAAAGAGCGCTCGATGCAATCACCGGTCAATCGTTCCGCCCCATTGAGATTATCGTCGTGGATGATGCGTCCGAAGACCAAAGCATCGACGTTATTCACCGCTATCGACAACGATACCACATCGTTCAACTCATCCGAAATGACTGCAACAGGGGAGTGATCGCCAGTATCAATCGAGGAGTCGAAAATGCTAAGGGAGATTACCTGTATCTTGGTGGTGCAGACGACACGATCTTGCCAGGCTTTTTTGAAAGGGGAATGAGCGGCGCAGAACTCTGTCCTCATGCGGGATTCAGCTTTGCCGATTACGCGGTTGTTTATCCTCATACGAATGAATACCGCGAAACCCGGCTCCAACTCCGCCAACACTCATCCTACATCTCGCCAGAAGAATTGCTGAAAATAATGCAACAAAAACAATTTCAACTCGGTTTTTTATCGGCGATCATTCGCCGGTCCGCTCTCACTCAATACTTTCCATTTCCTCCGGAATTAAAATGGCACTTTGACTGGTTCCTCTCCCACGCCCTTGCATTTCAATACGGAATTTATTATATCCCGGAAACGCTGGCCGTTTTTCGACCTCAACCCAAGTCCTATTCCAATCAGTCCCAATCTTGGAAGGAACAGAAACAGGTGCTCCAAACAGTGTTCAACCTCCTTCAATCCGATCCGTACCGCGAAATCCAAAACGAATTTCGGATCAGCGCCTCTCTTGCACGACTGCCCAAAATCTCCCGAATGCTTGCCTCGGATGCCTCGACCTGGACCTATCTAACTCCACGCATGACTAGCCGTTTGATCTCATCCAGTTTCAAACAAATCGTAAAACGAATCAGTCCTCAAGGATTTACTCAACTCTATCGACGATTGTTCCACTAACATCCCATTGAGCGACAATCAACCGATTGATACCAACGACTGCCCCTGACAAGGAACCGATGATCGTTGCCGCCATCATTGTCAGTTACAACACCACCAACCTGCTTCGACGTTGTATTCGCAGCGTTCGCGACTCTGCCCGTCTCTCCCCCATCATCGTCGTTGATAACGCCTCCTGCGACGGCAGCGCGAATATGGTGAGAGAAGAGTTCCCGGATGTTATCCTGATCGCCAATTCGACCAATCTCGGTTTTGCTGCGGCATGCAATCAAGCCATCCACTCCACAAAAGCTCCTTTCTATTTCCTTCTTAATCCCGACACGATTGTTGATGGATTGGATATCTCCAGACTGATCGACATTATGCGCGCACAACCGAACGTCGCCGTATGCGCCCCGAAAATCGTCAATGCGGATGGATCACTTCAGCATTCCTGTCGACGATTCCCCCGGTTGCCGTTGCTTGCGATGGATGAACTCGGTCTGGCCAAACTCTTTCCTCAATCACAATGGTTCGGCGAATATCGAATGACTTGGTGGACGCATAACGATCTTCGTGAAGTGGATCAACCCATGGGCGCAGCGCTGTTACTCCGAAGCAAGGCAATCGACGCTGTGGGAACGTTCGATGAGCGCTTTTTCATGTACTTTGAAGAAGTCGATCTCTGCTTCCGTCTCGCGAAACGAGGTTGGAAAATCATTTTTGTTCCAGACACTTCCGTCACTCATATCGGCGGTTCGAGTGCAAAACAGGATATTACAGCGATGACTCTGGCACGGTACCGAAGTATGTTTAATTTCTATCGGAAACACTATCCGCCATCGCATTTATTCGTCCTAAAATGCGCCGTTACATTGGCAATCGTGGGAAGAGTCGTTGCCTATTCTCTCCCGCCATTTTTTTATTCTGGCAAACGCGCTGCATTCTTTGCCGTTTTACGGCAGCTCCGATCGTTGTGAACGTTCTCTTTCTCACGCAGTCTGGTCAGGCAGGACCATCCAGCCGGTACCGTGTCTATCAACTGCTTTCGAGTCTGCGTGAGGCAGGAATCCAGTGCACCGTCTCGCCCGCGATTTCCGATGCACTCTACACAGAAATCTACCGTCAAGGGATACGAGGAGCGCGCCGTACCGCGTTTTTCCAAACGTGGTGCACACGAAAAACCGATCTCGCTCGACTCAACGACTTCGATGCTGTCTTCGTCCAAAAAGGCGTTTTTCCAGGCCTCTACGCCGGGTTCGAAAAACAAATCTCGCATCGTAAACCGATCATATTCGATTTCGACGATGCCATTTGGCTGCCGCGCGAAGGCGGGTCGCCGATTTTGCGCGCACTGCATCGGGATAGTAGCGTGCAATCAATCCTTCGCTGCGCTTCTGCCATTATTGCCGGCAATAATTTTCTAGCCGATTACGCGCACCAATTCAATACGCGCGTCACGGTAATTCCGAGTGCCATTGATCTCACTCATTACCCAGCCGTTTCATCTTTCTCCCCTCCCTCTTCTCCCCTCTCCCTTCCAACCGTCGGCTGGATCGGCAGTCGTACCACTCTCCCGTACCTCAAACCTCTCGCGCCCGTATTCCAAAAGCTCGGCGTCAAACCTCGCGTCATCGCGTCAGGGGATCCGTCCTCGCTCGGGTTTGATTACGATTTCCGGCAATGGAAACTTGAATCCGAGCTGGACGAACTTTCGCAGATCAGCATCGGCATCGCTCCCCTCCCCGATACCCCGTGGGAACGCGGCAAGTGCGGCGTCAAAGTTTTGCAATATATGGCCAACGGAATCCCTGTCGTTGCTTCCTCCGTCGGTGTCCATAAAGAGATGATCCGCCACGGTGAAAACGGATTCCTCGCCTCGACCACCGACGAATGGATACAATCTCTCCGCTCGCTCATCGCCGACGCGGATCTGCGCGCTCGAATAGGCGCCGCCGGACAAAAACTCGTCGAAGAACGATATTCGTTGCAGCAAATCGCGCCTCAAGTTGCACAAATCATTCTTCGCGCACCATGAACAGAAAAGAATTTGATGTGAAAACCACTCGTTTCCGGATTTTGCTCGTCCTTATAATCGGCACTCTCCTAGGCCTGTTGCTTCCGCTTTGGATGAAATTGAATCGCGAAATCAAAGAAGCCGATACAGAACTGACGACGATCTACCCACCCTATTCCCTCATTGAAGATGGTCTTTATATGGGTGGTTTTTCCAAAAAAATACCTCCAGGGACACAAGCCGTACTCAACTTGAGTGAGAGTCCTGCCCTCTACAAGAGTGATTTTTACGAATGGTCGCCGATCCCAGACAGCGCGCCCGCACCGAGTATTGACTGGCTAAAGAAACAAGTGGATTTCGTTGACACCCAGCGGCGAGCGGGTAGAACGGTTTATGTCCATTGTGCCGCAGGTGTCAGTCGAAGCGGCATGGTAGTGACCGCCTACGAAATGCAGAAAAACCGCTGGACGCGTGACAAAGCACTCCTATTTGTCCGATCAAAGCGACCCAACGCCAGACCCAATCCTGCTTTTATGGATCTGCTTCTCAAATGGGAACGCATGGTCAAAAAAACCGCTGACAACGGTACCGGGGTCAAGCGATTTTTTGTGATATTTTGAAAGGTAGTTGCGAATTCGCAGAAAAAAATCAAGGAGATCGGAGCGACTTCTTTTGGACACGACCGGCACAATTGCAGCACTTAATCAAGAACGAGTTCAGACCTCTGTAATAGTCGCCGAGTCGGGTGACTCGGCCTACAACAATCACATTTTTCGCACGTCGTTGTAGACCGCGTGACCTCACGCGGCGAAAATCATGTCTTTAAGAGGTATCGAGTTTACCGCTGATAGGCTGGCAGGTAGTTGTATTGGACGGCGAGCGCTAGGATGATCATGGCGGTGGGATAAAGTTCACCGGCGCGTCCTTGTTCTTCGCCTCGAGGTGGATACGGCCAGCTTCCGTCTTCCCGCTGTTTTGGCAACAGCACGCCATCCATTCGTTCCTTCCATTTTTCCCAGTATTGTCCGCCCGCCTGATAATTGGCCTGTGCGCCGTAGTAGAGACTGTAAAAATACCATTCACCCCCCCACCCCATCGGATTCCTTGAGAGATATTCAACGCCAGCTTTCGCTTCGGGACTGTCATACGCGCCGCACAATTGCAGCGCCAACGTACCCGCGCCGGTCCGCGCACGATTCGGGTTGCTGCCCCATTGATATCCAAATCCACCGCCACTGGCGACCGGTACGGCTAACCGCTTGACATAGGCAACTCCACGGGCAATCGAATCCGCCGGCACGTCCACCCCGCCATTTCGAGCCGCGCGGAGTGCCAACAGCTGCCATCCCGTCACGGAGATGTCGCTATCCCCGGAATCCACGCCATATCGCCAGCCGCCGGCGTTGTGAGCGTCTTTCTGAACATTCTGCGCGCGCAACGTGATCGCGATGGCTTTGGCCAAGGCATCTTTTGCCTTTGGATTGTCACTCATTCCCACTACTTCTGCCAACATCAGCGTGATAATTCCATGCCCATACATCTGACCGTGAGCGGCAAACGATCCATTCGCTTCCTGCCGGGTCAAAATATGGTCCAGCCCCTTTTGCAATAATTCCCCATACGGTCCTTCGCCGGGTACGTGTCCGCACGACATAAACGCCGTCATGACAAGACCCGAGATGGCGGGATTTTCGCTCCAGGATCCATCGGCGCGTTGTTTTGAACTGAGAAATTCCAGACCGCGTTCCAATGCCAAATCCGTCTCGTTCTTCTTTGGCACATCCGCAGTCCAGCCGGTCACTGCGACGCACAGCGCGACTGCTATCCCGCATATTGCATGAGCAGCATAGCTAAAATTGTAGCGGCGGTCTATGACCGCCGATGTCTGTTTTGGCATCGGAAGACGGCGCTCATAGAGCGCCGCTACAGAAAACACAGGCAATATGCGTGCCATCATCGTGACGCATCGAAAATTCATTTTCCTGCGCCGGAATCCTTCGCGGCGCTCTCCGAGAGTTGTTTGTAGTACTGCTTGATGAGCGCCTCGTATTCGGGCGGATACCCTTCCCGAAGCGACTGTGAGAGTTCATCCTTGAGTTTGCTCGGCAAACGGGACCAATCCAAGTCCACATTGCCAATGCCTTTCGGCTTGCCTTCCACGGGCATCACGTCGCCCGGAGTATCCAATTCTTTCCCGGCACGCGAATCCTGTGATTGCGACGGTTTTTGTCCTGGTTTCTTAGAAGGCTGCTGTGCTGCTTGCGCGAGGCGGCTTTCGGCGCCCTGCTGGGACGCTTGCTGAAGTGCCTGCTGTGCTTCGGCCAATTTCTGCTCGATCGCGGGCATTTTTTGCGCTGCGCTGTTTGGGTCGCCGCGCTGCAAATTTTGGCCGGCCTTCTTCATTTGCGTTGCTGCTTCCGACAACGCCTTGGCGGCTTCCGACGGCAGATTGCTTTGCGCATTGGCCTGTTGTGCCTGGTCTTCTGCTTGTTGTTGCGCCTTGCCCAATTCACCCCGCGCTTTGTCAATCTGTTGT
Source organism: uncultured Verrucomicrobiota bacterium (assembly GCA_964348665.1). Lineage (GTDB taxonomy): Bacteria > Verrucomicrobiota > Verrucomicrobiia > Palsa-1439 > CAYGDP01 > CAYGDP01. The sequence goes on from CAYGDP010000024.1 coordinate 23,787, forward strand.
GCCAACGCCTGCAAATCCCGCTCGATAGGCGCCTGCTGATTGCGAGCGTCGTTCAAAGTCGGACTGTTGATGGATTCCGCGGACCGCTGAAGCTGCGGCGGAATTTGTTCCTGCGCCTGTCCTGCCGCCTTGCCAATCTCCTGGGCGGCTTGTGGCGCGATTTCCTGGAGTTGCTGGGCCGTCTCATTGAGCCCGCGTCCCAATTCCCGCAGATCATTCGCGGCCTGCGCCTGTTGTTGGGATTGTTTTGACAAATCCGCTTGCTGCGATGAGTTGGCTTCTCCCAATCGTTTCTCCAACGCGGCTTGTCGTTGCGCCAGCTCGTTGGCATTATCAGCAATTCGATCCAGTTGTCTGGCATCGCTCTGGTGCGCATTCCGCTCGGCTTGCTCCTTCGATGCAGTTGCTTGCCGCGCCAGCTCGCTCAATTGGTTCGAAGCATCTTTCTGTGATTGACGAGCTGTCGGTACATCACCGCTCTTCAGGGAATCCGCAGCTTGTTTGCCGGACTCGGAGGCGGCGGGCTGCTGTTTCTCGGCGGATTCCGGCAAAGCCTGCGGGGAATCGGTATTGAGTTTCTCCAATTTCTTGCCCAGTTCCTTGATCCCGCGATTGATGTTTTCCTGTTCCGCCGCGGTCTGGTGACGCTCCGCCTGTTGCTGGCTCTGCGCGTTGTCCAGGGATTGCGTCAGGTTTTTCTCCTGTTCTTGCAAAGCCTTGACCGCCTCGGCAGCGGCATCGAGCTTGGCTTTTTCGGCCGCGATTTGATTGGGAGTTGTCTCGGGTGATTGCGCGGCGTCTTTTTCGACCTCCTGTGAAAGCGCTTGTTCACGCTGACCAACCTGTTGAGATTGTTGCGCGGTCTGCGGCGCATTTGGAGCCTGTTGTTGCAACGCCTCGGTCTGGTCACGAATTTGTTTCTGTTGCTCGATTTGCTGCTGTAATTTCTGGAGTTGCTCCAAATTTCGCGCTTCCTGGGCGGTCTGCGGCGATTGCTCCTCGTTCTGGCGCAATTCCGCGCGCGCTTCCGCCTGTTGTTTCTGCGCTTCCGCTGCCGCCTGTTGCAAAGCGTTCTTCGCCTGATCAATCGCCTGCAAGGCTTTCGACTGCTCCGGCACGGCTTGCGCAGGCTGTTGCGCCTGCAATTTTTCTGTGGACGCTTTTTCCGCCGATTGTAACTGTTGATTCGCCTTGTCGAGTTGTTCAGCGGCTTTTGGAGTCGCTTCCTTGATACCTTCGGCGACCTGCTTCAATTCCTCGCCAACTTCTGCGGCTTGCTGTTTCACCTGTTCTTGCTGGGCGGCGTTCGCGGCGGTTTCCTTGGAATTTTGCTTGGCCAGTTGTTGCGTCTGGTCTTGTGTCTGTTTCTGTTGTTCCGCGAGCCGGTCTAACTGCGCGATTTGGTCATTCAATTTATCGGCGGTCTCGGCCTTTTCGAGAGCCTTCGCCAACTCTTCCAGTTTTTGCGCCGCGCTCTGTTCTTGCGGTTGTGCTTTTGCCAAATCTTGTTGTTCCAATGCCCGCTCGGCCTGTTTCATCTCGCCCTGCTCGATTTGAGAGAGCGCCTGTCGGGTATCCACCAAATCACGGACCGCTTCGGTCTCGCGGGGCGTCTCCGGCGCGGCATCACGAATTTGTTTGTCAATTTCCTGCGCCAGTTTGACCGTATCGGCGCGCAGCTGCTCTTGCTTCTGCTCCAATTCCGGCGCCTTCTGTGGATCCGCTTTCGCCGTTTCCTTGGCCAAGTCCGCCTCGCGTTTTGCCAAGTCCTCGATCTTGTTCGCGACCTCGCCCCGGTTCGGCTTCTCCTGGTTCGCCTTGGCCGATACAAAATCGCGTTTGAGCAGCGAGTTGAGCAAGGAATGCACGTGACGCAAATTTGTCGCCACCACTTGTGTTTGCGCCTGCGCCTCCACTTTCTCGCGACGCGAAATCGTCTGCCGCGCCGTTTCAAACTTATCCGGCAGATTCATCTTCACGATCACCGACCGGATAAATTCCATGTCGCGCGCCGCAAATGCGTCATTGGCTTTCATCCTAACGGCCAGAGCGTCTATCCGCAAATTCGCCTGCTGCCAATCCGTCAACGCATCGTGTTGCTCGTCGGCCAGTTGATCAAATCGCCAGGATTGCCAAGACGACGTGCCGGTCACGGTCGCCGTCAACCGGCTTTGTTCGGCTGCTTGCTCGCCGACGGTTCGCACCAGGTCGCGAACTTCTTTCTGACGTTCCATCTGGCCGAATACAGGGATGAAAACCTTTCGATCCTCTTTTTCTTCCCGGGCCAGGTCGAGATCAGTCGCCCATTGTTTATCGCCGCGCCGGGCGGCGCGATGAGCGGCGCTTTCCTGCTCGGTAGTCCGGTTAAATTGCTGCTGATCGGCAGCCGTTAATTTGGCCAAGGCAGCTGAAAATCCGCCGTTCGAGGCTTCCACTCGCGCACGCGATTGTTGCGACAGATCGCGAGTGGATTTCTCCACTGCCGCCAAGTTTTCATTGAGGCGGCTAAGGTCTCCCAACAAGGATTTTTGCGCCGCCGCAGCGGACTCAAATTGCGTCGCTTCCAAAATCTTTGTGGCATTCACCGCGATGGGATTGATTGACTGACGCAAATAACCGGTCGCCATTGTCAGACGATCACGATTTTCGGGTAGCGTGGCGGCGAGAACTCCAAATCCTTGCGTGAGCATATCGAGATTGGCGGCGATTCGACGTTGCCGCGCCATCAACTCCGCCGCAGTCTCCCGCTCGGCAGTGCGACCCGCCAACAATCGTGTCTGCGAGGCAAGCCGTTGCTGGTTCAACGTGATCCGCCGGGCATTCTGCGCCAGAGACTCGATTTGCCGTCCATCATACATCCGAGCAAACGCATCCCGCAATGCCGCGCCGGCTTCGGAAGCGCGTTTGAGATCGTCTACATTGCTACTACGATGGATGGAGGCGATATCGCGCAATAATCCGGCCACGTTCTCGAAGTCACGCGCATCCTGCGACCGTTCCGCCTGTTGAAACTGCTCCAAAGCCAACGAGCGAGTCTTGGCGATGTCGCTCTGGGTCTGCTGAATCTGGGAGCCGAGCTTGTCGGCGTCCGTGCCGCCCTGCTTCGCCTGCAAATCTGCTGCCAATGATTTCGCCACGGTATCCAGCGCGGTGAACGTTTGGTGCCAGCCTTTCCATTCCTGTGAATTCAACGCCAGATCGGCTGCCTGCGACACATACACGTGATATTCTTTCGATCGCGCAATGTTCGGGCGCGCCGGCAACGAATCTTCCGCTTCCAGCCAATATGTAATCTCGATCTCCGGGTCGCTCGTCGTTTCCGCCACGTTCCATTTGTGACGAGCGGACGCGGTTGGCACCGATGGTGATTGGATCATCGTTCGTTTGGCGGTTGCGTTGGGTAGCTGGGTGACCAGGAAAATTTTGGCCAATCCAAAATCGTCTTTAGCATCGAACGCAAGCGTCAAAGGGCGCGGTTTTGCGATGATTTCGTCCGCGGCCGGCTCGTTCAAGGTGATTTCCGGCGGCTGATCGGCCATCGCTTTGATGCGATACGCGAGCTGCGGCGAATTGTTCATCTTGTTGGCATCCGTCAGCCGCAACCGATATTCGCTGTCGTGTTTCACTTCAAATGTCGCGGTCGCATTCTTACCCTCGACAATTTGCATGGCGAGCGGTTGCGTACCCATCATCATTTCGGCGGTCGCCAACGGGCGGTCGGACGCGACCGATAGCTGCACCTTCGTCCCAATCGGCGCCACGAGATCGCCGGTGGTGGTCTGCTTCGTCGCGGTCGCCCATTGGGTATAAGCGGGATATTCGAGCGTAAACGTAAAACTGGCAATCTGCGGTCCGAGCAACGGCGTCAGATGATACGCTGCTGATTGTCCATCCCCGGCGCGTACGAAGTATTCGGTCTTCGCGTTGATCCCGCGCAGGATGGCGCGAAAATCGCCGTTCTCTTTTCGGTCCATCTCCACCGTCCGTTGACCGCCCTTGTCACGCGCTATGACAATCGCACGGCGGGCGTTCCCGGATTGAACCCGAACAATCACATCCACATTGGCGCCCATCTCCACGGTCGCATTCTGCGGCGCGACATCGAACTTCACCGTGCTCGGTTTGGGCAAGTCCGTCAAGGGCGACACGAAACGGCGCAACAAGAGCGACGGATCCGCCCCGTTTAGAAACAGAAAAGCCACAACGGCCACGGCGAACCCTGCCGCCATTCCCCAGGCGCGCGACGCCTGTTCCCCCGTCGCCACGTGCGCAAAATCCAGTGAAGCGGTTTTTTCAATCGTTTGCTGGCGCAACGCTTCAATCAACTGCGGAGAACCTTTATAGGCAGCCGGCTCGTTCTTTTTCAACAACTCGACTGTGCTGGACAACCGTTCCTCCAATTCGGGATGTTTCGATTCCACTTCGAATGCCGTTTGTTCGTCCGTCGGCCGCCGACGCGTTGGCAAAACAATCCAGCCGAACAACGCAAGCCCGGCGCTCGTCCAAACGCCAATCGCCAAGCCAAGACGCCCACCCATGGTCAGAAAGAGAAACCGATCGGCTAGAAAATTGACGAGCAGTGCCGCGCAAAAAACCGCCAGTGTTTTGGCCAAGCCGGTGGAGACGAGCAATCCCAACTCGCGTTTTTGGAGGATTGTCAATCCCCGGCGAAGTGCCGATGGCAAGGGCGCGTTCGACACGGGTAAGTCGTTGGCATTCACGGAGTTGGCAAACTGTACACCATCTCGCCGTCCGGTCAATTGCTAAATCCAACGGCGCACTTCGGCGATTTCGCGGACGATGTTTCGGCGAAGCGCCTCGCTTTTTTTGACACGATCCGCCCGTAATTGTTCAAGCCAGGTATACGTCTCGATGATAAGCGGACATTTCCCCGACCTGCTCCGCGCAAACCATCGCAAGAACGCGCGCACTTCCTCCAACATCGTCGCCGACCCGGAATCCGGCAAGAGCGGCATATGATAATGGACGCGCAGCTCCCTGACTTCGCTTCCAAAAAATGCGCGCCGATGTTCCTCGCGCCACGCCGCCGGCAGGTCCAGCACGAATGCCGACCCGTTCGCGCGAAAACTCGTCGTCTGATGCAAAAACTTTGACTGCGAGTAGAAATTTTTCAGGCGCTTGACCTCTTTCGGACGTTTGGACGGGTTTCGCACCAGGAGACAATTCGATACATGAACCTTGAAGATGGAAATCCCCGCCGACCGAATCAACTGCACGGCCAGGCGAAGATCTTCCCCTTCGACAAGTTGATGACACGTATCAAAATTTATCCCGATGAATTGGCGTAATAGCCGGCGCGCGGCGTCCAGCGATCCGCAGGAGGACTCATTCTTCGCCAGCCAGCCTGCTCCATATACGTCGAGCGCCGTTTGAAAGAACTCAATCAATTCATCCGTTCGTTCGCACGTCAATCCCGGCTCCGCCTCCAACGCCAGCACGCACCACCGCTTCGTTCGTTTCCAAAGTTGATGCGCGTGCGATGCGAATCTTGCCAAGGCAACAGCAAACGCCGCCGCGGATTGTTCCAGATGCGTCGCCGACAAATCCCTCTTTAATATCCCCGCCGGAACGCTCAAGGACAAATATGGCGCGCGCGAACTCCCCAGCTCCGCCAAAAGATCAGCGCAGGCCAGCGTATACGCAAGCCGCTCGCGCCCCTCGTCCCAACGCGGCAGATAAACTTTTTCTTTGACGTTCGCCTCGTGAAATGAAAGCGGCACAAAAGCATTGAGCGTGACGATCTCCAGGCTGTTTGCCTGCAAAAAATTGCTCAACCGCTTCCGTTGCGCCGCATCCGCCGTCAGTTCGCACGCCATCTCCCCCGACAACCGCATCTCGATCGGAAATGGCTCGCTCTCAAACGATTCGCGCTGAATTGGGATCGCTTGGTCCCGCAGAGTCCGCCAAAGTTCCTTTGTCGTTTCGTCCGGGAAGACATTCAACGAGTACCCAAGGACTGCGCTTGGCCGAGTGCGACGCGAAACACTGCCCGTCTTCTTTCGTGTGTTCCGCTTGTTTCGCGAGGAATTTCTTTTCATAACTTTTTTTCCAGGCCGCGCAAAAACTCAATCGCACGACGCGCCATCTCCGGGGCGCGATGACTGTCCCGCGACAGCTCCACGTTCACCAACCCCTTATAGCCTCCGTTTTTCATGGCCGCCAGCACGGGCCGAAAATCGATCTCCCCTTCCCCGAACGCTAAATGCTCGTGCCGCCGCCCTCGAATATCCTCGATGTGCACATTTCGCACCAGCGGCGCAAATTGATCCCATACCTTGGCAAAACTTCGTCGCTCCGTGCAAAACACGTGTCCGACATCCAACGTCAAGTCGAGTGATTCGCCTGCGCTCCTACGCAGACGGGCATAATCAGCCATATCTTGGACAAACATCCCCGGTTCTGGTTCGAACGCCAAAACCACTCGTTTTTTCACCGCAAACTCCGCCAAACGACGACATCCATCCTCCAACCAGCGTCTCGCTTGAGGGTCGCTGACACTCGGTTGCTTCACTCCCGACCAAAAACTCACTGCCTCCGCTCCCAATTCCCTGCTGATCTCCATCGCCGATTCCAAAAACGTCAGGCGCAGTTTCCGCCCTTCGCGCTCTGGGCTGATCAAGGTTGGCTCGTGTTTGCGATGTGGATTGAGCAAAAACCGCGCCCCCGTCTCCACCACGCAACGGAGGTTGAGCCGCTCCAGTCGTCGCCGAAGCTTGGCGACATCTCTGGGCGACGCGCGGAACGGATCGAGGTGATGCACATCCAGCGTCAACGCCACCCCATCGCACCCAAGATCGGCGATGATCGCCAGCGCCTCCTCAAGCCGATGATGCGCAAATCCGTTGGTGTTGTAGCCAAACGCCAATTTCACGCGGCTAGAGTACCAAAAAATGCCATTGAAGTGCTCGCAAAAAACGATTTGGAGAACATCAATCTTGTAGCGCCGACTATGACCGCCGAATGATTATTAATTCGACGCTCGTAAAGCGCCGCTACAATTCAGAATGACGCGTTTGATATTGGAGCAAAGTGCCTGACGTGGTGACTCCGAAAACGCTCCTTCCCCATCTCGATGCGCAAGCCTGACAACAGGAGAAATTCAATCACGGTTCAGAAACTTTAAACAAACGGTTTCAAGGGTAGCTTCGCGTCCACCCCCAGCAATTTGAGAATCGTCGGCGTGATTTGCTGGTCGCTGACCGTCGCGGGAATTTTTACGGATTCCATACCTGCACCAGCCATCAGGCAGACCGCCGGTTGACCGCCATACTCCATCGGCAACCCGTGCGAGCCGTGAATCTTGGTCGGGTCGCGCGAGATGGCAGGCGGCCATTGCCGTTTCTTGATTGTTGTCATCAAATCCATAAACATCTCGCACGGGTCGTACCCCGGTTTGCGATGGATATCAATGTGGGTCGAGAACGGTGGCGCTTTCGCCAAATCTTCCCACCAATAATACGCAAACCATTTGTCGGGCTTGGCCAACGCAATCAATTCGCCCGCCCGCAGATGATCAATCTGGAGTTTCTTCTGTTGGTCGCGATCGAGGACGACCTGCACGCCGTCGAGCTTTTCCAAAACCGCGCGCGCTTTCCCCACCCCGTCGGGCTTGCAATAGACGTGCGCGACCTGATGATCCACAACCGCAAACGCTTTACTCATTTCATAATCGGGAAATTCCCAACCGCCAATCTCGCGCCAGCGAAACAGTCCAGCACGACGCAGCGCCAGATTCGGCAAAACTGCGCCGTTGACAGGCTGAAGCGAATACTCGGATACAACAATGATCGCCGTGTCGTTGTCCGTCGCGGCAACAACCTCACCGATGAGCGCGTCCACTTCGATCAAATCCTGCTGCGATTGCGGACTGTCCGGCCCGAATTTCTGCGCGTCATAGTCCAGATGCGGCAGATAGACCATCGTCAGCGTCGGTTTGTGTCGTCGCAGTGTTTCGATAGTTGCGCGCGCAATCCATTGGCTCGACCCGATCCCCGCGACCGGTCCCCAGTAATGTTGCAGTTTGAAATGGCCGATATCACGAGCCAATTCTTCGTAGTAGCCGACCGGCTTGGAATAAACCCATTGGACGAACTGATCATCCAGATGCAGCGGGCGCGGCGTGAGAATGATGTCCGCATTGGCATACATCGTTTGTTGCCAGTAAATAACGGCAGTCGTGGCTTGTGGATTGGCTGCCTTGAGCAAGTCCCACACGCGCGGCGCTTGCACTAATGACGCGGGCTGCTCCCAAAACCCGACGTTCCAGGAGTCGCGATCGCACCAGCCATTCGCCACGATTCCATGCTCGCTCGGCGGTCGTCCCGTGTTTAACGTCGTCTGCACCGTGCAAGTGACGGCGGGAAAACTCGGGCGCATTGGCGCGACCGCGCCACGTTTGGCCAGCGCACGGAGGTTCGGCGCTTGCTCGATGTGATTCGGCGAGAGACCCGCGACATTGAGGACTAGGACTCGTTTGGCAGGCATGGTTTATTGATTACCCACGAAACACGCTAAAAACACGAAAAATTGTTTCCCTCTCCCGCGCCCGCAGGAGAGGGTTAGGGTGAGGGCTTTCGCATCCTTTCGCGTATTTCGCGGGCTAATCATCTGGTTAAGTAACGTAAATCCATCGCGCAAGCAAGACTGATGGCACGAGCAGCGACAACACCGCCAGTCCATACGGCCAGCCTGCCAGGAACGTTACGAATATCGCGTCCAACACGATGAAACCGAGGATCATTTTTTTGACGATCTTCTGATAGTGCGGTTTCTCGACCTCTCGCTTGCTGAAATACATGATAGCAAGCGTCCAGAGGGCAATGGCTGATGGAAATACGAAAAACCCTGGGGGTATGGTAATCAGATTCGCAATCGAACCTCTTGGTGTTGCTCCAAGCGTAACATTGAGAAAGCGACAACTTGCCATTAAAATTGAGCGCCTAGTAGTGACATAACCGATTATCGCCAAGATGAGAAAGTTTGCTGGAATTAATGCTGAACTGCCAATTATTGCGGCGTTACCGATGCCTAGAAATAAAATAAGAGTGCCGATAGAAAGCGCGTCCAACGGAAGAATTTTCCCAGAGGGTAGCGGCCGGCTAGGTCGTTCAATCCGATCTCTTTCGCGGTCACAGTAATCATTAAATATCATACCAGAAATAAGAAAACAGCATGACGCTAAGCATAAAAATATTAGTCTTTCCCAATCATACGGCGGCTGGCTGACGGCGAAAAAACCGGTGGCGATGTTGCCGATGGCGGTGAAGACGGCGGGTAGCCGCATTAATTGAAGCCAGGCGCGAAGGGTGGGAAGGATAGAAGGCTGGATGGTTGGATTGTTGAATGGTTGGGTGGTTGGATGGTCGGAAGATTCGTCCTGTTTCATTCCTCCATTCATCCCTTCTTCCAACCTTCTAAGTAATCTCGCAACATCCCATACTGCTCGCTTGCTGCATGAACCGCCTTTCCCGCTCGTGTCATGGGCGACTTGAAATAAAACGAGAGCCATTCCTGCGGACCATGATCGCCCCGGCGGTGGGCGAGGTCGAGGAAGCGGACGAGATCGATAATCATCGGCGCGGCCAGAACCGAGTCGCGCCAAAGCCCGTCAATTTTGAGCTGCATCGGCAGTCCGAGGAAACCTTCGAAATCAATATTGTCCCAGCTTTCCTTGTTGTCGCCGCGCGGTGGATAAAAATTGATTTGAACAGTGTGATGCGGTTCGTAGCCGAGCATTTCACCGAGAAGATGCTGTTTGGAGGCGATTTTCGACGCCCCTTTTTCCGGGTCGCCAACAACTTTCCCATCCTCGTTGCCGAGCAGATTGGTCGAATACCATCCCGTCACGCGCAAACCACGCGCGGCGAACGCTGGCGCAAGAACGCTCTTAATCCAAGTCTGACCGGTCTTGCCATCCTTGCCAGCAGTGGGAACCCGATGGCGGTCCGCCAATTCGACCAAGGGTGACACCTCAACGGCCTGGTTCGGAGTGAAATTCAGGAACGGACAACCGCTCTCGATGGCGGCGCGGGCGTAAAGCTGCGCTTCGCGGTCTAGCCCCGTCGGCAGGAGATTCACAACAACCACGGAAGCGAGCTTGTGTTTGCGACGAAAGGTTTCGATGTCGCGACGGATTTTTATGGCGGAACCGGAAGTCCATGGCTTTGTCGCGGCGAGTTCCTTGGCGATGGGCGTGAGGCGTTGTTTGTCGAGCACTTCGTTGCGCAGGGCTGCTTCAAAAAGATTTTCACCCCGGGTATCCCACCCGCCAAAGACAACATCCTCCAGTGGAGCGAGTTGACATTTCCGCGCGAGCGGCTCGGATTCGCTCAACATCGCGATTGGCCGGGTCAGACCGCGTCGGATCAGCGCCGTTCCGGCGACGACAGTCGTGGCGACCGCGCCGTCCAAGCCGGCGATCAGGATTCCAAGTTTACGTGACATTGGAACAGACATTACCAGTTATTTGTTGCTGCGGAGAGGAAAAAGTTCAAAGGAAAACCCAATCCCAACGTGATGAGATCAGGGTTAAAAGAAATTGGTAGCGGGGGTGGGATTTGAACCCACGGCCTCAAGGTTATGAGCCTTGCGAGCTACCAGGCTGCTCCACCCCGCAATTCGAAGCCTAAAGTAGCCCGATGACGCATCCGCGTCAAGCAGCCAATTTGCTTTCCAAACCGGTTCCCCTGCGGTAATTTGACAATGATGAAAAAAATCCAGCCGTTTTCCGTGTTGATTCTATTGCTGCATTTAATCGCGACCCCAGCGTTATCACAAACCGCCGAATGGATTTGGCACAATGAAAACGGCGCCAAACCTGCCGCTGACGATGTGCGCCATTTTCGGATGTCGTTTCAGATCGGCAGCGGAATCATTAAGGCGGAGCTGAATGTCGCGTGCGATGGTCAGGCGACAGTCTGGGTCAACGGAAAGGAAGCGGGCTCGAGCAATTCCTGGAAAGAACCGTTGCAATTGATCGTGACTGACAAACTGACGGCTTGGTCGGAAAATGTCATCGCCGTGCGCGCCAAGAGCACCGGCACGAAACCAACAATGGTCGCGGCTCTCATGATTGACGAGGAATACGGAAAACGAAAAGTCGTAATTTCCGACCGGCAATGGGTTTCCTCGACCGAATTAAAATCCGGTTGGGATCGTCCGGGATTTGACTCACGCGATTGGACAAACGTCGTGCTCGTCGCCAAGCTCGGCGCGAAACCGTGGGGAAACGTCTTTCTCGCCGACCCAGCGGCGGCAACACCCGCCAGCGAGGTCACGGTGCCGCCGGGGTTCAAGGTCGAATTGCTCCGCTCCGCTTTGCCGCGCGAAGGTTCCTGGATCAGCATGGCGATTGATGACAAGGGACGGCTCTACATTTCTCCACAGGGCGCAATTCCCGAGAGTGGGTTTGCCAATAAAAACACCTGGGGTGGTCTCTGGCGGGTTACGTTGGACGAGCATGGACAAATCGCAAAATGGGAAAAAATTCCCGTGCCCGTGGGCGATTCGATGGGGATGCTCTGGGCGTTCAACAGCCTCTACGTAAGCGGTCAGGGACCCGACGGGCAGGCAATCTATCGCCTCCGCGACACCGACGGCGATGATACGCTCGACCAAGCCGAGCTTTTCAAAAAAGTGCCCGGCGGCGGCGGCGAACACGGCGCGCACGCAATCATTTTGGGCCGCGACAACAAACTTTACATCGCACACGGCAACAGCACGCCACTCGTGGCGGGAATCGCCGCCGACTCTCCACACCAGCGCTGGCAGGAGGATTTCCTGCTGCCACGCATCAAAGATCCCGTCGCCACGTTTTTCGATAAACTAAAAATCCCTTATGGACAAATTTTGCGGACGGATGAAAACGGGTCGCGATGGGAATTTCTCTCGGGCGGATTTCGAAATCAATACGACATTGACTTCAACGAAGACGGCGAATTGTTCACGTTCGACAGCGATATGGAATGGGACGTCGGTTTGCCTTGGTATCGTCCAACGCGCATCCTGCATATCACCAGTGGGTCCGAGTTCGGGTTCCGGGAAGGCTCGACGAAATGGCCCGATTATTATCCCGATTCCCTGCCGGCTGTCGCGAATATCGGCCTCTCGTCCCCGACCGGCGTGAAGTTCGGCACAAAAAGCAAGTTTCCCGAAAAATATCGGCGCGCGTTCTATGCGATGGACTGGACGTTCGGCCGAATCATCGCTGTGCATCTAAAGCCGAAAGGCGCGAGCTACGAGGGGACGACCGAGGATTTTCTGAAGGGCAAAGGAATGCCCATGACCGATCTGGAATTCGGCAAGGATGGCGCGATGTATTTTTCCGTCGGCGGACGCGGCACCCAGTCGGGTCTGTATCGCGTGAGCTATGTCGGCAAACCTGAATCGTTTTCCGCGCCAAAATCAAACTCTGCCGCGCTGAAACTTCGTCGCCAGCTAGAAACCTTCCACGGCCGCGAAGACTCAAAAGCCATCGCAACCGCGTGGCCGCATCTCGATAACGATGACCATTTCATCCGATACGCCGCCCGCGTGGCAATTGAAAGCCAGCCGATAGCGCAATGGCGCGACCGCACTCTCGCTGAGAAAAAACCGCGCGCCGCGCTTACAGCGTTGCTTGCCCTCGCTCGATGCAGGACGCAGGAGGACCAGGAACCACTCTTGAAAGCACTGGCGAAGTTTCCTCTCGATAGTCTCGACGACGAGTGGAAGTTGAACAAACTACGTGTCATTGAGATGAGCTTCATGCGCCAGGGACAACCTTCGGAGGAAATGCGGAAAACCGCCCTCGAAAAACTTGGCAAACAATACCCGGCGAAATCCTATCCGCTCAATCGCGAGCTAAGCCAGCTTCTCGTCTGGCTCGAAGCGCCTGATGTAGTCGAGAAAACGCTCGCGCTCTTGGCCGCGACGGACAAACACGACGAACAAATATGGTACGCGTATGTTCTCCGGGAAGCCAAAGGATGGACGCCGGCTCAACGAGCGACTTATTTTAGCTGGTTCAACAAGGCGCGCGGATATCGCGGGGGAAACAGCTTTTCCAAGTTTATCGTCCGCATCCGCGAAGAAGCCCTCAAGAAACTCACGGACAATGAACGCGCCGAAATCGCTGCTCTCACCGATAAACCATCCTCCCCTGTAGTGCCAGCCGCGCCTGCCCGCGCGTTTGTCCGCGAATGGAAACTGGACGATCTCACGCCGTTGCTCTCGTCCGTCAACGCCAGTCGGAACTTGAAACGCGGAAAAGAAGCGTTTGCCGCCGCACAATGCCTCGCTTGTCATAAATTTGGCAATGATGGCGGGTCTGTCGGACCCGATCTCACAGGAATCAGTGGACGATTCAACCGTCGCGATATCCTTGAATCCACCATTGACCCGTCCAAAGTCATTTCCGACCAGTATCGCTCGCTCATTGTTAAAACGAAAGATGACACGCTCTCGGGACTTGTTGCCGAGGAAACCGCCGACAATCTGGTGCTGATTACCGAGCCTATTGCGCAGACAAAAACCATGATTTCGAAAAAGGACATTACTACCCGTGAACCGTCCAAGATTTCCATCATGCCAACAGGCTTGCTCAACACCATCACGCAAGACGAAATTCTCGATCTCCTCGCGTACATCGAATCAGCGGGTCAACCATCCCTGACGCCAAAGAAATAGAGCAATGTGCTTGCAAATCAGCCGCGCCGCGCTACTTTACGCGCAAGCGAATGCAGGTCCAGCTCACGATCCTTGGCAGCGGCAGCGCAGGCAACTGCGCTCTAATTGAATCCACTCAAATGTGCGTGCTGGTGGATGCAGGTCTTTCGGGGAAACAAATCAGCGATCGCCTCGCCAAGATCGGACGCCAACTCTCAGACCTCGATGCCATCCTGCTCACCCACGAACACAACGATCATACCCAGGGACTCAACGTCCTCTGCAATCGTCATCATATCCCCCTCTACTGTAACCGACCCACCGCGGAGGAAATCGCCAAAACCCTGCCAAAGTTTTCCGCGTGGCACTTCTTCATCACCGGTCATCCCTTCGAGCTGGGCGACCTCATGGTGGAGTCGTTCAGCATCCCGCACGACGCACAGGATCCCGTCGGCTTCTTAATCCGCGCCAATGGCAGCGCCATCTGTTTCGCCACCGACCTCGGTCATGCCACCCGGCTCGTCATCGAACGCGCCCGTGCCGCTAATATCGTCGTCCTCGAAACAAACCACGATTTGCGGATGTTGCAAGAAGCCAAACGTCCTTGGTCACTCAAGCAACGCATCATGAGCCGACACGGTCATCTCTCCAACGACGACGGCGCGACAGCGGCCGCCGAGATCGCCACCGACAAGCTCCGCGCGCTCTACCTCGCTCACCTCTCGCGCGATTGCAATCGTCCTTCGATCGCGTTGGAAGCCGTGACGGGACAACTGGAACGAGCCGGAGCGAAACATATCACCGTCCAAGTCGCCCAGCAGGACGAGATCATGCCCACTCTTACACTGTGAGTGCGTTAAAACGTTATATCGAGACGGCTTAACAGCATTTAGAGATTGGCGAGTGGAAATCCCCTGCTATTTGCTTGAGCACCGTCGAATTTAAGCCGGTAAGGCGACCACCAAAACATTGATATGGAAAGGGCTAACTCCTTCAGGCTCATACGGCCTGCCTCGCTGACGACCAATGCGTCGCGAGTCTCGAGTGCAAGTCGCGGAATTCGGCGTCGTTCGCGAACGCGCTGCGCGGAATCGGTGCGGCAACCAATGGTGTGAAAAAAAGGAAGATGTGTGTGTCAGTGAGAACAATCTCGTGGATGTCGCGCCACAGCGCTCTTGCCGTCGTAGTCTGCGTTGTAACCTGTGCAAAATCCTCCTCGAAGGTAAGTACGGACGGCCCAGCGAGACGGGCCGTAGTCCGTGGGTTGATGATGTCTGCAAAGCAGCCAGTAGTGTAGGCGCTATAAAACCTCGGAAAGCCAATCGTGACGAAGATCGCAATTGTGGCGCGCACCCAAAACCCTGCTCCCATCTCGCGGAACTTTAAGTAGGGCAGGAGCACACTAAGCCATGCTAGCACGGAAATGGCGAGCCACGCGAAGCGGGAAAATCGCCGCCCAAGGACCGAACCATCCAAGACATGATTCAGCAGTGAGAGGTAGTCTCTATCTGATGTTTGATAGCGCACTTCCATCACGAGAAAAATGGGGTAAAAAAGTCAGTCATCCACATTGGCATATTTTCATTTTTTGGCACTGGCTTCGACCGACGCCAGGCGGTTGGGCGTGAGGTCGCTGCTCGCGATCTACGCGGTTTTGGGATCGAAGTGATGCACGATTGGATGATAGGTAGAGCCAGGATCTATTGCAAGCGCGGAACGATTCACCGTTGAAGCGGTTAATCGTTGAAGTGTTGAATCGTTAAAAAGTTGAATTGGAGAGTCGTCTCGGCTAATCTCTGTCTGATTTAACCATTCAACGTTTTAACCATTTAACGATTCAACCGCGCAGCCATGATAATTGGAATTCCAAGGGAAATTCTTAGCCACGAATACCGGGTCGCCCTTCTCCCCGCAGGTACAGAAGCGCTGGTCGAAGCAGGTCACTCGGTTCTCGTCCAGAAAGGCGCCGGGCTGGGCAGCGGATTTACCGACGCCGATTATCGGGCGGTCGGCGGGAAGATTGTGAGCAGTCAGCGCGACATTTTCCGCCGCGCCGATCTGATCCTGAAGGTCAAAGAGCCGCAGCCGAGCGAATTCAGCCTGCTCCGCCCCGGTCAAATCGTCTTCACCTATTTTCACTTTGCCGCCAAGGCCTCGCTCACCCGTGCGGTGCTGTCAAGCCATTGTGTCGCCATAGCCTATGAAACCGTGCAGACCCCAGACGGATCGCTACCGCTGTTGATTCCCATGAGCGAGATCGCCGGACGAATGTCGATCCATGAAGGCGCGAAGTTTCTCGAAGAACCGTTCAAAGGCCGCGGATTGCTGCTGGCCGGTGTACCCGGAGTCGCGCCCGCTAAAGTCGTTGTGATCGGCGGCGGCATCGTTGGCACCAATGCCGCGAAAATGGCCGCTGGACTCGGCGCCGACGTGACCATCCTGGATATCAATCTGACGCGGTTGCGATACCTCGACGACATTCTTCCGCCGAATGTGACTACCCTGATGAGCGACGCGCACAACATCCGAGAGCAAGTACGCGCGGCGGATTTATTGGTAGGCTGCGTGCTCGTACCCGGGGCGCGCACGCCGGTTTTGATTCGAAGAAATCTTGTGAGACAAATGAAGCGAGGTGCCGTGATTGTGGACGTGGCGATAGACCAGGGCGGTTGCGTGGAAACCTCGCACCCAACGACCCACGAGAAACCGACGTATATCGTGGATGGCGTCGTCCATTATTGTGTCACCAACATGCCCGGCGCCGTCGCGCGCACGTCGGCGCTCGCGTTGTGCAACGCGACATTCCCCTATGTCCGCCAAATCGCCAGTCAAGGCTGGAAACGCGCATCAGAAGAAAACCGCGCCATTGGCCACGGACTCAATATTGTGGAAGGCAAAATCGTCCATCCGGAGTTGGAGAAGGAATATCGATTGTAGGAGCGCTCTCCTGCGATCATTTGCGAAAAACCTCCTCTCAATATGTAGCGGCGGTCTGTGACTGCCGATCAATTGAAATAATCGGCGCTCATAGAGCGCCGCTACAAATTCAGAAATGCACATTGAAATGGATGTTGGACCTGCAACCTTCACACATTTGTGACTGGCTAGAGTCTGTTGAAAAATCCCGATTTCGCCACGTGAGGGCACGTGGCCTATAATCTTCCCCTTGGTAAATTTCTTTTTTGTAGGCCGCGCGCCCCGCCAAACGACACGGCGGGCAAGCCCCGCGCGGCGAGTAATTCAACGGACTGATTGCAGACCGCCGCTACAGCCCTCCACCAAAATCACGCATTCGCCTTTGATCTTGCGACCTGACAGTTTTGTTGCCAATTCATCGGCTCGTCCCCGGATGATTTCCTGAAATTTCTTGGTCAACTCACGGGCGACAACGACGCGGCGATCCCCCATGGTTTCGGCAATGACCGCGATGGTTTTCGCCACTCGATACGGTGATTCGTAAAAAACCAACGTGGCAGAATCGTCAACCAGCGTGGCGATTTTTTTCCGTATCGCGCCGGGTTTCCGCGGCAGGAATCCGATGAAATGAAACTCGCCTGAATCAAATCCCGTCAACGTCAGCGCGGTCGTCACGGCGGTCGGTCCTGGAATCACATCCACCGTCAACCCCGCTTCGATGGCGGCGCGGATCAATCGTCCGCCGGGATCCGAGACGCCCGGCATACCCGAATCGGAAACGAGCGCCACGGAGTCGCCGGCGCGAAGACGCAAAAGGATTTCATCAGCGCGCCGCGCTTCGTTGAACTTGTGACAGCTCAACATCGGCGTCGCGATTTGAAAATGCCGCAGCAGGATGGCGGTACGGCGGGTGTCCTCGGCGGCGATCACCGAGACTTCCTTCAGCGTGCGGATGGCTCGCAGAGTGATGTCTTCGAGATTGCCGATCGGAGTACCAACGATGTAAAGGGTGCCATTCATGGATTAATATTATTGATTTGCCACAAAAAGGCTCAAAAATCACAAAATCTGCGCAGCGGAGAGCGAAGAAAACAACCTACGACGTAAAGCATAGCACTCATGCGTGTATTACTACCACAAAAACGGTTCACAGTCGCTTTTTCGCAAACGCTCGAACTCCAACGCTTTTGGACGGTAAGTAAAAGCTACGCAGGTTTTGATTTTCCATGGTCGAAACTTCGCGGTGTGCGGACACTGACCATCATTGTGGTAGGCGAGACGCTGGCGAATGTTTTCAGTAAAGCCAACGTAAAAATGCGACGGCGGGGCAATGCTTTGGAGGATATAAACGTAATAAAATCCAATCGTGCTCATTTCGCTTTAGCCCTCATTGCTCCGAACGCTTTCTCAGTAAAGACACGGTTGCCCGCCTTCGCTTCGCTTCGGCGCGGCAGTCTTCGCTCTCCGCTTCGCGAAGACCGAAGACTGAAGACTGGCGTGCCGAGTCGTAGCTCTGCGGGCAGCGGAGAGCGAAGACTGGAGAGGACAGGATTCGAACCTGTGAAGGCGTAAGCCAGCTGATTTACAGTCAGCCCCGTTTGGCCACTTCGGTACCTCTCCGCAAAGCGCCGCAATCTATCGGAGCGCCTCGACGAAATCAAGCTTTGTGCGCACGCTGGCTCCACCACCAAGCGAATCCTAATCCGACCAAACCGCCAACCGTATCAAATCCGACGTCCTTAAAGCTCGCTCCACGGCTGGGCACGAAACTTTGATGAAACTCGTCCAGCGCCGCATAAACGGCGATGCTAACAATGCAAATCCAAAACCAAGCCGGTTTCCATCGAATCTCCTCACCTCCGCGCAGGGCTCGAAATAGCAGGAGGCTCAAAATCATGTACTCGGTCACGTGCGCGCTTTTTCGAACAAGGTGATTGAGAAATTCCAGATTTTCCCTCGAGATTGTCGGCCAGAAAAACCGAACGAACGGCTCGAAAAACCGGCTGGTATGCTCGCCGGAAAACGAATCGGTCGAAAACCCGGAAATCATCGCAGCCCAAACCAGCACGGGAAGCCAATAGACGCAGAATTTTTTCACGCGCGGGACTATAGCCTTGGATGGCTGGTTTTGCTAGTATCCAAACCATGTGGCGGGGGTGCTTCTACCTTCTTGCGGGATGCGTCGGTACGATGTTTGCCGAGAGTCCGCTGTCACCGGAAGCCGCGCTCGCGGCATGGAGCCTCGCCGACCCGCAGCTACGCATCGAACTCGTCGCCTCGGAGCCGGATGTGCGTGATCCCGTTGCGATGACGTTCGACGAAAACGGGCGCATCTATGTTGTCGAGATGAACGATTACCCGCTCGGCCCCGCGGGCGGACACATCAAGCTCCTCGAAACCGACGATCGCGGCCGAGTCACGAAGAGCACGGTTTTTGCGGACAAACTTCCCTACCCGACTGGGATTTGTCGCTGGAAAGGAGGCGTGTTTGTCACGGCGGCACCGGACGTTCTGTATCTCAAGGACACGGATGGCGATGGATGCGCGGACGTGCGCGAGATTGTTTACAGCGGATTCACGACCGGCAACCAACAGCATCGCGTCAACAATCTGACGTTCGCGTTCGACGGCTGGATTTACGGGGGCAACGGCGCCAGTGGAGGGGCAATCCGCCGCGTCATTAATGGCAAGAAAACCGGGAAAGCCGTAATCATCAATGGATTTGATTTTCGGTTCCGACCGGACCTCTCTGCGTTCGAGGCTGTCGTCGGTCAATCGCAATTCGCACAAACCTTCGACGCGTGGGGAAATCGTTTTGTGAACGAAAACTGGAATCATATTCGTCACGTTCCTCTGCCCTCCCGCTACTTCAAACGC
Organism: uncultured Verrucomicrobiota bacterium; assembly: GCA_964348665.1. Taxonomy (GTDB): domain Bacteria; phylum Verrucomicrobiota; class Verrucomicrobiia; order Palsa-1439; family CAYGDP01; genus CAYGDP01. The sequence goes on from CAYGDP010000024.1 coordinate 43,245, forward strand.
AATCCCTATGTTGCGGCTCCAGCGGCGCTCGAAGACATCGCCGACCATGGCGCGACGGCACAGGTCTTTCCCATCAGCAAAATCGGCCCGCGATTCAACGATCCACACACCGCGGGTCACTTCACCAGCGCTTGTGCGCTGACAATTTACCTCGGCGACGCGCTGCCGGTGAAATATCGCGGCGCGGCGTTCACCTGCGAGCCGGTTCATAACCTTGTCCACCTCGATCTTCTTGAAGCCCGAGGCGCAACCTTTGTTGGTCGACGCGCCTGGCCCGACCGGGAATTTCTCGCCTCTATCGATCCCTGGTGTCGTCCGGTCAATTTTTCCATTGGACCCGATGGGGCTCTTTACATCGTGGATTTTTATCGAGCGGTCGTGGAGCACCCGGAATGGATTTACAACCGGGCCGACACGCAACTGAAACCGGATGAAATCAAGAAGGTTGATCTGCGAGCGGGCGACGACCGAGGTCGAATCTGGCGGGTTGTGGATAAAGATTTTCGTCAGCCGAAACCGCCCCGGCTGGGCAACGCAACCACGCGTGAACTGATTGCGCACCTATCCCATCCCAACCTTTGGTGGCGATTAACCGCACAACGATTATTGATGGAGCGTCAACCGAATGAAGCCATCCCCTTGCTCCGATCTGCCGTAAAGCGCGGCAAGTCGCCCCTGGGTCGGTTCCACTCTCTTTACATCCTCGACGGCTGGCGCGTGCTCGATGACGAAAGTCTTCGGGTCGCGCTCCAAGACCGGGAGGCTGGCATCCGCGAGCACGCGATCCGTCTCTGCGAAACCAATCATGGGGCGCTCATCCTCGCCGCGAGCGAAAAATTGAGCGACGATCGCGACTTTCGCGTCCGTTGGCAACTTGCACTTTCGCTGGGCCAAATCCAGCCGGCTGCCGATGCAACCATCGCCCGTGCTTTGGCGCAGATTGCCGGGCGAGATACGAATGACAAATGGATGCAATTTGCCGTGGTGAACGCATCGAGTCAAAACACGCTGAAATTGCTCGCTTTACTGAAAGCTGATGGGAGATTCATGGAAACTACTCCGGCGATAACGTGGGCACGCCAACTTGGTTCACTCATTGGCGCACGTAAAAACACCGCCGAAATCGCGGGTCTCCTCGCCCAAATAGCCGAACCGACCCCACCACTGCCTCGAACCGAAAAATCTACGCTACCAACGCCTCGTGATGGCCCGACAATCAATATTACTCCGTATGGCGATTGGCAGACTGAAGCACTAGCGGGTCTTAGCGAAAGCGTGCGTCGCAGCAACAGTAAAATTGAAGATTTCTTAATCGACCCGAAGATTGCGGAACACATTCTTGAAATATTCCGTATAGCCAGCGGCATAGCCAGTGATGCGGAAAAAATCGAACCTCTACGCCAAGAATCTATTCGCTTGCTCGCATATGCGCCGTTCGAAATCGCGTCGTCCACACTTCCAGCGATCCTACATCCGCAACAGTCGCAAGTTCTCCAACTCGCAGCGATACAATCGCTTGCGGCACATCCCAAAGAAGAAGTCGCACCGATTCTCCTTTCGCGCTGGCGCAGTTTCTCGCCGCAGACACGCGCCGCTGCGCTCGACGCGCTGTTGTTGCGACCCGAACGAGTCGCCAAACTGCTCGATGCCATCGAAAGCGGCGACGTTCTCGCGTCCGTACTAGACGCGCCGCGCCGCGACCAATTGCTTCGGCATCCATCGAGGGCGATCGCGCAACGTGCAGGAAAACTTTTTTCAGTGCAGATGGGAGGCGATCGCGCGAAAGCGGTTGAAGCATATCGCCCTTCCCTCGCGCTGCGAGGGGACGCCACACGCGGGCATGCTGTCTATACGAAGGTTTGTGCCGCTTGTCATCGTCTTGGTGACATTGGTCATGCTGTAGGTCCTGACTTAACCGCGATACGATCGCGAGCGCCCGACCAATTGCTAGTGGACATTCTCGACCCAAACCGTGCTGTGGAACCGAATTATCAGCAGTATGCCGTTACGACAACGAATGGCGACACAATCACCGGCATCATCACATCGGAAACGACGTCAAGCCTGACTCTGCGAGGGGCGGAGGCGAAGGAAACCAGCATTTTACGTCAAAACATCGAAAGCATAGCAGCCAGTCGCGTCTCGTTGATGCCGGAAGGATTGGAGAACGGGCTGACGCAGCAGGATTTCGCCGATTTACTGGCCGCGGTGACGAAGACAACATCTGTCCGTGCGAAGCTGGACATTATCCGTCCCGGAGCGGACGGAAGACTGCTATTATTGGCGACCAACTGCGAGATGTATGGCACGTCGTTGATCCTGGAGGAGAAATACCGCAACCTCGGTTACTGGCAATCGCGCGATGATCATGCGGTTTGGACGATTGACGTGCCGCGGGTCGGAGATTATCTGGTGGAATTCGATTATGCGTGCGCGAACGACACCGCCAACAATGAATTTGTGATTGAGTCGAACGGAAATTATCTCTCGGCAAAAGTCGAAGGCACGGGAACGTGGGATGATTATCGGAAAAAACAAATGGGGACGATCACCCTCGCCGGAGGGACACACCAGCTCGTTATGCGACCCACGAATCGGCTGCGCGGACCGTTGATCGATCTGCGCTCCATAGTATTGACCCCGGCGAAGAAACAATAACAAACGATCGGAGACGATGATGAAAAAGATTTCGATGATCCTGGTTTTGATCGTCCTAGCGGGTTGCAGGACGACGACGATGAAAACCGATGCGACGAGTTATCGCGCGGGAACCGCCAAAGTAAACATCACACCGCAAAAACCGATTTGGCTTTCTGGATATGGCGGGAGACAGGGGTTGCCGAAGGGAACAGGAACGGAATTATGGGTGCGGGCGCTTGCCTTGGAAGATGGCAAACGACATCGTCTCGTGGTCGTCAGTATGGAAATCCTTGGGCTGCCACATTCCATCAACGAATCCATCCGCAAAAAGGCGCGGCGACAATATGGATTACGCGACCGGGAATTGATGCTGGTGGCAACGCATACACACGCCGGACCGGTCATACCCGAGCGTCCCTCGGTGCCGATCATGTACGCGCTGAACGCGGAAAACAACAAACGTGTCAATGAAAACGCAATTTGGCTGGAGAAACACATCCTCAATGTCATCGGCAAAGCTCTGGAGGATATGGAACCGGTGCAAATTTCATTCGGACAAGGCAAAGGATCGTTCGCAATGAACCGTCGGGTCGCCGTTCCGGGCGGTGTCAATTTTGGGGAGAATCGAAATGGCCCGGTTGATCATGCGGTTCCCGTTCTCGTCGCCCGAAAACCGGATGGAAACTCGAAAGCGGTCTTATTCGGATACGCCTGCCATTGCACCACGCTCGGCGGAAATTATCTTCAGTACCACGGCGATTACGCAGGAGCGGCGATGAACGAACTGGAGCGGCGGAATGCTGGCGTGACTGCGGTTTTTGTGACCGGTTGCGGAGGTGATGCGAATCCCAGCCCGCGCGACACCGCCCAGATGGCGATGGATCACGGCAAATCCCTCGCCGATGCGGTGATCGCCGTGGCGAGCGGGAAAATGGCTGCGATATCCGCGCCGATTCAATCCAGGTATTTACGAACGGAATTGCCGCTCGACAAACTGCCGACTCGCGAAGAATGGGAACAACTGCGAAAGGAGCGGGATGTCTACGTCGCGAGGCATGCGCGCGAAAATCTGAAGCTGTTGAACGCGAGAAAACTGCCGACGAAAATCCCCTACCCAATCCAGACCGCCCAGTTCGGGACAGAATTGACCGTTGTGGCGCTCGGTGGCGAGGTGGTAGTAGATTATGTCTTGCGACTTAAGCGCGAACTCGGCGGCGAAAAACTTTGGGTCATTGCCTATGCGAATGAAGTCCCCTGTTACATCCCGTCTCGACGGATCCTGGAAGAAGGCGGCTACGAAGCGGGCTGGGGCGCGAAAGGCAAACGCAAGTACGCGGGGGGAAATATACTCTATTACGGCTGGCCGGTCCCGCTCGCGCCGGCCACCGAGGAAAAAGTCATCTCATCTGTTTACAAACTACTTGGCGGGAAGCGCCAGTAACTCCTCAATCTTCCGCTGCATCGCCCGATAATCCCGCGCCGCCTGCGAGTTTGGATCGGCACGATCATCGAAATACTCGCCGCCGTGATGGACGAATTGAATTTTGCCGTTGCGGTCGAGCAGAAAACTGGCCGAGGTGAAACTGCGGTCGCGCGTGAGCCAGATTTTGTTGAGATATTTCCATTCGCTATCGAGCGCGACGGGAAATTTGAATCCGAGTTTATCCGCCGCGTCCTTGACTTCCGCGATGGCGCGCGGCTGCGGGCGCGGTTTGGAATGGTAAAAACCGAGCACGACGAGTCCTTTCTCCGCATATTTCTTGTGGAACTCATTGAGCGCGGAAGATGTATTTTGGCAAAGCGGGCAGGCGGTCATCCAGAAGCGCAACAAAACGACCTTACCTCGCAACTCGCTCTGTTTCAGCGGCTTGGAATGGAACCATTCCATCTCGCTCCATTCCGGCGCGAGTTGACCGAGAAGCTCGTCGCCATCAGCGGCAAAGCTGGCGGATGCGGCAAGAAGACTACCGGCCAAAATGCTTTTGCAAAAATGCTTCCAGTTCATTGGCTTTGAATCCGGCTGGTCCTTGACCGCCTTTGAGAGCGATTTTGCCGTCTGTTCCGACCACATAAAACCGATCGGGCCATGCAGCGTAGGATTTGTTGGTGGAATCATCCATCGAATCCACGAGGGTTGGCCAGGAGAGACCGAGTTTAAGGGTGCAGGTTGCGGCGATTTCCGCCCGTTTTTGTTCGGTTGTTGGGTTGGCGATATTGATGCCGTCCTGTTGGTTTTTGGGAGTCGCCCATCCATCGGTGGGATGCGCTTCGCGGATATAGATGAGATACAAGTGAGCGCGATCTTTGTACGATTTGTAGATTCGTTCGAGGGCAGCAGCCTGCTGCCGGAACGGCGGTCAGGTATAACTACCAAAGATCAAGACCACGGGTTTATCGCGCAATTTGGAGAGTTGAACCTCCTGTTTGCCGTCTTTGCTCTTCAATTTGAAGTCGGGCGCCGGATCGCCGACCTGGAGCGTGTCCGGCGACCGCAAATCACCGCCGCGTTTGCCGCCGCGCTGTTGTTGGGCGGAAACTTGCGCAACGCCAGCCAAGGCGACCAACACAATCGCCAAAATCGTTTTGTTCATGACTCTCCATATCACATGGTATTTTCCTAGTCAAACACCGGGACGATTGTTAAGTTGCCCTCAATGAATCGTCGCCGGTTTCTCCGAAATGTAGCTGGTGTGAGCGCTTCAGCGACAATCCTTGGGACTGCAACATGGGAGACAGTAGGCGCGGACGTCAAGAGACCGGAGCCAAGTTGGTCGAAGCTGCCTCGGTGGCGGGGATTCAATCTGCTCGAAAAATTCATCTGGAACCAGAAAGACACGCCCTACCTCGAAAGTGATTTTGCGTGGATGGCGGAGTGGGGCTTTGATTTTGTCCGGTTGCCTACGAGCTATCTCGGATGGATCGAGGCGGGCAACTGGCGGAAGTTTCGGGAAGAACCGCTACGGCAGATTGACCAGGCAATCGCGTGGGGCAAACAGTACGGAATCCACGTCTGCCTTAACTTTCACAGGGCGCCCGGTTACACCGTTGCCCAGCCCAAGGAAACAAAAAGTCTGTGGACGGACGCGGAGGCGCAGGAAATCTGCGCGTTGCACTGGGGAGCGTTTGCGAAACGGCACAAAGGCATTCCGAATGCACAGCTAAGTTTCAATCTCCTCAACGAGCCGGCAGGAATCAGCAATGCGCAATACGCGAAGGTCGCCGCGAGTTTGGTCAATGCCATCCGCGCCGAAGACCCGAACCGGCTCATCATCGCCGACGGGAACGACTACTGCAACAAGCCGGTACCGGAGTTGGCGCCACTCCAGGTGGCGCAGAGCACGCGCGGGTATGCGCCGTTTCCCCTGACGCATTACAAGGCGAACTGGGTGGGAACCAATTCGTGGGCGGAACCGACGTGGCCGGTCATGCGCGGTCTCGTTTCGTACTTGTACGGGAGCGGGAAGAAGGAATGGCAGACACCGCTGGTGTTGAATGGGAATTTTTCGAAGGAGGCACAGATGATCATCCGCGTGCAGGAAGTCAGTGATCGCTCGACGCTGGTGGTGCGCGCGGATGGCAAGGCGGTGTTGGAAAAGGAATTCATCTGTGGAGAGGGCAAAGGCGAATGGAAGACGGCGCAATACAAATCGGATTGGAAAATCTGGCAAAATCTTTATGACAAGGATTACGCGGCGACGATTCCCGCGGGGACGAAGGAGATTATCATCGAAAACACCAAAGGCGATTGGATGACATTCTCGCAGATCCGCATATTGCCCAATGGGAACGCTGGCGAAATCGTTTTACCGGCTGGAAGCCCCGAATGGGGCGCCAAACAACAGATGTATACCCTCGACCAGCGCGGCCGGATTGCTGACGGTGACAAGGTGGTGTTCGACCGGGAACGATTGTGGCGGGAGCATGTCGAACCGTGGCAGAAGTTGGGGGCGACAGGGATCGGCGTCCATGTCGGGGAATGGGGTTGTTATCAGCACACGCCGCACAAGGTCGTGCTGGCGTGGATGCGGGATTGTTTGGAAAACTGGAGGAAAGCCGGGATGGGCTGGGCGCTGTGGAATTTCCGAGGGAGTTTTGGCCCGCTCGATAGCGGACGGAAAGATGTCGCGTACGAGGATTTTCGTGGCCACAAACTCGACCGGGCGATGTTGGAACTGCTGCGGTCGTATTGATTATCACCGAGGCGGTGAAAACGAAACGTTCGGCATTTCCGTCGCGCACGGAGCGTTGGTCGGCGCGGAGGTTGGCGCGTCGCTCTTTTGAAGGAGACTCTTCTTGAGCAAATACTGCTCGACCTCGTCGCCGCTCACGTCGGCGAGCATCACGCCATCCACTTCGACGCAAGGGGAAAGGGGTTGGCCGCTTTTGCGGACCATCTCCTCGTATTGCGAGCGGTCGTTGATGATATCGCGGTCTTCGAACGGAAGATTGTATTTTTGCATGATGGCGCGCACGCCCATTGACCAGCCGCAGGTCGGTTTCAGATAGGCTACTATTTTGGGGTTGCTCATAGTTCAGACACCCTACAATAAAAACATGCCCTTCGCAAGCCCTCAAATCCGGACGTAAACGTTATCTGTAATAGCAATTTGATTCCGTATTGTAGCGGCGCTCTATGAGCGCCGAATCATTTTCCCTTGAACCCTCGGCGGTCGTAGACCGACGCTACATTATCGATGGTTTACTGAAGTCAGCTCGCTCGAAGTTTTTTTTCTTACATCCGGATTTGGAATCCTTAGAAATTCTCCGTTTGTTACCGAGTCCCTACAATAGATCGTTTGGAGTTCAAGCTTTAGCTTGGAGCACGCTGAAGCGTGTACTCCGAGCCCAGAGATTTTTCAGCTTTGAGTACAAACAGGGAATTTCTGGAAGTCTTGCTTGTCGCTGGTATCTCGGATTGGTAAAGTCCGCTTGTGGAAATATCGATCCGAGACGGAACCATTTTCGCGGCGGACTCCCCCACTCTGCTGGATGGATTGACTTCGCTTGGTTTGAGGTCTGTCGAGATCGCAATCAACCGCGAAGGGCGCGTGACTGCGCCAAACACCGCCAAAGGTCAGCCGGCGATTCCGCCATTGGAATGCCGGCAACAATTGGATCGCACGGGAATCCAATCCTGCGCGGTGCTGATGGCGAACGATTTTACGATGCCCGCTATGGACGCCGAGATCCATTGGGTCATTCAAGGGGCGGCGGCGGCAAAGGCGCTGGGAGCGCCAGTGGTGCGCGTGGACGCGTATATGCGAAACGCCCTAGATTGGACTCCGGAGAAGCGTATTGCACGGTTCGCAGAGTGTATGAAGGAAGTTCTGGCATCGTCGGAGGCGCGTGGTATGGATTTCGGCATCGAGAACCATGGGCCATTGGGAAACGACCCACAGTTCATCGAGGCGGTATTGGAAGCGGTTGGCGACTCGCGATTGGGGCTGACAATGGACACTGGAAACCTGTACTGGTCAGGGAAACCGCTGGAGGAAGTGCATCGAATCCTGGAGCGATTCGCCGGCCGCACAAAACACACGCACGTCAAAAATATCGCCTACCCCGCCGAGACACGGAATCAACCGCGAGAAATCGGCTGGAAATATGGCGAATATTGCTGCGCGCTGGCCGATGGCGACATTGACCTGGCGCGAGTGGCGCTCTCGCTGAAAGCGGCGGGATACAATCGAACGCTCTGCATCGAAAACGAATCGCTGGGTCGCTATTCAATTGCAGAGCGACTGAACATCCTGCGCCGTGATGCCGATCATCTACGGCAGATCCTAGCCTGAATCATAAGCGACGTGCTGCATCAATGCTCAACAGGGTGAAGAGCGTTCAGCAAGCAACAATCTCGATGTTGTGGACGCTTCCGTGATGTAGCGGCGCTCTCCGCTATAGGCGGACAAGTATGAGCACCGATCATATCAATTCATCGGCGGTCATAGACCGCCGCTACAATATTTTGGTTTTATTTCTACAGGCTATTCGCGTTTCTCTCTTGCCGCGAAAAGGTTTCGCGGCTACAACGCTTGCATGAAAATCATACGATTCCTGGACCCGAAAAAACAAATCCGACTGGGCGTGCTCGACGGTGGTGGCGATCAGTGCAACGCGCTTTTGATCGCGGGCGATCTCTTTGGAAAATATCGCCTGACACGGCAGACGGCGCGGATCAAGAAGCTGCTGGCACCGATTGTGCCGCCAAACATTCTTTGCATTGGATTGAACTATCGGAAACACGCCGAGGAAACAGGAGCAGCGATCCCGGAGCGGCCGGTCTTGTTTATCAAAGCGACGACCGCGCTTACCAATCCGGGCGACCCCATCATTCTTCCCGCGATTGCTCCAAGCGAGGTTGATTATGAGGTGGAGCTGTGCGTCGTCATCGGCAAAACCGCCAGAAACGTGGCCGAGAAGGACGCGAAGAAATACATCCTCGGTTACACGGTAGCCAACGACGTGAGTGCGCGGGACGAGCAGATCCGGCTCGACAAACAATGGGCGCGCGGAAAATCGCACGACACGTTTTGCCCGTTGGGACCCTGCTTGTTGGTCGGGGAAAAAATCTTCGACCCTGACAGCGCGAACCTGCGCTCACGGTTGAATGGGAAAACGATGCAGGATTCCAACACGAACGACCTGATTTTCAGCGTGAGTCATCTGGTCAGTTTTCTCTCGTGTAACATGACGTTGTTGCCGGGGACGGCGATCCTGACGGGAACACCCTCCGGCGTGGGCGTGGCGCGCAAACCGCCGGTATTTCTGCGCGCTGGTGACTCGATGGAATGTGAAGTGGAAGGCATCGGAGTGCTACGAAATCCAATTCGGGCAGCATAAGTTTTCAAATCAAACAAAAACGGCGACCATTCCTGGTCGCCGTTTTTGTTTGAAACAGGGTTTCCCGACTTAGATCAGCATTTGTTGGAGCAAGACGCTGACGTCGTTGCTGCCGGCATTGGCAACGGCGATATCGAATCCGAGATCGCCATTGAAGTCGGCCACGGCGATGGCAACCGGCTGTTTGCGTTTCACATCGCCCGCATTGTAGTTGAATGGCGCAGAGAACGTTCCGTTGCCATTGCCACTGAGGATGGTGACGTAGTTCCCTTTGCGGTTGGCCAGGATGATATCCAGCTTACCGTCTCCATTGAGATCGGAGAGCGCGATATCTTGCGGCGCTTTGCGGTCGGGATAGGTAATCTCAAGCAACTGCTGCGGTCCGCCCGTCAACAGAGTCAGGAAGTCAGCCGACCCGTTAGCGACAATGATATCGTCCGTGCCGTCATTGTTCACATCACCGGTAGAGAGAGCGGTCGGCTTACGGCCTGTTGCGATGAGAGTTGTCGGCGTCGTCGGGAAGAGGCCCGCGCCCGTTGTGTTCACGAAGACCGCCAGATTGCTGGTCTTGTTATTGACAACAGCGAGGTCAGCTTCTCCATCACCATTGAAGTTGAGGATCGCGATGTCCCACGGAGTCTTCGCGGCCTTCGGATTGAGCGACGGCGCGACAGCGAGGGTTTGAGCGATCGTAAACGTTCCTGCACCACTGTTGGTGAGAACGCTCACGGTGCCCTGACGACGAATGGCACTGACTTGGTCGCCCTTGCTATTGGCAACTGCCAGATCGAGGTCGGCATCGCCGTCCAAATCGCCAACGGCAACCGAGATCGGGCCACTGCCGACTGTGGTGTTTGTGCCTGCGCCGAACGCAGTAGCGCCACCGGTGCCAGTGCCGAGGAAGACGGTGATATTGCTCGATTGGATGTTGGTGGTCACCGCGTCGAGGTCGCCATCGCCATCAAAGTCGCCCAACTGAACGCTGGACGGATTGATTGCGCCTGCCGGCATGGGGATATAAACCGCGGGGAAGAACGTGCCATTGCCGGCGCCCATGAGGATACCGAGGGTCGGTCCGGACGGTACTAGGTCGCGCTGTTGCGGAGCCGAATTCGCGATTACCAAGTCGATATAGGTATCGCCATTCAGATCACCAGCGGCAACCGAGCGTGGTCGCGAGCCAACAGGATAATTTGTCGCGACCGTAAACGAATTCGCACCAAGAATTGGCGGCGTGCGGCTGTTGCTAAGCTCCAGCGTCTCGATATCGCCGTAGGTGATGACACCATGACCAAAGGCGGTAACATATCCCTCGTCAGTATCACCCATTTCGGCGTCGTTGAAGCCATCCTCAACATCAGGCGGCGAGCCAGTCAACGGATTGGGGTGTTGGACGCGAACGAAATCATTCTTCGCGTCAATCACGAGTCGGTCGGAAACAGGGTACCCGCTGGCGCCACCGCTCGAACTTGGCGGCGTATTGGTTGGCAAATTGCCGTCCACGTACCGCGGCGAGGCGATGACATCTACATAGATGAGGTCATTGAACGCGCCGCCGAGGAAGTTCTCGACGATACCATTCAATCGAACCGTGTCGCCTGTTAGACGAACGACCTGCGGTTCGCCTTGCAGATCCATATCAATCGTGATGCCGTCGGTAACGTATGGTCCCGGCGGGATCGAGCCGGAGCTGGCATCGGGGATACAGGTGAAGTCAATCGTATCGCTGGCGATATTGCCGGGCAGCGTGGTGCATTCACCAGTGGTCGTTCCTGCGCCGGTCGAAGTGCTGCCGGAATCAGTGATGACATCGTTGCCGATCACATTCGCATCGGTAGCGGTTTCGCCGAAGCCGAAGACGTAGCGATCATTGCCATTGCCACCGACGAGACTATCATCACCGGTGCCGCCGATGAGGGTGTCATTGCCGCCCAACCCGGTCAGCGTCGTATACCGATCCACAGGATCGACATCGTCGAACCCGGACGCATCGATTCGGTTCGCGCTGGAGCCGCCGGTCAAGCTGGCTGCTTCGATATCGGACGACGGAATCGTATCCGAGCCAAGCGGGCCATCGCCGTCACAAGCGCCGACTGTATCGTTATCGGTGCAGAGGCTTGAATTGGTGAGATAGAAGTTGGTATCAGCGGTTTCGATCAAGGTATCGAATCCAGAGCCACCGATGAACCCATCATTGCCGCCCTGGCCGGTCAGGAAGTCGTCTCCTGCGCCGCCATCGAGCGAGTCAGCGCCAGCGCCACCGATCAGGGTGTCGTTTCCGGCGTTACCCACGAGGGTCGCGTCAGCCGAGAGGAAGTCATCTCCGTTACCGCCCGTCAGGGAGATACGGATACTGGTGATATCAACTCCGGCAGCGGACTTGATGGTATCATCGCCATCGTTACCGTTGACGATGAGTGTATCCGGGTTACCGATTACGGCGCCGGTAATATTGACGTCGTATTGGAGACCGCTCACTTGAACGCCAGCGGTATTGGTGCTGATCAGAATATTATCGTCGGTGATACGGCCCTGCACGGTGACAGTGTCCACGCCACCAGCGCCGACCGCGATATTGATCTTGCTGGCATCACTGCCGTAGAGATCGTTCACGGTCACGGCATCGGACGCGCCGCTGCCGCTTGAATCAAACTGCTCGACACCCGCCACGCTCGGCGTGCCAACGCCATCGCTGACGAGAACGCGAACTCCGTTGCCGGTTGTATTAGCGGTGAAGGTGATCGTGCCAGTTGTCGACGTAAACGTCAGGACGTCTTCGCCTTCCTGGCCTTCGATAATGTCCGAGCCGTCACCGGTCGTCCAGACGATCGTGTCGGAACCTGCGCCGGCGATCACCGTATCCACGCCGGTATTCGGCGTGATCGAATCATCGCCTTCGCCGCCAACAATGTTGTCAGCCCCCGCTGCGCCAACGATGGTGTCGTTGCCAGCGCCGCCATCGAGGGAATCGTCGCCTGCGCCACCGGTGATGCTATCGTTGCCATCGAGACCGAAGATGGTGTCGCCGGAGCCATCACCGTCGCTCAAGGTATCGTTGAAGTTGCTGCCGAAGACACAATCATTGCCGCCGCCGGAAGCGAAGAGCGTGGCAACCGCATTGCCGCTCAAATCCACATAATCGTTGCCCGTGCCGTCGGTCACAACGTTGGTGCCGCCGCCAGCGATAATCCGATCGTTATCTGCGCCGCCGCTTAAGCTGTCATCGCCGCCCTGGCCGATGAGGGTGTCATTGCCGGCATTGCCAATCAGCGAGTCGCCTGTATCGTCGCCATCGGTGATGGCGTCGTTGTTGGCGCTGCCATTGACGGTATCAGAACCGCCGCCGGTCACATACGAGACCGCAGTGGTTTCCGAGGTGAAGTCAATCGAGTCGTTACCGCTACCGTCACTGATGACATCAGTGCCGGTCCCGCTGGTCAACGTATCGTTGCCATCGCCGCCGCTGATTGTGTCGTTGCCCGCGCCGCCGGTGATGCTGTCGTTGCCGATGCCGCCGGTCAAAGCGTTGGCGATTGCGCCGCCAGTGATGGTGTCGTTGCCATTGCCACCGATGACGTTGTCAATTTGGTCAGCCGTCAGAGTAAGCGTCAAATTCGCCATGACTCCACCGGTCGAGCCGATGTTGACAGCAACCGCGCTGGTCAAGGTGTTGGAGAAATCCAACGTATCCACGCCGCCGGTATCAGTAATTGTCACCGTGCCTTGCGAGACGTCGGTATCGAACACGTAGGTATCGTCGTTGGTCGCGCCGGCGAGGGTTGCCGAGCCAGTCCATACGCCGAGTGTGAAGGAATTCTGGCCTGTGCCGCCCGTCAACGTAGCCGCGTCAACGCTGGTCAATGTGAAGGTCGTATCGCCAACCGTCAGCGAAGTATCCGAGAGTGTGAAATCAACGTCGTTGGTCGAGGAAACCGTGTCGGTACCCGCGTTGCCATTGAGCGTTGTCGCCAAAACATCGGTGCCCGTCAACGGATTGACCACGAACGTGTCGGCGGTCGCGCCGCTATCGAGGTTGAGCTGTTCAGTCGTCGCGACGCTCAAGGTAGCGCCCGTGGCTGTTTCCGCGATGTTCACGCGGCCGCTTGCGACGGTCAACGTGATCGTGTCCGCGCCCGCTGCGCCGGTGAAGAGCAACGTGTCGTTGCCTTCCTGGCCGTCGATCGTGTCGGAGCCGTCACCGGAATTCCAGACGACCGTATCCGAGCCATCACCGCCGAGGACGAGGTCGGTGCCCGCGTTGGCATCCACCGAATCATTGCCCTGACCGGCGTCGATTGTGTCAGCGCCTCCGCCGCCCGTGATGGTATCATTGCCGCCGAGGCCGGAGATGTTATCGCCGGTCGCATCACCGTCGGACAACGCATCCGCGAAGGCCGAGCCGATGATTGTATCCGCGCCACCATCGGTTGTGCCGTTGGCGCCCGTTACCGCGACAGTATTGCGACTGAAGTCAATAAAGTCATTGCCCGCACCATCGGAGACGACGTTGCTGCCGCCACCGGGGAGGATGAGATCGTTGGCACCGCCAGAATAGATGGAGTCATTGCCATCTTCGGCCAAAACCGTATCAGCGCCGTCACCGGAGTAGACGTAGTTATTGCCATCGCCGGCGTCAATCTGATCCGCGCCACCGCCCGCTGTGATTGTATCGTTGCCGCCGCCGCCAACGATGCTGTTATTTCCGCCTCCGCCGTAGATGGTGTCCGAGCCGGAGCCACCGATGATTGTATCGGCATAGCTGCCTGCGGCATCACCGGAGACATAGTTGGCGCCATCACCGGCGTCAATGAAGTCAGAGCCATAGGAGCCGTAGATGGAGTCGTTTCCGGACCCGGCAATGATCGTGTCGTTGTTAGTGCCACCATTTACGTAGTTATCCCCACTGCCAGCGTTGATGACGTCATCGCCACCTTCCCCATAAATGTAATCATCTCCATCACCAGTAGTGATGGTGTCATCACTAGTGCCGCCGTACACGGTGTTCGAACCACCACCGGCATTGATGCTATCGTAGCCGCTAGACCCATTGATGTAGTCATTCCCATCGCCCGTGGTAATGGTGTCATAACCAGTGCCACCATACACGTTATTCGAACCGCCACCGGCGCTGATGCTATCATTGCCACCATAACCATAGATGGTATCGTTTCCATTACCGGTAATCACGGTGTCATCGTAGCCATAGCCGTCGTCGGCATCCACGTAGTTGTTGCCGTCGCCAGCGTTGATGAAGTCGGAACCAGAATAACCATTGATTGTATCGTCTCCAGACCCAGCAATAATGGTGTCATCACCCTCGTTTGCGTCCACAGAGTTGGCGCCGTCTCCGGCGTTGATGAGGTCATCACCCGAATCCGTTTCAATCGTGTCATTGCCGCTGCCCGCCGTCACGGTGTTGTAGCCGTCGTCGGCATAGATGTCGTTGTTACCATCACCGGCATTGATGAGGTTATCGCCGTCATCGGTATAGATGGTGTCGTTGCCGCTGCCCGCGATGATGGTGTTGTCGCCATCGTCGAAAGTTACGTCGTTATTGCCTGAACCGACATTAACATAGTTATCGCCGTCATATCCGTAAACGGTATCATCACCGGTGCCCGCTGTGACGGTGTTACTCTCAGTATTGTATGTGTAAATATCAATGTAGTTATCGCCGTCGCCAGCATTGATCAGGTTGCTGCTGTAGTAACCCGTGTAGATGGAATCGTTTCCCGCTCCCGCCAGCACCGTGTTGTCGCCGTCATTCACATCCACATAGTTATGGCCGCCGCCCGCGTTCACATAGTCATCGTCGCCGTCGGCGTAGATTGAGTCATCGCCGGCGCCTGCCAGGACGGTGTTGTCGCCGCTGCCGGCATCGACGGTGTTATTTCCATCGCCCGCGTCAATGGCATCATTGCCATCACGAGCATCAATGGAGTCATTGCCGCCGCCGCTGCTAATGCTGTCGTCACTGTAACCATCATCAACGATTGTGTCGTCTCCAGCGCCGGTTATGATTGTGTCATCGCCGCCATCGGAATAGACATAGTTGTTTCCGTCACCGGCGTTCACGAAGTCATAGTCGTCATCGGTGTAAATGGTGTCGTTGCCCGCTCCCGCCAGCACCGTGTTATCACCGTCATCCACGTCCACATAGTTATTGCCGCCGCCCGCGTTTACATAGTCATCGTCATTGTTGCCTTCAATGGTATCGTTTCCAGCGCCCGCCAGGACGGTGTTGTCGCCGTCGTACACATTCACGTAGTTGTTGCCATCTCCCGCGTCAACGAAGTCTGCTTCGCCATCGGCCCCATAGACGGTGTCGTCGCCAGCACCCGCCAAGACGGTGTTATAGCCGTTACCCGCATCCACGTAATTGTCGCCATCGCCGGCGTCAATGAAATCGGACTCACCGCTGGTATAGATGGAGTCATTGCCAGAACCCGAAGTAACGGTGTCGTAACCGTCACCAGAGTTGACGTAATTATTACCATCGCCAGCGTCAATTTGATCATCACCACTACCAGACGTGATTGAATCGCTACCACCGCCGCCATTGACGATGTTGTTATCACCGCCAGCACTCAAGGTGTCGTTACCGCCACCGCCGACGAGGGTATCATCGCCCGCACCGCCGATGAACGAATCACCTGCGTCGTCGCCGTCGCTGATCGCATCGCCAAATCCCGTACCGGTCACAGTATCGCTGCCGCCACCGGTGGTAATGACAAATCCAACCGCGTTAGCGCTGGCGTCAATCGAATCGTTGCCGATGCCGTCGGACACAACGTTGGTGCCAGCGCCGGTGGTAATGACATCATTGCCGTCTCCGCCGTTGATGGTATCGCTGCCAGTGTCACCCGTAATGGTATCGTTTCCGCCGCTGCCGGTGAGGGAATTATTGCCAGTGCCGCCGAGGATAGAATCATCGCCCGCGCCGCCGTCAATCGTGTCGTCTCCCGCTGCTCCATCGAGGCAATCGCCGCCGTCGCCGCCGTTGATCAAGTCCGCAAATGCACTGCCATCATCCAAACCGTCGTTACCGGGGCCGGCGTTGATCGTCAAACCGAACGGCGCGGCGCTTGCGAAGATGAAGTCGTTGCCAGTACCAGCATTGAGACCGAGGCTCTCCATCGTGCCGAAGGTTACGACTGCCATGGCGGTTCGGGTAAATGTGGTCGCTGCAACCGTATAACTGTTATCCGTGCCGTCATTCTGATCGTTGGCGTTGATCGCGTCGGTGCCGCCCTGACCGTTGATGGTGATGTCATCAATAATTCCATCAAGCGAACCGGCAGCGTTGCCGAGGTTGATGGTGTCGTTGCCGGCACCGGTGTTGATCGTTAGGGGCATATCATCTATATCGAAGCTCTCGACATTGAACGTATTGCCGCCGCTACCGGCATCCAAGGTGACGCCACTGAAATCATCGGTGTCCAGAGAGATAGTGGCAGGCGCGAACCCGCTAATGACAATCAGATCCGTGCCGTCGAAGGAAATCGTCACCGTCTTGCCAAGAAGATCAGCGCTGTCATCAATGGTAACATCCGAAAAGTCGGGGTTATTGTTGATTTCCAGAGCGCCCAAGATTCCCGCGAGACTGCCTGCGTTACCCACATTGACGGTGTCCGCACCGCTCACTGCACTGATCGTGCTATTGATGACCGTGGAAACGCTTGTGCTAAGGACATTCACCGTATCATCCTCGTCGCGTGAGTCCACCGTGAGACCTTCGGCACCGGTGTAGTTCACGGTTTCTCCGGCGGTGCGAGTGACGCTCACTCCCGTAACCGTCAGCGTATCAACGCCGTCCGTACCGTTCACCGTAATGCCATCCGTTCCGTTTCCACCATCAAACGTCAGGGTGCCCGTGGAATCATTGAGATTGGCCGTAAATGCATCATCACCGCCACCGGCGCTGACCGATACATCCATATTGCTCTGGGCGCCTACAGCGGCCAATGCTGCATTGATCGTGCCATCCGTCGTGATCGAAATGCTATCGTTGCCGAGGTCGAGATCGAAGTACACGATGTCGAGGTTGGTTACAAATTCAACGGCATAGAGGAATGGCACGGCTACCGCAGTGTCATCCACGACGATCCACGGCGTCGCCGCGGATCCGTCGGTGGTGAAGTCCACCGTGACAGCTTCATTGCCGCTGGTGCCAGCGCTGGTGATGCCATCGGTGCCACGAAGCGTGAGCACGTCGGTGTCACCGGCGGACCCGTCATTGGCGTTTACGATAAAGTCTGTGTTCGCCACATACGTCACGATGACGATGGTGGTGCCGACTTGGTTGGTAACGGTCAATTGACCATCGCCTTCATCGGACGGCTGGATCGTCATGATGTCCGTGACACCGGCCACACCGCCATACACAATGAGGTCGTCATCGGTATCCGGCAAACCTTCGTCGAAGCTGACATCGATCCCCCACCCGGCTGGCGTATTGTCGGCATACGGGATCAGGTTGAGAACATCAATGATGGTTCCGACGGCGGCTTCGCGCGCCACTGCCGGAGCTGGGTCCTGGTCAAATCCAAATGCATTCAGGAATGCGACATTCTGGAAGCTGATCGGCGCGCTAAGAGGATACGCGTCCACACCCGCATCGGGATCGTTGAACGTGGCCAACGATTCGCGCTCGTCAGCGATGCCGTTGCCATTGGAATCGCGGTCATCACCAGCCACTACCGGGTTGGCCTTGAAACCGCCACCGATTTGCAGGGTCATCTCATTGACACCCTCGCCGTTGCCATCAATATCCACGCCACGAACGACAAACACGTCTGACTGATCATACTCCACACCGGAGCCAGGGGCGGTTTCGTTTTGGTTATTGTCACCGATTACATTGACAGTGCCGGGGAAGGTCAGGGTCAAGAGAACATTCTCGATGCTGCTCCAAGCCAAACCGCAGGTGGAGGTCGGCACGCTGATGGTCACGTTAGGCGGCGAGTTGGTATCGCTCCAGACATTGACCACGGGACCGACAGCGGCATTGAGTTGATCGCCGTCGAGCGGCACGGTTGGAGCCGAGTACGGGATCGGGTCGTTACCGTTGATCTTGATGCCATAGGTCGTCGGGAACGCGTTGACGTTGATCGTGTCGGCGGGATCAATACCGGCAGTGGCCGCGCTGGGCGACACTTCATCACCGGCATTGACAACCAGGCCGAAGAATATGGTGCAATCGGTCGCGCCCGAGAACGGATCAAACGTGCCGTTGACCAAATCAATGCCCGCCAAAGCCCCGAAGCTGGAGTTGGCAATGGTCACCTCGGGATTCACAGTCGGATCCACGTTGATGGTGTCGAACGCCGCTCCAACACCGTACCCATTGATGATCGTGCCGACGCCAAATCCGAATGGATCGATGGTCGTCGCTGCATCCACCACGTCTGCTTCTGTCGGCGCGTAAATGAACGCTTGGTCACCGCCCGGATCCGGGCCGCCGGCGCCGCCGCCGTCGAGAGTGATATCGCCGGTCACACCGCTCAAATCGAGGTCAGGGCCGATCGAACCGCCGGCCACGCCGGGGAAGACCGCCGAGTAGAGCTGGGGCGCGCCCAGAAACGGCGTGCCATTCAGAAACACCAAGGCCGTCGTCAAAGGATTGGCAGAGTCAGGTCCGGGTTGCACTGTAATATCATCATCGGCAGCGGTGCCAACGACGCTGGTGGAATCCAAAGCCGCACCACCATTGAAGTCAACCGTTTCAGTGGCGTGCGCATGGACAGTGATTGCAAAACCACTAATATCGAGATCAGAGACCGCCGGCGGAACGCCCGATGCGGCATACGCGTACACCATGGCGCGGGATGCGGCGCTCAAGTCGTTGATTTCCAACTCATCGCGGTTGGAGCTATCATCGCCCGCCGCCGCGTTGTTGCCTTGCACAATCAAGGTCAGAATCGGGAACAACGATGTAAAACCCAATTCGTTTGGAACATTCAGCACGAAGAAGTTGTTGGCCGTGCCAAGCACACCGGTCTGCAACTGGTCGCCGGAGAAGATATTATTCGAGCTAAGATCATCGCCATCAATGGTCATCGTATCACTGCCCAACCCGCCATCCACCCAGGTCTGCGCCTCGGCAGTGGTCGCGCCGATGGTGAACGTGTCATCGCCGATGCCGCCCCGGACATTCAAGAGATCCACTGTAAACCCAGCGCCTTGATTGGAATATTCAATGAACCCGCCGCCATCGGTCATGCCAGTGATCCGGGTCGTCGCGCCCAAATCATCGATTACAATCGCGCCATCCGCCGAAGCATCCGCACTGTCATCAATATTCAATATATCCAATCCACCGCCGTCGGCGTTGACCTGAAGATTGGCGTCAATTTGGGAGAGATCTCCACCAGGAGCAGTGATATTCGGGAATAATACATCAAATTCTACAGTTTGATTACCAACGGTCACCGTGTCACCGCCGGTCCCACCGTTGATTGTGGTGGGAATATCGGTGCCAAACACTTCGAACGTATCGTCCACTGTACCGAGATTGATGGTCAAGAAGTCAACGTCCAAGGCGTACGTAATAAACGCCGCCATGTCCAAACCCGTTATTTTCTGCGGAGGCGGGTTAGTTGCGGACGCGGAGAATGCATCCAAAATGCCAAAATTGGCCGAGGTATCATCGGTATCGTTGACGTTTAACGCATCAACACCACCGCCACCCGTTACGGATACACGAGCCGCGATGCCATCCACACCCAGCGGCGGATCGCCCAAGGCATCGGCTACGTCGCCAATATTGATTATGTCAGCGCCATCCCCCGCATTCACATCCACAATGTTCACATTACAACCAGGCGAAGTGTCGCTGGTGGATCGCACGATGATCGTGTCATCACCGGCATTCGCATTCATCGTCGTCGGAGCATCCGGGCTGCGAAGATCGAACGATTCCGCAAATGCGGCGGTCGTCGAGCCTTCGAGTAGAATCTCGCTCATGCAACCGCCGGTGTGAGAGTAATTGATTGTCTCCGCATTGGCCGGGCCCGCAAAACCCGTAATCGCTGTCGAAGTGACAATGACACCGGGATTGTTCGCAGCCGTCGCCTGATCGCTTACGCGCAGGACTTGCGTTGTGCCCCCTTCGAAATCCACCGTCACATCTTCGCTAATCGCATCCAAATCGCCAGCCAACCCTGGCGCGCCGTCATTGATCGTGACAGTGTCATCGCCGTCGTTACCAAAGATGTTTAGCTGCTCATCGGCAAACGTTGATAACACATTGAAAGTGTCACCGGCCGAGCTGCCTGTAATGTTGATGCCACCATCCATTATATTGGCAGGCTCCACAATGCGCCAGCCGCCGCCTGCTGTGCCGACGATATCGAAGGCTGCAACACCCATGTTCACTGTGATCGTGTCCGCCACCGCGCTGCCAAATTCGCTGATATTAAGGACGTTGGCCGTACCCGCAGCGTCACCGGAGTTTACCGTCAGATCGGCATTAAGATCGTCGAGAGTACCGGTATTGAGAGGCGCATCAGAAGAAACGTTAAACGTATCCACACCAGCATCCCCGTTCACCGTTGTAACGACTGCATCTTGCTGAACGTTGATTGTATCGTCTTCGGTGCCGGCATTCACAGTCACGCCAGTCAAGCCATCGGCGATGGTCACGGAAGCCAATGTGATCGTGTCAGCCAAATCCAAACCATTGATAACCAGAGCTGTTTTGTTCCGGAACTCGACCGACTCGAAGGACGCAGAGATCACTGCATTGTAAACACCGGCGCCGGTTGCGCCGTCGCAAAGGCCCGCCGCAAACACCGCCGTAACAGCCGCATCACCTTCGTCGCCGAGGAGAATCGTCGAGACGGTCGCCGCCACGTCGTTCACGGTGAGCGTTGCCGCTGCCGTGGAATCACAGATTGGATCCAGGCCGGAAAACGTGATGGTCTGAATGTTGGCGTTCGCCGTAAAATCGTCGTTCACGTACGTGCCCGCCGCGACACCCGTTGGCGTGTAAGTCGTGCCGTCACCCGCATTACCGCCATCAATGAAGAGTGAATCAATCACACCAACGCCTGCGTCCGCGCCGCCGTCATAGGTGATGGCGCCACCACCGGTGAAAACACTGCCAGCTTGGTTGGTGATATGAAGCACATCAGCGCCGTCCCCGGCGTTATAGGTGAATGAGGTAATGCCGGCGAATGGAACTACTACACCCGGATCCGGCGGGCATCCCGGTGTAGCGCCGGAAACAAAGGTCGTGTCTGTGCCAGAGGTAAAGGTGTGATTGTAAACACCGAGGACTGGAACGTCGAAGAAGAAGGTGCCGGCCGCCGCTCCCGTCGCGTCTATTTCCAAATGATTATCGCCAGCATCGCCGGTGATAATCATGTTGACCGGAATGATTCCATCGAAGTCATTGATAATCGTCACTGTCTCCCAATTCGACAATGTGATCGTTCCGTATCCGCCGGAGAATGTAATCGTATCACCACCGGTTAATTCACAACCAACCACCGTGTAACCAATGGTACGAACCGCGTCCTGGAACTGCGCATCAATGGTGATCGTGTCGCCCGCACCTGCCCCACCATCGAGGTTTCGCGTCACGCCACCAGCAAGAGCATCCGCTAGGAAGGTATCGCCTGCCGATGTCGTTGCGACAAGATTTTCAATGATTACTCCGGCAAAAATGTCCAGAAAGAATCCGCCACCGATGGCCTGCGCGCCACCAGCATCCAAATCATATGTTGCAGGGACGGCCTGTGGCGAAGTGGATAAATCAATCGTATCGCTGCCAGCGGCATCCGTACTGATCGAGTCATCGCTGGCACCATCCACCACATAGCGGTCATCGCCGCCAACGCTGCCAAAAAATGTGTCGTTTCCTGCGCCACCCACGAGAGTGTCGTTTCCACCGTGACCATCAATGTCATCCGCCCCGCCATTGCCAACAATGGAGTTAGCGAGAGTATTGCCATCAATGTCATTATCATCAGCATTATCGATCCAGTTCTCAATCTGATCGGTCGTGCCAGTGATCACCAAGGTCAAGTTCGCATCCGCCATACCAAAACCGAAAGTTAAATTGGCGGCCACGCCAGCGGCGTCAGCCGTCAATCCGGAGATGTCAATCGTATCAGTACCACCGCCAGACGTTTCGTCGTCCACAGTGTTGGTGCCAAGTCCAGCTCCCGTAAAGACATAAATATCGTCGTTCGTGCCGCCTTGCAGGCTATTGTCGCCCAATCCGCCAATCAGCGTGTCGTTCCCGGCATCACCAATCAGCGTGTCGTTGTTATCGCCACCATCAATCGAATCGTTGCCGGTGCCGCCGTTGATGTTGTCAGCTCCGATGCCGCCGGAGAGGGAGTCGTTCCCGCCGTCGGAATTGAGCGTATCGGCACCATCGCCACCCGAGAGTGTATCGTCCGAGCTGGAACCGACCAGCAAATCATCGCCAATTTCTCCACTGGCAACCAGCCCAGCGACCGCGACCGCAGACACGTCCACCGTATCATTGCCATCTCCGGCGTTAATCGTCATGGTGGTGACCGAAGCCGTCAAGATACTTTGCGATCCCAAGGTGGCAGTGTCAAAATCAAAGACATCAGTATAACCGGGGTCCCCCGCGCCAAAACGATTGTGCGCCAAAAACCCACCGACATCCAAGAAAACAAGTGAATCTCCTGACGCATCTCCGGTCATGGTAATGACCGTGCCAGCCAGCACGGACGTATAGGCGGGCGCGACGCGTTGTTCGAGCAGGTCGAAACGGAACGGCTGGATGACGGGCGTGTAGGCGACAGCGGGCTTGATGGCCGCGCGTGTCGACACTCCGCGCGTGGAGGCGCGGCGGACGCTTTTGCGCTGGCGGGAAAGGGCGGATTGAATGCGGTGTTTCAGTTTACGGCTAAGGCTTCGTAGGCTCATAGGTTTTCCTCCTTACAGGATCGTCCGTCGGTTATTCGATGACCCAGTCATCGAGACAAAAATACACAAGTCCCGAAACGCAAAAATTCCGGCTGACAGGATAGCCGATTTTTGTTTCGGGTCAACAACAAAAAATTGTAACGTCTCCCGAGTGTTCAATGTTTGCTCTGGTGTGCGATACCCTCCCTGAAAAACGTTGGCGCAACTATACGCATCCGGCGAAAAAGGTCAATAAGTTTTTTTCTCTACCCCGTGCAGGAGAGCGACTTACGATGCGGGCGGGCGATGATTGAATTGAATAATCGGCGCTCATAGAGCGCTGCTACAATTTCGGAATTCTGGGAAAACCAAATCTGAACCTGTAGCGGCGCTCTATGAGCGCCGAACGGGATCGGAGGATTGAAATTATCATCGGCGGTCGCAGACCGCCGCTACAATCCGGAATAAAAAATTCTTCTGTAGCGGCGGACTATGTCCGCCGATTGATCGAAATGTTCGGCTCATAGAGCGTCGCTACAATTCTGAATTTTGGGAAATCAAAACGTAAGCGGATGAAATTGCCCTTGGTATGGCCAATCTTCCGATGTCTTCACCAATCCCGCTCGAACTGGATTTTCGCGAACATATTCCGATTTCTCCGCATGCGATTCTCCGGATCGCAAAACGTGATCGAAAAACCCCTTTTGCCAATGAGGAGCGGAAACGCCACGGCGACGAAGTGTCTTGGACAGGCAATTTTTGAGCGATTTCATCCAAAACGGGAGCTTCTGTTCCGAATCCAATCCGAAGACTACAAAGCAATGGAAATGGTCGGGCATTAGCACATAACGACCCATAAAAACATGGCGCTCCTCCCCCGCCAGCGCAAAACTGGAAAATGCCTGGTGAATCTCGTGATTGGCAAGGACGCGTTGCCGGTCATGCGTACACGCGGTTATGAAATAGACGGGGTAATCTTTATAAAGCCGGCCCAAGCGCTTCAGTCGAGGTTTCATTTCGCGAACCAGTCAAACAAACCATTCGAGCGATTGCAAGATTGCAATCTTCATTCCTGTGGCGGCGGACTCCGCCACAGGCGGACAAGTATGAGCGCCGGTAAATTGAATAATCGGCGGTCATAGACCGCCGCTACAAACCGGAAATTGGGTTCCGAATCCCTGTAGCGGCGCTCTATGAGCGCCGATTCGGGCTCGAGGGATTGAAATTATTGTCGGCGGTCGCAGACCGCCGCTACAATCCGGAATAAAAAATTCCTCTGCCGATTCGGATTCGACGGAATTGAATTTTCATCGGCGGTCATAGACCGCCGCTACAAACCGGAAATTGGGTTCCGAATCCCTGTAGCGGCGCTCTATGAGCGCCGATTCGGGTTCGAGGAAAAAACCTGTAGCGG
>CAYGDP010000025.1:0-57171 GCA_964348665.1 uncultured Verrucomicrobiota bacterium
TTTATCAGCCAAGTCTATTGTTTCCTACTGTCCAGTTTTGGGGGAGCAGGTCACCCGTGGGTGCGGCGAAAGCGGTTTGCGAGATTCCGTAGTGATCCAGATATGCCCTGAACTCATCAGACTTGATCTGAATGTGAGGATTTGGATCGTGGTCATGGACCTCGGCGAAGAAGCAATTCAAGAGCTTCTTGGCAAGATCGGTCTCTAGCCATTCCCTTTTACGGCCATTCCAAATCTTGCCCAACAGGAAGCAAACCCAAGCTCCCTTTTCAATTGCATTGAACAGTTCCTTCTCCCTTTGTGCCATATAATTTCGGTCGAACTTAACTTTCGTCCGCGTCGTCCAGTGATGATCTTGATAATTCTCAAAGGACTCGAAAATCCCGCTTGGGATAAGGATTCCGTCCGCTTGGGCAAGTGTTTCGCCCCCCATAAAATTGATGAGTTCAATAATGAAATCATCCTCTTCAATTGCAGACCGAGGCGAACTGAATCCGATACGGTCAAAACCATACGCATAGAGGACGGCCTTCTTGCTTCTTTCATTCATGAATCTAAACCTTCCGTCAGCAGTTTCCCCTCAAACGCCCTCTGCAAGATGGACAGCCGTAATCTCGTGGTGCGTTGCAAGTTGGGGGTGACCAGCGCTAAAAACTCCACCACCACGCTAGATCGCCGCTCCGCTACTACCTTGATCTGCTCAAGTTCGACGGAGTCGCCGCAGGAAAGACCATAATCCCGTAGGATATTGCGATAATTCCAGGATTTTTTGAAGAAGGCTTTGGAGCGGTTGGCCATGGCGTTACCTCATTTTGAACAAGGAATTCAATTCGTCACGAATAATGTCGTGTTTTCGACAAATAGGGCATTCCTTCCCCCATTTTTCTTTAGCAGCGTCCTTCCGATTATCGCGCGGGTTGAAGAAATGAATGGCTAAACACTCTGCCTTTCCAAGATGGCTCTTCCCATTTACAAGGAAAACTTCGATGCAACTGCCTTTCAGCATGTATGCAGACTTAACGTAGTTACGCAGCCGTTCCCAACTGTCTCCTTTTCCCACATAGAGACACTTCTTTCCCTTCCAGAAGGAATAAACAATCGGACCATTGAGGTTCGACTCGGCCCATTCAAGCAGGTTCATCCCTCGCCTTAGCAAGCCACGTCCTCTGATTTGCATAAGACGACGACGAGGAGCGATTCGCTTGAATTCCGCGTGGCCTTCGCGTTTAAGAAGGTGTTTAATCGCATCTGCCAATATGTCGTTGATTAGCTTGTCACGCACTTGACGCGAGAACTTGGGAGGGTGTCCTTGGTTTCGTGGAATGACAAGCGCACGAAGCTTAGCCGTTCGTCGCTTCCAGAGGTTATCAAGTTTATTCGAGATTTGTTTCGTAATTGCCAAATGTCCTCCATGCGGAGTTTCCAGATAGCACAGTCATTGAATGTCGAAAAGGATTCCAAGCAGTTGATTGTGGTCGAGATTCCGAAAATTGTCGTCGTTGCAGAAGCACTCGTGATGCGTCGTATGTAATGCGAGACCGCACGACTTCTCCATGTATGTGGAGTTCTCTGAGTGTAATATGCAGGTAAGCATTAGATTACAATTTCCCTTCAAACACCTGCTGCAAAATGGACTGGCGCAGGCGGGAAACACGCTGGAGGTTGGCGGTCACACTCGCGGACAACTCCTCCACCATGCTCAACAGCCGCTCCACTTCCAACACAGTGGGCAAGTAATTCGTCTACCGCAAGACGGGATTTTTCTTCGTGGTTCATTCTCAATCGGGGTGAGCGTGGTTCATCACGAAATCGAGGCAAGCTGCCGCCCTTCCGGTGCAAGCTGCCTTATCAGGCAACCCACAGGTCGTCTCGCTATTCGTCGCCAGTTTCACATATCTGCACTTCAAACAGACGGAAGAGTAATAGGTCGCCTTCAGGTAGGCAAGGAATAAGGGAAGTATGTCGATCCAGAGAGGCTGTGCTTGCCGCAGATTTGGAGGCTAACATCAAGCTTATCGTGTTTGTTTCTACCTTGCTCATAGCCTCGACTTCCAGCGTCGGGTAGCGCCGGATAACTCACCACTAGCATCTTGCCGTCGCCTATCGATGTGGTTACGTCAGCAAGTGTACTAGATTATCAATCTTCTGAAAGTCGTTTTGCAGGCATTGCCTTGACATACAGGTGAAGTGTTCGCAAGGTATCGTCTGTAAAATAAGTCTTGTTAGGCTCAATCGTGCTGGCGATTTCCGCAATCAGTTGCCTAAAATCCCACAGCTCGATTCCCAGCTTGTCGGCATTTAGTTTTGCTTCGCCTTTCCAGCCCCAAGTGACAATAACCTTTTTGTAATTCCCTCGCTTGAACCCATATTCCCGCAATGTTTGTATAACTTCGATCGAGGAGAATTTTTTCTGCACGAAATAGCCAAGTGTTCGGCGCTGCGCAGCCATGTCGCTCCGTTTTTTTAAGAGGTGCGGATTAAATGGCTGATTGGTAAGCTTGCTGTAAGAGCCAGAAACCGACACTCCGCTTTCTATATGGTAGCGAGTATGTTTCCGTGGATCAATCGCCAAGAGGTCGATCTCAAGTTGTCCAGGACACTTGATATTCGGGATCGTCGCCCAGCCCTTCACGTAGCGGACGTAAGCCTCGACAATTTTTTCGGTCGTTTCCATGATTCGTAACTTATCCTCGCGCCATAATTGTAACTTGATTTGGCAACTAAAGCACTTTTCTTTTATGCGTAAGCTGCTCCTTTAGTGGTGGGAGAGTGCTGACGATTTTCATTGTTTCCAAGCTGACGGTGATGATGCTCTTTAAGAGGTTTAGGATGTATTTCGGATCATCGTGCTCGTGCCCCCAATCGTTGGGGTTGTTGGTGATACCGCTGTCTTTGTCGGTGGTAAGTTGGTAGCGCTCCATGATCCATTCGATGGCGGGGCGTCCGTTGACGACGTATTCGTAGGATTCCAGCGGGATGCCGCGCAGGGTGATATGGCCGTTATAAACGATGACGGTTTTGTCCACTTCCTTGCCCTTCTTGCCGAACCGCATCTTTTGAACTTCATAAAGCCGTTTTGTATCCAAGCCCAACTCGTCGCGTTGCTCTTTTACGGGATAGGGCTTTGCTGTTTCGTAATTCAGATGGATTTTCGCCAGCTTGCGCCCTGCCTGGCTGAATGCCCAAAAATCCTTCGCAAACGGGATGCGCGGCAGCATCTTCTTCAAATCGGCGGCGAATCGCGCCTTGTATTCGGGCGAATGCAGCACGCCGTACACGTAATAGAAAATGTCTTCGCCGGTAATGCTCTGGTCCTTGTACGCCGCGCGAAACTTTTCCAACGCGTAGCCGCTGACGTTCTCCCGCCAGCCGCCTTTCGCATCGTCCAACCCAAGCTCCTCGTGTTCGCTCTCGTCGGGGGCTTGGTAATACCGGAGCGGGAAGCATTGAGATTTGGAAATGATTTCCAAGTCCGGCAATGTGTCGGTGATGAGTGCCGAGAAATCTTTCCCCGCGCCTACGCCGGCAACACAAATGGCAAGATTCATCGTCTTTTCTTCGGGGAAGAAAATCGGCATCCGATAGACCATGTCGTTCAATCGGCGGTGGAAATAGACATGCTCTTTCGTGAATGGCCGATAGTTGGAATGGCGAATGCAACGCTTCTCGTATTCCACCTTCTTGGCTTTCTCGACATCAGCGACCAGTCCCCTTGACCAAGCAATTTTCTTCGGGTCAAAGTCAATGAAGTCGCCAACCTTGATACCCTTGACCTGAGCCTTCTTGTAACCCTCGACTTGCTCATTGAACCGCCCAATCATGCCGCTCATGGTCTGAGCGAGTGTCTTTTTGGAGAAACTGTATGCCCAAGCGTCGCGGGCTGTAGCAACGCCTCTTGAATAGGTAACAAACACGGCTTCCACGTCCTCGCTGCCTTTTTCTTCTTTCAGCCCAACCGGCATGAACGTCCCAAACTTCTCGTCGCGCTGGTTGATCCAGTCGTAGTTCTTGTTGGGCGTTATGATTTGCCACGGAATGTTTTGGGCGCTCCCAAACTTGGTAATGGCTGCCAGTTTTTCCTCGCGTGTCAAGTAGTCGCCGATGTCATGGTAGTGGAGCGTGCAACCTTGTTTCGCGGTGTTTTTGACTAAGAGCGTGATGGCAACGGGAGTGCGTGTGCCTTCACCAAAAACGTTGCCGCGTTCCATTCGGCGCTGCTCGCCAGATGTGCGGGCATTGCCTCGAAGGTTGAAACAGTAGATAGCCGCAAATTCTTCCATCAAACACTTTCGCAATCCGCTCATGGCGTTGCCATCTACGAATCCCGCGTTGCTGACGTAGCAAATGATGCCCTTGTCTTTCACGCGGTCGCTTGCCCATCGGAAGGCGCGAATGTAGGAATCGTAAAGGCTGTTGATATTCGTGGACGTGGAGTGTTCTGCGTAGGTGTGCTCGATGCGCTTGTCGAGCAGCGGGTATTTGAGGTTCTGGTTGTTGTCGTTCTGGCTGGTCTGGCCTGCCGAGTATGGTGGGTTGCCGAGTAGGACGCGGATGTCACGTTTGTTTTGCTTGGTAGCACGTTCGCTGTTGACCTGAAAATGCGGGTCGTCGAATGCGCCTTTGCCCTCGGAAAGTTGGAAGGTGTCGGTGAGGACGATGCCTTCAAATGGTTCGTAGTCCTTTTTCGTCCGGTCGTGGAAGGCTTCTTCGATGTTGATGGCGGCGATGTAGTAGGCCAGCAGGACGATTTCGTTGGCGTGGAGTTCGCCCCTGAACTTGCGCGGGAGGTCTTTGTCGTCAATGAGTCCGCTTTGGATCAGTCGGACGATGTAGGTGCCGGTGCCAGTGAAGGGGTCGAGGATGTGGACGTTCTCGTCGGTAAGACCGACGCCAAACTCGGCTTTCAAAACGTCGTCCACGCTTCGGAGCATGAAGTCCACGACTTCAATCGGCGTATAGACGATGCCCAGACGTTCGGCCATGCGGGGGAAGGCAGTCTTGAAAAACTTGTCGTACAACTCCACGATGATGCGTTGCCTGCCTTCGGCATTGTCAATGTCGCGGGCGCGCTCGCGGACGCTCTCGTAGAATTTCTCCAGCATTTCGGTTTCCTTTTCCAAGGCTTGTTCTTCCAAGAGGTCGAGCATCTTCTGCATGGTCTTGGAGACCGGATTTTGCTTGGTGAACTCGTAGCCTTCAAACAGGGCGTCGAAGACGGGCTTGGTGATGAGATGCTGGGAAAGCATTTCGATGGCGTCGTCTTCGGTGATGCTGGGGTTGAGCGTTTTGCGCAGTCCAAATAGGAACTTGTCGAAGCGTTTCCGGTAGGCGTCGTCGGAGCTTTCGAGCAGCGCCTTGATGCGGGTGACGTGGCGTTCGGCAATCTTGGCCACGTCCTGCGCCCATTGCTCCCAGTATTTTCGCGTGCCGCACTTGACGACGATTTTGGCGAAGATGGCGTTTTCCCAGTCTTCGAGGTGTGGGAAATCAAACACGGTCTGAATGGTGGTCGGGTCGCCGGGTTTCGTTTCGTCGCCGCCGACACCGATGATCTGGATTTGCGGGGTGCGCTCTTTGTTCAGGTCAATCTTGTTGATGATGGCGTTGAAGCGGTCGTCGTGAGCGCGAAGGGCTTGCAAGACCTGCCAGACGACTTTGTATTTCTGGTTGTCGGCCAGCGCCTTTTCGGGCGGCATGTCGGCGGGGATGCCGACAGGGAGAATGATGTAGCCGTATTGTTTGCCGGGGGACTTGCGCATCACGCGCCCGACTGATTGCACCACATCCACGACGGAGTTGCGCGGGTTGAGGAACATCACGGCGTCGAGTGCTGGCACGTCCACGCCTTCGGATAGGCAACGTGCATTGCTGAGGATGCGGCAGATGTTGCCTTGCAATGTGGTGTCGGCTTTGAGCCACTGGAGTTTTTGGTTGCGTAGCAGGGCGTTATACGTGCCGTCAACGTGGTCAACTTCGCAGTGGAGAAAATCTGGTTGCGGTTCGTCGCCTTCGTCGGTCTTCGTGGCGGGTTGGTATTCCTTGATGATGCCGTCAAAGAGGGCAGTGAGACGCTTAGAGTCTTTGATGGATCGGCTGAACGCCACGGCGCGGCGCATCGGGGTCGGGTCAATGCTGTTGTCACCGCCGTCGCCGTCCGTCTTCACGAACCGTTTTTTGAGTCCGTTGTAGCAGCCGACGATCTTGACGGCGTCTTCCAACTTCAATTCGTTGTTCTCGTCAGCAAGTTGGAGTTGGAAGGCTTTGTTGACGAACTTTTCGTCCACGGCGAGCACCATGACTTTGTAATCGGAGAGCAGGTCTTTGCGGACGGCTTCGGAGAAGTCGAGCCGGTGCAGTTCCTCGCCGTAGATCGCCGGGTCGTCCATCGAATAGATTTCGATTTCGGCTTCCTTGGCTTTGCCTTTGGAGGCGTCGTCGTAAATGCGGGGGGTAGCCGTCATGTAAAGGCGCTGATCGGCTTTGAGGAACTCGTCTTTGTGGACGGCGATGAAATTCGAGGCTTCGCGGGCGTCGTACTCCGTGCGCTCAATTCCGGTGGTGCGGTGTGCCTCGTCGCAAATCACGAGATCAAAATCTGCGAGTCCGAATTTCTTCTGCGCTTCCGATATTACTGCAATGGATTGGTACGTCGAAAAGATGACGGTAATGTTCTTTTTGCTGAGTGTTTTCGTTACTTTGATCTGCTGGGCGAGCAGGCGTGGGTTGGTGTGGGCGGGGAAGGCCAAGTCGTGCGTGTGGATGTCCTCGGTTTCAGTGTGCTTGCCGACTTTCGCATCGGAGCAAACGGCAAAGGGGCTGATGTGGCGTTCGGCCTCTGCCGTCCATTCGGTGAGCGATTGCGAAATCAGAGAGATGGATGGGACAAGGAAAAGCACGTTGCCGCCTGCCGGAACGCGGGCTTCGACAATCTTCAGGGCGGTGAAGGTCTTACCGGTGCCGCACGCCATGATGAGTTTGCCCCGGTCGGCTTTCTTAAATCCCGCTTGAACATCGGCGAGAGCGGCTTCCTGATGCTTGCGGAGTTTCTTTTTCGGTTTGAGTTTGATGTCCTGTGGGCGGCTGAGTTTGAAGTTCGTCCAGTCAACCGGGCTTTCGTCGAGGTCTTGGACGCGCAGCCGGGTGACGGGCGGCTGTTGGTGGTTGAGCGCGTCTTCGGCGTTCCTGCCCCACTTGTCCGTTGTGGACACAATCAGACGGTGCTTGAATGGTTCTTTGCCGGACGCGGTGAAGAAAGAATCTATGTCCTCTTTTTGAAGGTAATGGTCGGGCATGAAAAACTTGCACTGGATCGCCCAAACGTTGCCTGTCGCCCGCTCTTCGGCAACGATGTCAACACCTGTGTCCGGTCTATTGCCATGGTGCGGCCATTCCATCCAGAGCCACACATTGCCGCCGAATAGGTCTGCCCACCGGGGGTCTTTGGTAAGGTAGCTGGCAATGAGGCGCTCGAATTTGTCTCCGAGATCGCGATTATTCGCGGCCTCCTCGCGGAAGTAGTCGAGAATGTCGTGGATCGAATTGTGCATTTTTGACGCGTTAATTCGTATTGTGTCCAGTTGGGCTACTGTGCGCAAGTGGAAATGTTTTGCCCTATTCGATTGACCGCACAAGTATAATCTGGGCTGAGTGAATCCCCAGAACTACATCAAGCTAATGGCGTCGGTCTTGCGAGAGGTGAAAAGGGTGGGTGGGGGTAGGTCAATCGTTTCCGTAATCCGGCTCAAATACTCTCTCTCTGTCTTCCGTCTGTATGAACTCGGACGGTAATTCTGCCGCTGAAATCTCTTTCGCCCCAAACAGGCGGAGACGGCAAATAGGACATTCAAACACCTCAACCGTATAAGTCTTTTCGACCTCCTCGGTAGGAGGCTCGACATACGAGTCGCCATTCTCACCGATGCCCCCCCATCCTTCATCCATGGCAACAACTACTTCGTTCCGTAACGTGCCGCCCAAAAAACCTACAGACAGGCACGCTGGACACGCACATCGATCTTGACCATCCCAAGTCTGATCCTTCCATATTTGCTTCTTGGAGTCTTCGACGATCTCCTGGCGTTGCTTGGGATTTTGGTACTTCTTCAGGAAGTCTTCATTGCAGCTGGATACGCGATGCTTAACTATCCACTGCCTTGCCTTCTCGGCTTGCTCAAGAACCTTGGCGGGAGCTTTTGAGTCCTCCGGTCCAAGCCATGACTCTAGGGATTCGTCCTGCATCTTCAGTATCGTCTCGACAGTCCCCCAAAACTCTTTCTCCCACTCTTCAGCCAACATCCCGGAAAACGGTGACTCGCCAGAATGCAATTCTGCATTCCGCCGCAGCGCCATCTGTTCGCAGAACGTTTTATGTCGAGCATCAAATCGATTATCGAGATGTACCAACCGCTCGAAAAGAGTCTTTGCCGTTATGGTCTTAATGTCGGGCGAAAGCTGTCTGCCACATGCAGCGAACAACGACTGATAGTGTGTTGGGTCAGCAACGAGAGTTGGATGGACTTTTGCCAACGCAGCTTTGCCAAGAAGCTCAAGGGCGAGGGATGCCCAAAGTTGGTACTCCTCGGTATCGTTGGGCGTCTGGGCACGAAAGCCCCGGCGAATGTAAACCTGCGACTTAGCGTAGAGTGCTTCCCGATCCAAGGCTGGATTCATGGTTTTTTACCTCGTATGGATATTCTTAGAAGTTTTCTATCGGGGTCTGGAGAATGCGCACCGTCTCGCCCGTGAAGTACACGCCAGTTATCGATAATAAGTACAACACCGGTTTCCCAGTTGATCCTTTCCACACAGTCGAGCCAGTTGTTACTTGAAAGAACCGCTAGCGCGCACTGGCCGTCGGGAGTAATTGCTGTCATGCAGCCGGGATCGAACCGAACGAACGGGCGCATCTTCGACAAGATCGTTGAGAAGAAGGAATCTCGGCCATTTCTAACGCGAAGTGGTGTGCAATTGAGCAATGATAGCTGCGCGTTGCTAAATGGAAGTCGGCGTGTGTCCAGTAGCAATGTTCCGCGGCGTCCACTGCCGGGTGATATACACGCGAGAATCACATAGCGGCAAGGTGTTGGCCAATGAGCCGTATCACTGTGAAGAGGAAACTCGCCCGTCGAATGTATCTTACTCAGGGAACGCGGTCTTGCAGCGGTCGCAACTGTCGGAATCAACATATCGCAAAAGTCGCCACCTGCGCGCGTAGCCGCTAGTTCCCCAAGTTGCGCTGCAATACCAAGAAGTTCTTCACGAAAATCAGATTCAAGAGGGTGTGACAGGGCGAACAACGTCCAACCACGAGATTCCAGCACAGGCCAATCGATGGACGACTGCACGACGAGATGGTCTTCGGTATAGGCGTGCGTTGGTTGGTTGTGATGAAAATTCATTGTTCCTATACGATTTTCTACAGGTGCGGAGTCTATAGCTGGGAAGATTTCTTCGCAAGTATGGACTGCGGGACGCGTGATTCAAGCATCGCAGAGTAAAAAGTGGATTTGCTCTCAACTGCGCGCCGGTTAGGTCAGTGGGTCAGTGTTTCAGCAGCCACCTGTCTTGCTCCCTCAATATCCAGTCGATCATGGCCGTTGGCGAAATTCAATAGGTCTTCTGGGATAAAGGGGTCAAATTTTTCGAAGGTCTTGATTTGAAAATGTGCCGCAAGTTCATCACCGCGTAAATATCCATCGGCGATGGAGCGTAAGTGTCGATGAAACTGCTCATGGTTTATTGAGGGATAGGTCAGCGAGAGTTGCCCTGGGATGCACTCCAATCCAGCAGCTTGCGCGTGCAAGAGCAGAGTGCGAAATCCCCGTGTGCCAATCCATGGAAACCATTGGACAGCCTTCGGCTTGAACAGAACGTCGGATTTGGTCAAACCAATGATCGCAGCAAATCGCCGTGCGGCTTGCAGGAGAATCTTGCTGTTTTCATCCAGGTAAGCTGGTTCGTCTTGGTCATGGAGGACTGCGCGCATTTCTCGGAAGATTCGGCTGTGGATTTCACCTCCGCTACCGCTAAAGATGGGCGGTTTACCGCCGCGCGACAGTGTGACTTCCACAACTTTCGAAATTGAGATGACTTGCTCGACCTTCCAACGTTTGCCTCCCAGGATTATGGTTTCGCCAGCGGGCGGGATGGCATCGGCAGGGAGTTTGCCGATTTCCTCTGCTCCGTATCGAATGGAAAATTCCTCATTGGCCACAAACGACGCGTAGAAGTCAAATGAGGAGGTAATCCTTTCGCCCAGAAGAGCGAGAATCAATTCTCCCTGCGGTGTCTGCTCGACCAAATTGTTTTTGGCCAACCCGCGCAGGAGCAGGGAAAACTGGTCTGTGGATAATTGCCGAAACGAACCTCGTTGGCAGAGAATCCCATAAAGATGCGCAGCCATCATGCCTCCGGTCTGTTTGAGGCAGCTTAGAATTTGATGAATCAACGTGCTAAGGTGCATACGATCCATGTCTGCGGGTTCAAGCCATTTAGCAATCATCAAGCGTGCCAAGGCAATGCCTTTTAACAGGACGGGATAAAGTAAATTATCCAATTTGCTGCCTGGCTGAGGCGAGGACTCGCGAATATAGAACCGCATAATTGCCGATTCCCCTTCCCGGCGACCGGATCGGCCTAATCGTTGCACCAAGGACGAGACACTCCAGGGCGGGTCAACCTGTCCGATTGCCCTAACCGAACCGATATCGATTCCCATTTCCAGGGTACTGGAGCAAAGTGCGGTCGTCGCACCGGGATTCTTCAATTCTTCTTCTGCGCATTCTCGAAGCTCCTTTGAAACCGAGCCGTGATGAACCACAAAAGGGTCAATGGGCAATCGTCGCTGCTTTACTTTTTGGTGAAGACGATCGGCAACGATTTCCAATGTTCGTTTGTCGTTGAAAAAAACAAGATTAGTAGATTGACTGAGATGGTGAAGGATGTCCTCCGCAATCTCGTCTAGCTCATCAATCTGACTGTCTTCCTGCTCCCTTGGCAAGGGAACCATCTCAAGTGTCCCTTGTTGGAAAAAGGAGGTAGCATCCATCGATTCGACCACCTGAAGGGCTTGCTTCGGGTCAAGGCGTTTACCGCCCTCCTCCTCGGATGGCAATTTTAAGTAACTCTTAATGCCAAATTTTACATTTCGTTTTCCCGCGTTGTCCTCGATGAGCTGCACGGCATCGGCGTCATCGGGCGCGAGAAACACTTTTCCATTGTCGGGATCGCCCAGTGTGGCCGAGAGCCCTACCATTCGTGGAGACCGAGAGGTTGCTGCGGAGAGACGATGGAGCAAGCTGCGGAGGTGGACACCTCGCACGTTATCCAAAAAACTGTGCAGTTCATCAATGACGACAAATTCAATGTTGCGATAAATTCGCGCGACGTGCGTGCCGTGGTTGATGAAGTTTGACTCCAGCGATTCAGGGGTAATCAACAAAATACCACTGGGCGATTCTCGAAACTTTTTCTTCTGATTTACAGGCACATCGCCATGCCAGCGATGGACAGCGATCTCCATGTGACGGCAAAGGTCTTCCAGTCGTGCGAACTGATCGTTGATCAGCGCTTTGAGCGGTCCCACATAGATAGCTTGCACAGAGGGTTGCGGATTTTGGGCGATCTTGGATATGATAGGAAGAAAAGCGGCTTCCGTCTTCCCGCCCGCCGTTTGCGCGCAAATTATAAGGTGTTTGTCTCCTTGTAGAATGGATTGAATTGCCTGGGCTTGGATTGGCCGCAACTCCTTCCAGCCCATTGACCAAATTGCCTTCTGGATGTCGGGATGCAGAAATGAAAAGGCGGCGTTGCTCATTAGAGCTTAAAGTTTGCCAGGTCGTTTTCTGCATCTTCGGGCGGTGGCGCGCCTTTGGCAATTTCCTCCTCGACAGAACTTGGGGTTAGAGGTTTTTGGATAAGACCATCGCCAACAAATTGCTGCCATTCTTTGCCTGGGTTTTGCTCCAATATATTAAGTAATCCCACAAACGAGCGCACCACATCGCGCGGCGTCTTGAAGTAGTCAGCCCCCAGGGTTTCACTTGCTCTCTTGAGAACGGCGATGAGCGCCTCATCGGGGACGATGTATTTGGCGGCATCACCATACGCGTGAACATGGCGGATGTTACGAAGCAAAACCAAAAGGTCTTCGGGAGTAAGGCTCTGTAGGCGAAGAACGGGTCCGGTAAAATCCTTCACACCTTGGGCGGCAAAGCGGTTTTCGGCCAATCGCGATCGAAGCGCTTCATAGCTGTAAAGACCGCGGCGTTTATCCTCCAGAAACTCGTCGGTTCCTGCCAGCAAAAACCCAAGCCCGCTGGCTGAGCCTTGTAGACAATCATTGATCATCGAAAGAATCGCTTCGTAATTGGCCTGACGAGCGCGTGCATTGGGCAAGCGATGGGAGAGAACCACCAGCTCATCGAAGTTGACTAACATTCCCGCGTAACCAGCCTTGCGACAAAAGGCGGCCATGAGCTTGAGGCTGTCGTAAAAATTCTCGTCATCAATGATCCGCCGCACCCCAAGATCGTGGCGGGCATCTGTCTTGGTGGTGTATTCGGCACGAAGCCAGCGGAGAGCAGCGGCTTGGAGCGTATCGTTGGCCGCGACATAGCCCTCATAATACTTGGCAAGAACTTCAGCAAACTCGAATCCTCCAACAAAATCCTGGAGATTCTTCAAATCCTCATAAATCCGTTGCTTGACCTCCTCTTCATTTCCGCCTGCCGTCTTGACCTGGGTGTGAATGTTGGATATCCAGCCCTCACATAGATTGCGCAGCGCCCCGCCGTCCGGCTTGGCTTTCGTGGCTAGATTTTTCATCAATTCACAGTAAAGAGCGCGTGCCTGCCCGCCGGAGGCATGAATGCGCCGCTCCATGGTGATGTCAGCTTGGACAACCACCAACCTCTTTTGCAGAGCAAGAGATCGCACAAGATTGAGAAAAAAGCTCTTCCCACTTCCAAACCTTCCCACCACGATCCGATACATGGCTCCTTCTTGCTCGATACGCTCCAAGTCTTGGAGAATTGCAGACACTTCTTCTTTGCGGCCAACTTGAATCAGGTGCAGTCCCAGCCGGGGCACAAGTCCAGCCTGAAGCGATTGCAGCACCGCATCTCTCTCACGACGCTTGATTTCAGCCATTGACAGTTTCCTCCTTGGGAATCAAAGAATTATTTACCAAAATTGGCTCGTCACCTTCCAATAGAAAATCACCGAGTTCGTCGTCTGCCCATTCGTTGATCCCATCGTAGGCGCTGAGCGGCATTACGTTGAATTGCGCCGCCATCGCATCGAACTCTTTACGATATACCGTGGCGCGACTGACTAACTGTAACAGGACAGGTTTGAGCTTATTATCCAACCCCTCCATCCATGCGGGGTAACGCTCTGGGTCGGGACTCTTTGCCGATCGGTTGGTTCCACTCTCAACGGCAACTCCAGCTTCCACAATTTCCGCCTCGTCATCATCTTCGACCATGACCTCGGCGAGCAGCCCGATCACTTGAACGGTTTCCTCGGAAATTTGAGCGACTCGCTTCATGTCTATCGCAAAAGCTTCTTTCCGCACCGGTGTTTTCTCTTCTCCAGAGTCAGGTGCTCCCTCTTGAGTAACCGCCCCAACTGCGGGCAGAATCGCCTGAATGGTTTGTTCAAGGAAATCGGGGGATAACTCCATTGCCTTGAAAATGCGCCGAAGTTGACGATGCTCGTCCTTGGTCAAGAGATTGTCGGCGAGGGCAACATAGACTAGCACCTGCCCAATCATCTCCCGCTTTTCGGGCGGCACATGCTTGGTAATTTTTCGCAGCGAGCTTTTTGCGATGGAAAAATCCAGCGTCAGGAGTCTCTCAAGCACCATCAACCTCTGATGATCCGCAGCGCTTAAGGACAGGGTCTTTTCAATGAATTGGCGGAAGATATCAAGTTCGTTGGACTGCACCACTCCGTCTGCCGCCGCAATGAGCACGCAAAGTTGAAGCAAGGCCGAGGCACCCAGACAGGCAGAAGAAGGATCATGCACTTGGGTGCCGGCAGGTTTGAATACGCCGATGGTTTGGCTGCGGACATACGCATCTGCTCCATACCGAACATCTGGCTCGACACAAAAGCCGAGAGATTGGATGGCTTGGGCGATCTCCCGGCATTGCCCCGATGTCCACTTTTCTCGCACTGGAAGATTCAACATTTCCGCTACTTCCTGGACACCAATCAGCGCGATGCCCTCATCAAAACCGTTGCGTTCAAGAATCGAATTCCACTTTTCCGCATAGGGATGGCTATTCGGTGTGCGAAGTTCTTCTGGCAGGCTCATGTGAGCTTTTAGGGAGCGCCCATCTCCACTCGCCTTTAGTTTTGCTCGGCTGTACTGCGATAAATCTTCCACGCAGGAATCCCAAATGGCAGCCAACGGTCTAAATTGCGATGCGATACCCAAAACATCAGGGACGGAGAGCCTAAAATTGTTGACCAATCTTCGATCATACGCAATTTGCAACAAAGACGGACTTGCAGGGCGGTACTCCACAACACGGCAATTTCTGGCGGATTTTAACATCATGCCACCGGGGAATTTATCCAGATACCGCTTCTGAAACAATGCGCGAAATTCTTCATTAACCCGTTTGACCACTGTGTTTTGCCCCATCGAAGAAAACCGCGGGGCGATCTCGTAAGCCAACTCGACAGGGAGCGGTTGCTGCAACTTGCAAACATTGGCCAGTGCCAAGGCTAATTCATCTTCTCCCATGCGCGAGTTGGGTAGGCCAGTAATCCAAGGCAAGAGTTTGGCGTAATTTTCTTCGCCCTGTTTGTAGCTCCAAAAATGAAGCAACTGACAAACATAGCTGGGCAGTGATTTGGAACGCCCATGCGGGGCATACTCCATTAGAAGCCGCGCCAATGCCTCCAATATCGCCGGAGAATATTGTTGATCCGCTAAGAGACGACGTTCAATGCCGTAAAAAAACAGGAATACATACCCAAAATCCCGCCTGGAAGGATCGTCATCCATTCGATTTGTCGCCTGCCACGCCAAGTAAGTCGCCCGTTGGTTTGGAGAAATCAATTCGTATTGAGACCAGTAACCCAATGCCGCTTCTGCTCCTTGAACGGGATGACCAACGTGCAGTTGCGAATTGATCGCTGAAGCTTCATCGGTAGCCGGCGTGCCATCACAGATATAAAACAACCCCGTGGATAATTGGAAACCTCCAATCGTAACCGTTTCACCCGGTTCAACCCATCGCAGTGGAGACTTCTGCCTACCCCGGCCAACAGCCCGCGGTTTTGGCGATGCTTGCAACCAATCGCTGTAGTCTGGTGCGGGTGTCTGTGGTTGGGAGACAGGGGGGACAGGGGTTTCATCCTTTGGCGTGGATTTCGCCTTCGATTTTCCCTTGCCGGTTACCGCACCAATGATCGCTCCGGCGATGCAGCCCCAGTAAAAGCCGCCTCCGCCCGCCGCGCTACCGATAAAGCCACCGATGAGCGCGATTATTGCGATTCTCAGCATGGTTTTTTGATAATTCCCGAATTGAGTTGCCCATTGTATTGCAATATCGAAAGCGTTGGCAAGCCCGCAGAACTTTTGTATTGCCTCACAAGAAAACACGCGTTTATTTTCAGCGACTTTTATCATTCCTACCGCTCATTTCTTTCCATGATTTGCTGTTCGTTGCGTACACAATCAGAAGAACAAGGTTTTTTTCGTTGGGCATTTTCAGCGATCGAGCCTGATAATCATTCTTTGGCAGATCGGAATAATTATTCCAGGTCCTCACACCGCTTACTCCGATGCCCGCCAATCGAGCGCCATCCACGCGCCAGGCAACCTTGGATAACCAATCATGTCACCATTGCTAAATGCGTTGGCAACGCAGTGGTTGGCGTGGTGGCTGCAAAAATACTGTTCTACGGATATATGAAAACAACCATCGAAAGACGAACCTGTCAAAACTCCGATTGCCGCCGCTCGTTTGTGCCCACACGGAAATGGCAGCGATTCCACGACGAGAAATGTCGCTGGAAAGATTGGGATAAAAACCATCCGAGGACAAGTACTAACTGTAGCGACCTTGCCAAGCAAATGAATCAGTGACTCTGGGTGGTTGTTTCGCCGATATCCCAAGTCCTTGTGGCCTTTGATCAAGCGAAACCCTCGCTCGACTCAATGCCATGGAAAATCGACCAATTTTTCCCTAAGTTTCTGTGGTGCAGGGATATGATTTTTCGTGGGTAATGATTCCATGGTGAATTTTCTCGAAATCAATTTACCCAATAAAAATCGACCACTTTTTTCCTAACTCCCTATGTGGCAGTAAGTTGATTCCAATGGAGGCTATATCCGATTTAGCGAATAAATAAGAATTTTTCGTGCGCACCATGCCAAATGTTTTATCCCTGCCCGACAATGCTGTTCTATGGAGTATGGGAATAATAATTGAATGTCGCGCTACCGGCAAACATATGGATAACAACTCGAAATCGTCTGAGATTGAGTGGCTTTTTTTGGAGCTTGCTTTAGAAAGGTGTAAATCCCTAGAATTGCCGGGTCGGCAGCAAATTACCGGCCACGGGAGTATAGCTCTCCGCGAGGCACAGCAATTTGTCGAGAAACACAAAGAGTATTTGAAAGGTGGTGGGAAGGCATGAGAAACATTATTATCCGAGCGGGATGCTACGCGAGATTCAGCGACGACCAGCAAAAACAGGGAAAGTCGATCGAAGCACAAATCGGCATGGCTCGCGAATTCGCGGCAAAGCAGGGTTGGGTCTTTCGCGATGATATGGTATTTGCCGATGAGGGTATCAGCGGCGGGGAAGAAGAACGCCCCGGCTTGCTTGACATGCTCAATGCCGCAGAACGGCATGAGTTTGAAGTCCTGCTTTGTGAAGACACGTCGCGTTTAGCTCGTGATCCAAAAATTTACTATGTTGTTAAAGGTAATTTAGCAAAAAGTGGGGTAAAGATAACGTTCATAGCCAAACAATTTTCGGACGATGAATACGGCGAGCTTCTCGAAACAATTGTGGTTGGCGTTGATAAACTCAACCGACGACTCCAAGCAGCCAAGACCCGGCGGCATTTGCGCGAAGTCGCCAGCCGCGGATACGTTTATGGTGGAAAAGCTCCGTTCGGTCTTCGCCTAAAGAAAATTCCAATCGGCGGCAAAAAACCGAATGGCGACAAACGAACTGCTACCGTTTACGAGCATAACCCCCAAAATATAGATCACGCCAAGTTTATTATCGATCGGTGGTTGGCAGGTGTTTCTGCCTATCACATCTCAAGAGAATTAATGCAACGGGGCGTTCAAATGACTGACGGAGCTGTTCGAACTTGGATTTACACTACAGCAGAAATTTTTGCTGGCAAAATCATCTGGGGGCGTACGCCGCCGCACCAGGGTGGCGGGAACAAATATCAGCCAAGGGAAGCGTGGGAATTTTTCGACGGGCAGCACAAAGATCAAAGTATTATTAGCATGGAACAAGCGAGAAAGGCAGTAGAACGAATTTTATACCGACCGCGAGGCAGGAGAAACTCACATCGAGGTAAT
This sequence comes from uncultured Verrucomicrobiota bacterium, assembly GCA_964348665.1. Taxonomy (GTDB): domain Bacteria; phylum Verrucomicrobiota; class Verrucomicrobiia; order Palsa-1439; family CAYGDP01; genus CAYGDP01. The sequence goes on from CAYGDP010000025.1 coordinate 17,568, forward strand.
TTTGTGTTGACGAGCCTTTTACATTGCGGTGACTGCGGTGGTCGGCTGGCTTCACACGGACTAGCTTCAACGCCGAATGGGTCATACTACCGGTGTCATAATGCCCGCAAGCATTTTAACTGTTCAAACAACAGATATTTTCCCAAGAAAAAAATTGAGCAAATCGTCTGCGATCGTGTGGCGGAGAGCATCTTCCAGCGAGCAACAGTTCAGGACTGGACCGCGCGCCTTAAAAAATTCGCGAAGAGTCAGTTAACAAGCAGTACCAATGTACGCGAAACGATGAATCAGGTTGAAAAAATAAAATCAGAGGCGGGGAGTCGGTTAAAAAACCTTGTTACAGCAATTAGTAAAGGAGTTATCGATTACGAGTTGGCCAAGAATGCCATCCAGTCTGAAAACGAGGTTATCGCTTCCGCTAACAAACAACTGGAACAGCTCAAGCCTTTTGATGAATTCGAGGGACAATCACTTGACTGGGTGGATTTTGAACCTGTCTTTGCCGATTGGCGAAAAATTTTAACTGAAAGTAACAACGCTGACGCTGTACGTCGCCTACTTTCTCTCTCGATCAAGCGGGTCACAATAAATCACGCAGGGGACGGTAATATCGAGGCTGATATGGAAGGCATTACCCGGGAAATAAGCCCAAAGTTTTGCATACCTACTTCCGCGGGTTTAAGGTGGCGACCCCAACGGGATTCGAACCCGTGTTGCCGGGATGAAAACCCGGTGTCCTAGGCCGGGCTAGACGATGGGGTCACCGCGGCTGTCAACCTCTCGCACTATAACGTGTTTTCTGCGGATGACAAGAGCATAAGGATAATCCAAAACACGAAATCCCAATCGAACTTCGAGCATTACTAATGGAGCAGCAATATAGTCTGCATATTGTTTTGGGGCGAAGAGCCACAAAAAACACAAATCAGAGAAGTTTTGTGACTTTTGCGTTTTTTTGTGGCCATAACGTTGTTTCCAATTCTACTGCCTCCTTGGTAACTCAACTCATATTTCATATTTAGCTTCAATCATTGATAATGAAACAAATGAAATCGAATCGTGTCTGGCCGTGAAATACGCGCTGCTTGGCCGCCGCTAATCGAAGGAATAACAGCGTTGCTACTGTAATGCTTTGCGCCACGACGCAAATTCCTCGAATACTTCGGCTCGACTGCACCGCTCGCGATAGACGGCGCGGGCGCGAACGCGATATTCACGCAGCACTTCGTATTGCGGAATGATAAGCTGAAAATCCCACGCGGGATTGGTCGTCTGCAGTTTCTCGTTGTAACCGCCGCCGCTTGGCGAGTGCGTGAAACGAATGCCGTCAGACTTCTCGAACATGACAGCGAAGAGATGGTTGCGAACCAAGCCGTAGAAAAACGGCTCGTCATATCGCAGCAGCGATAAATTTTTGAATAAAGCATCGCCACTATTGTGGCGAAATTTTAACTCGATCTTGTCATCGCGATGGCGAATGGTGCTTTGGTTGTTGTGCGCAGGTGTGCAAAGCTGCTGCCACTGGCCGTTGCCGCGCAAGTACATGCTTTTGTCGTCGGGAGCATTGATGTAGCTCGCCCAGAACAGGCCTATGTAGCCGTGATTAAAAACGTGCTGCGTTGGCTTGCAGCGAAACTCGAAATCAATGTAGTGGGGTGCGACCAGACGAAACCGCGTCCAGCTTTCCACCCGAAACGTCGGCGTCGGTTCCTGATGCAACTCTGCCTCCGCATCGGAGATTTTCCTGAACTCCATCGGCGCATTGCGCGGCTCGAAAAAGATTTTGCGCGCGCCCTCCACGTCGCTAAGTTCCTTGTCGCCGTCGAAGATGTGCTCCAGGTTCAGCCCCGCCACAGTCGGCACGAAAAGGTTAGTCGGCTCCGTGCGGTGTATCAGCCGCCAGACACCGTTATAACCCGCGCGATGCTCGCCGTCGGCAGCATTGTCGCCGATCACGGCGGTCAGGTCGCCCACTTTGAATTCCGCACTGGCCATGGCAGAATCATAGACCACGAATGGACACGAATAAACACGAATTTATAGTATCCACTGAGGGTTTGGCCCCTTCTACGTGGTGCGAGGTTTAACGGAAAGGAAATCGCATTTTATTACCCGCGAAACTCGCGAAAGCTTACCAGCCGAGAAATGGTTGGAGCGCGGGAGCTCGCCGCCTGTTTTCATTCGAGCAACTTGTTCCTCGTGTAACTGGGTGCGTTCTCGGATGTGACGCTTGGTTTCCCGTTACATTTAGTCGGTGCGCAAATTCCTGCGATTACTGGACGGCGGAATTGTGGTAGATTTTGCGCGTGAACTTCAAGAAATTGAGATTACATTGGCGATGGATCGCTCTATGCGTATCCTTCTTAATAGTCTTATTAGCAGGTTTGGACTGGCGTGACATTAGTTTCTCCTGTGGGCGATGCGGTGAGAGCAAAACGGAGTGGGGCTATGAGATTTTTCGATGCCGAGTCTGGTCGTCGGTTGATTATCATGATACTGATTTTCGGCGACTCCATCGAAAATTTGTATCGGCTGAATGTGCCCATGCATGGAACGCACACTCATGGCAGCGGGTTGGAGTTCTGTGGCCGAGAGGACATTTCGCTTGTGGGGCTGGCCCATCTTTTCCAACCTTTGGTGAGCCATTAATCTTTTTGGAGCGCCTATCTGATCGCAATCGGATCTCCTCTATCCTGACTGCTCTACCGCTAATTAAGTGGTCATCTGAAATTAAGGTCGATCCAGTTGAGGCTGCGCTCAATGAATTAAAGAATGTTTCGTCGAAAGAACAAGAAGACGCTTGGTGGCAGAAAAATAGCGTGATGTTCGAAAAATCTAGTAAGTAGACGGTACGTCGTTGGCTATCTCTGCCGCAACCCCTTAGTCGACGGGGGCGACGGTTTCGTTTCCTCGCTCGGACTGCCCTTGAAACGAAACGGTGGTTTGCCTGTGAAATCGTGGCTGGTGATGGTCGGACACCAGTGTTTTTCGATGTGCTCGACGACGAGGCGCGTGCCGTCGAAGTGGTTCACTTGCGGGCGCATCTTCGAGTTGTACATCGTGTCGGTCATGTCACGCATGAGCACGACGTTCTGTCCTTGCATGACCATCTGGCGGATGGAAAACGGCCGGCCTAACACGCACATGTTCGTGTGGACGCCCATGACGATGACGTTGGTGATTCCACGCTGTTTCATCAAATAAAATGCCTCGGCGCTGTCGGTAATGGCATCGCCATCGTGGATTTCGATCGTCGCGATTTGGCGATGCCAAGGCCATTGATTGTTCTTGGGATGCTCGCATCGCGGGGTGTCGTCGCAGCCCCCGTCGGAGTCGTCAATCGGCAGTGGCGCTTCGCGTTTGGCATCCAGACTGCACCATCGTTGCAATGGAATTTTGGTTTCGATCTTCGGAGCGCTCTGCGCCAGTTTGCGTCCGGGATGATCGGCGTAGAACTTCATCGTGTCACTGGGGCAATGAATGATGAGCACGCCGCGTTTTCGCGCTGCCGTGACGACCTCGTTCATGCGCGGCGCCATCTCGGCCACGCGGTCGGTCGCGCCCTTGCACCAATGGGCGTTCCACATGTCGCAAATGACGATGGCGGTTTGGCGCGCGTCCCATCGGACGGTGTGATCAGTAACCTGGAACTGCCCGCTTCCTTCGGCGGTCTCTTGCCGCGCTCGCGTGTGCAAGGTTAACAGCGTGGGTTCTGCCATTGCTGGGAGGCACATTACGAGTGCCGCCGGCGTCAAGAAGCGCTTCAGGGCCGGATGAGATCGCATGAGGATACCTTATTGATTTCAAGCCAGTTTATACTTACCGGGAAGCGGGAGTTCGTAGTTGCCGTCCTTGTCGGGGAGCGTGGGTGGCGGTGTGTCCCAGTCGAGTTTTTCGGGCATGGTGCGATGGTTGAGTTTCAGCGCGCTGTCCCACTTCCATTCTTTGCCGGTGTAGGTGGCATAACGACCCAGCACGGCAGTGAAGCTGCTGGTGGCGCCGTAATGGGCATTGTTAATCGGTTTATTGCTCCGGATCGCGGCGTGTAATTCGTCGTGCTCGACTTGATACGGGTTGGGGTCGTTTTTCCCGTCGTGTTTCCAAACGATGTTCCCTTTGTAATCGCGAATCTCGCCCGGTTTGGCGATTCCTTTGGTGCCGCGAAACTCCTCGGTGACGCGCTGATCGCCGCCGCCAAATTGGCGGCACTGGCTATTGACGATAATGCCCTTGGGGTAGCGATACTCGACTGTGTGGTGGTCGTAAATCTCGCTCGGCTCGGTGGGATTGCGCGCTTGCCGACCGCCAAAGCCATACGCGCTCTCCGGCAGTGCGCCGATAAACCAATTGGCTACATCGAGGTTATGGACATGCTGCTCGACGATGTGATCGCCGCACAACCAACAGAAATGATACCAGTTGTTCATTTGGAATTGCATCTCATTCATGCCGGGCTTGCGTTTGCGATACCAGATGCCGCTGCCATTCCAATACACGTTGGCTGTGACGATATCGCCGATCATGCCGTCTTGAACCCGCTTCAGGGTCTCGCGATACGACGCCTGATAATGACGCTGGAGGCCGACGACCACTTTCAGTCCTTTGGAGTCCGCCAGTTTGGCCGTCTCCATGCATAGGCGCGCTCCAAACGCATCCACGCAGGTAGGTTTTTCCATAAAGACGTTTTTGCCCGCCGCAACCGCGGCCGCGAAATGAAACGGGCGAAAACCCGGCGGCGTGGCAAGAATGATGAAGTCGCAGTGCTGGAGCACTTGTTGATAGCCGTCGAATCCGACAAACTGCCGGTTCGCGGGCACGTTTGCTTTTTCGCCGTGCTTCTTGGAAAGACCTATGACAGCGCCCTTGAGGCGATCTTCAAACACGTCCGCCACGGCGGTCAATTTTACGTCGCCCCCGGAGACGCTTAGCGCCTGATCGGCCGCCCCTGCGCCGCGTCCGCCAGCGCCGACGAGGCCGATGCGGAGGAGGCCGGTGTTGGCGTCTTGGGCACGAAGGATGTTAAAGCGTCCCAGAACGCCGGCACCGATTGCGCCGGTTGTTGCCGCGAGCATTTTGCGGCGGCTCATGCGGGTGGAAATGGCGCTCTCTTGATTTTGGGCTGAAATTTTGTGTTTATCATTCATGGTGATGGATCTCCATTTTTGACAGCTGCTCTGGCTTGCCCGTTATCGTACCGAGGAAACGGAAGGGTTTGCCAGCTTTTTATTTGCGTCGGGGGAGTTGCGGTTTCTTTGATGCCCAACCGCCCGCTCCGATTCAAAGTCGCGTTATTAGAGAGCGAGATTTTATTTTCCACTGACCCATTGCACCGCGTTTTGCAGGAGCGCTTTGAAGGCGGGGAGTTCATGGGCGCGACCGTCGTGGCCGAGGGCGATGCCTACGATGCGGGTTTTGGGATGTTTGACGATCCAGATGCTCGGATACGTCGCGCTCTTTTGCTTCGAGTAGGCCGTGGCGAGGATTTCGATGGGTGCGCCGCTCGCGTCCGGCTCGAACCAATAAAGTTCGTCGGTGATTTTGAAGGTTGCAGGCACATCTTTCAGGATCGGGTGACTCGTCGCCGTGACTTTTACCTCGAACTCGCCAAGGGCATCGTGGCCGCGCGAGCCGCCACCGACTATTGTTTTGTTGTAATCGGGCCAGTTGCCCCAGTTGTACCAAGCGCCGGGGTGAAGGATGATGATCCCTTTGCCAGTATTGGCAAAGTCCGCAAGTGCTTTGCGAAATTCGGGTTTTGAAAAATTCCCCTGATTCGTGCTCAATACGAGCACGTTGGCGCCCGCCAACTCGCTCTCGGCGACGGCCACTTTTTCGGTGTACGCAACTGCGAATTTACCCGTGGCTTTCAAAGTCGCCGCATCAGCTTGGTTGAACCATTTCTTGAAGTCATGCGAGCTGCCGCCGCCGACCAGCAGGACTTTGAGTCCGTTGCCGTCCCACTGTAGAGGCTCGGGCTGTGCCGCCGCCGCGGGAGTTGGCGTTTGCACCTGCGCGTTCGCGTCGGCCATCTCGGCCGTGATGGCGACCGTGGTTGGCGCGACATCGTTGTCGTAGCTCTCCAAGACGAGACGTTCGATCACGGCGGTTCGCTTGAGTGGTTTGGTGTACCAACGAAGCTGATTCTCGGAAACCAATTCCTCGGCCAGCTTCGATCCCGGCACGTTCACAACGCGGATGTAATCCGCAAATTCCTGACTGTTGTGCATGATGATCTCCTCCGTTAGGCCGTCCGCATAGATGACGGTCGCTTTCATCACTGGCACGTTCTCGCCGCCGAGTGGATGCGCCCAACCGCCGACGCCGCCGAGAAAATGCAACCGATTAGCGGCAAAACCGACTTTGGCTTCGACTTTCTTTGGCATCTTCGTCTTGGAAAACGAATTGCCCGCACCGCCTTTGAGCACGATCAAATTTTTAGCCGATGGCATTTTGGCAGGGTCGGCGATGAAAAACGGCACGCCCTCGACGGTCACGGCGCCGAACTTGACAAACTTGAGCGTGTCGCTCCGTTGATCTTGCGTCCAATAAAGTCCGTAGCGGCTATCGGCCGTGAACGCAGTCGTCAAATCCACGAATCGAAACCGCTGTTCCGCCGCACCCAGAAAGGTCAGTAAATCCCGCAAGGCTTCGCCGCCAAGTTGCTCGAATCCTTCAGGCATCAGCGACCGCCCCGCGTTACGACGCGACTGGATTTGATTGACGCGGATCTCCTGCTCGCCCGCCGCGTTGCGGAGGGTGACGGCGGATTTATTTTCGCGCGCGATGATGCCGTCGTAACTCTCGCCGTCGTTGGTCTGAATTGCCCAAGCCGAGAAACTCGGATCCACCTCGCGATTCGGATCCAGGATTTGGGTGAGCAAATGATCAGGGCCGTGGGTTCCAATGCCGACCAACGGCGGACCGACATCGCGCCCGATATCGCCTAATTTGTGGCAAGTGCTGCAGTTTTTCGTGAAAACTTCTTTCCCTTTGTCGGCACTGCCCGCCTTTGACACCACGGGCATCAGTTTGGCGATCAGTTCGTCCTTTTGTTTGGTTTCGGGGCCGCGCACTTTGTCAATCACCACATTGGCGCGGGATGCCACCGCCGCGTCGGGATGCAATCGCAACCGATGCAGATTTGCCGGGCCGAATGCGCTCGCGTCAATCTTGCCTGACTCCAAAGCGTCGAGCAGTGCGAGCGACCACGGGGCGCGCTTGAGCAACTGTTCGAGCGCCAATGATTGTAAGTCGCCCTGCAAACTTGGAAACGCGGCAATCAACGCGGCGCCGGCTTCGACATCGGGAATCTCGCCAACCGCCTCGATCACACGCCTCTGCAACGTAGGTGAGTTTTTTCCACCAAGCAATTTTGCCACCGCCGGCAGCGCATCGGGACTGGAGCGGCGCACGCCCAGCAACGTTTGCGCGATCTGCACACGCGCATCCTCGGATTGGCTCGCGTCTTGCACGCGGACGACAAGCGACTTGAGGTGACCTTGCAGAGCGTCCTTCATTGCGCCGCCCTTGTCCCAACGCGAAACAAGCGGCAACGTCGCCGCGGAGAGTTGGGGACTTGAGGAAGTCACGAGCGTCTGCAACGCCTTCTGCAAATCCGGAGACCATGCCGGCAGAGTATCAGGTTTCAAACCGGCGGCGAGGCTCTCCAAAATGGTTTGCTTGAGCGCATCGGCGGAAGCCGGTTTCTGCGAGATGGCGACAACCAGCTTTGCTGCTTCGGGCGCGTTCTGTGCGTCGGCGATCTGCTTGGTCAATCGGCGCACCATCGATTCCGAGTCATCCGTCGGCGCGTTGGACAAGGCCGCATCCATGACGATGGCGGGTGATTTCGCAGCCGCCCCAAAAAATGCCGCGCGCGACCAGTTGTCCGTAAACGATGGATACGCAGCGACAAGGGCGCGAGCGATTTCGGCATCCATCTCGATGGTAGCGAGCGCGTTGACCGCTTCGAGTCGCACTTGTGGGTCGGCATCGGTGAGAAGTTTCAAGGCCGATTCCTTGGCGACTTTGTCCGACGGGGGCATGGCGGCGACCGATTGCATCGCGTTCTTGCGCACGGCGGCATCGGCGTCGTTGGCGGCGGCGGCAAAGGTTTTCGTATCGAGCTGGCCGAGCTGCGCCAAAGTCCAGAGCGACGCGACGCGCGCCTCCGGGAATTTGCTCGTGGCGAACATTTGCCGCAGGGCGGGCGCGGCGTCGGTTTTGCCCAAATCAATCAGTTGGCGATGAGCGTTGAACCGCACGTGGCGATTGGGATGTTCGAGTGACGCGACGAGTTGCGCGGACGTGGCGCTGGCCAGATTTGGAATGGCAATTTTTTGCGCCTGTTTGTGGTCCACGCGCCAGAGGCGGCCATAATAATGGTCGCGGTCGGGGCGAATGGCGGCATTGCGCGGGCCGTGTTTGGTGCCGCGCGTATCGTTGTGGCCGACGGCCTGATTGTAAAAATCAACGATGTACATCGAGCCGTCGGGAGCAACCCGCACTTCGATTGGGCGAAACCACATATCGCGTCCCCGGATGAACTCGGTCTCCTCGCGATTGGGAGCTTTCGTCATTTTATAGCTGGGACCCTCGGAGGTGACGATCTCGTGATGAATCAGGTTGATGGTTGGTTCGGTGGTGAAGTAATTGTAGTTCCATGCGGCGGGCCATGTGCCTCCATCGTAGATGACCGTGCCGGCAGAAGCGGTGAACGACCCGACCAAATCAATCTGCAGGTAAGGGACTTCTGTGTAGGGAATCGCAGGATAACTCTTCGGGCTGCGGCGAACCACCTTGAAGCTCGGCGTGTTGCCGACTTTGCCGCGCGCGATGCGGTCTTCGCTTAACACAACGTTCATCAACAACTCGCCGCTGGTGGGTTGTGTGAAAAAGATCTCGTTGTCCCAAGTCACCTGCAATCCCCACGTATTCCCGCCTTTCGAGCAGTATTGCTCCATCGCGCTGCCATCGGGTCGGAAACGAACGACGCCGCTGTTGATCGCGCCGAAATTTTTCGAGCCATCGCCATTGGTCACTTTGCCGCTGCCGCTGTAACCGTGCGTGGCGTAAATCCAACCGTCGAGTCCCCATCGAAGATTATTGATGACTGCGTGCGTGTCGCCCGTTCCAAGCCCCGTGTAGAGTTTTACTTCCTGTTCGGCTTTGCCGTCCCCGTTTGTGTCGCGCAGCCACCAGATATCGGGAGCCGCGGCGGCGATGACACCATCTTTGTAAAACACGAAACTTGTCACCAGTTCCAGTCCTTCAAAGAAAATATCCTTCTTATCCATCCGCCCGTCGCCGTTGGTATCGGATAGGATTGAGATCCGGTCGTGCGCGGGTCGGTCGTATCTCCTGCTATCGGGGGTCAGTTTTGCACCGTCAATCCACTTCTGCACTAGGTCATCTCGGCGATTTGCCCAGCGGCCGTCGGGATATTCCGGCGTTTCGGCGACCCACAACCGGCCTTGCCCATCCCAGTCCACATTCATTACCTTGTTAATGAGTGGTTCGGCGGCGACGAGACTCATGTTGAAATCGGGATGCACCTCGATTTTCGCGGCAGCTTTTTCGGGGGCAATCGGTCCGCCTTCGGGATACCGCAGCGACGCCACTTCTTCTTTGGACGCAAACTCGTCCAGATTCGTCCGCTTGCCTGTCCACGCGATTCCCCGCAGCAATGCGGCGCGAAAATGCGGCAGACTGAAACTCGCGTGGTTATGACCCGGTATGGAAACAAACGCGCGATAGTTGTCTTTTTCATAGACCCACATCTGCGGTTGGATGTCGTACACGGAAACTTTACCGCCGCCCGGCTGGCCGCGTTTGTCTCGTCCCGTGATTTTTGGCGTGTAGGCCGCCGCCAGCACGCGCGCCTCCGGCGTCATATTCAAGTCGTAGTAAATTTCGTCGTCGAACTGGAAATTCGCCGCGCCCGCCGTGATCGGGTGCGTGAGGTCGATATAATAAAGGTGGGTGGGTCCTTCGAGCCACTTCGCCGTGCCATCCTGCCACGCGCCGCCGACGACTGTCTTGAACCAATCCGCGTCCTTGCCCGACACGATCGCATCGTGAATCACAACGACACCGCCGCCGCGTTTGGTAAAATTGTCCAACAGCGACTTCTGCTCCGAGGTCATCGCCCCGCCGTGAGCACAATAGAGGACAAGCACGTCCGTGTTGTCCAATTGCGCTGCCGTCGGAAATTCCATCGCCCCGTCGCATTTCGCCCCGCGCTGGTTGAGCAATGCCTTCCATTCTTCGAGGAATTTGGGATGATCGTGCTGACCGGGCCCGTGGGTTTTCACTCCCGCGCGAATGAACACACGAAGCGGCTTTTCCGCCGCAGAAAGAGTGGCTGTGAAAATTGCAAGAACACTGAGTAAAAGGATTTTTTTCATAGAAACGCTCCGTCTATTGAAGACTCTACCATAACCCAACGCCTCTCGTCATGCCAATAAGGACAATCCACCAATACCTATCCAAAACACGCGGTCGCTACTCGAAGTAATACTCACAACAATCACAAACGGGCGTGTAACCGATGCGCTGATAGATCGCGTTCGAGGTTGGGTTGGCCAAGTCGGTGTAGAGAAAGCAAAATTTCCGCCCCGAATCGAGCAAGCGCTGGCTCATTGCGGCGACCAGCGATGTTGCATATCCACGCTTCCGAAATTCGGGCGGCGTATAGACCAGCGAGATACGAATACCGCGCGAAGTTGTTCCCGCCGTCACAGCCATTGAAACAACCTGTCCATCTTCCCAAACGAACAGCCGTCCGTCGCTAGTCATTCTTCCAACGGTCTCTCGCACTGTATCCGGTTTCTCATCCGTGTTAGCTTCCCGCGCAAATTCAGCGCCCCACTCCATCACGATCGGCGTGTCAGCATTCGTCCCGACCCTCATGTGCCCCCGGCTGTAGGCCGGATGGATCACTTTTTGCAGCTCAAAGATTCGCATCTTCCGGCCATCGCGAGCTTGGACGCCCCTATCCCGTGACCAGACCTCTGCAAATCGTTTCGCCTCGTCATTTGGCCCTATGATTCCCGACACGGGGAGTTTCTTCCGCAAGAGATCGTGCGCAATCGCTGCCAATTCGTTTTGCTTGGCGCGCACTACCACCAGTTTGCGGGGCGGGGTCATCAACGCCGCCGTTGTAATCGCGTTCTCTGTCTCGACGGTAACGAGATACGGGTTCGCGCACGATTCAGGACGAGCGATCAACCCCGAACAAAGTCCCAAGATGAGATTGTTCTCCGCCTCGCGCGCTTCCAGAAATTTCCCCGCGCGATTGAGGAACGCACGAGCGTCATTGTGTTCGGCAATAGACACAGAACGCATTGTAGGCAGATTCGGTGAATCGAAGAAATCATTTTTATAGAAGAATCCAATGGAATACCCGCTTGTTCCTAGTTCTGCTCTTTGATAGAGTTAAAAGCGAATGGAGGAAGTCGCCACATGATCAAGCCAAGCCTTGTTCTATTTGTATTTGTTACGAGTGGTTTCAGCGACAATTGGCCTGCGTGGCGCGGACCACACGCCAACGGAGTTTGTGACGAGAAAAATCTGCCGCGGCAATGGTCAGCGACAGAAAACGTCCGCTGGAAAATGCCGCTCCCGGGGCCGGGAAACTCAACGCCGATTATTTGGGGCGACCGGGTTTTCCTGACTCAATCACTCGACAAAGGCGGACAAGATCGCGCATTGCTATGTCTCGACCGGCGCGACGGAAAATTGCACTGGCAGAAGAGCGTAAAGTTCGAGGGAAAAGAAAGCACGCATGGCGACAACCCCTACTGCTCGGCGTCGCCCGCCACCGATGGCTATCGCGTGGTTGCCTCGTTTGGCTCGGCCGGCGTGGCATGCTACGATTTCGACGGCAAACAGCTTTGGCACCGCGACCTCGGCAAGTTCGAGCACATTTGGGGCAACGCGTCTTCGCCGGTCATTCATGGCGATCGCGTGTTTCTCAATTGTGGACCGGGCGAGAGGACGTTTTTAATCGCACTCGATCTCAAGAGTGGTAAAGACCTTTGGAGCGTGGAAGAGCCGGGCGGAAAATTCGGGAAGGATTCCAAGGAATGGCTTGGTTCATGGAGCACGCCGGTCGTCGCGCGGATCAACAAACGCGACGAATTAATCATGACTTGGCCCGATGCGATCAAGAGTTACAACCCGCACACGGGCGAGTTGCTCTGGACTTGTCGCGGACTGACCAAGCTTGCCTATACTTCGCCGCTGGTGACCCCCGATGTGGTCGTTGCGATGTCCGGCTACGGTGGTTCTTGGATTGCGTGCAAAACCGGCGGGCAAGGAGACGTGACCGAGACACATCGGCTCTGGCGCAACGATCGCGCTCCTCAACGAATTGGGTCGGGTGTCATTGTTGGCGACCATATCTATATGGTCAACGAGCCGGGCACCGCGCAGTGCATCGAACTTGCCACCGGCAAGACGCTTTGGAACGAGCGGCTTGGCAGCGGTTCATGGGGGAATCTCGTGCTGGCGGAAGGCCGTCTCTACGTAACCAACTTGGCTGGCGAGACCGGTGTCTTCGCCGCGAAACCGCAATTCGAGGTATTGGCCAAAAATCCTCTCGGCGAGAAAACCCTCGCCTCGATTGCCGTTTCGAACGGCGACATTTTCATCCGCACCTATCAGAATCTTTGGTGCATTGCTAACCCAAACCAGTCTAAAGGAGTAAAATGAAAGCTAGAATCCTTTCCGTCCTCTTTGTCATCGTTCTCGTTTCTTCCCTCGCTTTCACCGCCGACGAAGACGGTTTCGTGCCGCTCTTTAACGGCAAAGATTTGTCGGGCTGGATTCCCGTCAATGTCGCGCCCGACACGTTCACCGTGCAGGATGGGATGATCATCTGCAGCGGCTTGCCGACCGGCGTAATGCGCACCGCGAAGTTGTATGAGAACTTTATCTTCGAAGTCGAATGGCGACACATGAAGGTCGGCGGCAATTCGGGCATCTTCATGTGGGGTGACGCGCTCACTGCGGCCGGCACGCCCTTCGCGCGCGCGATCGAAGTGCAGGTGCTCGACCACGGTTATGGCAAGAGCGATTGGTTCACTACGCACGGCGATGTGTTTGCCATCCATGGCGCAACGATGAAACCATTCCCGCCCAGCAAAGGGATGCGGAGTTTTCCCACGGAGCATCTCAGCAAGGGATCGCCCGAGTGGAATCACTACCGAATCGAATGCAACAATGGCACGGTTAAGCTTTCCGTCAACGGCAAACAGGTCTCCGGTGGTGAAAACTGCAAACCGCGCAAAGGCCACATCTGTCTCGAATCCGAAGGCGGCATCGTTCATTTCCGAAATCTGCGCATCAAAGAACTGCCCTCGACCGGCGCGACCGCCGAGGAAACTTCACGCGCCAATGATGGAATTCCGTTGAGCGACGTCGAGGGTTTCACCAATCTCTACACCGGCAAGGATTTCGCGGGCTGGAAATGGGACGCCGGCCACAAAGGACATTGGAAAGCCCAGGACTGGGTCCTCGATTACGATGGCAAGAGCGAAGCCGCCGATAAGAGTTTGTGGACGGAAAAGGAATACGGCGATTTCGTGTTGATTACGGATTGGCGTTGGACGCGCAAACCGGTCGAAAAAGAAGTGCCCGTCATCCTGCCCAACGGCGACCAAAACGGCGCTGCCAAAGTTCCCGATGCAGGGGACAGCGGCATCTATCTGCGCGGCAACAGCAAGAGTCAGGTCAATATCTGGTGCTGGCCGATTGGCTCCGGCGAAGTTTATGGCTACCGCACCGACTCGGCAATGTCCGCTGAAGTGCGCGCGGGTGTCACCCCGAAAGTCAAAGCCGACAAACCGATTGGCGAATGGAATCGCTTCGTCATTACGATGAAAGGCGACCGTCTCACGGTTTTTTTGAACGGCAAGCTCGTCATCGAGAACGCTCAGCTTCCCAGCGTCCCGGCGCGCGGCCCGATCGCCCTGCAGCATCATGGCGACCCAATCCAGTTCGCGAACATCCTAATCAAGGAATTGAAATGAAGTGGATGAAGCGAAGGAGATCCGTCGGTCTTTTGTTGGCGATTGCATGCGGGAGTTTGACCGACGGTTTTGCGCAACAATTACCCGCCGGCAATGGTCTTGCCGCGAAATATGCGGGAGACAAGGGAATCGCAAGCGACCCGCGTGTGTTATTGGCGGAAGATTTTGAGTCGGGCGAAATTGCCGACTTGCAGAAACGGTGGAGCAGCGTCAGCGACAAGGATGGCAAGGTTCTCGCATTCAGCGATCAGCGACCAGTGGATAGCGGCGGCAAACGCTCGATTCAGATGACCGCCACGCTCGGTGAAAACACCGGGGGACATCTTTATACGCCGCTGTCCAAATCCGTGGACAAAGCATTCGCCCGGTTTTACGTCAAGTTTGCGCCCGATGCGGATTACATCCATCACTTCGTCCATTTCGGCGGTTACAATCCGTCAACCCGCTGGCCGCAGGGTGGGGCGGGCGAACGACCGCATGGCGACGAGCGCGTCACGATTGGGATTGAACCCTACGGCAGCTATGGCCGGTTTCCCGCGCCGGGCGCTTGGAACTTTTATTCTTACTGGCAAGATATGAAAATCTCCGCCGATAACAAATATTGGGGCAATGGTCTGCATCCGGTTCAGCCCGCGCTCGTTCCTCGCGATCGTTGGCAATGCGTTGAGATCATGCTCAAGCTCAATTCGACTCCCGACACGTCCGATGGGGAGTGCGCATTCTGGCTGGATGGCAAACTTACCGCGCATTTCGCGAAGGGCGTCAAACGCGGGCCGTGGACGGGGATGGGTTTTTCGCTGGTCGAAACCGGCGGCGAACCGTTCGAGGGTTTTCGTTGGCGCAAGAGTAATGACCTCAAAGTCAACTTCTTCTGGCTGCTCCATTACGTTACCGAAAACGCCGCGCGCCAAAATCGGGTCGCGAACCCGAACAAGACGAATCGCGTTTGGTTCGACGAGATTGTGGTGGCAACCGAATACATCGGGCCGATCAAGAAGTGAAGAGGCAACGGGGAGGGAGATGAGAAAAGAGGAGAGAATGGTAATGGGAGAAGAGAGACAAAGCGGCGAGCGAAAATAAGTATCTGAATGAAACAACGCGTTTTTGACGTCACGAACCATACTATTACTTATTGATCCGAGCGGTGTTATTTTTGACTCTGGAACTTCTCTTTGATATCATTGCGCGCGATGAGGAAGTGGATTTCCGCAGTCATAATCGTAGGCGCAATGCTTGCCAATGCGGGTGATTTACCGAAAGGCATTACAACCCAAAGCGGGATCGATATGATGCTGGTTTCCGCCGGGAAATATCTAATGGGTGACGAACAGGGCGCGGCGGATGAAAAACCTCGGCGCGCGGTGGAGCTAAGTTCATTTTGGATGGATCGCACGGAAGTGACGCAGGAAGCATTTGAAAAACTCATGGGGTATAATCCCTCGAAGATCGTGCGCGAAAAATATCCGGTAGATTCTGTGCGGTGGCTGGAGGCGGCCGAATACTGCAACGAACGGTCAAGGCACGATGGTTTCGCGCCGTGTTACGACCTCAAGACGGGCGCGTGCGATTTTACAGCAAACGGATATCGGTTGCCGACCGAAGCCGAATGGGAATATGCATGTCGCGCGGGGACGACCACAAAGTATTTCTTTGGGGACAACGCGGCGGCATTGGATTCCTTCGGGTGGTATGAAAAAAACGCGGGAAAGAAAGCGCATCCGGCGGGGACGAAGAAACCGAATTCGCGGGGTCTTTGCGATCTAGCCGGCAGTTTGATTGAATGGTGCAATGATTGGTACGCGCCCGATTCATATTCAAAGAATCCCGCAACGAACCCAAGCGGCCCGGCGGCCGGCAAGGAACGCGTGTTGCGCGGTGGATGCTGGCAGATGAAAGCGGAACATTGCCGATCAGGGATTCGGTTTCACGACGAGCCAGCGTTGCCCGATGCATGTTTTGGTCGCGATAGCTATGGTTTTCGGTGTGTGCGAAAAGCAGAGGAAAAAAAATGAATATGAAATCAGCCGTTAGCCGTCAGCAGTCAGTCGTCAAATTATTGTGCCGATTCGCGGCAATTCTCTTGTTTGCAGCATGTTCGACGTTTGCACAGGAACAACAAAACCAACCCGAGGGTGCGTCACCCGATTTGCTTGTTGAACTGAAACGCTACCCGCACAAGATTCTGTTCGAGACCAAACGCGATGGAAACTGGGAGATTTACCACATGAACGCCGATGGCTCGAACCCCGTCAACCTGACGCGGACGAAGGACGTGGACGAGTTGTATCCAAAAGCTTCTCCCGATGGAAAGAAAATCAGTTTTTGCTCCGATGAAATTTTCGGTGACGCGAAAGTACGGAATCTGTACGTGATGAACGCCGATGGCAGCAAACGTGTTAAGATTGCCGACAACGCTCGCGAGCCATGCTGGAGCGGCGATGGCAACCGGATTGCTTATTTGAAGGGTGAATTTGAGAAATTCACGTACGCCGATTTCGCCACCAAAGGCATATTTATTTATGATCTGAAAACCAAGGAAACAAGCCAGCATCCCAATCAGAAGATCCGCCATCTCTATTGCCTGAATTGGTCGGCGGATTCGCGATGGTTCGTCGCGACTGTCCATGGCGGCATGGGGTTTTCCCACAGCATCCTCGCGCTGGAGGCAAACGGAGACAAGGTCTACGACCTGAAACTCGAAGGTTGTCGCCCCGACCTGACAGCGGACGGAAAAAGAATCGGTTGGGGCAACGGCGACTACTGCATGGGTGTCGCCGATCTGGACTTGAGTGGCGAGATCCCCAAAGTCGCCACGCACCGCAATGCGGTGGAGAGCGCCGATCCAATCGAGACCTATCATACGGATTGGTCGCCCGACGGCAAATACATCGTGTTTAGTCGCGGACCGAAGGTTCAGGGAAAAAATCTGAAAGGGTTGTTGCCGGAATTTCCCGGCGTGGACGCTCCGAACTGGAACACCTGCATCGCCGATGTCGCCCAGAAGAATCGGTGGGTGCAAATCACCTCCGACGGTCAATCCAACAAAGAGCCTGACTGGGTCTTCCAAGGAAACACGCGAAGCAAATGAAATGCGGCGCACTTATTTCCGTTCTGCTGATTACAGGAATCGCTACGACCGCGGAAGACGTCCCAAAGGTCATCAAATCAGCAGGCGGAATCGAATTGGTATTGGTTCCCGCGGGAAGTTTCGAGATGGGCAGCTCGCGCGGCGAGGACGATGCGCGTCGCACGCACAAAGTTTCGGTGGACGCGTTTTATATGGACCGCACCGAAGTGACACAGGCGTTATTCGACATATTGCAAGTGCCGAACCCGTCGCATTTTCAGGGAACGAATTTGCCCGCCGAGCAGGTTACTTGGGCGCAAGCGGCAGCGTTTTGTAATGCGCGGTCGCGCGCCGAGAAGCTCGAGCCATGCTACAATGAAGATACAGGCGAGTGCGATTTCTCCAAGAACGGCTACCGCTTGCCGACCGAAGCGGAATGGGAATACGCAGCGCGGGCTGGGGAAAAAGGAGACTATTCCTTCGGTAGCGACGAGCGAAAACTCGCCGATCATGCGTGGTTCAAGCTGAACGC
This sequence comes from uncultured Verrucomicrobiota bacterium, assembly GCA_964348665.1. Classification (GTDB taxonomy): domain Bacteria; phylum Verrucomicrobiota; class Verrucomicrobiia; order Palsa-1439; family CAYGDP01; genus CAYGDP01. The sequence continues at coordinate 35,200 of CAYGDP010000025.1, forward strand.
GGCAAAAAAAACTCATCCCGTCGCGCAACGGAAGCCGAACGCGTGGGGATTGTTCGATATGCACGGTAATGTTGCCGAGTGGTGCAACGACATCTACGAGAAAAATTATTACGCCAAGAGCCCTGATAAAAATCCGCGCGGACCCACCGACGGCAAATTGTACGTGCTGCGAGGGGGAGCGTGGAATTCCAGCGCCGAAGCGATACGCGTGTTCTATCGCGCCTACGAGAACCCGGGATTCTCGGACGCCTGCCTGCATCGCGACGCGATTGGTTTTCGTTGTGTCCGCACGGCGCGGCAGACGCCGGCGAAAACGGGGTTTTTATACGATGACATTTATCTGGCGCACAAAACGGGCGATGGATTTCCTGAACGTCCCTCTCGCGTTGAGGCGATTGCAACTCGGTTGAAGGACAAAGGCTTGCTGTCGCAACTGGTGCGGATTCAATCATCGCCCGCGCCGGATGAATGGCTCGCGACGATTCATTCGCCCGCCTATATTGCTCGCGTTCGGAAGGCGTGCGAAGGACTCGGCACGCATGTGCGTGACTTCGACAGCCCTGATGTGCCGATTTGCGCGAAATCCTTCGATGTCGCCACCCGCGCCGCCGGAGGCGTGCTTGCTGCGGTGGACGCGGTCGTCGAGGGTCGCGCACGGAACGCCTTCTGCGCGGTGCGTCCGCCAGGTCATCACGCGCTCCGGGACAAAGCGATGGGGTTTTGCATTTTCAACAACGTGGCGATCGCCGCCCGCTACGCTCAAAAAAAATATGGCTTCCAGAAAATTCTTATTGTGGACTGGGACGTTCATCATGGCAACGGCACGGAAGACACCTTTGCCAACGATACGAGCATTCTTTACTTCAGCACGCATATGCATCCGTTCTATCCGGGAACGGGCAAGGAGAGTACCAAAACGGCGATCAACGTCCCGCTGGCAGCTGGCGCGGGTGACGAGGAATTTCGAAAAATCTACGAGGAAAAGCTCAAGCCCGCTGCGCTGGCGTTCAAGCCCGACTTCATCTTCATTTCCGCTGGATTCGACTCCGCCCGCGGCGACACGCTCGGCCGTCTCGATCTTACGCCGGCGAGTTACGCGGCGATGACGCGCGTCATCAAACAAATCGCCGACGAATGCTGCCACGGGCGCATCATCTCGGTGCTGGAAGGCGGCTACAATCTTGATGTGCTCGCGGACAGTGCCGAGTCGCACGTCCGCGCGCTCATGGAATAATCTCATGCTCTTTCACACGTGGGTCTTTTTCGCATTTTTTTTGATCGTGTATGCGGTCTACCTGCCGCTGCGTCGCCATAACACGGCGATGAACGTGTGGCTGATGATTGCGTCGTACACGTTCTATGGCTGGTGGAATCCCTGGTATCTGTTGTTGCTCTTCGGTACGTCCGCAATTGATTATTGGCTGGTGGTGCTGATGGATCGCAGCAACAACCAGCGGAAGAAAAAAATCTGGCTCATCACCAGTCTCGTCAGCAATTTCGGGTTCCTCGGCTATTTCAAGTATTCCGGGTTCATTACGGAAAACCTGAACTCGCTGCTCGGCCTTCACTTGCCCGATCCCGTCGCGTACCCAAACGCAATGTTGAGCTTGTTCGGGATGCGCGAAGATTATCTTTTCAGCCACGTCATCTTGCCCATCGGGATTTCGTTTCACACGTTTCAATCCATGAGTTACACGATTGACGCCTACCTGGGCACGATTCAGAGGGAGAGAAGCTTTGTTCGCTTTCTTTGTTTTGTTTCATTCTTTCCGCAACTTGTCGCCGGGCCGATCGAGCGCGCGCGGAATTTGCTGCCGCAACTGCAAGGTTCGCCGCGCATCACGTCGCGCGATATCACCGAGGGCTTGTCGCATTTTCTTGTCGGTCTCTTCAAGAAAGTCGCGCTGGCCGATTACCTCGCGCTCTATGTGGACAAAGTGTATCTCTCGCCTGCCACCTATGATTCCCCCGCGCTGATTCTGGCTACCGTCGCATTTGGCTGGCAGATTTATTTCGATTTCAGCGGGTACACCGATATGGCGCGCGGTATTGCCATGATGATGGGATTCCGACTGATGCTGAACTTCAACAATCCCTATACCGCAACGGGGCTGGGCGATTTTTGGAATCGATGGCATATCAGTCTCTCGACTTGGTTCAAGGACTACGTCTATTTCCCGCTCGGCGGCAATCGCCACGGTAAGCTCGCGACCTATCGCAATATGTTTCTGACGATGGTGATCTCGGGGATCTGGCACGGCGCGGCGTGGACATTTGTGATTTGGGGCGCGTTGCACGCGATTGGACGCGTGGTGACGCGCGAATTGGAACAACATCCGTATTATCATGACCGTGTGCCGAGATTGGCGAAGCAATTGGCTGTCTTTGCGTTCGTCAGTTTTGCGTGGATATTCTTCCGCGCGCAGAGTCTTACCGACGCCGGGATTATCGTATTGAGAATTTTCACGACGGGCTGGAGCGATCCGCAATTTCCTCTCTTGATGGGTGCGATGATCCTTGCCGTATGGCTGTACCAACTCTGTTTTGCGAGTGAAACAAAACTGCGGGACTTTGTCTCGTCCAAGCCCGTACGGGTCGGGCTGGCAACGGCCATGATTGTATATTTGGCGGCGATTGCTGCGCATAGTTCGCAGGCGTTCATCTATTTTCAATTTTGATCATGGAAGAAAAAGACACATTCCGTAAAGGTCCGCCAATCGCGACCCGTGGTGTGCACGCGCACGACGCGTCCAACGCGATGCAACTTTCCACGCATCAATGGATCGGCGTGGCAGCATTCGCACTCGCGGTAGGTCTGCTAACGCCGATGGTTTGGTCGTGGGCGGAGAAGCTGGGGTTCGAGCCGGATTATCGCTTGCCGTATGAGTTGAGCAACGATTACTGGCTCTACGACCGCTGGGCGCGACTTGCCTCGACTCATTGCGACACGGTGATGATCGGTGACTCGGTCGTGTGGGGACAATACGTCACGCGTCCCCAAACGCTGACCCATCATCTCAATCAACTTGCCGGCCGCGAGCGCTTTGCCAATCTTGGGCTCGATGGCGCGCATCCGGCCGCGCTGGCGGGTCTAGTCGAGCATTACGGCGCTGGGATTCGAGGCAAGACAATCGTTTTGAATTGTAATCCGCTCTGGATGAGTTCCCCGCAGCGTGATTTGCAGGAGAAGAAAGAGTTGGAGTTCAATCACCCCGAACTGGTGCCGCAGTTTTCCCCGTGGATTGCGTGCTACAAGGAGACGGTAACGAATCGTCTCGGAAACGTGATTGATCGCAATGTTGAGTTTAACGGCTGGACGCGCCATTTGCAGCACGCATATTTTGATCACAGCACGGTTCCGCAATGGACACTCGATCACCCGTATACAAATCCTTTCCGCGTCCTCACCTTTCGTTTGCCGCCATCCGATAATCGCTTGCGTCACAGCACGGTGTCTTGGACAAAACGTGGCATCGAGCCACAGGATTTCCCGTGGATCTCCCTTGATTCATCGTTGCAATGGCGATCGTTTCTTCGTGCGGTGAAGATTTTACAACGACGCGGCAATCGTGTCGTTGTGTTCATCGGTCCGTTTAACGAGCACTTGCTCACGCCCGAAAGCCGTGCGCGCTACGGAAATCTCAAGGCCGATATCGGATCGCGCCTGCGTACACTTAACATTCCGTCCCTCTCGCCATCCGTGCTGCCAAGCGAACTTTACGCCGATGCCAGTCATCCGCTTGCCGAAGGGTATGCGATGTTGGCGAAAGAGATTTGGGTGAGTGATCAATTGAGGAAATAACAAAAAATGGGCCTGCCAGGATTCGAACCTGGGACCAAGGGATTATGAGTCCCCTGCTCTAACCGCTGAGCTACAGGCCCGTCAGAAGGAAATGTAGCGCACCTGCGGGATAATTTCACTTGGAATCGAATCTGTGCCCGACTCCAAATCGTTACGTTGGGGCTGCTTGGATTGCAAAACCATCCTCAAACACCAATTCACAATTATTCTGGCGAAGTTTGCGCGCTGATCGCGAAGATAGCGCCGGTGAAAAATCTTGGAAAATTCGATCGATGGGATTCGAGTCCGCGCGGGTCTTCCCGGCGAACGAGTGATACGTGGATGGATTGGAGCGTTCGATAAGGGTCGCAGGAAATAATTTGCGAAAACATCTCTGCCGCGGATTGTGCTTGCGCAATCGTGCCATCGAGTCGCCGCGCGCGGGTGCGTACGGCGAGAGATTGATTGGGCGCAAGTCCCATCGCGCGAGTGTTTGGATTCCAATCGAGGATTCGCAATTCGACGTTATCATCTTGTCCTTCGTTGTAACGGAGTGTGGCTTTGATGATTCCATCTCCCCAGCATCCACCCGTTAGGAAGGCTAGTCGTGTATATCTTCCTTGTTGTTCCCGGGATAGAACGACGGTTGTGGGATTCCATCCCTCGTGCCGGCCCTGTTTGTCGGTAAACAGGATTGTGTTACGACTGGTGGTCATATCCACCTGAAAAAAACTCGGTGGCGTGATGTCCGGTATCGCAACGCGTCCGTCATCCGGCAATCCTGGCAGGTTTTCCCCGACACGTTTCATCCAACTGGCGGTTCCCCAATTCAGCTGGAACCCAGGCTCAAAATTCATTCCGATGTTGGATTCTGCGCGGATGAGATTCGCGTTAAGCGCCATCGAAATCGTAATGGGAAAAAATGGTTTCGCTTCCATGGGTGGCGGCGCTGGTAAAGTTTCATCTGGTTTTTTGAGATCCGCCACGACGGTTTTTCCGTCTTGTGGTTGTCGATGAATTCCGCTTTCGTTTCTAGCGTTATCGTCGTTTGACGGACCAGGTATTGGGGGAGGAGTTTGCGGAGGCCAAAAGAAAGCGCCCAGGGCAAATATAATCAATGCCACGGCTGCGGGGATGAAGAAGCGAGTATAACCAGATTTCGGTTGAGAGTCTGTGGATGTTACTGGAGATGCCTGGACGGTAGCGGACGCATAATGATCGAGGTCGTAAATCAATTCATCATAGCTTTGCGGCCGCGCGGTGGCGTCTTTGGCCATCATTCGACCGAGAAGCGACGCCAATTGTGGTGAAATTGTTGGATTGGACTGATGAATCGGCGGAAGTGGGTTGTCTAGATGTTGCAAGAGAATGCTCATTGCGTTGTGGCCGTTATACGGGGGATGGCCGGCGAGCAAATGATAGAGAGTCGCGCCGAGACTGTAAATGTCGCTACGCGCGTCCACTTCATTGCCGCGCGCCTGTTCAGGACTGATGTAATGCGGGGTACCCATGATGGCTTGCGTGGCTGTCAGTTGCAAACTTTGTGTCGTGCCGTCATCCAGTTTCTTCACCAGACCGAAGTCTGCAATCTTGATAATGCCATCGGTGGTGAGCATGAGGTTGGCCGGTTTGATGTCGCGATGAACGATGCCGTGCCGCGCCGCGTGTTGGAGGCCGAGTGCGGCTTGCCGGACGCACGCGACAGCTTCCTCTTCCGTCAATTGCTTCCGCTCCTGCAAGTAGGAATGCAAATCGCGGCCTTCAACCAGTTCCATCGCGTAGAAGAGCACCTCTTCCTGTTGGCCGATGTAATAGATCTGCACGATGTTTGGATGAGTAAAGCCGGCAATCGCGCGCGCTTCCCGAAGAAATCGTTGCTTGAATTCCTCATCCATGGCAGCTGCTTGCGGAAGAATTTTGATCGCCACGTCTCGGCCGAGCGTTTCGTCCCGCGCCCGAAAGACCATTCCCATGCCGCCCTCGCCGAGTTTTTTGGTCAATTGATAGTTGCCCAGAACATCGCCCACCTTCGGTTTACCGGGGATTTGCGGTGGAATGTTTGGCTTGTCTTGAATTTCGTTCCAAAGCTGGCACTTGCCGCAAAGTGACGCTGTCGAACCTGGAGGCATCGGCTCACCGCACTCCACGCAGGTCGGTGTGATGGAAGCGGTGCTCATAAAATTTTTGTCTCCAATCGTTTTACTTCCTTCTTCAGCAATTCGGTAAGCTTGTGTTTCGCGGAATAAATCTGTTGCTCGGTGACTCCCAGGATGCGAGCTACATCCGCGACTGGTTGACTCTGTAAAGCGTATCGTTCGAAGATCTCGTATTCTATCTTGTTGACTTTCCCCTTCATTTTTTCCAATGCCGCATCCAGCACCGTCCGCCGCCATTCCCGCTCCCAATAGTCGTCGAGTTCCGCACAGGCGGGATCCGGCACTCGCTCAATCCACGTTGTCTGCCTCGACTCGTTCTCCGGCGTGCTCACGTGCAATTCCTTGGCGTGATGGGCGCGCCGCATTTCGTCAGCGATTCGCGTGCGGGTGACCCGCAGGAGCCAGGCTTTAAACGATCCCCTCTCCGGGTCGTAGTCAAACCCACCGATGTTTTGCGCCACGGTAATGATGGTTTGCTGCACCACATCTTGCGAGGCCGCGTCCGAAAGACCGGATTTCCTCGCCGCGCCGTAAATCAAACGCCAGTACAGGTCGAAAAACTCGCGCCAACTGGCTTCATCCGACCAATCGCGCAACCGGAGCAGTAAGCTCCGCCGCGTCTCCAATTCGTTGGATGTCTCCGCCATAGAAAGCATCATAGTCTTATCTCTAGTACGTCACTACAAGTGAAAATCTTCGGAAAATCTTTCGCGTTCATTGTTCCGGAACTATTCTAGACAAGAGACGGCCTTGTTTCCCGGCACTCGGCAGTCCACACAAAACATGCTACATTCCCGCGCCTTGAAGTATTACCCGATCTATCTCAACCTGGGAGGCGCCCGAGTCGTTGTGGTCGGCGCCGGGCGAGTGGCCGAGCGCAAACTCCGCCGTTTGCTCGAGTGCGGCGCCCGCGTTTCCGTCGTTGCGCCAGAAGCCACCGCGCTAATTATCGCTTGGTCGAAACGACAAAAACTGCGATGGCTGCATCGGAAATTTCGGGCGACCGATATTCACAGCGAAGTAAAATTTGTCATCGCCGCCACCGATGACGCTTCGCTTAACTCTCGAATCGCGCGTTTGGCGATGCGCAAGCGAATCTTAATCAACGCAGCGACGGGCAAGGCCACTGGCGATGTGATTTTACCCGCGGTGGCGCAACTTCGTGGTGGCGTGACAATCGCGATCTCTACCGCCGGTCGCAGTCCCAAGCTAGCGCGACGGCTCCGAGAGAGGATAGAAGCTACCCTTTTAAAGTAATGGCCACGAAAAGCACAAAGAAACACAAAACAGGGATCTGCCAGTCAAAGCTATTTAACTTTGTGGATTTTCGCGTTTTTTGTGGCTAATTAACCTCCCATGACTGACCCTCGCACATTTTTCTGCCTGGCGCTGGCGGTGTTCGCTGCATCAACGGGGTATTCCGTCTGTCGGCTGCGCTCGGCCTCGTCGCAGTCCTCGTTCTCATCCTCGGTCGGTTTTCTCCTCGCGTTGATCGGCGCTGCGCTGCAGACAGTCGGTCTCTATCTGCGAGGGACAGCCCTGGGTCGTTGTCCACTGACGAATTGGTTTGAGGTATTGATGTTTATTGCTTGGGCGGTGGCATTGGCATATTTAGCGGGAGGGGTGGTCTTGTGGCGCACGATTTTGGGTCTATTTGCCGCGCCGGTCATTGTGGTGCTAAACGCGGTAGGACTGTTTTTCCCACACTTGGACGCAGCGGCGGCGGCGCGTGGACCGACAAATCCATGGTTCGAGTTGCACATTACACTGGCCATTTTGAGTTTCGGCGCATTCGCATTGGCGTTTGCGACCGGAGCGATGTATCTGGTGCAAGAGCGCGAGTTAAAAACTCATCATCTTGGCGCTTTTTTTCGGCGACTGCCGAGCATCGAGCAGCTTGATCAGCTCAATTTCCGGTTTCTTGCGGTTGGCCTTGCGCTACTCAGCGCGGGTCTGGTTTTTGGGTTCGGGCTGGGGCGCAATCTGGTGCCAACCGATTGGCCAATGCTCGTTTGGTCAGGTGTCGTCTGGTTGTTGTACACCGGCGTGTTAATAGGCCGCTCCACGGCACGGTTGTCCGAGCGCAAAGTCGCGCTCATCTCGATTGTGGCGTTTGTCTTCATCCTCCTGACCTATTGGGGCGTGAGCATGCTCTCGGAATCGCATCGGTTATAATTATGGATATCGTCGTCATCGGCCTCAATCATCGCACCGCGCCCGTCGAACTGCGCGAGAAGCTGGCGCTCTCGACGAAGGAACAGACCGACGCGCTTGCACAGCTCAAGACGAAGGCGTACGAGGCGGCGTTGCTCTCCACCTGCAACCGCGTCGAGTTGTATCTTGTCACCGAGCAAGCGGCTGACGCTCATCGAGTCGCGCATGAGTTTCTTATCCAACATTTCCAATCTTCCGTTCTTCCAACCGTCCTCTACGAGCATGTTGCTCCCCGCAGCATCGAACATCTCTTTGCCGTTGCCAGCGGACTCGATTCAATGGTGGTCGGCGAGACGGAAGTCTTCGGTCAAGTGAAAGACGCATACCAACGCGCGGCCGACGCAGGCGCGACAGGCGCCACGCTGAACCGTCTCTTCCAAAAGGCATTTCAGGTTGCTAAGCACATCCGTACCCACACGCAGATCGGGGCGGGCAATGTCAGCGTCGGCTCTGTCGCGGTGGACCTTGCCGAAAAAATCTTTGGCGATCTCCGCAACCGCCGCGTCATGATTCTGGGTGCAGGAGAAATGAGCGAGGCAACCGCGCGCGCGCTGCTCCAACGCGGCGTCCACTCACTCATCGTCAGCAATCGAACCTTCGAACGCGCGCAAGTGCTCGCCACGCAATTGGAAGGCCGCGCCGTGAAGTTCGATGATTGGGAAAAGGAATTTCCCGCCGTGGACATTGTCATCAGCTCGACCGCAGCCCCGCACGCCATCGTGACTCGCGAGAAACTCGCGCCGCTCCTTCAGGGTCGTCATCGTCCGCTCTTCCTCATTGATATCGCCGTCCCGCGCGATATCGAGGCTGCTTGTAACGATCTGGATGGTGTTTTCCTCTATAACATTGATGATCTGCAAACCATTGCCGGGCAAAATCTGGCTGTCCGCCAGCAGGAAATCGAGCGCTGCCAGCAGATCATCCGCGAACAAGCTGCCAAACTACACGAGCGATTGTTCGGCACTCCGCCTCCCGCCGTGTTGACGCCACCCGCGCCGAGGACGACGCATTGATGAAAACTTCAACCCTCAAACTTCAAACTTCAGAGAAGCCTAAAACTCCAAGTTTCAGGTGCAAGTCGGGCATTGCTACTGATTGTTATATGCGATCTGAGGCTAGGAGTTTCCCTGCAGTTTTGGGTTTGAAGTTTGGAGTTTCAGGCATATTGTCCTTTCTTTCTCGTTTCTAACCCCATGCCTGATCCTCGCACCAATCTCATTCTCGGCACGCGCGGCAGCGCGCTGGCGCTGGCGCAGGCTAACGAGATCCGTGCTCAGCTCCGGGCCAAGCATCCGAGGCTAGAAACCGAAATCAAGATCATCAAAACCAAAGGGGATTCGTTCCAGGATCTTTCGCTGGTTGCCGGTGGCGGAAAAGGGTTGTTCACGCGCGAGATCGAGCAAGCCCTTTTGCGGAATCAAATTGATGTTGCTATCCACAGTCTCAAAGACTTGCCGACGGCGCTCCCCGGAGGGCTTGTTCTGGCCGTTGTGCCAAAGCGCGCCGACCCGCGCGACGTACTTATCCTCCGATCCAATTCATCCATAAATCCTTACAATTGTAAGGATTTATCGACGGATTTTGGGATGCTACGAGAACTTTGCCAAGGCGCTTATATCGCCACCAGTAGCCTACGGCGAAAATCTCAATTGCTCGCGGCTCGATCCGACCTCGTGATTCAAGAAATCCGAGGGAATGTCGAGACGCGACTAAAAAAACTTGCCGAATCCGAAACGCTCTCGGGGTTGATTCTCGCCGCCGCAGGCTTGGAACGGCTCGGAGCAAAGATCGAAAACAGCACCCTTGTCGCTGACTTTCTTGAATCCCCGCTCCCTGCACGCAAACTTAATTTTGACGAAATGCTTTCTGCCGTTGGCCAAGCCGCGCTCGGCCTGGAAACACGCGCGGACGATGGACGCACGGAGTCCTACCTTGAAGTGCTCAATCACTATTCTACCGCGCAGGCTGTCAAAGCCGAGCGCGCGTTTCTGGCTGCTCTCGGAGGCGGATGTAGCGTGCCGATCGCGGCGTTTGGCGAGGTGCGGGATGGAAAATTGACGTTGCGTGGAGCGGTATTCGCCGCCAATGGACAGGAGAAGATTGCCGGCAATGTAACGGGAAATCCGGATGATGCTGAATCGGTCGGCGCAAAGTTGGCGGAGGAACTGAAGGCAAAAGGCGCAGAGCGGTTACTGAGTTAACATTCAACGCCCAACACTCAACTCCCAACTCTCAATCACGATATTTATCTTGAACGTTGAGCGTTAAACGTTGAATGTTGAGTGTTCAATTCGTTTTTTATGAAGATAGGTTTTGTTTCTCTCATTGGCGCGGGGCCATTCGACGCGGGCTTGATTACCGCGCTGGCGCTGGAACGCATCCGCGCGGCGGACGTGATCGTGTACGATTACCTAGCCAACGCAGAATTACTTCGTCACGCGCGATCCGACGCCAAGATTATTTACGCGGGAAAAAAGGCTGGCCAGCATGAATTGACCCAAGCGCAAACCAACGCGCTGCTGCTCAAGTTGGCTCGTGCGGGGAAGCGCGTGGTGCGGTTGAAAGGCGGCGATCCGTTTGTATTCGGTCGTGGCGGCGAGGAGGCGGAACAATTGGCGTCGGTGAAAATCCCTTTCGAGATCGTTCCCGGTATTACGTCTGCGGTTGCGGTTCCAGCCTACGCGGGGATTCCGGTGACGCATCGCGAGTGGGCCTCGGGTGTTTTGTTCGTCACGGGTCATGAAGACCCGACCAAACCGTGGACGGCAGTGGATTGGGGCCGATTGGCTTACATTGCCACGGCGAAAACCACGTTGGTGATTTTAATGGGAGTGGGACGGTTGCGCGAGATCGCCGAATCCCTGACCAATGGTGGATTGTCCGGGACGACCCCAACAGCCGTAATCCAGTGGGGGACAACCCCGCGACAGCGAACCGCGACCGCCACGCTGGAAACCATCGCGGACGAAGTCACGAAACAAAAAATTTTGCCGCCGGCGATTATTGTTGTTGGGGACGTGGTGCGATGCCGCGAAAAATTGAATTGGTTTGAGACGCAGCCCCTCTTTGGCAAGCGGGTGGTAGTCACACGCGCGCGTGAGCAAGCCAGCGAACTTACCGAGAAACTGCACGCGCGCGGCGCGGAGGTGATCGAGTTGCCGACGATCCAAATTCTTCCGCCGAAGAATTTGGGGGCGCTGAAGCAAGCCGTTCGGGATGCTGCGACCTATGATTGGATTGTTTTTACGAGTGTCAACGGTGTGGATGCGTTCTTCAGTCATGTCCGAGATGTCCGACAACTTGGAAAAGCGAAGATTGCGGTGATCGGCCCAGCAACGGCCGCACGAGTACGCGAGCGGGGATTAGGGGTGGCATTGCAGCCGAAGACATTCGTGGCGGAAGAACTTATCAAAGCGTTTAAGCGTTCAAACGTAAACGGGAAACGGATTTTACTGGCGCGCGCGGACATTGCGCGGCCCGTGTTGGCGGTGGGGTTGCGAAAACTGGGCGCGAAAGTGACAGAAGTTGTCGCGTATCGGACGATAACAGCGAAAGACGTTGAATCGTTGAATCGTTTAATGGTTGATGGCGCGGATTGGGTGACGTTTACGAGTTCTTCAACCGTCGAGAATTTTTGCGCCGCGGTGAAAGTGAAACAGCTCCTAAAAAAACACCCGCGCCTGTGTTTTGCCAGCATCGGCCCCGTCACCAGTCGCACCGCCCGCGCGCGCGGCCTACGGATCATAGCAGAGGCTAAACGATACACGATTGATGGATTGGTTAAAGCTATTCTGGCCAGTTCGATCAGGACCGCATGAGCGGAATCCATTACGTCGTCAACAGCTGCCGAACTTACTGATCATCGGTGCTCGGTATTTTTCAGAACGGACGCTCGGGTGCGGAGGCGGAGGGCGTTGAGTTTGATGAAACCCGTGGCGTCGCTTTGGTCGTAGATACTTTGTTCGCCTTCCATCGTGGCAATCTTCGGGCTGTAAAGAGAGAGCGGACTTTTCCGGCCGGCAGTGATGAGGTTGCCTTTGTAGAGTTTTAGTCGCACGGTTCCCGTGACGGTTTTTTGGGATTCCGTAACGAGAGCTTGAAGAGCTTCCCGTTCGGGGCTAAACCAGAATCCGTAATACACCAGTTCGCTGTATCGCGGGATAAGGCTGTCGCGCAGATGCATGACCTCACGGTCCATGGTGAGTGTCTCGATCTGGCGATGGGCGAAATGGAGGATGCTGCCACCCGGCGTTTCATAGACCCCGCGGCTTTTCATGCCGACAAAGCGGTTTTCGACGAGGTCCACGCGGCCGATACCGTGTTTGCCGCCGAGTTTATTGAGGGCGCGCATTACATTGGCGGGTGAGAGCCGCTTGCCGTCCACGGCGATGCAAATCCCGCGCTCGAATTCCAACTCGACATACTGCGGGTGATCGGGCGCGTTTTCGGGAGATTTGCTCAATTTAAACATTTCTTGTGGCGGTTCGCGCCAGGGATCTTCCAAAATGCCGCTTTCGTAACTGATGTGGAGAAGATTTCGATCCATCGAGTACGGCTTGTCCACGCTGGCTTCGACAGGTATTTTTTTCTTTCGACAATACTCAATCATCTCTTTGCGGCCGGCGAATAAATTGCGGAACCGTTCCTCCCGCCAGGGGGCAATGATGCGGATGTTGGGTTCGAGCGCGTAGGCGGTCAGCTCGAAGCGGACTTGGTCGTTGCCTTTGCCAGTCGCGCCATGACCAACGGCGTCGGCGCCTTCCCGGCGCGCCACGTCAATCATTCCTTTGGCGATGAGCGGTCGTGCAATGCTGGTGCCGAGGAAATATTGGTTCTCGTAAATCGCGCTGGCCTGCACCATGGGAAAGATAAAATCGCGGGCGAATTCCTCGGTGAGATCGGCGATGATGCACTTGCTCGCGCCGGTCTTTCGCGCTTTTTCGTCCAGCCCGGACAATTCCTCCTCCTGTCCAATGTCGGAGCAATAGGCGATGATTTCGGCTTGGTAGGTGTCGCGCATCCAGCGCAGGATGACGGACGTGTCCAATCCACCGCTGTAGGCGAGAACAATTTTCTTCGGATTTTTCATGAGCGCGGCGATTATATCTGGCGGCGAAGGAATGTCTATCGGTTTCCGCATGGCTACGGTAACGCGATTCCCTTCCCCGTTGCCACGTTCCCTATGCTATATTCACCTCCATGAATTTTTTCCCGGCGTTCCAATGGAAAACAATCGCGTTTTTCTGCGCGCTCGTCGCGTCCACTGTGGTTGCGGAAGAACCAGTCGAAAAACAAATCGAAGCGCGGATTGCCGAGATTCGAAAAGAAGGGTTGCCCATCTCGCTCGACGATCTGGATCGATGGTATGCCCAACCAACACTCGGCCCGAACGCCGCCGATACGTTTATCACCGCGTTTGCAAAAATCACCGAGGTGGAATTGCCCGATCGTCCGCTGATTCCGATGGCAGGCGACGCGCTGATGCCGGGGTTGACCGAGCCGCTGCCGGAGTTGATGAAACGATTGTCGCTCCAATATCTCTCCGATAATCAACTGGCTCTTTCTTTGCTCCATGTCAGCATCGCCGTCAAAGAATGCCGGTATCCGGTCCGTTTGACGGAAGGCGTAAACGCGCTCTTACCGCACGCGCAGCACGCACGGCAAGCTGCGCGATTGCTGGCGCTGGACGCCTTGGTGCAAGCCGAGCAAGGGAATGGTGAGGACGCAGTTCTCGCGTTAATCACTGGAATTGGTGTTGCCCGTTCTTTGGCAAGAGAACCAATTCTCATATCGCGCTTGGTTCAAATCGCCTGTCAGGCAACGACCTTGTCGGCTTTGGAACGTGTCGAGAATCGGATGACTCTGACCGAAGCGCAATTGGGCAAACTGATTTCTGTTTTGACGGATTCAGAGAACCCGGATGGTTTCGTGCGAGCGATGGTCGGGGAACAATGTTTTGGATTGAGCACTTTCAAGATGTCTCCCGAAGAACTACGCTTGTTGGTTGATGGTTTCTCAAACGACCGCCGAGAAGCGCAGAAACTTGTTGAATACCTAGCGACCCCATCCGCGACCCTGTCCGCCGACCGACTTGCTTATCTGGATATTATGCGAGACACGATCAAGGCGAGCCAAATGTCGTTCCCCGAGGCTTTGCGCGTAGTCGCCGGTTCCGAGACCAAGCTCAACGGGCTGCCCGATTCCTACCGACTCTCACGAACTATGCTTCCGGCGATGTCGAATACGTTTAACCGGCAGGCGCGCGGGATCGCACAGCTTCGCGTGGCGCGGACTGCATTGTCCATTGAGCGCTATCGCCTCGCCAAAGGCAATCCACCCAAAACACTCGACGACCTTCTTCCCTCGTATTGCAAGTCTGTTCCCGTCGATCCGTTCGACGGTCAACCATTGCGCTACAAAAAATTGGCGAAAGGATACATTGTATACAGCATCGGCGACGACATGAAAGACAATCGCGGCACGGAAAAGGACGCCACCGGAAAGCTGTTCACCAACGGCACCGACATCACTTTCACCATCGAACGATAATCGGTTTAGCTCGACTGGGATGGACCTGATCGTGTCAGCGCTCCACATACCGCTGTGCGATCGGCATTCTCCGACCGAGGCCGAAGGCTTTTGGCGTGACTTTCAGTCCCGGCGGCGCTTGCTTGCGCTTGTATTCGTTGAGATCAATTCGCCGCAGCACGAAGTCCACCGTCTTTTCGTCGAACCCCGTGGCGATGATCTCGCGGCGGCTCTTGCCCTGCTCGACATAAGCGCGCATGATTGGATCAAGGATTTCATAGGGCGGCAGTGTGTCCTGATCGGTCTGATTCGCCCGTAGTTCGGCGCTGGGCGGTTTGGTCAGGCTGCCTTCAGGGATCGGCGGAGTTTGCTGTTTCGCGCGCGCTTGCTCGTTGATCCAGCGGGAAAGCTTGTAGACCATCATCTTCGGCACATCGCTGATGGGTGCGAACCCACCCGCCATATCGCCATAAAGAGTGCAATAGCCGACTGCCAGCTCGCTCTTGTTGCCGGTGGTCAGAAGCAGATGACCGAATTTGTTGCTGATCGCCATGAGCATCTGACCGCGAATCCGCGCCTGCATGTTTTCCTCGGCGGTGTCCTCGGGACGACCCTCGAAAACGCCGCGCATGGATTTTTTCAGGGCCTCGAAAGTGTCCTGAATCGGCAACACATCGAATCGGATGCCGAGGTTTTGCGCGACCAGACGCGCATCGCTGATGCTGTGGTCGCTCGAAAACTGCGAGGGCATTGCCAGTCCCCGTACATTCTCCCGACCCAGCGCCGCGACCGCCAAATAGGCGACCAGCGCGGAATCTATCCCGCCTGACAGACCGAGCACGGCGGTTTTGAACCCGCACTTGCGCGCGTAATCGCGCAGACCGAGCACAAGGGCGTCGTGCAATTCGACGTCCTCGGACGGTGGAGTAAACGCGATCGGCTTGGGATTCCCTAAATCCACGAGCACGAAATCCTCGTGGAAGGGCGCGCCTTGTGCGATCAGATGACCTTGCCCATCGAACGCCATCGAGTTCCCGTCGAAAATCAGTTCGTCATTCCCGCCGACCAGATTGCAGTAGAGCAGGGGAAGGCCGTGCTTGACGGCGACCGCGCGCAACATATCGTAGCGGCGGCCTTCCTTGCCCAGCTCGTAGGGCGACGCGGAGATGTTGAAAAGAATCTGCGCGCCTGCCGCGTGTAACTCGGCGATCGGATCACGCCGGTAAAGCCGCTGCGGCCAGTAATCTTCATCGTTCCAAATATCCTCACAAATCGAGATGCCAAGTGTGCCATCGCCAAACACGACCGGCGCGTTCTTTTCCGCGGGCTGAAAATAGCGGTCCTCGTCGAAGACATCGTACGTCGGGAGCAACGTCTTAAAAACTTTCGAGACGATCTTGCCGCCCGCCAACAGCGCGGCGGCGTTGAGCAACTGCTTCCCCACGCGAGTCTCGTTCCGCTCGACGTACCCGACCAGCAACGCGGTGTCTCCAGTTTGTTGCGCGAGATTCTCGAGCGCGCCGAGATTTTCGTCTACGAACCGGCGTTTCGTCAATAAATCGCGGGGTGGATACCCCGTCAGCGTCATCTCCGGCAGCAGGACGACTTGCGCCCCGGCTTCGACCCCGCGCCGATAGGCATCGGCGGCGAGCTTGGCATTGCCCGCGAGATCACCCACCGTCGTATTGATTTGCGCCAGCGCAACCTTCACATCCGCAGCGTAGCACAGTGGAACATCTTGAGAAAGCTTGGACTCTGGGCTGGTTTCGTGCAGAATCACTCGCGATGAAGCAAGTTGGGTGTCTCTGCTGTTTCCTGCTGGTCGCGCTGTCGTTGGCTGATGAGCCGCGCGACTACGCCTCGTTCGTGCGCGCGCTGGCAGACCTGGATCGGTTGCCGCTTCTGGATAACGATCTTCGGACCAAGCAAGCGTCAAGTTACGATCGCGAGTCGCGGTATGACGCGACGACCGACACGTATGCGCGCTGGGACGCCGGCGGGGATTCCGGCAAGTATGCCCGCATCAGTCTCCGGACCGGCGAGAGTACGATGGTGTCCATCAAGGGTGCGGGTTGTATCACGCGGATCTGGTCGGCGAATCCGCAGGGGAAAATCCGGTTTTATCTCGACGGCGCGAAAACACCGCTGGAGTTTGAGTTTGAAAAGTTTTTAAGCGGCAAACTCGCGCCGTTTCTGTCGCCGTTCGTGTGGCAGCGTAAGACGACGTTCGCGGGCGACGGAAACCCGGCGGGTGTTTGTTACCTGCCGATTCCATTCGCCGAGAGCTGCAAGATCGCCGCGGAAAAAAATCACAATCAGTTTTACTCGATCGGGTACCAATTATTTCCCGAAGGGACGAAGGTCGCTACGTTCAATTCGGAGACGATTCGGCAATGGGGATTGCGCGACGCAACCAGTCCGCTCGACGACGTCGCACGCGCGTGGAAGAACGCCGGTGCCGATCCACAGCCGAAAATCTCCGCGAAGACGGTCGAGCGCAAGGTGGAATTGGTGAGCGGCCAGGAGCTTGAGTTGAAGCGGGATGAGGCGGCGACGATTGTGTTTTTCGGGGCGAAAATCGAGTCGGCGGAGAAGCACGCGGGGCGTAAGTTATGGCTGAAGATTTTTTGGGATGGCGAGGAACAGCCGAGCGTGGACACGCCTCTGGGAGATTTTTTTGGCGGGGGCGCGGAGGGCAAACCGTATCGGTCGTTGCCGATGGGGATCACCGCCGAGGGCGGCTATTCGTATTGGCGGATGCCGTTTCACAAGGGCGCGCGAATCGTGGTGATCAATGAAGGCGCGCAGCCGGCGAAAGTGACGATTCGATTGAGCGTGATGGATGGCGCGCCGGCGGCGGGCGCGGGCACTTTTCACGCCAAATGGCGGTGCGAGCGCGAGTGCAAGAATCTCGATTATCCGATCCTCGAAGCGAAAGGGCGGGGGAAGTTCGTTGGCGCAGCGTTGGCGGTGGACAACATCTTTGGCGGGTCGTGGTTTGACGGCGACGAAAAGATTTCGGTGGACGGTGAAAAGGTTCCATCGCTGTTCGGCGTGAGCACGGACGGTTTTTTCAATCAAGGCAACAACAGCCTGCGCACGGCGGAACATCCTCTTTTTGGAGCGCAGAAAGGGGAACGCGCTACCGCGGCGTGGCGCTGGTTCATCAGCGACAGCATATCGTTTCAGCAGTCGTTCCGGTTGACGATTGAGAACCAGCGCTGGCTCGATCATCCGCGCAACGACTACGCGTCGGTGGCTTACTGGTATGCCGCGCAGGCGGGAGCGGCGGATTTTTTTCAGCCGACGAAACTGGCGGACCGCTTGCCGCGCTCTCCGCGCATCGAGCCGGAGTCGCAGGAAGCGGAGGAAATCGTGGGCGGCGCCACAATTATCGAGAATGACGAGTTCAGTTGGGGCAAAGGAGTGGCGTTGGCCGGCAAGAAGGGGAAACGATTTGCCATGATGGTAAAAGTGGAAGCGGATGATCGGTACGCCTTTGAGACGGGACTCGGCCCGAGGTCGGATCCAAATGCGATCGAGTTTTGGTTTGGCGGAGAGCGGGTCGGGCGTAAAGTGATGTTGCCGGCGGGCAAACACGAATTTTGGGTTCGACTGACGCGCGACGTGACCGAGGATGCGCCGGTGGTGCTTGATTACGTTCGGTTGGGACCGTGGCGAAACTTCGTGCGCGACTGGGTGATCATCGGCTCTTTCGACAACGCGGGAGACAAAGGATTTGATACCGCGTATCCGCCGGAAAAAGAGTTGGTCTGGAACAAAATTTACTCTGGCAAAGGAAACGCACCTGTGTCGTGGCAACCCGCCCGCTCGAAGTTGAGCGGCTTGATCGATTTTCTGGAAGTATTGCCGGAACCGCACAACGACACGATAGCTTATGCCGCCGCCACGATTATCGCGCCTGTGGAAAAAACCTATGACGTACTGGTCGGCAGCGATGATGCGGTGAAGCTTTGGGTCAACGGCCAACTCGTTCATAGCAACCACATTCACCGCGGCGCGTCACCCGACCAGGACACGGTGCGGGTGAAGCTGAATGCCGGCAAGAACACTTTTTTGGTGAAGGTGGACCAAGGAGGCGGCGGCTGGGGATTCTTTCTGCGTATCATGGATGACGCCGGAGAATTGCAATTCGGGTTGCCGGTGGTTCCCGCCACGGCACAGTAAGAAAAATCGGGACGGCGGGATTTATCCGCCTCTGGCGAGCCGCATATCCATCTAAAAACGATAAGATCGCCCGAATCATTTGCGAAAAATCATTTTTTGTAGCGGCGGTCTATGACCGCCGAATGATCATTAAACCGACGCTCGTAGAGCGCCGCTACAATTCGGAAAGGCGCGCTGGAGATGGGAGTAAGGTGCCGGTCCTGAGGACTTACCCTATTCTCCAGCCGGCAAGCTCATCGCAAATGATTGAGGGAAAATCGGGACGGCGGGATTTGAACCCGCGACTCCTTGAACCCCATTCAAGTGCGCTACCAGGCTGCGCTACGTCCCGATGAACGGCTAAGACTGATACCAGTGAATTCCAATATGGTCAAGAGTAGAGGAAGATTTTGATTGCGTGTGCGCCGCGAGCGAGTAAAATCTTTGGCTCAAGGAGATTTCGAAATGATTGTTACCACTGCACAACTGTACAAAGTCGCCTACAAACGGTTCGCCGTCGGCGCGTATAATATCAACAACCTCGAACAAACGATGGGGTTGTTCCGCGGCTGCGTCATGTCCAAGGCGCCGTTCATCATCCAGCTTTCCAAAGGCGCCCGCAAATACACCGACAAACGGATGCTCGAAGCGATCATCCGCGCCGCCGACCAGTTTTTTTCAGAGGCGATTTTTGCGGTGCACCTCGACCATGGCGATGAAGAAACCTGCTACGACTGCATTGATTCCGGCTTTTACAGCTCGGTGATGATTGACGCCAGTCACGAGAAGTTCGATGAAAATGTCGCCATTACCAAACGCGTGGTGGATCGCGCCCATGTCAAGGGGATTAGCGTCGAGGCTGAATTGGGAATGCTCGGCGGCGTTGAGGAAGACATCAAGGTGGACGAAGGTCATGCCTGCCTGACCAATCCGGAAGAGGCGCAGAAGTTTTGGAAACAGACAGGATGCGATTCACTGGCCTGTGCGTTTGGCACCAGTCACGGGGCGTATAAATTCAAGGGTAAACAGGGATTGCACTTCGACGTGATCGAGGGGATCCAGACGCGTTGTCCCGGCCTACCCATTGTCATGCACGGAAGCTCCAGCGTGCCGCAATCGGAAGTGGAGCGGATCAACAAAGCCGGCGGCAAACTCGACCCCAGCGCGCGCGGCGTGGACGAGAACGAATATCTGCCCGCGGCCAAAATGGGTGTGACGAAGGTGAACATTGACACCGATGGACGCCTGGTTTGGACGCGCGTTCACCGGGAGTTTTTCCGCGACAAACCTTCGGAGTTCGATTTCCGTCCGCCCGGAAAAGTTTTCATGGACGAATACGCGAAATTCATCGCGCACAAGAACGAGAAATTGGGCTCCGCCGGCACGCTCGACGAAGTCCGCGCGAAGGTTGGGAAAAAGTAATGGAGTCACTGTTCGGACGGTAGCAAATGCTGATGGTGAATTAGCACTGACGGCTTAAGAAACCGGTTGCGTATAACCGTCAAAGGGATATGCTACCGAAGCAAACCGTGACCATGAGGAGGAACCGAATCAACGCGAGATGCAGTGGCCTGTGGGCGATGAGCCTCGCGGCGGTGATGGTGACGGTCGCGGGGGAGGCTTTCGCGCAGGAAAAGCAAGAGGATGATTTCCGATGTGGGCCGGGGCATGTGAGGGCGTTCGACCTGAAGGGGAATAAGCTTTGGGATTTTCAGCCGAAAGGGTTGACACACTGCATCAAGCTTGGAGAGGATGACACCGTTTATGTGCTTTCAAGCTGTTATCGTGGGCATCGTGGAATTGGTTTGGATGCAACGCACGTTGAGAGTCGGCTTTACGCGCTTGATTCCAAAACAGGCAAGCTGCGTTGGGAATTTCTAAAAGAGGGACATCTTCTCACGTTGCCGATCTTGGCCGGCCAAAACATTGTTTTTGAGCCATATAAATTCCGCTACACCGGCGCAGCCCAGGTAACACCCGACCCAGGAATTTTCTGTTTGGACACAAAGACCGGAAGAGTCAAATGGAAATACCCATTGCCTCATTTCTTGGCAGGCGTTCCACCGTTGGCGGTTGCCGACAATATGGTCTTCGAGACCTATGCGGAAAAGCCGAATCCTTACGTTAGCAAGATTCTGGTGTTGGACTTGGAGTCGGGGAAGCGGCTCAACGTGATCTCCCTTGGGGAGCTGCTCGGAACGGATGTGGCTTTCGTTGGGGCATGGTCGCCTGGCAAAGAAATAATAATATCCGTTTTCCGAGGCGGAACTTCTTCTGCGTTTGAACTGATGGCACTCGACAATCTATCTGGCAAAATCCTTTGGCAAGTGCATGAGAGACGAGCATACATTCCCGTGGCTGACGACGGAAAGGTCTTGCGGCTCGATGGGAAGGTTTTTTTTCAAGATTCTGGCCTCAGGTGTTTCGGTGTGATTTCAGGTCACATGATTTGGAAATTGGAAGGAAACTGGTCAGTGGATCCAAAACCGATCAAAGTTGATGGGAAATGGATGCTCTGGACGCCGGCGAAAGGAGGACCGGAAACGAAGTTTTCCCTCATCGACACTGAAACCGGCAAGATGGTTGATCCTAAAGATTATAGACCACGGCAAGGCCATGCAATACCACCAGCGAAAGATCTCGTTTATTCCAGTGGTAGCAGAAAGAGGGACGAGGGCTGGAAATTGACTTGCTTTGACCGCTGGGCTGGAAAAGTAGTTTGGGAAACCGCCACCGACGCGAACGATCCTCTTTACGCCGAGGGAAAAGTTTACCACATCGCACGCGGTCAATTGGAATGCTCGGATGCGTTGACAGGCAGGCCAGAATGGAGTGCAGAGGCGAGAGCGGGGCGGGGAGTCAAAGAATGGGAATACGGCCGCTTGCAGGTTGGCGGCGTGGGCAAGGGGATTATCGCTGTTTTCGGATTTAGCGATGTGCCCACTCTTCCCGGCCCCGACTATCAAAATCCTTAGTTCCAATAATGGTGACCAAGACATCGGCATCGGAAACGAAAGCCAAACAAGGAGATGATGATGAAATTAAGAAGCTTACTTCGTAAAATCTTGACGGCTGGTGACCTTGCCCCATTGGTTGGACAGTATATAACATTAAACTTGGCCATGG
>CAYGDP010000026.1:0-48764 GCA_964348665.1 uncultured Verrucomicrobiota bacterium
GAGGAGGAGGAGTCGGCTGCGCTGGCGGGGTGGCGGCAGGCGGTTTTTGTCCGGTGGTGGCGGGGGAAGTGGCGGACGAACCGCCGCCAATTTTTTTGATGCCCGGTTTTTTCTGTCCTTCTGCTGCCTTGGCGGCCGCGGCCGCGAGTTGCGCCTGCTGGTATGTCACCAGAGGATCCGGCGCACGCTGATAGGCTTCTGCGGCAGCGCGATATTGACGCTCGGACTCGGCAGCGCTGGTTTCCAGGCGTTTGATTTCGTTATCGTACTTGCGCAATTCATTTTCCCGCTGGGCAGGCTGAAGAACGCTTGAGTTTTTCTCGAACTGTTCTTTCTTCAGTTTGAGATTGGCCAGGGCAGCGGCGTCATTTTGATACTGTTTCAATTTCCGCTGTCCATCGGCCCAAAGTTGTTGCTTCATCACAAACGGCTGGGCTTGTTGCTGGGTCAACCAGAGTGTCATTGTCTTTTTCGCATCGCCCGGACTTGGCACGCCAACCTTCACCATCCCGCTGGCGACTTGTTTCTTCTCTGCCTCCCACTGTTCCATCAGCAGGCGCGCGTCCAACGCGTAAATGGAGCCAGGGTGGTCAGTGAGAAACCTCTGGAAAACCGTCAGCACTTGGTCGTACTGCGCCAACTGATAACTGGTGGCAGGATTGAGCTGGTATTTCTTGAGCGCCTCGAAGGCAAGCTCATCCGGCGCGGCACGCTTGACGCGCAAGACATCCGTTTTTTTGATGGTCGTGCTGGTCAGCGACTTTCCGTCTTTTGCTGGCACTTCCAAAGTGATCAGCATATCGGTCTCGGATAGGATTCGTCCCTGCCTCTTGGTGCCGTCCTGCAGATAGACGGTGTCGGCAATCGTTAAACCCGCCAGTAGCACGCTGGCAATCATCCCCAATCCAATTGTCATCCTCATCGCAGCCGCGAACCATACCCCACCCAGGCGCCCGCCGCAATATTTTTTTCTCTTTTCAATCCAGTCGTGAAAGTTTCGCGTTGATTTGCATCCACACGCGGTTAAAACTCCTCTGCACATGAAAAAACTCCAAATCGGAATCATCGGCGCCGGCGGCATCGTGGCAAAACTTCACCTGCCCGACCTGGCAAAAAGCAAGGAGTTCGACATCGCGGTTTTGAGCGGACGCAAAGAGTCGCGGCTTAAATTGCTATGCAACCAATTCCGAGTGCCGCGATGGACACAGCGTTACGAGGACGTGATCGCTGACCCCAACCTCGATGCCGTCATCATTGCCACGCCGCACCCGCAACATGTCAGCTGGGGGATCGCGGCGTTGAAATCCCGTAAGCATCTGATCATGCAAAAACCGCTCTGTGGCGAGATGAAAGAGGCTCATGCGTTCGCGCGCGGCGTCGAGCAATCCGATCGCACCGTGCTTTGCTTGCCCCATTTTCCAAGTTCCATTTACACGATGCGAAAACTCATCGCCGACGGTGTCATCGGCAAAATCTCCGGCGCTCGCGCCCGTACCAGCCACGGCGGACCGGAGGTGTACTACCGCGAGGTCAGCCAGATTTTCGGCGAGAAAGAAACGGACGACCTTTGGTTTTTCGATTCCAAACGCGCCAGCGTCGGCGCGCTCTTCGACATGGGCGTCTACGCCGTTAGCCAACTCGTTGCGCTGCTCGGCACAGTCCGATGCGTGTCGGGCGTGATCAGCACCTTCGACAAACCCACCAAACTGGAAGATCAAGCCACGCTCATCTTGCAATTCCAAAACGGTGCGGTCGCTACCGCCGAGACGAGCTGGTGCGATCCCGCGCGAACGTGGGAGCTTTCCGTACACGGCACACGCGGCAAATTCACTTGCCCGGGACTCGGCGACGCGGAGGTTACACAATTCACCCCCCTCGCCTACGATAGCGACCACGCGCCGATCCGGTCGGACGCCGTTCCATGCAAAACGACCGTTGGCGGCTTGCACGATCATTTCGCGGACTGCATCCGGCGCGGCACCCAGCCGCCCGTTGAAAACGTCTGGATGGCACGTCACGTGACAGAGGTGATGCTATCGGGATTGAAGGCAGGGAAAACCGGGAAAGTGATTGCGTTGAAAACCAATGCACACAAATGAATATCGATTCGTGCGTAGCCGTGTCC
This sequence comes from uncultured Verrucomicrobiota bacterium, assembly GCA_964348665.1. Taxonomy (GTDB): domain Bacteria; phylum Verrucomicrobiota; class Verrucomicrobiia; order Palsa-1439; family CAYGDP01; genus CAYGDP01. The sequence goes on from CAYGDP010000026.1 coordinate 2,126, forward strand.
GCCCGTGGAATCAATCATGAAGCTTTCAACTAAAGATCTCCAAACCGCAGTCCATCAGATCAACACACACGGCTTTGTCATTTTTCCCTCGGTGCTTTCCCGCAATTTCATCGCCAAGCTGCACGCTGCGTTCATGAAAAATTTTGCCGACTACATCGCGCGCACCGACCCGAATCGCGGCGCGAACCGCTACCAAATGCATCTGCCTTTCATGCCGCCGTTTATCGACCCGCAAGTGATCGAAAACTCGCTGGTGCTCTCGATTGTGGATGCCCTGCTTGGCGACGATTGCGTCTGCCACTATTTCGCCTCCGACACGCCGTTGCCCGGCTCGGATTATCAGAAAGTCCATTCCGATATTCACGCCCTCTTTCCAGAGACGGGTATTGTGCCACCCGCCTACAGTCTTGTGCTCAATATCCCGCTCGTGGATTTTCGCGAAGACAACGGCCCATTGGAAATCTGGCCGAATACTCATACGCTCGGCGCGCATACCGATATTGAAAAACTCGCTGCCCAAAAACCTTCCGAGCGAGTCCGGATGCCCGCCGGTTCCCTGTTAATTCGCGATATGCGAATGTGGCATCGGGGAACCCCCAACGCCAGTGACAATCCCCGCCCCAACCTGGCTCTTATTTTTTCACGTCACTGGCTCAAAACACAATACCCGCCCATCGCCATCCCTGCCGAAACGTACGCGAGGTTGAGCAAGCGCGCCAAAAAATTATTTCGACTCGAAAATATCGGCGGAGACTGCGCTCCAGCGGTGGCAGACGCACATTGACGGCTGCCCTCCTTTTTCGTTTTACGTTTCGCGGGTTACGCGTTAGGCTTCGACCTGATGCGACGCTGCCTCTACTGCGAAGCGGAAATCTCCGATTCCGCGTTGAAATGCCAGCACTGTGGCGAATGGATCAAACCAAAGGAGACCGCCGCACCGACCGACGCCCCGCCGGTCGTTGCCCCACCCAAAACAATTCAACCGCCTGTCGCCATTTCATCCGCGCCAAAAGTCTCGCGCCGCAACCTGCAACTCATCGCGGGCGGGGCGCTGATGGCGGTCCTGCTGATCACTTGGTCCTATCAAGTCACTCAATACCGCTCGCTTCTGGCGCAGGCCGATCAATCCATCGCTCAAGCCCGATCCGATTACACTTTGTTCAATCAATTGATTCGCAAAGATGGAAACATCACGCCCGATCTGTCTTTGGAAGTCGCTCGATCCGCTCTTCGGTCCGCTTCCCGCTCCCTGAATGCCTACAACGATGCCGCCATCGCTTTGGAACAGGCGGAAAAGGTTTTTGCCATCTTCCGATTTGGCAAACCATCCACGAGCCGCGCGGATGTCTTGGCACTGCGCAACCAATTGCTTGGCGAAAAACGTCAAATCAGCCGCGCCATCGCCCGCCGATTGTTGCAAGAGACCCTGGACGAAGCCAAAGGATCAAAAACCGATTCGAATTTGAGACAACTTGCGCTGATCAGTTCGTTGTTGAAGCCAACGTTCGGGCTGGTGCGTACCGCACTCGGGCCGTTGCACGCAGCGATCATGGAACTGAAAGACTTCTCGGTCGCGGGTGTATCCGCATGGGACGCGCTGGAAAAAATATTCCCGCCCGCCACCGAAGTTGGGTCCTGGGTCGAGAAACTGTACGGCGCCGCCGACGACACCGCCGATAGCGCCAAGAAGATTCGGGACGGCCTCGACGCCGTCGAAAAATCACGCAAGGAATTGCTCAAGAAACGCGACTGGACGTCGTTGATCGTCTACAACGCTGCCTGGCGACAGGCGAGCGCCGATTTTTCGGTCGTCAGCGAGCGATTGAAATCCGTAATCGAACCGCAGGAGAAACTACGGAAACACCTCAACGAATTTCGAGTGACACTTGAAAACATCGAGACCGACTGGCTGCGGCAAGCGGTGGAGAAAGTGTTTGTGCTGGCGTTGAAATCCTCCAGTGCCGCGCTCGGCGAAATCATTGAAAAATTCCGTTCCTACCAAAACAGTCTCGACGCCATCGGGAAAACAACATCGAGCCTGCAACGTGACGAGTTGATCCAGCTCATCGCTGATGATGCCAAAGATCTGATCCTACCGGAAAAATAGCTCCCGCTGAAGTATGCCGAATTCGCCACGCGCGCGAGCTATGAGAAGCTTGATGATCAAAATTACTGACTTCCCTCGCGACGCGTATCCACAATGGTTGACAGAGGGACGTTTGTGCGGCAAGTTGCGGCGTTCGCTGAGCTATGAATGGCACTTCTTCTATTGCCACGGATGCGACTCCTCCTTCCACGGGTATTCCTCGACCACACCGGTTTGCCTTGTTGACAATTTTTTCTCTGGCGTCCATTGCGATGGCGGATTTGTTTTTTTACGGTCATCCCTTTGGGTGGACGGTCGGAGCATACGGAATTGCGCTGGTCGCGGCGATTTGGTCGAGGGGAGGCAAGCATCTTCGGGCGCGCGAAGGAATGGCGATTACAGTGGGAGTACTCGGCTTGGCATGGACGGCGGTGGAACAGCCGCGACCTCTCACGGTCGCACTCGGCATCGTCGGCATCGTTACACTGGCCATCGTAGCTCGCGAAGGCTGGGCGGTGAACGCAGTTACTTGGATGCAGCGTTGGGGAATGTTCTTGTTGATGGGATGGTGGCAATTCATTCACGACGTTGCCGCGCGATCGCGTTGGTTGCGCAACCACCCGCTTCCCGAAACGGGACAGTTTCACGTCTGGCGGCTGGTGCGTAACTGGTTTGTGCCGGTGTTGTTGAGTTGCGTGTTCATCATTTTATTCGCCGTGGCAAACCCCATCATATCGAACTGGCTCGAACACGCCGGCGAGTGGCTGCGCCGGATTTTCAGCGACCTACCCGATTTTCCGCGGTTGCCTCGAATTTTCCTGTGGGGACTGGTGGGCATCTGGACATGGGCGTTGTTGCGGGTGCGGACACGAACCCGCGACGGAAAGGACGTCGAGCAGCCGCCCCGATATGCAGAGGGGGAAACGTTTCCCAGCGCAGCAGCCATCGTGCGATGTTTGATTCTTTTCAACGCGATTTTCGCCGTGCAATTGCTTCTGGATCTTCGATACTTGTGGGGCGGCGCGGCTTTGCCGGAAAACATGTCGCACTCCGAATACGCCCATCGTGGCGCTTATCCGCTCATTGCCACGGCGTTGCTGGCAGCCGTGTTCGTGCTGATGACATTCCGCGAAGGTCCGTCCGCCACAACTATGCGCTGGGCGCGACGGTTGGTGTATTTGTGGATCGCGCAAAATGTGTTTCTGGTCGCGTCAGCCGCCTGGCGTTTGTGGTTGTATGTGGACGCGTTTTCGCTGACACGGTGGCGGTTAGCGGCGGCAATCTGGATGTCGCTGGTGGCGATGGGATTGATCTGGATAGGATGGCGAATCGTCGCGGGACGCAGCAATCGCTGGCTCGTGAACGTGAACGCGATGACAGCAACGATCCTGTTGTACCTATGCTGCTTTGCGGACTTCGATGGATTCATCGCAAACTACAATGTGCGCCATTGTCGGGAGGCAACGGGCGAAGGCGCTCCCATCGACCTGCGTTATCTGCGCGATCTCGGTCCCGAGGCATTACCCGCATTGAAGTGGCTCGCACCAAAGATCAAGTCGGAAGGCGATGTGTTGCGCGCGCAAACTGTCGTCAAAGAACTGTACGTAGAACTCAACACCTCACTCGCCGACTGGCGTGGCTGGACGCTCCAACGCGAACGGTTGGCAAAGTGAGAAGCCCTTTTGAGTTCATTTTGAAACCTGAATCGAATCACAGATATCTTAGTCTCGTGAAACGACTCTTGTCTATGGCAGCGGTAGCTGTTTCGGTTAGCATTTACGCCGACGAGACGCGTCCCTTCCGGATGGGTTTCACACCGTTTCCGTATGACATGACGCTGGAGGCAATCACGGATGGGAAAAAGTTTTTCGCCGGGAACGCCGATATCATGGCGCAACATATGGAAAGTATTCCCTGGACCGAGGCGCTCAACGGCAAACCGTTCTCGAAACATCTGACCGACGACTGGAACGGGCGACGGGATCGCACGCCGAAGAATGCAAAGATTTACCTCGCGCTTTCGCCCGGACGCGGTGATTTGGCGAAGTATTGGGGTGAGAAAGAAGACCTGCCGTTGCCCAAGGAATTCAAGGGCAAACCATTCAACGATCCGCTGGTCAAACAGGCGTACCTGGCGTATTGCAAACGCGCGATTGCGGTTTGGAAACCCGATTTCATGTGCATCGGGATCGAGGTGAACGAAATCTTCACCGGCTCGAAGAAAAACTGGGATGCCTACGCCGAACTGCACAAATATGTGTACGCCGAGCTGAAGAAGGAACATCCGAAGCTGCCAATCAGCGCGTCGTTCACACTCCATAATCTTCTGAATAAAGGCGAAAATAAACCGATGGTGGAGGCTTGTCGTCAAATCATGGATTCCTGCGATTTTGTGGCGATCAGTTTCTACCCGTTTATCGCGGGACTCACCGGCCGCGAGGATTACGCGTTCGATTGGCTGGGGAAGAACTTTGACAATTACAAAAAGCCGTACGCCATTGTGGAGACCGGGGAAGCCGCCGAGACGCTCAAGCTGCCGCAGAGCGGTGTCACGATTTTCGGCACACCGGAAAAACAGCGCGCTTATTTTGAAAAACTCATGACACGAGCGACCGATAAGAAATACCTCTTTGTCATTGGCTTCCTCTACCGCGACTATGATGCGCTCTGGGAAAAGATCAAGGCAGGCGCGCCCGAACTTTTTCTGGCTTGGAAAGACTGTGGCTTGGTGGATGAAAAAGGTAAATCGCGGCCGGCGCATGATGTTTGGAGAAAACATTTTAGACTGCCCACCACCCCATAATAACCACTTGCCGCGAATAAAAATCGAGGCTACAATTGCACTGTGAATTGGGTGCGGATGAGCATATTGCTAGTTGCTCTGGGTATTTATGCGGGTGGGGCGCGCGCTCAAAGCCGGTCCCATGAAATCAACGAGAATCCTTACGCCAAAACTCATTCTGTTCATTTTAAAATTGTCACCGAAATATTTGGAGTCACGGGAGTCGATACGGATGAACCAGCATGGAAAATCAGAGAGGTGGAAATGGACCGGTTTGCTCATGAATATTGGCAATGGGGAGACATGGTTCGCTGGGAAGCAATTTCGGGCAGTGACAGGTACTTTCGTCATGCTGCGGAGACTCAAAAGGAGTACGCGAAACGGTGGCCGAACCAAGCCGCAAAATACAAGGAGATGGCAGAATCGCGCACGGCGGTTTTCTGTTCCTACTTGAGCAGGGACGGAACCGTTTACGAAGATTGTTGCGGAAAGAGCCATTACCCGTTGGAGCTCGACGCCAATACTAACATCAAGCGTAACCCGCTGCGGTATGTAGAGTGGGTACAACAATCAGGGAAACAAACTGAAGCCGAGACAATTGCAAACCAACAATGTGAACGATGGGAAATAAATCGGGAAAAATTGGGGACAAAGGAAACAGTTTGGATCTCCAAAGAAAATGGCTTTCCTGTGAAATGGATGGCGCAAACTGATTATGTCTTTGATGGAGGTCACAAAGATAACCGAAAATTGGGCGAGGTAATTTATCGGCCGACGATCAAACGGTCGGTTGAAGTCACCACTTTCTATGAGGTTGAAATCAATCCTAAACCATCCGAAAATCTTTTCAAGCCAGCGCACATCACCATCGCTTACGGCAAAAAAGCATACCAAATGCCGCCCTACCAGGATGTTTCACCCAAACAATTATTTGCTGATCCGGTTGAGAATTTTGGAATTACGAACGGGTCGGGTTTGGGGATTCCCGCGCCTAAAATCCAACTCGCGCGATGGATTAAAAATCCCCCTTATCAACTCCAAATCGTTCCCGGCAAGACGATCAAAGTTCTGGTTTTGTGGGCTACCTATGAACCTTTTGTGGAGAAAGACATCAAGGCGCTCGATGACCTCCAGAAACAATTCAAAGGCGCGGGTGTGGTTTTCGTTGTCGTCAACAGTGAATCCATCGAACGTCAAAATCAGTACGGAAATACCGCAGTGGATTTCGTGCGAGGACTTGGGGACAAGATGAACGTCGGAGTCGCTACGGACGAATTATGTAAGACCTCACTCAATTTTGCCGTGCCGTACGGTGTCGTTCGGCTCCCGTATGCGTTTGTAATCGACCCGAATGAGACCGTTATTTGGCACGGGCATCCGCGTGTCGGGCTACGGCAAGCACTTGAAGCGGTGGCAGCGGGAACGTACGACTTGGAATCACTGAAAAAGATCCGACCGGCAAGGTAAGACCAGGGCTTGCTTCTACCGCCAAAATGCGCTTATATTCCGGCGCTGACTTCTTGCTGGGGGCGTACAGGATTCGACTCGAGAGAGGAGCGGCGTGTTGCATGCGGAGGTTGTCGGGTGGCCTCCTAAAACACCTGACAAAAAACCAAGAGACAACGAAGAGTTGGCTCTCGCGGCTTAAGCCGCGACGGTTCGCCACTGACACCTGCTAAGTGGACGAACCGACGATTGCAGGATAGCGCCGAGGCGGAGTCGCCGCGCCGACGCGCGAAATAAATCCGTGGCGGCTGGCGTGATGGTTGACCTGCGGATTGGTTTGCCATCCCGCGAGATAAAAAAATCCGACAAGCATGTAGAAGCCGTCGTGAATTTCTTGAGGACGCGGGTTCAATTCCCGCCGCCTCCATTTTTTAACAGTCAAGCGACCGACTGCGGACCCCTTGATGATTATTGGCGTGTTACAAGTCGAACTGGAACTCCACGGTGCGCGGTCCTTGAAAGAAAAGCGACAGGTAATCAAGAGTCTCAAGGATCGGATCCGCTCGAAATTCAATGTGTCGGTAGCCGAAGTAGATCACCAGGATGTCTGGCACAACGCGATGCTCGGCGTTGCCATCGTCAGCACCGATCAACAATACGCCAATCAAGTTCTCTCTCAAGTGGTCAACTTTGTGGAGCGGGAGCCGGAGGTGGTGCTGCGGGATTATCATCTCCGGTTTTGAGGGGTGCAAGAAGCTGTGACTCGAACCGAAGCGTGGGACGCTGTCCGTGCAAGAGCGGCGGCGCGAAGATCAAAAACTCGTCCACGTAAAATTTGCCAACTTCCCACCGATCCACCGGCCAAATCCCCTGGCCAAGCGGTTGCCATTCCGACGCGAACGATTCCTCGATGAATCCCTCCCGGCAATAATCCAGGATGCAGCGGACGGCCAAGTCCGCTCGCGTTGGCGCGTTGATCAAACAAACGATTTGAATCAAGACCTGGTCGCCGTGCGATGTCGAGATCCGATCATCGAAAAAGCCGACGATTTTTACGCCTTCGTTCAGCTCGATCTTCACAGTCATGGCGCCTGACGGCACCAACAATCGTTCCACCCGTTCCCGCGGATCCAATGGTGTTCCCCGATTGCCGTATAAAAGCATTCCGTCTTCCACCGCAACCAGCTTCAAGTCCGGCCTGGTTGATTCCATCAATCGCTGATAACGCCGCATATCGGGAATCCATCCGAGTCCGCCCAACGTTCGCCAACGATCCCGAAAATCCAGCAGCACAAAATCCAAACCAGGCGGAAGCCGATCCCAAAAGTGAAGCGGAGCCGGCTCGCCAACATATAGAAATCGCTGGTCAACAAAATGCGCTGCCGCCCGCTGCGTCGCCAGCAGACTCGAATCGCGGTTGATATTTGCCTTCATCTCCTCCACCAACGCCAGCCGTCCGGGCCAAACCTGAATCGCAATACTGTCCTTGCTCCAAAACATCATCCCCAAAAAAATCGAGATCGTGCCACCGGCAACGACGACACCCGTCAACCAAGCGCGGCGGCGTGTCGCCAGTTCGGTCTGTCCGCCTTCCAGACCTCGCGCCAACGCGTAGAAACAGGCGACCAACAACGCCGATTGATATTGGTAGCAGATGCTTTTCTCCTGTGGATTATCCCATAACGAGACAAACAAAAACGTCAGGGATCCGAGAAACAGCGCCGACGGTTTTCGGATTGGCAGAAACAGGAGCGGAGCCAACAAGGTCGCCGCAAAATCGAACGTGCTGCGGCTGAATAGTCGCCCCCAAAATACCTCGGGCTTTTGCAACGGGGAAAGCAGGATTTCCAATTTCGAATTACCGAGCCCCTGAAAATATCCCTGTACCAAATACCCTCCCTCTCCCAACAGTCGAGGCATGACAAAGGCTGACAACAAGAGAAAATACCCAAATCCGACTGCCGACACGGCCAGGCCAGTCCGTTGGCGTCGAAACAGGAACAAATACAATCCGAACATCCCGATCAAAATTCCCGCTTCTTCCTTGATCAACATCGCCCAATACGCTACGGCAAATGCCCATCCCCATCGGCCGCGCAACCAACACGCCAGCGCAATGAAATACAGGGGCAGACAGAAACTTCCCCATTTGAATCCATACGATCCACCGTAAATAAACTGGGAGCAGGAGGGATGCGCCAGCCAACCCATGGCCAGTAAAAACGCCGACGCCTTGTCGCGAAACAATTGTTTGCCAATCGAATACAAAGGCCAGGCAACGCCAACCACTGCCACCACTTGAAATACAACCAATAATCGCACGTCCGGCCAAATCGCCCAAAGCGGCAGGAACGGCAAGATGCCCGGCTGAAAATGGTCGAAGAACATTGGTTTGTCCGGGTTCACTTGTAAAAACAGGTCGGCGGGGTGATTCACAGAGTTAAACATCACACGCGCCATCTCGACGATATCGGCATAGCCGAGCGCGAGATTGTTCCAATACCAAACCTGTTGCCGGTAATAATAAACGCCGAGTGAGACGGTGATGAAAATCAACAACCAATCCCATAGTGCTCCTTGGGACTGCGATTCTCTCGACTGCTGCCCACACCACATCACCGGAATGATTCCGCAGGCCAATCCAAATCCAAGAACCGCCACATACGGCATCGTGCCAAACAATCCGTTGCAGACAAAAACAATCACCGAAATCATCGCCACGGGAAGCAATGCCCGTGCTAATCTCTCACACAATCGTGGGTCGCGCCGAAAACCCGCCCCCACAAAAAGTGCCAGCACCAACGCGCCTGCAAACCAAGCCATCTCCGTTGTGCCACGCACAATCGGGGCTGATAAATACGTCTCTGGCGAAAACCGATGCCCCAACAAAATCCAAAATCCACCAAGCGCACTGACGAGCAAGATCAACAGTTTCACCCACTCCGCCTGCGCCTCGGATCCGCCCGAACCCGAGGATGTCCCTTCGTCCGCCATCGGTGACGCTATTGTAGTGGGATTCGACATGGCGCAGCAGACTAACGCGGCGGTGCGACGACCTCAAGCGCGATCCGCGCGGCACGTCCCTCCCGATGCGATCGAAGAAAATAGAAAACCCGCGCCACACGAGGCGGCACGGGTTTTCCTGAACCAAACCAAAGAAGCGGTTACTTGACGTGTTTGCTGACTAGAGCGGTCATCTCGAACATCGAGACTGTTTTCTTGCCGTTAAAAACCGGCTTCAATTTGTCATCCGCGTTAATGTTGCGTCTGTTGACCTTGTCCTGTAAACCGTTTTTCTTGATGTATGCCCAGAGCTTTTTGGTCAGCTCGGTGCGGGGAAGCGGCTTGCTACCGACGACCGCGGCGAGCGCGGCATCCGGTTGCACGGGTTTCATGAAAGCAGCATTTGGTTTTCTTGCCATTGTGATTCTCCTTGGGTTTTTGGGTTGAACGTTTTTGGTTTAGGGGCGTTTCCTACGCGATTCGCTCGGCAAATGCAACAACGAAATCACGATGGGAACAGCGGCAGCGATTGGCGATATGCCTTCGATAACTCTCCAAGCCGGTTCCTCAATTGTTCGTGCTCGAATTGCAATCGCGCCAATTCATTGGGGCGACTTCGCAAATCCATTTCACTGACCCATCTTCGGCCGACGGCGCAAAACCAACTCCCGTAATTCAAGGCCACCACTCCTGCCGCCGGCATCGTCAACAACCAAATCACGGCTGGCCACGCACCGCAATGCCCCGTCATCCATAACGCCACCCCCGCATACCAAAGCGCATAGATCGGCAACCCAACCAACAATCGAGTGTGCGAGATCGTAGTCCGCCCGGGATATTGAAGCCGCCCCGCCACGGCGCGCGTCAACAGAAACGGCAATAAATGATGCACGGTTCCCGCCAATGCGGGCGCAAGCCAAACGAGCAACCCAACGAGTTCGCGAACCCGTTTCGCCGACCATCCCTCGCCTCGCGCTCGAAGCGCCGGCGTATCCATTGTGATCCCGGCGCTCGACAATCTCTCTCGATGCGCTTGGATTTGCGCCGCGATATCCTCCGCCGTCACCTTGTCCGTCGCCAAAAAATAATTCATCGCGTCCGCGATGCGTTTCCGTCGCCGCAAACAGGCCATTGAATCTGAAATCTCGCCGTCCTCCGCAGGCGCCAATAATTCCAAATCCTCCAAGAACGGTTCCCATTTCGCGGCCTCAATGTGAACAGCAACCGCTTTCAATCGCCGGTCCAGTTCACCGGTCATTGTCCGCATCGCGCGCCTCTCCTCCCCGCCATGTTGCGCCAGCCAAGCATCCGCATCCATTGGATCGCCCACGCAAACCCAAATCACACTCCGAAACCGCTCTTTCCGTTCGTAATTGATTCCCACCGGGGCCACGAGCAATCCACGACATCCTCCTTGCGCCGCTTGCATCGCGATCCGAGCCGCGCCAGTCCGCACCTGCTCCACGCGCGCCGCGTCATGCGATTTGCCCTCGGGAAAAATTCCGACCCCATCACCGCGCGCCAACCACCCAGCCGCATCGGCGAGCGTTTGCATGTTCGCGCTCACCTGGGAACGGTCGTCTTGGCCGCGATACGCAGGCAACATCCCCAGCGCGCGCAAGACCGATCCGAATAGAGGCACATCAAAGAGAGGCGCTTTGGCCAAAAAATGAACGGGACGACGCGCCACCAACCCGAGAATCACGGCATCCATCAACGAATTGGGATGATTCGCGCAGAGCAGCACGGGGCCGGAAACAGGGATTTTCTCCCGACCGATCACTTCAATCCGCCGATAATACACGCGAGCCAGTGCCCGGACCGCATTCCGAGCCACGCGCCCCGTCCATTGATCTAGGTGACTCATGCGGCGCTCGTGACCGTTGCATCGCGTTTAGTTCATCTCGCGATACGAGACGATGCCAAAACCGAGAACGACGATATACGTCAATAACGCAGTCGTGGTGATCATCTTGACCGGCATACCCGCAGCTGACAATGCCACCACCCCGAACAATCCCGCCATTCCATAAAAATAAACGCCCCATCGTTTCATGCCCATGAATCCGCCCATCGCGATCAGGTGCAACACGGCCACCACCGCCAGCGCGTTGACAAACTTCTTCAGAATCTCCTCGTCTATTAGCGTGATCTCCTCGGCTTCGGGATCCGCGTTGAGTTCAGCAAAGTAATTTGCCACCTTTTCCTTGGCCGCCGGCAATGAATAAAACGTCACGACCCCTAATAAGGTGGTGAATGAAGCCAGCATGACCAACGCGCAAATCAGCGTGAGATACCACGGGCGATCAAATCCTTTTCGGCGCGCCAAAGGATCGTGCGTCGCCATGAGAGGATTCGATTGGGATCCTCCGGGCGGAGCCGGCGTGTATGCATTCATTTCCTCTTCTGGAGAATACGTCCGTTTCAATCCAATACGCTTGATTTTCGCGCTGTCCGGCTTTTCCTCCTCCGCCTTCGCCTCGGTCGGCTTTGCAGTTTCCGAGGTTTCCTTCTCTGTGACCGCACCCGTATTTTCGGCGGTTTTCTCCGCCGGTTTATCGCTGGGTTTTTCCGCCGGTTTTTCCCCGGATTTTTCGGTCGGCTTCCCCACGGGTTTGGCGGCATCCACCACAGGCGCCGGCAACGGCGGCACCGTCGTCACGGCGCGCCGACGCAAACGCGGGCCTGTTTGCGGCGGCTTTTGCAATTCCTCGATCTTTCCCGCGGGTGTCCAAACGGTCAGACTATCCGACCAGACCAACGTTTCTGAAGTCACCTCGCCCACCGTCATCAGCTCCCGGAGTTTTGATTCTGGATGCGGCCCGGAGACCTGATTATCTTTTCCGTGATACCACTGCGGCTCGTTGGTTTTCGTGTCGCTCATGTTGGTTGATGGGTGCGCTTGGAATCGAACCAAGAACCTAGTGATTAAGAGTCACTTGCTCTGCCAATTGAGCTACGCACCCCATCGAGTAGGCGCAAGGTAGCCAATCCATTCCACTCTGTCAAACTAGAATCACCGAAATGCTCCGGCGCTATCATGCCGCGCTACTGATTCTCGCGCTGCTGCAACACTTTGATCGTAAACCCGCCGGTCATTTCGTCTCCACCCACAATGATCCAATCGTTCAGATCCACCAGTTTCATCCGAACCGGATCCCCGATCTTGAGTTTCTTGAGATTCACTGGATCGTTGCCTAGCTCCCCAACGATTTCTTCCCCCTCGATGGCGGTCACCATGATCCACATGAATTCACTATTATCACCCTCCCGAAAGGGCCCCTTGGCCGAGAATTGTTGGTCGTCGCGACGTTGCGTAAACGCCGCGACAAACTCCGGCCAGCGACGCCGGGCTTCTTCCACCGCTGCCTTCATCGCTGCATCTCCTTCCTCTACCCCGATCACGGGCGCATTGGACAGCCGGCCAAAGATCGCAAGCGGATTTTCTCCGCGCAATTGATCGAGAAGACTGGGGTCGTACGCGTTTAATTGATTGCCGTCCGGTGAAAAGATGGCCATACAATCGTCATCGGCCAACGCGGCGATGACCTTGCCAATCCAGCGATACGCCTCGGCATGGTCATCCCAATGCCGCTTGTCTCTCGGCAAATCCACGGAAATCCACGCGACATTATCCAGAATCGCCTGCCGGACCCGCAATTCGAGGATATTTTCGGCTACATCCTGCGGGTCATCAAAGTATGGCCGGTGAACGTTGCTGATGAGCAACGGAAATACTTTTCCCTCCGGATTCTGCCCCACCGCTGCGAAAACTTGCGAGCCATCCCCAAAAAATGGCGGTGTCGGCATCTGGTTCATTTCCAACTCAAACCCAACCGCTTGACTTGCCATTCGTTGAAGTTCCGCCTGGTTCAGCGTTCGCTTCTGTCGCAGGAGCAACACCATCGAGAGCGGCAGCACGGATTCTTCCTTTTTACCAAACAACCGTTTCAATCCAGAAAAAAATCCCATCGATGATCCTTTCGTCCGAATTTTCCGTCCGCACCGGAAAGCCTAAAGAGACATCGCCACCGACGCAAGCTGATTTTGGCAGAAATACCCCGTTTATTACCATGTCCATGGAATCGATCGTTTGGAGTTCAAGCTTTAGCTTGGAGCACGCTGAAGCGTGTACTCCAAACCCAGAGATTTTTCGCCTTTGAGTACAAACGGAGAATTTCCGGATTTTGGCAGATTGATTTGCGATGCATTCAAAAACTATGGTATCCTCCGGCCATCTCAATCCCATTCGATTATTGAGGATTCTCGATGCGAAAGAACATCGCTCTCTTCTTACTCGGTGCGGTTTCCCTTGGCTCGCTCGGTCTCGGCGCGGAAACTCGAAAGCCGGATCGACCCAATTTTGTTTTTATCCTGGTGGACGACCTCGGCGCGCAGGATCTCGGTTATGCGGGAAGCAAGTTTTATGAGACGCCCAATATTGATCGGCTGGCGCGGCAGGGAATTCAGTTCACCGCTGCCTACGCCGCCGCGCCGGTTTGTTCCCCCACTCGCGCCAGTTTGCTCACAGGCAAATATCCCGCGCGATTGCGCATTACGGACTGGATCCCCGGTGAAGGCCGTAAAAAGGAAAAACTGCTCGAACCGAAATGGACGCAATATTTGTCCACAGACGAGCCAACTCTGGCGCGAGTGCTCAAAACAAACGGATATACCACCGGTGCCATTGGCAAATGGCACATGGGAGGGGCTGCCTACACCGCAACCCAGCATGGGTTCGACGTAAGCATCGGCGGCGATCACCGCGGCCAACCCCCGTCCTATTTTTCCCCGTATAAGATTCCCACTCTTCCCGATGGCCCCGTGGGAGAGTTTCTCACCGATCGGGAATCGGCAGAGGCAGTCAAATTCATCGAGGCGAATCGCAATCAACCGTTTTTTCTCTATCTCTCCCATTACGCCGTGCATACTCCGTTGGCTGGAAAATTAGAAATTGTCGAAAAATACAAACGCAAGGTTGATCCCGTGGAGCCGCAAAATAACGCCACCTACGCCGCGCTGGTCGAGAGCGTAGATGATAGCGTCGGGCGCATCCTGCGTACGCTCGACGATCTCAATCTCGCTGATCACACGGTTGTCATTTTCACTTCCGACAACGGCGGGCTGACGCTCGGCAAAACGACATCCAACGCTCCGCTTCGGAACGGCAAAGGCACACCTTACGAAGGCGGGCTTCGCGTGCCGATGATCATTCGCCCGCCTGTGCGGGGTGACTTTTTACCCGGATCGGAAGGCAGCCGTTGCGACACACCGGTCATCAGCCCTGATTTGTATCCGACAATCCTGGAACTAGCCGGCGTGCCCGACGCGAAGCAACACACCATTGATGGCAAAAGCCTCGTGCCATTGCTCAATCAATCCCCGCGCTGGTCGCGCGATGCTATCTACTGGCATTATCCGCATTACCACGGCGGCGGCGCGACACCATTCAGCGCGGTGCGATCCGGCAATTGGAAACTCATCGAATATTTCGAGGATCATCGGCTCGAACTGTTTGATCTCAAGAATGATCCGGGCGAAAAAAACAATCTCGCCACGGCGCAACCCAAAATCACGCGCGAGTTGCAAGCCGACCTCGCCGCGTGGCGTCGCCGCACCGGCGCGCAACTGCCGACCGAGAATCCAAACCTGTCGCAAGGCAAACCGAATATTATTTTTATCCTCGCCGACGACCTCGGGTACGCCGACTTGGGCTGCTACAGCCAGCAGAAAATCAAAACGCCACACCTCGACCGGTTTGCCGCCGAGGGGATGCGATTCACCCAAGCCTACAGCGGCAGTCCCGTCTGCGCGCCATCACGATGCGTTCTGCTGACGGGCAAACACAGCGGTCATGCGTTCGTCCGCGCCAACCGCGAGGTGCAACCGGAAGGTCAGATCGCCTTGCCAGGCAATACACCTACCCTCGCGCGCACCCTAAAAGCCGCAGGATACGATACCGCCGCCATCGGCAAGTGGGGCTTGGGCGCCCCGGGGAGCACAGGGGAACCAAACCAGCAAGGCTTCGATTATTTCTTCGGATACAATTGCCAGAGGCAAGCCCATAATTTTTATCCCACGCATTTGTGGCGGAACACCGAAAAAATAATGCTCGATGGCAATCTCGGCGGCAAATCGCTCACCGGCAAACAGTACGCGCACGACCTCATGGCGGAGGATGCGCTCCAATTCATCAGCCGCAAACGCGAGAAACCGTTTTTTCTCTATCTCGCCTTCACCATTCCGCATTTGGCGTTGCAAGTTCCAGACGATTCACTCGCGACGTACAAAGATGCGTTTCCCGAAATCCCTTATGACGGGAAAAATGGTTATTTGCCGCACCCCACTCCGCGAGCCGCCTATGCCGCCATGGTCAGCCGGATGGACCGCGACATCGGGCGATTAATGGCACAGATCAAAAAACTCGGCCTCGACGAAAATACCATTGTGTTTTTTAGCAGCGATAATGGCCCGACGGTCCGCATCGGCGGCGCGGACTCGGATTTTTTTGAAAGCAGCGGGCCATTGCGAGGGCGCAAAATGCAGCTGTACGAAGGCGGGATCCGGGTTCCCTTCTTGGTTCGGTGGCCAGGGCGGATTCCGCGAGGCGCGGTCAGCGACCAAATCTGCGCGTTTCAAGACGTTCTTCCGACGCTCGCCGAATTGGCGGGAGCACAACCGCCGCGCGACTCCGACGGAATCAGCCTCGTGCCGACGTTACTGGGAATGCGCGGGCAAAAACAGCATCCCTATCTCTATTGGGAATATCACGAGGCGGGTGGCTGGCTTGCCGTGCGCGAAGGAAACTGGAAGGCCGTGCGCCGAGACGTTTTCAAGCGGGCGAACAGTCCGATCGAACTTTACGATCTAAACCACGATCTCGCCGAACAACACAATGTCGCCGCCGATCATCCCGATGTTGCCAAGCGCATGGTCGCGCGCATGAAAAAGTCGCATATTCCTTCCGTCGAATTTCCTTTGCCGGACGAAAAAAAGAAATGAGGTTAGACTCCGAAACTTTCTGATTGAATAGCTCTCAAGTAGAAATAATTTTTTTGGAAAATCGCTCGATCGTCCCTGATTCACAGACACGCCCGTGATAAATGCTCCCCTTGCGCTTGTCCTGATATGGGATTACTTTAACACATGAATCGCTTTGCTGTTGTGCTTATTCATTTCACAGCAACATTGCCAATTCTCTTCGCGGGAGATGCAGACACTCGAAAAATACTTGCCTCTTACCAAGCCGCTCGTCCCAGTGACCGGGAACTAGAAATTTTCCGACTCGATTGGTCCGATTCGCTCACCCAAGCCCAAGCTCGTGCTGCAAAGGAGTCGCGACCGATCTTTTTCGTCGCCACACATCAGCTCAAAGAGGCTGGCAACCTGATCAACGGTCATTGTTGAGCCAATTCCATGCACGTAAGAGGGAGTTCCCTCTCTCATCCGAAGGTTGTCACGGCGCTTCAGCCCTTCATCGTCGCGTTTTGGGGGCAATCAAATGACGAACCTACGCCCGCCGACGTTCGAGCGTTGGAAGCCGTCGTTGATCGGCGTGATGGCGCGTCCAACGTCCGCTGCTACGTCCTCGATGTGAAAGGAAAGCTAGTTCATTCGTTCAACGGATTCCCCCGCGGCGAGAGAAATCCGTCGGGACAACGACCCGAAGCGATCGCAGATTATTTTGCCGATGAAATTAACCGAGGCGCCGCAAAAATTGGCATTGTGCGATCCGCGTATAAGCAACACCCGATCTCCTTGCCGGACACGAAGACGGGCGTGCGGATGTTTATACGTCTCAATAACATGCGTGACGCCTACGGCGTACCTGTAGTCGAAGTCATCGAGAATAAGGGAGAATTGGAAACGCTAACGTTTCCAAAGACTCCTCGCGAAATTCCCGCTGCGGCGCTTGCCCGCTGGTTGAGCCTATGCTATCCGGCCGGCGTAAACGAGCAACTCGAACCATTCAAATTTGTGAAAGGTACATTGACACTCAAATCCGTGGACGCGCGAACCGCGATTCTTTCCGGCAATATTCAACTGGCCATGACGGAAATCGCGGAGCACCCCTTCGAGGGCCAGGTCACCGCCGTGTTGACCTATAGCGGCGCATCCGTATCCCTCCGCGGTATCGTGGATGGCCTATATCCACGGCAAGACCCGTATCGTGGCTGGCAGAACCTCAAACTCACCGCCACCATCGAATCACGCCCGCAGTAGACGCATTCGATTCGGTTCTTTCCCGATTCTTGCCCGTCTGCTACGTTTCTTGTGTGCGTAAACCACGGCAATTTGCCAGCGATAATCAGTCGGGCATCTGTCCGGAAGCGTTCGCGGCATTCCAAGAGTCGAATCGCGGACACGCGTCAAGCTATGGTGAGGACGAATGGACGGAACAGGCGTGCGACTCGATTCGCAAGGTTTTTGAAACGGATTGCGAGGTTTTTTTCGTATTCAATGGCACCGCCGCCAATGCGTTGGCTCTGGCGCAGGTTTGCCGACCGTATCATAGCGTTATCTGCCACGAAGCTGCGCATTTGGCGACCGATGAATGCGCGGCGCCGGAATTTTTTGGGAGCGGCACCAAAATCATTCCGCTGACCGGCCCCAACGGTAAACTGTTCCCATCAATCATTGAACCGATATTGAAACTTGGGCACGGGATTCATGCTCCAAAACCTCGCGCGGTCAGCATCACACAGGGAACAGAATTGGGGACGGTTTATTCGGTCGCGGAAATCAAGGCTCTATCGGCGGAATGTCGGCGACTTGGTTTGCGGCTGCACATGGATGGCGCGCGGCTGGCAAACGCGATTGTGAGTCTGGACGTGAAGCCGCGCAAGGCAACATGGGAAGCCGGTGTGGATGTATTGTCCTTCGGAGCAGTGAAAAACGGCGGAGCGATCGGCGAAGCGGTGGTATTTTTCGATCGCGCGTTGGCCGAAGAGTTTGATTATCGCTGCAAACAAGCAGGCCAACTGGCGAGCAAAATGCGGTTTCTCGCCGCGCCGTGGATTGGGCTGCTAAACAAGGGCGCCTGGCTGCGTCACGCTCGTCATGCCAATACCATGGCACAGAAACTCGCGGCGGCGCTGAAAAAATATCCACAAGTTAAGATTGCGTTCCCTGTGGAGGCGAATGCGGTTTTCGTTCAAATACCAACAGTAGTGGCAGATGGGTTGCACGCACAAGGCTGGCACTTCTATTGGATGGATGCAGCGCAGAGCTGGCGATTGATGTGCTCGTGGGATACGACGGAAAACGACGTACGTCACTTGGTTGCCGACCTTTTAGTTTCGTTGAGAGCAGCACGGCGATAATCGCGGGTGGTCAGGCCGGTAGTTTTGCGGAAGAGGCGATACATGTGACGCTCGCTGCGAAAACCGGTTTCTAAAGCGATTTTGTTAGCCGGCAGATCCGTGTGACGAAGAAGTTTTTTAACAGCCTCGATGCGGCAGCGGTGAATTTCGTCAAGAACCGTGCGGCGGAGATGAAATTGGAAAAGCTGCTCGAGAGTTCGGCGGTTCACGCCGGCTGTGCGGGAGACTTCGTTCACATTGAGAGGCTGGTTGTAATTCTGGCGGATACAATTGAGCGCCAGTCGAAGATTAGAATTGGAAAAACCAACGGCGTTGGTACTGGCGCGCTCAATGATGGTCTTCGGCTTGAGGAGAATTGGTTGTTCGGGTACCGTCTCGCCACTCAAAATGGCGTCAAGCAATTTAGCAGCCTGGTATCCTTCTTCTTCGAGGTTTGTCTCCACACTCGATAAGGATACAAGAGCATGGTCGCAGATAACTGGTGTGTTGGGGATGCTGACAACCGCAATATCTTGGGGCACTTGGAATCCGAGTTGAAGCGCGTGTTCAATGATCATGCAACCGATCGTATCGTGTTGGGCAAAAACAGCGATGGGTTTGGGCAACATCCGAAGTTGGCGGTTCGTCGCCTCGGCGCGGGGATGGCTAGCACTAATCGGGTACACGCTGAGATGAAGAAGGTGGAGGTTGAAACCCTCCGGCTGCACAATCTCGCGGAGACCCGTAATATGTTGATTCACAAACCAAGCCGGCCAAATATACGCATAGGCAAAATGTTCGTAACCCAAGGCTGTGAAATAACGCCCCACTAGCCGACCACTTTCGACTTCATCAATAGCGACTCTCGGAAGCGAAACATTGGGGAAATCAAGCCCGGCAGCCACAATCGGTTTCTTCTGTCGCAACACCTGAACCGTAACAGGATGCTTAGGCTGTAGAACAGTCAGGATGCCATCGCCATCCCAACCAGTTGGAAATTGAAGAAAGGGAGCCCATTCCGCGCGCAATCGCCAGTGACGCTCGCGGGCGTATCGCGCGACACCCTCGTGCAAGCGCGGGTCGTACCAGCCCGGCGCGAAAAGAATGTCACGTATTTTTCGGCTCATTCGCGATCCCCTAACAATCAATTCCTCCTATGAAACAGACACACAAATTTCGCAAACAGACACACGGAAGTCGAGGCGAAACTTAATCAAGCGCGTTATAGTCCAGCATATACAATAGCTAACGCTAAACAATTAGGAGAGACAATGAGAAAACACAGTCGTGGATTTACCTTGATCGAACTGCTGGTGGTTATCGCGATCATTATGATCTTGGCGCGGATTTTAATGCCGTCCCTGAAGGGGGCAAAGCGTGCCGCTTACGCGGCGAAATGCGTTAGCAACCAGCGCCAGATGATCGTTGCGTGGCGATTGTTCACTGACGATCGCAAAGGCGCTACCATACCTTACGGGTGGATTGACGGCTCGGGAGATGGAATCACATGGATGGAGAAATTGGCTCCTTACATGGGTGGCGAGAAGATCAAAACAGTACGGGTTTGTCCCGAAGCGCCTGCGACGAAGGGGAGCTACATTGGAACTTGGAGCGGAGTTTCGCAATATAGCACCCCCGATGGCGGTTACTATTTTGAGTCCGCTTCAGATCCAAATCGAAAATGGCTGGGCAGCTACGGGTACAACACCTATATGTTCGTCGGCCAACCTTTCACTGCCGCATCCAACTGCTTCTTAAACACTAACCAAATCCCGCAGCCAAGTGAGTCGCCAGTGTTAGCCGACGCCATGTGGGTAGACATGTTACCTGCACCTTCGGACCCTAATCCGCCATGTAGCCCTACGACGGGATGTGGTAGCCCGCAAATGGGCCGCGTTTATCTGGCTCGCCATACGAATAAAGGCATCTATATCGCTTTCGCAGACGGTTCGGTACGCGATGCGAAGCTCGGGGAGCTTTGGAGTTTCAAATGGGGAAGGAACTGGTAGTGATTCACATCCCCCCAGAAAAAAAGAAAATCGTCACCGTAGCGGTCGTAGCCGTCCTTGTGATTGTATCGGTTTCCTTCGTGCGCTGTGGTAGTAGCGTGGACGAAGTTGCGACGGTGGTCGGAATCGGACAAGTGGTCGCCGAAGAAATCGGACGACGCGTCGACAAAGATAACGCCGTGATTTTGGCGCTTCCAAAACTTTCCGAGCAGACCGATCGTTTCCTCTTGGAGCAACTTGTCGAATTTCAAAAAGCACTGCCCCAACAAGGAGTGAAAATCATGGCGACCGAAACCGCCGCCTACGACCCGCGCATCAATAGCTCCTCGTTGACAACGCAGCAGTACGAAGAGATCGCCAAGAAATATCCCTCTGCACGGGCGATTGTCACCTATGGCGTCGCTCTCTTCCCTCTCCGCGACACGATGAAGCTACGGCCGGTGAATTACCCTCCGTTGATCGCCGTTGGAATCAGCCCAGAAGAAGCGGAGAGCTTGATGGCGGCACAAGTGGTAACGACGGCCTTTGTCTATCACTATACGCCACCGGGCAGCGCAGAGGCGAAAACGGCGCGGGAACGATTCGATCGTAGATTCCGAGTTGTGGGATTGTGAATATCGTCTTACTTTCGCGCCAAGTCGGCTACAATCAGGGAATAGCGGATGATTATGCCATCGCTAAACTAAGACTAGGTTCTTTCGGTGGTTCGTGTATGGCACCCTCCTGCTGGTGGGTTTGTATATGTTCGACGGCCAACCCGAGTTTCAGAAAAAACTGACAAACGGAATGCAACATGGATAAATTGATTGCGATCATCGCGCTGCTTCTCGGCAGTATTGCGCTGAAAGCGCAAGAGAAATCCGATGAATGGGCGGTTCCTATCCGAAAGGAGAACTTCCACGTCTTTCTTTTAATGGGTCAATCCAACATGTCAGGTTTTGCTCCTCTCGAATCCGGCGACGAGAAACCGATACCACGTGTCATTGCGATACCGACGATGGTCCAGAAGGATTTTGTGTGGAAACCCGCCGCCCACCCACTCCACAACCGCTTGCCGAGTGACCGCTTTGGACTCGGATTGCCATTCGCCGTGCAGTATGTCCGGTCGCGGCCGAAGGTAACGGTCGGTCTCATTCCGGTTGCTTGGGGAGGCGAACGAATTGACAATCTCAACAAAGGCTCCCCTCTCTATCAAGATGCTATTGCCAAGATGCGCTGGGCGGCACGACAAGGCGTCATGAAAGGCGTCCTCTGGCATCAGGGTGAGTCGGATACAGTAACGGAGGGATTGGCGGGCACCTACGCAAAGAAACTTGAACAACTAGTGTCTGACCTCCGGCAAGATTTAGACGACCCCAATCTGCCGTTTATCGCTGGTGACCTAGCGGAGTTTTACGGCACTGGACCCGAACACAATGCCTCCGACCGTGTGGCGCACATCAAAAAGGTGCGCCAAGCCCTGCGCGACCTGCCCCGTCGTGTGCCGCGGACTGCGTTTGTGGAATCCACTGGTCTACGATCTGCGGACGGACATATGGTTCATTTCAACCGCGCCTCCTACATTGAGTTTGGCAAACGTTACGCCAGCGCGCTTGACCTATTACACAATCCTCGACCACGAAAATTCCCCGCTAACAAGGACGATGTAATGCACCTGCGAAACCGGTTCATCGAGCGTGAGCTGTGGCGAGAAGACGACGTTTGGCGTACGGTGCGGTTTTCGCGCACCGATGGCAGCGACGCCCTAGAGGTGGAAAGCGATGAGTTTAACATTTTGCTGCTCGACGGAAAAGAACTGACCGTCGATGATTATCGCGCGCGCGGAAAGCCCGTCGCGGTGAAGGAGGACGGCAAACAGATCATCCGCATCGTCTACGAACCCCGTCATTTGTTGCCTGCAGCCGCACCGAGACGAGTTATCGTTGAGTATTCGTTGGATAACGAGCCCTATTTGCGCAAGCGATTGACCCTGGAGATGGCGGAAGGACAGTCGATAGATCGGCTCGAAGTGGAGCGTTTCTCGACCACCACGAGAGCATCGCGCGGCGGGCGCGGCGAGCCAGTCTTCGTCGGTGACGCTTGGTTTTTTGGCATCGAGCATCCCGCAGGTCAGACGCGGCACAGCAATGGATTTACAAGACGGAGGTACGAGCACATCGGAAATTATAGTTGGGTTAACCTCGAGGGTCGGGACGCGGAAAAAAGGCAACGCGCGGGGTTGATTACGCTGATGCATTTTCCAACCAGTACTGCGACGATCAAGAGCAAATCAGCCGTGGCAGGTGTGGGACGTAAAGGCGATCCTTTGGAACTGGCGTTCTGGGACTATTTCGAGACCGTTCGCCGACCGCGACGCAGCTTCGTTCATTACAACAACTGGTATGATGGAAGCGGTAAAGATTTGCGTCCGCAAAACTTTGCCGAAAAAGTTACCCGTGTCTTCCAGAAGAATCTTGCGCCGTACGGTGTACAGATGGACGCGATGTGTCCTGATAATGGCTGGCAGAACAACCAGTCGGTCTGGCAGCCGGGCCGTGGGCATTTTCCGCGCGCGTGGGATGACTTTGCAGCGCTGGCCGATGCGGTGGAGAAAGAAAATTCGCATCTCGGCCTCTGGATTTCCGCCAATGGCTGCCAGCTCGACATTGATTGGGGCCTTCGAAACGGTTATGCCGAAGCGCAACGAAGCAAGGATTGGCAAAGCTATTACCGAACCTTTTGCATCGTACAGCCTCAATACCGCGCAGAAATGCTGGCCGTTTTCGAGAAACTCATCAAAACGGGGCGGCTCAATTACATCAAACATGATTTCAATACACAAAGCTGCACCGGTGATGGTCATGGGCATTTGGCGACCGATCGTCACGGCCACGAGGCGAGCTGCGATGTGATGCTCGACCTGTTCGCGAAACAGCGCCAATGGAACCCGCAGATTTTCCAAAACGTGACCAACTGGACTTGGTTCTCGCCGTGGTGGCTAGCCCACTGTGACACCGTTTGGATGCTCGCCGACGACACCGCCGTCAGCCGCGAATGGCCGCAGCCTGCCGTCGCGCACATGGGTATCAGCTATCGCGACTCGCATCTGTACCATTGCTGGGGCAATCCCGAAGATCGCCCGCTCGTGCCGATCAGCGCGCTGATGACGCATGGTATCGTCTATGCATCGGGCGCCAACGAGAGCGCCAAGAGTGATTCCCTTCAAGAATGGGCCGATTATGTCACAATGTATTACGCCCGTGGCGTTCAGCTCAAAGAACTCTACATCACTCCCAGTATGATGAAGACGGAACGATGGGAACTGCTTGGCCGAACAACTCGTTGGGCTACCCAAAACGCCGAGACTCTCTCCAAAACCGTACTAATCGGTGGTGACGCCAACAAAGGCCAGCCCTATGGATACGTCGCGTGGAACGGAAACCGCGCGCTCGTCACCCTCCGTAATCCCGACGTGCGCGAGCAAACCATCGTTGTCCCTTTCGACCGCAGCGTTTTCTACCGCGGCGAAATGGGCAAACCCTTCCGCACCCGCGTCATCTACCCGTTTGTCGAAGAACAATCTCTACGCCTCACCAGTGGAAAACCGTTTTCGATCACGATCCCTTCGTACACGACCCTCATCCTCGAACTCCGCGCAGGCGCACCCACAACCACCACCGTCACGCCACTGCCCGCCGCGCCTGTCGTCCTCGCCAACGGCCAAACCATTGAAATTACTATCCCCGACGAAGCAATGCCGCGCTGCGACCTCTACCTCATCGCGCACAACACTCTTCCCACGATCGCCCTCGCCGACCAATCCCTCAAATCCAGCCGCACGACCGAGGGTCGCAACTGGAAAACCGCCAGCTACGACCTGCGAAACTGGCGTGGCAAAACCATCTCTCTCACCGTTTCGGTTAGCGGCACAAACGATAACCCTTTTGCTGCTTCCAAGACCTCCTTTGAAGCCTATCTCATTGCCGACCGCCCAGTAAAATCCAACACGAAACCCGTTACCTCAAGCGAATATCTTCCCTGGACAATTGGCAATAACTACCGACGGCAATCTATCGTTCTCCAGGAGCGTACCGAACTGACGCCCGCACCTCGTCAGCCGATCACTGACGACCAACTTGCTGCTATCAAAGCCGCCAAGCTCCGCGTCGCCATCTTTGGATCTAATGCCGAACCACCCTACGACAAAAAAATGATTCTGATCAGTGATAAAAAACTGCTGACGCTGCCTGGCAATCGCGGCGGCGACCAATGGGAAGAGTTCGTTCTCGACCTGCCCCAGGAAGCTCTTGCTCGGCTTCGACTCACAAATACCCTCCGCGTTACCAATAGTGGCGACGACCGATTCAAATTCAAAGATCTTACGCTGGCAGTTCAATTAGCCAACGGCCTGTGGGCGCAAAGCACCGTCCAACCCAAAACCATGGTTAGCCATGCCGACTGGGCACACGCCGAAGGAGAACCGTTTCAGAGAACAGATGAGTCCAATCCCATCGAATTGAAATTCCAATGACCGCTAAAATATCCACCCCGATTCTAACTAGGGTTTTCCCTTGTCGGAAAACGTTGGGAGAAGTAAACAAGATCACGTTCAACTTTATAAAGGCGACCGCATGACCAATTTCAACTGGGCGATTGATGGGAGCATTGTGGGAGTATATCTGCTCGCAACCATGATCGCGGGCGTGATGATGCGCCGCTACGTCGGGAAAGTAGAGGATTTTCTCGTCGCCGGGCGAGAGATGAACGTCTATCTCGGCATCGCGTCGCTGGCGGCGACGGAGTTTGGAATCGTGACCGCGATGTACGTCGCGCAAGCTGGTTATACTCGAGGATTTTCAGGCGCAATTCCGGGAATTGCTCAGGCGATTGTGATGCTGACAGTGGGTATGACTGGTTTTTGCGTCAAGAAGCTGCGGGATTCCAATTCGATGACGCTAGCGCAGTTGTTTGAAGATCGATTTGGTTTGCAGGTACGGTCGTTGGCAGGAGTTGTCATTGTGCTGGGTGGATTGTTGAACATGGGAGCATTCTTGCGGCTGGGTGGCGAGTTCTTGGTAATCAGTTGTGGGTTTCAGTTCGAGCATCTGGTTTGGATGATGACGGCGCTCCTGGCAATGGTGGCAGTTTACACCATGCTGGGTGGAATGTTGTCAGTGTTGGTGACGGATTTTTTGCAGTTTGTCGTGATGAGTCTAGGGTTGTTGGTGGTAACCATTCTGATCCTCAAGGACGTTGGATGGGGAAACATCGTACAAGGCATCCAAGAGCATGTAGGAGCCGGAGGATTCAACCCGATTGCCGATCCCGTGCAAGGAACGATTACGATCGTCTATCAACTCATCTTCCAGCTCGCTGTGGTTCTAACGTGGCAAACCGTAATCGCGCGTTTTCTCGCAGCGCGAGATTCGCAAACCGGACTCAAGATGTATCGTGGCACGAGCTTCTTCTTCGTGTGCCGATTTGTCATTCCAGCGATCTGGGGAGCAGCAGCTCTCTATTTTCTGCACACGCCCGAGCATGCCAAAGATCTGCAAGACCTCCGCCGCAGCGAGGTGGCACGCTATCAAGTCTCGAACCAAGCGCACATGCCAGAATCCGTACAACAAGCCATAATCGTAGATGCTGAAGGGCTGGCCAAGACACTAAAATCAAAGAAGGATCGGACGTTGGAAGAACAAACCACACTTGACGCTGCAAACACCGTTAATGATCGTGTCTCCCGCTACGCCATGCCAAAGTTTTTGGGCCTGTTCGTGCCACTCGGCCTTATGGGACTACTGATCGCCGCGATGCTGGCAGCCGATATGTCCACCGATTCCTCATATATGTTAACATGGAGCAGTGTGATCTATAACGACATCCTCGCTCCCTTCCGGCGTAAGAGACAGTGGAGCGAACGTAAAGGCCTCTTTCTCAACCGGACGCTCGTTGCGCTCATTGGCATTTTTCTGTTCTTCTTCGGCCTATTCTACGAATTGCCTGGCAGCGTCCTAGGCTACCTCTGGAAGACAGGCGAAATTTACATGACCAGCATGTTAGTCCTCTTGATCGCTTGTTGCTACTGGAAGCGAGCCAATAACTGGGGCGCAAACACCGCAATCTGCCTAGGTGCGGCTGTCCCACTCTTTACCTTGGGCATGCAAATCGCTGCTCCTGACACAATCATCGGCGAATTCGTCACTGAGCAAAACGATCTCATGGGAATTCTGGCGTTCGCCGCAGCGGCGGCAGGTATGATCATCGGATCGTTACTCAAACCCAACCCAATAAAGGAGGTTATCTGATGAGCGAACATTGGTTATGGTGGATCCTGGCAATGGCGTGCCTCGTCTGGTACTCAACAATCACCGTTTACATCGCCATCCGCGGCCTAGCCGATATTAGAACGATGCTGCGCCACTTGAAAGAGAAACAATCGGACACGGCAAAATCCGCCAAACCGACGGCTGACAAACCGAAACCTTAACTCACGATTAATCGCTTGCGCGGACCGCCCTGAAACAGTACATTGGCCGAAGTGAAGACGGAGTTGCTCATTTTGGGAAGAGGAGAAATTCCATGAAGACAAAATTCAAACTGTTGGCGGTCGTTGCGGTTATTATCTGCGCGCTTACGATGACAGGGGTGGTCAATGCGGAGGCAACACTGAAAGTCGGCGATCCTGCACCCCCGCACACGCCCGCCAAATGGATCAAGGGTGACGCCGTCGAAACATTTGCGGCCGGTAAAGTCTATGTTGTGGAGTTTTGGGCAACTTGGTGCGGCCCGTGCATCACCAGCATCCCGCATCTCTCCCAACTGCAAGCAAAATTCAAGGATGACGTCATTTTCATCGGTCAAAACTGCTCCGAGGATGATCCCGCGGCTGTCGAGGAGTTCGTCAGAAAAATGGGCGATAAAATGGCGTATCGCGTTGCGCTCGATGACAATGACCGCGTTCACAAATCCTGGATGGCGGCAGCTGACCAACATGGAATCCCGACCGCGTTTGTCGTGGACAAAACCGGCAAGATTGCATTCATCGGTCATCCGCTTGAATTGGATGAACCGCTGCCACTCATTATCGCTGGTAATTTTGACGCTAAGAAATACGCAGCCGACAAGGCGGCAATCGCCAACATGGATGCAAAGATTCACCAAGCGATCAAGTCCGGCGAAACCGACGACGCTCTTTCCATCATCGACGATGTTTTGGAGAAGTTTCCCCAAAAAAGCGATCACTTCGCGATGCACAAATACAACCTGCTTCTTGGAGAAAAGAAGGATTATGCCGCCGCGTCCGCGTTTGGCGCGAAACTGCTTCAACAGTTTCACAATGACTCGGAACTCCTGAACGAACTCTCGTGGGGGATCGTTGATCCCGAATCGGAAATCTCGAAGCGCGACCTCGATCTCGCCCAAAAGGCCGCCGCACGCGCCAACGAACTGACCAAGGGTGAAAACGCAGCCATCCTCGATACTCTCGCGCGAGTGTATTACTGGAAAGGTGATCTCGACCGGGCGATCACACTACAAACCCAGGCAATTGAAAAAGCAGGGCAACGCAACCTCAAAGCCCAGCTCCAGGAAGTCCTTGGCGAATACAACGCCAAGAAAAATTCCAAAACGAAATAGCGATCCTTGAATCATTAGTGACGT
The DNA here is from genome assembly GCA_964348665.1 of uncultured Verrucomicrobiota bacterium. Classification (GTDB taxonomy): domain Bacteria; phylum Verrucomicrobiota; class Verrucomicrobiia; order Palsa-1439; family CAYGDP01; genus CAYGDP01. The sequence continues at coordinate 30,392 of CAYGDP010000026.1, forward strand.
GCTGGTTCAATGCACACCAGGGGAAGGTGATACGGCAAGCGCCAATCTCGATACTGTGAAAACTTCCGAATTGTAGCGGCGCTCTATGAGCTCCGATCATTTCAATCCTTCGGCGGTCATCGAGCGCCGCTACAGATTGAATTGGTGTTTTTTTCTTTAATGATTCAGGAGCGAACCGACCCACACACTCCGTTCTTGTCAACCAAAAGGGTCGCATCGTATCCTGTCGACGGTGTCACTATCGACCATCAGTTTTTACCAACTTCTCTGCCTGCCAACAACGGCATCGCACGAGGAGATCAAACACGCGTTCCGCCGCGAAGCAATGGCGTGTCATCCCGACCGGCATCCCGATATACCGGACGCCGAAGCGCAATTCAAACGCATCACCGAGGCGTACGAAACACTGTCCGACGTCCATAAACGCGCCGCGTACGACCTGCGTGTGCTGGAGATTCGCCCCTTGGCGTTCGATCTGGGGGTGACGCCGCAAGATTTGGCGCGCGCCCAGACCGAGTCGGTGCTGGATACTCCGGTGGATGATACGCTGGAGGAGTTGGTGGTTGGCAACGAACCTCCGGCGGGAACGACACTGCGAACACTCTTCCGTGATCTGGAACGGACGGAAAACTTCATCCTGCTGCGCGACGGCAAGGAAGCGTTTTTCACGCATCAATACCCCCGGGCGATCGTCATTTTACGGCGTGCGGAATTGATGAATCCACAAAACATCCTCGTGCTTTATTATTTGGGTCGCGCGAACGCGGAGGTTGGGCGACTGGCAGATGCGGAAAAACTTTTGCGTCGCGCCATTCGCGTTGGCGAATCGCGAATTCCGATCAATCATTGTCGTGGCGTGCGCAAGGCGTTGTTGAACGTGTATCGCCGGCGAGGCAAGAAATTACGGGCGCGATGGTTGGAGCGCGAGAATCGGCTCCTGAATAATCGTCTGGAAGACGAAGCGGACGCGATGGCGGTGGAAGTAGGCCGGGCGATGGCGCGATTGCAAGCGGAGCGCGCAGCCCGGGAATTGGAGCGCCTGACGGAAACTGTCGCCGACAAACCGCGCAAACAGATTCGGGCGTGAGAAATATTAAGACGCCACCAATCGAGCCTTTGAATCGGGGCCGCGCCAAGGAGATTTTTGTGACTAAGAATAGAAAGAATCGTTTGGTGTAATCGCGATAATACTCATGAAGCCCGGGTAGCGATCCATTTCAAGCGGAAAGTGTTGTGATGTTGCCTGGCAACCCGTTGAAACAATCACTGCCTCGGGTGCCGCGGCCTACAAAAACGATAACTTCCGAGGGGAAGGTTGTAGGCCGCGTGACCTCACGCGGCGAAATCGGGTTATTTCAACAGTCTGCTGGGACTGCGGGAAGATGCGACACTAATGTCGCAACTAGCAGGTAAGTCGAAGGCTAAGAAAGCCAAATTAGAAATCGCTTACTGATTTGGTTTTCCATCTCAAAATTGCCCTTCCGCACGAAAAAGCTGAAGGCGATCCAAATCGGCAAACGATTGCCGTTTTATGCTCGCCACGGCGGACGCCCTATCATCCGGAATGGATTCGACGCTCATAGAGCGCCGCTACAATTTCGGATGTTTTTCTGCTTCTGTAGCGGCGGATGTCGTCCTCCACGTCCGCAGTAAGGGTTTACCGCAACTTTTTCAGCGCTGGTAGATGGGGAGCTGACGATAGGCGACGGCGAGGGAGAGGACGCCCATGGCGGTGGGATAAACCGCGCCGTGTCCGGAACGCCAGGCGCCGTCCTTTTCTTGCGTTCGAAGCAAGTATTGGTACATCGCCTCGGCAAATTGTTCCCAGTATTCTCCTCCCAACTGAAACATTCCTTGCGCGCAGTAGTAGACGGCATATTCCTTGTGACCGTCATCGAGCAAGTCATTCGGGCGCAGATGACGCAGGAGATAATCGCCTGCTTTGCGGGTTACCTCGGTGTCGTGACGGCCGGTCAATTCCAGGCAGAGCAAACCCAGGCCGGTACGAGCCACCCCGCTTCCCCCCCGCGGTTGGTAACTGAAGCCGCCATCGGAATTGCGGCAGCGCATAATATATTCGGCAGCGGCATCAATAGTTTCGCGCGGCACCGGGGCGCCGTTCAATCGCGATGAGCGCAACGCCATCAACGCCCAGCCGCTCACCGAGATGTCGCTGTCGTTGCTCGTCGGTTCGTACCGCCAGCCGCCCCGATGATTTTTATCTTTCTTCACCTCTTGCGCCGTCAAAATGATTTTCAGTGACTTCGGTAGCGTCTCGTCAATTTTCTTTTGCCGGGCGGGATCCACCATCCCCGAGACTTCGGACAAGAACAACGTGGCAATGCAGTGCGCGTACATCCGTCCGCCGGAATTGGGCGAGTCCAAATAGCCGTTGGATTGTTTATTGGCCAGGATAAAATCCACGCACTTGTCGAGCACATCGCCATAGGGCGGTCGTCCCGGCATGTGACCGCGCGCCAGAAAAGCCATCCCGGTCAAACCAACAACCGCCGTGGTCTGTCCGTAGTTATCGGGGAAGGAACCGTCTTCCCGCTGCGATTTTGCCAGCCAGGCGAGCGCGGAATCCACGGCGCGATCCACGTCTTCGCGGTATTTCTCCAACTTGGGCGATTCGATGTCGGCCCAAACCATTCCCGGCGCGATCATGAGAAACGCGGCGAGGAAAACGGTGAGTTTGTAAGTCAATGGTTTCACTTGCGTTGCGATTCGGTCTCGCTGCCGCGTCGCGCCACTTCGCGGAAGTACTGTTTCACCAGCGCGCGATATTCCTCGGAAGTGCGTTCCTCGGCTCCCTGCAAAATCTGATCGCGCAGATGCTTGGGCAGACGAGTCCAGTCATCACTGGTCACGCCCAGTTTCTTCAACTGGGCCGCGACATCCGCCGCTCCTTCGGCCTCTTTGCCGGCGCTCTGCGCGGGCTGACTACTCCCCGATTTCAGTTTGCTGGGCGCTTCGGCTTGACCTTGATTGGATTCAATGCCCGCTTCTTGCACCGCGGATTCCGCGACACTGGCAAGTTGCTGCGCCGCTTGTTCGGCTGCAGCTGCGGCGGCGGCCAAATCCTGGGCTTGCGCCGCCTTTTGCGCCGCGCTCAAGGCTTCCGCCAAACCTTGCGCTTGAGCATCGGCGACAGCCTGGCCTTGTTGATCCTGTCCGGCTTGCGACTGGCTGGGATCGCTGGGTGTATCACCTTGCGCGACATCATTGAAGGCTGCATCAGCTTGCGCTGCGGCTTGGGCGGCTTGTTGGGCGGCGGCCAAGGCTTTTGCGGCGGCGTCTTCGGCTTGCTGACCCGATTGTTCCGCAGCGGCGTTCTCGCCCTGCTGCGCTTGTTGATTGGATTGCTGAGCTAACTGCTGCGCTTGTTGCGCAAATTGCTGGACTTGCTGTGCGGCTTGCTGCGCCGTTTGCGCGGCTTGCTGTGCCTCCTGTGCAGCTTGCTGCGCGTCCTGTGCTTGCTCGCCCAATTGTCCGGCTTGTTCCTGGGTGGCTTGGGCAGCTTGCTGGGTTTGCGCGGCTTGTTGCACTGCTTGGTCGGCGTTCAGTTGAGCCTGGTGCGCTTGTTCGCCACCTTGTTGCTGGGCTTGCTCAGCTTGTTGTGTCGCTTGCTGCGCCGCTTGCTTGGCCGCTTGGGCTTGCTGGGCGGCCTGTTGCGCGGCTTGCTGTGCTTGCTGATTCGCCTGTTGCGCTTGTTGCGCATCTTGCTGAGCCGCTTGTGCGTCTTGTTGAGCGGCTTGGGCTGACTGTTGCGATTGTTGTTGAGCTTCGGCGGCTTGTTGCGCGGCTTCGAGAGCTTCCGCCGCGGCCTGTTGCGCGGCGAGTTGTTCCTGCAACTGCCGCAAATCGGCGGCAGCAGTATCCAACGCTTTTTCTGCGGCGGCCTGATTTTGCGCAGCTTGCTGGTTTTCCTGGCCCAATTGATCGGCGGCCTGGTCGGCTTTCTGGGTTGCTTCGGCAAGTTGCGCAGCGGCATCGCTCGCCAATTGCTGCGATTTTGGCGCAACCGATAACGCCTGTAATTGTTGCTGCAATTCCCGGCTTTCCGCCGTTAACTCCGCCGCGCGTTCGGCAACGGCTTCCTGCGTTTTCTCGATCGCGGCGGCAAGATCGCCTTGTTGTAATGCCTTGAGTTGTTCGGCCAACTGTTCTTGTTTCTCGGCCAATTGCTCCGCCTCCTTCGCCGTGCCGGAACGTTGCGGTTGCAGATCGGCAACTTTCTCGGCAGCCTGTTCAGCGGCTTGCGCGGCTTGCTCGGCCTGTTGGGCGGCTTGTTGCGCCTGCTGGGCTTGTGCTGCCAGTTGAGAATTTTTCGGGGCTTGTTGCGCGGCTTGCTGGGCTTGTTGGGCCAATTCCTGCGCCCGATCGGCGGCATTTTCAGCGGCATCCGCAGCTTGTTCAGCTGCCTGCGCTTGTTGCGCGGCGTGCTCGGCTGCGGCGGGATTTGTTTGCGCCTGCTTCGCCAAGTCTTGCGCTTTCTGGGCCGCCTGTTGGGCTTGCTGGGCGTCCGCTTTCGCTTGTTGCGCTGCTTCTTGCGCGGTCTTCGCTTCTGGTTGCTGCGGGGCGGCGGGTTCGGGAATGGGCTGGAGTTGTTGGGCAACTTTCTCAAGATTTTCCGCCGCTTGCTCCGCGGCGTCAGCTGCTTTGGGAAAGTTATCTTTCTCGGCCTGTTGCGCGGCTTGCTGTGCTTGGGCAGCAGCCTGATCTTCCGCGCCGGCCTGCTGCTGTTGTGGATCCACTTTTTGCGCCAGCTCGGCTATTTCCTTCGCCAATTCCGCTTGTGCCGCCGCGAGTTGATCGCCCAATTCCTTCTTCACCTGCTCGGCGGCAGCTGGGTCGTTGGCTTTCGCCGCCAATTCCTGCAATTTCTCTTGTTGTTCGGCCAGTTTCTCCACCTGTTCGGCCAATTCTTGGGCTTGTTGTTTCTGATCTTCCAACGCCTCCGCCAGCGACGCGGGATCTTCTTTGACCGCTTTGGCCAGCTCGGCCGCCAATTGCTCTTGCAGTTTTTTCCATTGTTCGTCGAGCGGCTGGTTTGCTTTTTCGGCTTGTTTGGCCGCATCGGCAAGTTCGCGCTCGCGCTCGGCAAGATTTTCAAGTTTTTGCGCCTCACGAATTTCCGCGGTCAAGTCCTTGAGAACTTGGAGCAATTGCTCCAACGAGGCGATTGCCTGGTCGAGATGGACATTGGCCGAAAGTGCATTCGAGGAGCGCTCGGCAGGCTTGTCAGAAAGCTTCGTCAATTCCAAATCTTTCCGGGCAGGATCCACGTGTTTATCGGCCACCTGACGAACCAGCGGAGCGAAGCCCGCGTACTCGCCACCGGCTAATCGGTCGGACAAATCACGCATCAGGGTGTCGGCCTTGGCCGTCGGCTCATGCGCGGCGTCAATTTGTTGGTTCACGTGTTTGGGCAAAGGTCCGGACTGCGCCACGGCGGAGGGCAAGGTATGGGCGCGGCCTTTTGCCTTGCGCAACAGCGCCAGGACTTGGAGCAAATCCTCCCGGATATCTTTTTCCGGGTTGACCTGGTCAAAATATTCGGGCGCGGAACGATTGATTGTAATTGTAAATTCCTGGCTCAATCCGTGCTGCGGTCCTTTGTACTGGGAAGGCAGCGCGTCGCTGACTCGCACCTGGAATTTTACGTACTTGGCATTGGCCAAGTCCAGTCGCGCCAGGTCCAAGGCCGCTTTTCCGATCCATGTGCCTTTCTCCAATTTGCTCGGGACGGGGAGCGGCTGCGCCAGCACTGCCATTTTGCCGCCATCAATGCCAACCAACACGTTGGTCGAGGCGATGCCGAAATCATCCTTGGCGATATAATTGATTGGCAATCGCTCGGTGGGGCGGAGCGTTATTTTTACATCCGTTGGCCGAATTACCTCGATAGTGGGCGGTTGATCCGGCAAAACGGTAAGGGTGCGGCGGTAGGGTGGGCTTTTGTATTGATATTCGTCCTGGAGCTGCAAAGACCAGAACCCGCTCATGCCCGGCTCGATCATCACCGACCACGTGGCGAGGGTTTTGTCGCTTTCAATTCCGTTCTCCAGCTCGGCGAGAGGTTTTCCATTCAAATTCAGCACGCTCGACGTCACGCGTTTATTGGCGCGCGCGATCACGGTGACCCGCGTGCCGGCAACGGCGGCGATCTCGCCCGAAGCATCTTCCTCGATGCGCGGCGGCAGATGCGTGTACTCGGGATGATCGTAGCGCAGCGTCACCCGCTCAATCGCAGGCCGCGTCACAACCGTGATATCGTAGTATTCGGTCAGAGATTTCTCGACAGCCACGGCGTAGCGAAAACTGGATTCAAGTCCCGTGATTCGGAAGACATACTGGCCGCGCCCGACCGTTTCCATTCGCTCGACTCGAATGGTTCCATCGGACTGGAGCATTCGAAGCTCTGCCGCAGCTGGCGAACCGCCGCGGACTTTGACTTCCACCCGAAGCGCATCGCCCTTGGGGCGCACCGCACTGCCGGGGGTAACCGTCAATTTCAAGGCTCCTAAAGTGCCGATGTTCGCATAGGGCGCCATGGCGCGGGACAACAAGCGAATAGTCTGGCTGGGCCAGATGGCAAAAAGCGCGGCGAGGATGGCGATCATAATCCCGGCAGCCATGAGATACTTGCGGGCCGCGCTCATTGAAAATTCCTGGTCGGGATTGACCAGCTTGACATTGGCAGAGGCTTCCTTGGCCAGCTCGGCAATCAACATTTCCGAGCCGCGAAAATCCGATGATTCCTTGCTGCCGAGCAGTTCCACCGCCGAGCTGATGCGCTCTTCCAGTTCCGGGTGACGCACTTCGATCATGCGCGCCATGCGTTCGAGCGAGTAATTGCGGGAGAGGGGTTTGACCAAGTAGCGATAAATGGCCGCGCCGATGACGGCGTACACCGACAGGCTTAGCAACCAGCGGGAGAGGCTTTCGAACATCGGCACGACGGCGTCCACGGCCATGGCAACGAGCACGGTGATGATCGCGACCGCCGTCACGGCCAACAAGCCGCGCACCCAGATGACCCGGCGCAACCGTTGCGTGGCGGCCGTCAGGGTTCGCACAATGGGTTCGGGAAGTCCTTCGAAGTTATTGCTGGCAGTAGCGATCGTGTTCATAATTCCCTCCTGATTTTTTCCACGCTTACACGAGACCCGTCCGTTTTCGCAACACCCACTCTACCGTTACCAATAGCACCAGTATAGCAAGCAACGGCCATGAATTCCATAGCTGAATTTGGCGATGTTCGGTGATCTTCTGAATACCCGACCCCAGATGTTTCAGCAATCCCGCCGCCTCGGCGGGCGTGGCCACCGCGCCGCCACTCAGTTGGGCCATTTGATCCAACGCGCTACGGTCGGCGCCCAGCTCGATCAACTCCGTCGGCGACGTGGCGGCGACGCGAAATTCACTTTGTAACGTGGTGACGTTTTCCTCCGCTAGCAGCCGCCGAATGTCCGCTCCTTCGAGTTCCACGCGATAATTTTTATTGGGAACGAACGATCCGAGATTGGCGATGTACATGCCGGCGGAGCCTTGTTGGTACGCTAATTTGTGTTGCATCACCAACCGCTGATCCTCGAACACTTTCACCGTTACATCCTTGCTGATGACCGGCGAATGATCGGTATCCACGAGTTTGGCGCGAACGATCACCGGTTCGTCGGGCGGGTAGAGGATTCGGTTCGTGCCCAACCGCACCTGCACCGTGCCCACCGGCAATTTATCTGCAGTCGCCCATCGCAACATCTGCCCCCAAAACCGGTGATGATAGGTATCGCCGACCCGATAGCGGAGCCGCCAGGTCTGGTCGAAGTTCAACATCATCACTTGCCCCAACGCGTACTTGTGATAGGCAATCAGGGCGTTCTTGCGTTCGAACTCCTGCCGTTGCCGGGTAATCTGCTCCGCTTCATGAGGAGAAGCCGCCGCCTTCGGCTCGAAAAACGCAGGCGGCGGGAGCGGCATGGCAAACGCCAGCACGACCGCGCCGGCCTTGGTATCTTGCACCGGAAAACGCCAGTCCAATTCTGGAACAGAACCCCAAACTCGCTGATTCTCCTCGGCGGAATCGCTCAACCGCATCATCAATTGACTGCGTCCCGCGTCCGCCAACGCGATGCGCGAGCGCGTCGTCCCCGCTGTATCCGGCGATTGCGCGACAAAATTGATAGGCAACAATTCCTGCAACCGCGAGTCGGCGTAAGCACCCGGCATAAATTGCGGGCCCGCGATCACGATCAATGTGCCGCCGCGTTCGCCGACAAACTTTTCGAGGGAATGCAGATGTTCCTCGCCGAGATCGCGGGGCGCGACGTCGCCCAGAATGATCACATCGAATTTGAGCCATTCCTCTTCAGTGGCGGGTAATTCGGTCGCCTCCCTTTCTTCCGGCGGGCGGGCGGCCGAGGCCGGCGTTTTGGCGGGCGCGGGCGTGTCGGCCAATGTATCGGGTTGCAATAAGACATGCTGCAACTGGACGGACTGGTCGCGCCCGGCAAACAAGTTGCGCACGTAGCGAAACTCCCAACGCGGACGGCCGTCAATGATCAGCAGCTTGGTGCGATCATCGCTGACAACCACATGGGTTTCGCGCACGTTGTTTTCTCTCAACAACTCCTCCTCGAACGGTTCGATCTTGACCTGGTAGTTGTGAAGACCTTTTTCCTGGGGTGTATCGCCCAATTCCACCACCGCGCGAAAACTGTCTCCGCTGATTCGCACCGTCTTTTCGTCCACGACAACGGTGTCACGTTCCAATCGGACCTTCGCCTCTTTGCCATTCAGTCCATCAAGCTTCAGATGCGCACGCACGATGAGCTTGTCTTCGAGATAAACGCTCTCCGGCGCATCCAGGCTGGCGACGGCGGCATCGCTTCGGGCGCGGCTGCTGCCAATCAATACCGAGCAGACGGGGCTTTTCTGGCCGCCCAACCGCAGGGCGGTTTCTTCAAAACTCTCCCGGCCGTTGTGGCGACCATCGCTGAGCACCAGGACACCAGCCAGCATATCCGGCGGGATATCGGCCTGAACTTTTTTGAGCGCCGCCGCAAAGTCGGTGGATTGTGACGCCGCCGGCTCGGCGCTCAAATCCGCGGAGGAATAGGCCGCGACCGGGATTTCGGATCGCCAAGCCTGGACATCGGTTTCCTGCGGACGGGAAGCGAAGCGGTACATTTTCACATAATATTTTTCCTGCAACTTCTCCAGCACGGACGGCTCGCCATCGGGACTCTCCAGCAAGGCCGCGCGCTGAATGGCTTGGCGGGTTTTTTGCACCGCGGCGTCCACTTCCCGCCGTTTCTCCTCGGATAACGAAGAAAAATAGGCGGCGTCGAATCGCGTGTTGAGCGAGGAATACGTGGCCGCCACCGGTTGAAGCGACTGCGCAATCGAACGTCCAGTCGCGATCAACGTCCGGTGAGACTTCGCCACTTCCTCGGGAGTTCCTTGCACGACCTTGAGCATTTCGGCGGCGGGCGCTTGCGCCTGCCGATGGAGTCTCTCGGCGATATCTTCGATGTCTTTGCGGGTGGGCTGGTCCAGCGGCAGAGTGGATTTGAGCGCCGTTTGCAATGCTTCCCGCTGTTGCCCGGCGAGACGTTCGACATCGCCGAACAATTTCTGCATCTCGGCGCGGCGATTGGAAATATGCCGACCCAGACTTTTAAAATCGGCGTTCCCCAAAAGCTCCAACCAGTCGCTTTGGGCTACGAGCTGGCGCGATAAATCCCCCAGCGCCGCCCCGTCCAAGGAGTACGGAGGTTTCAGCGACGAATCCCGGACCAGCAACCGCGCCAATTGTAATTTCTCGGCGGGATTCATGTGAAAATCAGTCAGGTGCATGGAAGTCGAATCATCCAGCAATACCGCCACATACCGCTCCAGCGTCCGGGTCGAGTCCCGCGAAAGAGTCGGTTGCGAAAGCATGATGACCACCAGCAACGCCAGCGCCAGCCGAAGCCCGCCCAGGACAAGCCCCGCCGTGCGCGTCACCGATCGCCGCTCCAATCCATAGAGAAAGAGCACGACTTCAGCGGCCAACGCGCCGACGACCGCCGGCACCCAAAGCGACCACGAGGTTGCCAGCACTAGAAATCGGGTGGATGCGACCAGTGTCAGCCAAAGCGCGCCGCCTCCGATCAGGACGCGCACCGGGAAAAATTCGCCACGGCGGCCCAGCGCGCCGCGCGCCCACAGATGTGTGCTGACCCAAAGCGCAATGCCTGCCAAAGCCAACACCACCAACAGAGCCGTTGGTATTGCTTGCAGTATCCCGGTTGGTTGAGAAGCAGGAGGCATAATCAATTGTTAGTTGTCGTTCACTTTCACCCATTCCCGAGCACGGGCGCGGAACGCCGCGCGTCCGCTCTGGCCCGGCGAAGATGTAAACGAGACAGTCTCAATGGTTCCCATCTGACGACGCTGTGCGATCCAGCGAGTCAGTGCAATCTCGCCCAACAATGCGAAGAGCGCCGCAATCGCCAAATATTTCCAAAGTTCCTGACCCGGCACACCGCCTCGGATCAACCCCGCCATGAGTTCCTGGTTGGATTCGGCCCGAACCAAGTGGACGTGGCGACTCACGTTATCCCAGTCGGCCTGCGAGAGAAGCGCGAGATGACCCTCGACAGCGCCCGCGCTCACCGCCACCGGCAGTGTTTTGTCGCGGTCCAGAAGCCGCTGGAAAGGTCCATGCAAAAAATCGGGCAACAAAAGCCGGTAAATGCCGGGATCCACCACGCCTTGAACTTGAGCGATCAACGTCTCGCCTTGCACGCTAAGTTTGGCGACACTCTTGGCGCCTTCCGGACCGAGCCACTGCGCCGTTTCTTCCGCCGAAAACTGCCGTGGCAACGGACGCTGCGGCGAGAGCTGATCGCTGGGCACAACCTCGCGCGGCTGGCTGGCGCTCGCCCAGAAGAAAGTGATGGACGATCCTCGCTTGTGGTCGGAATATTCCAGCCGCAGATCATAGGATTGATCCGCCTCCAGCTTGATCCGCCCGCTTTTTTCGCCGCGACGGGAGGAGATCACCGGTTTATCATCAATCCACAACTTAGCGCCGCTGTCGCTCCGGAGATAAAACGTGTATTCCTCACTGAACCGGGGGTTGATCGAGCCTGTCCATCGGACGGAAAATTTTTCGGATGGAACTCTTGGATCAGGCGGTTCGTTCCAGCTAAATTTAATGGACGGGTCCACACGCGAGAAAATAAAGCGATCGAACGAATCGCCTCCATAATAATCTCCCACGAGACCGTTCGTCGTGGAGGTTGTCAGCTCATCGGTCCGGAGTGTAACACGCAAGGAGTTGCTGGGCGGCAAATTCAGATCGCTGCCGGAAACCGTTCCGACCAGATAGTACACGATCTCATGCACCCAGGGGACGAAACAGCGGAGAATGGGGAGATTGCTGCCGAGCGGTTCAAATGCCACCGCAGTAGTGAGCACCTGGCCTTTGCCCAAGCGCCGCTCGACCACCAGTGGATCGCCCGTATTGAGCAGCCCTCCCGCGCGCGACGAATCGTCGGCGGCATCAAGCTGGAGTTTCCAGTATGCGGTCACTTCCAGGCGATCAATGTCCGATTGATTGATGTCCGCCACCGCTTGCATCGCGCGATGGGTAAACGTGGTGAGAACAGGCTTGGCCGGGGCCGCGCCGTCTCCGAGGGATTTTCGTTCCGCGACTGTCGCGCCCGCGAACGGCCGCCCGTTCTCCGTCTTCCAATTGTTGTAAAACTCCGGCGCCGCGCGATCGCCGAGTCCGATCAGCAATCCCCCACCGTCGGCGACGAATTTCTGCAACCGTTGCGCCACGCCAGCAGGCAGTTGGGGCACGTTGGCCAACACAATCACTTCATACTCGCTCAAGTCAGTCTCGGTGGCGGCGTCGGTCGCGCTGACAATCTTCGTTTGGATGAATTTATCCGCGGTGACCGGCTTTCCATCCTCTTCTTCCGATGGATTGAGTGCGATGTCGAGGAATGCCGAGGCGCGCTCCAGGGGCCGTCCCACTGGATTTCCATCCACAATGAGCACCTTGAGCGATTCCATTGTGCGCAAGATGCGAACGGCCGTATTGTCTGCCGCCATTTCATCCGGCTGCGCCAGTTTCGCTACGACGGTATGCAGACCGCCCCCGGCCAATTTGGGATCGCGTTTGAACCGATGACGAAACTCGACGGTCTCCGCCGCTCCCGCGGCAAGCTGGCCAACCAGACCCGGCGTGGTCAACTCTTTCCCGTCCACCTCCAACTGGATGGAGGAAGGACTGATTGCTTCGTGGCCGGTATTCTCCACCCGCACACGAATGCCCACCGAACGATCGGTCCCGATGACATCGCGCGAGAAACTGATGTCGGCCAGAGCCGCGTTGCGCAAATCTTTTTTGGCGGGCAACAGACGACAGAAAAAAGTCACTGGTGGCGGTTTATCATCCTTCGCATCTTGCGTACCCGGCACAAGGTCGCGCAACAAACCGCGTACGAACTGCCAGCGAGCGGTGTTATTCACGTCCCAGCCAACCGCTTGGCCATCCGTAAGTAATACGATTCGTTTCTGTGGATTCTGCCCCTCGGCCAGCGTCAGGGCCGCCGCTTGCAGGGAATCCACCACCGCCATCGAGCCGGGACCCGGTCGAAGTTCCTGGAGAATGGCTTTCAGCTTTTTCCGATCCGACAGCGGCGTGGGGGTCAGGATGGTTGGGCCGTCGCCTCCCAGAATGATGCTGGCCGCATCGCCAAGCCCAAGTGTCTCGACAATAACCATCGCCTCCCCCACGGCTCGGTCAAAATTGCTCTTACCATCCACGCTCAAGCTCATGGATTGCGAACCGTCAATGACAATGGCCACGTCTTGATCGCCGCCGCCGCCCCAACGACGCAATTGTAACGAGTGTTCCGCGACGATCGCAACCAGAGCCAGCAACAACAGTCCGCTCCCCGTCCCCAATAAAACCCAGCGCCAGTTCCGATGTTGCCAGACTGCCGCCGCCGCGCCCAAGGCCGACACACCCAACAACACCGCCGGTAGCACCACCGCCCATTGCACGCCGGCTCCGGCTGGAATCAACGGCCGCGCCATCGCCAACACCAACAACGCCAGCAGCAAACAGCGAAGCAGCAGGAGCAGGATTTCTTCGATCAGGATTCGCCGCTTGCGACTGACCACCGAGTCGAGCAGGAATTGCATGGCGCCCCACTCGATCACCTCGGCTTTGCGACGATTGAGCAGGTGGATGATGATTGGGATGGCGATGGTCACCAGCCCGATCAACATGGTCCACTTTAGAAAGCTCATTATATTATATATTGGGTGTAGCGTGTAAGGTTCGTTATTTGATGCGGCTCAATCGTTCCCCCAGATAATTGGCCAGGGTCAAATCGTACGGGTCTTTCGTGCACATCGGCACATAATCAATCGTCATCTCGCCGCAGCCCTTTTCGATCTGGGCGACGTGCGCGCGAAATCGATCCAGGTACTCGGCCCGGATCGAGCGCGGATCCAACTGCAGTTCGTTGCTGGCGTTCTCCAAGTCCTTGAACCGCGTCCATTTGCTATACGGAAACGTCAGCTCCTCCTCCGCCGTCACGTGAAACAGAATGACCTCGTGCTTGCGGTAGCGAAAATGATGTAGCGCTTTCAGGATCTCGTCGGCTTTGTCGAACAAATCGCTCAAGATGATTACCAATCCGCGACGGCGGATGCGGTCGGCGATGTCGTGGAAAATCGGCGCCAGACGTGATTCGTTGCCCGTCGAAGTGTTGTGCAATTCCTGCAAGAGCGCGCGAAGATGGCTGCCGCGACTGCGGGCGGGCAAATACCGGCGCATTGCGGTATCAAAAGTCGCAATACCCACCGCGTCCTGCTGACGGATCAATAAATAACTAAGCGCGGCGGCCAAGTGCTGGGCGTATTCAAATTTTGAGGCCGGCTTGCCTCCGTTTTCAGGCAACGGCGCGGCCTGTTTCCCCGCGTACGCCATCGAGCCGGACGCGTCCACGAGCAACGTCGCGCGCAGATTGGTTTCCTCAATGAATTGCTTGATGTAATAACGGTCGCTCTTGCCGTACACGCGCCAATCCAAGTCGCGGATGTCGTCGCCGGGAACATATTGGCGATGTTCGGCGAACTCGACCGAGAACCCTTTGTAGGGACTGGTGTGACGACCGGTGACAAAACCTTCCATCGCCCCGCGCGTGGTCAGTTCCAGCCGCGACAGGCTGGCCGTCGTCGCCCGCGGGAGCAGCCGCATGTAATCGGGCTGACCAGTTTCAGTCATGTTGCCCTTCGGTGTACCGTTGAGTGGATGGTCGAATGGTTGAGCCGACGGTTAGAGAGCCGATTCTTCGACTGGTTTCATCTTGTCCAGAAGCTTGCGCACCACATCATCGCTGGTGATCCCCGCCGCTTCCGCGTTGAACGTGGTGATGACGCGGTGACGCAGCACGGGCAACGCCACGGCGCGCACGTCCTCGGTCGTGGCATGGAAACGTCCCTTGAGAATCGCGCGGGCTTTGGCGGCGGTCATCAGACTGATTCCCGCGCGAGGTCCGGCCCCCCACGATACCAATTCCTTCACAAAATCGGGTGCCTCGACTTCTTTAGGGCGCGTGGCGCGAGCCAGGTCGCGGGCGTAATTGACCACGTGATCGGCCGCCGGCACGTGACGCACCACTTGTTGCAATCGCAGAATGTCTTCCCCCGTCAACGCAACCTCCAAGTCAACCTTGTAGGTGCCAGTCACTTGTTTGATGATCGCGCTCTCTTGCTCGGCGGTCGGGTACTTGACCAGAATATTGAAAAAGAACCGGTCCAACTGCGCCTCGGGCAACGGATAGGTACCTTCCTGCTCGATGGGGTTTTGCGTGGCCAACACGAAGAACGGCTCCGGAAGATGATAGGTTTTATCGCCTATCGTTGCGCGGTGTTCCTGCATCGCCTCCAGCAAAGCCGCCTGGGTCTTGGGCGGCGTACGGTTGATTTCATCTGCCAACACCATGTTAGCGAAGATCGGTCCGCGGATGAACCGAAACACGCGTCCGCCCGTCGTCCGATCCTCCTCGAGGACGTCTGTTCCCGTGATGTCGGACGGCATCAAATCAGGCGTGAACTGGATGCGTTTGAAACTTAAATCCAGCGCCTTGCTCAGCGTGCTCACCAGCAGCGTTTTGGCCACGCCGGGCACGCCGATCAGAAGACAGTGACCTCGACAAAAAATGGAGATCAACACCTGTTCCACCACTTCTTCCTGGCCGACGATGACGCGCGAGATCTGGTCGGTCATCCGTTTGTAGGCGGCATTCAGCTCTTTGACCACTTGGATATCGTCCAAACCAGCCGTCAGGCCGCTCGTCTTGTGGACCGGGGCTGCGGCCTTTACTTCGGCGACGGGAGCGGCTTTGCCGTCCACTTGAAACACGAGGGTCGTATGGCCGATGGTAATAACATCACCATTGTTGAGACGACTGGCGGTGATTGTCTGCTCGTTGACTTTGGTGCCATTCGCGGTGGTCAAATCTGAAATCCACCAGTGGCCGTTTTCCATATAAAGCTCGGCATGTTGGCCGGCCGCGAGGGGATCATCGAGTTTGAGGTTGCAAGAATCGTTGCGACCGATCACCAAGCCATCCGCGGGCACCTCCACCTTGCGCCCCAACTTATCGCCATCCTTAAACGTAAGCTTCGTCATGACAAATCCTTTCAGGGTTACACATGCGCGCTCCGCCCGGAATGGGCAGATGATTGCACCGATTTTCAGACCACGCACGGGAAAGACCGTTCATTATTTTGCCATCGTCCACGGCGAAAATTAACGATCCGATTGCCCAAAACGAGAGCGGACTGCGACTTGCTCCATTCTTGCCAACGAGATGAAAGGTGGAAACGGTTACGAGACGAAATCTGCCTAAGGCAAGCAAGTCCGCCAGAGGTGGCGAATGGAATCCTGATCCGTCCGGAGCCGCCGCGTCCGATTTTATCACGCGGGCAAGTATGTGCGACGTTGAAAATTTCTGCCACTGCAGCTAAGATGCCTTGAGTCGCCCGGGTGGCGAAATGGCATACGCGAGGGACTTAAAATCCCTTGAACCGAAAGGTTCGTGTGGGTTCGAGTCCCACCCCGGGCAGATTGAGAAGGGAGATAGGCAAAAAGTGAGAGGAGAAATGGTGAAGGAAGAAAAGGGAAGAGCGTAGAGAGAATTACAATCGATGAATGATTTGGCGTTCTATAAACTGGTGCGCTGGAACGTGTATATCTGGAAAGCGAAGGTCCGATCGCTGGAGAATCAATCCACGCTGTTGCTTTCGGTGATCTGGCTGTTCATCCTCGCCTACTGGGTGTTCGGGTTTCAGCTTTTTTATGAGGGACTGCAATATGTAAAAAGCGTGCCGGTGATCGGGCCGGGCTTGCTCCAGCAATTGCTCTACCTCTTTTTTGCCTTCCTGCTGATGATGCTTTTTTTTAGCAACGTGATCATCGGGTACGCGACGATTTTCCGCAATCAGGAAACCCAATGGCTCTTGAGCCTGCCGGTGTCGCACGCGGACATTTTGCGATGGAAGTGGCTGGAGACGATGCTGCTGGCGAGCTGGGCGTTTTTGTTTTTGTCGGGGCCGTTGCTGCTCGCCTATGGAATGGTGCAACAATCACCGCTGACGTTTTACGCCAAGGCTGTGCTCTTGTACGCGCCATTTTTGGTAATCCCTTCCGTGCTGGCCGCGGGAGTGACTTTATTGATCGCGCGATACATCCCGCCCCGCGCATTCAAGATCGCGCTCTTGGCGCTGGCGATTGGCTCGCTTGTCGTGCTGGTCTGGGTATTGAGCACCACGCCGCCGTTGCCGATTTCGGAGCCGCAACTGACGGCGCGGTTTGATGGAATCATGAGCAAGACGATGTTTGCGAGCAGCCGGTTATTGCCCAGCGATTGGTTGGTGGAAGCCCTGCTGGCCGATTTCACGCGGGATCAGCTGTTTTTTTATGGGGTGTTATTGAGCAATGCGTTGGTGTTGGGGCTGTGGATTTTTTCAGCCAAAGGAAGCCTCTTTTTCTCCGCATGGTCGCAAGTACAAGGTCGCGCGGGAGACCGGTTGAAATCGCTTCAATCCGCCGCGCAGTGGACGCTGAAAGCATTCTCCACTCTGCTTCGATGCGTGCCGGGATTGCCGCCGCCGATGCGCGCGATTGTGTTGAAAGACGTGCGCACGTTTCTCCGGGACACCGTGCAATGGAGTCAGTTCGCGATCTTCTTCGGCATCCTCGGCATGTACGTCTTGAACCTGCGTCATGTGACGGACGGAATGTCGATGCCCGGGTGGAGTTATCTGGTCAGCTTCCTGAATCTGGTCGCGTGCGCGATGACACTGGCGACATTGACAACTCGGTTTGTGTTTCCGCAGTTTTCGCTGGAAGGCAAGCGATTGTGGGTTGTCGGCCTGGCGCCGGTTGGTTTGCGGCGGGTGCTGCGCGAAAAATTCTGGCTCTCCAGCGTGGCGGGCGTGACCATCACGGTTTCGTTGATGCTCATCTCCAGTCTCATGCTGCGACTGGATGCCATGTTGGTGGTTTTATTTTGCGCGACGGTTGGGCTGATGGGCATCGGTCTTTCAGGGTTGGCAGTGGGTTTGGGGGCGTTGTATCCGAACTTCAAGGAGGACAATCCTTCCAAAATTGTTTCCGGGTTCGGCGGCACGTTTTGTCTCGTCTTGAGCATGACGTACGTGACTGGCTGTGTTGGCATCGAAGTTCTCGGGTTGCGATTGTACCTTCGTCGAATTGTCGAGCCGACCATCACAAATATCGATCCGTGGGTTTTTGTGACGAGCGCGACACCGGCGTTTTTGGCTGTCGCGTTGCTGACGGTATTGGTGGCCTGGTTGCCGATGGAACTCGCCGAGCGCCGGATTGATCATTTGGAAATTTGACTCGACTGATTTCATCCTCTACAATCCGGAACGTATATGCCCGACAACAATTCCGATCGACCCGCGACTGCCGAACAGGTTCGAGCGCTCGAACGTCAGCTCGCCGAGACGCAAGCCCAACTGGGCGAACTCCGCGCGCAACTCGAACGGAAACGGGACGACAATGAGACTTTAAAAACCCTCCGGTTTGCCGACTGGGTCAAGATTGGTTTCGCGCTCTCGTTGCCGGTGCTCATTTTGGGCGCGTTATTACTCTTGCTATTGTTTTTCTGGTCGCTTAGATACACACCTGTCGTACGATGATCTGGCTACCACCCACCAAACGCCTCGCGCTCCGCCGATTGCGCGAAGCCAAACCGAAAATCCGCGAGCTCGGCAACGAAATCCACCGCCTCCGCCGCACCCCCGCGTTGCCCAACCACAACAC
>CAYGDP010000027.1:0-47622 GCA_964348665.1 uncultured Verrucomicrobiota bacterium
TTGGGGTTTGAGGCTTGGAGTTTCCCTGATGCTTGGAGTTTGGGGTTTGAAGTTTCCCGCCACGGCGGGCGAGCCGTCGGCGCAACAGGTCAAATTCTTTGAAACGCGAGTGCGATCGGTGCTCGCGGAAAATTGTTTCAAGTGTCACGGTTCCGAGAAGCAGAAAGGCGATCTGCGATTGGATTCGCGCGAGGCAATCCTCATGGGTGGCGAGAACGGCCCGGCGATCGTCGTCGGTAAACCTGACGAAAGCATCCTCATCAAAGCCGTCCGTCACGAAGGCGAGATCAAGATGCCCAAGGGCGAAAAAAACTCCGTAAAACTTTCTCCTGAAAAAATTGAAGCGCTTACCGAATGGGTGAAGATGGGCGCGCCGTGGCCCAAAGGAATACAGAGTCAACTTTCAACGTCCAACGCTCAACGCTCAACGCTCAACGACCAGAAAACGCATTGGGCGTATCTGCCTGTTGCCAAGCCTGTACCGCCGAAGGTGAAAAACCAAAAATGGATCGCCACGCCCGTGGATAATTTCATACTGGCGAAATTGGAGAAGAACCGGATGAAACCGTCGCCAACCGCGGATCGGCGGACGCTGATTCGTCGTGTGTATTTTGACCTGATCGGTTTGCCGCCGACACCGGAGGAAGTTGACGCGTTTCTTTCCGACAAATCGCCGAACGCCTATGAGAAAATCGTGAATCGCTTGCTTGCTTCGCCTCGATACGGCGAGCGGTGGGCGCGGCATTGGCTCGATGTGGTTCATTACGCCGACTCGCACGGACATGATCAGGATCGTCCGCGGCCGAACGCGTGGCCGTATCGCGACTGGGTGATCCGCGCCCTCAACGACGACAAACCGTATTCACGGTTTGTGCAAGAGCAGCTCGCGGGCGATGCGATCTTTCCTGACGACCCCGAAGCGATCACCTCGCTCGGTTTTCTCGCGGCAGGTCCATGGGACGAAAGTTCGCAGATGCACATCAACGATGACACGATTGACAAAAAAATCGCGCAGAACCTCGATCGGGACGACGTGGTGACCGTCGTTGGCCAGACTTTTTTGAGCTCGACAATCAATTGCGCGCGTTGTCACGCGCACAAGTTCGATCCTATTTCGCAGAAGGAATATTATGCATTGCAAGCGTGCTTCGCGGGCGTGGATCGCGTGGATCGGCCTTATGACGCTGACGCGCGTGTCCATGCCTTACGCCAGCGCTGGCAAAAAGAAAAAACCGCGATCGAAATTTGGCAGAAAGATCGCTCGCGGGGACGACTTGATCCTCCATCCACCGCCGAGATCGTCGGTTTGGCTGAGTGGGAGAAAGTCCTCGCTGCATCATTCGCGCCATGGACGGTACTCGACCCCGTCAGCGCCACGTCCGCGCAGGGAGCGACGCTGACCAAACAACCCGATGGCTCAATTCTTTCGGGTGGCGCAAAACCCGAGAAAGACACCTATACAATTGTCGCCAACACGAATTTGCGCGGTATCACGGCAATTCGGCTCGAAGTACTGACCGATGACAGTCTTGCCTACAAGGGACCGGGCCGACAGGACAACGGCAACCTTCACCTCTCCGAATTTCGTGTTGGTGCTTCACCGCGCGCGAATCCAGACGACGGGAAAGCGCTCAAATTGCAAAATCCGACGGCGGATTTCAATCAGCAGGACTGGGGTATCGAGCGAGCCATTGACCGAAAAATGCAAACCGCATGGGGCATCTATCCCGAAGTCGGCAAGTCTCACTTCGCGACGTTTCAATTGGCCGAGCCGCTGGACGGCGAAGGCGGTACGATCCTCACGTTCACTCTCGAGCAGCAGCATGGTGGTGGGCATCTGATCGGTCGGCCGCGGCTCTCGATCACAACCACGCCATATCCACTGTATCATCGTGCGCTTCCGCCCGACTTGGCGAAAATCATCACGACCCCGGCCGGCCAACGCAGCGAGGCGCAGCGCGCGGAATTGCTGGCAGTATATCGGCTCGAACAAATCGAAAAACAACTCGCCGCGTTACCAACTCCATCCAAAGTGTATGCCGCTACGAGTGATTTCACTCCCATCAAAA
Organism: uncultured Verrucomicrobiota bacterium; assembly: GCA_964348665.1. Classification (GTDB taxonomy): domain Bacteria; phylum Verrucomicrobiota; class Verrucomicrobiia; order Palsa-1439; family CAYGDP01; genus CAYGDP01. The sequence goes on from CAYGDP010000027.1 coordinate 2,070, forward strand.
ATTTCAAGCCCGCCAAAACGCCGCGACCGATTTTTCTGCTCAAACGTGGCGAAGTTAGCCAGCCGCTCGATCCCGTCGCGCCCGCTGCGCTTGCTCTCGCGACAGGACTCGCCCCAGTGCTCGAAATGTCTGATCCGAATGATGAAGCTGTCCGACGCGCTGCGTTGGCGAGATGGATCACCGACCCGCGTAACCCGCTCACGTGGCGCTCGATCGTGAATCGTGTCTGGCATTATCATTTTGGCCGCGGCCTCGTGGATACGCCCAACGACTTCGGTAAAATGGGCGGTACGCCGTCGCATCCCGAACTTCTCGACTGGCTCGCGGCGGATTTTCGAGACAACGGCAGATCGCTCAAGCATCTGCATAAACTCATCGTTACCAGCGCGACTTATCAGCAATCATCGGCGCAAAATGAAAAGTTCGCCAAGCGCGACGCTGACAACACCTTGCTCTGGCGGATGAACCGCGCGCGGCTCGACGCCGAGCAGATTCGGGACGCGGTCTTGCAAATCGCGGGCAAACTCGACCTAACGATGGGCGGCCCGTCGGTGATGCAGTTTCGGTACGAAGATCCAAATCCCGACCTCACCCCGAAGATTGATTATACGCGCTTCGACCTCGACAGCCCTGCCGCCCATCGGCGCAGTATTTACCGGTACATCTACCGCACGTTGCCCGATCCGTTCATGGACACGCTCGACTGTCCTGATCCGTCGCAGCTTGCGCCCAAACGCAATGCCTCGCTCGGCGCCCTCCAAGCCATGGCCATGATGAACGATCCGTTCATCGTGCGGATGAGTGAGCATATAGCCGAGCGAATTCTCGCCCGGAAATCCGAAACTCGAAATCCGAATTCCGAAGCAAATTCAAAAACGGAAGCTCGAAATGCAGAAACACAAAGCTCCTATCACCCTTCACTCTTCACCCATCTCTATTTGTTAACTCTCGGCCGTCCGCCGACGAAGGACGAAGTCGCTGCGCTCGCCGCCTATGCTGCTAAGCACGGCCTCGCCAACACCTGCCGTGTGCTCCTCAACAGCAACGGGTTTATATTTGTCAATTAAAGAGAAACCAATGGAGAATCGGAACGAATGTAGTTGCTCAAGCGCGTTTCCATGCGGGACGATGGATGTCACGCCGTTGTCGCGTCGTGATTTTTTGTGGCGGGTGGGCGGCGGGATTGGTGGGGTGGCGCTGGCACAACTGCTCGGTGAAAAGGGACTTTTGGCGGATACATCGGCGGCGAAATCACGAGCAGAACTCAATGGCGGATTGCATCATCGGGCAAAGGTGCGGCGCGTCATCCATCTCTTCATGAACGGCGGGGCGAGCCAGTGTGATACTTTTGATTACAAGCCCGCGTTGATCAAGCGTCACGGCGAGAAAGTGGATTTTGGCATCAAATCTTCCGCAACGGGCTCGGTCGAGGCGATCATGAAAAGCCCATTCGAGTGGAAGCAACACGGCACGAGTGGGCGCTGGGTGAGCAGTGCGATTCCCCACATGGCAGAGTGCGTGGATGATTTGGCATTCGTGATGGCGATGCAGTCCAAGACCAACGTGCACGGTCCGGGCGTGTATATGCAGACGACGGGATTTGTACAGCCGGGATTTCCGTCCATTGGCGCGTGGTTGAGTTTTGGGCTGGGCAGTTTGAATCAAAATCTGCCGACGTACGTCGTGTTGCCCGATCCGCGCGGGCTTCCCTATAATTCGACGGGGGCGTTCGGGTCGGGGTTCCTGCCCGTGGCGCACGCGGGCACGGTGATTCGTCCGACGGCGCCGACGCCGATCGCGGATTTGTTTCCACCGAAGAGCGCCGCGCAGATCACCAAAGAAAGCGAGGCGGATGCTTTGGCGTTGCTGGAGAAGATCAATCGCGAACATCTGGCGCTACATCCGGGCGATACACGTTTGGAGGCGCGCATCGGGAGTTACGAACTGGCGGCAAAGATGCAGCTTAGTGCGCCTGATGCCCTCGACATCAAGGGCGAGACCGATGCCACGCAAAAACTTTACGGACTGGATGACGAAGTCACGCGCGATTTCGGACGGAACTGTCTGGTGGCTCGCCGGCTGATCGAGCGCAACGTGCGTTTCGTCCAAGTCTGGAGTGGCATGGCTGGCGCGAAAGATAATTGGGACAACCACAGCAATATCGCGAAGGAATTGCCGTTCATTGCGGGGCGCGTGGACAAACCCATCGCGGGCTTGTTAAAAGATTTAAAATCGCGCGGGTTGCTTTCCGACACGTTGGTGATTTGGACAACCGAATTTGGGCGCATGCCGTTCAGTCAGAGTGGCGTGGGGCGCGACCATAACGGCGGCACGTTTGTCACATGGCTGGCGGGGGCGGGCGTGAAAGCAGGCACAACCTATGGCTCAAGCGACGAATTTTCCTACAAAGCCGCCGACCATGGGACGTATTGCTACGATCTGCACGCCACCATGTTGCACTTGCTTGGGATTGATCACGAACGTTTAATTTACCGTCACAACGGCATTGATCGGCGCCTCACCGATGTGCATGGAGAAGTTATCCGGGAGATATTGTTGTGAAAAATTCGTTCCTTGCAGGCTTCGATTGGATGAGTAGAATAACCTTTCAAGGCGTGAAACTCCAACCCCCAAAACCTAAAACCCAGAGAAACCCCAATTTCCAAGTTCCAATGCGAGCGGCTTGGGTATTGAGGCTTGGAGTTTCCCTGGTGCTTGGAGTTTGGGGTTTGAAGTTTCCTGCCACGGCGGCGGAGCCGACCGCATCACAGAACGAATTTTTCGAAAAGCGCGTGCGACCGGTGCTGGTCGAGAACTGCGTGAAATGTCACGGGGCGGAAAAACAAAAAGGCGGACTGCGACTGGATTCGCGCGAGGCGATCCTGAAAGGCGGCGACGATGGTTCGGTAATCGTTGTCGGCAAACCCGACGAGAGCATGTTGATCAAAGCCGTGCGACACACTGGTGACCTGAAGATGCCGAGGCGGGATAAGACCGCGGAGAAACTATCTCCTGAAAAAATTGAAGCGCTTACCGAATGGGTGAAGATGGGCGCGCCGTGGCCGGAGGAAGTCCAAAGTCCAAAGTCCAAACTCCAAGGTCATTGGGCGTATCTGCCTGTCGCAAAGTCGACGATTCCCGCGGTGAAAGACAAACGCTGGCCGAAAAACGAGGTGGATCATTTCATTCTCGCGGCGTTGGAGGCGAAAAAGCTGAAGCCTGCGCGCGACGCCGACCGTCGGACCCTGATTCGGCGCGCGACGTATGATCTGATTGGATTGCCGCCGACCCCGGAGGAAGTGGCGGTGTTTCTGGCTGACAAATCACCGAACGCGTTTGAAAAGGTCGTGGATCGTTTACTGGCTTCACCGCACTATGGCGAGCAGTGGGGGCGGCATTGGCTCGATGTGGTGCGGTATGCCGACACGGCAGGTTGCAACTCGGATTATCCCGTGCCGACAGCCTACAAGTATCGCAATTATGTCATTGAATCATTCAATCGCGACAAACCCTACGACCAGTTCTTGCGCGAGCAGCTCGCAGGCGATTTACTGCCGAATGCGACAGACGCGGAAAGATTTGAAAAAATCATTGCGACAGGCTACCTCGCCATTTCGCGGCGGTTTGGGTCGCGTGCCTCGGAGTTCCATCAAACCATCGAGGACACGATTGATAATGCGGGTAAAACGATGCTCGGTTTGAGCGTCAGTTGCGCACGATGTCACGATCACAAGTTCGACCCCATCTCGATTCGCGATTACTACGCGCTGTACGGAATCTTCAACAGCACTCGCTACGCCTTCCCCGGCACGGAGATTTACAAGCATCCAAAGGATTTCGTGCCGCTCGCGCCTGCCAAGGAGGCGGAGGAATATTATAAGAACGCCGAGGAACTAGCATTATTGGACGACACAATTGAAAAGCTCGGCGACGAGAAACGCAAGTTCGAGCGGCTCGAAGAAGCAGCTAAGAAAGCGCAGGCACAAGACAACGATGGGGCGTTGCAAGTCGAACGCAAGGATCGGCTGAAGCTCCCGGTGTTCAATTCATTGGTCGAAGTGAAGGCGGCGCTCGAAGACGCGCGGACAGAACAGCGCAAGCTGGAAATCAAAGAATACAAATTTGAGAAGGCCTTCGCTGTCGCGGAAGGTCAGGTCGGCGACGTGGCGATACAGAAAAAAGGAAATCCGCGCGAATCGGGAGAAATTGTCCCGCGTGGTTTCTTGCAAATTCTCGGCGGACAAAAGTTGCCGCCCAATGCCAAGGGCAGCGGTCGGGTCGAGCTCGCTCAATGGATCACCGACCCGAAGAACCCGCTTACCGCGCGCGTGATGGTCAACCGCATCTGGCAACATCATTTCGGTAAAGGGATCGTTCAGACGCCGAACGATTTTGGCGTGCGCGGCAGGCCGCCCACGCACCCCAAATTGCTCGATACTCTGGCGGCGCGCTTCATCGAGAGCGGGTGGTCGGTGAAAGCAATGCACAGGCTCATCATGCTCTCGCGCGTTTACCAGATCGCCAGCGAAGACAGTCCCACCAGCGCCGTCGCCGATCCGAATAATGATTTGCTCTGGAAATTTACCCGCCGCCGGCTTTCAGCGGAGGAAGTGCGCGACAGTTTGCTCTACCTGAGCGGTGGACTCGATCCGACCATGGGCGGGCCGCATCCGTTTCCGCCCGAAAACGAATGGAAATATACGCAACACAAGCCGTTCGTCGCTCTCTATCCGACGAACCGCCGCAGCGTGTATCTGATGCAGCAACGCATCCGCAAACATCCGTTCCTCGAAATGTTTGACGGCGCGGACACGAACGCCACCACCGCAGTCCGTTCCGTGAGCGTCACGCCGCTGCAGGCACTTTTCATGATGAACGATCCGTTCGTCCACGAGCAAGCCGACCAGTTTGCCGTGCGCGTCGGCATGGCGTTCACCGACGATCCGCAAAGGATTCGCCATGCGTACGAGCTGGTTTTCGCGCGTCTGCCAACGGCGGATGAAATCCGTGCCGGACAAGAGTACCTGCGCCAATGTCGGTTGGAATTGGCAAAGACGAAGGTGCCCGCCGACCAACAACCGCGCGTTGCGCTTGACAGTTACATGCGCGTGCTGTTGAGTAGCAACGAGTTCATGTTTGTGGAGTAATTTTATGAACCACGCTCATTGCGGTTGTTCGCGACGCCAGGCGGTTCGGTCGTTGGTGTGCGGGTCGCTGGTGTTGCCCGCGATCATTCAACGATTGCTGGCCGAGGAGTCCCGAAACGAACTCAATCCGCTCGCCCCGAAAGCGCCGCATTTTTCGGGAAAAGCCAAGCGCGTCATTTTTCTGTTCATGACGGGCGGCGTGTCGCACATGGATTCGTTTGACCCGAAGCCGCGCCTGTTCGCCGATGACGGCAAACCGCTGGACGCCAAAAATCCGAAGTCATCCAAATACCTCGCGCCGCTCTGGGAATTCAAGCCGGGCGGCAAATGCGGCACGGAAGTCAGCGATCTTTTCCCAAATATCCGCGAGTGCGTGGACGATCTCTGTATGATTCGGGGGATGCACGGCGATCATAACGATCATTTTCAGGCGACACTCGGCATTCACACCGGTTCAGTCAGTTTCGCGCGACCCAGCGTTGGATCGTGGGTCAGCTACGGACTCGGGACAGTGAATCAAAATCTGCCGTCGTTCGTCGTGCTCGCGCCCGATCTGCCCTATGCAGGCAGTCAGGTATGGAGTTCGGATTTTCTGCCCGGTTGTCATACAGGCGTGCGCGTAATGCCCGGGTATGAACCGATTCCCGATCTCGTCCGTCGCGCGCCGTCGGCAAAAATCCAAGAGATGGAGTTGGGGTTGCTCGACCGCTTCAATCGCAAGCATCAGCAGACGCGCCCCGCCGATCCGATGCTCGCCGCGCGAATCAAATCGTTCGAGACCGCGTTCGGGATGCAGCAAGAAATGCCCGAAGTGCTCGATTTGGCGAAAGAGACCGACGCGACGTTAAAACTTTACGGACTCGACCGCGGCAGCACAAAAGGATTCGCGTGGCAATGTCTTGTCGCGCGGCGCATGATCGAGCGCGGGGTGCGGTTCGTCGAGCTGATTGACGTTGGGTCGCACGACAACTGGGACGCGCATGGCGACATGAAAACACACGGTCCGTTGGCCAAGAACATTGATCAGGCAATCGCCGGCTTGCTCAAAGATCTTAAATCGCGAGGATTACTCGAGGATACGCTGGTTGTGTGGACAACGGAATTCGGTCGCTCGCCAAACACAGACGGTCCGATGGGACGCGGTCATCACAACAACGCCTATAGCTCGTGGCTGGCAGGAGCCGGTGTCAAAGGCGGCATCGTGTACGGTAGGACGGATGACTACGGTGGGCGCGTGGCGGAGAATCCCGTTCACGTCCACGATTTCCACGCCACGATTCTGCACTTGCTCGGCTTCGATCACGAAAAGCTGACTTTCCGTCACGGCGGCCGTGATTTTCGCCTCACCGACGTGAGGGGAGATGTCGTGAAGGCGATTCTGGTGTAAGTAAGCGAATCTTGAATGAAAATTTATCAGGTTGTCTTGGACACAAACGTTCTTGTAGCCGGCACTCGCTCCAAGCGTGGCGCTTCCTACCGCTTGTTGAACTTGCTCGGCGATAAACGTTGGCAACCAAATGTTTGCACCGCGCTTGTGACTGAATATGAGTCCGTCTTGAAACGCCAAAGCCGTCAGCTTGGGTTAAGTCACGAAGATGTGGATGCTCTGGTTGACAAGCTTTGCGCGGCGGCAACCCACCGGCCCATTTACTTCTCATGGCGACCTCTCTTGACGGATTCCAAAGATGCGCCTATTCTTGATGTGGCGGTGAGTGGAAAATGTGATGCGATTATCACGTTTAATGCGAAGCATTTTCGTCGCGCGAAAGATTTTGATATTGCAGTAATGACACCGCAAGATTTATTGAAAGCGATCGGAGAAATCAAATGACAGCAATCAAAGTAGCGGTATCGGACTCGACTTATCAACGGCTTTCCAAGCTTGCCACCCGCCAGCGCAAGCCCGTCAGCCGCATCGCCTCACGCGCGCTTGAGGAAGCAGTTGCCGCTTGGATGGATCGCTCGTATCTCCAGCAACGCGCTGCGCGCTCCGATGACCGCAAATTTCGCGCCGCCCTAGCCAAAGTCGCCGATATCGAGCCTGACGAGGTGGACCGGATCAAGTAGAGTCATTATTGACAACGTTCTGCGACGCACGTAAGGTAGGCGCGAAATATTACGGATGGGAAAATCGGAACTTCGATGGATGTATTTCGTCAAGGCGATGTTTTAGTTGCTCGCGTAGAACGGATTCCCGATGGCGCTAGGCCGAAAGCCGACTTGGTTTTGGCGCGCGGAGAGATAACCGGTCACGCTCACCGTGTACAAACGGACTCGCGTGCGGAGCTGTATGAACTTGATACCAACCTGTTCCTTAGAGTGCTAGGTTCTCCCGCAAAAATTATCCATGAAGAGCATGGGCCGATTGAGTTGGCCCCAGGAGATTACCGAGTGTGGCGACAACGGGAATACGATCCGATATCCGAAAAATTCTTGGAGGATTAGCGCGACTTTTCCGCTTCCCGTTTCGAACCGCGGAGGATTTGCCTGCCGAAAAGCTGCGCACTGTGATTCCCGGTTTCACATGGTCGGATGAAGCAATCCCGCTCATCCTGAACGGTGGGGCGCATCAGGGGTTGCACACTGACAAGCTGGAATTTCGAGGCATAGATACCCCGATTGTTTTGCCCGCCTCCCTGATGGTTAGCGATCTGCTCATCGAAGACTGCCCGAATTTCCGGGCGTTGCCGGAGGACTTGTTCGCTATAAACGTCACAATTCGGCGATGCGAGAATTTTAATACCATCCCCGCAACTATCGACATTCGCTCGCTAACGATCGAAGAATGTCATGCCCTCACAAGTCTGGCGGACGGCATTCGATTGACCGATGTTCAAATTTCGCGCTGTGACGCGCTCACAAGTTTGCCTAACAACTTTTATTGTCAGTCGCTCTATATGCCCGCGTCCAATCTGAGTTATCTCGGTGAACATGTCGTTGTGGATAACAGACTGAATCTCGAAGATTCTAAAAGCCTAGTATCACTTCCAAACCTCAAACTGCGGGAAGCAATTCTTCGCAATTGCGTGTCGCTGACCTCGCTGCCTGAACAAATCGAAGCTCAACTTTTAGATCTATCGGGTTGTATGAGTTTTCAATGGCCAGGATATTCTCTGGTTGAAATCAATAATCTGGATGTGAGCAGTTGTGCCCGCATACAAACTTTGCCTGATTGGTTAACCATTGCCGATTCGATTGATGTCGCCAACACAGCGATTTGCGAAGTGCCTGCATCGCTCAAGAATTGTCGTCTTTTGTGGCGTGGTGTTCCCGTGGATGAGCGAATCGCGTTTCACCCTGAAACGATCACAGCTCAAGAAGTTTTGGCGGAGCCTAATGCTGAGCGAAGACGAGTGATGCTGGAGCGTTTCGGCTGGGAAAGATTCGTTCGAGAAGTTAAATTCTCAGTTCGAGATTCAGATCGCGATCCTGGTGGAGAGCGCAGCCTCCTTCACTTACCCATTCGAAATGACGAAGACTTGCTAATTCTGTCCGTTTCTTGTCCTTCGACAGGGAGGAGATATTTCATTCGTGTTCCGCCACAGACTAGAACATGCCGCGCTGCCGCTGCTTGGGTTGCTGGATATGATAACCCCGATGAATACGAGCCTGTCGCCGAAACCTAATTCGATATCCGTTTATAATAGCCCGTATCTTCAGTGGTTATATCCTAAAATGAATTCTGGCTTGAGCCGCGATGGTGGAATGATGTCTAATGCGTTGACGATGCGCCTCGCCTCCTTTTTAACGTTTCTAACGCCAGTAACGCTTTTAACGGTCACGGTGGTTTCCCCGGCCCATGCGGCGGACGCGGTGGATTTCAACCGCGATGTGCGGCCTATTCTTTCGAACAATTGCTTCAAGTGTCACGGTCCCGACGAAAAGGCGCGCAAGTCGAAGTTACGATTGGATGAACGCGACGGAGCCGTCGCGCCCGCCAAGTCGGGCGAGCGCGCCATCGTCCCGGGCAAACCGAACCAAAGCGAGCTGGTCAAACGCATTTTTTCGACCGATCCGGATGAAGTTATGCCGCCGCCATCGACGAAGAAATCGTTGACGGACGCGCAGAAACAAATTTTGAAAAAATGGATTTCTGCAGGCGCAAAATATGACCCGCACTGGGCGTTCGCGCCACCGAAGAAACTGCCGCCGCCCGCCACGAAACAAAAAATTTGGCCGAGGAATCCGATTGATCAGTTCGTTCTGGCACGTTTGGAGAAAGAAAAGCTGTCGCCTTCGCCCGAAGCCGATCGTTACATGCTGGCGCGGCGTGTCCATCTCGATTTGATTGGTTTGCCGCCGACGCCGGAGGAGGCCGACGCGTTTGTAAGCGACAAATCCCCCGATGCTTATGAAAAGCTGGTGGATAAATTATTGGCATCACCCCAGTACGGCGAGCGTTGGGCGCGGCGCTGGCTCGATCTCGCCCGCTACGCCGATACCAACGGCTACGAAAAGGATCGTCCACGGATCATCTGGCCGTATCGCGATTGGGTGATCAAAGCGATCAACAACGATATGTCGTTCGATCAATTTACGATCCGTCAACAGGCAGGCGATCTCTTGCCGAATGCAACTCCAGACGATCGCATCGCGACGGGGTTTCATCGCAACACAATGCTAAACGAGGAAGGCGGCATCGATCCGCTGGAATTCCGATTTTATTCGACGGTAGATCGCATCAATACGACCGGAACGGCTTGGCTCGGTCTCACCGTCGGCTGCGCGCAATGTCATACGCACAAATTCGATCCGATCCTGCATCGCGAGTATTACCAAATGATGGCGTTTCTCAACAATGCCGACGAACCGACGTATGAGATTCCCGATGCCAACGTCGAAAAACAGCGCGCCGACATCGAGCAAAGAATATCCCAGCTTTACAAGACTTTGCCCGATAAATTTCCCCTGTCCGACGTGCAGTGGGAGATTGTGGGGTCGCCCCCGGCCGTCACCAGCGGCGTGCCGGTCGAGAAACTTGCCGATGGCTCGTGGTCATTCAGCGGGGATGCTCCCGACAAAGACACTTACACGTTCGTCGTGGACTCGAAGCTGGCGCAGGTGGACCGCATCCGCATCGAAACCATTCGGGAAGGCAACGTCGGCCCTGGCCGCACGCCTCACGGGAATTTTGTGTTGAGTGAAATTACCGCGACTGTTGCCTCGCTCGAAACTCCCGAGCAATCGCAAGCCGTCAAGATTGCTTCGGCGCGCGCCGATGTTTCGCAAGACAACTATTCTGTGGCGCACGCGATTGACGGCAATGTGGCGACGGGCTGGGCGATCGCGAAGGGCGACATTCAGAGCCGTACCGCGACATTTTTTCTGGAAAAACCCGTCACGCTCCCGCAGGGGGCGCGTTGGACAATCCGATTCGATCAACAATTTGGCGGCAAACATGTTCTCGGTCGTTTTCGGTTGAGCCTCGGAGGACCGGTGGATGATCCGCGTCCGATGGAAGTTCGACGCAAGGAAGTGCTCGACCGCAGTTTTACCGCTTGGGAAAAAACATTGTCGGCCAACGCCGTCCGTTGGGAAGTACTGCGCCCTATCGAAGCAAAGAGCAACTCGCCGTTTTTGACTATGCTCGACGACAACTCGGTGCTGGCCAGCGGCGACATCACCAAGAGTGACACATATCATCTGACGTTTCGTGGCGGCGGAGGCATCACGGCGATTCGGCTGGAGGTTTTGCCTCATGAATCGTTGCCGCAGCGCGGACCTGGGCTCGTTGCGTACGAAGGTCCAATAGGCGATTTTTTTCTTAGCGAGATTTCCCTGTTAGCCGACGGCAAACCACAGAAGTTTGTTCGCGCCATACAAAGTTTTGCAGGGGGTAACGCCGCTGCCAGCCGCGCCATTGATGGCGATCAGCAAAGTGGCTGGTCAATCGACGGCGGACAAGGAAAAGCCCATGTCGCCATTTTCGGCCTAGCCGATCCAACCGCGCAAAATGTGACGGCGTTACAACTGAAAATGCTGTTTGAGCGTTACTATGCCGCGAGCCTGGGGCGATTCCGTATCAGTGTGACTACCGATCTGCGCGGTGCGCAAGCCGCCCCGCTGCCGCCAGAAGTCGCGGAAGCGTTGGCGGTTGCGCCTGATCAGCGCAAAAACGACCAGCAAGCGAGGATACTGCGTCATTTCTTGGAAACCGCTCCCGAATTGGCCGATGGTCGCAAGGAAATTGATCGGCTCCGTTCATCGATGCCACGACCGCAGACGACGCTGGTCATGCGCGAGCGGCCGCCACAACACCCTCGCGCAACCAACCGTCATCATCGCGGTGAATTCACGCAGCGCGAAGAAATCGTCGAGCCAATCCTGCCATCGTTTCTGAAGCCGAAGAGCGCGCCGCGCGACCGGCTTGGATTCGCGCAATGGTTGGTCAGCCGCGAAAACCCGCTCACGGCGCGGGTAGTGGTGAACCGTCAGTGGCAGGCGTTTTTTGGACGCGGACTGGTGCGCACGCTGGAAGACTTTGGCTATCAAGGCGAGCCGCCGTCGCATCCTGAATTACTCGATTGGTTGGCGGTTGAATTCATGGATCGCGGTTGGTCCATGAAACAACTTCACCGCCTCATCGTTACCAGCGCCACCTATCGGCAATCGTCACGCGTGACTCCAAAATTGCTCTCAAGTGATCCGCAAAATATTTTGCTGGCGCGTGGCCCGCGCGGTCGGCTGGAAGCGGAACTGGTCCGCGATGCGGCATTGAAAATTTCTGGGTTGTTATCGGCCAAACTCGGCGGGCCGAGCGTATTCCCGCCGCAACCCGCGTCGGTCACCACCGAAGGAGCGTATGGCGCGTTGCAATGGAAAGCCAGCACGGGCGAAGACCGGTATCGTCGCAGCCTCTACACGTACAGCAAACGCACCACGCCATTCGCGCTCTATGGAACGTTCGACGCGCCCAGCGGCGAGGCCTGTCTGGCACGGCGCGAAGTCTCCAACACTCCTCTGCAAGCGTTGAGTTTGCTCAACGACACGATCTTCGTGGAAGCCGCGCAGGCGCTTGGCGCCGCCGTAGCGGCATCGGCGGGTACGGACGAAGGGCGAGCGACCTCACTGTTCCGTCGGTGCCTGACCCGCCCCCCGCGAGCAGATGAACTGGTGATGCTGGTGGATTTTTATCGCAAACAAAAGGAGCGATTCGCGCAAAATCCGGCTTCGCGTGAAGATGCGCAGAAGATTTCACCCAAGGGCGAGGGTGATGTCGCCGAGCGAGCCGCGTGGGTTGCGGTTGCGCGGGCGGTTTTGAATTTGGATGAGACGATCAATAAGGAATGAAGATGAAAAACTCCAAACCTCAAATTCCGAACTCCTATTTTGAGTGCTGGAAATGCTCGGAGTCCATGTTTCTTTTCGCACGCTGACCTTGCCAAACTTCTCACGGCTGCTATATTCGCGCCAATGCAGCGCAAAACCGCCGACAAGGATAAGCACATAAAAAAGCTTTTTCGTGGGCGCAAATCTTCCAAGGCTGTTATCCGCGAAGAACCAGCATCTTACAAAACCAAGCCCGCCTCGGCGGAACGCCCCTCCGCGCTGCTCGACACCCGTGTCATTTATTGCGGCGACAATCTGGAGCAACTCAAGAAACTACCCGACGCTTGCGTTGACCTCATTTACATTGACCCGCCCTTTAACTCCAACCGCAACTACGAAGTCTTCTGGGGCGAGACCAAGGAAAAGCGCGCCTTCGCCGACCGCCACGCCTCCACCGCCGCCTACATCGAGTTTATGCGCCCGCGCTGCGTCGAACTCCATCGCGTCCTCAAACCTACGGGTAGCTTCTACTACCACTGCGACTGGCACGCCTCCCACTACGTCAAAGTTATGCTCGACCAAATTTTCGGCGAGAATTTTTTCCAGAATGAAATTGTTTGGAAGCGTTCGGATTCACACAACGATGCTAAGCAAGGAGCTCAACACTTTGGGCGCGTGCATGATTCAATTTTTTTCTACACCAATTCCGATAATTTCGCTTTCAACACGACGTACAATCCGTTACCCGAATCTACAGTTGAGAAATGGTATCGCCATGTGGAGCCAACAACTGGACGGCGATACAATTTGGATAACTTGACTGCGTCCAAGCCAGGCGGCGACACAAAATACGAGTTTCACGGTGTAAAGCCTCCACAAGGGCGATACTGGGCGTACTCAAAAGAAAAAATGGAGAAGATGTTTCAAGACGGGCGAATCGTAATAACGGCTACAGGAAAGGCGTATTTCAAGCGCTACTTGGATGAAAGCAAGGGAGTCCCACTTTCCTCTTGGTGGGATGACATTTCAATGTTGCGAGGTTTCAGTGCATCGAAGGAGCGCCTCGGCTACCCGACGCAAAAACCACTCGCATTGTTGGAGCGTATAATCAAAGCCAGCAGCAACGAAAACGACATTGTGCTCGACGCTTTTTGCGGCTGCGGCACGGCGTTGGTCGCGGCGCAAAATCTCAAACGCCAATGGATTGGCCTTGACGTTTCGCCCACCGCTTGCCGCGTCATGGCCAAACGCCTGCGCGACGTCTGCGGTCTACAAGAAGACGAAGCGCTTTGGAAAACCGGGCGCGGTTTCATCATCCGCGATTTGCCATGGACGGAAGCCAAGCTGCGTGAGATTCCGCCGTTTGAATTTGAGAACTGGGCGGTCATTGCTCTCGGTGGTATTCCGAACAAAACGAAAGTAGGCGACATGGGCGTGGATGGCCGCATTTATCCAATCGCAGCCGCCGATGAACGCCAGAAAGTCGCCGAAGGTGCGCTGTCATTCATGGACGATTGGTATCCGATTCAGGTGAAACAAAGGGACAAAGCGGGACGGCCAGACATGGACAGCTTCGAGGCCGCCATGATGCGCTTCGATCGCAAAAAAGGCTTCTTTATCGCCTTTGACTACAGCAGCGATGCTCTGACCGAAGTGGATGCATTCTTTCGCCGTAGCGGCAAAGTCATCATTCCCCTCACCGTTCGCGAAATCCTCGACGAGGAGATCGCAAGGAAGTTGGCGTGAATAAAGAAGATCTTTAAAGCCAGCCATCCTCCTCTAACAATGATTTTCTATCAGGTTCGGCGAGGCATTGGCGCGCTCTCACGTATGGCGCTAAACGACCATTTTCCACGATCCAAGTTACATCGCACACAAAAAAAGTACACGGCTCAATCGCCTCGCCACTTTTATATTTGATTTCGTTGCCGACAGAGATCACCTCACCAACGCGCGGAACGCTGTCGCAGTCAATCTCACGCATATCTATTATTGACGAGTTCGCTTTGCACCGAAGCTCTAGATTTATCATTGCGGTTTCCTTTCATTGAGTTTTGATTTAGTTTCTGAAAAAGCAGATAACACCACATCGCGCAATTAACAAGAAAACTTTCTTTCGCTCAAGAGCGTAAGGCGCGATTACGTGATCAACTGCGGCGCGGGTAATTCGCGCACGCGCGGCAAATTCGTGTTGATTCGCGTCCATTCACGGTTACACTATGCCATAGTTAGGTCGCGATGAATTGCCAATGTCATTTGCAACAACCGGGGCCGGGCGTGACGCGCCGGTGGTTTTTACGCGAGTGCGGCGTGGGCGTCGGCAAAATCGCTCTGGCGACTTTGTTGACCGACGCATTTGCGCCCCACCTGTTTAGTGAGACGGCGAAAGCGAAACCGCTCGCGCCGAAACAGCCGCATTTTCCCGCCAAGGCCAAGCGCGTGATTCATCTTTTCATGGCGGGCGCGCCGAGTCAGTTGGATTTGTTCGATTACAAGCCGAAGCTGGTAGAACTGGAAGGCAAACCGCTTCCAAAGTCGGTGATTGGCGATCAGCGTTACGCGTTTATCCGACAGGACGCAGGCGTGCTGGCGCCCCGTTACAAATTCGCCAAGCACGGCCAGAGTGGCGCGGAACTTTCGGAAATGCTGCCGCATCTCACAAAAGTCGTGGACGACATTTGCATCATCAAATCCTGCCGCACCGACCAATTCAACCACGCTCCGGCACAGATTTTTTTCAATACGGGTTTTTCGCAGCCAGGACGACCGAGTCTCGGCTCGTGGGCGATCTACGGTCTGGGTGCGGAGACGGAAGAGTTGCCCGCTTTTGTCGTCATGTCCACCGGCAGCGGCATCAGCGGCGGCGCGGCGAATTGGTCGAGCGGGTTCATGCCATCCATTTACAGTGGCGTGCGGTTGCGCGGTCAGGGCGACCCGATTCTTAATGTGAGCAATCCGCCGGGGGTGGACGCCAAGCTTCAACGCGACACGCTCGACTTGGTCGGCGCCCTTAACCGAAAACATCTGGCGAGCGAAGGCGACCCGGAAATCGCCACGCGAATCGAGAATTACGAAATGGCCTATCGTTTGCAAACCAGCGCGCCGGAGCTGATGAACCTGAAAGAAGAGAGCAAGGAAACGCTCGACCTCTACGGTTGCGATCCCGACAAGCCGTCGTTCGCGCGAGCCTGTTTGTTGGCACGGCGAATGATTGAGCGGGGCGTCCGGTTCGTGAACATCTACAACGAGGGATGGGACGCGCACTCGGATGTATCTGGTAACTTGCGGGATAATTGCGGCAAAACCGATCGCGCCAGCGCCGCGCTGGTGCAGGACTTGAAACAACGCGGATTACTGGACGACACGCTCGTGATTTGGGGTGGCGAATTTGGTCGCACGCCGATGGTCGAGACGAATGTCCAGCTCGGCCGATCGCTCGGGCGTGATCATCATCCACAGGCGTTTACGATGTGGATGGCAGGGGGCGGAATCAAACGCGGTCTCCAATATGGAACCACCGACGAGCTTGGATTTCATGTTGCCGATAATCCGGTCCACATTCACGATCTTCAGGCGACGATCCTGCATCTGCTCGGGTTCGACCACGAGCGCCTCATCTATCACCACGCCGGCCGCGATTATCGGCTGACCGATGTGCATGGCAAGGTGATCAGGGAACTACTTGCGTGAAAAAACTTCAAGCGTCAAACTTCAAACTTCAGGGAAGCGTCAAACTTCAAAAAGCCCTTTTCGCGATCTGGGGCTTGAAGCTTGGAGTTTTTCTGGTGCTTGGGGTTTGGAGTTTGGAGTTTTCGGCGTCTGCCGCCGAGCCGGCTACGCAGCAGGTTGAATTTTTTGAGAAACACGTTCGCCCCACCTTGGTGGAGAGTTGTTACAAGTGCCACGGGGCGGAAAAGCAAAAGGGCGGGTTGCGGCTGGATTCGCGCGAGGCGATTCTGAAAGGCGGCGACGAAGGGCCGGTCATTATTCCGGGGGATCCCGATAAAAGCAGGCTTATCCAAGCCGTTCGCCACGAGATCGAAGCGAAGATGCCGAAGAGCAACAAGGGCGCGGAAAAACTTTCTCCCGCAAAAATCGAGGCGCTTTCACGTTGGGTCAAAGAAGGCGCGGCTTGGCCAACCGAACGAGGAGCGAAAAGCGAGGAGCGAGGGGGGAAACAACACTGGGCATGGACGCCCGTAACGAAACCGCAAATTCCAGCGGTGAAAAACAAGCGTTGGACACAGAACGAGATTGATTCGTTCGTGCTGGCGAAACTCGAATCGAAGAAGATGTCGCCCTCGAAACCCGCCGACCGACGGGCGCTGATTCGGCGGGCGTATTTCGACATCATCGGGTTGCCGCCAACGTTTGAGGAAGCCGAGGCGTTCTTCGTCGACAAATCTCCTGATGCGTTTACGAAGGTGGTGGATCGCTTGCTTGCTTCCCCGAGGTTTGGCGAGCGCTGGGGACGTTACTGGTTGGATCTCGCGCGCTATTCGGACACGAAGGGTTATGTCTTCGAGGAAGAACGACGCTACCCGTACTCCTACACCTATCGCGATTGGGTCATTCAAGCGTTGAACGATGATTTGCCCTACGACAAATTCCTCCTCTATCAAATCGCTGCAGATAAAGTGGTCAAGGCCGATGATCCCAGCCCGCTTGCCGCGATGGGTTTTCTCACGGTGGGTCGTCGTTTTCTCAATAATCAGCCGGACATCATTGATGATCGGATTGATGTATTGGCTCGCGGAACGATGGGATTGACCGTTGGCTGCGCGCGTTGTCACGACCACAAATACGATCCGATCCCGACGCGTGATTATTATTCTCTCTACGGTATCTTTGCCAGTTCGACGGAGCCAAAAGACCTGCCCTTGCTCGGCGAACCGAAGCGCACGGAAGCGTATCTGGCATTCGAGCGCGAGTTGCAGAAACGCGAGGCGGCAGCGCAGCAATTCAAGGAAAAACGGCACAAAGAACTGGTCGCCGAGCTTCGCAAGCCGGAATCCATCGCGGCGTACCTGATGGCGTGGCGCGACGCGCGCGGCAAAAGCGAGGATGAAATCAAGGCGATCCTCAAAGACCGCGACCTCAATCGATTCATGTTCGGTCGCTGGAAAAAATACCTTAGCGAAACAACGACTGCTGCGCACGCCGTCTTTGGGCCATGGCACGAGTTTGCGGCGATTTCTGATGAGGAGTTTACCGCAAAAACGCCTGCGATCGCCGCCCGCGTCGCTGCCAATTCCGACCTCAAGCGCCCGCTCAATACGTTGGTCGCAGCCGTTTTCATCGGCGCACCGCCAGCCACGGTCCGGGAAGCTGCCCAACGCTATGGCAAACTTCTCGGTGCACTGACCGGTGAGGAGCGGAAAAAGTATTTCGATATCATTGATGACAAGGGCAATGTCGTCACCGTTTTCCCACAGGGCGGACGGTCGAGCGACGACGAGGAGGCCGTGTCACAAGCGCTTGTAGCCAACGATGCACCGTTGGCCGTAAAGGTTGAGGAGGTGGATAAACTGTTCCGGCGCGACGACGGCGCGAAGTTGCGCGATCTCGTGAAAAAAGTCGAGGAATGGAAGGCGACTTCGCCCGCCGCTCCGCCGCGCGCGATGGTGCTTCAAGATTTGCCGCAACAGGTCAGTCAGCGAGTCTTCAAACGCGGGAATCCCTCCAATTTGGGCGACCCTGTGCCTCCACGTTTTCTGGAGGTGTTGTCGAAAGGGGACCGACCGGAATTTTCGAATGGCAGCGGGCGTCTCGATCTCGCGCAGGCCATTGCCAGCCGCGACAATCCGCTCACCACACGCGTCGCGGTCAATCGTCTCTGGCTGCATCTCTTTGGCGCGGGCCTCGTGCGCACCCCAAGCGATTTCGGCACGCGCGCGGACCCACCCTCACACCCCGATCTGCTCGATTGGCTCGCTTCGCGATTGATGGAAGAGGGTTGGTCGCAGAAAAAGTTGATTAGGCTCATCATGCTTTCGGCAACGTATCAGCAGGCCAGCGATGAGAACCCGAAGTATCAAAAGACCGACCCGGATAATTTTTTGATTTGGAAACAGAATCGGCGGCGGCTTGATTTTGAGGCCATGCGCGATTCCTTCCTGGCCGTGTCGGGCAAGCTCGACCTCGCGATGGGAGGCGCTGGTGTGGATTTGGAGAAGAAGCCATTTACGGGTCGCCGCTCGGTGTATGGATACATCGAACGACAAAATCTGCCAGCGATGTTTCGCACGTTTGACTTCGCCACTCCCGATGCACACAGTCCCCAGCGATTCATCACGACCGTGCCGCAACAGGCGCTTTTTATGATGAACAGTCCGTTTGTCGTCGAGCAAGCGCGTGGCGTTGCCGCGAAGTCCAAAGCTCAAAGTCCAAAGCTCAAAGTCGAGGAATTTTATCGACTAATTCTTGCGCGCTCACCGTCGAAAGACGAACTGAATCCCGCTCTCGATTTCATCAATTCCGCCACAGCTCCACCACTTCAGAACTCCAATACTTCACCCTCCGTCTGGCACTATGGCTACGGTTACTTTGATGCCGACGCCAAGAAAGTTGATTTTACTCCTCTGCCTCATTTCACAGGAGAAGGGTGGCAGGGTGGCCCGACGCTTCCGGATAACAAACTCGGCTGGGTTTTACTGACGGCCGAGGGTGGTCATCCGGGTAACGACACGCGGCATGCGGCGATTCGCCGGTGGATCGCGCCGGAAGATTTAATTGTGGACGTAAAAGGAAAGTTCGAACAACCCAGCCCCCAAGGTGACGGCATTCGAGGTTATGTGGTTTCCAGTCGCGCAGGAGAACTGGCCCGCTGGACAATTGCGCCAGCGAAAGCGGCGGACACAACCGTCGCGCGCATCGAAGTCAAGAAAGGCGACTCGATTGATTTCATCGTGGATTTTAATGGAGCGCTCGGGTACGACAATTTTCTCTGGGAATTTCGCGTGAAAGACATCCGCAATCCTGCTAATCCCAATCCGACCCGCTGGAATGCGAAGGCGGACTTTACCGGCGCTCCTCCGGCATCACTTACCCCTTGGGAAAAACTCGCCCAAGTGCTATTGTTGTCCAACGAGTTCGTGTTTGAGGATTAGCAGGTAATTATGAACCACCACAAATCCCAACTCGAAGACGCGTTCCTAACCCGGCGGGATTTTCTAGGCCGCTGCGGGATGGGGTTTGGCGCGATGGCGCTTGCCGATTTGATGGGGCAAATCGGGTTCACCGCCACGCCGAATGACATCAACCCGCTCGCGCCCAGGAAACCCCATTTCGCTCCGAAAGCGAAACATGTCATTCATATTTTCCTCAATGGCGGCGCGTCGCACGTGGATACTTTTGACCCGAAGCCCGAGTTAACACGGCTCCATGGTAAGCAGTTGCCGACGGCGAACCTGCCAACCGAGCGCAAGACGGGCGCGGCATTCGGATCGCCGTTCAAATTCAAGAAATACGGCAAGAGCGGGATCGAGGTGAGCGAGCTATTCGCGAAGACGGCGGAGAACATTGACGACATCTGCGTGATTCGCTCCATGCAGGCCGATGTGCCAAATCACGAGCCGTCGTTGTTGCTGATGAACTGCGGCGAGGCGAGATTGATTCGGCCGAGCATGGGATCGTGGCTGCTTTACGGGCTGGGTACGGAAAACCAAAATCTGCCTGGATTTATATCCATGTGCCCGGGCGGGTATCCCATCCAGGAATCGCAGAACTGGCAGTCGGCGTTTTTGCCGGGAATTTATCAGGGCACGTACATAGATTCGCAGCATAAAGCGGTCGAGAAACTCATCGAGAACATCAAGAGCACGACGACGAACGAAAAAGAACAACGCCAGCAACTCGATTTGCTTCACAAACTCAACGAGGAACACGCTCGCAAACGTCAGAAGGAAGCGCAACTGGAAGCGCGCATCCAGTCGTTCGAACTGGCGTTCCGGATGCAAACCGAGGCGGCGGAAGTCTTCGACGTGATGAAAGAACCCGAAGATATCCGAAACATGTACGGCATCAAAGCCGACGGCGGTCCGACCCAGGCTCGACAAATCCTTATCGCACGACGGCTGATCGAGCGCGGCGTGCGTTTCGTGCAGGTCTGGCATGGTCAAGGCCAGCCGTGGGACAACCACGATGATCTCGAATCAGGACACCGCAATCTGGCGGGACAGATTGACCAAGCGATTAGCGCGCTCATCAAAGATTTGAAGCAGCGCGGGTTGCTCTCCGAAACACTCATCATCATCGGCGGCGAATTTGGCCGTACGCCGACCGTCGAGCTTCCTCAGCCGGGCGCCAACGCGGGAAAAATCAATGGACGCGATCACAATCATTATGGATTCACGACATTGCTGATCGGAGGCGGTGCGCGAGGCGGATACGTTCACGGTGCGACTGACGAATTCGGTTTTAAATCCGTGAAAGACGTGGTTCACGTTCACGATCTTCACGCCACGATGCTTCACCTGCTCGGATTCGACCACGAAAAATTCACCTACCGCTACGCCGGGCGAGATTTTCGGCTGACGGATGTGCATGGTCGGGTCGTAAAAGAGTTGATTGAATAATCCGGATGGGAGAGGTGTTTCCCGAGTCAAAGTCGTGTTAATTTTCCTCTCCAACTAACAGGAGCTTTAGGATTCCATTTTTGTGAACAGGTGTTAGACGTTTCGGTCTAACTTCTGAAATGCGACGAATCCTGATCCTTGGTTTGGTCCTGCCCCTGGCAGTGTTGGCGGTGCCGCCGGCGAAGACTGTGCCGAAGCCGCAGCCGTTCGAGAAAGTTGGCGTGGCGTTTGTGCAGAAACATTGTGTTGAGTGTCATGGCGATGACACGCAGAAGAAGGATATTCGGCTGGATATTTTCCGCGACGAAAAGTCGGTGTTGAAAGCGCGCGCGACTTGGGAAGCAGTTTTCAGCAAGGTCATCAATGGCGAGATGCCGCCTTCCAAAAAACCTCGGCCCGCCGTGGAGGAGCGCGACGCGTTTCTGGCGTCCCTGGAAGCGGTTTTCGACCGCGCGGACCGCGCGGCACCACCCGATCCCGGCCGTGTTGTGGCTCGGCGGCTCAACCGAACTGAATACAATAATACAGTGCGCGACCTCATCGGCGTGGATTTTCTTCCGGCTGAGGATTTTCCGAGCGACGACATTGGATACGGCTTTGACAATATCGGTGATGTCCTGACACTTTCGCCGACATTAATGGAGCGATATTTGGCGGCTGCGGAGCAGATTTCTCAACGTGCCATCGTTACGGAGGACACTCGTAAACCGCCTATCAATCGGATCGAGTCAAAATTTCTCGCGCCGCGGCTTCCAGAAGGGTCGCAAGTAATTTTTCGACCAATAACGCCGCACAAAAAAAATCCGGTGGAAGTCGGTCCGCTCGTGGCTAGCCCAAAACTGTTGCCGGGCGAAGATTATAACGTCCGGACAAAAATCTACACGGAATATAATGGCAAAACGCGTCCACGCGTGGCGCTTCTGGCAAGCGGCAAGAACCTGAAAACAGTCTCGCCTGACGTGGAAACAGCAAAGTTGGCGGGAGACGTCGCGGCGTTGCGGCCATTTATGATTTTGAAAACAGAAGAGGTGGTCGCACGCAACGAAGCAGATCGTCAGTACGTTACAGTTCGGGTTCCTCTGGGAACGGAACGATTGGCCGTGGCGGTTTATAAGCAGCCGACAGGCGAGTCGCCGCCAACGGTTTATGTCAAATACATCGCCATCGAAGGCCCGCTCGACACTCGCCCTTCGTTTCACCGAAAGCTCGCGCAGTTTGCGACTGATAAAACGCCGCAAGAACGGGCTCGATTGTTCCTCGATTGGTTCGCCTCGCGCGCATATCGGCGATCGGCCACAAAAGACGAAGTTGAACGTCTGGCAAAGTTCGTGGACAACGCGATGGCTCGCGGCGAGAAATGGGAGGATGGGATTCGTCTGGCAATTCAGGCAGCACTGGTGTCGCCAAAGTTTCTGTTCCGTTTGGAGACGCTGGATCCGGCTGCGGCGGGACGGGGCAGGACGCAACCGATTGATGAGAATGCACTGGCATCACGGTTGTCGTATTTTCTCTGGGCGAGCATGCCGGACGACGAATTATTGGAGTTGGCCAAGCAAAAAAAATTGGGCGTCAATCTCGACGCACAAGTGCGTCGGATGCTGAAAGATCCCAAGGCGGTTGCGTTGGTGGATAGTTTCGCGCTACAATGGTTGCAGTTGCGCCGGCTGGAAACCTTCCGGCTCGACCGCAAACTCTTTCCCACGTTCACCAAATCGTTGCGCGAAGCGATGCTACAGGAGACGCAGCTTTTTGTCCGGGAAATTTTCCAAGAAGACCGGAGCGTGATGGAGTTGATAGACGCGGATTTCACTTATCTGAACGAGGCATTGGCGGGGTTGTATGGGATTAAAGACACGCGGGGCAATCCGTTTGGGTCCAATCCTTCAGCGGCCGAGAGCGGCCAGCCAATCCGAGGCGAGCAACTTGTCCGCGTCGCATTGAAGGATTCAGCCCGGGGTGGCTTGCTTACACAAGCGAGCATTCTATCCGCAACCTCCAATCCAACCCGCACATCCCCCGTCAAACGTGGTCGCTGGGTGCTGGACCAAATCCTTGGTCAACCGCCTCCGCCACCCGCGCCAAATGTACCGCCGTTGGCGGAAGACGCGAAGGCGATCAACTCCGGATCGTTGCGCGCGCGGATGGAGCGGCATCGCGCCGACCCGAGTTGCGCGAGTTGCCACGAGCGGATGGACGCGATCGGGTTTGCGCTGGAGAATTTTGACGCCAGCGGAGCGTGGCGGACCAAGGACGGCGAGTTTCCTATCGATGCCAGCGGCGTGCTACCGGACGGCTCGAAATTCAACGGCCCTGGGGAATTGAAAGCCATGCTTCGGCAGAAACAAAACCTCTTCGTCCGTTGTCTAACAGAAAAGATGATGATTTATGCTTTGGGGCGCGGACTGGAAGTGTATGACCGTCGCCCAGTCCATCAGATCATCGAAGCGATGGCGCGCGACAATTACAAATTTTCGACGCTGGTCGTCGAGATCGTGAAGAGCGAACCTTTCCGCTTGCGGAGAGGAAAAGAGTAGAGTACGTTTCTTTGATTCGGAGGTAGCCATGTCGAACTTACAACTGACATCGAACCGTATCAGTCGCCGCGCAGCGTTGCGCGGGCTGGGAACTGTCATTGCGCTCCCTTGGCTGGAAAGCATGGGATCGCTGGTTTCTTGGGCGGGCGAACCCGCTACGCTAGGCTCCAAGAGAACGGCGCCCGTGCGGATGGCATTCGTCTATGTTCCCAACGGCGTTAATATGTCCGATTGGACGCCGAAGAGCGAAGGCGCTAATTTCGATCTGCCCTCCATTCTCAAACCGCTCGATCCTGTCCGCGATGATTTGTTGGTGTTAACGGGGTTGACTTGCGACAAGGCGCGCCCACACGGCGACGGCGGCGGCGATCATGCGCGCGCCATGTCGGCATTTCTCACGGGCGCACAACCGCGAAAAACTGACGGAGCGGATATTCGAGTCGGCGTTAGCGCCGATCAAATTGCCGCTTCCCGCATTGGAGATCGGACGCGCTTGCCGTCGTTGGAGATTGGTTGCGAAGGAGGAGCATTGGCAGGCAACTGTGACAGCGGCTATAGTTGCGCGTATAGCAACGCAATTTCATGGCGGTCACCAACACAGCCGCTTCCGAAAGAAATCAACCCGAAAATTGTTTTCGACCGGCTCTTTGGAAATCTTGCCGCCGAGGAACGGTTGCGCCGGGACACCCAGCGGAAGAGCATCCTCGATTTCGTTCGTGAAGATACCGCCTCGCTCAAAGGCAGGTTGAGCAGCGCTGACCAACGCAAACTTGACGAATATTTCAGCAGCGTTCGAGACATCGAACAACGGATCGAGCGCGCTGCGAAACTTCCAGAAGTCACGCCGCCGGTCGGCACGATGCAACCAGCTGGCGTTCCTGACAGTTACGAGGAACATATCAAGCTCATGTGCGACTTGCTGGTGCTGGCGTTTCAGACGGATGTCACCCGCGTCAGTACGCTGGTGTTTGCGAATGAAGGCAGCAATCGCCCCTACACTTTTATCAATGTCCGGGAAGGTCATCACGACCTTTCGCATCATGAAGGCAATGAGCAGAAGAAAGCCAAGATTCGCGAGATCAATTCGTTTCACGCCCGACAACTTGCGTACTTGCTGCGAAAAATGAAGTCTGTCCGCGAAGGCAACGGCACGCTGCTCGACAATTGCATGCTAGTCTATGGCAGCGGGAATTCCGATGGAAACCGTCATAACCACGACGACCTGCCTATTGTCCTCGCCGGTCGTGGCGGCGGCACCATCAAGACGGGTCGCCATGTGCGTTATCCGGCCGAGACACCGCTCAATAATCTCTGGTTGTCCATGCTGGAGCGGGTGGACGTTCGCGTTCCATTCCTCGGCGATAGTACGGGAAGTCTGCCGGGATTGATGGGGTAGTTTGGTGATGAGATCCCAACCCAATCCACTGCCTCCTCGCGCGGAAATCAGTCCCGATTCCCTCGATGAATCGGAGCAGAAATGCAAGCAGGCCTATCGTCATTTTCTCCTCACCGAACTGGGGTCGGTGCCGTTTCGAGGGATTTACCGAAAACCAAGCTGGCTTTTCGTTCACACGATTATCAGCGCAGCCACACTGATCGGCCTGGTTGTCACGCCGTTTCTATTGATTTGGGCGATTGTCGAGTTGGTCAAGGCGAGGAAACTCAGGAGGGAATGGATGGAATTTGTGGATCGCGTGGTGCCGGTGCTGGCATTTCCCCTGAAAGCAAATTCGATCTTGAATGAGCCGGGGGATACTCCCGCGCCGGGGTTGGTTATGATCTCGTTCGATCGCCGCGTTCTTGCGGGTCGAGACATTGAAAACGATTTCATGGGAGCACTTGCGGTTGACATCTGTGAGATTGCAGATGCCGCGCCGCGAACGGCGGATGATAAGTTCGTGCGTGGTTTGATGGATGACGATCAATTTCAACCCGACAGGCGCAGGTTGCTGCCCGGTTCCATCACAAAGGGCGTCACTGTCTACGTCTGCGATCTTTTGATCCGACCCGAGTTTCTCAAAGACAAGCACTTGCCTCCAGCGGTTTTTCTTCACCCTTCGATTCCCTGCATGGCAGAGCCGGGCGCAAGCGGGAGGATTCAGCTGATCCCGTGGTCGGTGGCAGAGTCATTCACCGAAAAACCTGTCGAGCCAGTCACACCAATGGCCAAAGGGTATGACATAGACGCGATATTGGAGAAGAATGCTGTCAGCGACATGGTTCATACATTGGTGGATGCGATTCGGAGGATGCGCGCGGATTCAGACCTGAAACCTCTTGAACAACATGTATATTACGCCTACGAGACGCACTGGCGTATTAAGACGGATGGCATCCATGGAACGCTTTGGAATGTGGGACTCGGGGTGTTGGTCTGGGGCGCGTATGGAATGAAAGCTGTGGGCGCGCTTTCCCATTCACAAATCTTGTTGCAGGCGGCCGAGTCGTTCGGTCCCCGCGATCAGATGAATGTCCTGATTCAGAATTTTTCGTCCGACCAACTTACTCCTGATCGAAAGGATTTCTTCAAACAGTTAGATAGCCAATATTTCGATTGTAAAGATAATCTCGATGAGCTGCTCGCGTCCTATGTTCGACAACACGCCGAGGAGTTTCGATCCTACAAAAACCCATAACCGATTTCAGGTTTGCCTCCTATCTTGGCGGTTCAATACGGACCAGCTCCATTCCCAACACGAGGAACGCGATCAGCAAGAAATACATCAGTCCCATTGTCCATCGTTGCGACGGAGTGACCTCGAAGTACCGGCGTTCCTCGTCGGTCTTGGCGCGAAAGAGCGACCAGACGCGCGGCAGCGAGAAGAGAAAGATGAACAAGATGAGGAAGTTGAAGCGCATCACCAGCAACGCGCCGATAATGACAATCCCCACCAACCAGAGCCAGGGCGAGAGCGCGGTGACGATGCGTCCCCCGTCGAGAAAGCCGACGGGCGCTAGATTGAAGAGGTTCAGGAAAAATCCGATGTACGCCAACGCCGCCCAGATCGGTTGGCTGGTCAACGCATAGATTCCCCAGCAGACAACCGCGCCAAGAGTCCCAAGCAGCGGACCGCCAATGCCGACTTGCGATTCGATCCACGCATTTTTTGGCGCTTCTTTCAGCGCGATGAATGCGCCCATGAACGGGATAAATACCGGCGCGCCGACTTTCAGGCCAATGCGCCGGGCGGCGAGCAAGTGACCGCATTCGTGGACGAAAATGAGCAGCACAAATCCGACTGCGAGCCGCCAGCCATAGAGCATCGAATAGGCCCAAATGGTGATGAACATCGAGCCGCCGGTCTTGAGCAAGACCGGAAGGAATTTGATCGACTTCAGCGCTGCGAAGAGGACACTTTTAAACTTGAACAGCAGCGCTCCAACCACAACGATTGGCGCAAGATATTTTTTCAGGGTTTGCCAAGTGCTTGGTCGCCGGGGAGGAATGGGCGGTGGAGCGTATTGCGGTAGCGGGTCGGGTTCCATTGGTTACGGTAGCACAGAACCCGCTGCGCTCAACTCTCGTGGGTCGCGAGGTAGCGCTCGGCGTCAATCGCGGCCGCGCAGCCCATTCCTGCCGCGGTGATGGCTTGGCGATAAACTCTATCCACGCAATCGCCCGACGCGAATACGCCCTCGACAGTTGTGGCGCTGCCTTTTTTGCAAAGAATATAACCGTGCTCATCGCATTCGATTTGGTCGCGAAAAACTTTCGTGCTTGGCTCGTGACCGATGGCGACAAATACTCCCGAGCACGAAATTTCGCGTGACACGCCGGTCTTAATGTTTTTCAGGCGCACCCCGGTGACAGAATGTTGTTTCACATCGAAAATATCCTCAACGACAGAATCCCAGACGGGCTCGATTTTGGGGTTCGACAATGCGCGGTCGGTCATGATTTTTGACGCGCGAAGCTGGTCGCGGCGATGGACGAGATAGACCTTCGAGCCGAATCGGGTCAGATATGTTGCTTCTTCGCATGCGGAATCGCCGCCGCCAACGACGACGAGCGGTTGATTGCGAAATCGCGGGAGGGCGCCATCACAAGTGGCGCAGTAGGTTACGCCGCCTTCCTTGCTTAAGATTTCTTCGCTCGCCAGCCCCAAATGCCGGTGGGATGCGCCGACGGCGATGATGACGGTGCGTGCTTCGATGAGTTTGTCGAGGTCGTCCCAGAGCTTGAACGGGCGCGCGGAAAAATCCACGCGTTCGATGGTCGAGCCAAGTTGGGTTCGTGCGCCGAAGCGCTCGGCTTGTTTCTGCATTTTGATCATAAGATCGGTGCCGTCCACGCCTTCCGGAAAACCGGGATAATTCTCGACGATGCTTGTGGTGGTCAGCAACCCGCCGGTTTGGACACCGGTGTAGAGAAGGGGACGCAAGTTCGCGCGCGCGGTATAGAGCGCGGCCGTCCAACCCGCGCATCCCGAACCAATGATCACGACATTTTCAATTTCCGCCATAGAGGCGCGCAGAATAGCGGTCTGCGCCGATTCGGTCAAGCAAACCAATGGTGGTACAGGCGTCCCTGCCTGTGATAAACTGCATTAGTGGATATCGCGATCATCATTCTTCTAGCTCTCGTGCTGATCGTCGTTCTCGTCCTCGTCTTTCGAAAACCCGCACCTCCGCCTCTGCCCGACAACCAGCCACTCGTGATGTTGCAAAACCAGCTCAATGCGCTGCAGGAACGACTCGACAAACTCAACCAGACCGTCACCGAAAATCTTCAGCAGTCCACCAGCTCGATGAATACGCGGCTGGACAACGCCGCGCGCGTGGTCAGCGATCTGCGCGAGAAAGTTGGCCAAATCCACGAGGTCGGCAAAGCCGCCGCCGACTTGGTCGGGATCATGAAATCGCCAAAACTGCGCGGCGGCATGGGGGAACTATTTCTCGGCGATCTGCTGGCGCAAATCTTGCCCCCGGAACATTTCAAATTGCAACACGCGTTCCGGAGCGGTGAAAAAGTGGACGCGGCCATTTTTATCGGCAACAAGTTAGTTCCCGTGGATTCAAAATTTCCGCTGGAAAATTTCCGGCGCGTTGTCGAGTCCGCCACCGAAATCGAGCGCGTCGCCGCCCGCAAGCAATTCCTTCGCGACGTGAAGAAGCACGTGGACGCCATCGCCACGAAATACATCCTGCCCGACGAGGGCACGTATGATTTTGCGCTGATGTACATTCCCGCCGAAAACGTCTATTACGAAACCATTATCAAGGACGACGCTGTAGGCGCGGGCGATGACCGCGCACTCTTCAGTTACGCCCTGGAGAAACGCGTCATACCCGTCTCGCCCAACAGCTTTTACGCCTATCTCCAGACGATCCTGCTTGGCTTGCGCGGGATGAAAGTCGAGGAGCGCGCGCAGGAAATTCTCAACATGCTTGCCCGGTTGCGCGGCGATTTCGAGAAATTGCAGGAAAACTTTCGTGTGCTGGGCAAACATCTGACGAATGCGCAAGGCAGTTATAGTGAAACGGAGAAAACTTTCGTCAAGTTCGACGCGAAACTGGCGCAGATCGAAGCGCCGGCCGCCGCTCCTGAAGAAAAACGCTTACCCCCGAATTAAAGGTTTTTATACATCGGGGTTTTGGATTTATACAAAGCGTTTCGTCCACGCTTCGCTGGCGTATTTCTCTCTCGCCAGCTTATTGATCTCGGATTTCAAATTGTTTGTGAGCGTTAGTTCCTCGAATCGCGCGCCGAACTTGGCGGTCATCGCGGCCAGAAGGCCGCTCCTACCAAGCGTCGCTTTGATTTCTCCCTGCACCAGCACGCCATCCTTCGTTTTCCGAATCGCCGCGCCGGCGATTTTTCGGCCATCAGCGAATAGATCGTAAGGAGACGGCTGAACGAAGCACCGAGCGATTGGTTCATTCCGTTGAGCGTTGAGCGTTGAACGCTGAATGTTGAGCGTTGATTCCGTTCCGATCTCCCCCAGAGCTTTGCGCACCGCCTCGTGAATCTCGCGATAAATCTCCAGCGTCGGCAACGCGGCGAGCGTATGTGTCTTTGGAATAATTACCGAGTACGTGAATCCGTCACCATGCTCGACCAATCCACCGCCCGTGGGACGGCGGACCAGCGCTAGTCCATTGGACAATGACGGTGACCATTTCTGGAAATAGCCGAGGGAAACGGTAGGGTGCGACCATCCGTAGACGCGCAGAAGCGGCACCAATGTAGGCCGACTCTGTGAGTCGGCGTTTTCATTGATCGCCGCTTCGCAGAAGCGGCCTACATTTTGAATGCCCGTACGCAGCAAAACTTCGTCGCACGCCATATTCCACGGTGCGTCATGCGCGCCCGTGTCGAGATAATGCCAGTGCTCAATTTTCATTCGTGTGAATCCTTTCGCATCAGTGTTATGATAACGGCAAATGAAGAACAATCCAGTTCCGTATGCGAAATACGAAGGATGGTTGCTGTTCGCGATAATCGTTTTGCTTCTAGTGGGTTCAGTTGTTCTTCTTCTTCGCAATTATTTTCACCCACAATCCGTTGCTGCGCCAAACGTGACCATACCTGAATCTTCCCGCGGTAAACAACTCTCCTTCCTCTTCGCGCGCGGGGCGGACTCGCAGAAGCTTGACCCCGCCGATATCGAGGACGGTGAGAGCGTCAAGGTGCTTAATAACATTTGCGAAGGACTGGTACGATTCAAAGCCGGCAGCACCGAGGTCGAGCCTTGTTTGGCCGAGAGTTGGTGGTCGGGTCCTGACGGGATGACTTTTGGGTTTACGTTGCGAAAGGGCGTGCGTTTCCACGATGGTACGGAATTGACGGGGGAAGCAGTTGCGTGGAATTTCAATCGGATGGTCGATCCGAAACATCCCGCGCATTTCGCGACTGCAAAGTTTAGTTACGCGGATTTCTACAAGCTCATCGAAAAAATCGAAGTCAGTGCGACACGCGTCCAAAATCCAAATCCTGTTGTCGTATTTCGACTGAAACATCCCGATCCGGCTTTTTTACAAAACCTGGCGATGTTTCCGGCGTATCTGATCAGCCCCAAGTCGTTCGAGAAGTACAGAGAGGGGTTGCAGCGACACCCTGTTGGGACGGGACCGTTCAAATTCGTCGAGTGGCAACCGAACGAGCGGATCGTATTGGAAGCGAATAAGGATTATTGGGGCGAAAAACCGAGTGTGGATCGTCTTATTTTCAAAGTCGCGCCGGATTCGGCGCAGCGGCTCATTCAGTTGCAGGCGGGGCAGATTACCGGGATGGATGGAGTTGACCCGAACGATTTGGAAATCATCAAGCGCGACACAAATCTGAAGCTCGTGGCGGGCGCGGGGCTGAACATTTCCTATCTGGCGTTTCAATGCGAAAAACCGCCGCTGAACGATCCTCGGTTTCGGCGGGCAGTGGCGCTGGCGATCGACCGCGAGACGTTACTGGCGGCGGTCTATCGCGGCGCGGCCGTGAAGGCAAATAGTTTCATGCCGCCGATGGTCGCGGGGTATCACGACGCGTTGCCGCCGCTGGAGCGTGACGTTGCCGCGGCAAAAAAATTGCTCGACGAAGTACCGAATGCGAGAGCAAAGCCGATTAAGCTGGCGGTGATGACCAATCCGCGGCCTTATCTATCGAACCCGATTCGCGCGGCGGAACTGATCAAGGAAGATTTGAGGCAGATCGGGTTGGAAATTCAAATTGTGCCCCAAGAGTGGGGAACGCATTTGGCGGCTACGCGCAACGGCGAACATGAACTCGCGTTGCTCGGCTGGGTGGGTGACAACGGGGATGCGGACAACTTTCTCTGCATCGTCAATCCTCGGTATGCAACCAAGGGCAGCGCGATCAACATTAGTTTCTACCAGAACGCGGATTTGTTGAGAGTGTTCGACGACGCGGCGAAGGAGCTGGATCCACAGAAGCGCGTAGGGTTGTATCGTCGCGCGCAAGAATTGCTGCGCGAGGCGATGCCGGTCGTGCCTTTGGCGCACGCACAAGATATGGTGGCGCTCCGCAAGAACATCGAGGGTTTCACTCTTCAGCCGAATGGCGAC
Organism: uncultured Verrucomicrobiota bacterium; assembly: GCA_964348665.1. GTDB lineage: Bacteria > Verrucomicrobiota > Verrucomicrobiia > Palsa-1439 > CAYGDP01 > CAYGDP01. The sequence goes on from CAYGDP010000027.1 coordinate 33,615, forward strand.
TTGATTTTCTCGCGAGTCTGGTGGGGACGATAAAACCTAGTTGACAGTAATTGGTTCTAGGCTTACAGTTGCATCGAATTAAGTCAACGCGGAGGTATACCATGAGCATGCGGAACTTGCGTCGTCAGCAAACCAATCGGTCATTCCTTTCCCTTTTATTTGGAAGCAAGCAAGTGCGGTCGTGTCCACAACGCCGGGCATCCCGAGGGGACCAGGAACTTGTGGTGGAGCGGCTTCAGGACCGCATTACTCCGACGGTTTGTTTTGAATTACTTACTGCTGTTGGTGTGGAATGTGACAATGGAGAGGACTCGGACGGAGTGGAGAGCGAATCGAATGATGACGCGAGCGGTGAGAGCGCGGGGGATGAGTCTGCGGATGGTGACGATGGTTCGGATGAAATTTACACTTTGAATTCGAGTGGTAGTGCGAATTCGGGGGACAAAGCGGCGGCGAAAGCGGAGAAACAGGCGGAGAAAGAAGCTCGGAAAGCCGAGAAAGAAGCTGCGAAGGCGGCGAAATCCGAAGCCAAAGCCGCTGCGAAGGCGGAAAAACTTGCTGCGAAAGAGGCGAAGAAGGCGGAAAAGCTTGCCTTGAAAGAAGCAAACGCATTGGAAGTGGCAGACGAAGAGGGCAGCGCTGCCAGTGGCGATGATGAAAGTGGTGCGAGTGGAGAAAGTGCAGACAGCGGCGACGACGCCAGCGGAGAAAGCGCCAGTGAGGATGAAAGCGCTGCGAGTGGCGATGATGAAGGAAGCGGTTCCGATGAGGGAAGCAGTGAGGATAGTAGCGTTACGTTTGACCTCGAAGCCGGAACTTCCTGTTTCTGTGACTGGGTAAACAGCGGAGAATTAGATCTAAATTCCATTTTAACAGAGTTCAATGGCGCGGGGATTGGCTTCGATGTGCTTTCGATCATCGGTCTTTGGGGATTTGACTCCGTCGAGATCGACGCGATGATAGCGCAGGTGGCAGCCGCCGTATGTGATACTGCCACGGAGCCAACGGACAACGGGGATGGTTCCGCCGACACCGGTGGTTCGACGGGCAATAACGGGCTTGGCAACGGCGAAGATGGCCAGCCGCCGGGTGACCCGCCTGTCAATGATGGAAGCGGGACATTGCCGGGCGACCCGGGAAACCAGCAGCCATAAATTTTTCTCGTGAACTGGAAGATAGGCGGCCGCATCCTTGGTCGCTGGCAAATCCACAAAATCCACAAAGGCGGAATGGGAGTGGTCTATCTAGTCTTTGACCACGAGACCCGTGAGCCGCTGGCGGCGAAGACTTTCCTGACCAAGAATTCCAGCAGCGATGTGAAACGCGCGGAACGATTCGAGATCGAATCGCGTGCGTGGATTGGGTTGGATATTCATCCGAACATAGTCCAGGCGCGCTTTTTCCAGATCGTCGAGGGACGACCGCTCTTGTTTCTTGAACATATTGGGGGCGGCACGTTGCACGATTGGATTGGCACGCCGCGATTGATGGACGACCTGCCACAAGCATTGCGCTTCGGAATTCAAGTCTGTGACGGAATGCTGCACGCGCACTCACAAGGTATTCGTGCTCATCGCGACTTGAAGCCGCGGAATTGTCTTATTGCGATCGATGGAACTCTCAAAGTCAGCGACTTTGGATTGGCGAGCGTGGTTGGGGAGGGAAATCGTAGGGGACGCGTTGGCACGGCCGAATACATGTCACCGGAACAATGGGAACGGGAAGAGGCGGACTTGCGCAGCGATATATATTCGTTTGGCGCGATGTTTTATACGATGTTGACGGGGTCGCCGCCATTCGGGAAACGTCCGCAGGTGAGCGAAGGCGAGTTGCGGCGCCGACATGCCGAGGACAGGCCGATTACTTCCAGTGGCGAGCTATCAGCGACGAGCGCGTTGGTGGATCGTTGCATGGCGAAACGACGTGAGGATCGGTTTGGCAATTTCGGCGAGGTGCGTGGGAAACTCGCACAGATTTATGAGGAGATGACGCAGCAGCCGGCGCCGAGTGCCGCGTGCGCGGCGACAATGACAGCGCAGCAATGGAACAATCGAGCGGCGAGTTTATCGCAATTGGGGCGGCAAGAAGAAGCGATTACGTGCTGCGACCGCGCGCTGGGGGCGGACCCGGGTTATACGTTGGCTTGGGTGAACAAAGGAGTTGCCAATGATTTGATGAATCGCCGCGAAGAAGCGATCCAGTGTTACGACCGGGCATTGTCGAGTGATCCGAATTGCAGTCCGGCATGGACGAACAAAGGCGTGGCGTTGACGCGACTGGGAAAGGCGAGTGAATCGCTCCATTGTTTCGATCGGGCAATTGAGAGTAAGAGTCCGGACGCTTGGGCGGGGAAAGGCTCGGCATTGGCGCGATTGGGGCGTGCGATGGAGGCATTGCCTTGTTACGATCGGGCTTTGGAGATGAATCCAAGCGCCGATCAGGTTTGGACGAGCAAAGGAAATGCGATGGCGGATTTGGGAAGGCATGTGGAAGCGATTGGTTGTTATGCCCGTGCACTGGAGTTGAACGGTCGTTGCGCGGAGGCATGGTTCAATAAGGGAGCGGTATTGCTCAATCAATTTCACCGGGTTGAACAGGCCAAGAAATGTTTTGAACGAGCCAAACGTCTCGGATTGAAGGAAGGAGAAATCGCTCTGGCCGTCTGCAAAAAACAAGGCGCTAGATCAAAACGATAATGCGCGCTTGAATAACGGGAGAATCAGTGGCAGGATAAGGGTAATTCCGGAAGGAAAGGATGACTGTATGACAAAACCAAGGATGAAATGTTTTGGAGGACGGTGTGCTGCATTCACTCTCGTTGAGTTATTGGTGGTCATTGCCGTGATCATGATACTGGCGCGACTGATGCTGCCGAGTTTGGGGAAAGCGCGCCAGGCGGCCTACACCGCGATGTGCGTGAGCAATCTTCGCCAATTGCACATTGCCACCACGGTTTATATGCAGACTCCGACCAATGGGTATTTGTATGCGCATGGGGCGTGGTTGAATCCTCAAGTGACGGAGGGAGGGTCGACTTGGAATGCAAATTGGCGTCGCGGCCTGGCATATCAAATGGTGAGGACGAACAAGATTTACTGGTGTCCAGCCGACTCTTCGGCGCGAGTCAAGGCGGTCGTAGAAAATCCAGTGGACTGGTGGTTGGGATCGTATGGCGCCAACGGGTGCGTTGTCTCGCGTGTGCAAGCGTTGGGAGTAAATGGCGGGCGAAACAATTATTTTGAGAAGAGCATGCGCAATCCGACGGAAGTGATATTGTACGCAGACGTTGATGATGACCCAACGGTCATCAACAGCGCCCGGCGTCCGAGCGATTGGTGTCCTTGTTCCACATTTTATCCAAATGGAATGCGGCATAATGGCAAAGGCAATGTGGTTTTTTGCGATGGGCATGCCGAGACATTGACGGAAGCCCAAACACTTTCTCCGAAGGACCTTTGGAAGCCGGTGGATTCCGAGCCGGACTGTCTGTTGAACTACAATGTTCCATAATTCAATCGCACGAAACTACCCTCATGTTTGGAATTCTGCTGAAAATACTCATCGCGCTTTTTATGGGGATCACCGGGTATGTATTTTGGCAGTACAAAAAAAGTGAGCGTCGCGAAAATGGGTTGGTTGTCCTCTGCAGTGGGGTGTTGATTGTCCTGGTAGCGATTTCATTTTTTGTGACGCCGAGCGCGAGCCCGGTTCCCGATGTTCCCCGAGGATGGGATAGCGCCAAGGCGGAAATTCTCGCGCAACAAGTTTCCAAGCTCGTTCCCGGCGGAGGCCGTGTCCTGGTGTTCATGGCAAGCGAAACAGCGGTGCGACAGCAAGACGCGATGCGGGCGCAGCGAGAGAATTATCTCTACGGCCTTAAACGTGGGCTCGCTCCGGGGTTGACCCTGGTACTTGCGGAGACACGGAGCACAACCGCGCCAGGCGTCGATTCGTTTCATCAGGACCTTCTTGATGCGGCGCTTCGGGCAAATCCCGACGTCAAAGCCGTGGTTAATTTTTTTTGGATGCCGGGTCCGGTGCGACTTTCGGGTGGTTCGAGGCCGAAAATGGTTGTTTCGGGCTTGACCGAGGAATTGGCGCGTAAAGAGATCGCGGCAGGATTTGTGGATGCGGCTGTCGTGGACAAGACGAACTCGGGCGTGAATTTGTGGGAAGAACCCAGCGGATCGGTACAGGATATTTTTGATCGGCGGTACATCCTTGTCACCGCGACGACCGCGAAACCCGCAAGCAACCCTTGACGCGATCAATCTCCGGCGCTAGAGTAGCGGTGAAAGGAGGGAAGCATGAGTGTCGAAATTGCCATCGAATATTGCACGGCTTGAAACTATGAGCCGAAAGCCGTCGGTCTGGCGGAAAAACTTCTCAAGCTTAAGCAAAGAATTGGCGCTCTCAAATTGATTCCTTCCAGCGGAGGCGCGTTTGAGGTGAGCGTCAATGGCCAAAAGATCTACAGTAAATTGCAAACGGGACAGTTTCCAGAGCCGGACGCGATCCTGAAAGCGATCCAGGCCAAATTATAGCCCTCCATCCGTTGGCTTCGAGCGTTTCCGAACATCCTTAGTTTCGGGGAGAGTACCGGGTGCCTGGTGGCCCTCGCGGTCTTCAAAACCGCCGCCCCGACGCGAACCGTCGGGGGGTAGGTTCGATTCCTACCCTCTCCGCAATTCTTAGAGGCAGGAAAATGGCTCTTTATGCTTGGCGATCTGCCTCAAAGGGATTTGCACTGCTGATTGCTGGAAAAAAGACCATGGATTTGTAGGGAAAATGCTTACTTTAAAAGGTGTGATGGGGGGTGACAAATCTACGTTAGAAGTGGTATATTTCGCAAGTTTAGGTAAACTCTAGCAGTTATGCTTTCGTCAAACTTCTGGGAGAACATTATTGAAAAAACGGATCTGGCCATGGAGATGGCCGGCAGGCAAATCTACTTCTAATCACAGGGCTGTGGCGAGAAAGCTCTACGGGAAGCGGGCGAGGCGAATCGCTGGCGCGGAGATTTTCCCTTTACGAATCGAAACGCTCGAGGTCCGCTTGGCGCCCGCAGCAAATCTGACAATCACGCCGATTACTTGGAACGTGGTGGGGTTGGATAGCAACGATGTCACCGATGGCCCTAACCGATACCCGGCCGGGGTTCGGGTTGCCAATACCGGCGATGCTACCGCCAATAACGTTGTGGCGGAATATTTTTGGGACACCGCCAACGCGAATATCAATCTTGAACTAGGCAGCCTGGCGACACAAACGATTTCCTCGCTCGCGGCGGGTGAAACCCAGGATTTTTATTGGAACGTCGAGATTACGCGGACGGCGGCAGCGTACGATACGGCTCGTCGCTATCACGTTGAGGCGGATTCGGACGAGACCACACCGGTGAGTACGCCGGTACCGCGGGAGATATATGTTGAGCATTTGGTCTCGCAAGCTCGCAACGCCGACTTGGTAATCACCGGTCCAAGCACCGTGCAAGTGGGTGGCACCTATACGTGGCATCTGACCTCCGCCACTTCCCCGGGCGGCTACGAGCAAGTGGAGACATTCCTGTCGTTCTCGGTGGATTATCGGATCGAGAGCGTCTTCACAACGTACACGGCGCCGCCGGGCGCGTCCGATGACAAAGTTTATGCTGATGCGTGTGGGTTCGACAACGATCCGACGCATGTATCTCCCAACCCCATTGACACCTACCGCGAATGCATTGGGCCGATCCCGCCGGAGTTCCCCGGCGGCAAAGCGGGTGGGATCATGGAAACCGACGTGGTGATTACCATTCTCGGCTCGGGTGCAGTCACTATCACAGGCGTGGTGTATGACAAATCCGGCAGTAGCTACCATTACAATTCCGATGTTGGCTCGATCACATCCTCCATCACCCCCACCGATGTTCCCCCTGTTGCCGTTGACGATTCCACAACGACCAATGAAGAGACTGCCGTCATCATCAACGTGCCCGCCAACGACACGGATCCCAATGACAATATTGATCTAACCACGGTCACGATAACGTCGGGGCCGTCCAGTGGCGGCACCTCCGTGAACGCCGTGACCGGTGCGGTTACCTACACGCCAAGTTTGAACTTCGTCGGGACCGACAGTTTCACGTACACGATCAAAGACGACAGTGGCAACACCTCCAATACCGCCACTGTCACCATTACGGTCAACCCCGTTAACGATCCCCCCATCAACGTTGTCCCTGGCGTGCAAGTCACACCGCAGAACGTCTCCAAAACTTTCTCGAGCGGAGGAAGCAACCAAGTTACGGTGACCGACGTGGATGCTGGCACGCAACTCGTCAAGGTGACTCTCACGGTGACCAACGGCACGCTTACTTTGGCGGGAACCGGTAGCCTCACATTCTTCGCTGGCGACGGCACGACAGACACGACGATGACATTCGTCGGCACGATGACCAGCATCAACACCGCGATGAACGGGATGACGTATAATCCCACGACCAACTACAACGGCGCGGCAACGCTCACCATCGTGACGGATGACCAGGGGAACACTGGCAGCGGCGGCGCGCTGACCGACACTGACACTGTTGCCATCACAGTCACCGATGTCAATCAGCCTCCCGTCAATTCAGTTCCGAGCACACAAATAGTTCCAGAAGCGGGCAGTAAAGTTTTTTCGACTGGAAACGGCAATCGCATCACGGTCTCGGATGTGGATGCGTTGGGTGACGACATTATTACAACGATTTCCGTGCCGGCTGGGCAAGGCACTTTTACGGCTGTTGCAGTATTGTGTGGAAGTATCGTTGGCAGCGGCACTAATTCTATCACTCTTACTTGCTCGCAATCCGCCATCAACAGCGACCTTGACGGCGTCACGTATACCGCGCCTGCTTCGATGGCGGGTAATGTAACGGTCACAGTTGTCACTGACGACCAAGGCAACAACGGCACCGGCGGTGCGCAAACCGACACCGACACGTTCATCATCCGCGTCGCACCGGCCAACTCTCCACCTGTTAATACCGTGCCCGGTTCGATGACCACCACCGAAGACGTCACGCTTAACATCGCCACCGTCTCCGTGGACGATCCCGATCTCGTTGGCGCCGAAATTATCCAGGTCAGTATCAGCATTAGCGGCGGCATCGGCGGAACGCTTACGCTGGACGGCACGACGGGGTTAACCTTCTATAGTGGCGATGGCACAGCTGACAGTTCCATGACATTCATCGGCACCAAAACCAACATCAATAACGCTCTTAGTGACATGGACTACATTCCGCCGGCCAACACCAGCGGCACCACTACTTTCACCATCATCACGAATGATAACGGCAATACCGGCAGCGGCGGACCATTGACCGATACCGATTCCCTAACCGTTACCGTCAACGGCATCAATGATCCGCCCATTAACACCGTGCCAACGGGGGCGGCTTATGCACAATTTGTGGCTTTCAATAAGACGATTGCCTTCTCGACGAATAATGGGAATCTGATCAGCATTGCGGACGTGGACGCGGGCACTACCGGGGATCCACTGACAGTGAACATAGACCTTTCCGGTCCATGCGACGATGACGCCGGAAGTGATGGTCAATTCTCTCTCGCTGCCACAACCGGCCTCACCTTCACCCTTGGCGACGGCACCAGCGATCAAACAATGACATTCAGCGGCACAGAGGCAGAGATCAATGTCGCACTGAACGGTATGGTAGTAGATCCGAACAACAGCACGGTTGGTGTCTGCACGGTTACCATTATCACAAATGACAACGGCAATACTGGCAGCGGCGGGGCATTGAGCGATACCGACACAGTGGACATTGACGTTCAGAAAACTTCCGGTGGTGGCGCCCACGCGAACGTGGGTCCAGTCAATACGATTCCCGCCGCTCAAAGCACTAACCGCAATACACCTTTGACCTTTTCCTCGGGAAACGGCAATCAAGTTCTCATCACCGATTCCGACGCGGGGCCGTGCAATGCCGCCACCAATCCTTGCGAGTTTAAGCTCACGGCAACAAACGGGACTGTAAACTTGCCGAGCACGACAGGTTTGACTCTGACCGCAGGCGCCAATAATTCCGCCACGTTTACTTACACCGGCACGTTTTTCGCAATGAATAACGCGATGAACGGCTTGGTTTTCACACCCACAACGAATTTCACTGGCACTGCCACGATCGTTATCGAATCAAACGACAATGGCAATTCCGGTACCGGCGGCGCCCTTACCGACACCGATACCATCACCATTACGGTCAATGGCGCCAATGCCGCGCCCGTCAATACTGTCCCCAGCGCGCAGACAACCGGCGAGGACACAAGCGAGACTTTTTCGAGCGGCAATGGCAATCAAATCTCCGTGGCCGACACCGACGGTTGCAGTGCTACCGTGCAGGTCCAACTGACTGTTACCAACGGCACGATCACGTACCCCGATACCACCGGCCTAACGCTGATCGCCGGCACGAATGGGACGACCACCGTGACGTATGAAGCCAGTGTCGCGACACTGAACACCCGCCTCAATGGCATCATTTTTGCGCCAACGGCGGCTTTCACCGGCTCCGCCACACTGACTATCATTACGACCGATTCAGCGGGCGGTTGCACCGGCGGCGCTCTTTCCGACACCGACACCGTAGCCATCACAGTCACTCCCGTCAACGACCCGCCAGTTAACAATCTTCCCGCGGCTCCAAGTGTGAACGAGGACGCCGTGCTCACCCTGTCTGGCGCGGGCGCAATCAGCATTGCCGATGTGGATGTTGGTACCGGCCAAATGGAAGTAACGCTCGCCACTGGAGGCATCGGCGGGACAATGACGTTGAGCGGCACGACAGGCCTCACGTTCACAGCCGGTACCGGCGCCGGTGACACGACGATGACTTTCCTCGGCGTCCTCACCGACATCAACACTGCGCTTAACGGCATGACTTACACACCGCCGTCCAACACATCCGGCACTGCCAGTATCATCATTACGACCAATGACAACGGCAACACGGGTAGTGGCGGTGCACTCACCGATACCGATACACTCTCGATTACCGTCAATGTTCTCAATGACCCTCCCATCAACACCGTCCCAAGCGCACAATCCACCAACGAAGAGACCAACAAAACGTTCTCCAGTGGTGGCGGGAACCAAATTGCCGTTACCGACGCGGAAGCTGGCGCGGGAGATATTCAGACGACCGTCACTGTCACCAGTGGAACACTGGATATTACCTGTGACGGCGGGTTGTTCGCTTGCACAGGCGATACCACGGCGAGCATCTCGTTGACTGGTACCATCACTGAAATCAATAACACGCTCAATGGCATGATTTTCGTTCCTGCCTCGAATTTCAGCGGTTCTGTCACGCTCACTGTTGTGACCGACGATCTCGGCCTGACCGGAGCTCCGGGTCCAATGACCGATACAGATACGGTCGCGATCACGGTGTTTCCCGTCAACGATGCGCCCATTAATTCGTTTCCCGGCGCGGTGCAGACCGCGGCCGAAGAAGTCGCAAAAGTTTTTTCCACCGGAGGCAGCAACCTGATCTCCATCGCTGACGTGGATGCCGGTGGCGCTTCTGTGGAGGTCACGTTGACCGCTGCCAATGGCGCGATTACGCTGAACGGAACTGGCGGGCTGACGTTTTCCGTCGGCGATGGCACGAGTGACGGCACAATGACTTTCACAGGCACGATCACCAACATCAATACCGCTCTCGACGGGCTAAGCTATCAACCGACGACCAACTTTAACGGAGCGACCACTCTCGTCATTGTCACCAATGATCTTGGGAATACCGGGCTTGGTGGTCCGCTTTCCGACACCGACACTATCAATCTCAATTTCACTGCGGTGAACGATACACCTGTAAACACCGTCCCCGGTGCGCAAACGACCGGGGAAAATATCTCGCTCACATTCTCCAGTGCTTTCCCTTCGAATCTCATCTCCATCGCTGATGTTGACGCCGGTGGCAGCGATGTGACAACCACCGTCACAGCGACGAATGGCACGGTGGACGTCACCTGCGATGCCGGACTCACCACTTGCTCCGGCGACGGGACGGCAACAGTTACGCTGACGGGCACGATTACCGAGGTAAATAGTACGCTCGCCGGCATAAAATATGTTCCAACCGCTGCTTACCTTGGCGCGGCAACGTTGACGATTATCACCAATGACAATGGCAACACTGGTGCGGATCCTGGGCTGACAGGTTCCGGAACAGATGAACGCGACACCGACTCCGTCGACATCACAGTTGTCCCTGTAAACGATCCGCCGGTCAACACCGTTCCAGTTATTCCAACTTTTCTCGAAGACAATGTTGTTTTCGATACCGTCAGCATCAGCGACCCCGACGCGGGCGTGGCAATTGTTGAATTCAGCATGTCAGCCTCCGATGGCACATTGACCCTCGACTGCTCCTCGTTCGCCGGTGGCACATGCGCACCCACGCTGACCTTCAGCCGCGGCGACGGCGCCACTGACACTGCGATGACTTTCCGCGGCACGATAGCCAACATCAACACCGCGCTCAACGGCATGAGTTTTACGCCGTCGAGCGATTTCAACAATCTTCAGATCAGCGATGATCCCTATATCGTGATTGCGACCAACGACCTTGGCAATACTGGCGAAGGTGGTCCGAAGATTGATGCCGATTTCATCATTCTCGATATTCGTCACGTGAACGATCCACCTGAACGCACCGCCGGAACGGTCAGCGATCTCACCGTGGCGGAAGACGCCGCTTGTACGACGCTCGGTCTTGGCGCGGTCACCTATGGCCCCGGAGGTGGCAGCGACGAAAACGCGCAAATTCTCACCATCGAAGTCACTGATGTGCCGCCTGCTGCTCTTGGCACGGTGTACAAAGCGGGCTGTGTCACGGCCGTGACGGTGAACGATGCGCTCACACAAGCCGAGTTGCAAGGATTGGTTTTCAAACCCACCGCCAATGCCAGCGGCGGCCCGGAAGCGTTCACTTGGACGGTCACTGATAACGGCACGACTTACAATCTTGGGACAGGCTTAAATGATCCCGACCCGGAATCCCTGACTGAATCTCTCGACATCACCGTTACACCCATCAACGACACGCCTGCCAACACTGTTCCCGGCGCGCAAATCACCGCGAAAAACACCGACCTTGTTTTTTCCACCGCCGATGGAAATCCAATTTCGGTTGCCGACATTGACGCGGGCAGCAATACGATTGATGTCAGCTTGAGCGTGACCAACGGCGTTCTGATCCTGGCCACGACCACGGGGCTGACATTCCAGGCAGGGAGCGACAACAGCGCCTCGATGACGATTCGCGGAACGTTGACTGATCTCAACAATGCGCTGAACGGATTGATATATCGTCCCACCGCCGGCTTCGACGGCGCTGCTACGCTCGATATTACAACCAACGACCGCGGCTTCACTGGCGCCGACCCCGGCACGAGTGGCGGAGCGGCGGACGAGGAAGATGTGAGTTCGATTGGAATCACAGTGACACCAACCGCGCCGCCTGTCGTAGACCTGAACGGCCCCGGCGCTGGACGCAACAACTCGGTTACCTTTACTGAAGACGGCGGAGCAATAGCCATTACCACTGCCGATGCGACAGTAACCGACGCAGACAGCGCGAATTTGAGTTCGATGGCGATCGTTATTAGCAACCTCCAGGATGGAGCGCTGGAATCGTTGGCGGCAACGCCTAGCGGAGCAATCTTGGCCGGCGACATTGTGTATACAGCGGGCACCGGAACACTAACAATAACCCGGGACACTACGAAAGCCGATTATGAAGATGTGTTGCAGACGGTTGTCTATAATAACACTTCTCAAAACCCGAATACCACCGCGCGCTCCGTGACCGTCGTGGCTACCGATAGCGATGCTAACTCGAGTGTTGTTCGCACCACCACCGTGACGGTCGTGCGCGTCAACGACGCCCCCGTCAATTCCATTCCCGGCGCCCAAACGACCAATGAAGACACTCCAAAGGTAATCGGCACGATCAGCATTGCGGACGTTGACGCGGCTGGCGGATCCATGACCGTAACGTTGAGCGTCAACGACGGCACGTTGAATGTCAACGACAGCGTCGCGGGTGGATTGACGGCAGGCGACATCACCAACAACGGTACCGATACCGTGACCTTGAGCGGGACGATCAGCGAGATCAACACAACGCTCGCCGATGCTGCGGGACTGACGTACTCGCCGAATGGAAATTTTAATGGCGGCGATTCGTTAGTTGTAGTGACAGACGATAATGGCAACACGCCTGCGCCTGCCGAGAGTGATACTGACACGATTTCCATTACAGTTGATCCTATCAACGACCCGCCCGTTGCGGACTTGAATGGCGGTGGTGGCGGCAGCAATGTGACGGTGGCGTTCACCGAGCAAACGGCGGAGTTGATTTCCCCATCCGGGACGTTGAGCGATGTGGACGACGCGAACTTGGAATCGCTGACGGCAACGTTGACGGCGCGTCCGGACGGCGATGGAGTTGAATCACTTTCGCTGAACGCGGTGGCGACAACTGCGGCGAGCGGGGCTGGTTTGACGGTGGGTTACACGCCGGCGACAGGAGTGCTTTTGATCACGGGAAGCGCAACGAAAGCAACGTACCAAACGATTCTACAGGGAATTCTGTACAACAACACCAGCGACAATCCGAATACGACCGATCGGGCGGTGAATGTTGTTACCAACGACGGCGATGACGATAGCAACACGCCCGTCAGCACCATTACCGTGGCGCGAGTTAATGATCCCCCCGTGGCAGATGACGAAAGCGCCACAGTCGACGAAGATAGTATCAACAATGTAATCAATGTATTGCCTGGGGACACGGACCCGGAGTTGGATACGTTGACAATTACACTCGTCAGTAACCCACCCAACGGTACGGCAACCATCGACGACAATGGCACTCCCGGTGATCCGACGGATGATTTCATCCTCTACACACCCGATCTCGGATATTCCGGGCCGGATTCCTTTACCTACACGATCGACGACGGAAACGGTGGCACAGATACCGGTACGGTCAGTATCACGGTAACGCCGGTCGGCTCCCCTGCCGATGCAGTGAACGATAGCGACACGGTCGACGAAGACAGCACCAATAATAGCATTGATGTCTTGGCAAACGATACCGGTGATGCTCCGTTGGAAATTACCTCCGTGAGCAATCCGCCCGACGGCTCGGCGACCATCGATGATAACGGAACACCGGGCGATACCAGCGATGATTTCATTCGATACACTCCGGATGCCAATTTTTGCGGGACAGATACTTTTACCTATACTATCGAAGATGCCGATGGTGATACCGACACGGCGACGGTAACGGTGACGGTGACTTGTTTGAACGACCCGCCCAACGCGAATGATGACGCGGTAACGGTGGATGAGGATAGTGTGGCGACGGTGATTACGGTGCGGACTAACGACACGATATCGCCGGACACGGGAGAGACCTTGACGGTGACGGCGGTGAGTGATCCACCTAACGGGACGGCGGTGGTCAGTGGCGGTGGGACGACGGTGAGTTACACGCCGGACGCGAACTTCTGCGGGACCGACACGTTCACGTACACGATCTCTGATGGCAACGGCGGGACGGATACCGCTACTGTCACCGTTACAGTAACTTGTCTCAACGACCCGCCCAACGCGAATGATGACGCGGTAACGGTGGATGAGGATAGTGTGGCGACGGTGATTACGGTGCGGACTAACGACACGATATCGCCGGACACGGGAGAGACCTTGACGGTGACGGCGGTGAGTGATCCACCTAACGGGACGGCGGTGGTCAGTGGCGGTGGGACGACGGTGAGTTACACGCCGGACGCGAACTTCTGCGGGACCGACACGTTCACGTACACGATCTCTGATGGCAACGGCGGGACGGATACCGCTACTGTCACCGTTACAGTAACTTGTCTCAACGACCCGCCCAACGCGAATGATGACGCGGTAACGGTGGATGAGGATAGTGTGG
>CAYGDP010000028.1:0-46508 GCA_964348665.1 uncultured Verrucomicrobiota bacterium
TCACCGCCTGCTGCGCCGTCGGCAGCGACGAAGATATCCTGCAGGCGTGCGCCGGATTTGATGGACTTGAGCGGACCATCGGAGGTGATTTCGTTTACCAGGACGATTCCGTCGCCGATGGGACCGGCTTTGACTTTGATAGAAACGCTGGCGGAGACACTGCCCTCGATGGTGATGCTGCAGTCTTCCGTCGCAATGAACGCCGCGCCTTTTACTTTGATTGTTACGATGTCGCCGTCGTCGTCCGTGCACGTGGCCACGTCGGCGGTGATGGTGATGAGGTAGTCCTCTACTTCGCCATCGGCGGCCAAACTCGTGGGTAACAGTTCCCCTGTTGAACTGAAGCGGAATCGAGCATAGGTATCGCCTGTTGTGACAGTGCTAGGAATAGAAAACGACAAGGAATTCGCGCCGGCAAGAAGCGTTCGACTGGTGAAAATTTGTTCGCCGGCGTCTGCCCAATCCCCATCGGCATTGAAATCTATCCACGCGTCAAGCTTGCCTGCGGTCGAGGCCGTTACGGTAAGAGTGGTTGTATCGCCAACCAGAAGTGCGCTGGTGAAAACGACACCGTCCTCGTCATCGGGCACGCCGGCGGTATCATCACCAGTGGCAGTTGCATTCGGCTGGCCGTTGGCGTCAGAGTCCACACTGGATCCGAGGAACAACCCCGACCCAAGAACGTGTCGAGCGCCGTCGCTACCAAACAATGTCGGATAAGTAGGGTCGGGAGCGTCGCCATAATCCAACAAAATAGATGGCGGCGATTCAATGCTCACTTCGTAATCTTCCACCTCGCCGTTGATCGCCAGGCCGGTGGGCAGTAGACCGCCCGCACTGCTGAATCGAAAACGGGCAAAGGTTTGATCGGTCACGGTTGCGCCACCGGGTACATCAAAACTAAGGCTGTTGGCACTGGCGACTAGAGCGCGGCTGGTAAAGACTTGCTCCCCGGCATCAATCCAGTCGCCGTCGTCATTGAAATCTACCCATGCGTCCAGAAATCCCGCGGCGGAGGCGGTTACGGTCAGCGTTGCCAGCTCGCCAGTAACCAATGAGGAGGTAAAGACGACCCCATCTTCGTCGTCAGGGACGCCGGCGGTATCGTCACCGGTTGCAGTCGCATTCGGCTGTCCGTTCAGATCTGCATCAATCGCCGCCCCGAGAAACAAACCGCCTGCGATCACATGCCGCGCGCCGTTACTGACAAGCAAAGTCGGGTAGCTGGGGTCAGGCGCGTCGCCGTAGTCAATTGTCGAGAACTGGTCTTCGGTAATGACGACGATACATTCCGAGAACTCGGACGTGTCGAGCGTGGCGTCATTGATCGCGGTGACCGTAATGATTGTTCCCACGGGGAGTAAGGCGGCAAGGAACGCGACCTCGAAACTCTCCGAACCGCCCGCGCCAACCACGACGGGGAAAGAACCAAATAAGGTCTGTCCTTCGCCAAACCCGCTCAGATCGCAAACGGAATTGGTGAATAACTCCACAGTGTAACTGCCGGGAACGCTACGAAGAATTCCGCTAATCGTCGTATTGGTTGCGTCATTTACGGCGGACAAGAGTACTGGATAGTTCTGCAGATTGTTGGAGCCAGTGTCGGCATCGCCATTATCATTCAACGTGACTCCATCGGCACCCAAATCTATGCCCAGGGTGGCGTTGCTGAAGATGGAATTGGAGGCGAACAAATTGCCGGTGCCGGCGCCGAAAGCGGGATCCACCATCACGCCGGCGCCGTCGTTGTGGGCGATCGTGTTGCCGTCGGTGAATAACAACCCGGCGCCGATATTGTTATTGGAGGAACCGCTAGCGATCAGGATGCCGTGACTGCCATTGCCCAGGGTGAGGAGAGTCGTAGAATCGGTGCCAATGAAATTCCCACGGATTGTATTGATGTTGGCCGACCCGAGCCGGATGCCGGCGCTGGCGTTGGCGGCGATCACGTTGGCTTGGACAACGTTTTCGGTTGCGTTATCAATGCGGAGACCTTGATTGCCGTTGCCCAGCGCCAAGCCGCCACTGACATCCACACCGATCAAATTGCCCTGGACGACGTTGCTGTTGGCACCGGAGAGGCGCACACCGGTGTTGCCGTTGCCAGAAATAAGATTCCCGTCGGTCAATCCGAGTCCGCCGATCTGATTGCTGGCGGAGGATTCAATGTTGACGCCAAATGACACGTTGCCGCGATCGAGCGTACCGGTGGCGTCCGTCCCGATAGAATTGCCCTGAACTACGTTTCCGGTCGCTGTCGCCCCGGAGATGAAGACACCGGTATTGAGGTTGGCGGAAATAATATTGCGTGAGCCGGCGGTTGAGCCGCCGATGGTGTTGTTGCTTGCGTTGACAATCTCCACACCGTCACTGCCATTTCCCTGCGCTTCGCCAGCCGGTTTCAGGCCAATGAGGTTTCCTACCACAAGATTTTGGACAGTTCCAATGCCGCTGATTTCGATGCCGTCATTCGTATTGCCGGCAATGACATTTCCGGGTGCCTCCCCGACGGTGGCGGTCGAACCGCCGATTGTGTTTTCGGTAGCCGCGCCGGTGATCAGAATGCCATTCAAACCATTGGCGACCACGTTCGGAGCGGCATTGAGTCCGATATTGTTGCTCGTCACGACATTCTTGGATGCACCACTGATTTGGATGCCGTTTCCGGCGTTGCCGATGATGTAGTTTCGTTTACCGGTTGTCGAACCGCCGATGGTGTTTTCGGAGGCGCTGGTCTCGATAAGCACACCATCGACTTCGTTGCGTATGATCGCCGATATTCCAATGAGGTTGGATTCGACGGCATTTTGCTTGGCCAAAGCCCCCAGAATGCGGACGCCGTTTTGATCGTTGCCAGCTATATTGTTGTTTTGGATTTGGGTTCCGGGCGCGCTTTCGATCCGGATGCCATCGAGAGTGTTGCCAAAATCGAGTTGCCCGCTTTTGTTGGTGCCGATTGACGATTTATTCACCTTGTTGGCAGCGGCGGTGCTGCCCATGATGTAAATGCCGTTCTCATTGTTTCCCGAAATCACTGCGCCAACATCGGTGGTGCTGGTGGTGATCTCGTTGCTCGGGGCGTCCACGATGAAGACACCGTTGGCTTGGTTGCCAAGATCGTTGCCGGCGGAATCCACTGCCGTGCCAGCGAGGTTGGTGCCAATATGGATGCCGGAAACGCGGTTACTGGCCGCAGCGCTCCCGAATATTTTGATCCCGTTCCCTTGATTGGCGGAGACAACATTCATCACTGTATCGCTGTCACCAGCTCCAGGAGGCCGAAATCCAATCGTGTTGCTCGGCGCGTCACTGATAAAAATCCCGTTTTGCATGTTGCCCAGAGGTTTGTCGCCATCGTCATTGAGACCGATGAAATTTCCCTGCACGAGATTTCCAGACGCCGTGCTGTTGGCAATTTTGATTCCATTCCCCGTATTGCCTGAAATGAGGTTGCCCAAGGCAAGTTGGATGTCCAATGGATTGCTGCCCGCGTTGATACCGCCAATCGTGTTGTTTGGTGAACCCATTACTGTGATGCCGTTTTGAGAATTTGGCACACTAAGCTCACCTGTGATATCCGTTCCCATTTTATTCCCTTGAATCAGATTGGAACCGGGGCCCGAAACGATGATGCCGTCCACCCCGTTGCCGGAAATGACATTGGCCGCCGAGAGGGTGAGACCACCAATGGTGTTCGTTGTCCCCCCGAAGGCTATAATGATGCCGTTTGCAGCATTGCCCAAAGCGCTTGTGCCGGCGACGGTGGTGCCAATGAGATTTCCTTGGACGAGACTGTTGGCACCAAAAAGACAAATGCCATCGGGCGCATTGCCCGATACCAAATTGCGATCTGCCGCCGCGGTTCCCCCAATCGTGTCATTGGACGACGTGATGCAAATGCCGCCATCGCTATTGCCCCGCGCGATAGTCCCGGTAGGGTCGGTCCCGACGAAATTACCCTGAATCACATTGTTACCTCCTCCGGAGAGGATGATGCCGACCCTGCTGAACCGGTTCACAACCAAGCCCTTTACAGTGCTGTTGCCAGCTGTGAAGTATAGGCCATCCGCACCAGGACCGGCTCCGGCGCCGTTTATCTCGATGAGCAGGACAGGGTTGAGGCCTTGTCCGACCGGGTTTGTGTTGGGACTGCTCCCCGGCTGTGTGTAGCCGTCAATCGTTACCTGGCTTGTGATCAAATCATAAGGCGTACTGGGTGTGAGGGTTTTCACACCCCCGCCCGGGATGTTGAAGTTGATGGTGTGGGCACCCCCCAGAATATTTCCTTCTTCGATGGCCGCCCGCAGCGTGCAATCACCCTCAATCGTAGCGCACAATCCATCGCCAAATCCAAGGTCCACAGAAGCGTCACCACCATCACCGGTCGCGTTCACCAAGAACACTGCTGGTAAAATCCGCGCCTCCAACACCTCTGTCCCCAAACGGCGCTGCTGCGGCAACGGAGCTTTTTGCATCCGACTTCTAGACAAGCCGAACAATCCATCCAAACACCCAACCAATATCCTCCGCCGAAGTCTCCGCAAGTTCATATTGAATCTCCTTTCCAAGAACCCGCGTGGAGTGTCGCGCCCCAATTCGCGGCGGTCAATCTAATATTTTCGCGTGATGTTCTTGCAACGGCGTGACATTTACGCCCTGCTTTTGCATCGCGGCGATCGCGCGCACTGCCATTTCAGCGGCGGTCAGCGTGGTGATGATCGGGACATTGCGGGCGACGGCGGTGGATCGGATTTTGACTTCGTCCTTGCCCGCATTTTGGCCGCTGGGAGTGTTAACGATGAGAGCGACATCCCCGTTGATGAGGACATCGAGGACATTGGGGCGGCCTTCGCTGATTTTGAGGAGCGTAGTGACCGGCAATCCGGCGTCGCGCAACGCTTTTGCTGTGCCGCTGGTCGCCAAGAGTTTGAACCCCAGCGCGACATAATCGCGAAAAATCGGGCCGATTCTCTTTTTCTCGGCATCATGGACGCTGACAAAGACCTTGCCACCCGTCGGCAGAGCACCGCCCGCAGCGACCTGCGACTTGGCATAGGCCAGCGCCAAGTCGGCGTCTATCCCCATCACTTCACCGGTACTGCGCATTTCCGGGCTAAGAAGAATGTCTTGACCGGGGAACCGGTTGAAGGGAAAGACGGATTCTTTGACGCAATTGTACGGCGGAGTGATTTCTTTCGTAAATCCAAGCTCCGGAAGAGTTTTGCCGGCCGCGATTTTTGCGGCGAGTTTGGCCAACGGCACGCCGATTGCCTTCGCGATGAAAGGCACGGTGCGTGACGCGCGCGGATTGACTTCGAGCACGAAAACCTTGCCGTCCTTTACGGCATACTGGACATTCATCAAGCCCGCCACGGATAACTCACGCGCCATCGCATAGGTGTATTCGCGAATCGTTTCCATAACTTTTTTCGAGAGCGTGTGCGGCGGCAACACCATCGCCGCGTCGCCACTATGGACGCCTGCGTATTCGATGTGTTCCAGCATCCCGCCGATGACGATATTGTTGCCTTTCCCATCGGGCAACCCGACGTCCGCGATGCAATCTACATCCACCTCGATGGCGTCTTCGAGAAATTTATCCACCAACACCGGACGCTTGGGCGATGCCTCGACGGCATGGCGCATATAAAATTTCAGTTCGTCATCGGAAAAAACAATCTGCATTGCGCGCCCGCCAAGGACGAAGGACGGGCGCACCAGAACGGGATACGTCAGCCGTTTTGCGGCGGTGAGCGCTTCTTCTTCGTTCGTCGCGATGCCGTTGGGCGGCTGCGGAATGCCCAGCTTGTCGAGC
The DNA here is from genome assembly GCA_964348665.1 of uncultured Verrucomicrobiota bacterium. Classification (GTDB taxonomy): domain Bacteria; phylum Verrucomicrobiota; class Verrucomicrobiia; order Palsa-1439; family CAYGDP01; genus CAYGDP01. Next base: position 5,816 of record CAYGDP010000028.1, read on the forward strand.
ATGGCCGCAAAAAGTTTTCGGTCTTCGGCAATCTCGATGTTCTGCGGCGACGTGCCGAGAATGTTGACACCGTGCCACTGCAGCGGCAACGCCAGGTTCAGCGGAGTTTGCCCGCCAAACTGCGCGATCGCGCCCCAACATCCTTCCCGCTCGTAGATATTCAAGACGTCCTCGAGCGTGAGCGGCTCGAAATAGAGTTTATCGCTCGTGTCGTAGTCGGTCGAGACGGTTTCCGGGTTCGAGTTGACCATGATCGTTTCGAAGCCAAGCTCCTTGAGCGCGAACGCCGCGTGCACGCAGCAATAATCGAACTCGATGCCTTGTCCGATTCGGTTCGGCCCGCCGCCAATGATCATGACCTTGCGCTTGTCGCTCTTGCGGACTTCGTCGTCGCCCGTGTCGTAGGTCGAATAAAAATAAGGCGTGTAAGCCTCGAACTCCGCCGCGCAAGTGTCCACCAGCCGATAGCTCGGCTGCAATCCCAGCTTCTTGCGCGCCGCGCGCACATCATCTTCCTTGTCGGCCGTCAACGCCGCGATCTGTCGGTCGGAAAATCCGAACGACTTGGCCTTGGCGAGCAATTCCTTGGACAGCTTCATCGGCGCGCGATAATAGCAGTGAAACCGAGCGATGCAATGTTGATTTCAACCGCAATCAGTCGTTACTCGCTCGATCACCGACTCGATAAACGCGCTCTTGGCGTTAGTGTAGCCTTCGCGATCGTCGGCATACTGGGTTGCCAACTCGCGCTTGAGCGACTCGTAACGGCGGGCGAGGCCGGGGTCGGCGCGGAGTGCATTACGGAACCGGAGATGACGCATCCAAAAATCGCTGTGGGTTTTGACCAGATGAAGGTGGCAATGAGTATCACGCTCAAGTGGCTTGCCGAGGCAATAAAACCATTCGGGATGATCGCCCTGCGATGTTCGTTCATCGTAGCCGATGGCACGCAGCGGATCGAGACTCGCGCACGCGACGGTTATGTCGCGGACAGCCACCATAAGGTCAACGATTGGTTTTGCAGCGAGACCGGGCACAGCAGTGCTGCCGATGTGTTCGATGGCAAGCAGTTTGTCGCCGAGCGCTCGCTGCACGCAAAGCCGCTCGAGTTCGAATAAGGTCGGCCAGCGAGGATTATAGGCGACGATCGTGAGCAGCGGGTTCATCCTGTCGCGATTATCCCGGTGGCGGTTGGCTATCGTTGTTTTTCTGGTATGCCGCAACGACTTCTGCGGTTACATCGTCGAGCGTTTTACCGTCGGTTTCAATATAGACACCTGCCGCGCGGTAAATCGGGTCGCGTTCAGCAAGAAGTTTCAGGATGCGATCCCGTTTGGCAATGGCGTCGAGGCCGCCCTTTGTTGGGTCGCTCTCCAGGAGGGGGCGATGCGTTTGATGTCCGACTCGCAGAAAAACTGTGTCGGGTCTGACGCCGAGGACGATGATCACCCCATTTTGCCGGAGATCGTCCAAGTTTCGCGGGTCGAGGATCAATCCGCCGCCGGTGGCAATGACGAGGTCGGTACGCGCAGAGAGTTCTTTTGTTAGGGACCGTTCCAGCACGCGAAACCGGGCTTCGCCTTCCTTCGAAAAGATTTCCGAGATGCGATATCCTTCCCGGTATTCGATTTCGTGGTCGGTGTCGAGAAACCGCAGGCCGAGTTGTTTGGCGATGCGCCGGCCGACAGCGCTTTTGCCGCTGCCCATGAAACCGACCAGAATAAGATTTTTCACGTGGCGAGGATATATCACGGCACGCGGCGATTGACAATCCAAGGCGCACACCGCAGAGTGTCGCCTCGATCATTAGCGAGACGCTAAAACAATTCACAATCGGGTGAGGGTCGTAGGGCTAGCATCCATTTTGATGCTGTGTCTCCTTCAGAATTGTAGCGGCGCTCTACGAGCGCCGATTATTTCAATCCATCGGCGGTCATAGACCGCCGCTACATGTTGACTGGATGGTTATTTCGCTAATGATCGAGGAGTGTCGCGGCCATGACCGTGATCGGATCCCGCAAAGGATCGCGTGACGAATGCCGATGGCAGCAGTCTATTGATTATGTCCCTGAAAAAACTCGTCATTTTCTACCGGGCGCTCGGTCAAATGCTCCAAGCCGGCGTGCCGATTCTGCGCACGTTGGATACGGTGAGCGAAACGATGCGCAGCCCGGCGCTGGCGGGCGCTCTGGCGGGAATAAAACAAAGCATCGAACGCGGCAGCACGTTAGGCGAGGCGATGACGGACGCGCGTGTTTTTCCACCGATGCACACGCGGTTGATCTGCGTGGCGGAACGAAGCGGGCGTGTTGACCTGATCCTCATCGAGCTGGCGAGTTCCACTGAACAACTTGTAACGATGCGGCAAACACTCATCGCCGGGTCGGTGTTCCCGTTGATCGTGTTGCATCTGGGCATCTTCATTCCCCCCACTGTCACGTATGCCGCGCAATCGTTGCTGGGGCAAAATCCTTCCCTTTTAATTTTTCTATTTTCGGTGACGATTCCTTTGGTGGTGGTTTGGGGCGGCGTGATCGTGGGCGTGGTTCTGGCGCGAACGGCGGTGCGATCGAAGGAAGGCGCGGCGTTCGTGGACTCGATCATCGGCCCGTTGCCGCTCCTCGGCAAGACCTGGCGCGAGTTTGATTACTGGCGCGTTGCCACCGGCGTGCAAATGCTCACCAACGCAGGAATGGGAATCATCGAGGCGTTGCGAGATTGCGCGGAGTTTTGTCGAAGTCCCCGCATTGCGAACGCGCTGCGCGACACGGCGGACGAAGTGGAGAGGGAGGGCGGGCGCGTGAGCGATTCATTTCGCGCTACCGGCGTATTTCCTGCGGAGATGATAAGCATGTGGGCGACCGGCGAGGAAAGCGGCAAGCTCGACGACATGCTCGGTCGGATCGCGACGTATTACGCTGAACGCTGCAACGCTCGGATGCAAGAACTCGCGCGCTGGCTGCCGCGGATCGCCTACGCGCTGGTCTCGATCTATATCATCATCCAAATCTTCGCCATGTTCAGCGGATACATCAAAACGATCACGGAACTGTCGCAATAGGATGCTCTCTCCGTCGTCGGTAACAGTGTTCAGATAGGCGGAACATATGTTCCACCTATCTGGTATTTCTAAAAAATGTTTCCAGGCTGGGATGTGCCGACTTGCTCCCCCAAATCGGACGTAAGCGTTATCTGTAATAGCAATTTGATTCCGGATTGTAGCGGCGCTCTATGAGCGTCGAATCGTTTTCCCTTGAACCCTCGGCGGTCGCAGACCGCCGCTACATGATCGATGGTTTGGTGAAGTCATGTCACTCGAAGTTTTTTTCTTACATCCGGATTTGGGTTTCTCTGTGCCGGGATGATTTCATTGCAGTTTTGTGTTAGAGTGGCGGCATGAGCAGCGGCAACACATTCGGACATCTCTTCCGCACGACCACCTGGGGCGAAAGCCATGGCGGCGGTGTTGGTGTGGTCATTGACGGTTGCCCGCCACGCCTGAAAATCTCCGAGGCGGAAATTCAATTCGAACTGGATCGCCGTCGCCCCGGCCAATCGCGGATCGTCACCCAACGCAAGGAAGAAGACAAAGCGCAAATCTTAAGCGGCATTTTCGACGGCCAGACGCTCGGCACACCGATTTCCATCATGGTTTGGAACAAGGACGCCCGCCCCGAGGCATACTCGGAGATGCGCGAAAAATTCCGTCCCTCGCACGCCGATTACACCTATGAAGCCAAATACGGCATCCGTAACTGGCAGGGCGGCGGCCGGGCGAGCGCCCGTGAGACAATCGGACGCGTCGCGGCGGGCGCGATCGCCAAAAAAATTCTCCACCTGCGTGCACGCACCGAAATCCTAGCCTACGTAAAGCAAATCAAAGATTTTGCCGCCAATGTGAAGCCCGCGAAAGTCTCACTGGCGCAAATCGAATCGAATCCTGTTCGCTGTCCCGACCGCGCCGCCGCGCAAAAGATGATCGGCATGATCGAGCGCGCGCGCAAAGAGGGTGACTCGCTCGGCGGCATTATCGAGTGCGTCTGCCGGCGCGTCCCGGTCGGTCTTGGTGACCCTGTCTTCGACAAACTCGAAGCTGATCTCGCCAAGGCGATGATGTCGTTGCCCGCGACGAAAGGGTTCGAGATTGGTTCCGGGTTTGCCGGCACGCGGATGTTTGGCAGTCAGCACAATGACCCGTTCATTATGCGCGGCGGCAAAGTCCGCACCGTGAGCAACCGGAGCGGCGGGATCCAGGGTGGCATCAGCAACGGCGAAGACATTTTCTTCCGAATCGCCTTCAAACCGACCGCCACCATCATGCAAAAACAAAAAACCGTGACCACGCAAGGCAAAGCCGCGCAGCTCGCCGCCCGAGGCCGTCACGACCCGTGTGTGTTGCCCCGCGCCGTCCCAATGGTCGAAGCGATGGCAGCGCTGGTGCTGGTGGATCATTTGCTTCGCCACGAGGCGCAATGCGGAAAGTGAAGAATCATCGATGAATGATAGTCCGAGGTTTTCGTTAAACGAAGTTGATAATGCGCTGGACTATCTCAATCGAGCACGGCAATTCATAGCCGAAACTCAAGACGATCCAATTGCATGGAAGTGGGCCTTCATTTCGCTCCACGGGGCGTTATATGGATTTGCGGTTACTGGATGCACGGAAAGAGACGATGTGGTCAAACGAAACGGACATCTAGTTGATGTTTCGAGTGCTATTAAAATCTGCCTTGAACAACGCGGGTTGCCAACGCCTGGCGGCAAGCCATACAGCCTAACGGATGACCAAAATCGAGCGATCGAGAGGCTTCGCGAGCCTTGGCGAAACAAGTTTGTTCACTTTCATCCAGGAACGGTAGGCTTTCATCTCAAAGGTCTACCCGAACTGGCTTCGCATGTTCTTGACGCAATCCGCTACATCGCCGTAGAAGTGCCATTGGCTTTACCTGCGGAGCAGGCAAACCAAGTCGAAAAACTTGTTAGCGAAAGTAAAGCGCTTTTAATGGCACGAGAATGAAACTCGAGTCGCATATTGCATTTCTGATAATTATTGTGATTATCTTTTTCTATGCGCGCACTCGTGCGGCGGTAATTCAACAGACGACCAGGAATTGCCTCGGAGCCGATTCAATCTCTCTGTTTCCCCTGGTGAGATACAAGGCGGCATCGGTTTTTTTCAATGAATAGGATTGGCTTGGCGGCGTCTTTTTAGATATAACGGCAGCGGAGGTTATTATGAAAAGAACATTGTTAATGACAGTTGTCCTGTTGGTTTCGATGGTTGCGGCGCGCGCCGAGAACTGGCCGCAATGGCGCGGCCCGAATTTTAACGGGTCAACCGCCGAAAAAAATCTGCCGACGACCTGGAGCGAGACCGAGAATGTGGCGTGGAAAACGCCGCTGCCCGGTTACAGCGGGGCGACCCCGGTCGTATGGGGTGACAACATTTTCGTGTCCAGCCCTGATCCGCAAAAAAATCTGGCGCTCTTTTGCATCAATCGCAAGGACGGCTCGGTGCGCTGGCAAAAAACCATCGCGACCGGAGACCGCGAGTCGGGCCGCAACAATATGGCGTCTCCATCCCCGGTCACCGACGGCAAGCGTGTCATCATCCTGTACGGCACGGGCGACCTGGCGGCGCTGGATTACAGCGGTAACATTCTTTGGCAGCGCAACATCGGCAAGGACTATGGCAAATTCGCGATCATGTGGATTTACGGCAGCAGCCCGTTGCTTTACAAAGACAAATTGTACATCCAGGTGCTCCAGCGTGATACCCCCGCCGATTATGCGCATGCGCAAGACGGCAAAATGTCGCGCGAATCGTACCTGCTCTGCATCGACCCGGCTACGGGGAAAGATCTTTGGCGTCAAATCCGACCTAGCGACGCGAAAATGGAGACTCTGGAGTCGTACTCGACGCCGATCCCCTTCGTACGCGGCAAACAAACGGAGATTTTGATTTTGGGTGGCGACGTGCTCACCAGTCATGACCCTGCAACGGGTAAAGAACTGTGGCGCGGCGGCGGCTGGAACCCGACTCGCGGCGAATGGATGCGGATCGTGCCATCGCCCGTTGCGGCGGGGGACGTATTGCTGGCGCCGGGCCCGAAGAAAACACCGCTGATGGCCTTTCGCGCGGGTGGTTCGGGAACGCTAAGCGATTCCGATGTGGCATGGCAAAACAAGAGCATCACGCCGGATGTCTGCACGCCATTGTATTATGATGGCAAGCTGTTCGTTCTCGATGGCGACCGCAAAGTGGTCGCGCGATTGGACCCGAAGACCGGTGAGAAACTTTGGCAAGGCAGTTTGCCCGCCAAAGACGTGATGCGCGCTTCCCCAACGGGTGCGGATGGAAAGATTTACAGCCTGGACGAACAGGGCAACGTGTTTGTTGTTGATGCGGGTGACGAGTTTAAATTGTTGGCGACAGTGGCGATGGGCGAGGGGCCGATTCGCAGCAGCATTGTGGCCAGCAACGGCCAGCTATTCATTCGCACGGCGAAAAACCTCTGGTGCATTGGGAAAAAATGAAACAGAAAAGCACCAATCTCCAATCTCCAAACTCCAAAAAAACTCCAAATCACAAGATTCAAATTCGGAATCGCCACTCGCGACGGCGGGTTTCTCCTTGGAGTTTTGCGCTTGGGTTTTTTTTGGGATTTTGTGCTTGGGGCTTGGGAGTTTCGGATGACCCAAAGCCTCTCTACCAAAACGATTTTTCGGCGGCGAAACTCGGCGAGTTGCCCGACAACGAATTCCTCGTTCTCGATGGCGCGTTCGAAATCAAACAGGATGGCGACAACAAATTCGTCGAACTGCCCGGCGCGCCCCTCGATACGTTCAGCGTGCTTTTCGGTCCGTCGCAGAAATCCGGCATTCGCGTTGCCGCCAATGTTTTTGGCGCAAAACAAGGACGCCGGTTTCCCACATTCGCCGTCGGCGTAAACGGGGCGGGTGGATATCGGCTGCAAGTCGCGCCCGCGAAAAAACAAATCGAGCTGTACAAGGGCGATGAACTCAAGGGCCACGCTCCGTTCGAGTGGCAATCGGAGAAGTGGACGCAACTCCGGCTGCAAGTTCACAAGACGGGCGACCACTGGAAAGTCGAAGGCAAAGCCTGGCTCCAGGGAGACGCCGAACCTTCGGCATGGAGCGTGTCTCTCGATGAAAAAGAGGAGCCATCCGCAGGGCGCGCTTCGTTCTGGGGCAGTCCGATCTCCGAGAAACCGATTCGGTTTGATGATCTGTCAGTAGCGCCCATCCAATAGATCGTGGACAGCAAGTCCATCGACGCGCGTTCCCGGTTTATTCCTCAATCCGATACAGATGTGTTTTGGTGCGAAGAATCAGGGATTTTCCCGTCACCGCGGGCGACGCCATGAATGCGCCGTCGAGTTGGTTGGTGGCGAGGATCTTCAATGTGTCGCCGGGTTCGATAATCGTGGCGAGTCCTTGCTGATTGAAAAAGTGAATGCGCCCCGCAGCGAAAAGCGGTGACGCGGAATACTCGCCGCCCAATCGCTCCTGCCAGATCGCTCGTCCCGTCTCTGCTTCCATGCAGGTGGCTATGCCGCCATCGCTGACCATGTACAGTCGCGCGCCGACCAGCAACAACGACGGTTTCTGGGAGACTTGTTTTTTGTAAATCCAAGCGAGATGCGAAGCGCTGACGTCACCGGCACCGTCGGCGCGGAAGGCGCACAGCTCGGCCTGATCGAAACCGGTGCTGATGTAGAGTCGCTCGCCGTCGAATACGGGGCGCGACACCGTGGAGTAGCCATTGTAGCGCGCGTGCCAGAGTTCCCGTCCCGATTGCGGGTCATAGGCATAGAGATGGTGTGCGGCGGGCGTAACCACTTGCTCTTGACCTTTGACCTGGATGACCAGTGGGGTCGAAAAGGCTTTGCGTTGTGATGGGTTAGGGTGCGGCGAGGCGGAGCGCGGCGTTTTCCATTCGACACGACCGTTGGAGACATTCAACGCAACGAGATATTGCTCGTCAATCCCGTCACAAGGAATGATGAGTTTGTCGCGCCAAACCACCGGCGAGCTTCCCGCGCCAACTTGATGATCAATTTTGAGTTTACGGTTCGTCCACAGGATTTTCGCCGTGTCCGTCGAAAGACAAGCCGTGCCAGCCGTGCCGAAGTGCATGAATACGCGGCCATTCTCGACAATCGGGGAGGGTGAGGCATGACTGTTGACTGCGTGGGTAAACTGGGGCGCTTCCACGGTGAAAACCTCGACGTCGTGAACGATTCTTCCGCTGTCGCGATCCACGCAGATCGCGTGAAGGGAGCGGCCGTTATTGAACGCGGAGGTCAGCCAGATTTGCTTGTTCAGCACGGCTGGAGAAGAGAATCCCTGTCCACCGATGGCGGTTTTCCATTTTACATTTTGCGTCTCGCTCCAACGCATTGGCACGTTGATAGCATCGGAATGCCCCTGACCGGTCTGTCCGCGAAACTGCGTCCAGTTCTCTTCCGAGGTTGCTTCGCACAGAGCCAACAACACAATACAAAAGAGAAAACCTGATTTTGTCGCTCTCATCATCCGGGTGATACTACCATGTGAACCGGTCAAGAAATAGAGCAAACTGCCAGGGGAACACGGTGCAGTAAACCGCCGCCGATCGAGCCGCCTTATAGGATTGCCTCGGAAGAGGCATTCGGGTAAAAAATAAAGACACAATTAAAATGCGGAAAGGAACGTTGCCATGAAGAGGATCACTTGGTTGGTTTTGATGACAATGCCGGTGGTTGTTGCGTATTCGCAGGCGCCCGCCGGAACAACGGTGGAATTACGCGCCATTCGAGTCGAAACCGCCGCGCCACAGGGATACGATGAATTGGTCGGCGTGACTTGGGAAATCGGCACAACCGCTTCGATTTTGATTACATTGCCCAATGGCGGCATCATCGCGTTCGACGAACGCGCGAGCAAGGTGACGTCGTTCAAGGATGATCAGGGAAAAGACATGCTGGCGGGCGCGGAAAAAGATTCTTTTCGCGGTCCGGGGATCGGCAATTTCCCGAAGGTCAGCAAAGACGGCAAGAAACTGGCGTTCAACGCGTACAGCAAAACCGTCCCCACCAAAGGCGCCAAGTCGCTCGCCATCGTGGGCGAGGCCATTTTGCAAGCCGCGACGCAGAAACAGGACTTTACCGCGCCCAATGTGGCGCTCAAGGATAACACGGAATTCAATGCGGGAGGTATTGCCTTCACCATTGCAAAGGCAGGCAAACCGGAGGCGTCGTTTGGCTTTGGTGGACAGGACAAAAAAGAATTTGCCGTCACGCTCCGCGCAAAACAAGACCTGGGGGATGTGGTGGACATTAAATTCCTCGACGGCGCTGGAAAAAATCTCGAAGCCACGCGAGGCACGGGATCTACAATGCGATTCGGAGCGATCGTGACCGTGGAACGGGAGTATCAATTCAAGGCAAAGACGGAAACCGCAACGATTGTGGTGACGCGATGGACGGACCTCAAGCAATTGAAGATACCTTTCACGTTTACCGTCGGCCTCGGATTGTAGCGATTCATTCATCATGCCGTTTTACATCAGTCATCACGACATACCTCGATTGGAAGCGCGTGAACTGTGCGAGTTCACCGACCGACTAAAAACCAGTCCCGTGGTGCGTTGTCTGCGGAGCGTTGGTGAGCCGGAGGAAGGCAAATTGTTCTGCCGCTGGGAATCGCCAGACCCGGAGACGTTGATGGAGTTTTTGGAAGATAAGGGTCTTGCGGCGCATTGGATTATGAAAGTCGAACACACGCACATTCATCTGACTTCGATTTGAGCGCAATGTCCCGAATTTCGGATGGACGGATTGCGCGCCGAAGCGGGTTTTGATACAAGAATGCGGATCAACCCAGACTGAATGGAACGTTATGCCGCGAAATTCTGCCGACGACGAAGTTGATGTGGACATCGGTCATTTGATCCTCCAAACTGACGGCGCCAGCCCGGCGTTCATCGAGGAATTGGTGCGCAAAGCGGCGCTTGTTGCGGCAGAGGAAAATTCACTGTACGATGGCACGCTCCGTCTCACCAACGATCACTTCCAGACTGCCCTGCTGGAATTGATCACGGGAGATCGCAAACTGACGCGCAATCTGCTCGGATTTGCTCCATCGGCGCGAGCGGGCTATTAACGGATCGCCGCCCATGATCGTCCCCGGCGAATCGCGAATTTATTGGAGGTGGTGGGTTGCCTTGGCGTATGCGTTGTTCATTCCGTCTGTTGGCGATGCACAGAAATATCTGGGAACCTGGGGTGTCCTCTTGTATCTGTTTGTCGCAAGCGCCCTGCTGTGGTTGTATTGCCGTTTTTTTGTCCCGCGGTTTTTGTCGCACGCCACGGAGAGCGAGGCAACCGTGTTGGCGGGAATGACGCTGCTGGTGGTGATGGTGAGCTTTGCGGCAATCTATCCAATCGCGAATTCCGGTTACTTCGGCGGAGGCGCCGACCGCGATGACGTGTTGAACATCGCCACGCGCCGGTTTCTTCGGGGGGATTATCCTTATTACGCCAAAACACAGCATAACAATCCCTTGACCGCGATGCCCGGGGAATTGATTTTTGCTGCACCATTCGTGATGCTGGGGAACTGTGCGTACCAGAATTTTTTCTGGCTCGCGATTTTCTTCGTCGTGGCAAGAGATCAATTGCGCGACGGTCGGCGCGCCTTGCTCCTTCTCTGGGCGATCCTGGGATTGTCGCCCGTGGTGATGCATGAAATCCTGACCGGTGGCAGCCTGGTCGCCAACAGCATGTACGTGCTGGTCTTGATCCTCTTTCTGATTCGCGGGGCGAAGGAAGAGAATCTGTGTGGCGGAAAAAAAATCCTCTGCGCAGTTTTGCTGGGAGTTGCCTTGTCATCCCATCTAAATTTTTTCCTGCTCTTGCCATTGCTCCTGATCGCGCTGGCTCGGCGGGCAGGATGGCCGCGAGCGATTGGGTCGGTTGGATTCATCCTGACGGCTTGGGCGGGCGTGACTCTCCCGTTTTACTTGTACGATCCGGCTGGATTTTCACCGCTCCATACCGCCGCGCGCGATATTTTTGCGCCAGTCATACCGGGAGTCGCGTGGGTGGTTGCCGCTATCACGGCGGGGTTGGCGGTTGGCTTGGCCATGCGGCGAAGCGGTTCGACAGAATTCGGGTTGCTTTGCGATAGCGCAATCGTGCAGGCGGTTCCCGTTGTAGGTGTCGTGGCAACGCAGTCAATCGAGTCGGGCGAATTGAAATTGATTGCCGCGGGATACGGCTTGTTCTTTCTCTTCTTCGGCGCCCTGGGTGCGTGGATGGATTCCAAACGGTAGCTGTAAAGTGTCTCGTAGCACAGCCCCGAGCAACTCGCGGCGTTCGGAATCGGTGAGGGTCGCAACGGCGTATTAAATCACAGAGGCACGGAGAACGCAGAGAGAAAAATGGACACGTTCAATCTCCAGCAGGCCGCTGCTCAATGACACCGTCATCCCGCATGAAATTATATTTGCTGTTACCAAAGGCGTATGGTCGAGCAACCTGATTGAATTTCGCCACAAACGAACCTTTAAGCTCCCAATTAATAAAGCAGAATTGATGGAAAGCGGCGTCGGAGAATCGCCATAGCGGATCGCTTTGATCGGCAATAAAATGCGGGCACATTACAATTGAATCTTCCTGTTCGATGGTTTTGCCGCATATTGCGCATTGAGTTTTGCCTCGAATAACAAGAGCCATGACTCTTCCTTACTTCCCCTCCTGCCGCCGCTGCTCAATCCGTTCGAGGCCGCGCTGGATTTGCATTTCGAGGTAGCGGACGAGGGCTTCGCGGTTGTCTTTGAGCCACGCGCGTTGTTCATCGGTGAGCTGCGGGAGGATTTCGTTGTAAAGTTTGGCAATGAAGACCGACATGTCTGCGTCGGCCTTGGCAAAATCGGTGCAGGCGGCGCGGATTTTGGCTTCGTCCGGCGGGGTAGCGATCATGGCGTCGAGCTTGGCGCGGCGTGCAGCAGAATAGGCGCGGATGATCGGCTCACCGTCGGCGCGGCGCGATTGGGTGAGCTGACGGATTTGTTCGCGCTGGGCGTCGGTAAGGTTGGGGACGTCGGGGCGACCAGGTTGTTGTGGTTTGTCCTGTGCGTAAACCGCCACAGGCATGGACGCCTGTGTCACCAGGATAAGAGCGAGGACGATTGCAATTTTCATCGGCGGCATCGTCGCCGAAGTTCGGGCTTGGTGCAAGTGGAATGTAGGGCAAGCGATTGCGTGCCCTACGCAGGGGGAAGCGTTGGATTTTTTTTCCTGACTGCGAGAAACCAAATCGCGCCCGTGATCAGGATGATGAGGAAAATTGGAAGGGGAGTAGGATAGTTAATGACATCGCGTTTGCCAGCGAGGATGAGACACGCAACATGGAGCAGCCATCCGCCGGCGGGAAATCGGACCCAGTCCGCATATCGGCGAACCCAGACGATCGTGATGGTAAAGATAATCATGCACACACAGGAAATCAGCAGGCCGAAAATCAGCACCGTCCAGACATGCTCTTTGCCGGCGCGAACGGCAAATTCCGAGTTGGCGATGGCGTTGTCGGCCATCAGCGTGAGGTCGTTGAAGGTGATCAACAAAATGGCGGCCATCATGGCGCGCTGAAGCTGTTCGGTGGAGCATTCTTCGGCGGGTTGCTCATGCCACATTTTGTAGACGACAAACAGCAGCCATAAACCCGCGGGATAGCGCACCCAATCAAAATGCGCGCGCAACTGCACGACGAGGAACGTCAGCACCATCATCAGCATGCACGAAAGCAGCAGGCCGAAGAGGATCGCTTTCTTTTGCTGTTTGCGCGGAAGGCACGCGGCCATCTGGGAATTCGCCAGCGCGTTATCGAACGCCAGCGAGATGTCGGAAACGGCGACCGCAAAGATGGCCTGCGGCAATGTATAACTGGCGGCGTGCGCGATGTCGGCTTCTGTCATGGCGCGGCAGTATAATCACGGGGCGACGTATTGCAATAAGAACTGACTGTCGTCCTCGGCTGTTCATTTGAATGATTCGAGGACGAGAACGAGGGCGACGCCGATTGCGATGTTAGCGCAAGTTCGCGCTGCGTCGGCCATTGCCGCAGGTTGGAGCTAAACAATTCCCGGCTCAAACCGTCCAACTGCGATGTTTGTGCTGGAGACATCTTCAGGCGCGAGAGTTTCAGTGATGAATCCTCGATCAGATGGGACAGAAGCGCTTTCGTGCCGCGGGGCAGCAATAACTTCTCAATGCGCGCTCCGAATCCGAGCGCGCGCAGTAATCGGAACTCAAATGAATACACAAGTTCGATGGAAGTCTCGCCCCGATTCAGTGCGCCTAGAAATTCTTCGAGCAACTGATACGATTCCCGCACGGGACTATCCACTTCCGTCATCGCATCGGTGAGCGCGACGAAATAACTGGCAGCATGAAACGCGGGCAGATCGGCCCGGATGCGCGCGAACGGCTCGGCCACCGCCGCCTCCTGTAAGATGTGCAGCTCGGATTTGGCGCTGCGAAGAAATTGCAGTTCGTCGCAAAAAAAAAGGTCGAGCGCCCCGCGCATGAGGCTCTTGGGACGACGCGCACCTTTGGCAACGGTCTTGAGCTTGCCATAATCGCTCGTCAGCCAGGTGACGATGTAACTTGTCTCGTGCCAGCGATGCAGTCGCAAGACGATGCCGCGGGTGCGAAGCGATTCCATGGCTGGCAGAATAGCTGCGAACTGGGTTCTCGGCTACAATTTCCTTGCGTCCAATCGCTCCACGCGGTAGATGTCCGCCATGACTGCGACCGCCACCCATGCGCCATCCCCATCGAGCGCGACCACGCCCGAAGTCGAGTGTGTTTTCGAGGGTAAGACTTTTCCGTGTGGCGAATACGCCACTCTTCGCAGCGTGATGAAACTGCACGGCGTCAATCCGCACGCGTACCACACCAAACTGCTCAACTGCCGCGGGTTCGGCCTCTGCGGCACCTGCATCGTCGAAATCGCCGAGGGCATGGAAAACCTGACGCCGAAAACCTTCTTGGAAAAATTCTGGCTCGATGGCGCCCCCCCCACATTCCGACTCGCTTGCCAAGCCCAGGTGCTTAAGGGCAAGGTCACCGTCGTTACCGATCCGAAGGTAAAGTAGACGTGTAATAATAACGGGAGATATAAATATGAAAAACAAGATTCGCGAGATAGCTTATGTATATTGGATGATGGCGATGTTTGTATCTGTCGGATATATTTGGAATCTGTTTGTTGGAGACAAAGGAAGCTTCCATCTTTTTCTGTATGGAATCAACGCGACCTTACTTGGCGCGGCACTTTTCTACATCGCTAACGAGATAGACGCGCTCAAGAAAACGCTCTATCTGCCGAAGTGATTCTTTTTTAGGACACCGATGCGCTGGGGCATATTGATCCTGGGATTTTGTCTCGCAAGCGTCGCGCTCGCTGCCGACCCGGTCGCCAAACAACAACAGCCCAACATCAAACGAATCGCCATCGAGGGCGAATATGTCCATCCGCCATCGGGGATGAAGTTCCCCGACTTGATTGCCCAGTTCCGCCGCAGCGATATCGCGCAATACGACAAAGCAGGCGACGACGTTTCGGCGGGCTACAACTTGCGCGAGCCGTTCCGCGATGTCGTTGGCACCGTTTATGTTTATCCGGCGAAAGTATTCGGGCAGGTCGCTGATCCTGTCGAGATGCAGCTGGCGCTGATCAAGGAAGTTGTCATTCAACAACACAAAGACGGCAAACTGGTCAGTGACGGCATAGCCAGATTGCAACAGGGGGAAACTGTTTTCACGGGCAAGACCGCGCGCTTCACGTTCACCGACAAACAATTCTTTGGTGGAGAGGATCGCCTCTGCTCCGATCTCTATCTCTTTCAGCATGGTGAATGGCTCATCAAGTACCGTTTCACCTATCCCGATTCTCAACGCGACGGTGTGCAGAAAGATATTGCCAACCTCATGCGCGACCTGAAATGGCCGCCGCGGAAGAAATAATCCGCAAATCTATCAGCCGACGGACTCCTAAATACATGAAAGTGTGGTAAGGTTTCGCGTCGGTTCGCGTGGTTCGCGGGCCTGCCAAATCATGTACAACGCAACCGTCCTCGATCATTTTCAGAACCCGCGCAATGTGGGCGAACTGCCGTCGCCAGCATTGTTCGCGCGCGCGCAAAACTCCACCGATGGGGATATCGTGGACGTGTGGCTTCGCGTCGAGGACGATCGAATCGCGGATGCGAAATTTCGGTGCGCGGGTTGCACCGCGGCGATTGCGTGCGCGAGCGTCGCGACCGAGTGGGTCAAAGGAAAATCGGTAGCCGAAGCCTCCGCCGTGACGCGCGAGTTGATCGCAGACTTGCTCGGGGGACTGCCTCCGTCTAAGATGATTTGCTCGAATCTCGCGCCGGATGCGATTCGGAAGGCGATGAAACCACGAATGAACGCGAATGAACGCAAATAGTTTCTATTGGGCTGGATTGTTGATGTTGTGCGCCGCGGTTGCCGCCGAAGACGCGAAACCGTCTCGCGAGCGCGCCCAAAAACTTTTCGACGAGCAACCGCGCACGGTCGAACGTGTGCGGGACGCCGCGAAAGAATTCGACGCGGTCTTGGCGGCGGCATCCGATCACTACGATACTCTGGCTCGCTCGGCGCGCATATGGCTGTGGCTCTCCGAGAACGAATCCACCAAGGACGCCCGTCGCGCAGCCGCTCAACGAGCGATGGAACTGTCGAGAACCACGGTCAAGTTGGACGAAAAACGCGTGGAAGGACATTTTTATCTGGCGGTGGCGCTCGGCACGCTGGCCGATGTGGAGCGGGGATTGTCGGCGTTCGGACGCATCCGGGAGATGAGAACGGTATTGCTTCGCGCAATTGAGTTGGACGAGAAATTCGACGAAGCCGGCCCACATCGAACGCTGGGACAGCTTTTGTTGGAGGCGCCGACTGAACCGATCAGCGTAGGCAACACGAAAGTGGCGGCCAAACACATCCAGCGCGCGGCCGAGTTGTCGCCCGATTATCCTGAAAACCAATATGTTCTGGCGTTGCTGTTGCGTTCTAAACGCGACACGAAAGGCGCTGCCGAGGCTGCACAAAAAGTTCTCGATGCGAAACCGTGGAAGGGCAAGGAAGACGAAGACGCCAAATGGAAAGCCGCTGCAAAAAAACTTGTGGAAAAACCGGGGAAGTGAGAGGAGCGGCAAACGGCATCATTTGTGTGAATCTGTGTGGATTTGTGGTGAAAGAAAACATGAATCTGCCAATTCCCTAAACGATTTGATCGTTGGCGTTTTCCAATTTGTTGCAGAACCGCCGCCATCGCTGGATTTGTAACTCTTCTGGCTTGCGACGGCGGCGACTTTCGCTATGATGTGCGGTCTCATGACGACGAAGAATTCGACAGAAGAGTTGGTGGTCAAGACAATCCAGTGTCTCGCGATGGATGCCGTTGAGAAGGCCAAAAGCGGTCACCCTGGATTGCCGATGGGTTGCTCGGATTTTGCAACGGTGCTGTGGCTCAAATTTCTGCGCCACAGTGCGTCGAATCCCAAGTGGCACAATCGCGACCGATTCGTGCTTTCGGCGGGACACGGTTCCATGCTGTTGTACTCCATGCTGCACTTGTCGGGTTATGAGGGCATGTCGCTCGACGATCTGAAAAATTTCCGCCAATGGGGTAGTCGCGCCGCGGGGCATCCTGAAAACATTTTGCATCCCGCAATCGAATGCACCACCGGCCCGCTCGGCGCTGGCACGAGCAACAGCGTGGGGATGGCCATCGCGGAACGCTGGCTGGCCGAAACTTTCAACGTCGAAAATGAGCCACCGATTGTGAATCATTTCACGTACGCACTTGTCAGCGACGGCGATCTCATGGAAGGACTTAGTCATGAATCCGCCTCGCTCGCCGGTCATCTGGGCCTGGGGAAATTGATTTGGTTTTACGACTCGAATCGCATCACCATCGAAGGCAGCACAGACTTGGCGTACAGCGACAACGTTCGCAAACGATTCGAGGGCTATCATTGGCACGTGATCGAGTGCGACGGCCACAATCGTGCCGACATCGAACGCGCCTTGCGGGAAGCGCAATCCCTCGCACAGGAACCGCACCCGAAAATCATCATCGGTAAAACCGTCATCGGCAAAGGAAGCCCCAAAAAACAGGATACCTCGAACGCCCACGGCGAACCCCTTGGCCCCGACGAAGTCGCGGCGACCAAGCGGAATATCGGTTGGCCCGACGACGAGCATTTCCTCGTGCCGGACGAAGTTCGCGCGCTCTTTGCCGACCGCCGTCGCGAACTGGAACATCTGGAGCGGGAATGGAACGAGCGTTTTGCCGCGTATCGCCGCGCCCATCCCGACAAAGCTTCTCTGTGGGATGCTTTTCATGCGCGTCATATTCCGGGTGATTTGGAAAAACACCTCCCGCATTTTCCCGCAGGCAAAGCCGTCGCCACGCGCAGCGCCAGCGGGGACACGCTCGCAGCGATTTTCCCGCACGTGAAAAATTTAATCGGCGGCTCCGCCGACCTCGCCGGCTCGACCAAAACCTATGTCAAAGGCGCCGGCTCGATCTCCCGGAAGGATTTCAAGGCGCGTAACTTCCACTGGGGCGTGCGCGAAAACGCGATGGGCGGCGTGATGAACGGCATGGCGCTTCATGGCGGTGTCATCCCCTTCGGCGGGACGTTCCTGATTTTCTCCGATTATATGCGCCCTGGCATCCGCCTCGCTGCGATCAGCGAATTACCTGTCATCTACGTCTTTACCCACGACTCGATCTTTCTTGGCGAAGACGGCCCGACGCATCAGCCCATCGAGCATCTCTCTTCCTTGCGCGCCATGCCAAACATGATGACCATTCGGCCCGCTGACGCGAACGAAACCGCCTACGCATGGCTCGCTGCGCTCCAAAACCGCCACGGCCCAACTGCGATCGTGCTTACGCGCCAAAACTTGCCCACCTATGACCGGACTCAACTCGCGCCCGCGTCCCGTCTGCTCCGCGGGGGCTATGTCCTGGGAGAATTTGGCGACAAGTCGGGCATGCCCGATTTAATCCTGATCGCCACCGGCTCAGAAGTCTCGCTTGCCGTGGATGCCGCAAAACTTCTCGCCGCAAAGGGACACAATATCCGCGTCGTCAATCTCGCCTGCTGGGAGCTGTTCGAGCGCGAACCTGCCGATTACCGCGAAAGCGTCCTACCTGCCGCCGTCACCAAACGCCTTGCCATCGAGGCCGCCGCGCCCTTTGGCTGGTCTCGCTATATCGGTCCCCACGGCAGAGTGATCGGCATGACCCGGTTCGGCGCGAGCGCTCCGGCGCCGGTTCTCGCCGAAAAATTCGGGTTCACCCCCCAAAACATCGCCATAATCGCGGAAGAGATGGTTTAACTGCTTGTTGCTATCTCACGATTGCAGAGAGCAGAGGCGAAGAATCTCCGCCGTGAACTTGTGGGTGACGTCATTCGGGGTTTGGAGTCCACGCTTCAGAGTGATCAAGTAATCGCAGTTTGTCACAAGCTAAAGCTTGAACCCCGAACTTTTTAATCCTTCCTCGGTCGCAGTTGGACGATGTAGCGGATGATTTGTTGACGCCACTCTTCGAGTTTGTCGTCCACGGCGGTCGGGCCTGCGCCCCCGGCTTCGCTGCCGGTGATCAGGCCGCTCTCGGGCCATTCGGGGATTTGCTTGCGGATTTTATCGAGGAACGATTTGGCTTCGGCGGCGGTGGTATTTCCGCCGGCGTTTGCGATGAGCGATTCCAAATACGAGACGTAGCGATAATCGTTGATGCCTTCGCGGCTGAGTTCGTAGCCGAGCGTGGCGAGCGGACCATCGGGCGAGGGGAAGACCGCGCCTTCGCCTTCGGTGAAGATGTCGAAGGGGCGTTCGCGCCATTGGTAATGCCATTGCCAGTAACCGCGCGCTCCTTGCGCCCATGGATAGAAGCCGAAGACGAATCGCCCAATGCCCGCGTTGTAGAACCAAAGTTTTTGTTTGGGATTCGCCTTTGCCATCGCGATTTGTTTTTTCGATCCTGCCCAGGGATGTGTTTGCAGAACATCCATCAGCGGAATCATCGGCAGATAATCCACGCCGTTGTTCTCGTCGCCCATCGGGGTGACGGTCGTGTGCAGGTTTGGGACTTGTCGCGCCAGTTGCAGATATTTCATCGTGTCGGCAAGATTGCGATTCCAGTCCTGCACCATTTGCTCGCGCGGTTCGTCCACGAGCCACCAGAGCAGTTTCAGGCCGCGCTCGTCGGCCCATTGCTGCACTTGGGTGAGTCCATCAATGTAGGCGGCATTGAATTCAGGGCTGAATTCCTTGAGCAGCCCGTCTTTGCGGCGCGCGCCGAGTCGGTAATTGGCGAATTGCAGTGGGCTGATCAGAAATTCCTGTCGCAAATCGAAGCTGGCTTGTTTGAGCGCCTGGTATTCTTGCGCGAGCTGCGCAAAATCCAGTTTTACTTCCACCTTACCTTCTTTTGTCCGGCGGACGGTGGCGTTGGGAAACGACAGCGAGAGACTGTTGCAGCCATGAGCTCGAAGGTCGGCAAGCTCGCTTCGCAACATTGCTCGCGCGCCTTCACGGTCGTTGGTGAGCGAATAGCGGTAGTTGAGTCCGTCGCTCCACGGGTTCGAGTAGTAATAACTCACAGTGAAATCTTCCGCTGGCGGCAATTCGATGGGGAGAACATGGACAGTGACGCGAACGGTCAGAGGCGGACGACCGTCGGCTTTGATGGTGATGTCGGCGTTATAGGGTGTGTACGAGCGGATGGGATTGCGGACGACGAGAACGTATTGACGGGTGAATCCGCGCGGCATATCTGTGATGGGTCGCACCGGGACGAGATAACTCGGTGTCGGCGTGAAAACTCCTTTGGGACCTTGTCGTTCGAGATAACGCACCTCGCGCAGTTCGTAGCCTTCTTTTGGCCAAAGCCCCATGCCCCAACCGAGATCACTGATACTGACTTGAACGCCAGCAAGGTCTTCGAACGAGTGAATGGCAAAACTTGCAGTGTCCGACCCGAACCACGGCACGTTCAATGTCAGATCCTCGGCGCGCTCGCTCGGCGCTGGGATCGTGTTCGGATGAATCGGCTTGTGCAAGGGACGCGTGAACGCGACAAATCCGCGCTTGCGGTCGGCCGCAGGCCAACCTTCCGGTTTGTTGGTTTGCTTCGGCAAGTTGAGGAGGTAATGTTTAGAAAAGAATTCCTTGCGCCGCGCTTCGTGCAGTGTTTTCAGCCATTGTTCCGCGTCCGGATTCGATGCCGCCGGCCAGACCGCGAGGAAATGGGCGTTGCAAGAGTCGAACGTAATATCCAGATGTCCGTCTGTCGCATTCGCGGTTCCAACGCGGACCGGAAGCTCGGGGTCAATATATTTGGCGAATGCATCCTGATTTGGCGCATACTCGCGCAGCATTCCCGCAAACAAATGTTTGGTCGTCGGCGCCGTTTGCGGGGTGATGATCGCCTCGAATAATGTCGCGCTACCCGATCGCACCCCGAATGTTCGCACCGGCGTCGGTGGACGCGCAATCCACGCCACGCCGAATTCGCCGTCCGGCAAATCCACGCGAAGTGTATGCTGAAACGGCCCGTAGTGACTGCCTCCGACCCAATCTCCCGCCAATGAATCCGGCGCGCCGTCGTTGCCATCGTGAAACCCCTCTTTGTCGAGCCAGCCGAAGCCTGATTTGGGGTCGTATCCATTGATAGCGGTGACACGAGTCGCTCCTGGCCAGAGCGGCGAGTTGGCAGGACCGAAATCAAGCACATGCAATCCGTTAACTGTCACGGTGGCGCCAGAGATTTTTTCCAGCCGGACATTGTCGAGATACAGCACGACAGGTTGTTTTGGATTGGCGCGGAAAAAACTGAAACTGCGCATCTTGGCAAGGTCGAGTGGTCGAGGTTGCACGTCGTCGGCCGTGCGCAAACTGGCGAGGGGAACCTCGATGGCATTCTTACCCGCGCGCAGGGTCAGCTCCACATACGACGCAGTAAACCATTTGGTTGTCTGCGCATCATTCAAGCGCATCGTGAGTGTGACGATTGCGTCGGTGGGATTGAAAATATCAGCTTTCAGCACATCGAACCCGGTCCAGTCGCCGACGAGCGGCTTCGCTTCCGCGTGCAGGCCGGGGTAGCCCTCGGTGGAGACGGGGTAGGAAAGTTTGACGGCTTGTTTGCCGGACGCGACCGCGTTTGGCTCGTTGGAGAGTTCGGCTTGCAGGCCGGTTGTCCGCGCCCAACCGTTGAGCGCCTCCTCGGTTTCAAAATCTCCCAGCAGCCTCACATCGTCGGCGAGGGAAACATTGGCGATGACTACGAGGATGATCGAGACTGCGAATTGCTTCACGACACCAACATAACACTGCGGCTACGCGGAGAGAACAGTTTTTTCACGCGAATACTGTCAGAACACAGGTTGTTGCGAAGGACGTGGCGAATGAAGTTACGGGGAGCCTAATTTTTCAAAGACGAGCGGCGAATGTGTCCTGGGGAGACTGGACATCACAAAAAACTTTCCTCGGGCGAGGAACGCATCGCCAGCCGTGGCACGAATGCCTTTCCAGCCTGCGATTTCGACTTCGGTAAACTTGGCTTGCTCGGGATGTTGTTTTTCCGCGATCGTCTGGAAGGCTTTGATACAGATCTTGGCGGAGGTTTCGTCGTTCATCTCGGCGACAAAGAGTTCGTTGCCGCGGTTGGGTCCGTGCGGGTTGGCGCTCAAGAACGACGCGGGCTTTCGGAAACCTTCTTCGGTGCGGTATTTGATGCGCCAGATTCGTTTGGCGCGTTGTTTTGTGGTTTCGGCAAAGGCGTGATAGAGCACCGTATTGCTTTGGTACCAGCCCAGATAGCCAGCGCTATGGTTTCCCGCGCTCAACAAGCCTTTCGGAGCGAATGCAGGCGGCGAAGTGGTGATCTGTGGCGCGCCTACCCGGCTCACGCCGTCCTTCGGTTGCGCGTCCCAATCGGCGTCGAGTTTCTGGCTTGGACTGGGCAGCACACCCACCAGCAAATTGGTTTCGGCGAACGCCTTGGCTGCGCGCACCACGCCAGCGGTCCCGTTGCCCGTGATTTTAAAGACAAAAAATTCCTCCGGATGCTGTTTGTCCTCACTGCGATGTTTAGGAAGCGTGCCCATGGACCGGAGATACAGGGTGTAGAGATTGTTGTCAGGCTCGATGTAACCGACATCCGCGCCCGTGAACCGGCCGAATCCGCCAACCGAAAAATAATCGGGAGGTTTTGCGAGGTGCTCGACCTTCGCCTTTTGAAGCGGATCCACGGCAATCTTGCCCCAGCACTCGCGCGAGATGATATTGCTCGACCAGGTGCCAACCGCAATGATGTGCGAGAGCGCCGCGCGCGCCGAATCCTTCTTGAGCGTTTCGGCGGTAACAAGATTGTCCTTCGGGCCGCCGGCGGCGCGAAATTTTTCGGCCAGCATGATCGCCGCCTGACGTTCCTCGGTGGGCGCTTTCTCGCCGTAGCAAACGACGGCGTCCTTTGCCAACGCCAGAAAAATATCGGCGCGAGCCAGCGGATCGAATAAGAGAATGACAAGCCAGGCAAACCGAAGCTTCACGGGGAGACTGTAACCAAGGAATTGTCTGACGGCCAGTTCATTTCTAGGCACCACTGATACTTCTATTCTCCGCCTTTGCCGCGAATGCCCGGCTCGGTCATGGGACGAAGTTCGAGCAGGGCGGAGATTTCTGAATCGCTCAAGCCCGTTTCCGCCTTGGCGATTTCGCGCACGGTTTTGCCGGTCGCATGCGCTTTCTTGGCAATGGCCGCGGCCTTGTCGTAGCCGATCTTCGGCGCGAGCGAGGTGCACATGGCCAGGCTCAATTCGATGAGGCTTTCGCACCGGCCTTTGTCCGCCTCAATGCCTCGCACGCATTTCTCCGCGAAGTTATTCGAGGCAGCGGCGAGCAAGTGACAATTGACGAGCAAATGCGTCGCCATCAAAGGCATTCCCACGTTCAATTCCAGCAAACTCTCCAGACCTCCAAGGGTGATCGCGACGTCGCTGCCGATGACGTGCGCGGAAACCTGGCGGACGCTCTCAATGATGACGGGATTAACTTTGCCGGGCATGATCGAGCTGCCGGGCTGGACGGCGGGTAGCTTGATTTCCTGCAAGCCGCAACGCGGTCCGAGCGAGAGGATGCGGATGTTGTTGGCGACGGTGGCGAGACTGACGGCGACGCCGCGTAGGGCGCCGCTGATTTCCACGGCTTCATCGCGCGCGCCTTGCGCTTCAAAATGATTCTTGGCCTCGAATAGCGGCAGTTCGGTTTCCTTCGCCATGATGGCAATGGCGCGTCTGGCAAATTCGAGGTGGGCGTTCAACCCCGTGCCCGTTGCGGTGCCACCCAAGGCAAGCTCATAGAGCGATTCGCTGGCACGTTTTACGCGAGCGATGCTGTGTTCGATCTGGCTGGCGTATCCTGCAAATTCCTGACCCAGGCGCACTGGCGTGGCATCTTGGAGATGGGTGCGCCCGATTTTCAGGATGTCATCGAAAACTTTGGCTTTCTTGGCAAGTTCCTTCTGCAACGCGCCTAGCGACGGCAGAAGTTCGTCGTGAATCGCTTCCAGAGTGGAGAGGTGCATCGCCGTCGGCACAACGTCGTTGCTCGATTGACATAAATTGACGTGGTCGTTGGGATGAACGGGTGATTTATCGCCGCGTTTGCCGCCCAGCAATTCGTTGGCGCGACTGGCGATGACCTCGTTCGCGTTCATGTTCGTCGAGGTCGCCGAGCCAGTCTGGAAAACATCAATCGGGAACTGGGCGTCGAGCTTTCCCTCCATCACTTCCGTGGAAGCCTTCGCGATTGCGTCGGCGATTTTTTTGTCGAGCAACCCCAGATCGAGATTCGCCTTGGCAGCGGCGTGTTTGATGCGTCCCATGGCGCGGATGAATCGCGGCGGCATTGGCCAACCGCTGATGGGGAAGTTCTCCACTGCGCGTTGGGTTTGCACGCCGTAGTAGGCGTCGGCCGGCACGTGCAGCTCGCCCATGGAATCTTTTTCAGTGCGGAATTCAGATTTCAAAGTGTCTCCTGGATTTTGATTGGTCTGGAAGTCGCTCTTACCGCAAACCGGCGCGCGAGGCAAGGTTTTTGGATGGAATCAGCCGCGTCAGGACTTGGCCGGAGACGCCCGGAGAGTGGTAATGACAAATTGGGTGACAGCGGGGTCGATCTGTCCCGACTCGGCCTCGAAAAGTTTGGCAATCTCGTTGCAATCATAGTCGCCGTTCGGCAGAAGGATCGGCGACATTTTGTAGCGCAGCTTGGTCATTTCGTTGCGGGTCTCGCCGTCGTCCACGCGGTTGAACACGCAACCGTCGGCAGCCGTCCAGGTAAGTGCGTGCTCGGTCGAGCCGTCGCGGATGGCCAGCTGGAATCGCTCGATTCCTCCGTGCGGCTCCTGCCAGAGCACGAGGTCGAACGCGTCGCTGTTGAACCAGCGTCGCCGTCCCGGCCCGCTCTCTCGCGTCCGAATGCCTTTGATTTCCCGTAGCATGATCGCGTCTTCTCCGTGATCAAAACTCTCCCCGCGCTATTACAAAAAATCACGGAGCGAGACAAGATGGAAATGTTGCTCGTGATTTCAAGAACTGAAGAGAGCGCTTGACTCAAATCAGGCTCGGCTGTGGGCCAGCTATTAAAAACTACGCCCTCGATTCTATGATTAATTAGCGCGCGTCCAAAGCTTCTTGGCAATCACATAGCCAAATACCACAGATAGGAGCGAACCCACAGAGACAGCGATTTTGACCGCATAACCAGGAATGGTCCCAGCCTTGACAGCAAAGATTGTCGCCGTGATTATCGCTACTGCACATGCGAAGCCAATTCCCCACGCACCAAAATAGAAGGCAAAAGGTCTCGCCTCGTTTCCTTCGCCTTTTTTTAATTCGTCTGGTTTCTTCGGTTCTTTTATTTCTTGCCTCCCTTCGGAAAAGTCATTTGATTTTCCCGTGTTCAAGGTGGTTCCCATTATTGTTTACGCAACTTTGCGTTCGCCCTCGCGCCGCTTTTTGAGAATCGGGGCGCGGGTGCCCTCGACGACGGCGCGGTTGATGGTGACGCGTTCGAGGTCGGTGCGGCTGGGGAGTTCGTACATGAGATCGAGCATGAGGTATTCGAGCATGGACCGGAGCGCGCGGGCGCCGGTGCCTTTGGTGATGGCAGTCTGGGCGAGGGCGCGTAGGGCGTCCTTGGTAAATTCGAGCTGCACGCCTTCCATCGAAAAAAGTTTCTGATACTGCTTGGTCAGCGCGTTTTTGGTTTGGGTGAGGATGGCGACGAGTTCATCTTCGGTGAGCGGGTCAAGGACGTTAACGACGGGGAGACGCCCGATAAACTCCGGGATCATTCCAAAGTTCAGGAGATCTTCCGGCTCGACGTGGTGGAGCAGTTCTTCGTCGCGGATGCTGACGACGCGCTGGTCGCTGCCGAACCCGACAGCGTTTTTGCCGAGGCGGCGGCGGATGATTTTGTCGAGACCGACGAACGCGCCGCCGCAGATGAAGAGAACGTGTTCGGTGTTGACGCGGATGTATTCCTGGTGCGGATGTTTGCGTCCGCCCTGCGGAGGGACGGCGCAAACGGTTCCTTCAAGGATTTTCAGAAGGGCTTGCTGCACGCCTTCGCCGCTGACGTCGCGGGTGATGCTGGCGCTGTCGGATTTGCGGCCGATTTTGTCGATTTCGTCAATATAGACGATGCCGATTTCAGCGCGTTTCACGTCGTAATTGGAGTTTTGGAGGAGGCGAAGAATGATGTTCTCGACGTCTTCGCCGACGTATCCGGCTTCCGTAAGCGTGGTGGCGTCGGCCATGGCGAAGGGCACATCAAGGGTTTTGGCGAGCGTGCGCGCCAGAAGGGTTTTGCCGCTGCCGGTGGGGCCGCAGAGAAGGATGTTGGATTTTTCCAGTTCGACCTCTGGTTGGACCGGCAAAGGGGAGGCCGTGGAAACAGTCGTGGTGGTCGGGTTCGGCGCGGAGGCGAGGGAATGTTGGATGCGTTTGTAATGATTGTGGACGGCGACGGCGAGGGATTTCTTGACGAGATCCTGGCCGATGACATGGTCGTCGAGTTGCCGTTTGATTTCTTCGGGCTTGAACAGCCGGACGCGAGGGGCGTTGGTGCGGCTGTCGCCGGCGAGTTCTTTGTCGAGGAGCGACTTGCACCTGGTAACGCACTGGTCGCAGATATAGACGCCGGGACCTTCGATGAGTTTGCGGACTTCGCTATGCGCTTTGCCGCAAAAACTGCACATTGTCAGATTGGTCGGCCGCGCCATGGTGGATTGGGGCTTTCCGGTACCCGATTATTTTTTATCCTCGGAGACGCCAATTTTCTTTTGGAGATCGCGACGTGAAACGAACACGTCGTCCACCAGCCCGTATTTTTTGGCGTCGGCGGCACTCATGAAAAAATCGCGGTCGGCGTCCTTGGCGATTTGATCGAGGGGTTGGCCGGTGTGGTGGGAGAGGATTTCGTTGAGCCGATCTTTCATCCGCAGGATTTCCTTGGCCTGGATGGCGATGTCGGTGGCTTGCCCTTGCGTGCCGCCCCACGGCTGATGAATCATGATACGGGCGTTGGGGAGTGCGTTTCGTTTGCCTTTGGAGCCGGCAGCCAACAGTACGGCACCCATGCTGGCGGCTTGCCCGATACAGGTGGTTGCCACATCGCAGGCGACGAATTGCATCGTGTCGTAAATCGCCAGTCCGGACGTGACCGAACCGCCGGGGCTGTTGATGTACAGGTTGATATCCTTTTTGGGGTCTTCCATTTCGAGGTAGAGCATCTGCGCGATGATGAGACTGGCGGTGCCGTCGTCAATCCCTCCGCCCCCGATCATGATGATGCGGTCCTTGAGCAGCCGCGAAAAAATATCGTAGCCACGCTCCCCCCGGCCGGTTTGTTCGACCACCATCGGGACAAGATGCTGCGCACGTTCGATTGTAGATTCCTTGCTCATGCTGGTGACTCGACCTTAGCACTCTTGGTGAGGAAATCAAGAACCTTGTCCACGAGAATATCCGCCGCGACATCTTCCAGCGCGCCGTTTTCCTCCAATTGGGAGCGTAACTGGCGGGGCGTCATCCGATACTGCGCCGCGAGGCTTGTGACTCGATCATTGAGTTCATCACGGGAGACGGCGATTTTCTCCGCCTCGGCAATTCGGCCGAGGAGCAATTGCGATTTCACTCGGTCGGCTGCTTCCCGTTGCGCGGAGGACATAATTCGGTCGCTCTCCTGGCTGATGGCATCATCATCCGCTCCCTGCGCCTTGAGCGAGCGAACGATTTGGTTTACGCGATTGCGCGTTTCGCTGGCGACCAACGACGGCGGCAGCTCGAATGTCACGCGCGAACACAATGTCGCGATGATCTGGTTGCGTTTATCTACCTCCGCCTGATGTTCCCGCTGATGAACCAGATCGGTCCGGATGCGCTGCCGCAAAAGCTCCAATGAAACAAAGTCGAACGCCCGCGCAAACCCATCGTCCAGCGCCGGCAATTTTTTCTCTTTGATACCGACGATTTCCACGGAATATGTCCCTTGTTTGCCCTGCAGCTCTTTGGCGGGAAAATCAGGCGGAAACTCGACCAAGACCTGCCGTTTCTCGCCAATGTTCGCCCCGATCAGCTGGTCGCAGAATTTCGGGAGAAAGGTCTCGGCGTTCATGGCCAGCCAAAAATTTTTCGCCGCGCTAAGCGTCTTGGCGCGGGGCGCGAGTTCCACGATCGGTTTCCCATCGCAACGACCGTCGAAATGGATTACCGCAAAATCGCCCATCGCCAGCGACCGTCCGGCGATGTCCGTAAACTCCGCGTGGCGTTCCTGTAAGGATTTCACGGTGTTTTCCACGTCGGCGTCCGTGACGTTGACCGAAGCGAGTTTCACGACGATTTCTTTGTAATCAGGCATGGGAAATTCCGGCACGATTTCGACGTGCGCCTCGTACCGGAGTGGCTGGTTGCGGGCGAACTCGATTTTCTCGATCCGGGGCAATCCGATGGTGCGAAGCTTTTGTTCGCGGCACGCCTCGCGAAATGAATCTGGGATCAGCGCGCGTTTGACTTCCTCCTCGATTTTCGCTGCGAATCGGGTTTCCACCATGGCTGTCGGGGCGCGACCGGTGCGGAAGCCGGGTAATTGAGCCATCCCTTGGAATTGCTTGGCCACACGCAGGAATTCCTCGGATACGCTTTCGATGGCGACCTCGATGCGGAGGGTTTGCTGCGTGGGCGAAATTGTCTCGGTTTGGGCGGTGAATTTCATATGAAAAAATCAGGCGAGATGCCTGTTGCGCACCTCGCCTGACAACGTCCTATCCAGAGTGACTCACTTAAATATCGCTCTTATCCCCGCTGAATGGGAATTCAGGCTGCAGAATCGGGTCGTACCCTCGGGGTAATGGTATGGGAAAAGTGATGATCTCGTACAGGCCGACAAGTTCCCGCATCACAAATCGGCCGACTCCCTTCATGACGCCCCACGTCATTCCCGCGCCGCCACCATGTTCGTGTCCGACTTTGACGGCGGTTTGCGGTATTTCGGAGATCCCAAACAACACGTTGGCAAGCCCTCGTCCGAGCTTGCGGCCAGGATCACCGGCCTGAACCGACGAGGTCGTGCTCAATAACACTGCTCCGACTGTTACTGCCAAAATCCAACCCATCATTTGACGTTTCATGGTGTCTCCTCTGTAGTAGTTGCTACAGCGCGGTTGAGTTATTTCTGCATTGCCTCGAAATCCCACGGCCATTCCGGCTGGATGATGGGCGCATATTCTTTGGGCCAGGGGACAGGGAACAAGATGATCTCCACCACACCTGCCAGTTCGCGCTCGATGACGCGTACGATGCCTTTGATCGGCCCCCATGTCGCCGCTGTACCAGGGCCTTGCTCGCGGTTGACCTCCGCGATTGTTCGCGGTAATTCAGTAATGCCTAGCAACGTGTTGGCCAAGCCGCGACCAAGCTTGCGGCCCGGGTCGCCAGCCTGCACCGATGGCGACATTGCGAGTAAACCCACGACAAACGCGCCAGCCAATACCAGACTCAATGTGTTTTTTTTCATGGTTCTCTCCTGAACGATTCGATGCACTCTACCATGCGCCCTGTTTCTGTCAAAACAAAAAAATCTCCCCTACTTCTTCTTGTCGTGGCCGTTCTTTTCGAAGGCAGCATCGAAGGCGAGGGCGGACGGCTTGAAATCCAGCCGTTTAACGAACTGGCAAGCCTCCTGCGCCCCGTGCTCGCGATCCATCCCGCTGTCTTCCCATTCCACCGAGAGCGGACCTTGATAGTTGATCTGGTTTAGCGTGCGGATGATTGCCTCAAAATCCACGCTGCCCCGACCGAGAGAACGGAAATCCCAGTTGCGCCTCGGGTCACCAAAGTTCGTATGGCCCCCGAAGACGCCCACTTCGGAGGGCAGCCGACTCACCCACACATCTTTCATGTGAACATGATAAATGCGGTCGCCAAATTTCTTGATGAACGCGACATAGTCCACTCCTTGATAGGCGAAATGCGATGGGTCGTAGTTGAATCCAAACTCCTTTCGACTGCCGACGGCTGCCATCGCGCGCTCGGCACTGGCAATATCAAAGGCGATTTCGGTCGGATGCGCTTCCAGCGCGTACTTGATGCCGCACTTCTTGAATTCGTCGAAGATCGGATTCCATCGTTTTGCGAACAGGTCGTACCCATCGTCAATCATGGATTTTGGGACAGGAGGGAAACTGTAAAGCAGGTGCCAAATCGAGGAACCGGTAAAGCCGTTGACGACCTTCACGCCGAGGTTCTTGGCGGCATGCGCGGTCGCCATCATCTCTTCCGAAGCGCGTTTGTTGACGTCTTCCGGCTTGCCGTCCCCCCACACGTGCGGGGGGAGAATGGCTTTGTGACGCTCATCAATCTTATCGCATACAGCTTGTCCAACCAGATGGGTTGAGATTGCAAATGTCATGAGACCATGTTTGGCCAGGATCTCATGCCGACTATCGCAATATTTTTTATCTTTAACCGCTTTCTGCACTTCGAAGTGGTCGCCCCAACAAGGTAATTCCACACCATCATATCCCATTTCCTTCGCCTTTTTGCACGCCACCGGAAATGTCAGATCTGCCCATTGTCCCGTGAACAATGTGACTGGTCTGGCCATGTTAGTAGTACTCCTTTTGGTTAGTTTTTTATTCCGACAACTTGGGGGCGGATACTGCCAACGCACCCCTACCATTGCAAGCATTATTTCCTGCCCAATGGCTCAAAAATAAGGTCTGAAAGACTTTGGAATATGCTGCGGATGATGCCCCATCAAGTTGCTCCGAATAATTGCCAGTAGGCCGTTGGCAACAGGTTTTTGCTGGTGATCCGGGACACGATCTTCTTTCCCTCAGTATTCCGGCATCGCACGGAGCATATTTCAAACACCGTCGCGCGCTATTTCTGTGGCTTGCATCTAGGAAGAAATACGCAAGCGGAACCTATCGAACATCAATCCCCGTTTGAGTTCATCCGCGCCTTCGGCTATACTTCGCCTCATGCACCAATTCCGCTACAAAAATCGCCAGCTTCACTGCGAAGAGTTTCGCGTCAGCACCCTCGCCCAGCGCTACGGCACCCCGCTCTACATTTATTCGGCTGCCACCATCGAAGACCACTTCCGCCGACTCGACGCCACCCTCGCGCCGCTCAATCATCTGATCTGCTACGCCGTCAAAGCCAATTCCAACCTCGCCATCCTCCGGTTTCTCGGCAAACTCGGCAGCGGCTTCGATATCGTCAGCGCCGGCGAACTCTATCGAGTGCTCAACGCCGGTGGCAACCCGCGCCAATGTACATTCGCCGGAGTCGGCAAAACCGAACCTGAAATCCACTACGCCCTGCGCCAGGGCATCTACAGTTTCAATGTCGAAAGCCTCCCCGAGCTGGAGCGGATTGACCGCGTCGCCCACTCTCTCAAAAAAACCGCTCCCGTCGCCATCCGCATCAACCCCAACGTCGCTGCCGGCGGTCATCACAAAATCTCCACGGGCACTTACGAGAACAAATTCGGCATCGCCCTCGACGATGCCAACGAAATCTACGCCCGCGCCGCGCGCCTCCGCCATATCCGCATCGCCGGCGTCCAGATGCACATTGGCTCGCAAATCACCTCGGCAAAACCGTTCGCTGACGCGGTTCGCCGCGTGCTTCCCTTCGTTCTTTCCCTCCGCGACCGGTTCGGCCTCGATTTCTTCAGCATCGGCGGCGGCATCGGCATCGTCTATGACCGGGCACTGGAAAGCGGCTCACCTCAATGGTGGACAAAAAAAACTGGTGGCACTGGCGTCCCTGCCAGTGATGAACCACTCCACCTCACTCTCGACCAATACGCCTCAACCCTCCTCCCGCTCTTGCGTCCGTTGCAATTGCGAATCCTCGTGGAGCCGGGTCGCCTGCTGGTCGGCAACGCTGGCATTCTCGTCACACGGGTCGAATTCGTCAAAAGCACTCCCGAAAAAACCTTCGTCATCGTGGACGCCGCCATGAACGACCTTATCCGCCCCGCTCTGTACGATGCCTATCACGAGATTGTTCCGCTCAAACAATCGCTCCTCGCTCCTCGCTCCTCACTCCTCGCCGATGTAGTCGGCCCCGTTTGCGAATCTGGCGACTGCTTTGCCAAAGCACGCCGACTCCCGCCGGTCGGGGAAGGCGATTATCTCGCCCTGATGAGCGCCGGCGCGTACGGATTTTCGATGGCCAGCAACTACAACACCCGTCCCCGCCCCGCCGAAATCCTCGTGCGCGGCAAATCAGCCAAACTCATCCGCCGACGAGAATCCATTCCCGACCTAATCCGAGGTGAATGAAACAGATCCTATGGCTGATAGCACTTTTAGTAGGGATTGCTTCGGCGATCGCACAACAATCACCGCTACGCACCGAAGACGTGCCCACCTTCCAACTTCGAGCGCGAGTCGTGTCCGCCGGTGGCGAGGCGAAGGCGCAGAAGAAATATACGTTCCGTCTCCGCGGACTGAACGCGGCAGCACCGCTCGGTGAGTGGAGTGACTGGCTGAAATTCGAGCGCGCGCAAGCCGAAGCGACCCTGAAAGATTATCCCGCCATGTACGCGCGCGGTTTTCCCGTAGTCGTGAAACTCCACGTGGACGGCGTGGTTGACCCGACGCACGTCGAAGCCGAGCTGCGCGTCGACGAAACGGGCGAGATCGTGCCGTCCCGCGCGGAACTGTTCGGGCCATCGTTCGGTTTTCTCCTCTGGCGTGATGACCAGAAGAAACCGCACGCGGCGACGATGGCCGAATACAACAAACGCTATTGGCAGGTGTTGGCCAGCGTGAAAGTCCCGGACGCTCACCGGCCAAAAAAGTTCCCGATCGTCGAACGGTTCATCGGAGGGAGCGATGACCGTCTCGAATGGCGCGAGGGCATCGAACAGCTTTCGCGAGCGGGTTTCAGCGTGGTTATGCTGCCGCCTTCCCGGCCGATTCGAGACTTGCTACACCAGGCGGGCGGCCAGCGTACCGCATGGGCAGTTTACAACCCGCCCGGCTACGCGTTCGACTACGACCCGAAGGTAACGCCCGAATCCATCGAACAATGGGCGCAGAACGAAGCAAAACCCTATCTGGCGGCTGGTTACGCGCGCGAGGACATGGCAGCCTTTGCGATGGCCGATGAGACCGGGTGGTATTACCCGCAAATGTTTCGCGAACTGGAAAAAAATCCAGCCGCGATGACGCGCTTCCACGATTATCTGAAAGCACAAAAGCTCAAACCCGACGATCTGGGCGCAAAAAAGTGGGAGGAAATCAAGCCACTCGGTCGCAGCGGCGCCAAGGATTTACCGTCCCGGCGATTGTTCTACTGGACCATACGGTTTTTTTCGTGGGACAGCGCCCGACATTTCGCCGTCTGCACCCGTGCGTTGGAACGGGCGTTTTATCCGAACATGCCGATTTTCACGAATTGGAACTTTTTCGCCGGACGATTCTATTTCCCCGGCCCGTTCGCGCACAACCGAGACAAACAAAGTCCCGACTCGGCGATGGCAAGCCACGATTGGCTGGAATTCGGCCGGCTTCGCGGCGGCACGATGCTTTGGACCGAAGATTGGTTCAGCGACGCGCAGGCATATCAATGGTCGTTCTACTGCGCCAAACTCCGCTGTGGTGCGGAGCGAAGCGACAGCCACGTTAGCGGCGGAGCCGATTCACGTGGCGGTGGCGTCCAATTCGG
The DNA here is from genome assembly GCA_964348665.1 of uncultured Verrucomicrobiota bacterium. Lineage (GTDB taxonomy): Bacteria > Verrucomicrobiota > Verrucomicrobiia > Palsa-1439 > CAYGDP01 > CAYGDP01. Next base: position 39,183 of record CAYGDP010000028.1, read on the forward strand.
CGGCTACGTCATCCCGCGCACAGCGGGAGACCGTGCCGACGGCATTCTCCAGAAAATCCTTTGTGTAGTCGGCAGCGGCGGCAAGTGCGTGAAATATTTCGTTTTCGGTCCCGAATACAATTTCCCCGGCAACTGCTACTCCGAAAATGTTCGTGTCCTACCCAAAATGGCCGAGGCGCACGCCATCATTGGCGCAGCGGAAGATTTGCTCTGGCCGGGAAAACGTCCGCGGCCCGAGGTCGCCATTCTCTCGCCGCGCAGTGCGTTGCCCTGGGACACGCTCAACACCACTCGCGAAGACATCATTGACGCAACGAACACGAACCTGAACGGCTCGACCGTGGATTACATGGCCGAAGTCTTCAATCTATATCTCGCGCTCCAACACGCAAACATCCCCGTAGATTTTGTGGACGAAGATGATCTTACGGCGCAGGGTCTTAAACCGTATGGTGTTCTCTATGTCACCGAGCCGAATGTTCCAGCCGAAGGACAGCGCGCGCTCGTCGCCTGGACACGCGCCGGCGGCACGCTCGTTACCGTGACCGGTGCCGCCGCGTATGATCGCTACAACGAACCGTGCCGCATTCTAAGCAATGCAACCGACATCCGCGAACAGCCCCGTGACCGAATGCTGGTGCCCAATCTTGGCGCAATCAAAGAAGTCATGAAAGGAAACGGAAAGCTCGGCGAATTTACCGTTTTCGGCGCGCTTGGTGTCCTTGAAAAGAACAAAGGAAAAGTTCACGCGGAGTTTGCAAACTCCACGCCCGCAATCGTGCAACGTGACCTCGGTCGCGGGCGTGCCATCCATTTCGCGTGGCTGCCCGGCTTGTCGTATGTAAAATCGCAAACCGGCACGAAAGACAAATTGCCCGTCTGTTATTCCGAAAACATCCGGCGATGGATTGTTTACCCCACCGAATTGGCAAAGATTACGCCGCCCGTTACGGTGGATGCCGCAATGATCGAGACGCCCATGCTGCTCTCCGTGCGCGGCGCGGCGATCACACTTCTCAACTGGCGGGGCGAATCCGAAAGCCAGCTTCAAGTGACCGCGCGCGTGCCATTCACAGTCCGCTCGGTCGAAAGTGTCAAACGCGGCGCATTGAAATTCGAGCTAACAAAAACCGGCTGCTCATTCTCTCTGCCGCTCGACGCCGCCGATGTAATCATGGTACGCCCGTAGTAAGAAAAGCTTTTCATGTCAGAAACCAAGAACGTATTTTCTATGTTTTTCGTTTTTTTTGTGGCAAATCATTGAAACCAATGAGCTTCGACCTCGCTAACCTTCCTTGTGAATTTCCACGAAAATTTGTCCCCGCTACCGCTGACCTTGGCGAGTGGTCGCAAATCGAGCCGCTGTTCGACCAGCTCGACGCGCGCGAGCTGAAAACCACTGCCGACCTCGAACGCTGGCTTCTGGACCGCTCGGAGCTGGCTTCGGCCATTGGTGAGGAAGGCTCGGTACGCTATATCCGGATGACTTGCCAAACCGATGATCCCGAGCGCGAGAAAGCATTTCTCCATTACGTCGAGCAGATCGAGCCAAAGCTCAAGCCACGCTTCGACCGTCTCAACAAGAAATTTGTCGCCTGTCCCGCGCGCGCCAAGTTGCCGCAAGAGCGCTATCATGTGTTTGATCGCAGCGTGGAGAATCGCGTGGCGCTGTTCCGCGAAATGAATGTCCCTCTGGAGACCGAGGAAGCAAAGCTCTGCCAGCAATACCAGAAACTTACAGGCGCACAGACGGTCAACTTCGACGGACGCGAGCAGACACTCCCACAGATGGCGAAAGTTCAGGAAGAACCCGACCGGGCGCGCCGTCAGCAGGCATGGGAGCTGGTTGCCGAACGCCGGTTACGCGACCGTGACTCCCTAAACAAATTCTTCGATGATCTCTTTGCACTGCGGCAACGGATCGCGCGCAATGCGGGTTTTGCCAATTATATGGAGTTCGCCTTTCGCGACCGCGAACGGTTCGATTACACACCGAACGACTGCCTCGATTTCCAATCTGCTGTTCAGAAACATCTTGTCCCACTCGCGCGCAAGTTGCAGGAACAGCGCCAGAAAAAACTCGGCGTGTCACCGTTGCGGCCGTGGGATTTGGCGGTTGATCCCGAAAACAAGCCGCCGCTGAAACCGTTTACCGAATCGCGCGTGTTGATTGATCGCTGCACAGAGATTTTCGACAAGCTCGACACGAAATTGGCAACGGATTTCCGTCGGATGGCCAAGTTGGATTTGCTCGACCTCGACAATCGCAAAGGCAAAGCGCCCGGTGGCTACCAGAGCAATCTGACCGAGCGGCGGTTGCCATTCATTTTCATGAATGCCGTCGGGCTGGACCGCGACGTGCGCGTGCTACTGCATGAAGCGGGTCATGCATTTCATTCGTGGGAATGCCGCAACGAACCGCTGGCGGAATATCGAGGCGCGCCGCTAGAGTTCTGCGAGGTTGCCTCGATGAGCATGGAACTGTTGGCCAATCCGCACCTCGATGCGTTTTATGATCCTGCGGATGTGGAACGAAGCAGGCGCGAACATCTGGAAGGCATCGTGAAGTTTTTTCCCTGGTGCGCAACGATTGACGCTTTTCAACACACGCTTTACATGCAACCGCAGATGAAAGTCGAGCAGCGCGAGGAACTCTGGCTGGCATTGCATAAATGTTTCGGCGGAATCGAGAGTTGGGAGGGTTATGAGCCAGCGTTACGCTCCTCGTGGCATCGTCAACTTCATCTCTTTACCAACCCGTTTTATTATATCGAATACGGCATCGCGCAGCTTGGCGCGCTTGGTATCTGGCAACAATCCTTGCGCGACCCCGCCGCCGCTGTGCGCTCATACCGTCGCGCACTGGCACTAGGCGGTTCGCGTCCGTTGCCCGAACTATTCGCCGCCGCAGGTTTGCGGTTTGATTTTGGAGAAAAAACCATCGCTGCGATTGCGGACACTCTTGGAAAGGAACTCGCTCTCTAAATGAAAAAAGCCCTGACCCAAATCGTTTACGGACAAACGAATTCCGTTACCGACAATCTCGCGGCGGTGAAAAAATGGGGTTACGAGGGATTCGAGTTGCTGATGACCGACAAGACCGACCTGAACCTCAATGCGACCGCGACTGATTATAAGCGGCTTCGCGAAGCGAGCCAGAAGGCAGGCGTCGCGTTCACGAGCATCTGCATCAGCGGCACTGGGAAGTACACGCTGGCCGACGACGATCCGAAAGTGCGCGAGTCGCGAAAAGTAGAAATCCGCAAGGCAATCGAAGCTGCCGCTGCGCTCGGAATTGATTGTATTCTCGTTGTACCCGCGTGGGCGAATGAGAAAATCCAATACGATGTCGCTTATGACCGTATTATTGCCGAGCTGAAATCCCTAGCGCTCGTTGCCGAGAAAGCGAAAGTCAATCTCGGGATCGAACCCGTATGGAACAAACTCTTCGTCTCACCGTTGGACATGAAGAATGCGATTGACGCCGTCGGCAGCGAGCGGGTCGGTTGTTTCTTTGACGTGGCGAATTTCCTGTTCTGGAGTTATCCGCAGCATTGGATTCGAATCCTCGGCGGCAAACGCATCAAGAAAATCCACTTCAAGGATTTCAAGGCCGAGCGCGCGAAGGATGGCGAGTTCAATATGACCCTTTCCTGGCCACAATTAATGGACGGCCAGGTGAACTGGCCAGAAGTGATGCGCGCCATCCGCGAAATTGGCTACAATGATTTCGTCATCAGCGAAGTCGGCGGCGACGACGCGACGTATGCTGAAACGAGCAAGCGAATGGATAAGATATTGAAAATGTGATTGCCATCGGAATACGCGGAATGGCGCAGAAAGTTTCCGCGAATTTCCGAGTGTTCCGTGGGTTATCCAACCTTCAAACTACAAAACCTTCTCGTTTGCTCCGTGAGCGCGCGTTCGGTTGGTAATCGCTCCATGCTGCTCGCGCCGTAGAAGCCGTGGATGCCTTTGCAGCGTTTCAGCACGTAACCTGCGTCTTCGGGTTCAGCCAAGGGACCGCCATGGCAAATCAGCAGGATGTCCTTGCGCACTTTCTTTGCGGCATCGCGAATTTCCGCGCACAATTCCACGGATTGATCGAGCGTCTTGGTTGTGGCTGCGCCAATTGAGCCACCGAGCGTGCATCCCATATGGGCGACGATCATATCCGCGCCCGCTTTGGCCATCGCAGTAGATTCTTCGGCGTTGAAAACATACGGCGAAGTGAACAAATCGAGCTTGTTCGCCTCGGCGATCATCGAGACTTCCTTGTCGTAACCGAACCCAGTCTCTTCCATGTTGACGCGAAAAACACCGTCGGCCAGCCCGATCGTTGGGAAATTTTGAACGCCGCTGAATCCTATCTCTTTGATCTGGCGCAAGAACTGCGGCATAATGCGCATCGGGTCCGTGCCGTTGACGCCCGCCAGCACGGGGGTTTTTTTTACGACGGGCAATACTTCCTTCGCCATGTCCACGACAACCGCGTTGGCGTCGCTGTACGCCCAAAGCCCTGCCATCGAGCCGTGTCCGGCCATGCGAAATCGGCCGGAATTGTAAATGACGATCAGATCGATCCCGCCTGCCTCCTCGCACTTGGCGCTGATGCCCGTGCCGGCGCCGCCGCCGACGATCGGTTTGCCTGCGGCAACTTTGGCGCGCAACCGTTTCAAAATCTCGCTTCGTGAAATCGCCGGCATAAAAACCTCCTTGTTAGGGCGGGGAGAATGCCATGCCGCGCAATAACCGTCAAGCGCATGCTACACACATCGACATTCCCAAAACCCACCCCGCACGAATGAGGACGGCTAGGCGGAAACAAAGTGATGGAAGCAAACTGCCATAGCAAGTACGGGGATTTATAACGTTTCAAGGCGATACGGTCTGGAGCCGGGTCGCCCATAATTCGGTCAGCGCGATATTTTGGCTGAAACGATTGATATCATCTTTCGAAACAGTACGCAGTGAGTCGGTGATGGCCATAATGCATTTGCAGCGGACGCGCACTTCATCGGGTAAAACATGTTGTTCACAGATTGCAAACTGTGAACATAGGAATGGGTAAGCTTGGGAATCATGACGGCGGATTGGCCTGGTATTTAATGACGCGGACCTTTTCGAGGGTGATCAATCCTTCCTCGACCATTTTGTCCAGCTCCGGGAGGAAAGCGTTGATTTTGTCCTCCTTGTCCACGATCTCGATGAGCACGGGCAGGTCTTCGCTCAACCGTAAAATTTTCGCGGTGTGCAACCGCGAGTGCGCGCCGAATCCCATCGGCCCGCGCAACACGGTCGCGCCCGCCAGCCCCCGCTCGCGCGCTTTCAACACGATCGCTTCGTAGAGCGGCAGTGGACCGCTCTTCTTGAGTTCGCTGATGTAAATCCGCAGCAGGAGTCCTTCGCCGTCAAGTTTCATAGTGAGCCTCCGTGAAATTTTGATTGCAACCACAACCCGAACGCGCGGCCCAGAAAAACCGCCAGCAACCCGAGCGCGTTGGAACCGATGACGTTTCCCGCGACGTAGAGCCATTCGCCGTCGCGCGCGAGGTCGAGCGTCTGGATACCGTAGCTGGAGAAGGTCGTGTAGCCGCCACAGAAACCGATCGCGAGAAAGTCGCGCCAGTGTGGCCGCAACCATGCGCGTCCCAGCGACGGGTCGCCGACCGCCGCAAGAAAACCGATCACGAAACAGCCGCTCACGTTGACGATCATGGTGCCGAGTGGAAACGTCGCCGCAAACGGCCATCGTTGCGTAACGAACCCATTCAATCCGTAGCGCGCGACCGTGCCGAGGCCGCCACCGAGAAATAAGAGGAAGGGTGTCATAGGATCGATCCTACGGGTTAATCAGACCGATTTGCCACGAAAGATACTCGCCGTACTGGTCGCTCGACGCAGCGGGCAAGAAACACAACTGCAGTATATTTTTTTTTGCGATTTTTGTGCTTTTTTGTGGCCATCACTTCCTTTTATACATCGCAAATCTCCACCGCTTTGCGGAGGCCGTCCACGGGCGGTCGTGTGGGAATGAATTCCTGCGCGACGTATCCCGTGTAACCGATTTCGAGCAATGCTTTCATAATTGGCGGATAATTGATTTCCTGGCTCGGATCATCCAGCTCGCATCGGCCCGGATTCCCAGCCGTATGGACGTGCCCGATGTAATCCTTGTGCTGGCGAATGCGGCGGATGATGTCGCCGTCCATAATCGAGACGTGGTAGATGTCGAAGAGGAGTTTCATGCGCGGTGAACCGACGCGCTTGATGATGTCCACGCAGTAATCCGTGTGGTCGCCCTGATATCCGGGGTGTCCTTTCATCGGATTCGACGTTTCGCGGGAGTTGAGCATTTCGAGGCAGATGTTGATCTTCTTTTCCTCGGCGTAGCCCATAACTCGCTTCAGTCCGTCCACGCAATTCTTGGCGCCGTCTTCGAGTGAGACTTGTGGACTCTTGGGGTCATCAGGATTTTTTGCGGTGTACCCGGTGAACGCGATCACGTTGGGCGTGCCGAATGCCGCCGCAGCGTCAATGGCGTCGCGCGTGGCTTTCTCGACCCGTGGCCAGATGTCGGGATTGTTCCAGCCTTTCTTGAACGGCGGGTCGGGACTCATATTCACGCCGAGGATCGCGCAGGTCAGCCCGCGCGCTTTCAAGATCGGAAGGTTTTTCGGCGCAACGAACTCCACGCTCTTGCAACCGAGCATTGCCGCGACGTCGGCGGTTTTCTCCGGAGACCATTTCTCGCCGAACGACTCGAAACACCAATTCACGATACTCTGCTGAATGCGCCCATTTTTCACCGCGCTCCCGGTTTCCTCCGCAGCGCGCGCCTTCACCGCCTTGAGTCCCGCGGCGCCCGCCGCGGCCACGCCCGCCACTCGCGTCAGCATCTTTCGCCGACTCATTTGCGTTGGTTCCTTATCTTCATAGGTTCGTCCGCTCATCGCTGCCTCCTGGGGTTGGAAGTTCCCTGTGATTTTGCTCCTTCTGTTATCAGGAGTCAATCTCGCAGTCCACGCTTCTCGATTCGTTGGCGCTCTTTTGGTCTGAAAATGACGACAGCGTGCGGGTCAATTCTATAACGTAGCCCCACCATCTTGACGATTTCGCAGAGAAGGTCGTGCAATGATTTTGTTTCTCCTCGCAGAGTAACCCTCGGAAAGGCAGCAAGAGCTTTGGGATCATTTTCTAATAAAACAATGTTTACGCCTTTGTGCGTTGGAGGATCGCGATCCACGCTCGCCTGATGGATTATCATCAGTGTGACCTGCTCCCCCAAAACTGGACAGTAGGAAACAATAGACTTGGCTGATAAAG
>CAYGDP010000029.1:0-46432 GCA_964348665.1 uncultured Verrucomicrobiota bacterium
ACCCATGGCCAAGTTTAATGTTATATACTGTCCAACCAATGGGGCAAGGTCAGCGCTACACACACATAGCCTCCCGGTCCAGCGCCCCCCGATGCAGTAACAGCGTCACCAAAACCCTCCCTTTCTCCAACATTTATCCCAAACAGCGTTACGCTACCGCCGAAACCGCCCCCGAATCCAACCATCCCAGATATAGCAATCCCGCTCGAACTAATTTGAATGCTCCCTTCACCACCCACTACAGCACCGAAACCAAGTGACCCACCGAAGAATCCATTATTTTTCAACCAGTTTAAAACTCCGGATTGTGGCGGGTTCGTTTGTGAAGTCGGACACGAACAGTCGGAGGGTTTCGTCCAATTCCACAAGAAGCCCCAATCACTTTCGAAACCCTCCCAATCAAAGATCGGTCTATCTGCTAGGCCAAAAGGATCTATCGCATTCGTCGGATCATTCTTCACATACGAGTAAAGGTTAAGCGCGCGCTTCGGATCCTCGCTGACAAACTTCCCCGTTGAGGGGTCGTAATACCTTGCGCGGAAATAATCCATGCCTGTTTCCACGTCACGCTCGCGTCCGGTAAAGAGATACCGTATCGCGGACGCAACCACGTTCGGGTCCACTGATGTACCTATGCCGTCCTTCGCCGAAACGAGATTCCCAAAGGAATCGGTGGTGATGTGCCACACCAGCGCACCAGCGTTATCCACCACATCCGTAGTGCTGCCGAGATGGTTGGTCTGTAGCCACAAGGTATTACCACCAGTAAACTCCCGCGCCAAAACCTGATCTATCCCAGGCCCATGAAAGTTACGGACGGCGAGAGATATTGCCTGTGGGCCATTCGCGTCGGGGTCAAGAAATTCCAAAGCGATATCCTCGCGGTCATACACGAACGTTGTTAACATTTCACTCTGCGGTCCCGCTCCGTCCGCATCTACCGTTTTTGCAATGCGGCGGTTGACCACGTCATAGGTGTATCCTGCGGTCATCAGCACGGTGTTGTCGGCAGCTTTGTCCGTGACAAAAGTTAACCGATTCCTAAAATCCCATTGGTATTCTCTCACTACGCCCGTCGCAATTTCCGTCCGCCGGATCGTGTTGCCTTCGTTGTCGTACTCATAGTTAAAAGTGCCGTCAGTTTGTAGCCGATTGCCCGCGCCCGTCACGTAGCCACTGATGGTGCGATTTCCGTTCAGATCATAGCTGTAGCTTTCGTTGGGCAACGAGGATAGAGGATCGTGGATAGCAGATAGCAACTGATTGGTACTATCGTAGCCGTAGGTGCGCGAGCCATCCACGTCAGTAATGCTCGTGATTCTCGACGCAGCATCGTAAGTGAGCGTTTCGAAGTTGATGGTCTGGTTGCTCGATCCAAGATGCTGGATGCTGGTCAGGCGATTGAGGGAGTCGTATTGATAAGTGGATACAACAACGAGGCTAACGCCTGTTAAATCGTTGAACCGTTGAATCGTGGAAAATTGCGAAACTTCGTTATAAGTAAAATCCACCCGCTTTGGCGTCACTCCACTCCCGCTCTGTGTCTCGGTGGTTACGCGATTCAATGTGTCATAAACGTAATTGGTGCTACCACCTAAAGAATCCACCACAGAGGTTACATTGCTCGCACCGTCATATTGATACGTGATGGTCACACTCGGCACATTCGCCGTGCCAGCATTGTCCACCGTGGTTACGCGATCCCGCGCATCGTAAGTGAAGCTAAGCGCCGAGAACTGATCGCTGACCGACAGCAAATTGGAATTCTGGTCATAAGAATAGGAAATGACATTCGCAGGCTGGAAGCCCGCGCCACTTTGCCAGACCTCGCTGACCAGGCGATCCAGGTCGTCGTACGTGAACGACGTTACCCGCTCGTTTCGATCCAGTTTGCTGGTGAGATTATCCACTGCATCATAGCTGTAAGAGGTCGTACTGCCGAGTGGATCGGTCTCGGCGACAAGGCGAGCGCGCGCATCGTAAGCAAAATTGGTGATATTCCCGACAGGGTCAGTAATAGAGACTAGATTGTTATCGAAATCGTAGCGCCTTGACGTGACTCCGCCTTCGGCATCGAGAGTGGAGACAAGGCGATTCCGAGTGTCATATATATATTGCGTCGCGTTGCCGACGGGGTCGGTGACGGCGATCATGTTGCCCGCCGCGTCGTAGGCAAACCTTGTCATTCCCCCGATCGCATCCGTCGTCTTTACCAAGCGGTCGAGTTGGTCGTATTCATAACGCGTGATATTGCCACGCGCATCGTTACGACGAAGCAGCAGCCAAAACAACAAGGGCATTGTGTTCGGCAAGGCGTTCATTTTCTTTCGCGGAGCATCTGCGCGATTGCTGCCTGGCCTTGCTCAACGGCGAAATCGAAAGCTGTTTTTCCGGTAACATCCTTTGCCGTCGGATCAGCCCCATGCGCAAGCAAAAGCTCTATTATTTCCCTCGATCCGAAGCTCGCTGCCGAATGAAGTGCTGTTCCTCCTCTTTCGTGAGCGATACTAACATCGGCACCGTGCGCAAGTAACGATTCCGCAATTTCTCTTTGATTCTCGCTCACCGCAAGGTGTAGGGCCGAAATACCGTGATTGGATTGGGTATTGGAATTTGCCCCACGATCAAGAAGTAATTTTACGATGTCTGCACGCTTGGCAAAGATTGCCCAATGCAGGGGAGTCATTCCGTTATTGGCTCTCACATCAATTTCGGCTCCGGCATCCAAAAGCGCTTTTACTACAGTCAGCTTTCCACGCATCGCCGCATGATGGAGGGGAGTCCATCCACGACAATCTTTGCAGTCCAAGTTGGCGTGATGATCGCACAGAAAGCTGACGATGTCGGCACAACCAGTGCCGGCCGCCCAATGAAGAGCAGTGTGGTCATCCATGCCCTTGAGATGCACAAGATCACGACTTCGTGCAATCATTTCTTGAACTGTTGGCAAGTCGCCCCTCTTTACAGCAGCAAAAAAAAGAACATACTCGTCTGGGTTGCTCATCTTCAGTATCCAGGAAACGGATAAAACCTGCCATCAATCATCACGCCTCCACCCGTTGGTGTTATTGTGCCAGTTGGGCTGCCACCGGGTTGACGGCCAGGATCAAAGAAACCAGCATAGATATAATCCTCCAACCAATCATAGACATCGCGTCCCCCACCGATTGGTACATTCCCAATTGCGTAGCCTGCCCCTACGCCAGCCGCGGCCGCGCACGCGCATAACCCACCAGCAGCAAGAGGAGCAGCCGCGAGCGCTTCCCCAGCTGGCATAAATAGAAGGCTGCCGCCTGCCGCTCCTCCCGCAACTGCTGTTCCCCCTCCGCCCGCTGACAAAGAATCCAATATAACAGCTCTGGCAATTAAGGATTCAGCTTCAGTGTATTCAAGAGCTTGCATTATGGCGGCCACCTGCCTGCCTGCCGCTATCCGTCCTGCCGCATTGCCCGCTACTACCGCTGCCTCGTAATCTGCGACAGCTACAGCCAACTCTGCCTCGAGCGCGGTCGCTGCGGATTGTTCGTACAAGAAACACGCTAGTGCCTCTTCAAATGGCACTATAGGCGGCACCAAACCGGTCGGATCAGTTCTACTAATGGAATTGTTTCCCCCATATCGATAGAAATTGGCATCGCCAGCGCGTAATTTTATCGGATCTTGGTTTATAAACCGTCCCGTACGACCGTTGTAGACACGCATCCAAGCATTGTACATGTCAATCGCTGGGTCATATTCGTAGCCGGTAAAGGTGCGAGTCGTCAGTAACGATGAGAGCGGAACGACGACCGATGAACCGTCTGTTAACTGCACGATGTTGCCAAAAGAATCATATCGAATATGCTGCAGCAAAGCACCAGCGTTGTCCACGATGTCCGTCGTGCTACCGAGACGATCTTTTGCCAGCCAGAGAACATCGCCAGTTGAATCTTCTTGCGCGAGGACGGTGTTCACTCCGCTTCCGTTGAAATTGCGCAGTGCACGTGCCACCACTTGTGAGCCGGCGATGCCGTCGGTGTCAACAAATTCTAGGATTCTGTTTTCGCGGTCGTAGACATAGTAGCTTGCTACGGGAGTTTGATTGGTGATCGTGACGGTTTTGGAAACGCGGCGGTGGGCGGTGTCGTAGGTGTATTCAACTGTCTGTGTAACGGTATTGCTCGCATCCCGATCCGTTACTGCGACCAACCGATTCCGATGATCCCATTCAAATTCTCTAACCACTCCTGTCGCAATCTCTGTGCTGCGAATCGTGTTTCCTTCATCGTCATATTCGTAGTTGAACGTCCCGTCGCTCACCAGGCGGTTGGCTGCGCCCGTCACGTAGCCGTTGATGGTGCGATTTCCATTGAGATCATAGCTGTAACTTTCATTCGGCAGCGAGGATAGAGGATCGTGGATAGCAGATAGCAACTGATTGGTTTGGTCATAATTGTAAGTGCTCAAGCCATCCACCGAGTTGATGCTCGTGATTCTCGACGCAGCGTCATAGGTAAGAGTCTCGAAGTTGATGGTCTGGTTGCTCGATCCAAGATGCTGGATGTTGGTTAAGCGGTTTAAAGAATCATAAGCATACGTCGTGATGGCAACTGACTGTGTGCCCGCTAAATCCGCGAACCGAGAGATCGTCGCGAATTGGCTCACCTCGTTATAGGCGAAGTCCACTCGTTTAGGGGAAACGCCAGTTCCTTGTTGCTGAATGCTGGATACGCGATGCAACGCATCATACTGATACGACGTAACACCGCCGAGACTATCGGTGATGCTAATGACGTTAGATGCGTCGTCATACGAATAGGTCAACACCACATTGGGCAAGTTGGGAGTGCCTGCGTTATCTACCGTCATCACACGATCCCGCGCGTCGTAAGAGAAGGCAAGGCTGCTAAACGAATCGCTGACCGCTAACAGATTCGACGCTTTGTCATAAGAATAATTGATGGCGTTGCCGCCGTTGATCCAAGTTTCAGTTGTTAGTCTATCCAGGTCGTCGTACGTGAACGACGTTACCCGCTCGTTTCGATCCTGTTTGCTGGTGAGATTATCCACTGCATCATAGCTGTAAGAGGTCGTACTGCCGAGTGGATCGGTCTCGGCGACAAGGCGAGCGCGCGCATCGTAAGCAAAATTGGTGATATTCCCGACAGGGTCAGTAATAGAGACTAGATTGTTATCGAAATCGTAGCGCCTTGACGTGACTCCGCCTTCGGCATCGAGAGTGGAGACAAGGCGATTCCGAGTGTCATATATATATTGCGTCGCGTTGCCGACGGGGTCGGTGACGGCGATCATGTTGCCCGCCGCGTCGTAGGCAAACCTTGTCATTCCCCCGAGCGCGTCCGTCGTCTTTACCAAGCGGTCGAGTTGGTCGTATTCATAATGCGTGATATTGCCGCGCGCGTCGGTGGTGGAAATCAAGTTCCCGGAAGGATCATATTCATAACTGGTCTCCTGCAGCAACGCGTCGCGCACCAACGTCAACCGATTCATCGTATCGTACTCGTATTCCGTGCGGTTGCCATTCTCGTCAATTGTGGCGGTCACATTCCCCGCGAGATCGTATTCGAAGAGACGATTAGCCTGGTCAGGCGTGCCGACGGCGTAAGTGATCGTGGTCAAGCGACCGAGCAAGTCGTAATCGTAATCCGTCACGCGCCCGAGCGGATCGGTCATCGTGTCCACCAGACCGCGCGAAGTATAAGTAAAACAAGTAACTAGATCATCGCCCTCACCCTGACCCTCTCCCGCACACGCGGGCGAGGGGAAATCCAGAGCGCCGACCACGCGGGTGATCGAGAGTGTGTTGCCATTGGTCGGATCAATCTCGAATAGCGTTTGCCGACCCAATTCATCGGTCATGCTGGTGAGTTGACTGAAAACGGGATCATATGTGAAAACACGGGGACTTTGCTGCAATCCACCGGCACCGCCGCCCACTGTCCCGTTCAACCGAGCCGCAACCCTGGCGGTGCTTGTGCCACCCAACTTAACAAAGTCGCTGGTCACCAAATCGGGGTCGCCATCCCCGTCCAAATCTCCCACCGCCATATATTGCGGCGCGCCGCCCACGAAGAAATCTTCCTTCACCTCGAACGACCCGTCCCCCAGTCCCCGCAACACCGTCACCCCCGACTCCGTGTAGGACGCCGTCAAAATATCCTGATTTCCGTCCATGTCCACGTCCGCCGTGGCGATGGCAATCGGCCCGCTGCCCACCGAGAAATGGGCTGACTCCGTGAACGTGCCGCCCGGACCGCCGGTCAGCACTCGCAACGTGGTGACCGTGTGTCCTTGCCCGAACGACCCGTAATCGGGCACGGCAATGTCCATCATTCCGTCCTCGTTAAAATCGGCCAGCGCGACAGACCGGGGTCTGCCTATCGTGGGGCCGGGGCCGGGATGAGGCGGTGGAATCAGAATCGGAACATCCAGCCGATTGCCGAAGCTGCCCGCGCCCGCGTTGAACAGAATCGAAACGCTCTGGCCGTCGAGATTGGCTGATACGATATCCAGATCATTGTCCCCATCCACATCCCCCAATGCCACCGACAACGGGCCAGCGCCCACGCTGTAGTCGGCGCGCGATCCGAGCGTTCCATCTCCACCGCCGAGTAGAACCGAGACGTTGCTGCCGAAGTAATTGGCCGTGACCACATCCAAATCGTCATCGCCATTTACGTCGTCGAGAGCGACCGAGAGCGGAAAACCGCCCACGGAATAATTGACGGAAGCGCCAAACGTCCCGTTGCCATTGCCGAGCAGAACCGAAACAACAGGATTGGTGATCGAGTTGGTTACGCTGGTCAGAATCAAGTCCAAATGATCGTCGTGATTCAAGTCGCCGAGAGCGACGTTGGTGATGAACTCGCCCGTCAAAACATCGGTGCGTATCCCAAAAGTTCCATCGCCATTGCCCTTGAACCAGGCAAGCGTTGAAGTCGTGTTCGTATACTCGAAGGTGACTAGATCGGCCAGACCGTCTTCATCCACGTCACCGATGGCAACGGGTGCGGTAAAATTACCAGCCTGCACAAAGTTTTGCGCGCCGAATGTCCCGTCGTCATTGCCGAGCAGCGGGGTTACGAAACTTTCGCGGAACGAGAAATCCTCGCTCGACACGACCAGGTCGAGCACGTTATCGGCGTTGAGGTCACGCGCCAACAAACTGGAGGCGTTCGACTCGACAAAAATATCGCTTCGATTGCCCAGCCCGCCGCTGCCATCGCCTCGCAAGACGGAACCGGTGCTGGCATCCGGGCCGATAAAGGTGTTGATATAATTCCCGCTAAAATCGAAGTTCATGGGTCCGAACCCAGCGGTGACCACGTCAAGGTCTCCATCGGTATCAACGTCGCCTACCACGATGCCGCGCGGGCCGGGTGCCACGGAATAATCAGTGCGAGACGGAAACGCGCCGGTCCCGTCACCGGAAAGGACAGAAACGGAATTGGCGCCCGCATTGGCCGTCACGATATCCTTGAAGCCATCGGTATTCATATCGGCAACAACCAGCGACATTGGGGCGCGTCCGACGGTGAAATCGGCCGGGCTGCCCAACGATCCGCTGGGGGTGCCCAACATCACGGTGACGGTATTATCCGATTGAGTGCCGGAAGTGATGAATTGTCCTGGGTTGGCCAAAATCACGTCAAGATTCAGATCGCCATTCATGTCGGCCAGCTCTAAATCTCCCGGAGTATGCGCGAGGGTGTAGTCGGTTCGACTGCCAAAGGTCGCACTACCGGAGTTCAGCAAGGTTGTGAGCATATGCGGCGATCCATCTCGATCGGCGGTCACGATATCAAGGAACCCGTCGCGATTGATGTCTCCGACTACGATGTCGATTGGCTGGTTGGCGACGGCGAAGCTAGTGGGCGAGCCAAACGAGCCGGCGCCGTCGTTCAAAAGGACGGAAACCACCGGCCCGTTGTGCGCGACCAATAAATCCAAATCAGCGTCCCCATCCATGTCGCCCAGTGCCAGAGCGAAGAACACAGTGGTCGGCGTGCCGACGGTTTGGTGGATGGGATCGGCAAACGTCCCGTTCCCGTTCCCGATAAAGATGGCGGCGAAATTATCGGATCCACTTGCCGAGGAAAAGGTGCTGCTAAGCGACACGATGTCGGGGATGAGATCGCCATTCACGTCTCCCGTCGCAACCAGACGGCGAGGCCGGTTGATGAAGAAGTTGAACACCTCTCCCGTGTTCTGGGGAAGCATCTGATCGGGAAAGAGGATGGGCGCGTCCGTGCTGACAACGGAAAGCTCATCCGCGATGGTGAGCACATTGCCCCGCTCGTCATAGGTGTATTGGGTAACATGGCCGCGACCGTCGTTCACTTGGGTGATAAGATTCTGCTCGTTGCGGATATACGCGGGCATCGGCCCGGCGGCGTCCTGGCCGGAGACTGTCTGACCTTTCGTGTCGAGGACGTAACTGGTCACGTTGCCATTTGCGTCGGCAAAAACCCCCTCGGTCGGCGTGTGATCGAGAGCCGGCGGCGCTTGCGGAGGATCGAAATTAGCCGATTCGGGCGGGTTGCCGTCAATCTTATCGAGGTGTTGAAGTCCTTCGGTCTCCACAGGGGCAACTTGCACGACCGAGCCGTCTCGGAAAGTGGATTCGACGATTCGTCCGAATGAATCGTACGTGTCCTTGCCAGTGTTTCCGAGAGGATCGGTGGAACTGGTGAGACGATGATCCTGGTCATAAGTCCAGCTTTGCGTGGAATCGTCGGGAAACAGAATGCCAATCAGATTTCCTTCGGCATCGTATTCAAATGTGGTCACGCGCCCGGCGGCATCCGTCATGGAAGTGAGCCTGTCGCCCGTGTAATTCAGGGTCGTTACCTGACCCACGGGGTCGGTGATTGTGGAGAGCCGGCCATCGTTGTCATATTGATATTGAATCTGATTACCGTTGCTGTCGGTCATGGAGAGGAGATTGCCGTCGGCATCGAAATGATATTGAGTGCCATCGGGGAACGTGCGGCGGAACGACCCATCGCCCAGCTTTTCTAGTGTCGAGAAATCGCCTTCGGGAGATAGAAACTCATCTCCCGACTTGTCGAATAGAGTTTGTGTGCCATCGCCATCTATGATGAGGTATTTGCCGAGTTTTTCGTTGAAGACGATTCGCTGCAAACCATCCAACCCCCAACCCGCTCCGAATTCGCTATCGCGGCTGTTGACGTGCACTTTACTGATCGAGGACGTAGAAGTCGTGCCGACGACCTTCTTCATCGTGCGCGGGATCGCCGTTTGGATTTCGCCGCGACTGATTTGTTGGATGTCTTCGGTGAATGTCAGGATGCCAGTCGTCACTGTAACATTGTACGAGTCGGTCGGCATCTCGCGCATATCCATAGGAATCGAAGCGGAGATCACGATTGGCGCGCCGCCCGATTGGCAGCTTCCGCCCGAAGGCAGCGACCAGAAGTAACCGTCCTTGAGAGTAGGATCCCACTCTTTAATATCTTCCACTGGCAATATAGTCGCGCCGTCATCAAACATGACATCAAAAGCGCCGCCGCCCAAAGGATGATAAACCAATGATTCTCCGGTAGGCGCATCATAGGTGATGTCCCCGTTGTCTTCGACCTGCGGCTTGTTGAATACGCTGGGGATAACCGTTGATTTGAAGTCGCCGTCCGGCTCCATCACTGTCGCTTCGGTGAAGGGATCAAAGCCCGGCAATTGATATTCCAAATCTCCTTTCGTGAAGCTCACCTTGGCCCAAAGCATCTGCGTGCTGTCGGACGGAAGCGACGTAAAGACTGTGCATTCGAGCGTAATGGTAAAATTGACCACCTGTTCCGGATCGGCTCGCAACGAGTCGTAATGGAGATTCGGCTCGAAGGGGCGTCCCAGTGATTGAACCGGGGGTGCGGCAAAGCCTTCCTTGGTCGTTCCTGTATAAAGCATCGCTCCTGGATTCGTTGGTGCCATCTTGGGTGGGTTAGGGCAGGTTCGACATGTTAAATCCACGA
Organism: uncultured Verrucomicrobiota bacterium; assembly: GCA_964348665.1. Lineage (GTDB taxonomy): Bacteria > Verrucomicrobiota > Verrucomicrobiia > Palsa-1439 > CAYGDP01 > CAYGDP01. The sequence goes on from CAYGDP010000029.1 coordinate 9,990, forward strand.
CTTTTACTTCTACACCGACTACCTGCAACGCGTAAAAGTGCCAACTGCTGTTACGGATGCCGCCCTCAATGGTCTCGATGACTGTGCCATCGGCGCTGACTTCTCCCACCCCGACCTTGTCAAAGGCGCCCGTGATCGGGTTGATGGACCACAAATCCATTTGCAATCCCGGCGCATAGCCGAGTGTGTTGGGCAGCGCCAGCGGGGCTGGCGTGGTGAAGACCAAGTCGGCGGGCTGCACCGTGATCACAAAATCCGGCCGCAAATTTTCGGGCAACGAAGCGGGCGTGAGATTCGTTGGCACTTCGGTGATGCTAAGTGTGCCTGAATAGAGATTACCCTGGCGATCACGCAGCGTTTCCGCCGCTACGAAGACCGACGCGCCGGGGATAGCATCGGTCGTGACCAGCGTGTCTTGCTGTGAATCAATTTGTTTGGCGTTGGCGGCATCAATTATTGGCAGGTAGATTGGGCGTGTAATCACGTTCTCCACACCGGGATAGACGGTGTGACCAAGCATCAGCGGCATTTTCTCGGCAACGAATGGATAAGACTCTATTCCGGGCCGTTGGTTTCCCAGAATCTTTAGCGTATCCGAAACTCCACCGGGAGTGAGACCGAGATCGTGGTCTAGGATTTGACCCCAGAACACGACGAAGCCAGTGGCTCCGACTGTATTCGGGATTGAACCGCTCTGGGCAACGACGGCATTGCTAATTTCGCGCGCACCCGGCAGGTCAGCGCCTCCAGGAGTGGAGATGCCGTCGCCGTATTGGCGGGTGAAATTTTCGAGTAAATCTGTGCCAACGCTGCCAAGGTCGAGGTCTGAAAGATTGTTTCCGCTGCCATCGAAGCTGCGGAAATCGCCCATTGGACTGATCGCCGCGCTGCCGCCGGAACCGAACGCGGCCGGTGGCGTTCCGGTTGTAAATACATTCGAGGGCAAACCAACGATATCCGTGTTGCGCTCGATCAAACTGGACAACGAAGTATTGCGAATCGTGGTCAATTCCGTGGCGGTGAACTGACCGTTTTCGAACCAGTAGCGGTCGCCATCGCGACTGCGCTGGAATTGATCCGCCACGATCCTCTGAAACAGCGGGCCGATCAAAGATCCCGGCGCGTGATCTTCAGCAATCCCTCCGACCCACACGTCAATATCGTCCACCGAGCCATAAATGCTTTCCAGCGCGGCTTGTACTGCCGTGTCGGAAGTGATCTGCGAAAAACTTGTGACGGGCGCCAGGCCGAAATCAATTCGAGCTTGGTTATAGCTGGGCAACCCCATGTCGCGGCCACGCTGGATATTGAGCGAGGCCAAGTCCATCCCGCCCGAACCCGGCGGGCCGAACAGAAAATTGCGCACGTCGTCAATGATATGCGCATCAGCCTCCTGTGCCTGCTGCGCCGCCAGACCGCGCAGAAACGGTTCAATGCCGTCGTCATGGATTGGGTCCACGGTGAAAAACGCGTCGCGCAAGGGTAGCGGGCCGCCCGGCAAGGATTGACCGCTGACGTCCAACCGCAAGAAATCGCTGAACAATTGCGTGTGTCCAAGGCGGAAAGCCGCAGCGGAAAACAAGGCGCTTATGCTCGGGTCAACCGCAGGATTGTAGCCGGAGTACGCAGGTATCGCGACCGAACCTAACAACAGAGGCAAATATTCGTTGTACGTGATGTTCTCAATGATTGCCCCAACCATCCTGCGCGCCTGTTGATAAATCTCTTCGTCAGTAAAGGTTGGATTGGCGGTTTTAATTTCGTCAGCCAATCGGTTGTGCTCCCGCATGAGAAGGGTATGTAAGGCGATCAAGGCGACGTTTTCATTGGTTCGCACATCGCCGGTCACAAACAAAGTGGTCGGATCGAGTCGTCCGGCGTTGTCGTTTTCGAGCATCGGAGCGTTGAGGGGAAGCAAGTTGCCGGGGCTTGTCAGGAGTTTTCCGTCAACGAACGAGCGCAGTGCAGCGGCTCGTGCTGGGTCAGAACCATAAACGACACTGGCATCAATGAAGCTGGAAACAAGATTGGGGTGTTGCCGGGGATCGGCGGGGCTTGTTCCAGTGTTTACGTCAAATACTGCGCGGCGGAAGGGGATTGCCTGTGTGCCCGTGTTGAATGGGTCGAGCGCGGGATCGCCCGCCGGAATCGAGATGTTGAAGGATTCCGTTGGCACCTTGAGTGTGGGTAGTTCAATTACAAATGCCCCGCTGGCGTCGGTGATGTCACTGAAGCCCGCCAATTCAACCGGAACGCCGTCGAGCGGCGATCCGTCGGTGTTCATGACAACACCGGAAACGCGTGTCGTGGTATTTGGGTCGGCCGCCACCACCAGCGTCACAAATTGTTCCGTATTCAGCGAGCCGTCCGTCGCAATTAATGTGAAATTGTAAGTGCCGACTTGATCCGGGCGAGGCCGAAAGGTCATCGTGCCGCTGCCGCTGAATTGTCCCGTCGGAAGGTCGTCCTCGGATCTGAAAATGAAAGTGACCCGATCTCCATCCGGGTCGGTTGCGAACAACGGCACTTCCAATTCATCGCCAGGAAAAACCGTCATGGGTTCCACTGGTTCGAAGATTGGCGCGCGGTTGGGCGGGCCGACAAAAACGGAAGTGTGCAGAGCAAATCGCGCAAGCCCAAAATCAGAGAAGACAATTTCGATTGGGTCGGAGACCGCATTGGTTAAGAGGCCGCCTGACTGAATCGCCTCGCGCATATTGATATAAGGCGCGCCGGATAGCGTGAGTCCTGACGGGTTAAGAAGTGTTACCGCTGCTGGTAAATCGTTAAACACGACGGCTACCTGCCGTCCTGTGAGGTCGCCGTTGTTCTTGACCCGGATCTCGGCGGTATAATTACCAGACACGGGATCGAAGCGGACGTTTCCAACATCTACAACGATATCTTGAGTTTGAGTCAAGGTCTCGAAATCCAGCGCGGCCCCCGCGTCAACCCGATTGTCCCGGAAAGGAAATATCGGGCTGGTCATCCCTTCCGCATCCACAATGTTTGTCAGCGACGTGATGGTTATGCGGCTGCCTGTATCGTCATCGTGGTTAATGAGTTGAAAAACCAGCGTCCCTTCCGTTTCCGACGCCAAGCTTGTCAAATCAATCGTGACCGTCGATCCGTTGAACCGAACCTGTCCCGCTCGATACTCGGCGTCGTCTCCGGCCAGCGAAAAGACTGTTGTGCCTTGCAATCCGTTGTCCAGCAGCGTGGTCGCGTAATCCGTCGTGTTTCGGAGGTAAACCAGCAAGGCATCTTCAATCGCGGCAGTGGTGTCGGTCGTGTCGATGCGCGGGGTGAGCGTGAAGGATAGGGTTCGCGAACCTTCGCTCTGTCCCAATTCGATTGGGATGGAAAACTGCGAGAGAAAACTATCGCGCTCTTCCAGGATCAATGTATTCGGCAAGGTCGAGCCTCCCCAGCCATGGGTCCCGTTCGGCGCGACAAAGAAATCCTGTGTAACATCGAAACTGATCGTTTCTTGGGCAAGATTGCCGGCGAAATCAAATGCTTCCACCAAGATTTGGTGAGAACCCAGTCCAAGACCGGTTGCAGAAATGGCTGTGTCGAATTCACCTTCGGAATCGAAGGAGAGGAATTGAGGAAACCCATTGTCGAGAGTGTATCGGAGCGATACGACGCCCGATAGATCATCTGTCACCGTCCCGATGAGCCTTGCAGTGAAACTGTGGTCGCCGTTTGCCAGAGGTGCGTCAATGGCAAGCACCGGAGGCGTGTTGTCTTCGTCGTCAAGAATCGTTCCGATGCCTTGACCATCGGTGATTGTCGCATTAGTGGCGAGTGTGAGGTTGACGAAGAAGGTTTCGTTCCCTTCCAAGATCATGTCGCCGTTAACCTTGATTTTGACGGTTTTCTCTGTCTCGCCCGCGCTGATGGAAATGCTGCCGGAATTGTCCCCGTAGTCGGCTCCTGCCGTCGCCGTTCCATCGGAAGTGGAATATTTTACCGTTACTGTCCGTGTCGTCGGCTCCGAAAGGCTGACGGTAAAAGAAAAGGTGGTTTTCCCAACGTCACCCTCAAATCCCGCAAAATCGTTGATGAAAACATTAGGGATAACGGGAACAGCTGGCGCGACCCGCTGTTCGAGTGGCTCGGCGTACAGTGGCAGGACTCCGCGCGATTTTTTGCTGGAAAATCGCCTTCGCGGCATAGGTTTCTGACGCAGTTGTCGTCGAAAAAGATTTCGCAGTTTCATAATTCGGTTCTCAAATTAGGCGTGCGATAAGTATGGCCCGCGTTCCGCCTCGCGTGGATCGGGACGGAACGCGAACCATGATCGGTTCGCGTAGCGACTGGATTGTCGGCTGCGGAGTCCGCAGCGCAAAAAATCGCCGTTGGATTCCCGCGCTAGCACGGTTGCGGGGCCGACAGCCTGTTACCGCTGGCTGCTGCGTCCGGATCGTCGGTCCGTAACCCGCCGCTGATACATCGCGCCCGCCACACATCGCGGCGGGCAAGCCGCGGCTCGCTGGAAATTATAAATGCATGATTAGCGTGTTCGATTTGATCGGTGAGGGAAAATGCCTATGGACGCAGCAAAACCGCAATGCGATTGGGGATGATTGGCCGCGAAGAGTTTCGCGCTTCCGCCGCCTCTGATCGTACGAGCACTTCGCAATGTTTCTCCTCCAACCATCAAGCTGCCTCCGTACTCAAAATGTTTGTCCGGCGAGCCGTCGCCGAAACAACGAGGCTGCACCCTATCGGATATTCCGGCGTAGTGTCAACCCCGTTTCCAGATTTAGACACGCCTGGAGGGGAAAGGTCACGCGATTTTCGTGCTACATAAACACTTCGGACAGTTTCGCCTATGTAATACAAGGCAAACCACGCTCGGCGGACGCGGTTACTGGTTCCAGATCCGTTTGTATTTCGGGGTGCGCTGCAGCAATCGTTCCACCCGCGGCCAGAGTTGGCGAATGTAATTCTTGTCGCCAACGGTGAGCTTGGTCACGCGCGAGTAGGATCGGTAGAGCCGCAGCAGGTTGGTGGCGGAAAGCTGCGCGTGTGCGCGCGCCGAAAACGCCAGCGCCGCCTGGTCTTTCCGATACCACCGCGTCCGATGACGACGCGGACCGAGAACGCGCTGGAGATCGATCAAATGCAAATGATCGTCTCCGCAGGTTTCCACGGCGAAAATGTGTTTGAGATACAGGTCCTTGTGAATGAACCCCGCGTCATGGAAACGGCGGGCAAGCTCCCCGATGTTCGCGAGCAACCGGCGCCGCCGCTGCATCGAGGCGGCTTTCAAGACATCATCGGCGGGCTTGCCGCCTTCGATCTCGCGCGTGACCAATAAACTCTCGGTCACCACGCCGCAACATCCGCGTCGCTGTCCGAGCGCGATGGGCGCGGCGGTCAGGAATCCATGCTGGCGCAACAATAAAATCTTGCGCCACTCGCGTCCCGCTTCATCATCGGCACTCGGCCAGCGCAGCAATCGCAACAACCAACCTGGCGCGGAAAGATAGCCGGCCTCGTAGCGTTTCAGATACGCCGCCATCGAGCCGATCTCGATCCGAACGGTCGAGCGATGCGGGATCGCGCGTTGCATTTGTCCGCCGCTGTGCGTCATGATTTTATCGAAGGTGTCCAGCCCTGCTGCGCGCAGGGCGGGCAGAAATTCCGCCGAAGCGATCAGCCGATCTTCATCCAGAGTTTCGATTGGGGTGGTCGGTTTCATTTCCAGTCGTCGGGCCATCGTTGTTGACGATACGCTTGGATTTCGCGCGCTAACATCTTGTTTTGTCTGTCGAGGCATTTTACTCCCCGATAGAGCAAGAAGAACTGCAGCCGTTCGGATCGTGTAAACTGGTTTTGCACGGCGGATTTGTCCAGCGATGCGAGGTCTTTGATGGCCCCGGCTCGTGTGGCAAACTCGGCAAATCCTCCCCGCGGACAGTCAATCCACCAAAGTTTCAGTTGGCCGGACTCGCTGCGAGTGACTAACACATTGCGGGCGACGAGGTCACGGTGAAAGAAACGCGCTTCGTGGGTCCGCCGTGTCATCGCGGCAAGTTGTTGCAACAGTTCGGCGCGCGTTTTGCGGTCGGGCGTTTTCTCGGCGAGAAACTGCGGCAGCGGCAGCGCGTCTGGAATGGCGCGGGTGACGATGAATGCGCGTCGCAAACGGCCGATGCCATCCCGCTCCTCGCCCCAGGCGATTCGATCGGCCGTCGCGATGCCGAGCCGCGCGAAGACCGCGTAATGATCGAATTCACACCGCGCCTTGGAACGCCGCCAAAGATAGTTCCACGATCCAGCGGCGTATTCGTATTGTTTGTAGAAGACGGCCACCGGCGTTCCGTCCGCGTGCGATAAAACCGCGGGCTTGACCAGCACGGTGTCGGATTCAATCGTTTCGTAGCGCGCGAAATAGCGCACGACGTCCGCGCACGTGCGCAAACCAAGTTGCTCGAAGGCGGCGACGAAGGATGGCTCAATCGCAAGCCGGCTCATACGAGAGTCCTTTCGACCCGGTGAATTTGTCGCGCGCGCATGGGCTTTGCCAGACGCAACGTCATGCGAATCAACGTTTTGTCGTCCGCTGACAATTTTTTCCGCCCGACGTAGCGCAGAAAAAATTTCATCCGCTCCGCGCGTCGGAAATACTTCGGGGCCGGAGCGTCCAGCATCGCGAGGTCCTCGGCTCGCCGGGCGAGCGACTCGCCCGCGCCAAACAAACGTCCTTTATGCGCATCGAGCAGATAGAATCGGTCGAGTGCTCCGTTGCGCAAGATTATGTTTCGCCAGTAATAATCGCCATGGACGAAGTTTCGGTCGTGCATTCGTCGCGTGGCATCCGCCAGCCGTTCGATCAGCTCGCGTCGCTGCGCGGCGGACGGACGATTGCGGATGATGCCGTCGAGCGCGATTGGCGATTCGACGGCGCGGCTGATGAGAAACGATCGGGTGAGAAACCCGCAGACTCGTTGTTCGCCGAACGCGATCGGTTCGGGCGCATCGAGACCCCACTCGCGAAGCCGCTGCAAGTTTTCAAATTCGCGTTTTACGCGCGAGCGTCCCGACAGGGTGTCGCGAAACAACGCGCTGGCAAGCTGGCTGGGATCGCTGACCCAGTATTTTTTGACGAACACAGTTTCCCGGTGACCGCCGTGGGGCAATTCGAATCGCCGAACTTCGCTGCTGGTCTTGACGGTCACGACGTCGCCTTTGCCATGGGCAAAGACGGCATCGACACTGTCGAGCCAGGCATCGCGGATCGTTTTTTCCCAAGCCGGCGCAATGATGAGACGGTCGCTCATGGCGGGTAAGGTAAGGCAAGGACGCGGCAAAATCTAGCCTGACAGGGATTATTTTTCAGATCGGAGTGCCGCAATGTTTATCGCGAGCAAATCAGCAACGATGAGCGACCACTTGTCCATCGAGGTGGATTCGTGGTAAGAACTCCCCTTTATGGCTTCACCCGAAATACCGAATGCTTGCCCACCGATGGCGTCGGCGTACGAGCCGAAAGCGGTCGAGGAGAAATGGTACGCCGATTGGCTTGCCAAAGGGCATTTTACCGCCGACCCGAAGTCGACCAAGCCCGCTTATTCCATCGTCATCCCGCCGCCGAACGTGACGGGCGTACTGACAATGGGACACGTGCTCAACAACGCCATCCAGGACATTCTCGCCCGCCGCAAACGGATGCAAGGGTATGAAGTCCTTTGGCTACCGGGCACCGATCACGCGGGCATCGCCACGCAAGCGGTCGTCGAGCGCGAACTGCGTAAAGCGGGCGTAATGAAACACCGCAACGATCTTGGCCGCGAGAAATTTCTCGAACACGCCGTCGCATGGAAGGAAAAACACGGCGGCATCATCATCCAGCAGCTCAAGAAACTTGGTTGTTCCTGCGACTGGACGCGCGAGCGCTATACGATGGATGACCATTATGTCCGCTGCGTCCTGCAAGTTTTTGTGGATCTCTATAAGAAAGGCAACATCTACCGAGGCAAACGCATGGTCAACTGGGATCCCGCCTCTCGCACCGCGCTCTCCGATGAAGAAGTGGAAATGAAGGAGCTCAAAGGCCATCTCTGGCACATCAAGTATCCTCTTTTATCACCCAATCCTTCCGAGCCTTCTACGCTACTGCTTTCCAACGAATTTCTTATCGTTGCTACAACCCGGCCAGAAACGATGCTCGGGGATGAAGCCATCGCTGTGAACCCAAGCGACGAACGTTACAGGTCTCTAAAAGGTCGCTTTGCTCTCCTCCCGCTCCGCAATAAGCCGATTCGTATCATCGAAGATAACGCTGTTGATCCGAAGTTTGGCACGGGTTGCGTGAAAGTCACCCCCGCCCACGACCCCGCGGACTACGAAATGGCGCAGCGCCACAAACTCCCGCTCACCGTCGTCATCGGCCCGGACGGCAAGATGACCGACGAAGCGGGCAACGATTTCGCGGGACAGGATCGCTTCGACTGCCGCAAAGCCGTCATCGAAAAGCTGATGGCAGACGGCTCATTGCTGAAAACGGAAGACTACGTTCACAACGTCGGCCACAGCGAACGGAGCGGAGCGGTCGTCGAGCCGTATTTGAGCGAGCAATGGTTCCTGAAATATCCGAGCGTCGAAAAATCCACCGCCGCGATCGAGAACGGCGAGATCAAGTTCTACCCCGAACGCTGGACAAAAACCTACGCCAACTGGATGCATAACATCCGCGACTGGTGCATCAGCCGCCAGCTCTGGTGGGGGCACAGGATTCCGGTGTGGTATGACCCATATATGTGGACGATGCGGAGTTTCGTTCTTCCACGAAATCTTGGGGATGGAATTCAAATCACTAAGGCCGAAACGAGCCAAGAGGAACTCGACGAACATATTAGGGTTCAAATTGAATGTCCACCTGACCCCCCAAGTTCAGATAAATGGTGGAAGAGTGCTAAAGATGGTGTCTATTGGCATCAAGACCCCGACGTGCTGGACACGTGGTTTAGCTCGTGGCTCTGGCCGTTCGCGACGATGGGGTGGACGATTGAAAAACCACAGGCAGGGACGCCTGTGCCACCAGAATTGCAGAAATTCTATCCGACGACCGACCTCGTGACTGGCCCCGATATCATTTTCTTCTGGGTCGCGCGGATGATCATGGCGGGACACGAATATATGGGCGGGAAACCGTTCGCCAATGTCTATTTCACGGGCATCATCCGCGACGCGCAAGGCCGCAAGATGTCCAAGTCGCTCGGCAACTCGCCTGACCCGCTCGATCTCATCGCCAAATACGGCGCGGACGGTCTGCGTTTCGGTCTCATGCTCATCGCGCCGCAGGGACAGGACATTCTCTTCGACGAAAAACGCTGCGAAGTGGGCCGCAATTTCATGAACAAACTCTGGAATGCAGCGCGGTTTATCCAAATGCAGCGTGCGACGAATCCTCCCCCGCGACCAGAGAACGTTCACGACCACTGGATTTTGAACGAACTCAACCAAGCGATTGTTCGAGTGGGCGCGGCCTTGGATGAATATAAATTTAATGAGGCGGCAAAGGAGTTATACGACTTTGTTTGGGGAGATTTCTGTGACTGGTATATCGAAGCCAGCAAGGTTTCCTCGAACATCGCGGTGTTGGCTGATGTTCTCGGCAATGTCTTGCGAATGCTGCATCCGTTCGCCCCGTTCATTACGGAGGAGTTATGGCGAGACATGGGATACGGAGGCGACACGATTCAATTTGCCGCATGGCCGAAACCGCGCGTGCTTGATGGTTCTTTCCTCGAAACGATGCCGATGGTCGCTGGACTTCATGTAATTGTCACCGCTGGCCGCCAACTCCGTGCCGATTACGGCATCGAACCTCGCAAGAAGGTAAAGTTCGTTATCACAGGCAGGGACGCCAGTGCCACTAATTTCATGGAGACGGAAATCCCTGTCCTCCGCCAACTTCTCAATGCCGAGGAGATCACCGTTCAGAGTTCCGCGTTCAGCGTTTCGGGTAGTATCACCCCCAGCCGAGTCACTCCCGCCGCGACGATCTATATGGTCGGGGCGGTGGACGCGGAAGCGGAGAGGAAACGGCTGACGAAACAATTGCAGGAGTTGGAAAAAACCATCGCAAGCGCGCAAGCAAAGCTGGCGAACAAGAACTTCATCGAGCGCGCCAAGCCTGAAGCCGTCCAAGGTGAGCGGGAGAAGCTGAAGAGCGCGACCGAGCAGGGGGAGAAAATCAGGGAGCTACTAGCGGCGTTGAAGTAGGGAACTCGTTTGCGTGCCGGCATAAAGGCGCGAGTGAAAGTAGAATATCATTCCCGGCTTCCATTTTGAACCGTCGATGACAGGGAGCGTCGAGGTTGGACGGTTCAAAGCCGGCTTGATGGGTTGAGTGAATACTTGGTTGACAACAAATCGCTATAATGGTAAATAATCGGGTGGAGGGTTTTATGCAAATCAACCGATGTTTTGTAGTTGTAGGCGGTCGCAGGATGCAGGCGAGGGCATTTACGTTAATCGAACTTCTCGTCGTCATTGCGATTATCCTCATTTTGGCGCGCATTCTTTTGCCCGCGTTGAGCGCCGTGAAAAAGCGGGCGCTGATTGTCGTTTGCACCAACAATCTCAAACAGATTTATCTGGCGACGCGTCTATACGCGCAGGATGATCCATTTGGCCGCATCCCCATGCCGGCCCGGTGCGGAAATACTGACCCGGCGAATTTTTACATTTCGACGAGCTCCTGCATGAACGCCGAGGAAACGGCTTCGGCGCCTCCCGACAACACCAATTGCAACCATCCGTGGATTCAATTTAGGCCGGGAGCATTCTGGCAAAAGGGTTATATCCGGGGACAGGGATATCGAAACAATCTCGGCGTATGGGTTTGCCCTGCGGATGATCCAGTGCATCGCGAGGTGACTGGGTGTGGGGCAATACAAAACTCAACCCGCAATCACTCCTACTCGAGCAGTGTGGATTTTGAATTGAAAGGAAATCAGATTTTTGCGCGGCTCAAGAATGGAGTCGAAGCTTGGATGTGGCTGCACGAGGAAGAGCCGAACGATGGTCTCTATAGCGGCCCCGGCGATGGCAACGATACACCCACCGGTGTTCATATTGGCGGCGTAGTCCCATTGGTTTTTGGGGATGGACACGTGGAGACATATAAAAATCAGTGCGCAGCGATGAATCCTCCTGCCTATAAGTCGGAGTGTGGTGGCGCGCGTGTGACTTGCCCGACCCCCTGTCTCTATCAACAACTGTGGGATGGCTCACTTCCCGGCCTGCAACGGGCGCAATTTTAATTACAAATCTCCTAACCGCAAGCCCTTGTGATTGGCAATCTCCTCCTAATCCTTTGCTTGCTGGCCGCAGCGGGCGGATGGTTTCTACGAAGGTCTGACCCGGGTAAATCCCCCACTCTCGTGGCCGCTCCGGTAGCAATCGCGATTGTTATTATCTTCTTTCAGCTCATTGCCGGATTTTTTTCTTCACCACGCGAAAGTTCCATCGACCGCGCCCATAAAGCTTACGTCAATCGTCTTCAGTTCGAATACGCTGCCGGCTGGAAACTCGTCGCGCTTGCCGCCCAACAGAATCCTGGTGCCGAAGCGTTGATCATTGTTCGCGATGATGCGCCCAAGCGTGCCGAAAGCGAGATGGGCCGCTGGCTGGCTGGCGCCCAAGACAGCGCTAAAAAAGCTGGACTCAAAGCAACCGTCGCGACTGTGACCGCAACCGATATTACTCCTGCGGCAATGGCGGTGGTCGGCAGCGTCGAAATTTCCACGGACGTTCTGACGCGCATCCACCAAGCCGACCCGGCCAAGAAAGTCTGGATCAGTTTTTATCTTCCGCAGACCACCACACTTCCGGGCGCGACTTTCCTTGGGCCCGGCCAAGTCCGCTATTATTGTTTTGGGCAGTTCGCCGCCAGTCATAGCGTCAATCCGCGCTGGTGGACGGAGATGTTTCAGGCTGGTCGTCTGCAAGCGGTCGCCCTCGAACGTTTCGGTTATTTCGAACAGAACAACCGTCCGCTTCCCGTCGGCGAAGTTGAGGCTGATTTTACCACGGCGTATGTCCTCTTGACCCCCGAAAAACCGCAATTGCCGCCCGAACTGATCACCCAGCTCCCGGAAAAACTGCGTAATTGACAATCGGGCGCACTTGGTCTATTTTCCGCCTCCCTTTTCGACATGAGAACCTATATCGCAAAACCAGCGGAGATGACCCGCAAATGGTACGTTGTGGATGCCGAGGGCGCCATCCTGGGCCATCTCGCCCAGCGCGTCGCCAACGTCCTTCGCGGCAAGGATAAACCCATCTTCACGCCGCACGTGGATACGGGAGACTTTGTCATTGTCGTCAATGCCGGCAAAGTTCGACTGACCGGCAAGAAGGAAACTCAAAAGATGTATATGTTTTATTCCGGCTGGCGCGGCGGCGAGTCCCGTGTGGCGGCTCGCGATATGCGAAAGCGGAGGCCCACGTTCATGGTGCAGCGCGCCGTCAAGGGGATGTTGCCCGACAACATTTTGGCCAATGCGATCTTCAAAAAGCTTCACGTCTATGCAGGGCCAAACCATCCTCATACCGCCCAACAACCCGAAAAACTTTCACTGAATTAAAATATGTCCACCTCTACCTTCGCCGCCACCGGTCGCCGTAAATCCGCCACCGCGCGTGTCACCATCACGTCCGGCTCCGGTCAATGGCAAATCAACAACCGGGCGCTCGATCACTATTTTCCCGTCGCCGCGCATCGCTCCGTTGTCAATCAGCCGTTCGCTGCCACACAACAGGAGGGAAAATTTAATGTCACCGTCCGCGTCACCGGCAGCGGCCCAAACGGCCAAGCCGGCGCCATCCGACACGGTCTCGCCCGCGCGTTGCTGGCGTTCGACGCCAATCTTCGGCCGGTCCTCCGCAAAGGCGGTCTTCTCACCCGCGACCCTCGGGAGCGCGAGAGGAAGAAGCCCGGCCAGCCCGGAGCGCGCAAACGATTTCAGTTTGCCAAACGATAAAGATTTTCTTTTTCAAGTCTTTGCGTTAGAAAACCTCCGGCAGTTTCCTGTCGGGGGTTTTTACTTTTATGAAACGTGTCATCGAATCAACAAATCAACGCATCCGCGTCGCCGTCGTCGGCGCCAGCGGTTACAGCGGCGAAGAACTTCTTCGCCTGCTCGCCCGTCATCCGGGCGTCGACCTCGCCTGCCTCACTTCGCGCCAGTACGCCGGACAATCGGTCGAAGCTGTGTTTCCGCGATTCGCCGGCCAATCATTGGGAGTTTTCACCGCGCCGAAAGCCGGCAGCATCGCCAAAAGCGCGCAGGTGGCGTTTCTCGCCTTGCCGCACGGTGTCGCCGCCGCCTTCGCCACGCCGCTCCTCCGTAAAGGCGTGAAGGTCATTGATCTCTCCGCGGATTTTCGCACCCATAAACCGGCCGTGTATCAAGATTTCTACGGACACAAACATCCAGCGGCGCGATTGCTCAAAGAAGCCGTTTACGGTCTTCCCGAACGTCACCGTGCCGCCATCAAAACCGCCAGCTTCATCGCCGCACCTGGTTGTTATCCGACCAGTATCATTCTTGCCGCCGCGCCAGCGCTGGCGAAAGGATTGATCGATCCGCGCACCCTCATCGCCACGTCCTTGAGCGGTGTCAGCGGCGCCGGCCGGAAAGCCGAGCTGGATTATCTCTTTGTCGAGTGCAACGAATCCGCGCGCGCCTATAGCGTCCCCAAACATCGTCACCTCGGCGAAATCGAACAGGAACTCTCCCTGACCGCCGGAAAAAAAGTGTTGCTAAGCTTCACACCACACTTGATTCCGATCAATCGCGGCATCATCACCACTCTCTATGCCAAATTAACCAAGCGCATTGACGTGGTTGCCGCCACAAAGCTTTACCAGAACTATTACGCGAACGAACCGTTCGTTCGCGTCCTTGCCAGCCGCCTTCCCGACACCAAACAAGTCGAGCAAACCAACTATTGCGACCTCGCCGTCCGCGTCGACGCCCGCACGGGCCGGCTGATTATGCTAAGCGCGATAGATAATTTGACCAAAGGCGCTGCTGGGCAGGCCGTCCAATGTTTCAATCTCATGTGCGGCTTCAACGAAACGGCAGGATTACGATGAAACTTCAAACTTCAAACTTCAAACTTCAAGGAAACTTCAACCCTCAACCCTTAACCCTCCTTCCCTGCTCGCTGTTGGAATTTGAAGTTTGGGGCTTGGAGCCTCATTGGAGTTTGGAGTTTGGGGTTTGGAGTTTCCGCCGCGTATGAAAAAGACATTTCGCGTTATCAGCGGTTCGGTCACAGCGCCCAAAGGTTTTCGAGCGGCGGCGGCGGCGGCCGGCATCAAACGCAGCGGCAAACCCGACGTTGCCCTCATCGTCTCCGATGTCCCCGCAGTAGTCGCCGGCACCTTCACATCCAACCGCGTGAAAGCCGCTCCCCTCAAAGTATCCATCCCCCGTATCGCACGTGGCCTAGCGCGAGCCATCATCGTCAATAGCGGCAACGCCAACTGTTGCACCGGTGCGCAAGGCATCCGCGACGCCAAAGAAATGTGCGTCCTCACCGCCGCTGCTTTGAAATCTCAAAACTCAAATCTCAAATCCATATTTCCGCACGACATCCTCGTCTGCTCCACCGGCCATATCGGTCGTCCGATGCCCATGGACAAAATCCGCGCGGCGATTCCAGTGGCCGTTGCTGCCCTTGATCCCCATGGCGGTGGCGTTGAACGCGCCATCATGACCACCGATACCTTTTCCAAAACTTGCGCGGTCGAATTTCGAGTCGCTGGAAAAACGTGCCGGATCGGCGGCATCTGCAAAGGCGCAGGCATGATCGCCCCCAAAATGCAATCGTACTCGTCGTCGTTCTCGTCCTCGAATCTTCACGCTACAATGCTTTGCTTCATTACGACCGATGTTTCCCTCCCGTGCGCCACGCTCCAACGCTGTCTTAACGACGCTGTTTCCCAGTCCTTCAACTGCATTACCGTGGACGGTGACATGAGCACCAACGACACCGTTCTCCTCCTCGCCAATGGTGCGTCCGCCAAAATTCAAACCGCGCGCGATCGAAAAACCTTTCTAGCCGCCCTCAATCACGTCACGCTAACGCTGGCCAAAATGATTGCCCGCGACGGCGAAGGCGCGACCAAACTGGTCACCATTCGCGTCGAAGGCGCGAAGACCGACACCGACGCCGCGCTGGCCGCCCGCGCCATTGCCGAGTCGCCGTTGAACAAATGCTCCTTTGCGGGCGGCGACCCCAACTGGGGCCGGCTCATGGATGCCCTCGGTTACAGCGGTACGCGGGTGAATGAAGCAAAGGTCGAAATCCGCTATAACAATGTTGTCGCTGTGAAAATGGGTGTTGTAGGCCGCGCGCCCTCGCGCGGCGAATCATTAATTCATTGCCTTCGCAAAATCGTTGCCCACAAAGAATTCGAAATCACCCTCAATCTCCATCTCGGCAGCGGCACGGCGACGATGTACACCTGCGACTTCACTGAACAATATGTGCGGGAGAATTTGGGAGAATGAAAGAACTGATCGAAAAAGCCGATGTGCTGCTGGAGGCGCTGCCCTATATCCAGCGGTTTCGTAATTCCACGTTCGTCATCAAATACGGCGGCAGCTTCATGGATTCGCCCGATCCCAAGGTGCGCGGCAGCGTCGCCGCCGACATCGTCTTTCTCGAAGCCTGCGGCATCAACCCGGTCGTCGTCCACGGCGGCGGCAAAGCCATTACGCGCGGGATGGACGCCGCGGGATTGAAAGCAGAGTTTGTGATGGGCATGCGCGTTACCGACGAAGCCTCGATGAAAATCGTCGAGGACGTTCTCGATCTTGTCATCAACCGGGAAATCGTCGAGACCATCCAGAAACTCGGCGGCAAAGCGCGCGGCTATTCAGGCAAACAAATCTTTCGCTGCAAAAAACTCGCCAGTGGAGGCGCTGACCTCGGTTATGTCGGCGAAATCACCGAGGTGGATGCCACCAAAGTCCGCACCTGTCTGCGACGTTCGATTACGCCGGTCATCAGCCCCATCGCGCTGGGCGCCAAAGACGGTTCGACTTCGCTCACCGCAGGCCGCCATGCCTACAATGTGAACGCCGACGTAGCCGCCGCTCAACTTGCCGCCGCCATTGGCGCGCGCCGTCTCATTTTTCTAAGCGACGTCCCCGGACTTCTCCATAACCCGAAGGATGAATCCACGCTGGTTTCGCATCTTTCGATTGATGAAGTTGGCGAGTTTAAAGAAAAGGGCATCATCGACAAAGGCATGATCCCGAAAGTGCAGAGCGCCGTCGAAGCCCTCAACGCCGGCGTCCACCGCGTCCATTTCATCGACGGCCGCGTCCCGCACTCGCTTCTGCTGGAAATTTTTACCGACAAAGGCATCGGAACGGAGATTGTGAAATGACCACTCAAGAAATTGCTGATCTGTTCATCCAATATGTCATGCCAACGTACGGGCGCTCGCTGGCGATCGTACGCGGCGAGGGCGCGCGCTGTTGGGACGCCGATGGCAAGGAATACCTCGACTTCGGTGCAGGAGTGGCGGTGAACATTCTCGGGCACTCGCATCCCGCCGTCGTCCGCGCGCTTAAAGCCCAGGCGCCAACGCTGATCCACTGCTCGAATCTCTATTACAGCGAACCCCAAGGATTGCTCGCCAAAAAAATCGTCGAGAAAGTTAGCGCAAGCGGGAAGTGCTTCTTCTGCAACAGCGGCGCCGAAGCCAACGAAACGCTCTACAAACTCGCACGCAAATTCGGTCACGACAGTGGGCGTTATGAAATCCTGACAATGGAAGGATCGTTCCACGGTCGCACGCTTGCCGGAATTGCAGCAACGGGCCAGGACAAAATCAAAAAAGGGTTCGAGCCAATCATGGATGGTTTCCGCCACGTGCCGTTCAACGATCTCGACGCGGTAAAGGCGGCGATCGGCCCGAAAACTGCAGCGATTCTCGTCGAGCCGATCCAGGGCGAGAGCGGGATTCGTCCCGCCGCGAAAGAATTTCTGATCGGGCTGCGCAAGCTCTGCAACGAAAAGAATCTCCTGTTGATGTACGACGAAGTCCAGTGCGGCAACGGTCGCACAGGCGCGTTTTTTGGTTTCCAGAGCATTGCCCCCGATGCCGTGCCTGATGCACTCTCCATGGCAAAAGGTCTCGGCGGCGGCGTCCCGATCGGCGCGGTCTGGACTAGCGGCACTCGAAAAATTAAAGTGGAGCAGACGTCCCCGTCTGCTCAATCTTCCGCCCAAAGCACAGACGAGACGTCTGCGCCACTTTGCGACCTGCTTGGTCCTGGCTCTCATGCCTCGACCTTTGGCGGCACCCCGCTGGCTTGTGCGGTCGCGCTCGCAGTGCTACAAACCGTCGAGGAAAAAAAACTGGCCGAGAATGCCGATCGTCGCGGTAAACAATTGCTGCGCGGCCTCGAAGTGCTGCGCGCCAAATACCCCGCCATCAAAGACGTGCGCGGTCTGGGCTTGATGATCGGTGTCGAGCTAGATAAGGAAGTCAAAGACTTCATCGCCAAATGCGCCTCCGAAGGCCTGCTTGTCATCGCGGCGGGCTCCCACACCTTTCGTCTCGTCCCGCCGCTCATAATTTCGAAAGCGGATGCCGAAGAGGCGCTGGCGAAGTTGGAGAAGGCGTTGACACTTTTATAGTCGTTGAAAAGTTGAATCGTTAAATGGTTAAATGGGTGAAAATGAATCCAACTCATCGTTTTAACCATTCAACGATGTAACGAGCGGTTCACCATGGCAAAATTCACTACACGACCCGTCGTTATGGGCCGCCGCGGAGTGGTGGCGAGCGGACATTATCTCGCGACGGCGGCCGGTTTTCGCATACTGGAAACGGGCGGAAATGCGTTCGACTCGGCGGTGGCGACAGGACTATGTCTCGCATTGATCGAGCCGCACAACAACGGATTGGGAGGCGAAGTGCCGATTCTCGTCTATCCCTCGCGCGAGAAAAAAGTCTTCGCGATCAGCGGCCAGGGGTTCGCGCCGAAGCTCGCCACGATCGAATGGTTTCGCAATAATAATTACAAAGTCATTCCCGGCGATGGTTTTCTGCCTGGAACCGTGCCAGCAGCGCTGGATACTTGGGTGCAGACGCTCTCGCGGTTTGGAACGAAGACATTTGCCGAGGTAGCCGCACCCGCCATTGAGCTGGCGGAAACAGGGTATCCTGTTTACGAAACACTCCACGATGCGCTGCGAGGTTTGGAAAAAAAATTTCGAAGCGAATGGTCAACCTCAGCCAAACTATTTCTTCCGAACGACCGTGTGCCCGCATTCGGGGATCTGTTGCGAAATCCCGAGTGGGCAGCGGTGTTGCGCGCGATGGTCAAAGCGGAAAAATCGGCTGCGCGAAAGGGACGAGTGCGCGCGCTCGAAGCGGCGCGGGACGTTTTTTACAAAGGCAAGATCGCCGAGGCGATCTGTGAGTTCATCGGCACGTTTGTCGCGCACGACGCGGAGGGTGGACTGCATCATGGTTTGCTCCAGCCTGAAGATTTTGCTGACTACCACGCACGGGTCGAGGAGCCAGTACGCGCAACCTATCGTGATTGCGAGGTCTTCAAATGCCCGCCGTGGACGCAAGGACCGGTTTTTCTCCAGCAGCTCGGCATCCTCGAGAACTTCGACCTCAAAAAACTTGGCCACAACTCCGCCGACTACATCCATGTCGTCATGGAAGCTGCGAAGCTGGCGTTTGCGGATCGCGAAAATTTTTACGGCGATCCTGACTTCGACAATGTGCCGCTCGACCGCCTGCTCTCGAAACCGTACGGCGCGGCGCAAGCCAAGCGAATCGATCTGGCAAAGGCTGACTTGACCGTGCCCCGGTCTGCCATCGGACATCCCGAATCTGGCAAGCACGATCACGACACGACGCATCTCGACGTGATTGACGCGGCAGGCAACATGATCTCCTGCACGCCAAGCGGTGGCTGGATTCAATCGTCGCCTGTCATCGAGGGTCTCGGTTTCCCGCTCGGCACGCGCGCCCAGATGTTTTACCTCGACCCAACGCGTCCCAACGCGCTCGCCCCACGCAAACGTCCGCGAACCACGCTCACGCCGTCGCTGGCCTTTCGCGGTGGCAAGCCGTGGCTCGTTTTCGGCACCCCCGGCGGCGACCAGCAAGACCAATGGACATTGCAATTCTTCCTCAACGTCGTCGAGTTCGGCATGAATTTGCAGGAAGCGATTGACGCGCCGAGTTTTCACTCAACTCATTTTCCTAGTTCGTTCTATCCGCGAACCGGAAACCCAGGCGGCGTGGTCGTCGAAGGTCGCATCGCGCCAGAAGTCCGCCGTGAATTGGAGAAGCGAGGCCATCGCGTCACCGTTGCGAGTGACTGGGCAAACGGTAAAGTCACCGCAGTTTCGCGCGGAGACAGGGGTGTGATCATGGGGGCAGCCTCATCCAGAGGAGAAATCGGCTATGCGTTTGGATGGTAGAAAAATGCACGGGGAGGTTTCCGCGCTTAAAATCAGCCGGCGCGCGTTTGTAGGGAGTGGAACACTTTTTATGCTGACGGCTGGCGGTGCTTGGGCGGCTGATGATCGAAAACCCGTGCTGCGCATCGGGTTGCTGACCGATTTGCATTACGCGGACAAGGCGAGCGCGGGGAATCGCTGCTACCGAGAGACGATTGCAAAGATTCGCGAGGCGGCGATGAAGTTCAAGGATACACGCGTGGATTTCGTCATTGAGTTGGGCGACTTGATTGACGAGGCGGCGACAGTGGACGGCGAGATCGGTTTTCTGAAAACGATATGTTCACAGTTTGCAAACTGTGCACAAGAGCGGCATTACGTTCTCGGAAATCATTGTATTTGGTCGCTGACCAAGAAACAGTTCCTCGACAATTGTGGCGCCAAGAACGCGCGATACTCATTCGATCGGGGTGGGTTTCATTTTGTCATTCTCGATTCCTGTTTCCGCGGCGACGGCGTTGCGTATGGCGCGAAGAATAACAAGTGGGATGATGCCGATCTTCCCGCAGCCGAGCGCGACTGGCTCCACGAGGATTTGAAGGCAACAAGACTGCCGACGATCGTTTTTCTTCATCATCGGCTCGATGTCGCAACCGCATTTGGCGTCAAGAGCGCGGAACTCGTCCGCAAAATTCTTGAAGAGGCCGGCAACGTCATGGCTGTTTTCCAAGGACATAACCACGTCAACGAACACCGGGATCTTCGGGGTATTCATTACTGCACGCTCAATGCAATGGTGGAAGGTAGTGGCGAAAATAATAATGCCTATTCCCTACTGGACGTTTTCACGGATGGCTCGCTGCGTGTTAGTGGCTTCCGCACTCAAACGAGCTACGACTTGCCACGAGCTTAGAACGCCGCGATTTCCAAGCAACTTTCTCCGTTAATCTGTGTTACATTAGCCTCGAACTATGAAGCGCATGATGATCATTGTCCTTGGATTCATAACGCTGTCTGCGGCGGCACTGGCGGCCGCGAGTGAAATCCATGAAGCGATCCGGTCGGGCGACCGTGAAAAAGTCGAGGTTTTGCTGAAGGCGCAGCCGGAGTCGGTGAACGCAAAGGATGAGGAATATGGGCGGACGCCGTTGCTTTGGGCAGTGGCAGGCGACCCGAAGGCAAGCTTTAAATCCACCGGCAACGAGAAGTTGCTGGTCGAGTTGTTGTTGGCCAACAAGGCGGACGTCAACGCGACCGAACCCTCCGGGTTCACGGCGCTTCACTGGGCGGCCATGAAAAATCTCGCGGATGTAGTTGATCTTCTGATTACTGGAAAAGCCGACGTGAACGCGCGGACGAATACTGGCGCGACGCCGTTGCGCTACGCGCGCGACCGTCGCATTGTGCGATCGTTGCGTGACGCTGGTGCGCGAGGCGGCGGCGGCGACTGGGGTAGAATCCGGGCTGGGGACACGTTTTTGAGGGCTGTGACGGAGGGTGACGTGGATGAAGTGCGGAAAACGCTCGAAGTGAATTCCTATCTAGCCAACGCGCATCAAGATCGAAATTTTCGATGGACAGTTTTGCACGAGGCGGTATCAGAAGGGAGAAAGAGCGTCGTAGAATTGTTGTTGGAATACGATGCAGACCCAAACACGACCAATCGCGATCTCGAGACGCCGCTTCACTGGGCGGTTCGCAAAGCCAATCTCATCATCGCGGAGATGTTGATTAAATCAAAAGCCAACGTCAATGCCCGCGATGTCAAAGGACGCACGCCTCTCCACGAAGCCGCATCGCGCGGTCAGGTCGAGATCACTACATTGTTATTGGATAATGGCGCTGATGCGACCATCAAAGATCGCGCCGACAAGACCCCGCTCGATCTCGCCCGCGAAAGCAATCGCGACGAGGTCGTGAAACTTCTCTCCGAGCGAGCGAAGTAGCTTCACTTTTACTCTTCCCTGCTCATTCGTCACGGCCCCGGATGCCAGAATTGATCCCAGGCTTCCCACCAGGTCGGGGCGCGACTGGTAATTTTGCGGTCGCCGATTCGCTTGACACCTTTGCGGCCCAGATATGGCGTGACCCGGTCGGGCGTAGCAAATTCCACCGTGATCGTGCATGGCTGGGCGGGTTTGTACGGTCTTACCGCTTTCAGATTTTTGAGTGCTTTGCGCGCGCCTTCTTCGATGAGTTTGCGAGCGGTTTTCGGTGGCAATTGTTGCGCGGAATAGCGGTTGATTCCTTTTTTCACCGCGACAGTGGTAAGTCCTTTGCCCAAGAGATCGGTGCATTCGCGACAGGTGGCTTCATCCCCCGTCGCCAGCAGCACGGGCACATTCCAATGACCGCTTAGTGCGGCATTGATCCCGCTCTCGCCGACTAACGTGTCGTTGAACCAGCAATTCGTCCACTCGGTCCCTGAAACCGTGTGGCATAGAACTCCGTCGGGTGTACCCGCCTTGGCATGCATGCCGACCAGCAACGCCGCGTCGCATCCTTCTTCGAGCGGTTTGGTGTATCGTCCCCACGGCGAGCCGCTGACATATTCCGCGCCTTCTTCGAGAAGTTCCGGGATGAAACTGTTGAATGTCCAGCCTCCGCCCGCGCCGTGGCAATCGAGCACGACGATTTGTTTTGCGCCCGCCTTTTTCGCGCCGCGCACGGCGGCATTGATTTCCTCGGTCAACAATCGCCGTCCTTCCTCATAAAGCGATTTGCCGCCGGTGACCTGGTCCCAAGCCACAATCCCCGCCACGCCTTCCATATCGGTCCAAATAATGACTTTCATTTTTTTCCTTTCCTCAACCGTACTCGTCCTCGTCGTCGTCCTCGTACTCGAATCAATCCAGATGCGGCTTCAAAACCTTTTCTCCATCCCGTTCAACGAGTTTCTTGATAATCTGCTCATCCGTCATACCTGCTTTCATCCACTCCGCCAGTTCCTTCTTAACAAGTCTCGGCGCAGGGCAATTCATTGCGTTACACGCCTCCAATGTCCAGAACTTTCCGCCGCATTGCTCTTCCATGATGCCACACACGCACATGATCGTGCTTAGAATCCGTGTCGAGCGCTCCTCGATCGTGTCACCGCCGAGCGCGTCCAGCGGCGACGTTTTCGCAGGCGGCTTCATCAGCACTCGCACATCCATCCCTCCCTCGAGTGGCGAGAGATTTTTCCCTTCGGTCACAATTTTAATTTTTGTTCGAGCAGCGTCCGGCCAGCACTCGACGACGGTGACGGTGAACGGCTTGGTTTCCTTGGCAGCGAGCAATTGGACTTCGTCTTTCAGTTTCAGAGTTCGCGCCCAAGCCGAGCCAGAGCGCGCAACCACAATCACCGCGCGTCCTTTCACGGCGTCCACGTCGGCGAGGCGGGCAGCCAGGCCGTTCTCTCGGAGACGGGTCTCGTGAGTAGAAGGTGATGATTTCAGCGTTTCAGTTGGTCTTTTTCCACGATATTCGTCAACGGACGGTTCGTCCATCAAAACGCGCACGGAAATCCACTTTCTTTTCGCGTCCACGTCCAGCATTGCGAAGAGGCGCATATCTTTTTGAAAGTCCTCTGGTGTTGCAAATGCTCCGTCGCGATACAGTTCCACATCCCACGCCAGTGGCAGCGTTGCACGCTTGGGGTTATTGCCTTCGGGATCGAAGATGGCTTCGACGGTGCGTGCTTGCGGGTCAATCTTGATCAGCCGCGCGTGGAGTTTGGGCATTTGGCCGAAGTAATTTTCCTTTGGCACAACAACCGCTTCTTCTGCAAAGCATTGGCCTAGGAGGAAGAGGATGAAAAAGGCTTGGAGTTTCAAAGCAAGAAATTATAAGCACAATGGAACCAATACACAAAGACAAAAACTTGGCGTCCCTTAGGCTTTGTGGTAGGAAACCTTTGAATGAATCCAAACCTTACCCGCCGCGAGATGTTGGCCGCCGGCGCCGCCGCGATGGGCGCGGGCGCACTGGGGGGGCTGACATCCTGCGCCATTACTACCGGCAAGGAGGTCACGATGAAATCTTCCAAAAACCAATTTCGGTATTGCCTGAACACCAGCACGCTCCAGGAACCTTGGGCGAAGAAACGCCCGCTGACCATCGAGCAGGAAGTTGATTTCGCTGCGAAGGCTGGCTATGACGGCGTCGAATTGTGGCTCAATGAAATTGACGAGTGCGACAAGCGTGGTGGTTTGAAGGATTTGGCCAAACGATTGCGCGACGGCGGGTTGACCGTCGAAGACGGCATCGGGTTTGCGCAATGGATCGTGGATGATGACGCGGCGCGCGCCAAGGCGTTGGAACAGGCCAAGCGCGACATGGATTTGCTGGCTCAGCTCGGCTGCAAACATCTGGCGGCGCCGCCCGCGGGCAAAACCAACGAGCGCGACGCCGACCTCGCCAAACTCGCCGCGCGCTACCGCGCATTGTGCGATCTGGGCGATACTATGGGTGTCGAGCCTCAACTGGAACTGTGGGGTTTTTCAAAAACATTGAGCCGCATTGGCGAGGTCGCCTATGTCGCCGCCGAGAGCGGTCATCCCAAGGCGGGCATTCTTCTCGACGTATATCACATTTACAAAGGGGGGTCGGATTTTAACGGCTTGAAACTGCTCAATGGCGGCTCGATTCATGTATTTCACATGAATGATTATCCCGACACACCCGCGCGCGATAAAATCGGCGACCAACATCGCGTCTATCCCGGTGATGGCATCGCGCCGCTCGACCAGTTTTTTCGCGACCTCCTCGCCATCGGATTTCGCGGCGCTCTCTCTGTCGAGTTGTTCAATCGCGGCTATTGGAAGCAAGAACCTTTGGAGGTTGCCAAGACCGCGCTGGCCAAAACCAAGGCGGCCGTGAAGAAATCTCTTGGATAATTCCAGAGCCGGTGATCTGTGCCCGCCGATTTGATGGGCGGGACATTCAACGACAATCGAAAACCATGAGCAAGAAACGGCTTTTGCTAATCACCGGCGCGGCGGGGCGAATCGGCACAGCGCTGCGCGCCATTTGGGGCGACCGCTACCGGTATCGCCTGCACGACCAGCGCGCCATCGAAGGCGAAAAAGAGATGATCGTGGGCGATCTCTGCGATTTCGAGCAGATCAAGAAAGCCTGCGAAGGCGTGGACACCGTCGTCCATCTCGGCGCGTACCCGAATGAAGCTGATTTTCATTCTGTCCTGATGAAACCGAACCTCGAAGGCTGCTACAATGTCTTCGAGTCGGCGCGACTGGCCAAGGTGCGCCGCGTGATTTTTGCCAGCACCGTGCAGACGATCGGATTCTGGGGCGGGAAACGGTTGGTGACGGGGCGAATGGTGCCGCGTCCCATCAGCGTGTATGCTGCCACCAAGATTTTTGGCGAAGCAGTCGGGCGGTTCTACAGCGATAAACACGGGTTATCGGTTGTCTGTGTCCGGATCGGCTGGTTCACCAACAACGAAAATTTTCCGAAGGAATTCAAGAAGCACGGTGGATTTCCGATTGCAGTCACCGCGCGTGATCTGGCGCAACTGATCCGGCTGGCGATTGATGCGCCCGACTTGAAATACGAAATCCTCAACGGCGCCAGCGACAACGATGATTGCCCGATGGACTGGTTCTACGCGCAACGCCTCCTCGGGTACACACCGCAAGATGGATTGAGAGAAGGCAAGGAATCGAAGAAGCTCCCGTTGGTGAAGGATTGAATTTTTGGGCCACAAAAAGCACAAGAAGCGCAAAAACTTTATTTATGTTATGTTCAGCGCACGATAACCAACGAAGCATATACCCAAGTTCTAAATTATGCGACTAACTCGCTTTCGCGGGTTGATGTAAATGTTAAGATTATAGCCGATGGTCCAGGTCGTTTTCTAGTCGCCGATCAGGGAGATCGCGGGATTGAATTCTACGCAGACGATAATAGTTTTTATGTTGATCCTTCGATCCGGGATGAGCTGCAAGGTGAGCGAAAATTTTCCACGATTGATGAGGCATTGACCTTTGCCTCCTGCTGGCTCACGAAGAAGCAATGAGTGGATTTTTTTTCCGTGTATTTCGCGTGTTCCGTGGGCAATATCTACTACTGTGAAAATCAAAACCATCGAGACCTTCCTTGTGCCGCCGCGGTCGGCGCTGGTCAAGGTTCACACCGAGAGCGATATCGTCGGTTGGGGGGAATGCACGCTGGAAAGCCGCGCGAAAACGACTTGCACCGCCGTCGAAGAACTCTCGCG
The DNA here is from genome assembly GCA_964348665.1 of uncultured Verrucomicrobiota bacterium. GTDB lineage: Bacteria > Verrucomicrobiota > Verrucomicrobiia > Palsa-1439 > CAYGDP01 > CAYGDP01. Next base: position 35,689 of record CAYGDP010000029.1, read on the forward strand.
CAAACTCATCGGACAAGACGCGCGCCGCATCGAACATCTTTGGCAAATGATGTACCGCGGCAGCTTCTATCGGGGCGGCCCGATTCTCTGCAGCGCCATTAGCGGCATCGAGCAGGCGCTTTGGGACATCAAAGGCAAAGCCCTCCAGCAACCCGTCTGGCAATTGCTCGGCGGCAAATGCCGCGACCGCATCCGAATCTACAAACACGTCGGAGGCGGAACTCTCGACGCGCTGCGAAAAAGCTGCGAGAAAGCCGTTGCGGAAGGGTTCACCGCCGTCAAAAGTTCGCCTGTCCCCGGCGCGATGGAACTCGCCGCCGGCGCGGGTGAAATCAAAAAGGCCGCCGCCCACGTTCGTGCCATGCGCGAAGCGATCGGTGACGATGTGTATCTGATGCTCGACTTTCACGGACGGGTCAGCCCCAGCAACGCGATTCAGATTTGCGCCGCCATCGAGGAATACCGCCCGTTCTTCGTCGAGGAACCGTGCCTGCAGGAAAACGTGGACACAATGGCGCGCATCGCCCGCACGACGAAAATCCCGATTGCCACGGGCGAGCGGTTGTTCACGAAATATGGTTTTCGTGAGGTGCTGGAGAAACAAGCAGCGGCGATTCTGCAACCGGATGTGAGTCACGCCGGCGGAATTCTCGAATGCAAAAAAATCGCAGCTATGGCGGAGGCCTATTACGTCGGTATCGCGCCGCATTGTCCGCTCTCGGCCATCGCGTTTGCCGCGTGTCTGCAATTGGATGCCTGCACTCCGAATTTTGTCGTGCAAGAGCAAATCAATCTTGGCGAAGGATTATTGAAAAATGCGTTTCGGCAAAAGAACGGGTTCGTGGATGTGCCGACCGGTGACGGGTTGGGGATCGAAGTGGATGAGAAAGCGTTGAAAAAGGGGCAATGGAAAGACTGGGACGTGCCGGACCTTCATCATGCCGATGGCGGGTACGCAGATTGGTGAGATGGATAGATTCATCGCGAATCTGTCGGCTGGCGGAACCGAATGAAGCGAAAGTGCAAATTTCCATTTTGATTCGGCTTGCGTGTTGTGTGCGCTAATTCTTCGTGTTCATTCGTGTCCATTCGTGGTAAATAGATAACTGTGAATGCGGTGCGATGTTGGCTTTTGTGTGGTCTGTTCACGCTTCGCATGTCCCTTCAAGCGCAAGACACCGCGCCCCTCTCCGACGAAATCCTCAAATCCATCCATGTCCCGGAGGGTTTTGTGGTCGAGCGTGTTGCCGGGCCGCCGTTGGTCAATCGCCCAATTGAGGCTGACTTCGATGAGCAAGGCAGGCTTTATGTCACCGATTCCTCCGGGTCAAATGAGAAGGTCGAAAAACAACTGGCCGACAAACCGCATCGCGTCGTCCGGCTCGAAGACAGCGACGGCGACGGGATCTTCGACAAGAGCGTCGTATTCGCCGACAAAATGATGTTTCCCGAAGGTTGCCTTTGGCACAACGGCTCGCTCTACGTCTCCGCGCCGCCGAGTATTTGGAAACTGGCCGACATGGGCGGCGACGGAGTGGCGGACGTGCGCGAGGAATGGTTCAAGGGAAAGACGCTGACGGGTTGCGCAAACGATCTGCACGGGCCGTATCTCGGACTCGACGGTTGGATTTACTGGTGCAAGGGCGCATTCGCCAAACAAACCTACGAGCGTCCCGGCAACCCGCCATTCGTCACGCGCGCCGCGCACATTTTTCGCAGCCGCTCCGACGGCAGCGGGCTGGAACCGGTGATGACCGGTGGCATGGATAATCCGGTCGGGATCGCCTTCACTAGCGGCGGCGAGCGCATATTCACGACTACTTTTTTTCAGCATCCCGGCGGCGGTCAACGGGACGGACTGATTCATGCGATCTACGGCGGCGTCTATGGGAAAGACCACGACGTTCTCGATGGCCATAAAAAAACCGGTGGACTGATGCCGGTGCTCACGCACCTCGGCCCAGCCGCGCCTTCCGGCTTGATCCGCTATGAGTCGCGAGTCTTTGGTCGAGATTATCAGAATAATCTGTTTGTTTGCCAATTCAATCGCCACCGCGTCTCGCGCCACGAACTCGTGCCGGACGGTGCGACGTTCAAGACGCGCGACGTGGACTTTTTAGTGTCCGACCATCCCGATTTTCACCCGACCGACGTGATGGAGGATGCTGACGGCAGTCTCATCGTCGTGGACACCGGCGGCTGGTACAAACTTTGTTGTCCAACGTCGCAACTAGCCAAACCCGACGTGCTTGGAGCGATTTATCGCGTGCGGCGCAAGGACGCTCCGAAAGTTGCCGATCCGCGCGGACTCAAACTTGCGTGGTCAAAACTGAAAGCGACCGAGCTTGCGAAGTTGCTTTCCGACGACCGCCCCGCGGTACGTCATCGGGCGATTCAGCAGCTTGCACAGCAAGGGTTGAAGGCAGTGCCAACGCTCCGGGCGACTGTGAAGAAGGCCGTCTCCGCCGAAGCAAGGCGCAACGCCGTCTGGACGCTGACACGGATCGAGGACGTGGCTGCACGGGAATATGTTCGCGAAGCGTTGTCCGAACGTGACGAGAGCGTGAGACTGGCGGCGATTCATTCGACAAGCGTTTGGCGCGATCGCGATGCGCTGCCGCGACTGAAGGAAATGGTAATGAGTGATTCGCCTCCGGTGCGACGCGCTGCCGCGGAAGCCCTGGGTCGAATTGGAGAAAAATCTGCGGTGTCGTCCTTGCTGGCCGCCGCCGAGCAAGCACAACAGGAAAAATTGCTCGACCGTACACTGGAGCACTCGATTACATTCGCGCTTATTGAAATTGCCGACCGCGTAGAGACGGAGCGTGGATTGCGCGCGGCGTCATCCGCCCCTCGCCGCGCGGCGCTCGTAGCGCTGGATCAGATGGATGGGGGCGGATTGAAACCGGCAGAAGTCACACCCCTGTTGGTTTCCAGCGACCCGCTGCTTCAATCGGTGGCGATGTGGATTGTGAGTCATCACACGGATTGGGGGGATGATCTGGCCGGGTTCTTTCGAGAGCGGTTAACGGCAACTGAATTGAGCGATCGTCGGGAACTGCAAGCGTTGCTAGCTCAATTGGCAACAAACACGGCGATTCAAGGAGTGCTGACCGAGGTATTGCGCGACGACGCGTCTAAAAAAGAAACCCGGTTGCTTGCAATGCGCGCCATGGCGCAGTCGGACGTGAAGGAAATGCCGATGGCATGGCAGTCGGAGCTGACCCGCGCGCTGGGCAGCGACGACGCGGATTTGTTGCGACAGACGGTTGCTACGCTGCGCTCGCTTCCCGCGTCGAAGCGTGCGCGCGCGGAACTGACAGAGGCCCTCTTGAAAGTGGCGCGTCAAACGAAAATTGCGGAGGAAGTTCGGCTCGACGCGCTGGCGGCGTTGCCCGGCAAACTGGAGGATTTAGAGGCTACCCTTTTTGATTTTCTACGCGCGAATCTGGCTGCGACAAAAACCGTGGCGGTTCGTGCCACCGCGGCGACCGTGCTGGGCAGGGCGAAATTGACCGTTGAGCAATTACTCGCCCTGACAGAATCCCTAGCCGTCATTGGCCCTTTGGAAATTACGAAACTGCTGCCCGCGTTTGACAAAGCCGACGACGAAACTCTTGGTCTGCGATTGGTCGCGGCGCTCAAGAATAGCAAGGCCGCTGCGACGCTGCGAGCGGACATGGTGAAATCGCTGCTAAAAACATTTCCCGAAAGCGTGAAGCAGCAGGGTGAGGAAGTTTTGAGCTTGCTCAACGCCGACGCTGGGAAGCAGAAGACGCATCTCGACGAGTTGATTGCGCAGCTCAAAGGCGGAAACATTCTGCGCGGTCAGATGTTGTTCAATGGGTCGAAAGCCGCCTGTTCGTCGTGTCACGCCATCGGTTATCTTGGAGGCGACATGGGGCCTGATCTCTCGCGAATCGGGCAGGTGAGGACGCGGCGTGATTTGTTAGAATCCCTCGTGTATCCCAGTGTCAGTTTCGTGCGTGGATACGAGCCGATGATCGTGGTGACAAAATCCGGCGAGGATTACAGCGGTGTCGTGCGCCGAGATACCGATGAAGTGGTGCTCGCGACCGGGCTCAACACCACCGTGCGCATCCCGCAAAATGAGATTGCCGAAAAGCGACCGGGCGCGGTCTCGATCATGCCCCAAGGACTGGACGCGCAATTAAGCCGCGAAGAACTCGCCGACTTGATTTCCTATTTGCTATCGTTGAAATAATGAAACATATCACTCGACGAGAGTTGTTGAAGAAAGGAGCGGCTGTGGCGGCCGCTGCGGCGGTCGCGCCGTTGGCAGGGTGCGTCTCCAGTCGTGCGGCTTCTGCAAAACGCGACTTGATTCGGGCGGAAAATGAAAGAGCGGGGACAACAGATTGGTTATTGACCAAGACGCGCGTGGATCCGAAGACCCGGTATCGGTGTCCGTGGATTGAGGGATATTGCTCGCACACGAGCATTCGATCGGGTGAACGGCTGAAGATTTTCGTCAGCACCAATCCGACCTCGCCGTTTCTGATCGATTTGTATCGGCTCGGTTACTATGGCGGCAAGGGTGGGAGGCATCTGGCACAGCTTGGGCCGTTCAAGGGCAAGACACAACCGGATCCGACCATCGGCATTGAGCGCCTGCGCGAATGCACGTGGGAACCAGCGACGGAGATCAAAATCCAACGCGATTGGCCAAGTGGGGTATATATCGGGAAGTTAACCGCCGAGCGCGAAGCGATGCAGAGTTACATTATCTTCATCGTGCGCGACGATCGCCGGTGCGATTTTTTGTTTCAGTGCAGCGATACGACGTGGTCGGCTTACAATCGTTGGCCAAACCAATTCGCTCTTTACGACAATGGCATAAAAGAATGGTACTGGGGGCCAGGCGTGCGGGTGAGTTTTGACCGGCCGTATGGCAAATACTGCCAGATCCTCAACGCCCCGCTCTCGCAAGGTTCGGGCGAATTTCTGCTCTGGGAATTTCCATTGGCGTTTTGGTTGGAGCAACACGACTATGACGTGAGTTACATCAGCAACGTGGACACGCACAGCAACCCCAACAACCTGATGCGCGCGAAAGCGTTACTCTCCGTCGGCCACGATGAGTATTGGTCGCTCGATATGTTCAATAGCGTCAAGAGCGCGATCGCGTCCGGATTGAACGTCGCGTTTTTCAGCGGGAATACCTGTTGCGGTGTGATCGATTTCTACGCCAGCGCTGCCGGCGTTCCGAATCGAGCCATTAGCCGCATCGGTCAATACGGACCGATTCAACCGGAAGCGTCGCGCGATTTTCCGGAACTTCTCGAGATGAAACACAACGGCCCGAACGAAGCGATATTGATCGGCGCACGCAGCACGTTTCCCGTCTGGGGCGGGGCCGACTGGACTTGCGCAAAAGAGAACCACTGGCTTTTTGAAGGGAGTGGAATGAAGAATGGCGACCGGATCAAGGGCCTAGTCGGTTGGGAATTTCATGGCGATCCCGCGGATATTCCCGGCCTCGAAATCATCGGTCGTAGCACCGTCAAGAACCGTGGAGGACAGGCCGATGCCACCGCAACAATCTATCCCGGGCCAAAGGGTAATTTCGTCTTCAACGCCGCCACAATTTGGTGGAGTGACGGATTAAGCGCGCCGCCCGGCTACAAACATCCCTCCGCGCATGGCGCCAATCCACAAGGCCCCGACGCCCGCGTGCAAAAGATCACGGAGAATTTGTTTAGCCGATTTCTTGCTTAGCCATCCCTGTTTCGCCTTGCAGAACGGTGTGCGAGGTTCTATTCTGCGCGCATGGCAGCTGACGATATTTTGTTGGAGATGGAAGAGAAGATGATGAAATCGGTGGAAGTGGTGAGCGATGAGTTCTCCAAAATCCGCACCGGACGCGCCGCGCCTGCGCTGGTAGAAAATCTCGCCGTCGAATGTTACGGCGGCACAACGATGCGGTTGCGGGAAGTGGCGGGCATCACCGCGCCGGAACCGCGATTGATCGTCGTGCAACCTTGGGACGCCGGTGTGGTAAAGGACGTGGAAAAGGCGATCATGAAGTCTGACCTGGGCCTGACGCCGCGAACCGATGGCAAAATCATTCGCATTCCCATTCCGGAATTGAGCGAAGATCGCCGTCGTGAATTGGCCAAGGTGGTCAAAAAAATGTCCGAGGACGGTCGCGTCGCCATCCGGAGCGAGCGGCGCGAAGCGAATGACGCCCTCAAAAAGCTCCAAAAAACCGGGGGCATCAGTGAGGATGAACTCAAAGTCCGCGAAAAAGAAGTGCAGGCCAAGCACGACGAGTACATCGCCGAGATTGACAAACTGTTGGTGCATAAAGAAAAAGAGCTGACCAGCGTCTAGCGACTCCAGAGGGCGGCGCGAGAAGTGTTTCATCACGGATTTCCCTTGGCCGATTGGTCAATTGAACCGGGCAAGCCCACACGCAGAGATTTGAACCAACGCGGGATGAAACGGTTTGAGGATTTCCAAATTCCTTCCGGTACGCACTATCCGCTGCGCAAGCCTAACAGTCGTCCGTTGCCGCGATAACAGCCAGAAACCGTAGGACTGGCTGATTTAGCCTACGAAGCTTGCGTGGCGAGCTGGTGGAAGGTGAGCTTGTCGTCGGCGACGGCGACTTCAACGGCGACATCAGGTTTGATGCTGCCTTTCAGGATTTCCTCGGCAAGCGGGTCTTCCAGGTAACGCTCAACTGCGCGGCGCAACGGGCGCGCGCCAAGCGCAGGGTCATAGCCTTTTTCGATGAGGAAAGTCTTTGCTTCAGGCGAGAGATGAACATCAACCTTCTTCTCCTTAAGCCGGGCAACTACTTTGGCGACTTCGATCTCGACGATTTTTACCATGTCTTCCCGGTTGAGTTGGCGGAAGACGATGAGGTCGTCGGTGCGGTTTAGAAATTCCGGCTTGAACATTTTCTTGGCCTCTTCCAGGAGTCGCTCTTTCATCTTGTCGTAGTTGGCGCTCTCGGTGGGCGGGGCGAAACCGAGCGAGCCGCCGCGGCGGATCACATCAGCGCCGACGTTGGAGGTCATCAACACAATGGTATTTTTGAAATCAATGGCGCGACCGAGCGAATCGGTCAGCTTGCCTTCTTCCAAAATCTGGAGGAGCATGTGCAACACGTCGGGATGGGCTTTTTCGATCTCGTCGAAGAGGACGACACAATAGGGGCGACGACGGACCCGCTCGCTTAACTGGCCGCCTTCTTCGTAGCCGACGTAGCCCGGCGGGGAACCGACGAGGCGCGAGACGTTGAATTTTTCCATGTATTCGCTCATATCGAGCTGGATCAGAGCCGCGGAATCACCGAACATGAACTCGGCGAGCGTTTTGGCCATGAGCGTCTTGCCGACGCCGGTCGGCCCGAGGAAAATGAAACTGCCGATGGGGCGTTTCGGGTCTTTGAGGTCGGCGCGACTGCGGCGGAGCGCTTTTGCCATCGCGATGATGGCTTCTTCCTGTCCGATGATATGTTTTCGCAACTCATCCTCCATCGTCAGCAATCGCTGCGCATCTTTCTGGTCCATCCGTTGCAATGGGACGCCGGTCCACTTGCTAATGACCTGCAGAATGTCGTCTTCGGTGATGACGATTTCTTTCTCATCGCGCGACTGGCGCCATTGCCCCAGGGTGCGGTCGAGTTTATCCTTCGCCTGTTTTTCCTGATCGCGAAGGGCAGCGGCCAGTTCAAAATCCTGTTTCTTGATCGCGTCCTCCTTTTCGTGGCGAACGCGCTCAAGATCTTTCTCCAAATCTTTCACGTCCGGCGGACGCGTCATCGAGCCAATGCGCGCCCGGGCGCCAGCTTCGTCCATCACGTCAATCGCCTTGTCGGGCAGGAATCGTCCAGTGATGTAACGGTCGGAGAGACGGGACGCGGCTTCGAGAGCCTGGTCGGTGAATTTGGCGCGGTGATGACCTTCATATTTGCCCCGGAGACCTTTGAGGATTTCAACGGTCTGCTCCACGCTCGGCGGCTCGACCATGACGGTCTGGAACCGTCGCTCGAGGGCGGCGTCTTTTTCGATGTATTTACGGTACTCATTCATCGTGGTCGCACCGACGCATTGCAGCTCGCCGCGGGAAAGAGCCGGTTTGATGATGTTGCTGGCATCCATCGCGCCCTCGGCGCTGCCTGCGCCGACGATAGTATGAAGTTCGTCAATGAACAAAATGATGTTTTTGCTGCGCCGGATTTCGTCCATTACGGCCTTGATGCGTTCCTCGAACTGACCGCGATATTTCGTACCGGCAACCATCAGCGCCAAGTCGAGCGTGATCACGCGCTTGTCGCGAAGGATTTCCGGGACGTTGCCCGTGACGATCTCTTGCGCCAGACCTTCGACAATGGCGGTCTTCCCTACGCCAGCCTCGCCGATCAGCACGGGATTGTTTTTGGTGCGACGGCATAAAATCTGGATAACGCGTTCGATTTCGTTTTTGCGGCCGATGACCGGATCCATCTCGCCCTTTTTCGCCAGTTCGTTAAGGTCGCGACCGAACGCGCGCAGGGCCGGCGTCTTGATTTCTTTCTTTTCAGTGGAAGTTTCGCTGGATTGGCTGCCGCTTTGGCCGCTGCTCGGCTGCGGTTGATCCGGTTGATCCTGCGGGACGGCGCCTTGGAAATTGGGGTCGAGTTCTTTCAGAACTTCCTGGCGCGCCCTCTCGATGTCCACTTCCAAGTCACGCAAAACTTCCGCGGCGATCCCTTCGCCTTCGCGCAAGAGGCCGAGGAGAATGTGTTCGGTGCCGACGTAGCTGTGATTGAGGGCTTTTGCTTCGCGTTGCGCCAGGGCAAGCACTTTGCGCACGCGCGGCGTGTACGGCACATTGCCGATCATTTTGGTTTCGGGACCGGTGCCGACGCGTTTTTCGACGGCCATGCGGACCGTTTCGAGGTCGAGCCCCATTTTTTGGAGGACATTGACGGCAACGCCTTGGCCTAGCTTGATGAGGCCGAGGAGGAGATGTTCGGTGCCGATGTAATTGTGATTAAACCGCTCGGCTTCCTTGCGGGCCAGCGCCAATACCTGCTGCGCGCGTGGTGTAAAGTTGTTCAACATATCCGTCTCTCGCGTCGTAACGTATCGCAGCTTGCCCGATTGTGCAAGCGGGGAATCAAGGATTGATGAGCATTCCCTTGGGGAGAAGCTTTCCGTGCTTCTTCAGCCGTTTCTGGTCACCGATTACGATTCATCTTTAATGCCATTGGGATTTTTAATATTTGCTGTACCCCCCGCAGCGTCAACCCAACGGATTCGCAGCGTCGTTCCCGCGTTGAATTCTCCGTGGCCGTCCACGAAAACAACATTCCCACCCTTTGTATTCCACAGTTTTCCCTGTTGGGTGTGTAAACGCCCTGCCTGTTCACAAGCGGTTACATGGCGAAACTGCTCCGTTTTAAGAATGTTCGCCTTCGACGGATCTTTGATGATATCACCGGCCAACGGCGAGTCTGACAAGGTTAATACCCGAAATCCAGCGGTGTATGCGTAGCTGTTGACTTTTGGCCTGTTGAATGCAGCATGGGTCATCGCCTCGGCGGCACTCACGCAAGGATCGCTTGGGCACTTGAACGGTCGTGTTGTGGTCATATAGTTCGGCATGAGAAGGTAAAACGACTGGTTGGAATCGGTAAGCTTGCCGCTAAAAGCGGGGAGGTAACCGTTGTTATCTTGTGAGTACAGGTGGCAAGCGAGCGCAACCTGCTTAAGGTTGCTCAAGCAGCTTGCGTTGCGAGCCGTTCCCCTACTTCCTTGAAATGCGGGAAGAATTGTTACGGCTAGCACAAACAGTAAAAACATGACGACTATGATGCGCATCAACAATTCCGACTTCCCATTCCAATCTTGTCGATTGTGATTCACAGCCAAACAATAGCACACAAGCTATAATATTGTAGGCGTCCGTTGGATGGGGTTCCGATTGCGATTATACCTTGCCATCCGGCAATTTTGGCTTGGACAGTGCGCGGAGGCGTTCGCGAATGAGGTCGGCGCGGAACAGATCGCGTTGTTCGGCGGAGAGTTTTTGGTCCACCATCTTTTGAAGGTGGGCGGGCTGGCTGATGACATAAAGTTCATGCACCATCGCGGGGTTGGCGTCGCCAAAGAGTCCCAGATCAATCCCGAGGAGGAGTAGCGAGAGAAGATTGAGGGTTTCCTTCGAGCTGATGATGTGGGCGTTGGTGAGGATTCCGTAGGCGCGACCGCATTGGTCGGCCAACAGTCGGGCGCGTTTTTCCATGAGCGCGGCACGGGCGTTTTCTTCGTGCTCAACCATTTGGTTGACGACTTTATTGAGACGATCAAGGATGTCGGCCTCGCGCTCACCGATGGTGGTTTGGTTGGAAATCTGAAAGAGGTTGCCGTGAGTCTCGGTGCCTTCGCCATAGAGGCCGCGGACGTTGAGGTTGAGTTTCGTGACGGCCTGTACGATTTGCCCCATTTGCTCCGCGATGACCAACGCGGGAAGATGAAGCATGGCGCTACCGCGTAGTCCGGTGCCAACGTTGGTCGGGCAAGCCGTCAGATAACCGAGTTTTCCGGAAAAGGCATAGTCGAGTTTTGCTTCCAGTTCGGTATCCACGCGGTCGAGCGTTTTCCAGGCGTCTTTGAGTTGAAGCCCGCCACGGAGCGATTGCATCCGCAAGTGATCTTCCTCGTTGATCATGACACTCAACGTTTGCGTGCCATTGATGGCGATCCCGCTGCCCGCGCCGCGCGCGGCG
>CAYGDP010000030.1:0-19614 GCA_964348665.1 uncultured Verrucomicrobiota bacterium
CTCCTCCTCCTCCCCAGACACCGCCTCCAAAACCGGCGGCCCAGACAACGCCGTCCCCGACCGTTGTTGTGCCGGATTCGCAACCCAATTCCTCTCCATCAACAGCTTTGACCCCATCGAATCCGGTTTCTGTTGTAGCGGCAACGCCGATTCCTTCAGCTGAAATTCTCAAACCGGAATCGACTCCTATGGGGAGAATTATGTTGTTTGGGTTTGTTGGAGCGGTTGTTGGAGGAGTAATCGGTGGTGGACTATTTTTTTGGCAAGCTCGTGGAATGAAAGAGGCAATTCCTGCGGGTGCTGGTGCCGATGGAAACTTTACCGAACCTCCTGTGGCGCCTGCTCATTCCCCCGTTGGCGTAGTGGACGGTGCAACTTTTTCCACTCCTCCGATTGCACCGTCAATTGCAGTTGGCGAGTCGTTTTTTGCTCAAATACCCATGGCGTTTAAATTTCCGATCCTGTTGAAAGGGTTATTGATGTTGATTGCGGCCACGGTATTTATTGGTTTTGCGCGATTGGCATCGTCGTATGGCGCGATTGGTTTGGGAGCAAATTTGATCATCATGGGTTATGTGTCGGCCTATATGTTTGAGATTGTGCTGACGACTGCCAATGGCGAGAACGAGCCCCCTGACTTCCCGGAATTCAGTGGAATGTGGGACTCGATTTTGCGCCCGTTTTTTTTAATCGTAGGAACGGCATTTATCTATTTTGCCCCGTTGGGTTTGGCGCTGGTCAATTCCGTTTGGGAGATGTTTACAGGGTCGAACTTGATCCCCTTTGCTGATGTGTTATTGCACCCTCTTTCGGTGATTTTGTTTACTGGGATCGGCGTGGCTTGTTTTCCGATGGCGATGCTGGCCGTGATCATGTTCAACTCGATCGTGAGTGTCAATCCGTTAATCGTGTTTCCGGCGATATTTCGAATTTTTCTGCCGTACATGGTGGTTTGCGGCTTGCTTGCAGTGGCCATCGGAATCGAAGTGCTCTTTCGTGTTGTACTGATCGTCGTGGTACCCGACTTCATTGGAATTTTTCTTGGACAGCTCATTTCTCTGTACTTTGTAATGGTCGATATGCGGTTGCTCGGCCTTCTGTACCGTACACACAAGGAAAAACTAGCATGGTTCTAACGGACGGAAGGTCAGAACGCTTGGGTGATCATGACGGTTGAATTGGGAGTACCACCATGAAAGCGGAAGTGATCAGTTTCATATCGGCGATGATCGTTGCGGCAGTGGGTAGCTATTTTCTTCTTTTCGCGCGAGCGAAAAAAGCTGCCATGCCCCAGGCGAGCGCTCCGCAAACTCCCGCATTTCGTCCGCAGGGGGCACAGTCGTCCGGCCTATCGACGTTCGTGCCGCAATTGATCCGTTTGGTTGTCTGGGTTGGGATTGCGTATGGAGGATATGTTGGTTATCAAAAGTTTTTTGCCGCGCCGCCTCCACCGTCGGATGCTTACCTGGCATTTTCCAAATTCTCCGAACTTTGGATTCGGGAGGATTTCTCCAGCGCGACGCAATATGCGACTGGCGAAGCCAAACACATGGCGGAAGTCGAAACGGCCTTCGCCAATTATGCGTTCCGCGCCACTCCCGGAAACCGCGACGCTCTCCTTGCGCTTAAAATTTCCCCCGCTGAAATTCAACGGCGTTCGATCGAATCCAGTGCGAAGACCAGTGTCATGGGAGGCGCCGGGTTTGCTCCCAGCATCGAAGGAATCAAGCCGCGAAAAATTTCGGAGCAGCCAGCCGGCGACGGACTCGTGAACATTCAGGTCGAGCAAACCGTCACGCGACTCCATCACCAAAAAGGCATTCAAGGATACGCGCCTGAAAAAGTCATGCACACGGCGACTGTGCAACAAGTCAGCGACAAGTGGTTGGTGCAGAAATTTAATGAGATAAAAATCAAAAGTTGACGGGAGCGCTTGACAGCGCGCCAAGGAGTGCTAGGTTGCAGCGGTGAAATTGGCAAAGATAATTCCTTTTTGGGTCGCGTTTCTTGTCGCGATTGCCAACTCATCCTTGGCCGCGACCGAGTGTATGCCGGCCGCGGAAACCTCCTGCGAATCGTCCGGCGCCGCCTGTGATTGTTGTCTTCCAGAGAATTGCCGCTGCAACCTCAATGGCGCACCGGTTTTGCCGAGCGATGAGTTGCCTCTTGCAGTAATTCCCTCGCGGACGTTGCCCGACGCATCGTTGTGGAGGGTCAATCCGGCCGTTGTCGTATTGCATTCTTCCTCCGCGGATTCGGCCGGGCTGTTCCCACCCCTTGGCGATCTTCCCTCAACCGATCTCCTCCGTCAGAGCTGCGTTCTGCGGCTCTGAAATTCCTCGAACGCAAGAAGTGTCTCTCGCGTCGGCGTGTTGTGCCGACGCGGAGAAGTGTTGAGTTCAACAACCATATCGTTCGAGGTGGCTATGAAAATCTATTTCGGTGCAGTCATTCTGGCATTGACCGCGTCCCTCGCGGCCGACGACCCGGCGCCGACTCGACAGCAGCCTGCACCCGCCCAACCCGCGAAGGTTGAAGTGATCGCCGACCTTGTGGGAGAGGCATTGCGAGTGAATCCCGCCGTCGCTGCCGCGCGCGCGCGCTGGGAATCTTCCCGCCAAAAAATCCCGCAGGCAACCGCTTGGCCGGATCCCATGGTGATGGTTGGCGGCACCGCATTCAACGGGGGAACGCCGAGCATGGACGGGGAGTTTCGATATGGATTCAAGCAAATGATTCCGTTTCCAGGTAAAAAACAGCTCGCGCGAACCGTGGCCGAAAAGGAAGGCGAGCGCGTCTATGCAGAATACGTCGTCGTCGCCCAAGAAACCGCGCTCGGCGTTCGCAAGGCGCATACCGCGATTTCGCTGACCGACGAGCGTCTGCGGAAGACTCGCGAATTGCGTGGCTGGCTGGAAGCGGCCGAGAAAGCGGCCGCCGCCCAAGTCGCGGTCAATCAGGGTTTGCAAAGCGATTTGTTGCAGGCCCAAACCGAAATCGCCATGCTGGAACTCGACCTCACCACACTCGTGCTGGAGCGCGTAGATCAAGTGGCGACACTGAATCGGTGGGTTGGTCGCCGTCACGACGCTGCGTTTGGCAAAACCGAGCTGCCTGACGAGGCGCATGCGGGTGGTGATGTGGATGAGATGGCCGATTATGCCGTCGATCATCGCCCTGCATTGCTGGCGTTGAAACGGGAGACGGAACGGGCGAAAGCGGCCATTGCGTTGGCCAGGAAAGAGCGAGCGCCTGATTTTGAAGTGGGTCTGGAAATGCAGCACAATCTAGGGATGATGGCGGGGCATGACTCCGGCGACGCCGAGCGCGAGGTGATGGTCACGATCGGCGTATCGTTGCCGATTTGGAACCTGCGAAAATACTCTGCCTTGGTTCGGGAAGAGCAAGCCAATCTGAAAGCAGCACAAGCCGACCATGCCGACCTGAAAGCGCGCACGACCGAGGAAATTCATCATCTCCTCTCCCGGATCATCATCGCGCAACAAACCGAGCAGGCTTATCGAAAAACGATTTTGCCTCGATTGGTAGCGTGTTGCCTGGGCGATTTGCAGGCGTACCAAGGCGGCCAGTTGGATTTCCGCCGTGTGCTGGAAAGTTATCGTCAGTGGAAAAAGGCTGAGCTCGAACGCGCGAAAGCGTTGGCCGAGTCGTTGACGGCGATCGCCGAGCTGGACGCGTTGCTCGGTCCCGAATGGCCACAATTGGAACCGGAGGCACAACCGAAGAAAGGAAAAACAAAATGAAAACGAGAGTATTGATCTTTCTGGCGCTCTTGGCTGTTCTCGCCAGCGGCGCAATAATTGCGTGCAAAAAATCCACGACACCAGCAGGCGCGACACAACAGTATTGGTGTCCCATGCACCCGGAAGTCGTTTCCGACAAACCAGGGGAATGTCCAAAGTGTCACATGAAACTGGAGCCGAAACCCGGATCGAAATGGAGTTGTTCGATGCACCCCAACATCGTGCAGGACAAGCCGGGTCGTTGCCCCATCTGCAACATGGACCTTACGCCGATCAAGCCAGCCCGCGAAGTCATCCCCGGCCGCGCCGATGTTGAGATGAACTCGCAGCAGGAAAAATTGATCGGCCTGCGGGTCGAACCCGCGCGCAAACTCGCCTCTCACCAAATCATCCGCGCGCCGGGTCGCGTGGAATATGTCGAAGGAAAACTCGCGCACGTATCGTTTCGCGCCAAGGGCTGGGTTGAAACGCTTCATGTCAATGCCACCGGACAATTGGTGAACAAAGGCGATCCCTTGTTCGACCTGTACAGCCCCGATTTCCTTGTCGCCCAGCGCGAACTTCTATTCGCGTTGCAGCTTCGAGACAAGGAGGCGACCAAGGCGGAAGCGACCGCGCAGTTCAATGCCGCGTCGGTTGTTGCTGCCGCCGAAAAGAAGCTCGAATTTTTGGGACTGACTGCCGGACAAATCGAGGCAATCGTTCAAAAACGCGAAGCGACCGAGTTGGTCACCATTCTCTCACCCGTATCCGGTTACGTTTCTCATCTCGGTCTCACCGTTAAACAAGCTCTCAATGACGAATCCACCATAGATATCGTGGATCTCTCGAATGTCTGGGTCGTGGCGAATCTGTACGAGAGCGAACTTTCCCGCGTGCGAGCCGGTCAACCCGCCACGATCTCACTCGTGAGCGCCGACGCGGCGGGGTCGGAGAAAAATATCGAAGCCAAGATCGGGTACGTTTATCCGACCCTGGATGAAAAGACGCGCACCGGCAAGGTTCGTCTCGATGTGCCGAATCCAAATCTCGCCCTCAAACCGCAGATGTTCGCAAGTGTCGCCATCGAAATCCCGCTGGGAGAACGGGTCGTCGTGCCGACCCAAGCTGTCTTCGACCAGGGCACGCGCCAATATTTATATGTCTCGAAAGGTGGTGGCATGTATGAGCCGCGAGAAATCACGGTTGGCCCGCGCGCGTTTGCGACGGTGACCGGTCATACCCACGAGATTGTCGTCGTTGAAAAGGGGCTTGCCGAAAACGAGCAAGTCGTCATCAGCGGCAATTTCCTTCTCGATTCGGAAAGCAACCAACGGGCGAGCGCGGCTAGCGGTACGGCGCCTGCCGAGCATCAGCACGGCGCCGAAGCTCCTGCGCCTAAGAAGGAGGCGGGACATGCCCACTGAGCCAACCACCCCTGAAACATTGATCGAGCGGTTGATCGACAAGTGCGGGCGAAATCCGTTTCTGGTGATGGTGTTTGTCATCGCGGGAATCGGCGCGGGAATTTTTTCACTGAAACGAACTCCGCTCGACGCCATCCCCGATCTTTCCGACACGCAGGTCATTATCAATACCACCTGGATGGGGCGCAGCCCCGACCTCGTGGAGGATCAGGTGACGTATCCAATCGTTACCGCACTGCTCGGCGCGCCTCGCGTCAAATATGTCCGCGGCACGTCCATGCTCGGCGAGTCTTTCGTGTATGTGGTGTTTCAGGATGGCACGGATTTGTATTGGGCGCGGACGCGCGTCTCGGAAAAAATGCAAATGTTGCAAGGCCAACTCCCCGAAGGCGCGATGCCTACGCTGGGTCCCGATGCGACCGCTCTCGGATGGGTTTTCGAGTATGCCCTGCGCGATACCAGCGGAAAGAATGATTTGCAACAACTTCGCAGTTTTCAAGATTGGTATTTGCGTCCCTACCTGCGCGCCACGCCCGGTGTGGCCGATGTCGCCAGCGTCGGCGGTTACGTAAAACAATATCAAGTCGAACTCGACCCGATCGCGTTGCGAGGATACGGCGTCGGTCTCAATCAAGTCGTCGACGCGATTCGCAAAGCCAACAATGACGTCGGTGGACGATTGTTGGAAGCCAACGAAACCGAGCTGATTGTCTCCGGTCGCGGTTACATCAAGAGCATTGCCGACATCGAGCAAGTCGCGGTTTCGTCGGATGACCGAGGTGTGCCGATTCTGGTGAAACAGATCGGGCGTGTCCATCTTGGTCCGGAAATCCGCCGTGGACTGGTGGACTTGGACGGGCAGGAGGTTGTGGGCGGAATCATCATCATGCGCGACGACGAGAACGCGCTGAATGTGATTCGCAGTCTCAAAGAACGGATCGAAGCGTATCAACCCTCGTTTCCAGCCGGCGCCGAATTGGTTGTAACTTATGACCGCAGTGAATTGATCCATAGCAGCATCGAAACGTTGCGGGAGGAGTTGGTGAAATTGAGCGTTATTGTCAGTCTAGTCTGCATCGTATTTCTGTTTCATTTCCGAAGCGCGCTGGTGGCGATTCTCACGTTGCCGATCGCCATTCTGCTTTCGTTCGTTCCGATGCTGGGGCTCGGTCTTACGTCGAACATTATGTCGCTAGGCGGGATCGCCATTGCCATTGGGGCGATGGTGGATAGCGCCATCATCATGATCGAGAACGCCCACAAGCAACTCGAACATTTCCGTGAAGAACAAAAACGCGACCCCAACGGGAGCGAGCGCATCGAGGTGATTCTTTCGGCGGCGAAAAGCGTCGGGCGACCGTTGTTTTTCTCGCTGCTGGTCATCACCGTCAGCTTCATCCCGGTCTTCACGCTTGAAGCGCAGGAAGGCAGGCTCTTTCGTCCGCTGGCGTTCACCAAGACGTTCGCCATGTTTTTTGCATCGCTGCTCGGAGTCACGCTCGTGCCGGTGTTGATGGTTTGGTTCATCCGTGGAAAAATTCGTCCCGAAGCGCAGAATCCTTTGAATCGTTTTCTGATCTGGGCTTATCAACCGTTTGTGAATTTTGTCTTGCGATTCCGCTGGTTCACAATCGCCGCCGCGCTCCTGATCCTCGCGCTCACCATCATTCCCCTGCGGAAACTCGGCCAGGAATTTATGCCGGACCTCAATGAGGGCGCGATTCTTTACATGCCCACCGCGCCATCGCCAAGCCTGGCAATCGGCGAGGCGCGGGAAATTTTGCAGATGCAAGATCGTATTATTGCGGACAAAGAAACGTTTCCGGAAGTGCAGAGCGTTTTTGGCAAGATCGGTCGGGCCGAGACTGCCACCGATCCCGCTCCCTTGAATATGGTTGAAACGACGATTGTGTTGAAACCCGTGCCGCTGCATCGCTGGTATTCGTCGTTCCCGGAACAATGGCAGAAACCATTGCGAAAAATTTGGCCGGACAAAGGGCTGGCCGATTCATCGCCCCAGAGCGAAACGGTGAAGAAACTGAACGCGGAACTGCCGATTCCCGGAATGCCCGTGATCCCCTGGCAACCGATCCAGACGCGCCGCGACATGCTCGCCACGGGCGTTCGCAGCCCCGTCGGTGTGAAAGTCTTCGGCAGTGACCTCAAGAAACTCGAAGAACTTGCCAAGAAGATCGAGGTCATCCTTCGCAATCTGCCGGGAACGGAGACGGCGTTTGCCGAGCCGTTGAGCGGGGCGTATTACGTGGACATTACATTGCGCCGTGATGAAATCGCTAGGTACGGGTTGAGCGTCGCCGAGGTCGAGGATGTGATCGAGTCGGCAATCGGCGGCAAAAACATCTCCACGACCATCGAAGGACGCGAGCGATATCCGATCAACGTTCGATATGCCCGCGATTTTCGCAAGGATATCGAAGCGCTGAAGAATGTGACCATCGCAGTTGGAGCAATGGAGGGTGCCAACGAAATGCCACTCCGTCAAATCCCGCTCGGTCAACTCGCCGCGATTCGTATTTCGTTGGGCGCGCCGGAAATCAAAAATGAGGGCGGACAATTGCTGGGGTTGGTTCACGTCAAACCAACGGCGGATCAGCCCGTCGTCGGGTACGTGGAGCGCGCGCGCCTCGCGGTGGAGGAGGGGATCGATTGGAAAGGGCAATACACCGGGTACCACGTCGAGTGGGCCGGGCAGTATCAATATTGGCAGCGCGCCAAGGAGAAACTGCTCGTTGTCGTGCCCTTCACATTGCTTATCATATTTGTGCTCATTTACATGAACACGAAATCGCTGACCAAAACCGCCATCGTGCTGCTCGCGGTGCCGTTCTCGCTCGTCGGCGCATTCTGGTTGCTGTATTTGCTCGACTATAATTTAAGCGTTGCCGTTTGGGTTGGCATCATCGCTTTGGCGGGATTGGATGCCGAGACCGGCGTAGTCATGCTTCTGTATCTCGACCATGCTTGGGAGAAATTTACCGCGCAAGGTCGCATGAAAACCGTCGAGGATTTGAAGGCGGCCATCAAGGAAGGGGCGGTGCTACGCGTGCGCCCGAAAATCATGACCGTCTGCGCGATTCTATTCGGTTTGTTGCCGATTCTCTGGTCATTGCAATCCCAGGCAGGCGCGGACGTGATGAAACGCATCGCCGCCCCGATGGTCGGCGGGGTTGTCACCAGTGGAATTCTGGAATTGCTGATCTATCCGACCATCTTTTTCCTCTGGCGCAGTCGTCACCTGCCGAAGAAGTGATCCAAGCCGTTCTGAAGCAAAAGAGGTTCAGATTGAGAGATTTTTCCCGCCGCAGTTTCACCACAGAAGCGTGGCCTCGGTGCGTGGCTCCCCCAAAGCATCCCTCCACAACCGAATGCCCGCAAATCCGACCCCATAAAATCATCTTGCCCCCTGGCAACGAAATCATTACACGTGTAATGATTTCGTTGCCAGCAAAAGGAGAATATGATGAACAAACGATTGTTGTCGGATGAACTGTTTGCGACTTGTTTGTGGACTCTGGAAACATTGACTCGCCCCACGCTTCCCAACCTCCTGGAGTCATTCGAAGGATGGCAATATCGGCGGCGGCTGGGACCGTTCCTGCATCGGTTGGAAAAGCGCCAGTTGCTCGAGCGCCAGGAACACGCCGGGCAGATCGTTTATCGCCTGACCGCGTTGGGAAAACTGGCGGTTTGTGGAGGTCAAAACGCCGTGCTTCGATGGGAGCGCAGTTGGGATGGTTTATGGCGGATGATCTTGTTCGATTTGCCCGCACGTCAGCAGCATTCGCGGATTCGCTTGATTCAATGGCTTCGCTCCAACCGATTCGGTTACCTGCAGGACAGCATTTGGATACGACCGGACCCTGTCACAGAGCTGGCCGATGCGCTCAAGGATTTTCGTGACGATGTCGAATCGCTCACGGTCATGGAGGCGACTTGTTGCGCGGGATACTCGAATGACGCCTTGATTCGCGGCTCATGGAATTTCAAGGAAATCAATTACCGATACAAAGCCTATGTTGCCTTTCTGAAAAACCGGCCGATCCCTTGTGCCGCAGGACGCGCGAAGCCAAACGACCTAGTTGCTTGGTTGCGGGAGGAACGCTGGCGCTGGGATTTGGCGGTATCATTGGATCCAATGTTGCCGCGTGGCCTCTGGCTTTCCGATTACCAAGGGGAAAGCGCATGGCGAGCCAGGCAAGGAATGTTGCAATCACTTGCCCAACAATGGAAATAACCTCCTGGCAACGAAATCATTACACGTGTAATGATTTTGTTGCCAGGCGGGGTGGCGTGTGACGAGAGTTGGGGGTTACACCTTCTCGGTCACGTTGAGTTCGCGCCGGTGCAGGAGAAAACAGGCTAATGTGAGTGCAATGGCAATGATGAGACCGAGAGTGAGATAGGCTTCCCACCGGGCAACTTCGTTCATGCTCCGGACGAAATCCATGCCAAGCGCGCTCCTCGATTGAAACCCGAAGAACTCCTTTAGATCGTTCCAGAGCAACGCTCGGAGATAATGCGTGACGGTGAACTCCTTGGCGACTGATGGGATGAGCGCCGTGATAAATTCCACCAGTGCCACGACCAGTCCGGCGATAATGGCGCGGCGCGGGAACACAAGCCCCACGAGGGTGAAAATCGCGCCGTAGGCGAAAATGGCGATCGCCGAGACTTTGATATAACTTAGCAACCATGTCCCGCCTTTTGGTTTGCCAACCGCAAGGAACGTGAGAGAAACACTGATGGCGACCAGCGCGCAGAGACAAACGCAGAAACCGACGTATTTGCCGATCAGCACGAGCCATTTCGGTATCGGGCGAGTGAACAGATAGGAGAGGGTTTTGTTTTCCAGTTCGGTGGAAATGATCGAGCTGCCGTACAGCAACGCGGTGAGGACACAAATTCCGTTCGGATAATTCATGAACATCCCGATGGCGAGATTGAGCAGGCGGTCGTTCTCGCCCAGAACGCCATGGGCGATCCCCATTCCGAGCAGTGGCAACAATGTGAGAAATCCCAGCCACAGAATTTTCCAGCCGCCGAGCATCTTCCGATACTCCAGCCGCATGAGTGCCATCATCGCGCGGATCATGATTTTTTTGCTCCTTCCGTTTCTTTATTCGTGAGCATTTCGACGATTGTAAAAAACTCCCTGTTTTGGCTCGCTCTTTCGGCCGCCCACTGTAGTGGCGACTTGCCGTCGGCGCTCTTTGCTCGCGGATCTGCTCCAGCCGTCAAAAGGAATTGGACAGTATCAAGTCGTCCTTGTGCGATGGCACAAACCAGCATCGGTCTGCCCGTTTGATCTGTTGCAGTCAATTTCGCGCCGCGCTCGATGAGCGCACGAAGGAATGCTGGACTGCATTGAGCTGCAGCCAGAACGGCGACAGCGTCAAGCCACTGGGGTGTTTTGTTGGCCACGAGTTCGGCGACCGCTTCAAGCCCTTTGTCTGCGGCCCAGATAAGCTCTTCGGCCGTTGGTTGATTGGGAATCTTGCTCTCCTCTAATGCCTGCTTTACAGATAAGTCGAACATTTGGCTCATTTGCGACTGCAGCTTTTTCTTCTGTGCATTACTCAATACAGCGAAGATTGCTTCCTGTTCGGGCCGTATCTCGCGTCCCACTACGGCAAAGACTACCGCCGGAGGATACATCTCTACTGGTTTTCCTCCCGCGACCACGGATGGCAAAGGTAATGCCGACGTCATTTCGGGGCGTTTACGGATCGGGAGGCGTCGAGCCAGTGTTGCATCTTTTCCGATCATCTGGAAACTCTTGGCGTCTGGGATATCGTGGTCGCCCGCTTCAAAATATCTAAAGCCAAGAAGAACGCGTGCTTCGTCTAGGTCGAGAAGCGGCGCTAGGTCGTCAAAAATGTCCTCTGCCATAATAGGATGGTTTTCAGGATTTAGAACTCTCTCGACCGCATCGAGGTTTGTGCTGCTGACACAATATTTCAGGAGTTCCACAGGCTTGCCGCGAAAACGGGCTCGATCGAGTTCGCCCACGTTACCGAAGTAGTCGGGATCGGAGTTGTATTCGTCAATGAGCTGTCCATGGCTGTAAAGAAAGTAAACGAGAACGTCGCTGTCGTGTATGAGGAAAGCGAAGACGGCGGTGGAAAGTTTTTGAGAAATGGCAGTAGCGAGCCGGTTCAATTCGCGCTCGTCTTGCTCGTCAGAGGCTTCGTCGTATACAGTTACCCAACCATTCTTCGGCGGCGAGACATAGGCGCGTTGTTTCACGAGCGGCGTGAGGATGCTCACGACGTTCTCCTGGGATTCCGAGCGAATTTGGTAATTTGTAAAGAATGATCCCATTTAGTTTTCCCCCATCGCATTTCGAACCTGGTGAAAAACGACGGTCCCGTCGCGCGAGGACGCGCGGCCTACAATTACAGGTTGGCTTTGCCCCCCCGAAGGATTCGCCGCTTCACAGAAGCGGCCTACATTTCGGAGACGATGCTGCCGCCCGCTCGATGTTGGTTGGGGTGAGCGAAGCTTTGGAGTGCGGCGATTGATCGCCGCTTTGATGTTGGACGATTCATCGTCCTTGCTGTTGTTGTGATGGCGGCGATGAATCGCCGCCGTGGAAAGCGCCAATGAATTGGCGCACTCCAAAACTGTCGAGGCGCGGATCATGATTTGCCTGCCTCCAGCAGGTATTTGAAGACGGCATCGAGATTGTCGTCTTGCGATGTGATTTCGCTGACAACGAATTTCCCGGACACGACCAGGGACGGAAATTTTTGATAGAAATCGCCCGGGCGATGAGTGAGAAGTGTGAGGGCGTTTCGTTCGGTGTCGAGTTCGAGTCCGGCTAGCGGCATTTCGGCGATCAACTCGCGCGCCAGTTCCTTGATCCGGTCGCTGCGAACGGTGATCCGGTGCGGATAATCATCCATCAGGTCGCGGATTTCGTGGACGTTACCGGCGGCGAGAACGCGTCCGCTGGTAATGAGCAAGAAATCGTCGGTCATGGTTTCGACTTCGTGAAGGATATGGCTGGAGATGATGATGCTTTTGCCTTCGCGACCGAGTTGTCTGATGATTTGCACCATGTCGTAGCGTCCTTGTGGGTCGAGACCGCTCAAGGGTTCGTCGAGGATGAGAAATTCGGGGTCGTGCGCGAGTGCTTGCGCAAGTTTGGTGCGCTGGCGCATGCCCTTGGAATAGGTGTTGATTTTGCGGTCGGCCCGGTCGCTCATGCTGACGCGTTCCAGCGATTTGCGCGCGCGTGCGCGGGCTTCTTCGCGTGGATACCCGTTGAGCGAGCAGAGGGTTTCGACGAATTGTGCGCCCGTCATGAAATCGTAGAACGCATCTTGCTCGGGGCAAACACCGACGCGGTGGAAAAGCGCGGCATTATTCCATGGTGGCTCGCCGAGGACTTGGATTGTACCCCCGGTGGGCTGAAGCTGGCCGGTGATAAGTTTGAGGAAAGTGCTTTTTCCAGCGCCGTTGGGGCCGAGGAGACCGTGGACGCCGCGAGGCAGAGAAAGTGAGACGTCATTGACGCCGAGCACCAGCCCATAGAGCTTGGTCAGATTCTCGCATTGGATCAGTGTGTCGCTCATGCTTTCAGCAGTTTGGAGAGTTTATAGACGATGCCCAACAAACATCCTGTTGAGACAGTGACGAGATACCAGACGGAAGGAGCGAGGCGGTGAGGATCGGTTACGCTACGAGTCCAGTCACCGGCTTCCCAGCCTTGTGAGCCGATGGATTTAAGGAGCGATGGCACATCGAGGATTTGGTGACAAACGACGCGTAGATTCGCGGTGAACGAGAAAATCAACGGCCACGATTTTGTTTTTAATTCCTCTACGTGATTGAGCGAGGCGAACATCATTTCGCCCATCAGCCAGATGACCAACCAGCCGATTATCGCGAAGGCAGCACTCCGCGTCCACGTTGAGAGAAGGAGAATGAGAAGCGTTGATGGCACGGCGATCGTGAGGAAACAGAGGAATAATTTGGGAAGGAGCATCCAGGTCTGGCTGATGACTGAATAACTTGGCGAAAACGCGACAGCCAATCCGTAGAGAAACAGGGCGGGGACGAGCGTGACGAGAGCGATGAAGGTAGCGACAATGGCGCCTTTGCCGAGGAGATAGTGCCAGATCGAGATGGGTCTGGAAAAGTAAACCAAATGCGCTTTGGTACGGATATCGCGGGAGATTAGAGTGGCGCCAACAAAGCCGACGAGCACGGGTACAAAGAACGAGATTTGGAAGAAGCGCGTTTGCCAATCGAACAGCACCGACCAAAGGGTTAGGCGCATGGTATCTGGGTTGTCCAGAAACGCTTTGGCGAGAGGTCCCCCGATCATTTTGAGTAATTCATTCCATTGATCGCCGAGACGTTGTTTGTGATCGCTCATATAGCCGATGAGCCAAAATCCCCAGCCGAGCCAAAGCAACGGCCAGCAGGAAACGATCAACAACCACCGCAACCCGCGGGCTTTCCACGCCAGCACGGTGCCAGTGCGCGTGATCGGCCACCAGCGCTGCCACGAGGCGGTCAGCGCGCCTTTCCAATGACGATAGCCGAGGTCGAAGATGGGCATGTTTTTAAAAATTCAAAATCCAAGCACCAAACTCCAAAGAAACACCAAATCCCAAAACCCAAGTTGTCATTCTGAGCGAAGCGAAGAATCTCTGCCGTTGTTGGTGCGCTGACACAAGAGATGCGTCGCTTTCGCTCAGCATGACAGTCGGAAGTTTGGAGCTTGGATGTTTCATGCTTTTGGTGGCGCTACGGCGATGGCGTCGAGATAGATGCTCTCCAGAGAACTCCTTGTCAGTTGAAGCTGGCGGATACGGGCTTGGAGGCGATTTGCTGTGGCAAATGAAAGCTGCGGGATGTTTGCCGCACCGCTCACGCGGAGTTGTGTGGGGGTGGAAACGGCAACGGTGCAGCCCGATCCCCGAAGCGCTTCGGCGAAGGGAGCACTCTCGGCGTGCAAATCAATGGTGTAATTATCCGAGGCGGACTGCTGCAGTTTGGCAAGGGAATCGGACTTGAGCAAACGACCGCGTCCGACGATGACGACGTGGGAACAGACGACTTCGATGTCGTGAAGAAGGTGTGTTGAGAGGAGGACGGTGATATTGCGTTTGGTGGCAAGATTCGAGATAAGTTTGAGCATCCGATCCCGTCCTTCCGGGTCGAGACCGTTGGTGGGTTCGTCCAGAAAGACGAGTTCTGGGTCGTGAATGAGGGCTTGGGCGAGTTTCGCCTTTTGTTTCATTCCGGTGGAGAAGGTTTGGAGTTCGCGGTAACGCTCCTCGGCGATACCGACCCAGTCGAGGATTTCATGGGCGCGACGAAGGGCTTCTCGGCGGTGCATACCCGCCAGCTCACCGGTATAGGCGACGCATTCGACGGCGGAGAGGCCAATAAAGTAACAATCGTCTTCCGGCATATAGCCGATCCGCTGGCGAATCTCACGGCTGCGACGGCGAATATCAAGACCGAGAACCCGACCTTCCCCCATGCTGACACGGACAAGCCCGAGCAGGCACTTAATTAATGTGCTTTTGCCAGCGCCATTGGGGCCGAGCAGGCCGACGGCGCCGGCGTCGAGGCGCAAGCCGACGTCGTCGAGCGCCTTGATGGCGCCATAGTATTTGGTCAAACCCTCCAATTCGATGACCATAAGTGATTGTCAAAAAGACATTCTTATGACAAACAAAGGGTTGGTTTGGTTTCAAAGAAAGGCGCGAAATCTGCTGCTAGTTCTTGACAGGAGATTATTCGACGGTATGCTTGGAGGTGCATGGGCAGAATCTCTTGGAATACTACTAGCCGCATTGGCCGAGTCCGAACTCAGGAGGGTCAGCGATGAGCTTGCGAAGACTGCGAAGAGGATTAAACTGGGGTCAACTCCGCCATTTTTTCAGCGGGGGCAGCCGAAAACAGCCAACGGGGCGGGTGGGGAAGCGGCCGGTTAATACGGCGCCGATCTTTATCGCGGAGCCTCTCGAAGGTAGGATTGCGCCGAGTTACACCGCTTCACTGGTGGGTGGCGTGGTCACTTTCACGGGAAACCTAAGCTCGGACGATTTTACGTTGGCCTCCGTCACAATTGGGCCTAGCACTTTCCTTTCGCATTCGCGGTTTTTGGCGGGGGACGCCTTTTTTGCCAGTGATTTGGATTTGGATACATCGGTGGCCGGCGTGCAAACGATGGATGTAACTTTGCTGACGCAAATCGTTATCAATACGGGAGACGGTGACGATAATGTTTCGGTGGCAAATTCCATCACGTTACCAGCCGCCATTGACGGCGGGTTGGGAAACGACAACCTCACGGGCGGCGGCGGGAATGATACGATCGTTGGCGGGATCGGATCCGATACGTTGTCGGGGAGCGACGGCAATGATACGCTGATCGAGACCGTTGGGGTCAATTCCATGAGCGGCGGCAAAGGCGATGACTCCATCACTGGCGGTTCCAGTGGAGACACCATTTTTGGAAACGAAGGAAACGACACGTTGGTTGGCGGCGGCGGCGATGACATCTACTTCTTCACGTCCAGTGTCGTCGAAGGAACCGATATCGTCACGGAAACAGCAGCCCAAGGGATCGATCGGCTCGATTTTTCCGGTGTCACGACTCAAGTCGTTTCTGTCAGTCTTAGCACAACGGCATTCCAAATCGTTACCCTGACTCATAACCTCACTTTAACCAATACCGAAGTGGAAGATGTGACCGGCGGGTCGCTAGCCGATATCATCATCGGGTCGGCGGTGAACAATCTGCTCAATGGCGGCGGGGGCGATGACTCGATCACCGCTGCGGATGGTGATGATTCCATCGTTGGTAATGATGGCAACGACACGTTGTTGGGGGGCGATGGCAACGATACCGTGACGGACACTGTTGGGTTGAATAGTTTATTTGGTGGCAATGGCAATGATTCGTTGGTGGGCGGAGTGGATGGCGATACGCTGTCCGGCGATGCCGGCAACGACACCCAAAGCGGCGGAGCGGGCAGCGATTTTTACTTATTTGACGCCGACTCCGCCTTGGGAAGCGACCTCATCAATGAAGCCTCCACCGATGGCACGGACCGGCTGGATTTTTCGACGACGACGACCTTGACCGTCACACTCGATTTAAGTTCTACATCCGCTCAAGTTGTTAATGCCAATCTCACACTTACTCTTATCAGCGGAAACGTCGAGCAAGTCACCGGTGGTTCGCTCAATGACACTCTCACTGGCAATTCTAGTGATAATCGTTTGGAAGGCGGTCCTGGCAATGATTCGCTCTCCGGGAGTGCTGGGAATGACAGCTACGCGTTTGATGCCGATGTGGCGCTTGGCACGGACATCATCATTGACACGGCTGGCAACGGCACTGGCGACGGGTTGGATTTTTCTGCAACGACAACCGGCTTGGCTGTGACGGTTGACCTCTCTTCAATGTCCATTCAGGTTCCTGTGACCGGGTTGACGTTGAACATGACCAATGCCGAATTGGAAACCGTTACCGGCGGATCGGGGAACGATTCTCTAACGGGTGGCGCGGTCGCCAATACATTACAAGGCGGTCCTGGTGACGACACCCTGACCGGCGGCGCCGGCAACGACTCATATCTGTTTGACGCCGACAGTGCGCTGGGCACTGATTTGATCACGGAACTCGCGGCGGGAGGCACTGACCGTTTGGATTTCAGTCCGACCACGAGCGTGACGATGAATGTCAACCTCGGCACCACCGGCGCGCAAGCCGTATCCGGAACGCTCACCATCAATCTGGTGAACGCCGAGGTGGAAGAAGCCACGGGCGGTTCACAAAACGATACGCTCTTTGGCAACGCCGCGGACAACCGGCTCGAAGGCGGACCGGGCGATGATTCCCTAAGTGGTCTCGCTGGCAATGACACCTACGCCTTTGACGCGGATTCCCCGTTGGGAGTGGATGTCATCGTGGAGGGTGGGGGTAGCGGCACAGCCGACGGACTGGATTTTTCGACAACAACAACCGCCGTTAGTTTGACGGTGGACCTTTCCTTGGCGACACTCCAGATTGTTTCTCTGGGTACGCTTCGTCTCAACCTCACTGGCGCGGCCTTGGAAACAATCACTGGCGGAGCGGGGAACGATATTTTTACAGGAACAGCCGGCGCGAACACCTTGTTCGGCGGTGAAGGAAACGATTCCCTAGTTGGAAATGCCGGTAACGATTTCCTCGACGGTGGCAACGGAGACGACACGATCTCTGGCGGCGACGACAACGATATTCTG
This sequence comes from uncultured Verrucomicrobiota bacterium, assembly GCA_964348665.1. Classification (GTDB taxonomy): domain Bacteria; phylum Verrucomicrobiota; class Verrucomicrobiia; order Palsa-1439; family CAYGDP01; genus CAYGDP01. Next base: position 17,450 of record CAYGDP010000030.1, read on the forward strand.
CTCGCCGGCGCAGGCACTAACGTCGTGACGGACGGCGCCGGTGATGACTCGATGGATTTGAGTTCGAACGCCATCGCCGTGACTCTGACAACCGGCGGCGGTAATGATACGGTGATTGGAACTCCCTTGGCCGACAGTGTCACGGGGGGGGCGGGTGCCGACTCGCTCGTGGGCAACGCAGGCAACGATACCCTCGATGGTCAAGGTGGGAATGACACCCTCGACGGTGGCGGTGATAACGATGTCATCCTCGCGGGTTTGGGAAATAACACGGTGACGGATGGAACGGGCAACGACTCCGTGGATTTAAGTTCCAATGGAGTGGGCGTGACCCTCGCCACGAGCGGAGGAAACGACACAATTCTTGGGACTGCTTTCGACGATAGTTTCCTCGGCAGCGCCGGCAACGATTCGCTGGTGGGGAATGACGGAAACGACACGTTGACAGGCGGAGACGGAAATGACGCCTTAAGCGGCAATGGTGGCAATGACGTGCTGCTCGGCGGAGACGGTTCCGATTCGCTCGACGGCGGCAGCGGCAATGATTCTTTCACCGGCGGCGTGGGCAACGACTCCCTCGTTGGCAACGACGGCAATGATATCTTTTTCTTTGACGCAGACGCGCCAATTGGCGCCGATACGGTTGTTGAAGCAAGTGGCGAGGGGAATGATACACTGGATTTCAGTCAAACGGCTCTCGCTGTCTCGGTGGATTTGAGTCAGGTGGGGATTTTCCAACCGATCAACAATAATCTGCTCTTGGGGTTGAGCGGTAATATCGAAAATGTGGTCGGCGGCAGCGGTAACGACTGCCTTACTGGCAGCGCCGGCAACGAAACGCTAGCCGGTGGACTGGGGGACGATACATATTTCTTCGATACGGACGCCACGCTTGGCGCCGACGTGATCACTGAAATTGCTGGCGGCGGCACCGACCGCATCAATTTCTTCAACACAACCACTTCAAACGTTATTGTCAGCCTCAATACGACAATCGCCCAAGCCGTGAACGCGAACTTGACGCTCACCTTAACCAACGTAGAGGTTGAGGACGTCACTGGTGGTTCTTTGCACGACAGCCTGACTGGATCAGCTGCTAACAATCGCCTGGAAGGTTTAGTTGGTAATGATACCCTTACGGGTCTCGCGGGAAACGATACCTACGCATTTGATTTGGACGATTCGCTTGGCGCAGCCATTCAACTTGGCACGGATGTCATTGTCGACCCTGCCGGAAACGGCATGGGCGATGCGCTCGATTTTACCGGCACAACTTCCATCAATCTCACAATTAATCTTACCACGGTCGGCTCCCAAGCAGTTGCCAGCAATCTTTCGCTCGACTTGGGTAATGCCGAAATTGAAGTTCTCACTGGTGGCGACCGAAACGACACTCTCACCGGCAATGCCGTTAGCAATACGATCAACGGCGGCGCTGGCAATGATGTTCTCGATCCGGGGATCGGCAATGATTCCGTGGACGGCGGCGCTGGCATTGACGAAATCAAAGTGCGGCCGGTTTCCAGCGGCGTCACGACGTTCGACCCTGTCACGAGCACGTTTACCCATCCGGATGGCTCGGTCGTGTTTAGCGGGATCGAATTTATCACCGCACTGGCAAGCGCTGCCGCGGGCGACACGCTCGTGGTAAATGGCACCGGTGGCGATGATACGATTGGCGCGGCGGGAACTACGCTTCCGGACAGCGTTGGACCTGGCACGACCGGAATCAAGACAACTGGCGTCACCGCGCTCGATATTGCCCAAGCGATGGCGGATGACCAATCGTTTGTCACGGCCGCCAGCTTTGTCACCGTGCCTTCAGAAGGTACTCCGAATGCCATTGCCGACCTTGAACTGGCCGGGTTTCCTTTGGTTGGTTCCACCTTCGGAATTCTGACCTCCGGCGATGCCAAGCTGGCTGACGATCCCAACAATGCACCCGGCTCCGGCGCCAACATCAACGGCAACAGTGTGCATGGTAACACTGATTTCGACGTGACCATCCTCCAAGTGGATGTCACCGTCCCCGTCGGCGTCAATTGTCTCTCGATCGATTTCCGTTTTCTCTCCGATGAATTTCCTGAATTCGTAAACTCCGGGTTCAACGATGCATTTATTGCCGAGTTGGATGTGACGACATGGACAGCCGTCGGCAGCACCAT
>CAYGDP010000030.1:19624-43182 GCA_964348665.1 uncultured Verrucomicrobiota bacterium
CCATCACAGCACCGGATAATTTCGCGTTTGATCCCGCGGGCAATGTCATCAGCATCAATGCCGCCGGTGTCACCAGCATGAATGCCACAAACGCCACCGGCACAACCTACGACGGAGGCACGCCTCTCCTGCGTGCGCGCACACCCGTCAGTCCCGGCGCTCACTCGCTCTTCCTCTCCATCTTCGATCAGGGTGACCACATTCTCGACTCGGCTGTTTTCCTCGACAACCTAAGTCTTAGCACTGTTCCGCCCAGCATTTGCACGCCGGGCGCCCAACCGCTCGGCAACGTCGCCGCCGTCAACGATTTTGCCAAAGTGTTCTTCGATAATTACGAGGCTCTCAACCTGAACGGTCTCGCCGGCAACGATGTTGTCGCAGTTTCCCCCACTGATTTTAGCGCGGTCTTGACCGCTGTCAGTCTCGACGGCGGCGCAGGCGCGAACGACCAAGTGCAGGTCAATGGTAGTTTCAGTGGCGAGACCATGACACTCCTTGCCAGTTCCGTCACCACCACCAACGAGCCGACCGTGAACTTTACGGGCATGGAAAGCGCCTCCCTGTCCGGGAACAGCGGCAATGACATCATGCTCACCAGTGGCAGCGTCATTCCCGTCACGCTCAATGGTGGTGTGGGGGATGATTCCCTCAACGCGGACGGAGATCTCCTGGGCGGCACGGGCAATGACACGATGATTGGCGGCGCTGGCAACAATGTCTTTACCGGCGGCGCTGGCAACGATCTTTATCTCTTTAATACGGATACGGCACAGGGTAGCGACACAATTACAGAACTGACCAACGAAGGAAACGACACTCTCAATTTTTCAGGCAGCACGATAAACTCCATTGTGGTTGACCTGGGCAGCACTTTGGCACAAGGGATGACCAATCTCACCCTGACCTTTACCAATCCTGAAGTTGAAAACGTCATTGGCGGTTCGCTGAACGATAGTCTTACTGGCAATGCGCTTGATAACCGAATTGAAGGTGGCGCTGGCAACGACACACTCAACGGTCTCACCGGCAATGATACGTACGTCTTCAACGCCAGCAACGATCTCGGCAGCGATGTCATTAACGATCCCGTTGGCAGTGGTTCTGCCGATGCGTTGGATTTCTCCGCGACTTCCAGTGCCGTTACCGTAGATGTCAATCTTCTCACCGGCAATGTTGTTACAGCCCCCTCCAACTTGACTCTTAACGTCGCCAACGCAGAAATCGAAATCGTCACGGGAGGCAGCGGCAATGATACGCTCATCGGAAACGCCACTGCCAATACACTGCAAGGTGGTCCCGGCAACGATTCGTTGGCAGGCAACGCCGGTAACGATACGTATCTCTTTAATGCCGACAATGGTCTTGGCACCGATACTGTCACCGAAGCGGCAGGGGGCGGCACCGATGTTCTCGATTTCTCTGCCAGCACCGTGGGCGTCCGGTTCGACCTCGGAATCGTGACCCAGCAAACAGTCGCCAATAATTTCCGATTGGTGGTCCCCGGCAACGTGGAAAACTTGACCGGCGGCGCTGGCGCGGACACGTTAAGCGGCGATTCCAACAGCAACACCATACTCGGCAATGGCGGAGGAGATCTTCTTGGAGGTGGCGCGGGAGCGGATAGCGTGGATGGGGGCGCCGGAAACGATGTATTGATCGGCTCGTTCTTGGTCGGGATAGCCGTTGTCGGTGTGGATGGCAACGACACCCTGATCGGTGGCGCGGGCGATGATCTTCTGCTCGATGCTGTGGATCCTGTTTTGCGTCCCGCCGAAGGCGCGGGCGATGATTCACTCTCCGGTGGTGAAGGAAATGATACGCTCGGCGGTGGCTTTGGCAATGATACCCTCGACGGTGGCAACGGCACAGACAGGCTGTATGAAGCTGGAAACACAGACTTTACACTGACCAATGCCGCGTTAACTGGTGGTGGAGGGCTTGGTACCGATATCCTTACCAGCCTGGAAGAGGCTCGCCTCACGGCGGGCATTGGCAATAACAATCTCAACGCGTCCGCGTTCACCGGAAATGTAACCCTCGAAGGCAATGCCGGTCTTGATACCCTCATTGGCGGCAGCGGGAACGATTCGCTCGCTGGCGGGTTTGGAAATGATTCTCTCACAGGGAATCTAGGCAATGATACCATGGATGGCGGCGATAACCTTGATTCGCTCGTCGAAACCGGTGATTTCAGTTTCACTCTTTTTACCGGCGCGCTGCAAGGCATCGGTGTTGATATTTTGGCCAATATCGAAACTGCCGTCATCACTGGCGGTAGCGGCGGCAATGTCCTCGACGCAGCCCGGTTCACCGGTCGCGTCACTCTCTTCGGGGCCGGCGGCAATGATACCCTCCGCGGAAGTCTCGGCGATGATTTGCTCGACGGCGGCACCGGCACCAATACCGTGGATTATCAATTCGCGCCGCTCGGCGTCAAAGTCAGGCTCTTGGATAAAGTCAACACAGGTTTCCAACAGCTAGGCAAAGCGGGCGGCAACGGCAAGGATTCCCTCCTCGATATCCAAAATATCATGGGGTCGCTCTTCGACGATAATCTGTTCGGGAATGCCCTGACCAACGCCATCCAGGGTCTCGCTGGGATCGATCATATCCATAGCGGCAAAGGCGGCAACGACACGCTGGACGGCGGAGAAGGCGATGACGTTCTTCGTGCCCTTCTCGGAAGCGTTTCGCTCCTCGGCGGCGCCGGCAACGATAAATTAATCTCTGGCGTCGGTAATGATATCCTGGACGGTGGCGCCGGTAGCGATACGCTCATCGCTGGCACGGGCGCCGATTCCCTAATCGGTGGCAGCGAGAATGATTTCCTCTTTGGCGATGCCGGCAATGATACTCTTCGCGGGGATGCTGGCTCCGATGATTTGCACGGTGGACTCGGCTATGACCTTCTCTTCCGCGATTCTGTTGATCGGGATGTGAACCTGGGCGGCTCCGGTCCCGATGGCGGGTTGATTCTCTAGCGGATTTCCCAGCGTTGACAACGTTGAATCCGCCCTTTACTCTGCCCGTCCAACAGGCAGTCATGGGATCCATCAAAAACTTCTTGCTCTTTCTTTTCATCCCGCGACTATTGGTTCCGTTCGCCTGCGCCGAGGAGAAAATCGTGACAACCGACAAAGCCGCAGAGATATCGCTCGACGGAAAACTTTTCACCCGCTACGTTTTCGCTGGCGCGCCCAAGCCTTTTTTTTATCCCGTTATCGGTCCAACCGGCAAAGCTGTCACGCGCGCCTATCCGATGGAAAAAGTCGCGGGCGAATCCAGCGATCATCCGCATCAGCGCTCGATTTGGTTCACGCATGGCGCCGTCAACGGCGTGGATTTTTGGAGTGAAACACCGGCCGCCGGGAAACAAGTCCAGCGGACTTTGATGCCCGGAAAAGATGGTCACATCTCCGTGTGCGACTGGTTCACCGTGGATAACAAAAAAATCTGCGAAGATACCCGCACATTCCGGTTCTTCTCCAGCCCGTCCACTCGCGGGATGGACGTTGTTTGGCAGATCAAAGCCAGCGAAGGCGCGCTCACCTTCGGCGATACCAAGGAAGGCAGCTTTGGCATCCGCCTCGCCGATACGATGAAAGTGAAAGGCGGCGGCGGTCATATCGAAAATTCCCGTGGCGAGAAAGATGGCGACACCTGGGGGAAACGTGCCGAATGGGTGGATTACTACGGTCCCGTCGAAGGCGAAACTCTCGGCATCGCCATTTTCGATCATCCCAAGAACTTCCGGCACCCGACCTACTGGCACGTGCGCGACTACGGCCTCTTTGCCGTCAATCCATTCGGCATCCATGACTTCGATGTCGAATACGTCAAGGACGCGAATGGCAAAGAGAAGATCGTTCGCCGCCAGCCGAAAGGCGCTGGTGATTACACCGTTCCCGCCGGTGAAACTCTGACACTGCGCTACCGCATCCTTGTTCACAAAGGCGACACCGCCTCCGCTAAAATCGCCGATGCGTGGAAGGAATATTCCGCGAAATGAGTAATCCCGACGCCGCTGAACACGAGCAGCATCTCAAATGGTATCAAGGCCTTGACCGGTATTGCTGGGTTGTGCTTTTCCTCGCAGCGCTCGGCTGGCTCTTCGATACGATGGATCAGAACATCTTTAACCTCGTGCGCAAGCAGTCGTTGGAAGAGTTGCTCCATGCGCATTACTCGGCGGAGGAGCTTCCCGGCGCGGTGAAAGAAATCGGTGGTTACGTGACGGCAATTTTTCTTGTTGGCTGGTCGGTGGGTGGGTTTATCTTTGGCCTGCTCGGCGACAAGCTTGGCCGGGTGCGCACAATGGTTCTAACGATCATCACGTATGCATTTTTTACTGGCTTGAGCGGCTTCGCGCAGACGTGGGAGCAATACGCGGCGTTCCGTTTCCTCACCGCGCTGGGAGTTGGCGGCGAATGGGCGGCCGGCGCGGCGATAGTCGCGGAGGTTTTTCCCCGCCGTTCGCGGGCGATGGCGCTCGGCTTTTTGCAATCGCTCTCTGCGATAGGCAACATGATGGCGGCAGGGATCACGTTCGGGCTGGCTTACATCCCCGAGTCTTCGTGGCGCTGGGCGTACTTTGTCGGCGCTGCCCCCGCGTTGCTGGTGGTTTTTGTCATGCGCTCGCTCAAGGAGCCGGAGCGCTGGCAGCAAGCCAAACAAGAGGCGGCGGCAGGGAAAGAGATGGGGGCGATCCGCGAACTCTTCACAAATCCCGAATATCGTCGGAATACCATCGCGGGATTGCTGCTCGGCCTGGCCGGTGTCGGTGCGCTATGGGGGATTGGCTTTTTTGGTACCGACCTCCTATTGGGCACTCTGCAGGGTAAATCCAAGGCAGAGATGGACAAACTCAAGAGCATAGAATTTTTTATCCGTCAGTTCGGAGCGATGCTGGGGATGTATGCGTTCGCGGCATTTTGCCAAAAGTACAATCGCCGCCGTGCCTTTGTGGTTTCCTTCGCGCTGGCTTGGATTTCGTTGCTGGCGTATTTCTGGGTCGTCAGCCGATTTACGGGGGATACTGCGTTTTGGGTTGCCGTCGTCCTTGGTTTTATCATGGGCTTCTGTACGCTCGGACCGTTTTCGGGTTACACGGTCTATTTTCCCGAATTGTTTCCCACGCGACTTCGAACGACTGGCTGCGGTCTTTGCTACAACGGCGGTCGCCTCATCGCTGCACTCGCGCCGTTTGCGCTGGGCGCTCTCTCCAAAAAATGGGGATTACCCGTCGCTGCCACCATCGTGTCGTTTGTGTATGTATTTGGTTTCATTGGCGCGTGGCTTGGGCCCGAAACGAAAGGAAAACCATTACCCGAATGAACCGACGAAAATTCTTTAAAAATACCGCGCTGGCAGCGACCTCGCTCGCCGCGCCGCAGTTTTTGCGCGCACAGGAGGCCAAACGCAAAATGAAACTTGGACTTGTCAGTTGGAATGTCGCCTCGACTTGGACATTGCAGGAAACCCTCGATATCTGCCGCGCCGCGCAGATCGAAGGCGTCGAGTTCCGCACCACCCACAAACACGGCGTCGAACCCTCCCTCACACCAGCCCAACGCGCCGACGTGAAGAAAAAATGCGCCGACGCCGGCGTTACGATTTGGGGACTCGGCACCACTTGTGAATTTCACTCGCCCGATCCCGCCGTGGTGAAGAAACACATCGCTACCTGCGGGGATTTCGTCAAGCTCGCCGCCGATCTCGGCGCGCGCGGCGTCAAAGTCCGCCCCAATGGGTTGCCCAAGGAAGTGCCCATCGAAAAAACTCTCGCACAGATTGGCTCATCGCTCGTCGAGTGCGGCAAGGTCGCCGCCGATCACGGTGTCGAAATCTGGGTCGAAGTCCATGGTGGTGGTACACAGGACCCTCCGAATATGAAAACCATCATGGATGCCTGCGACCATAAAAGCGTCGGTGTTTGCTGGAACTCAAACGGCACGGATGTGAAAGCTGGTTCCGTGAAATGGGCGTTCGATTTACTCGGCAAACGAATCCTCTCCTGTCACATCAACGATCTCTGGTCGGGGTATCCGTGGCGCGAACTGTTCACGCTCCTGCGCGAGAACGATTACAACCGCTTCACTCTTTGTGAATACAGCAAGAGTCTCCCCGCCGCTGAAGGCGCCGAGTTCATGAAAAAATATCGCGCCAAATGGCTCGAACACACCTCCGCCTAAGATGCTCACACGGGTTTTGCTCGCCTTGGTAGTTGTTTGCGAAGTCGCGCGCGCGGACGATTGGCCGCAGTATCGCGGCCCCAACCGCGACGGCGTTTCGCGCGAGAAAGACTGGTCATGGCAATGGCCTGCCGAAGGTCCCAAACGACTCTGGAAAGCTTCCATCGGGATCGGCTCGGCCTCCGTCGCCATCTCGCGCGGTCGCGCTTTCACTCTCGGTTGGTCACCCGACAAACCTGACGGGGTAGGCAAGGAAACTTTGTTCTGTTTCGATGCCGATACCGGCGCACTGCAGTGGAAGGAATCGTATCCTGTCCAAAACTTTGCTTTCGACCACGAAGGTGGTTCCGGCACAACTCCGACTGTGGATGGCGATTTTGTTTACACACAAAGCCGCGGCGGACATCTTGCATGCTTCGAAGTTGCCACCGGCAAACTTGTGTGGACGCGCGAGCTTGCTGCCGAATTCAGCGGCAAACCGCCGTTTTACGGCTATACCGGCTCACCACTGGTGCTCGATGATAAACTCATCGTCGTGCCGGGAGCGACGAATGCCTCGACTGTCGCGCTCGACAAACGCACCGGCAAGGAGCTATGGCGCAGCGGCAGCGATCCCGCCGCGTATGCCGCGCCGATTGCTTTCGTGTCCGGCCAAAAGAAATGCGTCGCTGTCTTCAATTTTTCCGGGCTAGTGGCAATGGACGCCGCTTCTGGTAAAGAGCTGGGACGATTCGATTGGAAAACGATGTCACCGCGCAAAACAAGTATCAACGCCCCCACGCCGATCGCGCTCGGCGATGAAATCTTCCTCACCTCCGGCTACGGACGCGGGTGCGCCCTGCTTCGGCTCGGCGCGGACGGATTCAAACCAGTCTGGCAAGGCGCCGGAATGCGCGCACATTACAGTGGCCCGGTGTTGCACCAAGGTCATCTTTACGGATTCGACAACAATAACGAATGGTTTGGTCGCGCGGAATTTGCCTGTGCCGACTGGAAAACAGGCCAGCAGAAATGGTCGTCCCGCTCCTTCGGCTGGGGAAGCGTCATTGTTGCCGGCGATAAATTGATCGTTGTTGGTCGAATGGGCGAACTCGCCATCGCGGACGCTTCGCCAGCCGGCTACAAGGAACTCGCCCGCACACAACTTATCGGGGGCACCGTTCGTTGCGAACCCGCCTTCGCCAATGGCCGACTCTACCTCCGCAACATCAGCGGCGATTTGATTTGCGTGGATTTGCGGGCAAAATAAATCTGTTGTGTTCAAACGCGTACAACGATTCGTGGTTGGTCAGTTTAATGTCCTAACCCGACCTTGTCCAATCCGCCTGTCTCGATCATTCCGTTGCGGACAGTGAAAACGCAGGGATATTTCTTCGCCCATTCGACGTTAGCGGTTGGGATATACTGTCGCGCGTTGCCCTCAATCGCCGCAACCGGCCCGATGTGCGCCGCCAATCCTGCCGAGTGCAGGAATGATTGTCCGGGACAAGTGAGGTCTTGCACGCAGAGAAACATCCCGAGTTTCTGTGCTGCTGCGGCCATCAAGAGGGCTTGCGACTGGCCTTTGCACGCTTTCAACGCAACGCCCGTGTAACCCTGCTCTCGCGCCAGCAACAGCGATTCGTAATCAGTCAGCGATTCGTCAATCACCACCGGCTTCAATATTGCCGCGGCGTGCATTTTGTTTTCGGGATGCGCCCGCAAATCCCGCGCCGTCGGCTGCTCTACGTATTGCACTCGTGCGAACGTTTCTGGATTTTTTTCCTGCACGCGCCGCAACACTTCCAACAAATAGTCGACACTCTTACATTGCTCGTTGAAATCCAGCGAATAATTCCAATTCGTGACGCCACGTTTCTTTTGTGCTTCGTTCGCTACTCGATCCACCGCCAGAATCCGCTCAATGTCCCAATTTGCGTCATCGCCGTTGAGCTTGATTTTCAAGTGAGTCAATCCGTCCCGGATGATCCATTTGCCGAGTGTGTTCGGAAGACCATCGTCGAGCCGTTCCTTCACATCGGCATCCGTGAGGGCATCTAGCGCGCCGACCAAATGATAGAGCGGCAGGCACCGCTTCGGTCGGCGCAAAGAATATTGATCGGGAAACTCGCCCGCAAATGAATCGTCGAGATATCGCGAAAGATCGGCATTCATCCAATCTGCATCGTAGCAATCATAGACGTGCTGACCGTGGACTTTGCCGTATGCGTCGTGAAGCGCAGCGTCGAACGGGCTGAAGACGACGAGTGCGCAGAGCTTCGGCATATTACCGGCAAGCTTCAGAATTTCTGGCTCTAACTGGTGCGAAAGTTCAATTGGGTGCGCACAGAGATTCGCACTCGGGATCATTCCGGCAATTTTCTCCGATAGCGATTGCATCGCTTTGACGCGCTCGGGTTCAGTAATCGTTTTGCTTGGCCATGCCCAAATCGCGGAGAGGGGCATGGAGCCGGTGCCTTCGGCCTCGCGACCATCGCGCGTGCGGACGCCCACCGTTACGTTCAGCACCACGCAGTTGGTCACAGCCACACCGCCGAATTTCATCGGGGTACGGTAGTTGTGCTGCTCGTAACTGACGCGCGCGTCGAGGATGGAGATGTCGGTGGGGAGAGTTTTCAAGGGGTTGGCTTGATGGAATCCAAAAATTGTTGCATCCCGCCGCCTTCCCGAATGTCGGAAATTTTTGCCTCGCGAACGGTGTCGGTAAAACGCCGTGCTCGCATCGCATAGTCCGGCGAATCTTTTAGTTTCGCGCGAGACAGTCGCACGTAATCAATCGGCAATCGCGCGATTCGAACGCGCATGAGAAAATCTTCATTGTCCGCCAAGCGCTCGGCCTCATCGAAAAGCTTGTCAGCTTTATCGAGGAAGTCTGTTGTCAGATACTTCGCCGTCGGTGGCATGTAAATCGTCAGGTGACCGTTCTGCCGCATCGTCTCGCGCGCCAGAGCGATATACCCGCGGATCGGCTGTGCCGCGCGTCCATAGTAACCATCCAGAAATTCATTCATCACAGCCTCGGCATCCGAATTTGGGTTCCAGAGCAGCTTGGCCAGCACGTAGGCGCGTAGTTCGGCAAATTCGCCGCCACCGCCTATGGAATAGTTGCCTTCCTCGAAGATTCCAACGACACCGTGCTCGGTGAAAAATTTCACGTTCGGGGCGAGCGTGTCGAAATTGGGAAACGGCATGAGGTAATGCGCGAAATTGGTGACGTAATCCCAGACGTAGAGCCGCTGCGTCAGTTTTGACCAGCCAATCATATCCTCGCGGAACTTGCGGTTTTCGGGACATTCATCGCTGGCAAGCGGATGGGCGAAGCAGCACTCGATCGAGCAGAGCCGCACGATGACGTTGGGTCGTGGTCGGATCTTTTTCGTCGGATTGCGCGTGTATTGATAGGCCAGCGTGTCGATGGCGACATTCGGATATTCTTTCTCAATCGCCGTTGCCACTTGATTCACGAAAGCCAGCATCGTCCCCGCGTGCGAGCCTTCCACCGTGTCGAGCGCCGCGCAGCCGATACATTCGCAATAGTTGTACGTGTCGTTTTGCGAGACGCTGACGATGTTCGCTTCGGGATGTTCGCGCAACCATTTGCGGACGTTCTCGGTCGCGATCCGTACCACGTCGGGGTGCGTGAGGCACCGCTGCACGTAGCCATTGGTGCGTTTGCCTTTGATCAGTGGAAAATATTCAGGATGCGAGTCGTAGAGATTCAGAGGAACCAGTTCGTTGAAGGTATGAACAAAACCCTGGTACATGATTTTCCCGCCGTGCTTCGATTCCAGCCGCGAGTGGGCGGAATTCATACGATTCCGCGCCGCCCAATCGCCATCGAACGCGTCGGTATAAAACGGTTCCCGATATTCGAGGGGCGGGACGTACGTTGTATCGAGCGACGGCAAGGTCAGCCGTTGCCGTTTCGGAATCCGGCTGACTTTGGATGAAAACCAGCGGCAACCCCATTGTTCTTCCAGGAGCGCGTAAACGCCGTACAACGTGCCCCGCTTCGGTGAACCGGCGACAATGATTTTCTCGCCGACCGTTCGCAGCGAGTAACCTTCATCGCCAAGTTTTTGCCAATCGATTTTGGATGGATTGCGCGCATTGCCAAGCAGAATCTCTCGTGGCGTAGCGCGTTCGGTTTCGCTGATGATGGATAGCGATGCGCCACTCATTTCCCGGATGAAGCGTTGCAATTCTTCCGCGGCATATTTTTGAGCGGGAGACGCCGTGAGCGGAAGCACGATTCGATACTCACTGCGGCCGTTGGCGGCGATGAGCAGGTCGTTACTGGGCTGTTTCGGCATCGTCGCGCAGCCTAGCAGAAACATTAGAATTGTAGCCGCGGTCGCTGACCGCGGACCGCGCTCACCGAGCGCGGCTACAACGCCGCGTGGGGTCACGCGGCCTACAACTTTGTGGTTCATTTCACGTATTCCCGATATTTCGCGTCGAGAGCTTTGGCGTCAGGCTTTTGCGTGGCATCGAAAATATAGAGGCGATAACGGAGCGAGAGCGGCTTCTCAGGCACAAGATCGTAGGGCGAAAAAAATCCGAAGCGGCCGTACGCCCGCGTGGAGAGCTGATACTTGCCGCCGCCTGCAGCGAGCTTTGTCGAGCTGTTGTCGGGATGATTCATCATCATCGCCCCGTATTTTTTTCCGCCGACCTGGAACAGCATGCAGCCCCAGGTCGGCGCGTCTTTTTCCGCTGCTTTTTGATCTCCCTTGTAATCGGGCGGCAGAATGTAAGTCGCGGGACGGTCTTTCTCGTGTTCCTCCACCTCCAGCGCCGCGCGGAAATGAAATCCCGCGTGCTGCAAATCGCCGTCGAGACGAAGGGGGCCAGCAAGAGAAGTCAGTTTGATGACGAAATCCATTTGCCGCTCTGTTGGAGCGGGATGTTTTGTTTCCCAAAGTCTCGATTCCCGAATGACTTTTGTTCCATCGGCAAGTTGCCAATCAATCTGGCTGGCGAAAGGCTCCACGTCAGTCGAGTGTTTGTAGCTCAATTCCGAAATCCCGGAAAACTGCTGCCTCACTCCGCCTCCCATATGCCAGAGGTCGTAGGTCTTTTCGCCGACCTTGACCTTGTTGTAGCCAAAGAAGACGCCGCGATGATGAGTGAATTTGCCGCCTGCACCTTTGGTGAGAAAATTTTTCCCCTCAAAATCATAGATTTGGAGGAACGGTTTATAAGTTTCGGTGTGGCGTTTGGGGTCGTGCGTGGGCGTCTCGAATCGCCAGATCGGTTTGTCGCCGTAGAAGCAATTTATGGATTCGCCCTTCTTCTCCTCGAAGCGGAATTGGGGGTCGGCGGCGATAGCGGAGGAAAATCCCAAACTCCAAACTCCAAATCCCAATATAATTCCAAGCACCAAACACCAATATTGGCGACCGTCATCGCAAGTATCCGAAGTTGGAGTTTTGGATTTGAGATTTTTTTGGAATTTGGGATTTGAGATTTGGGATTTCATTTTATCTGCAATAGCTCCTTTTCGGTCCACGGTTCTTCGCGGGTTTTGGTTTCTTCGCGCGCCTTTTTCACGGCGGCGGGCGTGACGGGATCGGCGGTGTGACCCCATTCGCGGCGGATATAGGTGAGAATGGCGGCAATCTGCGTGTCATCGAAGGCAGTTCGGAATGCCGGCATTTCCATGTTGTATTCGACACCCTGGACGCGAATCGGTCCGCGCAACCCGTTCAGCACGATCCGCGCGATCCTTCCTTCCGGGCCGAGAGTCCATTCCGATCCCACTTGCGGCGGCGCTTTGCCGCCGATGCCCAAGCCATCTTCACCGTGACATTGGGCGCAGGTAGCTCTGGACAGAGCCTTGCCTTGCTCCCAAACCTTCTGCTGCTCGGCGGTGAGCGGTTTGACATCGGGTTTTTTAACGACCGGTTCGGGCTTGCCTTTCCAGGTGACCAGCGACGCGATTTTTTGAGCGCGCTCGCGGATCTTGTCGTCTTTGCTCTGCGACAACGACGCGAGAGATGATGGTTCGGCGTCGAACGATATCTTTCTTGGCGCGGGCTTGCCTTTCTCGGGTGAAAGCGCACTCACCGTCGCATCGAGCAACGCCAGTTGCGCCCCTGCATCTTTTTGTGTCTCAATCAAATCCAATAATTTTGTAACGCGCGTCGGATCGCCTTCATTAATCACACACGCAGCCAGCCGCGTGCGAATATCTTTTTGCGCAGGGTCAATCCGAGTAATAAACTCAAGCTCGCGCCCGCCCAGTCCGCTAATGATAGCGTCGCGGAGCAGAGAGTTGTTGGGATATTCTCCAAACATCACTGCCAGCATCTTGTCATTTTCCTCGCCGCCAGCTTGGCCAAGAGTAAAGGCGACTTGCAATTGTACACGTGGGTTTTTGTCGTCTGCAAAGTGGCGCAGTTCTTTTAGGCATTTGGGGTTGTTTGTGCCGAGGTTGATCGCTGCGATTCGAACAAGAAAGTTTTCGTCACTCAGCCCCATAAGGGTCGTCGTTTCATCGAACCGACCCAAGCCGTCCAGTGTCCAGAGCGCATGAATTCTGTTTGGGAAACCTTCTCTCGTCATCATGAGTTGACTCAGCTTCGGTGCAACAGAGTTATCTTGCCGTTCGACAAGCAACCGCTGCGCGGTGTCGCGGACCCAGCCGTTGGGATGGGCGAGTTGGGCGACGAGGTCGGTGGATTTCATTTGGGCGAGGTTCGGGATAGGTTCAGGTTTCTTGCCGTCGGGAACGATGCGCCAGATGCGGCCGCGGTCGATCGGGGTTTCGAGGCCGCGTTCGAGGATTTGTTTGCGTAGGAAAGTGGTGACGAAGATGCGGTGTTGGAGAATGCCGCGATACATATCGGCGATGTAGAGCGCGCCGTCGGGTCCGCTGTAGCAATTGACGGGGCGGAAACGTTCGTCGGTGGAGGCGAGAAATTCGGATTTATCATAGGCGTTCTTCGCCGTCAGGTTCAGGCCGTCCTCGGTGATGATGCTGCGGCGGATGAGATAAGCGGAAGGCTCGGCGATGAAGGCGTTGCCCCGGCAGTCGTCGGGGAACAGGTTGCCGCGATAGATCGCGGGGCCGCAGACGGCGGTGAAGGAGCGGAGCGAGCCGTCTTCGCGCAGGAAATTTTTTTGATAGCCGCGATTGACGCCTGGGGTGGGACGGATCGGCCAGCAGGTTTGGTCTTTGGCGATCTGGACGTTGAGACCTGCCGAGGTGCGGTAGTTTTTATTGCGCGAAAGATAATGCGCCGAGTAAGCGGGGATAAGATCACCGCGAAGTTGGTCGCTGTTTGTGTTGTAGAAAAGCCGTCCCCAATCATCCTGCGTTAGTCCCCATTGTCCTCGGGCAGGCGCGGGTTCACGTTCCCATTTGTCGTCCTTGTAGCGTAGGCGATTCGTCCAGTTGGCACTGTAAATCCAATTGTCGAGTCCGATGAGCAGTCCGTTGGCGGTGTGCTCGGGGCTTTGGCGACCGCCGTAATCGGTGGCGACGGAGATTTTCTCGTCGGCTTTACCGTCGCCGTTGGTGTCGCGGCAAAACCAGAGGTCGGGCGGTGCGGCAATCAGCGCGCCATCGCGAAAGATGCATATCGCGCGCGGCAACACGAGGCCATCGAGAAAAGTCGTACTCTTATCCATGCGCCCGTCGCCGTTGGTGTCTTCGAGGATCGAAACGCGACCGTTCGGCTCGTCTTCGCCTTTGCCGTCCACATTGGGCATAAACGCGCGCATCTCGACGACCCAGAGCCGACCGCTGGCGTCCCATGCCATTGCCACGGGCGCGACGATGAGCGGCTCGGCGGCGACGAGTTCGACACGAAATCCGGGGGCGATCTTGAAGGTCTTCATCTCTTCTTCGGGCGAGCGCGCGGGCGCGGGCAATGACCATTCCGGCGGCGGGGGTTTTTGTTCTTCGCCAGCTTTATCGCCCTGCTGGGCGAAACTTGTCACGGGCAGGGATGCCTGTGCCACAAGGATGAGAACGACGACGAGGACGATAAGTTGCATGAAGCAATAGACTACCAAGCGACGCGAACAATTCGAGATTTATTTTGTTCGCTTTCCAGGTCATTCCGTCGAGTCAATCGCGCCGCACGGCGGAAACGCCTGATGCAAGAATCTTGCCCACCGGCTTGCTATTCCTTCACACGTTTGGCTTCCCAATCGCGCTCGCCCCGGTCGGAGGTACTTTTGCCCTTGATCGTATCGCCGCTGATTTTGCCAGAATACTTGGTGGTGAATTTTTGTCCCTGGCGGTCGCGGGTGACGCTAAACGAGACGGTATCGCTGTCGAGCTTGGCGTCGTCAATGGCGGTTTCCGTGCCGCTGCGTCCCGTGACTGTACCGACAAGTTTGTCACCGTCGAGTTTCAAGGTCAGAGTGGTCTCGAAGGTCTGTCCTTGTTGCGTGGTGAAACTCCATTTCCATTTGCCAGTGGGATTCTCCGCGGCAAATGTGGCGATGGTTGTGGCGGCAATGGCCACGGCGAGCACGACGATCTTGAGTTGAAACTTCATGGTGTCTCCTTATTATAGCGATCTGTTCGCTCTTTCAGTTGGACAGGCGTTGCTCCGTGTCGTTCAACCCCGGTACATTAATCCGAATACGCGAGTTTTGCGGCCTCGGCACGCGCCCCGTCGTTTTTGATCTGTGCGAGAGAGCGCGTAACGATGGGTTGAGCAAACCGACCATGCTTGCGCAATTCGGCGGCGGCTGACTTGCGGATGTCGGGCATGGAATCGCCGAGTTTCAGGGTCAGTTCCTCGATCAACTTCTCGCGTCCGGCGGTGAGAATTTCGTAGCGACCGACGAGGACGCGCGTGATTTCAGTAGGTTTTGGCTCGATAGCGAGCGGCAGAATTGCAGCCGTATCTGGATCAGGGACGATATAAAACATACGCAGGCCATCCTCAAACCAGGTGTCCCGCCACGTTTTCAACATCGCAGCGGCTTCTTTCGCGTAGAGATTGCGCGCTTTGAGAATATCTTCGAGTTCCGCTACAGGTAGCGTGCTGTTTTGCGACAGTTGTGGGCGGCGAATGAGAATCTCGTCCTTGCTCAACTCCGCTAGTTCAAATCCGCTCTGTCCGCCGCGACTCTCGAAGAGAATCACCATGCCGATCGGTTGCTTGCTCTGGCTTCGCACTCGAACGTGGTCACCATCAATCCGCGCCGCTAGAGGTAAATCGAATGTGCCGATGCCGCGATAGAAAAGCAGTTTCTCGCGCTGCACGATTTCCGTATCTCGACCTTTCGTGTTCCTAATCTTGGCGCGCACTTCCAGCGGGGTAGCATCCGTCTCGCGCGCCGGATAATAATGGCTTGGCGATTTTTCGGTCGGGAAATTCTCGCTCGCTCCCGGTTGAAGTTCAACCTGGTCCCAGGTGACACTGCCGGGACCGGTAAGCACAAATGGAGACGCGCCGGATTTTTCCTTGGTTTTCGCGTAAGGGTACCATTCAGTAATCGTGCCTTTCGGGAAGCTCACCTGGACGGAGATCGTTGCAGGACGGTCGCCATAGAAATAGAGCACGGGCGTCTCCATCCGCACGGTGCCGGCCATGTTGCCGAGGAACTGGCCTTTGCCGCCTCGCGCCTGATAGACGAACTTTGGCAGATCGCTCTTCCACGCCAAAGGAAACCAGCTCTGCACCTTGCCATCGGCCGTCGCGACCGACGTGAACGTGCCCCATTCGTGAACGACGACGCCTTGCCGGATGTTGTCGTCAGTTACAAACGACCAACTCGCCAGCGAGGCGAGTCCCGCCATAATAACGGAAAGCAGCCCGAATAAAATTTTTTTCATGGTTCGCCCCTTGGGCAAGTGAGACACGCGGGGAGGGAATTGGTTCCGTGAAAAAACGCGAGTCAGCCAATAGACAAGCGGACCTATCAACTAATTTTGGTTTGTGCACAGTTTGCAAACTGTGCTCAAAGCATTGAAACCGCATGGAATAGAATTATTCAGGCGAACGTCGGGCTTTAGGCCGAATTATCCGGAGAAGGAGATATTTTTCGCGCCGGCTTTGACGCAGGCATTGAGGACATCCATGATGCGTTGGTGAAGGGCATCGCCGTCAGGGTTGACGATGATGGCGTGTTTTTCACGGTCGCGTTCGACCACAAATTTCACTTTGCTTTGCAATTCGTTCAGTTCAGTGTCGGTCGGGCTGTCCACGGGCGCGACAGCGTCCTGCGCTCCGGCGGCGATCAGGCCGTTGGCGGAGACCTGGATCTCGAGCGTCATCGGCGGGGCATCGTCGGGAGAGGCCGCGGTGCCAGGCATATTGGTAGAGAGTTCCTGTTCGCGGACTTGCATAGCGGCACTGGACATGAAAAAGAGCATGAGGATAAAGACCACGTCCACCATTGGCGCGATTTGAAAACTGATATTGCTGTCGTGATCGTCGCTATGTCGCACTTTCATGGTTGACCTCCTGGAGCGGGGTCTTGGTCGCGGGATGTAACGGAGTATTTGATCTTGTCAATGCCAGCGTTCCCACAGGCAATCATGATGAGACGGACAGATTCATAGCGAAGACTCTTATCGCCGCGAATACGGACGGTAAATGAACTGCGACCTTTGGCATCTTTGGGTGCGGCGTCGACTTTTGTTTTCAGTAGCAAAGTAAGTTGTTCGGGATTGGCAACCGGTTGGTCGCCAAGAAAAATTTTCATGCCTCTGCCGGCGGGCTCGACATTGATGACACCTTCGCCCGCGGCGGCTTTTTGTTTTTGCAGCGAGTTTTTGGCGACGGGGAGGATAAGCCCTTTTTTTGCCTGTAAAATGTCTGCCGTAGTGATGGACATGAAGAAGACCATCAGCACCAGCAACACGTCAATCATCGGCGCAATCTGAAACTCCGGATCTTCTTCCGGCATATCGCGGGCAGCGCTCCGCCGTCGCCCGCCTTTCTTGGGCTTGCCGACGCTATCGCCGCCGCCTACTCCGCCGCCACCCATAGGTTTATTTCCGTGGTTAGTTTATTCATGTTTCCCATATTTTCAATCCCATTCCAAGGCCGCGCCGCACGCGCCGCACTGGCGTGTGCCGGCGGGGATATGCGCGTTGCAGTTGGGGCAATTGACCATCACTGCTGGAGCGACGGCGACGGTGGCATTGGCGGCGCGAACGCGCGGGCCGCTTGCCGAAGGTGCAACCGCTGCCACCGCAGGGGAACTCCGAGGGGTTGCGCTTGGCACGGACGCAGTCTGCGGCACCGGCATCGCTGTCGGCGCGCCCACTGGTTCTGCCATTGGCAAAGGAGCGCTGGCCTCGGTTCCTCCGGCTGGTCCGGCTACCAGTTGGTCGTAGGGAATATCTTCCACGACTTCGTTGATTTTGTTTTCGACGGCCAAAGTGACAGCGGAAATGCGGTTGCGGATGGCAAAGTATCCAATGAACGCCGGCACGGCGACGAAGAGACCCGTGGCGGTCGCGATAAGAACCTCACCGATAGCCGCGGAAAGTTTTGACGGGTCGGAGGTGCCGCTGACACCGATGGTATCGAAGGCTTTGATCATGCCGGTGACGGTACCGAGAAGTCCGATCATCGGCGTGATGACGGCGATGGTGGCCAGCCAGCTATTCATGGTGCGGAGTTTGGTGATTTCCATTGAGGCGTGCTCTTCGAGTCCAATCTCGACAGCCTGTCGTCCGCGACTCAAACGTTTGAGTCCGCCAGAGAGGATTTTGCTGAACATCTTGGGATTGGCGTCGCACGTACGGACTGCACCGTCGTAATCGCCTTGGGCAATCATTTGTTTGACGGAAGCGACGAGGGCAGGCGGCATAACGTATTCAATCCGCATGGTCATAAACATCTGAATACAAATGGCGACCACGGCGATGGAGCAAAGCACCAGCGGCCACATGACCAGTCCGCCTTCCTTGAATTTGACCCAGAGCGTTTTGGTTTCGTGAGAGCCGGCCGCTGCGGCAGGGGCGCCGGCGGCTGGCGCTTCTTGCGCGACCAAATCAGTGGCGATGGCGAGAAGCAGCAGGGTCAGCGCTGACGCCGTGAATAGGTAGAAAAGTCGTTTGGTTCTGTCGTTCATGAGTCCCTCAATGGTGAATCGGTTTTATCGTTGTTATTTGTTGGCGCGCGCGGCCACTTTGGGTTTGAGCGCGTCAGTTTTTTCCACGGCGACTTTCAGAGTCGCTGGATCGTGAAAATACAATACTTTCGTGGCGAGATAAGAGTCGAGCGCTTTCGATAGATCACCCTTGGCCTCGTAACAAGCGCCCATCGCGTTCATCGCAGCGCCGAGAGCCTTGCCCTCGTCGTCGGTCACGGCAAGCTGCTTTCGTTTGTCGCCAATGGCTTTGTCGATTAGCGCGACCGCATCATCGAATCGTTTCGCGGTTATCAACCCCTGCGCCATGCTGGCCACGGCATTCAACACGCGCGGACTGCGCGGATACCAAGCTTTGAATTTCTTGAGCAACTCTTCGGCCTCTTTGATCTTGCCGGTGTTGCCGTTTGCCTCAATGAGACCAAGCGTGGCATCTTCCATCCACGGCGTCGGCAGGCGCGGATAGGTCTCGATAACTTTCTTGAGCGCGGCTTCGGCCGCCGGCCACTTGGTCGGATCCGCTTTTGCGGCTTGATAAGCAGCGATGGCGGTGGCGGATTCTGCCGGCGGAGGCATCGCGATCCCCTGGATTTGCCCCCAAGGATATTGGACAACGGCTTCACCTTTCTTGACCTTGATGCCAGTGTCGTCGGAACTGATGATCTTGACGTTCAGGACGTTGCCTCCGATTTGGAGTTGGTCTTGTGCCGACGCCCGCACAAGGCAAATACTTGCGATTGCAAAACAGGAAGCAACGGCTAGTTTCACGGCGCGTTTTGTAGCATCGCCGCGCGCCAACCGTCAACCACCAAAATTATCGCCGAAAAATAATTTGACGGGCTCGATGAGGCGTGCTACGGTACGCGCACGATGATTCTGGCACTGGTACTGGTTCTGTTGCTGCCGCTTGCCCTTCCCGGGCGAACGGAGCGCTGGGCTGTGTGCCGAGCCTGAAATCGTCACCTGACCAACGACCCGTTCGCAACTGCGAACGGGTTTTTTGTTGTCTTGAATTGGACATTGTAGCGGCGGTCTATGACCGCCGAACTTCAGAAATCGAATTGAAGTAAAACGACGGAAGGAGTAAAAGGACAAACCTATGCGACATACGATTTCGGTGCTGGTGGAAAATAAATTCGGCGTGCTGGTCCGCATCGCGGGCATGTTCAGCAGCCGCGGGTTCAACATTGACACGCTGAACGTCGCGCCCACCCAGGACGCGTCCGCCTCGCGCATGACCATCGTTGTCAAGGGCGACGACGCCACGCTCGAGCAAATCACCAAACAGCTCAAGAAACTCGTGGACGTGATCGAGGTGAGCGACTTCCGCGACGGTGAATACGTGGACCGTGAGTTGGTGCTGCTCAAGGTCGGCGCCGACGCCAAGAACCGCGCTGAAATCATGCAGATTTGCGATATTTTCCGCGCCAAAATCGTGGACGTCCAGCACAAGGCGATTGTGATCGAAATCACCGGCGCCGAAAACAAAATCGAGGCGTTTCTCGAATTAATGAAACCGTTCGGGATCAAAGACCTGACGCGCACCGGGCGCCTCGCCATGACGCGCAAGACGGAGGAAAAGTGAACAACCGTTAAAACGTTAAATGGTTGAATCGTTGGATCGGAAAAGCCGATTTAACCTTTCAACGGTTAAACGATTCATCGAAAGGAAGCCATGCCAGCCAAAATCTATACCGACAAGGATGCCAACCTCAAAGATCTCGCCAAGAAAACCGTCGCCATCATCGGCTACGGTAGCCAGGGTCACGCCCACGCGCAAAATCTGAAAGACAGCGGCGTGAAAGTCATCATCGGCCTTTACAAAGGTTCGCCCTCCGTTGACATCGCTACCAAAGCGGGGTTCGAGGTTTACGAAGCTACGCAAGCCGCCGCGCGCGCGGACATTATCATGTTGGCTTTGCCCGACATGCGCCAGCCGGAGGTTTACCGCAACGACATCGCCCATATCCTCGGCAAAGGCAAAGCGCTTGTCTTCGCGCACGGCTTCAGCATCCATTATGGCCAAATCGTCCCGCCCAAGGATGTAGACGTTTTCATGGTCGCGCCG
Source organism: uncultured Verrucomicrobiota bacterium (assembly GCA_964348665.1). Classification (GTDB taxonomy): domain Bacteria; phylum Verrucomicrobiota; class Verrucomicrobiia; order Palsa-1439; family CAYGDP01; genus CAYGDP01. Next base: position 39,956 of record CAYGDP010000030.1, read on the forward strand.
AAAGGCCCCGGCCACATCGTTCGCCGCATGTATCTCGAAGGCAAAGGCGTCCCCTCTCTCATCGCGATTCATCAAAACGCCAGCGGCAAAGCCAAAAAACTCGCTCTCGCCTGGGCGCGCGGCATCGGCGCGACCCGCGCAGGTGTCCTCGAAACCACCTTCAAGGAAGAAACCGAGACCGATCTCTTCGGCGAACAAGCTGTCCTCTGCGGCGGCGCGACCGCCCTCATTCAGGCAGGCTACGAAACGCTAATCGAAGCGGGGTACCAGCCCGAGATGGCCTACTTCGAGTGCCTCCACGAATTGAAACTCATCGTGGACCTCATCAACGAGGCGGGCATCAGCGGCATGCGCTTCTCCATCAGCGAGACCGCCAAATACGGTGACATCACCCGCGGCCCGCGCATCGTCACCGACGAGACCAAGAAGACGATGAAAGCCATGCTCAAGGATATTCAGGACGGCACGTTTGCGCGCGAATGGATTCTCGAAAACCGCGCGGGCAAACCCGTCTATAACGCGCTCATGCGCAAAGGCGCCGAGCACGACATCGAGAAGGTCGGCACACAATTGCGCTCGATGATGCCCTGGATGAAAAAACGCGACATCAAAGGCGCCCAAGCGGCGTATTAAAAAATGAAAACCATCAAAGCAAAATTAAAAATAAAGCGCGGGGGAGCGACAACCATTGAAATTCCTGCCGACGAAGAAATTGAACGCATCGCGCGGGAATGGCATCGCGAGGGAAAACCGTGCCTTGAAACAATTTTGGGATGGCAAGTCATCTACCGCCCACGCGACGAGACTAGGACAATGACGTTGACCGAAGTGAATGCTTTTACGGGGGCGTGCGGGAAAAAATCCTCGCCCAGGGAAATGAAAATACCAGCAGAATTTACATTCGGATACGATGCAGATTGGAAGGTTGTTTTGACTTGGCTGAACGGCAATGACGAGCCGCCGAAATGGTCTCGTTACGAAGAAAAACTTATTCGAGTCAATGAAGAGGAACAAAATTTGAATTTTTGACACGACGCTGCGCGACGGCGGGTCGTCAGGAACGCCCCGAAGGGGCGGAGGACAATAGCCCAGGGCGTAAGCCCTGGGGTTGTTAACGCAAAATGGCATAGCCCCGTAGGGGCGACAGAAATTTAGGATAATAACCGGATAATAAAAAGTGCGACGTTAAAACGGGATAGCAATGACGATTCAACGATCCAACGATTCAACGATTCAACGACGCGCGCGCGACAGCGAGCGCGTATTGATTTTCGACACCACGCTGCGCGACGGCGAACAATGCCCCGGCGCGTCCATGAACATCCGTCAAAAGATGGAGATCGCCCGCCAGCTCGCCAAACTTCGCGTGGACATCATCGAGGCGGGCTTCCCCATCATCAGCGACGGCGATTTCGAGAGCGTCCGCCAAATCTCCGCCGAGGTCGCAGGCACAAGCGCGGGCGGCAAAGGTCCCGTCATCGCGGGCCTCGCCCGTTGCGTGCCGAAGGACATTGACGCCGCCGGCAAAGCCATCGCGCCCGCGAAGAAGCTCGGCCGCATCCACGTCTTCCTCGCTACTTCGAAGATCCATCTCGAGTTCAAGTTCGGCAAAGCGCAGTCGGAAATCTTGAAGCTCGGCGTCGCGGGCGTGAAACAGGCCAAGCAATACACCGACAACGTCGAGTTCTCTCCCGAAGACGCCTCGCGCACCGAGCCAAAGTTCTTGGCCGAAATCGTCGAGGCCGCCATCGAGGCGGGCGCGACCACAGTGAACATCCCCGACACCGTCGGCTACGCCGTGCCCGAACAATACGGCGCGATGATCAAGTATCTCAAAGACAACGTCCGCAACATCAACAACGCCGTCATCAGCGTCCATTGCCATAACGACCTCGGCCTCGCTGTCGCAAACTCCCTCGCAGGCGTCGTCAACGGCGCGCGCCAGATCGAATGCACCATCAACGGCATCGGCGAACGCGCGGGCAATTGCTCGCTCGAAGAAGCCGTCATGGCCATTCGCACGCGCGGCGATTATTTTGGAGATCTCCACACGGGCATTGTCGCCAAAGAGATCGTCAAGACCTCCAAACTGGTCTCGCGCCACACGAGTTTTATCGTCCAGCGCAACAAAGCCATTGTTGGGGAGAACGCCTTCGCTCACAGCGCGGGTATTCACCAGGACGGCATCATTAAAAAGCGCGAGACCTACGAAATCATGGACCCGCAGGAAATCGGCTGGGGCGTCACCGAACTGCCGCTCACCAAACACAGCGGACGCAACGCCCTCACTCGTCGGCTCATCCACCTCGGTTTTCGCTTGAGCGACGCCGAGATTGATCGCGTCTTCGTCGAATTCAAAAAAATCGGTGACGCCAAAAAATTCGTCTATGACGACGACCTCACCGCTCTCGTCGAAAGCGAAGCGACCGAGGTCAAAGAAATTTACACGCTCGAACACATTGGCGTCACCAGCGCCACGGGCAGCGTTCCCACCGCCACCGTCCGTTTGCGCAAAGGGAAGGATGTTTTTACCGACGCAGGCATCGGCGATGGTCCCGTGGACGCCGCGCTCAAAACCATTGACCGCATCACGGGCAAACGAGGCCGTCTGCTCGACTATCAATTACGCGCCACTACCAGCGGCAAAGACGCCGTCGGCGAGGTAACGATGAAAGTGGGTTTTGGAGCGCACGCCCCTGGCGTGCAAAGCGAACCCATCACAGGCCGCGGCGCCAGCACCGACGTAATCGAAGCCAGCGCCAAAGCATATTTGAACGCGTTGAACCGCGCACTGGCGAACCCCGACCTAAAAGATCGGGGCGCGCGGGATAGTAAAGCGACGCCGTAAATGTGGGGTACATTTTGAGTATTCAACATGGTGTAGACGTCTGCCGCAACCAGAAGTTGATTAGAACCGCTTATTTCGGAATCAACAGGATCGTTTCGTTCCCAATTGCCGAAATGACGGGAAAGTCTATTCCATCATATTTTACTGACCATTTCCGCTCTCCGGAAGTAGTGTCGAAGCATTGAAGTTGCCCCCCTGCCACAAGAAATAATTTTCCATCATAAAATACTGGCGGGACAGGATCGCGGGGATAAATTCCCCCCACCTCGTTCTGCCACAATACATTTCCGGTAGCTGTCTCGACACATGCGAGCTGTCCGCTTGCCCGCTGACCTTGCCCCATTGGTTGGACAGTATATAACATTAAACTTGGCCATGG
>CAYGDP010000031.1:0-4493 GCA_964348665.1 uncultured Verrucomicrobiota bacterium
CTGTAGCGGCGCTCTATGAGCGCCGATTCGGGTTCGAGGAAAAAACCTGTAGCGGCGGACTATGTCCGCCGATTGATCGAAATGTTCGGCGCTCATAGAGCGCCGCTACAATTAATCGTCGTTGGTAATCGTGCCCAGGCCGCTCCCATCCAGGATCGTCGCATTATGCGCGTTGCTCAAGATCACCGTGAAGGTTTCGTCCGGCTCCGACGTCGTCTCCCCCACCACCAGGATAGTGATCGTCTTGATCGTCTCTCCAGGACTAAAGATCACAGTCCCGTAATTGGTCACGTAATCGATCCCAGCCAACGCACTCCCCGCCACCGTCGCGTAATCCACCGTCGTCGTCAACGCGTTGACCGCCGACAGCGTCACCGTAAACGTATACGACGTGTTCCCCGCGTTGCCTTCGGCCAACGTCACATCATTGATCGAGATCGTCGGCGTCCCGCCTCCATCATCATCCGTGATCGTTCCCACCCCTTGACTGTCCCCGATCGTCGCGTTGACCGCGCTGGAGAGATTCACAAAGAACGTCTCGTTGGTCTCCGCTCCACCGTCGCAGGTCACGTTCACCGTCACCGTCTTGCTCGTCTGCCCCGGCGTAAATATCAACGCCGTGCTCCCAATCCCCGTGTAATCACTGGCCGAACTTGCCGTCCCGTTGGCCGTCGCGTAATTCACCGTCACGTTCGATGCGCTCGCCGCCGAGAGATTCACCGTGAAACTAAACGGTGTCGTCGCGCAGACCGTCCCTTCCGCCGCCGTCCGATCACTGATCGTCAGCTTCGGCAATCCAGAAGTGTCATCATTGACGATCGTTCCCAACCCTTGACTGTCGCTGATGGCCGCCCCGCTCGCCCCCGAGAGATTCACAAAGAACGTCTCGTTGGTTTCCACCGCCGTGTCTCCCGTCACATTCACCGTCACCGTCTTGCTCGTCTGCCCAGGATTGAAATACAGCTTCGCTCCCGCCGGTGCCGCTGTGTAATCGGTTCCCGCCGTCGCCGTCCCGTTGGCCGTCGCGTAGGCTACACTGATCGCCGTCCCGCTCGGTCCGGACAGGCTCACCGTAAAGGTAAACGCAGTCGTCCCGCTATTACCTTCCAGTTTGGTCACGTTGTTGATCGCGATCGTTGGCGTGGCATCATCATTGTTGATCGTCCCCTGCCCTTGCGTATCCAACAGCGACGCGCCCACCGCGTTGGTGAGATTCACGTAAAACGCCTCGTTGCTCTCAAACATCACGTCTCCCGTCACGCTCACCGTCACAGGCACCAAGGTCACAAACGGCGCAAAGGTGATCGTCCCGCTGTTGGCCGTGTAATCCACCCCAGACAACGCTGTCCCGCTGGCCGTCGCGTAATCCACCGTCACAGGCGTCCCCACTCCCGCCGAGAGACTCACCGTGAAGTTGAAGAAGGTCGTCCCCGCGTTGCCTTCCGCCAGTGTCACGTCATTGATGCTGATCGAAGGCGCAACCGCCGCGTCATCGTTCACAATCGTTCCCAACCCTTGATTGTCGGTAAAGGTCGAGTTGTGCAGATTGTAAAGGTTCACAAAGAACACCTCGTTGCCTTCCGGCGTCAGATCTCCATTGACCAGCACCGTCACCGTCTTGGTCGTCTCCCCCGGCGAGAAGATCAAGGTGCCGTTCTTGCTGGTGTAATCGCTGGCCGAACTCGCCGTCCCGTTGGCTGTTGCGTAATCCACCAAAACCGTCTGGTAAGTCGCGTTAGTCAGGCTCGCCGTAAACGTGTAGGCCGTCGTGCCAGCGTTGCCCTCCGCAATGCTTACATTGTTGATGCTCAAGGTCGGCGCTACGTCGTTATTGAGGATAGTGCCAATGCCTTGTCCATCGCTGATGCTGGCATTGCGCGAGCAGAACAGATTGATGAAAAACTGTTCATCCAACTCGAACATCGTGTCTCCAACGATGTTGACCGTGACCGTATAAGTGTTTCCACCACCAGCAGGGAAGAATATCGTGTCGGTCAATAGACTGTTGGCCGTCACATCCGAGCCGACCAAGGCTGGGTTGGGGAAGATACCGTTGGCAACATTATAGGTCACCTCGGTGTCAATGAACATCCCGCCACTCTTGGTGATGGTGAAGGTCAACGTGGTCGTGCCGGCGTTCGGCTCGGTGCGAGTGACATCATTGACCGAAAAACTGGGGTTATCAGGGTCAACGATGCTGTCGTCGAAGTTGTTGGCATAGGTATCACCCGGATCGCAGGCATACATTGTGTCATCCCCGTACCCGCCGTTGATCGTGTCGCCGCCGTAGTAGGTGTAGATGTAGTCGTCGCCGTCATTGCCGTAGATGTAATTGCCGCAGTCGTTGCCGTAGATGTTGTCGCCGTAGTACGTGCCCAGCACGTTCTCGATGGCGTCATCATAGTAGAGGTAGATGGATTGGTAGCCAGAGATGTTCTGCCATCCCACGTAACCGATGTCGATGTCCGCCGAGTTCCACAGATTGCGCAGATCAATCGTGTCGCTATCCGCGCAGCCCGGTGCTTCGATAATGTAATCGGTGTTCCAATAGTTGTCCGCGACCCAGGGATCGAATGCAAACGTGTCGTCGTCGGCACCGCCAGCAAGCGTGTCGTACCCTTCCGCGCCGTAGAGCGTGTCGTCACCATCCCCGCCTACGAGTGAATCTTCACCGTAATTACCTGGACCGATATCATAGTACCCATAGTGGTAACCTCCATGATAACTCGAATGCCATTGGTTATGGATGCCGTAATGGTAAAAACCATGGTAATAGCCAGGAGGATTTGTGTAATGCCATTGGTTATGGTTGCCGTAATGGTAACCGCCATGGTAACCACCATGCCAGTAGTTGTGTAAGCCGTAAACGGTTACATAACCATAATGCCCATCCGCCTCTAGCGAATCATCGCCGAGTCCACCGGCCAGCGTGTCGTTGTCTAAATCACCCGAACCGCCATAGAGCGTATCATTGCCAGTACCACCCATCACCGTGTCATCGCCGTACTCACCATCCAGGGTATCATCGTCGGCCCCGCCGTAAATTGTATCGTCACCGTCATCCCCTTCAATGGTGTCGTTGCCAGCCCCACCATCAATCGAGTCATCCTCATTACCACCGTCAATGGTGTCATCGCCCAGCCCGCCGTAAATCGTGTCGTATTCGTCATCCCCGTCAATGGTGTCATTGCCAGCGCCACCATCAATCGAGTCGCTCTCGTTTCCGCCATCAATGGTGTCATCGCCAAGTCCGCCGTAGATCGTGTCATATTCATCGTCCCCGTCTATGGTATCGTTGCCCGCACCGCCGTCTATCGAGTCGCTCTCGTTTCCGCCATCAATGGTGTCATCACCAAGCCCACCGTAAATCGTGTCATATTCATCATCCCCATCAATGGTGTCGTTGCCAGCGCCGCCATCAATCGAGTCGTCGTCGTCATCCCCATCAATGGTGTCATCGTCAAGTCCGCCGTAAACCGTGTCATCCCCATCGTCCGCATCAATCGTGTCATTGCCAGCGCCGCCATCAATCGAGTCATCGCAATCACCGGCATCAATAGTATCGTCACCATCCCCGCCGAAAATCGTGTTTTCGTTGCAATTCCACCAATACACATAGAGCGTATCGTTGCCGTCACCGCCGACCATGCTATCATTGCCATCGTAGCTGTATACGTAGTCGTTTCCAGCGCCGCCATCGAGCGTATCATCTGCACTGTCGAAACCATCATATATCGTGTCGTTACCCGATCCTCCATAGACAATGTCCGAATTATTACCACCGTTGATGGTGTCGTTGCCGCTGCCACCGTCAATCGAGTCATCACCGAAATTGCCGAAAATGGTATCGTTGTCAGCTCCCCCATAAACAGTGTCATACCCCCAGCCGCCGTCAATCGTATCGTCACCAGCGCCGCCGTCGACCGAGTCATCACAATCGCCGGCATAAATCGTGTCGTCACCATCCCCTCCAGAAATGGTGTTTTCACTGCAATACCAAGAATACACGAACAGCGTATCATTGCCAGAACCGCCAATCATCGAGTCGTCGCCATCATAGCTAATGATAGAATCGTTACCATCTCCGCCATCCAAAGTATCCCCCGACCCATCCCAGCCGTCGTGGATTGTATCATCCCCAATACCTCCCATCACCGAGTCACTTTCATCGTTTCCACGAATCGAGTCGTTGCCGTCCCCACCAAAAACCGTGTCGTAATCGTCTCCACCTCGAATAGTGTCATTGCCGGACCCACCGTCCAGTGAGTCATCACCGTCATCCCCATCAATGGTGTCATCGTCAAGTCCGCCGTAGATCGTGTCATCACCATAATCCCCGTCAATGGTGTCGTTACCCGCACCACCGTCAATCGAGTCATCGTCGTCCCCGCCATCAATGGTATCGTCGTCCGCTCCGCCAAAGATCGTGTCATACCCCCATCCACCAGATATTGTGTCGTACCCAGAGCCGCCATCTAGGCTGTCGTTATCAT
>CAYGDP010000031.1:4593-41591 GCA_964348665.1 uncultured Verrucomicrobiota bacterium
CGCCGCCAGAAATCGTGTCATCTTGAGTACCGCCATAAATCGTGTCATACCCCCATCCACCAGATATCGTGTCGTACCCAGCGCCACCATCCAAACTGTCGTCACTATCGCCGCCAGAAATCGTGTCATCTTGAGTACCGCCATAAATCGTGTCATACCCCCACCCACCAGATATCGTGTCGTACCCAGCCCCACCGTCTAGGCTGTCGTTACCGTTGGTACCATTGATGGTATCATCTTGAGTACCGCCATAAACCGTGTCATTGTCATATCCACCATCAATCGTGTCGTAGCCAGAGCCGCCATCTATCGAGTCGTTACCGTCCCCGCCATCGATCGTGTCATCATTGGCACCACCGTAAATCGTGTCGGCTCCCCAGTTGCCATCAATGGTGTCGTAGCCAGCGCCGCCGCTGATCGAGTCTGAATTTACAGAACCATAAATAGTATCGTTATCCCCATCGCCATTGAGAACCAGATCAAAGGCCTGATATCCCAGTGATCCTGCATCAATGGTGTCGTTGCCGTCCCCGGCATTGATAGTAAGTGATCCAGTGGGCGCCGTAAAATCCGTCGTCTCAAACGTGGCGTTCTGGCTTTCCAATCGCAACAGCCCGCCGCCGATGTCGCTCAATTTCGCATCGTCAGCAGTTGCCGGCAAGTTGAGGATGATATCGGTGGCCGTGCCAGTGTTGAGGATAGGTTCGAGGCCGGTGTAATTGACGGTGGTTGACGCGCCGTCGTTGAGCACAACATTGCCGTCGTTGGTATTGGTGTAATTGAAAGTGATCGTGTTCCAGACACCGCCATCGAGCGTGAGACTGTCGTTGCCGCCGACACCGCCATTGAACGTGAGACCGGCGGAGGGAACGGGGTTTGCCCCGGTGAAATCCACGGTGAGATTGTCGTCACCCAGACCGCCATCAATGCGACCGATGCTTTGAGAATTGGAGAAGCTGGCGTTGAAGACGCTACCGACGACGGTCACACCGCCATCGGTGACGGTGACATCCAATCCATCGTTGATGCCGGAGAAGTCCAGGATATCGGGGTCGGCATTGGAGGCATCGGCGATGGTATCATTGCCGAGGGACGGATTGGCGAGGGAAGAGACTTCGCCCGAAGAGAGCGAGCGATTATAGAGTTGCACTTCGTCAATTTCGCCATTGAAATAATACCAACCGCCGTTGCCACCGGGCCAGCCATTCGAGCAACCGACGCCGAGTTCATAATAGTAGGTGGCGCCATACGCGGTCTGGGTTCTTGCCCCAGTTCCAAAGCTGGCACCATCGAGATACGCTGTCTCGGTCGCGCCGTCGTAGGTCACGGTGACATTGTGCCAATTGCCGTCGTTGACAGTGGAGCTGGAAACAAATGGGGAGACGGACCCGAACCAAAACATTTCGGCTCGCAAAAATCCACTTGTATCCACGTACAGCCCCGGAACCCAACCGGAACCGGGACATCCGCCCGGAGGCGCGGCGCTGCTTTGCTGACCAAAGATCACGCCGCCGGAGGTTGTATTGAACCATGTGCTAAATGTGAAAGCGCCCGTGGAAGGAAACGAATTACCGGGTTGAACGAAGAAATTATTGGGGAGCTGAACGAAATCATCGGTTCCATCAAAGCTGAACGCCTGGCCGCGATAACCGGTGGTGTGCGAGACGCCATTCATCTCGACACCATCCTGATTGTTGAATCCGGAATCCGATGCGTCTACTTCACCTTTCCACCAATCAATCACACCATTCAACACGGTGCCGCCAAAGAAAAATTCATCTTGCCCGGCGCCGCCGTCCAGCGAATCGCCACCCGGACCGCCATCCAACGAATCGGGGGACGCGCCGCCATTGATGAAATCGTTTCCGGCGGAGCCAATCAGTGAATCACTGCCGCCTTCGCCATTGAGCGTCACGGCCGGGAGACTGATCGCCGATAAATCCACAACATCAGCGCCATCACCGGCGTTGATGGTGAGCGATGTGATGCCCGCCACCGGTATGGTTTGGTCGCCACCCGTGATTGCATCCCAGTCGGTCGAACTATTATAGCCAACGAGATTGTGCGCCAGATTTCCGCCACTGGTGGAAAGCTGGAGATTGGTCGAATTGAGATTTCCCGTCAGGATGATATCCCCGCTGAACGCTGACGCAGCGAAATCGCCGCCGGCGACCGGCGTGGCGCGCAGGTCGAGCGGTTCGGCGCAGAGATGGCTGGAGAGAACCGTGGAAAAAAGTTTTGAAGAAGGGCAACAAGTTTTTTTACGCAACGACACCTTCGGCGCGCGGGCGCCATGGCCGGATTTTTTACGGCGTGAAAGTTTTTCGTAAATCCGGCGGGCGAGTTTTCGGCTAAGGCTGCGTAGGCTCATCGTTCCCTCCTAAAATGGACAAAAGATTTGCGCGCAATTAGACTGCGACGCTGCAACACCACATTTGCGTACCCGAAGACGGCGTGCATGGGCTAAAAAAACGTTCGAGGGGGAGACTATCGAAAGCTGGGACGATGTCAACAATCAAATTTGCGGAAATGATGAAAGGGGAGTCAAACCGGAATTGAATAATTTCTGGAATCCTGTAGCGGCGGACTATGTCCGTCGATTGGATGATGATTCGGCGGTCGCAGACCGCCGCTACAATTTCGGAATAAAAAACCAATCCGGCACCTGTAGCGGCGCTCTATGAGCGCCGGTTAATTGAATGATCGTCGGTCATAGACCGACGCTACAATCCGGAATAAAAAATTCCTCTGTAGCGGCGCTCTATGAGCGCCGATTCGGGTTCGAGGAAAAAACCTGTAGCGGCGGACTATGTCCGCCGATTGATCGAAATGTTCGGCGCTCATAGAGCGCCGCTACAATTAATCGTCGTTGGTAATCGTGCCCAGGCCGCTCCCATCCAGGATCGTCGCATTATGCGCGTTGCTCAAGATCACCGTGAAGGTTTCGTCCGGCTCTGCCGTCGTCTCCCCCACCACCAGGATCGTGATCGTCTTGATCGTCTCTCCAGGACTGAAGATCACCGTCCCGTAATTGGTCACGTAATCGGTCCCCGCCAACGCACTCCCAGGCACCGTCGCGAAATCCACCGTCGTCGTCAACGCGTTGACCGCCGACAACGTCACCGTAAACGTATACGATGTGTTTCCCGCGTTGCCTTCGGCCAACGTCACATCGCCGATGCTGATCGTCGGTGTCCCGCCTCCGTCATCATCCGTGATCGTTCCTACCCCTTGACTGTCCCCGATCGTCGCGTTGACCGCCCCCGATAGATTCACAAAGAATGTCTCGTTGGTCTCCGCTCCACCGTCACAAGTCACGTTCACCGTCACCGTCTTGCTCGTCTGCCCCGCCGTAAACATCAACGCCGTGCTCCCTATCCCCGTGTAATCACTAGCCGAACTTGCTGTCCCGTTGGCCGTCACGTAATTCACCGTCACGTTCGATGCGCTCGCCGCCGACAGGTTCACCGTAAAGCTAAACGATGTCGTCGCGCACGCCGTTCCTTCCGCCGCCGTCCGATCACTGATGGTCAACTTCGGTAATCCAGAAGTGTCATCATTGACAATCGTTCCCACCCCTTGACTGTCGCTGATGGCCGCCCCGCTGGCCCCCGAGAGATTCACAAAGAACGTCTCGTTGGCTTCCACCGCCGTGTCTCCCGTCACATTCACCGTCACCGTCTTGCTCGTCTGCCCAGGATTGAAATACAGCTTCGCTCCCGCCGGTGCCGCTGTGTAATCGGTTCCCGCCGTCGCCGTCCCGTTGGCCGTCGCGTAGGCTACACTGATCGCCGTCCCGCTCGGTCCGGACAGGCTCACCGTAAAGGTAAACGCAGTCGTCCCGCTATTACCTTCCAGTTTGGTCACGTTGTTGATCGCGATCGTTGGCGTGGCATCATCATTGTTGATCGTCCCTACCCCTTGCGTATCCAGCAGCGACGCCCCCACCGCATTGGAGAGGTTCACGTAGAATGCTTCGTTGCCTTCGAACATCACGTCGCCAGTCACGCTCACCGTCACAGGCACCAAGGTCACAAATGGCGCAAACGTGATCGTCCCGCTATTGGGCGTGTAATCCACCCCAGACAACGCTGTCCCGCTGGCCGTCGCAAAATCCACCGTCACCGCTGTTCCCACCCCGGCCGAGAGACTCACCGTGAAGTTGAAGAAGGTTGTCCCCGCATTGCCTTCGGCCATCGTCACATCGTTGATGCTGATCGAAGACCCAGGCGCTATGTCATCATTAATGATCGTTCCCAACCCCTGATTGTCGGTAAAGGTCGAGTTGTGCAGATTGTAGAGGTTCACAAAGAACACCTCGTTGCCTTCTGGCGTCAGGTCCCCATTGACCAGTACCGTCACCGTCTTGGTCGTCTCCCCCGGCGAGAAGATCAAGGTGCCGTTCTTGCTGGTGTAATCGCTGGCAGAGCTGGCCGTCCCGTTGGCTGTCGCGTAATCCACCAGAACCGTCTGGTAGGTCGCGTTGGTCAGGCTCGCCGTAAATGTATAGGAGGTGGCCGGAGCCATCCCGGTGTTGCCTTCCGCAATGCTCACATTGTTGATGCTCAAGGTCGGCACTACGTCGTCGTTGAGGATTGTGCCAATGCCTTGTCCATCGCTGATGCTGGCATTGCGCGAGCAGAAGAGATTGATGAAGAACTGCTCATCCAACTCGAACATCGTATCCCCAACGATGTTGACTACAACCGTCTGGGTCGTGCCTCCACCCGCCGCAAAGAAGAGCGTGGCAGTCAACGGATCGTTGGCCGTGACATCCGAGCCGATCAAGGCTGGATTGGGAATGACGCCATTGACAACATTATAGGTCACCTCGGTGTCAATGAACATCCCACCAGTCTTGGTGATGGTGAAGGTCAGCGTCGTGGTGCCGACGTTCGGCTCGGAAAGAGAGACATCATTGACCGAGAAACTTGGGTTGTCAGGGTCAACGATGCTGTCGTCGAAGTTGTTGGCATAGGTATCACCCGGTTCACAGGCATACATATAGTCATACCCGTACCCGCCGTTGATCGTGTCGGCGCCGTAGTAGGTGTAGATGTAGTCGTCGCCGTAATACCCATAGATGTAATTGTCGCAGTCGTTGCCATAGATGTTGTCGCCGTAGACCGTGCCCAGCACGTTCTCAATGGCATCATCATAGTAGAGGTAGATGGATTGATTGCCAGAAATGTTCTGCCAACCGGTGTAGCCAATGTCAATGTCCGCCGAGTTCCAGAGATTGCGCAGATCAATCGTGTCGCTATCCGCGCAGCCGGGCGCCTCGATGATGTAATCGGTGTTCCAATAGTTGTCCGCAACCCACGGGTCAAATGAAAACGTGTCGTCATCCGCGCCGCCCGCCAGCGTGTCGTATCCTTCCGCCCCGTAGAGCGTATCATCGCCATCGCCGCCAAACAATGAATCTTCGCCGTAAGTACCCCAGCCACTCCAATAATAACCATCCGCCATCAACGAATCATCGCCCGCGCCGCCAGCCAGCGTATCGTAGTCGTAATTGCCATAACCACCAACCAAGGTGTCGTTGCCGTCGCCACCCATTACCGTGTCATCGCCATACCCGCCATCAATGGTGTCATTGCCAAGCCCACCGTAAACTGTGTCGTATCCGTCACCCGCATCAATGGTATCGTTGCCAGCGCCGCCATCCACGGAGTCATCTTCATCCTCGGCATCGATGGTGTCATCGCCCAACCCGCCGTAGATCGTATCATAATCATCATCCCCATCAATGGTGTCATTACCAGCGCCGCCATCAATCGAGTCATCGCCGTTATCAGCATTGATGGTGTCGTCTCCGTCCCCGCCAAAAATCGTATCGTCACCATCATCCGTTTCTATGGTGTCGTTGCCTGCGCCGCCATCCACGGAATTGTCTCCACACGCAGCATAGATAGTGTCGTCACCATCCCCGCCAAAGATCGTGTTGTCGTTGCAATTATTCCAATACACATACAGCGTGTCGTTGCCAGAACCGCCGATCATGCTATCATTGCCATCGTAGCTGTAGATGGTATCATTGCCAGAACCGCCATCGAGCGTGTCATCCGAACCGTCCCAACCATCAAACAAAGTGTCATTGCCACCCCCGCCCATCAAGGAATCAGAGTAATACCCGCCATAAATCGTGTCGTTATCTGCGCCGCCGTACACCGTGTCATTACCACGACTGGCGTCAATCGTATCGTTGCCATCTCCTCCCAGAACGGAGTCGTCGCCAAAACCAACAAAGATCGTGTCATCGCCACTCCCACCGTCCACGGTATCGCTGTACCACGACGATCCCGCGTGAATCGTGTCATCGCCAGTGCCACCCAGAATGGAGTCGCTATGATCGCCACCATAAATAGTGTCCCCGTCCGCGCCACCGTCAATGGTGTCGAAACCGCTGTCCCCGATGATCGTATCGAACCCGCTGCCACCCTCCATTGAGTCGTTGCCACTATTGCCATCGAGACTATCGCCGCCATCGCCGCCCGTTAGCGTGTCGCTGCCTTCGTTATAGCAACCCGACCAACCTCCGGTGTAACTGAAATCGTTAATCGTGTCATATCCATCTCCGCCTAGGACCGAGTCATTGCCGCCGCCGGGTAAAATCGAATCATCACCATCTCCGCCGTACATCGTGTCATATCCGCCACATCCAGCCCCACTCCACGCCGTAGGCCAGAAGTCGAAAAGTGTATCGTTGCCAGAACCGCCTAATAATGAGTCATTTCCCAAATGACCGATAATCGAATCATCGTCGTTGCCACCGTCAATGGTATCGTTGCCGGCGCTGCCGTGAACCGTGTCATAACCATACCCGCCCTCGACGGAGTCATCACCGGCTTCAACGCGAACGATGTCGTCCCCGTCTCCGGCAGATGCCGTATCGTTTCCGGGATTATAACAACCAGACCCATTTCCAGTGTAACTGTTGTCGTAAATGGAATCATATCCTCCGCCGCCGAGAATCGAGTCGTTTGCCCCGCCGGGAAGAAGCAAATCATCGCCATCGCCCCCGGAAAGTGTATCGTACCCGCCGCATCCAGCCCAACTCCACGCTACAGGGCTCGTATCAGAAAGCGAGTCATTGCCAGAACCGCCCAACAATGAGTCGTTGCCAGTAGAACCTAAAATCGAATCATCGTCGCTGCCGCCGTAAATCGTGTCATTGCCATTCTCGCCATATAGCGAGTCATAGCCGGCGCCGCCTTGAATACTATCCCTGCCATTATACGCATACACCCGGTCATCGCCGTCGCCACCGTCTATAGTGTCATTGCCAGTAATATAATTATAATTGGCCCACCACCCGTTATATTGCTCCCGAATGGTGTCGTTGCCATCCCCGCCGAGGATCGAGTCGTGGCCTGACATCGCCCGGATGATGTCATCGCCATCGCCGCCATCAACGGTGTCGTTTCCACTGTTTTGGCCATACCAGGAAAAATCGTAAATCGTATCGTTTCCATCGCCACCCAGGAGGCTATCGTTGCCAGTGCCGCCGTAGATGGTGTCGTCTTGGGTGCCACCGTAAACCGTGTCATTATCAGAGCCGCCTCTAAGGGTGTCATATCCACTTCCACCCAGCAGACTGTTGTTGCCAGAACCGCCGTAAATGGTGTCGTCTTGGGTGCCGCCATAAACCGTGTCGTTATCGGAGCCACCGCTTAGCGTGTCATAACCGCTCCCACCCAACAGACTGTCGTTGCCAGAACCGCCGTAGATGGTGTCGTCTTGCGTGCCACCATAAACCGTGTCGTTATCGTCACCGCCCTCAATCGTATCATATCCGGAGCCACCCAGGATTGAATCATCACCATCGCCGCCTTCCAATGTGTCATCACCACTACCACCATCAATCGTATCATCACCGCTACCGCCTTCAATGGTATCCTCATTTGTGCCGCCCAAGATCGAGTCGTGGCCGTCGTTACCATAAATCGTGTCGTCGTTCGCTCCACCATCCATCGTGTCGTTGCCATCGCCGCCGAAAAGTGTGTCATACCCATCGCCGCCGACAATGGAATCACCGCCGTAAGGACCAGCCGGCGGGGCGTAAAAGTTTCCGGTATGGCAGTTGGTATGATAGCCGTAGTGGTAACTCCAATGATACTGATAATGGGTCTCGGAATGAGGACCATAATGATAAAAATTATGATAACCCCAATGACCGTAGTAATAGTAACCGTACCCGTAATTGTGGAGCTCGACATGATAATCGTTATGGAAAAAATTATGATTCCCCCAATGATTATAATAAATCTCGCCTAAATGATAGTCACCATGATAGTCGGAATGCGATTCGCAATGATAACCCCAAACAGTCCCGCCACTCGTATAATAGCCTGACCCGACCAGTGAGTCGTCACCTAATCCGCCGTACAAGGTATCGTAGCTGTAGGAATCGTAATCGCCAACCAGCGTGTCGTTTCCAGCGCCGCCATCCATCGAATCATCACCGTATCCGCCATAGATGGTGTCATCGTTGTTGCCGCCGTAAATCGTGTCGTCACCAGAACCACCAACAATCGTGTCATTCCCATCACTGCCGGCCAAGGTGTCGTTGTCATCGCCGCCGCTCAAATAATCGTTATCCAGATAGCCATAAATCGTATCCGCGCCATCGTCGCCACTCAAAGTATCTGTATGACGACCGCCGATCAGAGTGTCGTTGCCAGATCCACCGTCAAAATTCGCGTATTGATGCAGAACACCTTCCCACCCATAGAGCGCGATGTAATCGTCGCCCGCCCCGCCATCCACATAGACATGCTTGTCCGAAGACCACACACCGCTTTGGGCGTATTGCGTGCCAGCCACACCACTATCGAAATCATATGCATTGGCAAAACCCGGTCCGATGTAGTTATGGGTCATATTGAATGCGCCAGGACCGGAGTTACCAATCTGGATAAAATCATTCGCTCCATCGCAATCAATATGCGGGTTGCCACCGCCGTCAATGTATGATGTGCAGGCGGGCACAGCGCGCAGATCGAGCGGCTCGGCACAGAGATGGCTGGAGAGAACCGTGGAGAACGGTTTTGAGGATGGGCAGCAGGTTTTTTTGCGTAGTGACGCCTTCGGCGCGCGGGTGGCACTGCCTGATTTCCTCTGGCGCGAAAGTTTTTCGTAAATCCGGCGGGCGAGTTTTCGGCTTAGACTGCGTAGGCTCATAGACCCCTCCTAAAATGGATAAAAGTTCGGCGCGCAACCGAATGACTGCGGCGCAAAACCACGTTCGCGGACCCGAAGACAGCTTGCATTGTGCGTGATGACATCAAAAAAACCGGTTTGAGTAACTCGCTGGAGTGTAGCGGAATCCAAATGGATGTCAATAAATTATGTTCAGTAATTTCTGTTACCCTCGATCATTAGAAAAAACATCCGTTACAATTGTGCGGCGCTCTCCACTACAGGCGGATAAAGATGATCGACAATTCGAAAGCTCACCAAATCCATGTGAAATCGGTTGTAGACCGTGTCACTGACACGGCGATGATTTCAATGTCCGCCGCGTGAGGTCACGCGGCCTACAAAGTTTGCGCAGGATAATCAGGCCGATCGTAGGCCGTGTTCTGTGGGGCAGGTTTGCAACCTGCCCAATGATCCTGGATGCGCAGGTTGAAAACCTGCGCCACAATTCTTGCAATCCCCAATCGTGACAGACCCTACCATAGCGTCATCTTGTAGCGGCGGACGATACAAATCTATGCAATTGATTGTCGTTTTTGCATTACAGCTGTAACCTAAAAACGACAATGTTTGGACTAGTCCGAACCAGAAGCGGTTACTCAAGGTTTTGCGTTGCAGCGCTCGATGAGCGCCGATCATTTCGATTCATCGGCGGTCATAGACCGCCGCTACAATTCAGATTTTTATATCTGGATCCTGTAGCGGCGCTCTATGAGCGCCGATTAAATTAATCGACGCTTCCCTCTCCTGGACCGCTACAATTTACAATGGTTCATCCCCGGTATTGGCGTAGGTCGGCTGTTTGGGAATACCCTGAACAGGCTCTTTTTGGCCGTAAAAGTTAGGATTCCATTTCCAGGCCGGGGATGTGACAGCGCGATAGGCCTGTGGGATGGGCATGGCCGCCAATGCCTTGGCGCGATACCGCGCGCGGATCCAATTCCAGACGCGCAACTCGCTGGTGCTCGGCTCGTACTTGAACTTGTGCGGCACTTTCATGCCAGTAAACATCGTCAGGTAACCTTCCATCCCGAACATGTCGGTGGTTTTCAGCAAGGTATTCCGGCAATGAGTGCTAGGGCCGTTCTCCTGGTAATATTCCGTGATCCCCGCGGCATCGCAGAGATCGGTCTTTTCCAAACAAGCCTTCCAGAACGCCGTATCCACCCGATTGTTGAATTTGTAATGGAGAGCGAGGAATTGCCGGATGTTGTCCCACGCGCGATTGGCAAAGATATTGTAGCTCTTTTTCATCGAAGGCGTGACTTTGTAATGACAGTCCTTGAGCGTCTCCGACAAATGCCGGGACTCGCTGCAGATGATCGCCAGCGAGGTCGCCTCCAATGGCTCGACAAATCCCGAGGCGTTGCCGACCGCGATCACGTTCTTGACCCAGGAATCCCGGTAGCGGCCGGAAGGAAATTTTACGACGCGCAAATCGCCGAGCTTGGGGTTTTTCGCCCGAATCTCGCGCTCGGCGTCCGCATCGGAAATGAAGTCGGACGAATAAACATATCCGCGAATGATCCGGGTCAGATGCTCGATCTGCCAGCACCATCCCGCGTCCATTGTTTCCGAGGTCGTGTACGGCTTGACCGGTTCATCGGTGCGATCCCATCCGCCCGCGATGGCGCGGTCGCAGAAAAGGGAGGATTTGAAGCTGATATACGGTTCGCCGAGGGTCTGATGCAGCAAGACCGAACGAAACCCGGAACAATCCACATAGAGATCGGCCTTGAGCGTCGCGCCCGATTTCATTCGCAAACCCGTCACGCCGTTCTCGTCCTGCATCACTTCCTCGACGGTGTCGTCCATCACTTCGACGCCGTATTTTCCGGCGTTGCTTTCGAGCACACCGACAAATTTTTCGTTTTCAATGTGATAGCCGAACACGCGCCGGACGAGGGGGAACCCGCTTTTTTGGCGCATAAACACGCGATTGTGCGACATCAACGCCGAGAGCATATCGGCGTATTGAAATTCCTCGTTGCAATAAAACGCGTTGTTGCGCGGTAGCGCGTGATATTTCCAGTCGCACTGGCGGCCGAACGTGTAATCGAAGTGTGGACGCGGCCCCCACAAAAACCGGATGCCGAGTTTCCAAGTCGGCTGTGCTTTTTTGTAAAACTCGGTGCTGTCCAGCCCGATGTACCCGTGCAGATGGGTGGGAACTGCGGGAGTCGTCCCCTCGCCCACGCCAATGATCCCGATCTCCTTGGACCGGATCACCGTCACCGAAAGATTCGGATGTTTGGCTTTCAGCGTCAGCGCCGCGATAAAACCCGCGCTGCCGCCGCCAAGAACAATCACGCTTCGAATTTCACCATTGCTCATCATGGAACCGTCTCCGATTGTCGTTACAGCGGGCAGAATAGCAAAAGGCAGCCGAAAAGTCAAAAGCCCTCTGTAGTGCGTCGAAGTCCGAATCAACCCCCCGCAACTGCTTTCAACAGCTAACCTGTTTTTAGCGCGCAAATTTTGACGCCGCTGCAAGAGGGGCAGGAACGAACGGGCCGCCTGCCGCGCCGATCGCGAGAACGGCGGGAGCGTCCTGCCAATCAAGGATAACATTTTCAGCGGCATCTCGACCATATTTTAATTCTCGATTTAGCATTACAGCTGTAATTCAAAAACGACAATTATTTTTCCGTTCGATTCGAGCCGGATCCAGGCGGAATTGCCAAGCGTCTGGAATCCGAGTTGTGTCGTCTCCATCGAGGCGACTTCGGTTTTGCAACGCGCCCAATGAAATTTTCTCTGACTGCTTTTCGAGGACAATGATTTGGCTCGGTGTCTCTCGACGCAAATCACCTCGCTATTCTGGGCGACGGAAGGGTTTTTTCTGAAATTCCCCGCTAACAACCAAATCACTGCGGTCCATGCGGTTGGGTCAATCCGGTCATCGCGGGATTGGAGCGCGCAGAAGCGTGTGCTCCGAACCCAGGGTTTTCCTCGCTTGAATACAATCTAGAAACGACTGGGATTTGCCCTGACCTTCCCCGAATGAGTATCGGAATGTGGAAAGCATCGGCTTCGACGCTGCAATTTCGGCGCTGCTTTCCTACGAATCAACAAGAGCCAAGCCAGCTCTTTTACTTGATTGATCAACCGGGAATGTTCTGGAATTTTCTTTGGATCATTGTCGTTTTTATGTTACAGCTGTAATATGAAAACGAGAATACAAGAAGACCGGATTGATTGGGAATTGATGGCCGAAGAGTTGCTCGATGCACTGATTTGGGGACTCGGCGTGGCGATGCATCCCACGCTGCCACACATCCTTGGTTGGTGCGGAAATCCCTCGCAAGAAGGCCGCCTCCGAAGCCATTTGCGCCGGCTCGAGGAGAAGCGGCTCTTGCGCAGAGAAAAGCGCGCCGATCAAATGGTGTTTCGACTCACCGACGCCGGCCAGTTGGCCGTCTGGGGCGGGCGCGATCCTCAAACCCGTTGGAATCGCCGGTGGGATGGCAGCTGGCGGATGGTATTCTTCGATTTACCAGAATCACGCCAAGCAACCCGCTGCCGTTTATTGCGATGGTTGCATCAAAATGACTTTGGATTCCTTCAGCAAAGCGTCTGGGTCAGGCCTGATCCCATTGAAAAATTCAGCGCCGCCCTGGATGATTTTCGGGATGACGTGGAGTCACTGACATTGATGAACGCCGATTGCTGCCGAGGCTATTCGAATGCAGCGATTGTCAAAGGAGCTTGGGACTTTGTGGAAATCAACAATGGTTACCGACAGTATTTATCTATGGTTTCCAAACGGCAACGCGTCTTGGGACGGGCAGAGGTAGCTCGCCGGGACCAACTGCAAGCGCTGCAAGTCGAGCGTCATCTATGGAAGAAAGCAATCCTCGCCGATCCGCTTCTTCCCCGTGTGCTTTGGCCCAAAGGATATCTGGGTGAAGAAGCATGGAAACGCCGTCGAGATATCCTGGGGCTATAATCGGACAATTCCGCAGGGAACTATTGTCGTTTTAGTATTACAGCTGTAATACGAAAACGACAATGAATTGATGGCATCCATTCGGCTCCAATGGAGACTTGTTTTGCGGAACGCGACGATTTTTCCCCCAATCTTTGTTGGAGGTCACACTTGTCCACCGCTACCAATCAGAATGGATTCCATTTCCCGCGCCTACCAGAGCCGGTGCTCCGCGTATTTGTCGGCGGCCTTGTCCAGGACTTTCGGCCACAGGGTCGGCAGGGATTTGATTTTCGGCGGGATGTTGTGACGTTCGATGGCGCCGTAGAGCGGATAATTGTCCCAGACCATCTGGATGATATTTTCAAAGTCATGGTCGAATTTTTTCTCGCCCAGAAATTGATAGACGCCATCCAGCGTTTCCGTGGGAGCGGTGGTGAGCTTCTCGAACTCGACAAAATGGAGACGGTCGGCAAACCCCCGATGGAGCGCGTCGCGGATTTGATTGTACGCGACGCCGACCGGTTGATCGGGCAACAGAAAAAAGTCAGCGCGATCCTGCACGGTTTTGCATTTGGCTCCCTGCGGATGTTTCTGGACAAGTTCCTTCATTTTCGGATTTTTTCGATAACCGAGCTCGAGCGTGGCCAGGATCTCGCGCACGTCGCGAACGCAAACCAGAAATTTCCCCTTCCGTTCCAACAACAACTCCGCCATCTCGATGACCGACAGCCAGCCGAGGGACCGATCGAACACCACTGGCTCGGTCGCGTCCGCATAATACTGCTCCAACATCCCGCGCATGACGCGCACTTTCCCCTCTTCGTTTGGCGAGGCGCGAAAGGTCACCATTCGATTCCATCGGGATCGCACCTGCATGAGCGCAGCCAAGACACCGCCCTGGGAGGTGAGATGAAACCGTGGATTTTGCGCTAGCACGTTATACAGGATGACGGCTCCGCTTCGCGGCAAACTGGAAATGAAATGGATGGTTTTGTTCATTTCGGATTTGATTTCGGATTATACCCGCGCTTGATGAGCGCCGGCGGAAAGATCCCCTGATCCCATCGGCGGTCATAGACCGCCGCTACAGATTGAATCGATGGTTTTTCCGTTCCGCATTGTAGCGGCGCTCTATGAGCGTCGATCATTTCAATCAACCGGCGGTCATAGACCGCCGCTACAGGTAGAGATTTCAGTCTGATATGATTACTGTTCATTGATTCGCGCGTGGAGGAGGACGTCGTCGCTGTTGCGGCGGGCGTTGCGGCATACCCGGCCCGCGCTGGCCACCTTGCATGGGTCGTTGTTGCATTCCTTGGCCGCGTTGCATGGGTCGTTGCTGCGGCCGTCCACCGGGTTGCGGTGGACGCTGCTGGCCGAAGCCGGGACGAGATCCTGGACGCGGCCGTTGACCCGATGGCGGCGCTTCACCTGGTCGAGATGGCCGACGCTCGCGCTCGCCCGGCGGGGGAAGCGGCGGAAGCGTGACGGTGAGCGGCGCGAGTGGAATGCTTTCGTCAAGTTTGAGCCACAAGTCATTCATAGGCGCGTACAGATCGGCGGCTTTTCCCAAAACTTTCGGCCATTGCGGCTCGATCGGCTCGACTTTCGGGCGGATGATGTGCAGCTCGGGAATCCCATGTTGTTCGTCGTCCTCGTGGGTGACCTGCTCCACGTGATCGAAGTCGTGTTCGTAATAGGGTTCGCCGAGAAATTCGTAGGCGCGCTGCATCGTCTCTTTCGGCGAAGCGGAAAGTTTTTCGAAGTGAACGAAGAGCATCCGGTCTCGGAACCCTTTTTTCAGGATTTCCTCGATGCTTTTATAGGCGCTGCCGACGACGTTGCGGGGATTCATCCACGCTTCGCAACGTCCTTCGACGGTTTGGAATTTGAAGTAATTTCCGAATTCCTGGGAAAGCTGGCGGGTGGCGATGTTTTTGCGCCAGAGACGTTCGAACGAGGCGATGCAATCGCGGATATCGCGCACGCAGACCAGCGCCTTGATTTTGCGCCCCAGCACGGCCTCGGCAAAATCGAGCTGGCGCATCCAGCCACGGGATTTATCGAAGATGATCGGCGCGGTAACCTTGGGATCGTCATGATAATTATCCATCATGCCGCGCAAGACGTGCAAGAGCGCGACTTCGTCGGGCGCCGATTGAAATTCGGGATACTTCGGCCAATGGCGACGCACCAATTGCAGCACATCCAGGATTCCGCTCGTGGACGTCGAATGGAATCGCGGGTTTTGCGCCAACAGATTGCAGAGCAGCGTTGAACCGCTGCGCGGCAAACCAGAAATAAAATGGATCGTTCGTTTCACGATTTTTCGCCGAGGACTTTCCGGTAGGCGTCATACGTAAGCTTGGCGGCGCGCTCCCACGTGTACTCGGAAAGAATCAACCGTTTCAGCGTGTCACGTCTCGGCGCGTCCGCCGGATAATTCCGCATGGCCTTGACCACGGCGCGCCGGATAGAATCCGGGTCAGCCGGGTCGCAATAATACGCCAAGTCGCGATAGTATTCCACTTCAAAACCGGCATTGCTGCAAACCACATTGCAATTGGCCAAAGCCGCCTCCATCGTGACCAATCCACAGGTCTCGATCCAGCTTGGCAAGGCGTGGACGTGCGCGGCGGCGTACGCGGAGCGCAACTCTTCGACTGGCATATGAGGGATGTACCGCACGTTGCGGGTGCCAAAGGCGCGGCACCATTGCGCGTATTGTTTTTGCAGCAAACCGCCAATCAACACGACCGGAAGCTTCAGGTCGCGCAGCGCATAGAGCAACATTAGTTGATTTTTGGAGGACTCGACGCGCCCGACTTGGAGAATGAAATTCTGGATGCGATGCTTTTTCACAAACGGTTTCGGGTCGGCATCGAGAAACAGTTTCGCATCTGCCGCATACGGCACGACGCTGAACGGGAGATCGAAGACCCGCAACGTTTTCATCAGGGCGTTCATCTCCAGCATGCTGTTGGGCAGGAGGTAACGGACATTCTGCAGAATGCGCTTCTCGGCTTCGTCGTATCCGACCGTCGACCGATTATCCGTGTGCGCCGACCATTCCCCTCCCCCGCGTTTTCCCGAAGGGACAACGAGGGAATATTTGCGAAACTGGTCGAGCATTTCGCGGCGTTTGTCTTCCCGCCGATTTCTTCCGAAGATACTGATGATGGCACGGCTCGCCCAAAGAGCGCGGGATGGGTTTAAATAAATGGGCGACATCACGATCGGAATACCAGCGCTCTTGAGATGCCGCACCTGGCGCATGGTCGCTCCCACCGTGCGCAGATTGAAGACGTGCGCGATATCGAACCCGGCGGTGTTCGGCTGGGGCTCGAACGATTCCTCCACCTCCACTCCCAACCCGCGGAGTGCCTCGGCCGTTTTGCGCATCTGGGTCGAATCGCCGCCGCGGAACTTCGTGGCGGACGGTGCATTGACCATCAGGACTCGCAAGGCGGCGCCGGTGGAGCGAGTGACATGTCGCAAGGCCTGCGAAGCGATGGTGGGTTTGGCGGGGAGCGAGGCGCCGCGAACCGGCGCGGTGCGCTCTCCGCGATACCGCTGGTCGAGTTCGGCCGCGGAATGCTGTTCGAGATCGTATCCGAGTTCCTTGGCCAGTTCGACGGCGCGCGGGTGATTGAAAAACTGACGCCAATCAATCTCCCTGTCTGTTTGAAAATTATACTGGTCCACGCGCGAAGAACGACCTTCTGCCAATTTCTCGCGATAGGGCAATCCGAGGAATGCGGTAAGGGCTTGCAGGGATTCGGGCGGACCTTGCAACAAGTCTTCCGACTTCATGGAATAAAAAGGAACATCGGTAAACCGTTTTTTCAGTTCCAGCGCATAGAGATTGACTTCGGTCCAGAAGTAGATGCATTTTTCGTACGCATTCATTTGCGGCCATCGCGCCGTATACTCTTCTTGAAAACTGGCTGGGGAAGGGATCAGCTCACCAAACCGGGTAAAAATATCGTTCCGGCGATCGGGCGAATAATAATTCTGGGTAACCAACGACATTGCCGTCGTGACCGGGTGCCGGTAGAGGTGCACGAGCCGGACATCTCCTTCGAGGCGGCGGATGAAGAGCGGTACCGCGGCAAAACTAGGCCACCCAGTTTCGATGTAAATCTTTTCCTGCTTGCGAGCCGCTATCCTCTCGAAATGCTGGGCGACCCGAGGTATCGCAAGCATCTTGTCCAACCGATCATACGCGCGGAAAAAATCTTTCGGACGATAATGGGCAAGGATGGGTTCGTGGGTGACATCCGCCAAATCGCCATAGGTTTCGCGGAATTGGCTGGCGCACCATTGTGTTCCACAACGGCCGGTGGAGAGGAAGAAGACAGCGTGAGGCATGGGATTACGTTCAGAGTGAAATTAAATTGGCGGCCGATGGGGCAATGTCCGCTTATGGAGTTTGTATTCGTTCGTCATCGCGTTTTGGGGCGGCAACGACATGGCATATTGGCGTTCTTTCCATTGTGTATAGGGCGCGGCGTGTTTCTCGCGCAGACAACGAATGGCGGTCAGGTCTTCATGATACATATTTTGCAAATTCATGATGCCGCAGAGCCGCCCCATGATCCCGTCTTCGCGCGAATAATAAATCGGACCAACCTCTCGCTCCTGCCCCGTCCACCCGATCACTTCCTCGTCCCAAAATCCGACCTGCTCCCAGACCCAGCGCGGGATCAGGCAACAGGTGCCGGAACAATTCGTCGGCGTGGGACGCACTCGCCAGCCTTCGATGGTTTGCACGGGAAATTCCTTGTCGTTGCCCTCGATTAAATAGGCGGCCATTCCAATCCGTCCCTTGAAATAATCGGCAAGCCGAATCAGCTCGGTCAGCCAATCCGCGCGCGTCGGCGTGTTGCTGTCGTCCATTTTGACGTAATACTTGAACTCGCGGTTGAACCGATGAAAATGCCGCCAGAACAGATTGTATCCCGGGCCGACGCCAAGATTTTCCGAGACCACGGCGACGCTGTCGAACCAGCCCTTGTTCCGGTTGTCCATCAGCCATTCGCCCGATTCGAGGTCTTCGTTGGCGACGACAGCGTAATGGAACGGCCGGTCCGTCCTTTCTTTCAAGTACGGAATGGTCTGCTGCGCAATATCAAGGTTCTTGCGCGTCACCGTCACCACCAAAGTATCGCTGTCATTGGTCATCGGTTACTCGATTCATTTTCGGTTCTGGAGGATCACCAGCGGCGCATCCCCTTCCAACAACCGCAACGAGGCACCCCCGCGAACGGCCGTCAAAATCTCCCGCACTTGATCCGCTCGAATCGCCGACAGGCCGCTCCCCCGCAGACATATCAATCCATCGTCACGCACCACGCGGGCGACTTCTTCCACCAATTCCGCGACTCCCTCGGCTGGCGACGACACCGTTACAATTCCAAAATCGTTTTCGTCCTCGTCCATTCCCGCCAACACGCCGATCGGTTCGCCCGGTTGAATCTGGATGTGTCTTGCAATCGAACCGAACGATCGTTTGATGTACGTAAACGCATACATCCCCATCTCCCCGCGCGTGGCGATGCCGAGATAGCGGGATTTTTTTGCGCCGCCCGGCAACCGGTCGAACGCCACCGCCATCGCCGCCGCCGTGTATCCACAACCAAAATCGGTGTCCACCACCCGCCGGCAATTGAACCCCAAAACCAATCCCTGCAACAACGCCATCTGTCGCAATGGCACGTCCTCCGGCGCAAACGTCGTCTTCGACATCCTCGCCTCGATCCCTCGATAAATCGCGCGATAGGCGTCGTACATAGCGTCAGCCTGCCATTGGAGCCGGAGTTCTCTTCACCCTTCTACCGACTAACGGAAACCGGCGGGTGACGCAAGTTGAAAAAACCTCGGGAGCGTGACTCCAGAATCGTTTTGCGCCGCTCCTTTCCTTCCTCGATTGTGACAGGCAAGTTGTTTGTCTTGTGCTTTCTCCAAAATGCGCCAGCCACGAACACATCGAAAGCAATTCCGGATCGAATCCATCAGAATGGATTGTCGTTTTCGTATTACAGCTGCAATGCCAAAACGACAATCATTGGACGACCACAGAAAGCCGAACCGTCAGCCAGATCATTTAGCAACCTCACGCCCACTCTTTCAGTGTGCCCTTCCACGACACAGCGGCGGCCTCACCTCTGGATCCGTGATGATCGCCGAAATTCCTCGGAAATCCATTGCATCGTCTTCGTAATTCCGCAAGAATCGCCTCGTGAAAGCAGTAGCGCGAATTTCGGAAACGCCCGGGGGCGTCGAACTGCGCGAGATGCCAGAGCCAACTCTGGCGAACGGCGAAGTGTTGGTGGAAGTTTCCGCGGCGGGCGTGTGCGGCAGCGACCTCGAAGCGTTCTTCCACGGCAAACACGCCAGTTTATATCTGCCCATGACACTCGGCCACGAATTCAGCGGCATGATCCGGGCGCTGGGTCCCGGCGTGGACGAAAATCAATTTCAGATCGGCGATGCCGTCACAAGCGAGACCGCCTATTATATCTGTGGCAAATGCGCGCTTTGTCGGAGTGGCAACTATAACCTTTGCCGGACACGGCGCGGATTCGGCTTTGGCGAGAGCGGCGGGTTCGCCCCCCGCGTTCATGTGCCGATCCGTTGTCTCCATCGCATACCCAAAAGCGTGCCGCTGGATTTTGCGGCGATGACCGAGCCGTTTTGCGTCGCCTATCATGCTCTCATCGTGAATAGTCCCGGCGCATTCCAGCGCGATGATGCGGTCGTCATTCTCGGTTCCGGTCCCATCGGGCTTTGCGCGGCGCAAGTGGCCAAGGCTCATGGCGCCCGAGTGGTGGTCAGCGGAATCGCGGGTGACGAGCGACGATTGCAATCGGCGCGGGAGAGCGGCGTGGATGCCGTGCGTGGCGACACCGAGGAATTGCGGGATTGGGTGAAACACAACACCGACGGCGAAGGCGCGCCATTTGTGGTGGACGCCGTGGGTGGCACTCCAGCGACCTTCCAACAAGCGCTGGACTTGGTTCGACCCAACGGATTCATCACGAAGATCGGCTGGTTCAAGGCGCCGCTCAATTTCGCGCCGGACGCGTTGCTGGCCAAGGCGATTACGTTTCGCGGAAGTTTTAGCCACAACTGGCCGACTTGGGAACGAGTGTTGCAATTGTTTGCGACTGGCGAATTAAATCCTGCCCCGCTCATTACACATCGGTTTCCGTTGGACCAATGGCGGGAAGCGTTTGACGTGGCGGGGCGGCGGGAAGGAGTGAAAGTTCTGCTGGTACCGTCGTTAAAAGCGTAAAAGAGTTGCAACCGTTAAAACCGATAATGAAATCTTAATTCTTTCCTTTCTAACGATTCAACAATTCAACTTTGCAACGATGCATCTTGGTCTTTGCCAATATGCGCTCCCGACCTGGGTTGAGCGTCACGAGATTCTCGAACTTGTCCGGCTCGCTGCGCGGCTCGGATTGAACGCCGTGGAATTCGACCCGCTTCGCGTCTTCGGTCGTTCGGCGTTTGGGGCAGACAACATCTTGAAAGAAACCGAGAACAGCTCGCTGGATTTGGAAAAACTTCATCCCCTCCGCGACGAGATCCGGCGACTCGGACTCCGTGTCGTGATTGCCACGGGCGGAACGGATCGGGCACATCTTCGACAGATGCTTGGAGCAGCCAAGGTCATTGGGGCAAACGTTGTCCGCACGGTCTTGAGCGGAGTCCTTTGCGGCGAACGAGAAAAGATCACCGGGGGATGGCGGGCGCACCTCGACAAATCACTCGCGGACTTTCGAGAGGTGATCGGCGATTATGAGCACGCGGGGATCGCGCTGGCAGTCGAAAACCATCAAGACCTAACTTCTGGCGAATTGGTCTGGCTTTGTGAACAGGTTGGTAGCGATGCGTTTGGTGTCAATCTCGACACCGGCAATCCACTGGCGGTCGGAGAAGACTTTTTTTCCTATGCATGTCGCGTGGCGCCGTTCGTGAAAAATATCCATCTCAAAGACTATGGCCTATTGATGACACCCACCGGCTTCGCCCTTTTCCGGTGCGAATTGGGGAAAGGCGTCCTGAACATTCCCGGGTTGTTGGATTTATTTCGCGACCGCGATCTCTGCGTCAATGTCGAACTTGCCGCGTTGCAAGCGCGTCCGATTCGGATTCTCGATGCGGATTGGCAAGCGCAATTCGCAGACCGAACGGCAAAAGGCTTTTGCGACCTCGCCGAATGGGCGCGCACACGCGCGATTTCGCCTGATACCGACATTCGCACGGCCATGGAGCGCGGCGCTAGCGAGGAAGAAATCGCGGAGTTTGAATTGGCGCAAGTGGAAACCAGCGTGAAGTTCGTTCAATCCTTGAATGGTTAAATCTCAACGCGCGCCTCGGGACGGTCGATCAATCATTTACAAGCGGACCATGACCGTGATTAAGAAAACGCCCCCGCTACAAAGCATGCCGATCAGGAATGCAAGGTAAGCCAGGCGCACGTAGCGGAATTTCTTTTGCGAAAGATAGACGCCGAGGTCGTACACTTCTCGCACCTGGGCTTCATAGGCACTGGAGGGATTATTCAACACTTCTTCCATGGCTTTCTCGAATTCAGGATAGGTGAGCTTTACGAAATCGCCGAAGAAAAGCAGGTTGAACGTATCGCTCTGTACTTTTGTCCCGTGACCGGTGACGATATCACGTTTGGGAAGCGCAGAGCACACCGCAAGGATGATCGTGACCAAGCAAAACCCGATGAGCGTTGCCGCCGCCCAGACAAACCGCGGGTCGGTGAGGCGCGGGATGGTCAAGGTAATGACGATCGCAGAGACGGTGAGCATCATGTTGGCCTTGGCGTCCGCCATCATGCTCAAGTGAACATGGTGCAAACGTGTCTGGCGCAATAAATGATCCATATAGGGAGTGGGCTGATTGATCTTCATAACATCCCTCCTGCACTAACTTAGCACAAGCCGGGGAAATTGAGCGATGAAATGGTAGAATCGTTACAACGTTGAACGGTTGAAACGGGAACGATCGGTCGGGCCAATGTAACGGCGCAGCCCTCAGACAATTCATCCATTCAACGATTCAACTTCTTCAGTTCTTGCCGCAACCAGTCGGCGGACGGAACGGTTTTTCCGTCGGCGGTTTTGATCTGATAGACCTCACCGGTTTTGTTGGATTTGGTCGCGCATTGCTCGATAAATTCATCAGCCGTCTGGATTTTGTCGCCGGCAGACTTGAGTTTGTTGCGCATGTGATAGATCGCGGCTTCGCGCGGCCATTCCAGACCGTTTCGGATGAAGACCAAGCCTTCGCTGGTTTCAACCAACTGGAGGAGGGCATCAATCTTGCCTTGTTCTTTGCGTTTGGGTTCGTCGGCAACGACAAGGGCTGCGATTGCACCGAGGAAGGCGCCACACACCAACCGCGCAAAAATTACGCGGCTGTGGAGTCTCATGATTCCCCTCGCCTATTTTAGTTTGCCGAGACAATCTTGTATCGCCGCAAAGTTCGGCAATTGCTTCGGGTCGTCGGACGATTCGGCATATTGGATGACGCCGTTTTTGTCCACGACGAACGCGCTGCGTTTGGCAACACCGGCATAGCCGAGGTTCAGCTGGGGGAGAAAACTATCGTACGCGACACCGTAGGCGCGGGTGACTTTGTGGTCGTAATCGCTCAACAAGGGAACGGAAATCTTGTTGGCGGTCGCCCATGCTTCCTGCGCGAAGGGATTGTCGCCGCTGATGCCATACACCGCGGCGTTGAGTTTTTGGTAAGCGCCGAGGCCAGCGCTGACATCGCACATCTCCGTGGTACAGACGCCCGTATAGACCATGGGGAAGAACAGCAACACGCTGTTTTTCTTGCCGATATTATCGCTAAGTTTGATCGGGGTCGGGCCTTTATCGGTCTTGGCGGTCAGCGTGAAATCGGGGGCTTTGTCTCCAACTTTAACTGGCATCGTATTCTCCTTGTTTGGATTTGAGGCGGAAGAATATCGCCACGAATCCAGAAAGTCAATCCTAGAGCAGCGTCACGTGGAAGTCGTCCACGCTGGTATCGAATGGCGCCAGAGGATTCGAGACAGCGACCGCCGGCGTGGTGATGGCAACGCTGCCGATGGATTCGTCGGCCAGAACGCCGTGGAGTTGACCGCCGTTGCCGCTCAACATCGTGGGGGCGCGAACCGAGCCGACCTGCGCGGCGATCACCGCGCTGTTGGTCCATGCCGTTCCTGTTGCGCCGCTGGCAACAACAGAGTTGATGCGCACACCTGCCGTAAAGATACCACCGGCCATTGGGTTCTCCGCGTCGGTCGGCGCGAAGCCTGCCATGATGATGGCGTCCACCAATCGGCCCACGCTAATGCTACCGAGATTGGCGGCGGAAGTAATCGTGCCGCTGAAAATATTCGCCACGCTCATCTTGCCTAGTGCCAATGCGCCCGGCAACAATCCTGCCCCGCTCAAATTCACGTCGGCCAGAAAATCGCCTGCCAGTGCCGGAATGGACTTGGTGTCCCCTTTCACGGAAATGCTGGCGATGCTGGGCGCGTTGATGGTCGAATCTCCGACGCGAGCGGCAGCGAGACTTTTGATCGCGCTATCGAGATCAATCGTTGCGCCATCGCCTATGGCGTGAATCTTGAAGCTGGTCAACGTGGCGGGCGTTCCTCCAGCAATGATGTCGGCACTGATGTCGCGTACAGCGACACTGGCCAATGCGCCAGCCAACGTCACTCCGTCTCCGACAACGTTGGTCGTTTTGCCGCTGATGCCGCGCAAGCCACCAGTGCCGGTCACTTCGGTGAGATTGGCTTGGCCGTCGCCGGTGATTGCTTTCTTGACTTTCACACCGAGCGTGCTGGTCAGTACGTCGGTGCCTGTGAGCGTGATGCGAATCTCGCCGCCAACGGTGCTCACCTGCATCGTGCCGGCGCCTTTGAGCGAGATGTTGACTAGGTCGCCGTCGGCTTCCTTGAAGTTGCTGACAAGCGCGGCGTCATTGTCGGTAATGGTAAGAGTGGCGGTTGTCGGTGTCCCCAAGGTAGCTCCCACGGGACCGGTCAGGGTAATCGTGACGGTTTCCGCGCCTTCGAAGGCGCCGTCTTCGAGAATCGGTATCTGGACAGTCTTGGTAGTTTCGTTGGCGGCGAAATTGACGGTGAGAGTGGAGTTGGTGTAATCGGCGCCGGCCGTGGCGCTTCCGTTGGTGGTGGTGAACACAACACTGGCCGCGGCTGTGACAGTACCACTGCGAGAGAGAGTGATGACGACGTTACTGGCCGATTCCGCGACGGTATAGGTGGCGGCGGAAAGTTTGATCGTGTTGGGATTAGGCGGTGGCAAAACAACTGTGGTGAGAGTTTGCGCGGCGGCTGGAATTGACTGTTGATGGCCAAGGTTATCGGTTGCAACGCTGTAAAAGCCGTAGGAATGATTCACTTCGCCGGTATAGCTGGCCGATAATGAGGACACGGCGGATTTCCAAGGTGTGAACGGGCTGCCGTTGTCGGAGACAAATATGTCGAAGAACGCAATTCCGGACCCACCGGCATCATCGTTTCCAGACCAATTCACCGTAAACGTGGTCGTGGTGGTGGTGGCCGGCAATGCGGTAACGGTGCTGGTAGGCGCACCAGCATCAATGGTGTTCGTCCGGCTCGGCGTCAAGAGCGGGTCATTGTCATCAAAAATAATGGACGCCTGATTCACAAGAGTAGTGCCGGTGGTAAGATTCGATTTGGGATACACTGTGTACGTGACAAATCCTTCCCCGCGATGCGTGTCATCATCCACAGGGAGGAAACCCGCGAACGGATCTTCGGGAAACATACCAGTGGCGGGGTCAACGGAGGTAAATCGAAT
Source organism: uncultured Verrucomicrobiota bacterium (assembly GCA_964348665.1). Taxonomy (GTDB): domain Bacteria; phylum Verrucomicrobiota; class Verrucomicrobiia; order Palsa-1439; family CAYGDP01; genus CAYGDP01. The sequence continues at coordinate 29,593 of CAYGDP010000031.1, forward strand.
GGTAAACAGACCGGTTCCGGGATTCAACGTCGCTTGGATATTCACGCGGAGTGGGCTACCGTCTTGGTTGGTGGTATCCACGCTGGTCGCAAACGACCGCAATCCTGCCGGGACAGGAACGACGACCGAACCCCACCCCATCGTACCTAGTTCGAACGTGGAGAGATCCATGTCCGCGTCCAGTTGGTTTGTGATGACAACTTCCTGCGCTGGTGCGGTGGCAAACTGCGGGTCGTTTTCGAACTGGATCGTGTACGGCAGTAGATCTGTCGTCAACAACCATCCTTGTGCGCCGAAACCCGCGGGCGCGAGCAGGTCATTGGGGTCAATGGATTGAACGACGGTGGACCCAGCCTCGCCGGAATTATCGGACGGCAAACCGTCCCGTACTTTTGTGGGGTCAGTATCACTAGTCGCTGTTCCACCGGGCAACGTCGGGACGCCGCCAAGCCAAGGATCGGGATCACCAGTATCACAAGCATTTTTAACTCGTTGATTGTACCATTCGTACGAATAACCATGCGCACCCGTAAGCCATCGTCCGTGAGGCGGGTAATAGTTTTCGTGGCCGATATTTGTAGATTTTCCACCGAACAGTCCAAGATGTCCAAAGCTGCTGCTTGTATGAATCGCCTTTACATTTCGCGCGTCTGAGGGATCCAGGCGATCCTTGGCGCTAACTCCAAAACCTTCGCCTGCGGGGTCGAATCCAACAATCCCTCCAAGCTGCCCGTTGAGTTCTCGTCCAGCGTAACCCGCCGCATGTGCGCCGAGGCTATGACCATAGATATAAGCGTTGGAGGGATCGCCATTGTCGCGAATATCCTGGGCGATATCGCTGCCCACTTGCTCGGTGCGGTTCGCTTTTTGGCGGTAATAATTCACACCACCCCAGATTGCGCCAAGAACACCACCAACGACCGTTCCACTCACCGAACCGACCAATGGAATCGGAACAGCGGTTCCCGTAGCAAACCCACCTGCGGCCCCAGTTCCCGCGCTGGCCAAGATTGTCGCTCCCATTCCGGGTAATGTCCCTGAATTCCACGTGACTACCTTTATCGTATCGTCGGGATAGACGCAGCCCAAATTAGCTGCCAAGTCACGAACCCAGTCACCGGACGCATAGCTCTCGGATGCGGTAAACCCTGCTGAAACGTATCGAACCCTGCCACTCGTTCCAACCTTGACAGTCTCAATATTGGTACCGGCACCTGTAGAAAGAAATCGAGACTCGGACGCGTCCGACTTGCTGCTCTTACTCATCGCACGACCATCGAACGTAATATTATTATCCTGATAATAGGAGTCCATCAAACCGTTTTCGACGATGTACGTGGCCATTTGCAGCTCGGTTAGGAAAACATCCTCAATAGAGAAGGTAATTTCCGGCGGGAGTTGCTGATACATTTGATCGGCGGCGATATAGATATTGCGCACAAACTCACGATTGGTTTCGCCGACGATGAGGTCCGCATACGTTTGGAACTCGTTTGCCCGGGCGCCGAACATCGTATCCAGGGAGAGCGAAAACATTGCATCGATTTGCGCAATGTCGATGGGGCTGTCAGAATTTTCGAACGCATCCAGGGTAAAGTTGACGGGGCTACTCGCGCCGGCAACCAATTGCCCAAACACAGTAAGGCTCCACGTTTCTCCGGGACGCAGGGTGCCCGTCGGACCGTCTTCAACCCGCGGCACAACACTAAGAGACGTATTGACTAAACTATCCGGGGAAAACCCAAGTTCCGCTTTCCCATTGCTATCCAGCAACAATAACGGAATTACCGCATCATTGCTGCCCGTGTTCGTCGCCGTCAGAGTTGTGGTGAAAATCCGTCCCCGCCGTAAAAAGCCTGGTGGTATCAGTTTTACTGCGACTACCGGCGGATCGGCCGCCACCACACTCACCACATCAAACGCCGTCGTGATCGCTCCGAGAGTATTATCAATGGAAACATCGTAAGCGCCCGCCGTGAACCCAGTGAAATCGAACGACGCGTAGAGCGTAGCCGCATCTTGAAATACCAAATTATCGATCGCGATCGGCGATCCATCCGGAGCTGTCAAGGTAACAATGTCTTCGGGAGCGAACTGCGCCCCGCGAATCAACAGGGTCGCGAACCCCGCGTTGCCTACCGTGCCCGGACTGACGGACCGAATGGAAAACGGCAGAAAGTTCGAGGTCAATGAATAGGACGCAGCACCCGTATTGATGTTGCGAACCAATAGATAATACGTTCCGGCTTCCGTTGTGGGAATGACAACTTGTTGGTCTGGTACCGCGCCCCCCAGATGTTTGTAATCGAAATCGCTGGCGGACGGCACATCGTCAAATCGCACATACAACTCGTTCGCGCCGGATGTCGCCGCGCTGTCGAGAGCGATTTCAAGCGTACCCCCGGCGGTAACGGTGATTTGATAATAATGATCCTGCGATGAAGCCGTAAACGCGCTGTTCGTGGTGCCGCCGGTCGCAAGTTGCGGGAGTGTCAATGTGGCCGTCATCACCGCTTCGTTGTCGGTCTCCACCGATTCGCGCACCACTTGGCTCGAATCAATTCGGAGAATGAAATACAACGTGCCGCCTACTTGTGGGGGCGTATTCACGGTCAGTTGGCCGTTGTACGTCGCGCCAGACGCCAACCCGCCCGTGTGGGATAATGTGCCAATCAAAGTATCGTCGATGTCCCACGTAGCGTCTGTCGAAACGAACACGGAATCCGTCCAATCGCCGTCGGCCGCGACGATTTGATTGTTTCGGATCGTCCAGCTCAAGAGCACGGGATCGCCAATCTGGACATTGCTCAAATTTGCCGAGGCCGAATCAATGATTAGATTGATTGGATCAGAGACATCCTGGCGTTCAATGGCGCCGACATCGAAGAATGGCTGGGTCCCGGCGCCGATATTGGCCACGCCAGGATCGTCGAACCTCGCGTTGCCAAAAAAATCCGTCGTTGGCGCACCCGAGCTGGTCGCCGCGTCCACCGCAGTCGACCGCGAAAGGAGGCCGAAGTTAGACTGGGCGCGATTAAGGTAGGAGGGGTCGCTGGAGAAATTACCATTGATTCCGGTTTCGTCGGTATGTCCTTCGTAATTGCCGCTGGAGGCAGTCGGATTATAAACGTCGCTGAACGATAGGTTCAAGGTGTGCGAACCGGCAACGAAAATTCCGGAACGCGTGTTGTAGGTAATCAACGTGTTCGTGACCGTCGCTGATGCAGTGTCCACGCCGATGCCTCGATAGTTGCCGTCAATGGTGTTGTTGAAGGATGTCACGGTCGAGCCGCTTTCGGAGCGGAGACCCGTGTCGTTGTTGCGATAGATCAGATTGTTGGAGAGCGTTAGACTGCCGTTGTTGCGCGCTTGAACCCCATGCGAGTAGGAATCACGGACAATGCTGTTGGTAAGGGTAAGACTGCCGCCGTTCACCTGGATTTCGCCGGGAGTGCCGTAGGCACCGTAGCGGGCTTCGATGTGGTCGAGTACGTTGCCGCTGCTGGTAGCGGCAAATTCGATTCGCCCCCATTCGCCTTTGATCGGTCCCGTGGTGGTTCCATTATTGTTGGTATCCCCGCCAGCCGTGTCATCGTCCCATTCCGTAAAAATAATCGGCAATGCCGCTGTCCCGTCGGCGTTGAGCGTCCCTTCGATAAATAAATCAAAAGTATAGTAGCCGAGTTTGACAATAACACCGGGCGAGACGGTCAGCGTACTCCCGATGGGAACTGTAATATCTCCATTCGTGACGTGAACAATGTCCGAATCGTCCCAAAACCCGTTGCCAGGTAGCGTGCCACCATCAATCAATAATCCATTGACTCCATTGGACGTAGCGTTGACCGGACTGCTGCCGGTTATGGTAGGGTTACTGCCCAAGTTCATACTAATCGCCGCACCATTGGAAAATTGATATGTATTATTCGTCAGTGTGGGATTGGCGTTTTCAATCCTCACACCAACGCCGTCAGAATAACTCACCACGCTGTTGGTCAATGTCAGTTGTCCACCGTTGACGTAGAGTTCCCCGGGCACCGCGTAGCCGCCATACCGCGCCTCGACATAATCCAACACACTGGCAGTGCTGGTGCTGCTAAACTCGATCTTGCCCCAGTTCCCTCGATACGGCGCATTGGCGCTTCCGTTGTTGTTGGTATCCCCTCCTGCGGTGTCATCCTTATACTCGGTAAAGATGATCGGCAACGCCGACGTCCCATCGGCGTTGAGCGTGCCGTTGACAAATAAGTCATAGCTGTAATACCCAAACTTTACCACTTGGCCCGGTGCCACCGTCAATGTGTTGCCCGCAGGAATCGTGATGTCGCCGTCCGTCACATACACCACTGTGGGATCATTCCAGAATGCGTTCCCCGTCAGCGTGCCTCCGTCCACCAATACTCCGTTGATTCCGTTGTTGCTGAAGCTCGTCGCCCCAATCACCGGATTGGAGGCCAAATCTATGCTGATGGCTCGGTAGGTGTTATTGGAAAACGTATTATCGCTCAAAGTCGGATTACCGCTCGCAATCCGCAGCCCTGCGTAATCGGATTCGGTCACCACGCTGTTGGTCAATGTCAGTTGTCCACCGTTGACGTAGAGTTCCCCGGGCACCGCGTAGCCGCCATACCGCGCCTCGACATAATCCAACACACTGGCAGTGCTGGTGCTGCTAAACTCGATCTTGCCCCAGTTCCCTCGATACGGCGCATTGGCGCTTCCGTTGTTGTTGGTATCCCCTCCTGCGGTGTCATCCTTATACTCGGTAAAGATGATCGGCAACGCCGACGTCCCATCGGCGTTGAGCGTGCCGTTGACAAATAAGTCATAGCTGTAATACCCAAACTTTACCACTTGGCCCGGCGCCACCGTCAATGTATTACCCGCAGGAATCGTGATGTCCCCATTTGTTACATACACAATATCGGGATCGTTCCAAAATCCATTACCCGTCAACGTCCCAGTGTCCACCAAGAGACCATTGATTCCGTTGTTGGTCATCGTCACGCCGGTGATGACAGGATTGGAAGCTAGATCCATCGTCGCAGCGCCCCACGTATTGTTTTGGAACGTCGTGTTTGTCAGCGTCGGATTGCTCGTCGCGATCCGCAATCCCTTATCGGAGGAATCGCGCACCGTGCTATTGGTCATCGTCAGCGATGACGTATTGATCACGACTTCGCCAAGGACAGCGTACCCGCCATAGCGAAACTCCACATAATCCAGCACGTTTCCCGAGCTCGTCGCTCCGAACTCGATCCGCCCCCATTCGCCTTTGACACCGGAAGAGGCACCGTTCCCGTTCGTGTCACCACCGGCAGAGTCGTCCGCGTCTTCAGTAAAAACAATCGGTTGCCCCGATGAGCCGTCCGCAATGAGGGTACCATTGATGAAAAGGTCCAAATAATACGCATCGAACTTCACCACCGCGCCTGCCTGTATCGTCAGCGTCGATCCAGCCGCCACCGTCGCATCACCGGTAATTCGGTGCACCTCGGTGTTGACGAAAACCGTGCCATTCGGGATCGTACCCGACCAGTTGGCGGGGGCAATGCGCGGTTCGAGGGATTCAACCACAAACGACGCCGTGCGTCGCTTCATTCTGCGAATCGAAGAACGATTCCGGTGACAACTAAAATAATTCCAGCCCAAGGCGCGGCACAAAGCTCGGTAGCTCATAGTCCCGATTCCTTTCTTCTTCGTTGCAGTTGCCACAACTCTCTCAAATCCAGACGCGAGTAGCAATCGCTAATTCAATACCGACAGCGACCCGATATTGAGGCGTAAACTGGCGACGCCAAGTTTGTCCACGACAGCGAGGTCAACGTTTCCGTTGCCATCGAAGTCGGCCACAGCCAACGCCAGCGGACTGACGGGCAGAAGGAACGGCGATCCAACGGCGGGCGCGTTTCCGGTTGCGGTGCCGAGCAGCGCGGCGAAATTGAGGAGCTTCGCATTGCCCGCCAACACATCCGCGCGACCGTCTCCATTGAAATCGCCGGCGGCGACCGAGGTCGGCTTGGCCCCAACCATGTAGCTGACGGACGGTGAGAAAACCCCTGTCGCAGCGCCCATCAACACACTTACGTCGAGGCTCTTTTTATTGGCAACGGCCAAATCAAGGCGTCCATCACAGTTGAAATCCCCAAAGGACACCGCATACGGCCCAATGCCAACCGGAAAGTTGACGGCGGCATCGAACGTGGCATCACCATTTCCCGATAAAAAGCTGACCACGTTCAGTTTTTTGTCGGCGACGGCCAAATCCACGATGCCATCCCCATCGAAATCGCCCACTGCCAGCGGCACGGGTTTGCGGCCAACAGCGGGGTTGACGCCAGCGACGAAAGAGCCGTCGCCATTGCCCAGTAAAATGTGAATCGTTCCCCCTTTCTTGTCCGCGACCGCAAGGTCGGCTTCTCCGTCCCGATCAAAATCGGCGGTCACGATGGAAACGAGCTTGATGCCAACCAGGATATTTTGCGCGGGTGCAAAATTTCCGGTTCCGTCCCCCATCAGGATACTGACGTTACTGCTCTTGCTATTGGCAACAGCAAGATCGGCACGGCCATCACCATCCCAATCACCAACCACGACCGAAGTCGGCGCCAAACCCACAGGAAAATCCGTTGGCGTACCCACAGTTCCATTGGCCTGGCCAAGCAGAACACTCACCACATTGCCGCCACCGCGCGCGATGACGAGGTCGGCGCGGCCATCGCCGTTCACATCGCCCGCTGCTACGTAACGCGAGCCGAATACTCCGTCCGTGCAAGCTGTCGCATCATCATCCACAATGGTCAACGGCGCCGAAAGAAGAGTGCCGAGCGCCGCGCCCCCTTGAGGATTGCTCAAGGTTAACGTGAGCTGCTCATTTCCTTCGACGGTCGTGTTGTCGAGCAGTGGCACCGTAAACGTCTCGCTCGTGTCGCCATTGGCAAAGGTCAAAGTCCCCGTTGTCGCCGCATAATCCTGCCCCTCCAGCGCCGTGCCGGCTGTCGCCAAGAAATCCACGGTGACCGCGCCGCCGCTTCCATTGACACGGGTCACGGTGATGGTCGCGACACCTTGATTTTCTCCGCTGGTGAACGAGCCAATGCCAAATTGCAATTCCCCGGGAGGAACAAATTGAATCGCAGCGGAGTATTCCGAGGTGTCGTCGAGCGGATGAGTGGCCGTGGCGGTGACAAACTCACCGACAGCGACCGGAGTGAGCAGCGCGACATTGAAAGCTGCATCCCCGGCGCCATTGGTCGTCACGTCCGACGATCCAAGAAACACTTTTCCCTCTCCGAATCCACTCGCGTCCATCGTTGGACTGGAGAAAAACTCGACGCGGAACGTCGTCCCGGCAGCGCTGTTGAGCGTGCCCGTTATGTTTGTTCCGCCAATCACACCCGTCAGAACCGGAAAATTCTGCAAGTTATTTGCGCCCACGTCGCCATCCCCGGCATCGTTCGCTGTTGCCCCGGTCGTTCCAAGGTCAATGCCCATTCCGCCATTGGAGAAAATTGAATTTCGGAGAACCGTGTTCCGCGTTCCCGACGAAATATCCACGCCGTCACTCCCGTTAAACGCGATCACATTTCTGGCGCCCAGAAGCGCTCCGCCGATGAAATTTCTCGACGCATCCGTTCCGATAAAAACTCCGTCGTCGTTATTGCCCAAATTGAGAGTCCCGGTTGGATCGGTGCCGATAAAGTTTCCTTGCACGAGATTGCCCGTGGAAGTGCTCAAGGTAATTTCCACACCGTCGGCAGTGGGACCCGTGCCACCGGCCAGGATATTTCCATCGCTTTCACCGGCGCCGCCGATGATGTTGCCGAATGCGCCCTCAATATCAATGGCGTCATCGCCGTTGCCGAGCGAAAGCACCCCGGCGGCATTTGTCCCGATCCAATTGCCCCGCACGAGATTGCCGGAAGCGCCTTCCAGAAGATAGACGCCGTTCTCCGCGTTGCCAGAAATGACATTACCCAGACCGATGCCACCAATCGTATTGCTGGGCGCACCTGATCCGATATAGACGCCGTTCCGCCCGTTGCCGATGGCTAACGTCCCACTCGAATTGGTCCCGATGTAATTGCCTTGCAGCACGTTCCCGGAAGCCGTTGCACCTTCAATGGCAAATCCGTTCCAATCATTTCCAGAAATCACATTGCGAGCGCCTGCGACCGATCCACCGATGGTATTATTGAATCCATCGAGGATATAGATGCCTGTCGTACTGTTTGCCAGTGCGCTTGTGCCGGCGGCATTGGTTCCAATCGTGTTCCCTTGCACCAAATTACCCGAGGCGGTTGTCCCTTCGATGAATATTCCATTGCCGCCAGTCCCCGCGCCGAAAATTCCGTTTCCCGAAATCAAATTCCCCGCGCCAGCCACGGTGCCGCCAATCGTATTTCCTGCGCCGTTCTCGATGCTGATTCCCATGTCGTCATTTCCCAAATCGATCGCCCCGGTGATGTCGGTGCCAATGTAATTGCCTTGTACGAGATTGCCCGTGGATACGCCGACGCCGAGGTCGTTGAGACTGTCGAACTCAATGCCGTCATCGGCGTTCCCCGAGATGAGATTCCGCGCGCCGACCGTCGTTCCGCCGATGGTATTGTTGGAGGAACTATCCAGATCAACACCATCATCGTCGTTGGGGAGAACCCCGGTTCCAGTTGCATTCAACCCGATAATATTACCCTGGATTCGATTTCCCCCGGTCGTCGGCCCCTCGAAATAGATTCCATCATAATCATTTCCGGAAATCACGTTGCCGGCGCCGGTCGCCGTCCCGCCAATGGTGTTGTTGGATGCTCCCTCGTGAAGATCCACTCCGTCATCCAAGTTGCCAAGATCGCCCGTCCCGGCGGCGTTCACGCCGATATAGTTACCCTGCACCACGTTTCCCGTCGCACCTGTTCCGTGAAACGCCACACCATTGTTGTCATTCCCCGAAATGAGATTCCGCGTTGCGACCGTCGTGCCGCCGATCGTATTATTCGCCGAATCGGTCAATAACACCCCGCTGCTCCCGTTGCCGAGAGCCAATGTGCCGCTGGAGTTCGTGCCGATGAAATTGCCGGTGATCAAACTCCCGCTTCCGGTGTGGATGTGAATCCCCTCGTCCGTGAACTGGTTGATCACAAGACCACGCACCGTGCTATTGTTGGCAAGGATGTGAAGACCGCTGACATCAACTCCTGCGTTGGCGCCATTCAATTCGATCAGGAGAATGCCATTATTTCCCGTGGCAAGCGTGTTTGCGCTGCTACCCGGCTGCGTGTAGCCGTCGATCACGACGGAATCCGTGATGTCTGGCAGCGCCGACGTCGGGCCGATCGTTTTCACACCAGCGCCCGCGATGTTAAAACTAATCGTGTCTGCGCCGCCTGCGGAGTTGGCGTCGAGGATTGCCTGCCGCAATGACCCTGCTCCGGTATCGTTGACATTGATGACGGTGAACGTCGCGGGCGCGAGCCGCGGCTCCAGGATTTCTCCAATCAAGAAAACGGCACCGGGGCGTTTCGCCACACGTTGAAAGGTCGTTCTCGATTTTTTATTTCGGCGCAACCAAGTTCGAATGCTCATCGTTGATTCCTTCGTTGAACCGCATGATACGCCCCGGGATTGTTTTGGGTCAAACTTTAATTCACGTTCCCTTCGCCGACAGAATCACAAAATCGCCTTCCAACGATGAAGGTGGGTAAATGATCTGAAATTGGACGGGGAGCAGATTGATCACACCCGCCGACCCCGTCAAATGCTGTATCGTTGTCACGCCATCGGCAGGTGGCGCGAGCTTGCCGAGTTTGACGCTGCCGGTAAGCACGGTGACACCCGGAAGGATGTTGGAAAGATGAAGCGTGTCGCCTTCACCTTCGGCAGTAAGCAAGAGTTGCATCCTCCCTCCACCCTTGAGCGCGAGGGCAACCGCGTCGCCGTTGCGGTCGGTATATTTGAATTTCGAACCAAAACCTTGAGCCGTAATAAAATCCCCGCCGTTGACGCCGTCACCGGACGGAAATTCACCGGTGAACTCGCCGTCGAGCGCGTTGCCGGCGGTGTCGGTGATCGTGTCGTGAGCGATGATCCGGACAAATTGGCCTTGTTTGAGAGCCTTCAGAAGCGTGAGCGTGACCGAATCCGTCCCCGAATCGTATATGGCGGAAACCAACGGCAGCGCAGCATCATCAGCAGTCCCGAGCCTCTTATCTTTGCCTGCAGCGAAAAGGTTGTAGTTGGCCAACGTACTGGCACTAAGCGAATCGAGGTCCTTGTCGAAAACCAGTTGTAACGCCGTAATCGTCTTCAGAGGAATGACTGCATTGACATCCGTGACAACGGGTCCAGAGACGCCATCGTCGTCAAAGATTCGGGCTTGCGCGGAGACATCGCCCAAAATCGCCCCACTTAAATTGGATAATATAACTTGAAACAACTCGTCGCCTTCCGGGTCGACATCGCCGTTGACCGATACCGAAATCATGCCGCTCGTCTGGCCGGCGGGGATGGTAAGTATGCCCGCGGCAAGCTGATAATCAGTGGGACTGACTGCGCTGATATCCGTCGTCGCAAAATCCACAGTCACATCGGTGTCCGTCGGCGTGGATAGGGTGGCAACGAAATTGAACGTCGTGACTCCGCTATTTCCCTCGGTAAGATTGACATCGCCAATCGTCAGCATCGGCACTATTGGCGCCGGCCAGTTCCCCGAGAGCGTGTACGATGTCGCGCTAAAGCTTCCCTGATTACCCCAAACTCGCACGGTGTATTCGCCAGCGGCGGACGCATCGAACGACAGCGATTCGTCCACGCCCGTTCCCTTGATGGACTCGGCTATTTTCATCGAATTGGCATCGAACAACTCGAAATTGTAATCTGCATTCGTCGGCACATCGAGATTGAGCGTGATCTTGCCGGCCGCGGAGAGCGAGATTCGGAAATAATCCATGTCGGACGGGCTGGAGATCGCCCCGGAATAGTTGGTCTGGGGATTGAGCGGCCCAAACGCTCCGGCAAACCCGCCATTCGGTTCCGTTCCATCCACGCCAACGGGCGCGGCTAGGTTCCAAAGAACATTGTTCCCTTCCCATCCATACGGGTCCACCGATACGCGGGTGTTCGCTAAATTCCCGCGACGAACCTCGAAATGCAGATGCGGTCCCGTCGAATTGCCCGTGCTCCCCATCTTGCCGAGGAGATCGCCGGATGCGACAACTTGGTTGACCGTCACCGCGATGCTGCCTTCTTCCATGTGGCAATAAAGCGTGAAGTAACCGTTCGCATGGTCGAGCTTGACGTATTGACCGCAACCATACGAATGATCGTTCGGATCGTTCCAGCCTGCCTCCGTCACCGTTCCAACCGCAGAAGCGAGAATGTTCGGCAAAGTTTGCGTCCGATATCCAAAATCATACGCCGGATGACCGTCGTAACAGAGACTTGTCGCGCTCCACGGATTCTGATTTCCCTGAAGTCGAAACGTCATCCCGTTTTGCTGACGAAAACACGCCAAACCACCGCCATTATCAGGTTGGTCCCCAGTCTCACCCGTGTATGCTGTCACCGCCCCGTCAGTATCATACGCGTTTTGGCTTAGAACCTCCTCGACAACGCCGCCGAACAAATGATGGTCATAAACGCTGTTGATGACGGCGTTCCAGGCATTGTAACCTTCCACCGGAAAATCCAGAAACGGCGCGACCGCGGGGGAAGTCCGCGTTTCCAATGCCTCGCAGTAGAGCCGGCTCCCCCGCGCACAAAACTCACGATGCGCGCTCAAGCGAATGGGTTTGCACCGATGATCGCCGTGCAGCAACCGCAGACATCGAACGAAGCCCCGCAAATTCATAACCACCTCGGCAAGCGGGGCAATCGTAGCCGTCATCCGTCGTGCAATGCAAGTGGATTCCAGTTTCGGACCCTGCAACGTATTAAAGCGATTCTGGTATGACGTGACCTCGGTATTTTGAGCCAGGGATGTGTTAGTCTGGGCGCGAAAACGA
>CAYGDP010000032.1:0-41546 GCA_964348665.1 uncultured Verrucomicrobiota bacterium
AACCCATGGCCAAGTTTAATGTTATATACTGTCCAACCAATGGGGCAAGGTCAGCTTAAGGCGCACTGTGACCGAAGCCGTTACCTGCTTTTACGATTCTATCCTGAATTGGGCTTCCAGCCCACAACGCCGTGGCTGAAGATGCAGACTCTCGTTGATGTCGTCAGCGCAACGGATGGGCTGATCAAAATTAACAAGCCGATCGTGGATGGGAATTTTGCTTACGCCCTTGGCGAAGAGGTAGATGCGACGGCAGGAAAAGCGTTTTTGCGTTTGTTGAGGTGGTCGCTGGAAAGTGGCGAGTTAACGAAATTTGACCGGGTCGAATCCGGCAAGTACATCCCCAACCGGTATCGCGGGTATAGTTATGAAGGCAGTTTCGATTGCGCTGCAGTAGCCGACGGAAAATATTTCTATTCACGCGGCTTCGGCGGTATCTGGGTCTTTCCCACCGATGGGGGGAAAGTCGAGCAACTCCGGGAGGCCGAGGGGTTGCCCACGGATATTGTCCAGTCTTTTGCAATCCTAGACGGCAAACTTTACGCTGCTCTTGGTGGAACGCAACTCACCGCGAGTGGTGGCAGATCTGACCTGATCCATAGTGGAAGTTTTCTCGTGGCTTATGACTTGAAAACTCGCGCTTGTGATGTTCTTGTTTCCACCCGAAGAAAGGAAAAACAATCGCCTTTCGATGATGGCCCACCCTTTGTCGCGACTTTGGTGGTTGCTGACACTGCTCGTCATCGAATAGTTTTTCTCGGGGGCAACTCCTCTCGACGCGAGGCGCAACAGATTGCTGCAGCAGGAACGCCGTCCGGGATTTGGGAATATGGCGCTAAGGAAAAGATGTTTCGCTTTCTTTCCTCGGTGCCTGTCGAACGGTGGGGGCACTACCACTCGGCGGAACAGCGCATCTTAACGGGGGTGAGAGATCTTTGGTCGTTCGACCTGGCTAAGGATCGCCTTGAACTCTTCTACACCGCTGCCTACCCAGATGTGTGGTGGAAGATGCTCGCTCAAACCTATCCTGAGATCAAATCGAATCGCTCATCGCGCATGATGGATGGATCGTTGTTGCTTCATCCTCCATATGTTCTTCTGGACGGGTGGCTCTGGTCTGCGAGTCCTTGGGGACGCATACGATTGGACGGCACAAACCAGGAATATTTTTCATCATTGCGGACAAAAGAAACTCCAGATTATTTCTTGTATCCTACAACATGTATCGAGCCGATCGCTAACGGTCGCCGTCTTTTGGTCGGTGATCATTATGGCCTCTGGCTGCTGGATTTGAAGAAGGAATGATGGGATGACTAAACGAGTCAATAAAATCTGTGCGCTGATCGTTCTGGTTTCAGGAATGTCTTTGGTTGCGTCCGCCGCCACGCGGGTGGCGCTAGTCAGCGGCGAGGCGAGCAAGGCAATTGCAAAAGTCATGGACGTGGCGACGGCGAAGTTGAGCGCCGAGAAATCCATTGAACTACTGGAACGCAAAGAAATCGCGCGAGTGCTGGCCGAGCAGAAACTTTCGATTGCCGGCATCATGGACGCCGAAAAAGCGGTCGCGATTGGCAAATTGCTTTCTGTTGACCTCTTCGCTGTCGTCGAGAGTGATATCGAGAAGAAGGAAGCCATTGGATTGGTCGTGTTCAACGCGAAAAGTGGCGTGCGTCTCTGGGATGCGGCATTGCCGGGCGGCGGATTGGAGAAAACTGCGGATGGAATAGCGACCGCTGTCCGTGAATCGTCGTCAAAAAACGCGCGACTCGGTAAGGATCTCAAGACGGTTTGTCTTCTCACCGTCCGCAACGCGGACTTGCCGCGCTCGATGGATTCATTCTGCGACGCGGTGGGCGCATTGCTAGAGCGCGAACTGATCCGCTCGCCCGATATCGCTGTTCTCGAACGAAAACGACTGGAGCATTTAAACGTAGAAAAAGCTTTTCCGAGTGATTTCAGGGTGAACACCACGTCGCCCTCTTTTTTTTTGATTGAATTGGAGGTCGCCCGAAAAAATAACGCCGGTGGTTATATAGCAACCGCGCTCATAACCGACAATTCGAAGCACGAAATTGGGAGGGCTGTGGTGGAAAACGCGAAGGGAATGGTTCTTGAAATGGCCGTGCAACTTCGCCGAAAAATTACGGATGTCATTCATTCTTCTGTAATTGAAACTAATGGGGACTCGCGACGCGAATCTGCCCGTTTTTTCCGCGAAGCTGAATTGCATGAAGGTGCCCAGGAGTATGCGGCGGCGTTGCGTGCGACGGAAACGGCTTACGCTTTGGATCCGCAAAACGAAACGATCAGCGGCCTTTTGGCGCAGCGTTTACTTTATCAAGCCTTCGATCGGTTTTTGCCGGAGCGCCGATTGATTTATGGGGGAATCCCGTGGTGGCGAGCCGCGAATATATCAATGGCAGGAGCGGAACGGGCCGTGAGCATAGCGGAGCGTGCTTTGGAGTTGCGCTATGCTTCTTTCATCAAAATGAATTCGCTTGGCATTCCAGGGTTGATGTCACATTCCGAGCGTTCGTTTACGGAGAGAGTGATGCCACAGTTTCTTAGTATGCTCGACTTTCTGGATGATCGGCTTGATCCAAACCTCCGTCAGCGCCGCGATTTTTTGCGCGAGCGATATTGCGAATTGTGCGGCAAGGTTTTAGAGAGTTGGGCTCAACTTGCCGAAAAAAATCCCGATGCTTTCGGTGGTTATACGGATTATTTTACTCAATTTGGATCGGTTCCTTACGCGGCTTTCAGTAGAGTCGCGGTGGAATTCACTGACGTGCTGCGCATGGCCCGCCGATGGGTGGAGGTGGCTGATCGCAATAACCAAATGATCTTCGATTCGCTTGGGATAGTGTTGGAGCGGCTGGCCGTCCATAGTGAAAAGCCGAAAGACGATGTAAGGCGACAGGAGTTATTATCGCAAGTCGAATTGATTATGCCCTTGTACCAATTGATGAAAACAAATTCGCATCCATTCGTAAATTTATACGGCCAAATCGGTGAATTGCGTTGCGCGGTTGCAACGCGGTCTTGGCCGGAGGAAGCGATGGAGCAACGATATGCGGCAATCAAAAAGAGTGCTTTGCGAATCGTAGCCCACCCTTTGTATCGCGCGCCAAACATTCGGACCGACTTCGGTGCAATACGACAAAGAGTCAGCCCGGAATCTGAATCACGCGCGCTTGCGTTTGAAGCCATCAAAGACGCCATTCAATATGCTTTACCCACACAGCGAGTCGCTGGGCAAGAATATGTGGAATTGGCCAACTTCATTCTTGGCCGCAAAGAACTGGATGGCGAGGTTATTACGGAGGCGGGAAAATATTTGGCCGCGCAACCGAATCGTTCCGCCGAAGCTTTGCAATTTTACGAGACCGCTTTTGCGATTTTGAATTCACAGGATACTATTAACACGCGCGGCGAAAGTTGGTCTGCCAGTGGTCGAAGACATCTGCGTAATACATTGGAGGATCAACGCGAAAAAGTTCTTGCCGTGCGAGGAAGCATCCCTTCCGTTGCCATGCGGACCAAGCTGACATTCAGCGCACCGTGGGAAAATCAGCGGGAGATTTTCAACGTGAGCACTGTTAACGGCTTGCATTTGATTCGGAATCCGATCTTGGTGGACGATGTGGTGTATGCTGTTGGGTTTGCGCCCGGGGAAGGTAAATCAGGAATTGAAGCGAGAGGCGACAAAGTCTCCATGATACCTCTAAAAATCCCTCTCAATGGCGCGCCGGCTAAAACACTAGGCAAGGTTGAGGTTAATACAGGCTTTATGGGAGTGCAAGTCTCTCGCCGAGAAGGTTTTGTAAATGCTTTGGTTCAAAATGTTTGTTACAATGACAAAACACTGTTTGTGGGGACGCGCGACCAGGGAATCTTTGAATTTTCCTTACGCAGCAAGAAAATATCCATTATAAATATTGCTTCCGGATTGCCGTCCAATTTCGTTCAAGCGTTCGTCGTGACAGACGGCGTACTTTACGCGGCACTAGGCGAGCGCGAAAAAGAATCGTATTTTATTAGATACAATTTGTCTTCCAAGCGTTGCGATGTGCTTGCATCTAACCGTCGTAAACAAATCCAAAGCCCCCTCGACGACCGAGCACCATTCGACGTGCGTTTTTTATTTTCGGATGCCAAGCGCAATCGCCTTCTCTTCATCATCAACGAGATAAAACCAAAACAACTGTCAGGACTTTGGCAGCTTGACTTGAAGACAAGTCAATTGAATCAAATGATTCAAGGTGGCGACCCGGAAAATAGTTCTGGCTCGATAGGGTGGGCGAGCGAGTTGGACCCTGACCATCTTTTGTTTTCTGCCGGGATCACTGGTGTATTTAAGTTTAGCCGGGTGACCAATACGCGAGAGATGGTATATGATGCCAGATCGTCTACTCAAAAAGAATTGCCGCAACCGAATTTCCCAGCGCTCTTACTCGATAACTGGCTTTGGTTAACTCATCCCTGGGGTCGGGTTTCTTTGCATAATAAATATTTCGAGCCGTTTCCCGATCTTGAAGAAACCGATCTGCTTGTCCTTTCACGCTCCAAAAAAGAGAACATTATTCGCTCGCTCGAAATTTTTCAGTTGGTTAATAAAAATCAGCAAATACTTGTGGGAACTGAAAAACGTCTCTGGCTTCTGGATTTGAAGAAGGAGGGAGAGAAGTGAGAATTGCCGTTACGTTTTGCTAGCGAAGGCATAATGCTCTCTGGAGAATCCAATGAACGTTGACGAGGTTGAGATGATTATCAAGCGAGTTCTGGATGGAGAGACCGAGGCGTACGCCGAACTTGTGCGGGCGTATCAGTCAGACGTGTGGCGTGTCGTGGTCGCAATGTTGCGAGACGCGCGAGCAACCGAAGACCTCGTGCAACAGGCGTTCGTCAACGCGTATTTCGCCCTGGAACGATTCGATCGAGGAAAAGATTTTGGTGTCTGGGTCAAAGCCATCGCTCGCAATTTGGTGCGCGAGGATTTGCGCAAACGGTCGCGCGAACAGCGGCGTGTGAATCTTTACTGGGAACAGTTGCAGACGGATTTGGCCGACGAACCGCGACGGGAAAGGCAGGAAGCACAAATGGCGGATGCCCTGAAGAAATGCCGCGAGGAATTGCCAGAGCACACGGCGGCGGTCGTTGCGCTTCGATATGAAGAAGTCATGGATTACGAACTGATTGCCTCGCGACTGGGGCGAACCGAGGAAGCCGTGAAACAACTTTTGTATCGCGCGCGGTTGTTGCTGCGCGATTGCATCGAGAAACGATTGGAGAAGAGTTGATCACCCACGAAAGGCGCAATGACGCGAATTGAAGAACTAACTCTAAAATTGGCCGACGACGCTCTCACTCAAGTCGAGTGGGAAGAGTTGGATCGTCTGCTCGTTCAGGACACGAACGCGCAGCGGACGCATGTCTCGTTGCTGAAATTGGAGGCGATGCTCCGCGGTACGCGGCGAAATCTCGATGTAACCGATGCCACGATGCGGCGGGTGAATCTGGCGTTGGCGCAACGGATTGAAACGAACGTGATGACGGAGATCGTCCGTGAGCGCTCTGCACGGAAGATCGTGCCATTTGTTTCTGTTACCCAAAAATTCGCGTGGGCGGCGATCGGTCTGGCGGCGGGTATCATTCTGGCGCTGTTCCTGAAAGTCTCGGTTGAGCGACCCACCCCGCAGGCGGAGGATTTTGCTGCGCATGCTGCGGCGATACCGCCACTCCAGCTCGCTACGCAGGCTCGGGTCTATCGCGAGATGCAGACGCTTTTCCCGAATCAATTGCAATGGGTCGCGCAATCGGGGCGCGATGTGCGGTTGAGTGTGAGTGATACCGGCGATAGCGAAGCGAAATCCACAGTTGTGGTTCGTACCGTGGTCGTGTCGCGCAATACAGGAGAAACCGCCTGGCGCAAAGAATGGGCGACCGACGTATTGATGCGCGCCGAGGAACGAGTGGAGGTCACGCTCGGGGCAGACGCCACAAACAAATTAACGCTTTGGGCGTATCCGGTTGCGGATGGTCGCACGGCGCTCGATTCAGGTCTCGACCTCGGCGCGCCTGTGCGGTTGTCGTCATCGTTCAGTAACGTCCTTCGCAACGGCGAACCGACGCAAGTCCTCTCGCTCAAAATGCAGGAGATCGAGTATCGCGTCTTTCAGACGATCGAGAGCCTGTCGAAACAGGGAGGGCAATCGGCTTGAGGAACGGAATCAACATTCAACTTTCAATACGCAACGCCCAACGCTCAACGCGCGTCAGTACATCGGTCGCATTCGCGCTGCTCATCGTTTCATCCTTCAGTTTCGCCGAGGACCCGAAGTTGGCAATCTTGTCGAGTGAAAGGTGGGGAAATGTGTTTGGCGGCAAAGAAGAAGTTTTCCATTTCGTCGTGACCGGCCAGGAAGCGTTTAAAGGCAAAGCTGGTTGGGTGTTCGCGGTGGATGGGGCCACGGTGGCGCGGGGAGAGCGCGATATCGCCATTGATCCGGCCAACCCAGCGACCATTGAAGTGAAGCTGAGAATTCCAACGACGAGAGAGGGCGTTGTATTGTCCGCAACACTGGGGATCACGGTGGGTGACGCGAGTTTCAAAAAACCGATCTGGATTTTTCCGGAGAATCCGTTTGCGGACCGTACCCAATGGCTGAAAGAATTGAAGATTACGCTCTTCGATCCAGAGAAAAAGACGGCGGAACTCTTCGATAAAATAGAGATTCCTTACACAGTCCTTCTCAGCGCAGAGGCGTTGGCAGAAATGAAAGACGGCGTGGTGATCATTGGTGAAGGTGTGTCGTTCGCCGATTATCGCGGACTGGCGGGCGCGATGACGCACGCGGCGGCCAACGGCGCGGTAGTGCTTTGTCTCTCGCCTTCGGGCGGCACAATGCCGCTGGCGGGGACCGATGGCGTGGAATTGCCGCAGCCACGCAGCCAGCGCTGGATGCGTGCGGAGGTCATCACGGAGTTGGACAAGCGCCTCGACGCAATCGCATGGCCTCCCGATGGTAAAATTGTAGCTAGAAGTTTTGTTACAAAAGTGGATCGTGGCCGTATTGTAAGTGAATCTGTCAATGGTGCGGAGGGTTGGCCGTGGATGGAGACTCGCTTTGGTTCTAAGGGGAAGTTATTGATATGTGGGTTTGGCATTGTGGAGAAATGGGACGCCAGTCCGTCGCCACGGTTTTTGCTGGCGCGGTTGTTCGAGTATTTGAATGAAGAAAAAAGTGAAACGGAGAATAAACGATGAAAGCAAAACAAATGATGTTAGTGGTGAGTGGGTTGTTGGTACTATCCAGTGTGACGCGCTCGGAAGATCCGAAACCGGCGGCGATATATCCAACGGCAATTTTTCCATTTCAGGAGCGCGGCGAAGGCGTGAAAGGGTATGGCGCGAAGGTGAGCGATATCTTATTTGGGTATCTCGTGACCGATCCGAACGTCGTTTTGGTGGAGCGAACGGAGATCGCAAAGCTTCTCGAGGAACATGCGCTCAATCTGTCGGGTGTCGTCGCGGGCACCGAAGCGACCAAGGTCGGTCAGCTTACCGGCGCAAAAATCCTCGTGACCGGTTCGGTGATTGAAGCGGACAAGGAATTGTTTCTCGTTGCCAAAATTATCGGCACGGAAACAAGTCGTGTGCTGGGCAAATCGGTCAAAGGCCGCACCAACGAAGAACTCGGGCCGCTGGTGAAAGCTCTTGCCGCCGAGGTCGCGGCGACGATTACCAAGGACAATGCGCAGTTGGTTGCCAAAGAAGTGAAAATGGAGGACCGCATCGCCGCGCTGAAGAAAGCGATCGGCGATGGGAAGAAGCCGACTGTGCTGATTAAGGTTACGGAACAACATGTCGGCCAACGAACGATTGACCCCGCCGCGCAGACTGAGATTGCCCTGTTCTGCAAAGAAACTGGGTTTGAGGTGATTGATCCCGACGCCGGAACGGCGAAGCAGGCAGACATCGTGATTCAGGGGGAAGGCTTTAGCGAATTTGCGGTGCGCCACGGGAATCTGATCAGTGTAAAAGCGCGTCTGGAAGTGAAAGCCGTTGATCCCAAGACAGACAAAGTCATCGCCATTGATCGTCAGACTGCGGTAGTAGTGGATTTGACGGAGCAAATCGCGGGCAAAACCGCCCTCCAGCAGGCAGCAGCGACGCTGGCAGAGCGTCTGCTGCCAAAGCTGGTAAAAAAGTGATACGATATCAGTCGTGAAATGCGCATTGATTATTGCAGGTTTGATCGGCCTCTCGACGACTGTACTCGTCGCCGACGAAAAGAGTCATCCTTTGAAACGCTGGGCGGTTCTGGCCTCGCCAAAGCTGCAAGAGATTGGCCTAGTTGACTTGGTGACCGCGGAGTTGTCGCGGGTAAAAGACATCGATCTGGTGGAGCGAGAGCAACTCATCGCTGTCGCGAAAGAGCTGGCAGTCACCCAGGCGTTAGGTGCGCAAGATGTTGGCGTGAGGCTCAAGCTGGGATCGCTGCTGAAAGCGGATGCCCTGGTGATTCTTAGCGACGTGCGGGTAGGCGAGAAGGACTTCGTAAAACTTGTCATCAGCGATACTCGCTGTGGCGCGCGATTGCGGGTGGTGGTGTTGTCAATTGGCGAGGACGCTCGTTCCACTCTACCCTTGGAAATTTCAAAAGTGATCACGGAAACTCGTGGTCGGTATCCGAACGGGGTGCAACGCGTTGTGGGAGTGACACATTTCATCTCCAAAACCCTGGTTCATGACTTTGATTATTTGCAAGCGGGGTATTCGCATTTATTGGAAAGCTCGTTTTCGGCATTGCCAAACACCGCAGTCTTGGAAACCGAAGAAGCGAAGGCCATTCAGCAGGAACTATCCATTGGAAGTGGCGATGAGATCAAGCGGGTCGTGCCGTTTTTTATCGAGGGTGAATTCGAAGTCAGCGATGCGGTGGCTAAGAAAAACCCCAAAGTGAATCTCCTCTTGCGGGTGCGCGATGGAAAGCGCATTCTACAAACGTTAGAGCGCAACGGTTTGTCATTTGCGGAGGCAGAAACGTTTTTCAGGCAAGAGGCGCGAGCAACCGTCTTGCGGCTGCCGAAAGATGATTTGCAACAGGCTATTCCGGCTGAGGAACAGTTTCGTTTGCTTCAGGCGCGGGCGGATAGTTTTTCGCGGATTGGAGATCGAGAGAATTCCATTGGGCTTCGAGAGGCGGCGCTCCTGCTAAGGCCGGGCGATGTGGGTGAGCGAGTGATCTTGATTCAGGATTATTTAATTCGCCCTTTGCGTCAACATTGGAGAGTCAACCCGGGTGATCAGAAAAAAAGCAGGGAGGAGGAAAAGAAATTGTGGCATGACGCATCTCGCGAGAGGCTTTTGTATTGGCAACGGAGTGTCCAGCATTTAGAATTTTTGATCCGAAACCGACTCGTGACCATGGAAAAGGCAATGGAACTGTGTGTTAAGCTTTTTGACCGAAATAACAATCTAAGCCTCATGTTTCCTTATGCCAGCGAGTTGCAGGAGGAAGTTGCAACCCACCGGCGCGACTTTTTCCTCTTTGTGGGTCCAATGATTTTGAAGCTGGATCAAGAACAGCCTGGGCAAGGGTTTTATATCGAAGGTTTAGTCCGATGGCAATGGTTGCTGTACACGGATTTGCTCGCGGATTTCAAATTTACGCCGGTTGAGGAGTTTTATTCGAAAACAACCCTGGATTCACTCCGCGATTTCCTCTTGCGCGAGGACCGAGATGCCCCGATTCCTACAAGCCCCGTTCGATATTTCATCCAGAATGCCGCCTCCGCATTGCATCGGAAGGAAAAATCGCCCTACCGGTTTTCGGATTCGGAATTCTACGAATTCTTGAAGGACTTGGAAAAGTCCAGTTCAGTGCGCAACAAAACTTATGCCCGAGTGGGACTCCTCCAGCGAGAATGGGAGAAGATTCCCAAGGAAGACAAGGCGGCAAACATGGCGATCCTTGCCAAGGCAGAAGCGTTGCGCAAGGAAATCATGGAACAAGTTCCCCGTGAGTTTGGAGATCGGTATGAACCCGATTTTTTGAAAGAGGAATGGAGAGATTATGCTGATTCTTTGTCTGGGGTTATTCAGTTTGCCAAGGAGAGAATTGGGAAACTCACGACGCCGACAGTGACTCAAATCGCGGTTGGTAATCCTGCACAACCCGTAACTCCTCCATCGGTGAGCCGATTGACATTGGAACAGATACCGATCCAAATCAAACTTCTATCCGGCGTTGTCCGGCCCCTCCAATCGGGGATTGGTCGTGGTGTTGACCGAATGCCTCTGACGCAGGCCGAACTCGTTCCGTGTGGCGATGCTTTGGATGTTATCCGAAACGGTGATTCGTTACTGTTGCATCGGGAAAAGGGACTTTGGGAGGAGATCGTTCATGACAAAGAGGCAGGGTTTGTGGATGTGAAATGGGATGGAAAAAACATCTGGGTGGCGACGCTTCGTCAGGGTATTTGGGTGCTCGCTACTACCGGTAAGATTGTCGCGAAGATCGGCAAGGAACAAGGATTGCCTCCGGCCACGACTGCCCTCGAGCTCTATCCGATTGCCCCCAATCGGATGATTGCCGTCGGATCCTTTGGCCGCGCGTGGTGTGCAATTGTCGAGCGAGTGGGCGATC
The DNA here is from genome assembly GCA_964348665.1 of uncultured Verrucomicrobiota bacterium. Taxonomy (GTDB): domain Bacteria; phylum Verrucomicrobiota; class Verrucomicrobiia; order Palsa-1439; family CAYGDP01; genus CAYGDP01. Next base: position 10,653 of record CAYGDP010000032.1, read on the forward strand.
ATGGCAAAGTCGAGGTGTTTCACGAAGCAACACGGCAAGTCACAGGAATTGCCAGAATCGACGGACAAGAATCTGACCCCAGTCTTGCGTTTACGCCAAAACTTATCCAGCCTTATAAAACTGATTCCAAGGGAAACACAACATCGGTCGTCATCCGCGAATGGGAAAGGTTCCTGGAGGTGGACATTAAAAGCAGAAAGGTATCTGTTCTTAATCTCGATGAGAGACTGGGACAACTTTTAACTGCCCTGATGAAGCGGGAACAGCAACGGGGTGCTGCGGCCGAAGTAACGCCGTCTGCGAAAATAATTCTATCTTTGATGCCCCAGTTATTTGATGCAGCGAAATCTTCACCGATAAATCGTGGCGCGATTTCGCAATCGGGTTTGGGGCGGCCAAGGTCAATCCATTTCTTCGAGAATGGCGACCTCTTGATCGCGAATTCCGAAATCGTTGTCGCTGTTCGCCAATCCGATCAATCCGCTACAAACGACGCCAGCCTCAAGCTAATTCACGAGTTTTCCCGGCCTCCTGTGCCGAGCTCTTTCTGGGCAAATCCTTTGCCGCCATTTCGGTTTCTCCATCCACCATTCATTTCCTATAAAGATTGGATTTATTTGCCAGGCGAGGATTGGATTCGAATTAAGAAGAAAACTTTGGATGTTGAAATTCTCGCCTCCGGCCAGCTTCCTGAAGATCGGCAGGGACGCCTCCGGCGTGGAATCTCTGCGCATTTTGGTTTGGTGGCGTGGCGCGTGGATGAGAATCGCGGGATCTTTTATAAAGTCCGGGTTAACGAAACACCTGTTTCCTTGTCCACGCGAACTCCTGTCAGTCCGATGGAACAAAGTAAGCCTCGTGACGGGATTCCTCGTGCGTCAAGAAATGACACCCCAAAGCCAATAATCCGATACGTCCGGCACAAAACCTTGGAACAGGATGTTGATGCTTTTCGGATGATTATTGAGGGCGGCCTTGGAATGAAACGATCGAAAGAAGATTTGCGTGGCGACATCAATACGGCTTCGGAAGCTGCGCTAAAAACGCCGCAAGAGATTGCAATTATTTTAGACAAGCTGGCAGCTTTGGTGACCAGCAAGCGTGAAAATAGTTTTTTGGAATACTACAAAGCGAATTGTCGAATCGTGACCGGGCCGTTGGCTTTCAATGACACTTCCGTGGAAGGGGAGATGCAGCGGCACATGAGCATTATTTTCAAATTGCAGGAACGACTGTTCAATTCGTCCGGGTTCAATCCTGTTCCGGCGCCGATTCCACCCCCAATCAAAGGTCCTACTTCCATCCCGGGGAATCCGCCTCCCCCAATTCCTCAATCCCCGGTTCCCGATCGTCCGCCCCAGACTCCGCCGATTGAGCGTATGACCGTTGACGTTAACCAGCCACGTGTCACGAGCAACGAGTTGCAAAGTGCCGACACACTTTTCGCCGCCTACTTGCTGCTCTTGATCCAATATAATGACGCGGTGGGGTCGTACCAGACGATCGGCATATTGACACAAGACGACGCGCGATGGTCGTCTGCCACCAGGAATCTTACGATTGGGTGGGAAAATTCGGAAACATTGCGTTCTCACATCAAGGCCATCGCCGAGCGTACCAACGCGGAAAGAGGGCGATTCTTGAATCCGTTGCGAACGCACGAATTAATTACGCAGACGCAGCCACCAAGGCTTGCCGATGATAAGAGGACGAAATTACGCGATGACCTGGCTTCGGCGTGGGCGGTGGATGCGCCGTTTGCCTATCGGCGGGCGGTGCTGGGGATGACTGTGATGATGCGGTTGAAAGCTGTCAACGCGCAGGATGTTGTGACACGAGATATGCTGTCGGATCTGTGGAAGCAATGGCGGCGCGATGAGAAGGATGCGAATATTGTACGGTTGCTGGATCAATTGTTGAGTGCGGGAAAATCGCCTTGAGCAAAGCGTTTCCGTTGGCCGATGATGCCAAGATCAAGGATGGGGAAATTGTGAGACAGATTACTAATAGTTGATAAGACAGGAAACAACGTGATGGCCACAAAAAGCTCAAAAAACACTCTGAATTAGTTACTCCTGCGGCCCCCCGTGGCAATCCAGTTGCCGCTCCCTTAGTAAATCACGCTATAGCGTGATTTCCAAACACCTACTCGCTTTCCCCTTACATCAGCTCTTTGACGAGGGATTTGGCGTTTTCTTCCGAGACGCCGAGTGAGCGGAGGGCGAGGGGGGTGTCGTTTTCGCTCAAGACGGGTTCTTGCTCATCGAGGCTCATCTCATCGTCGTTCTTGTAGAAGAGGCCGATCGGGATTTCGTCGCCCCACAGGAAGCCCAGCTCAATGGCCTTGGCTTTGTCTTTCGGATTGTGTCCCATTTCTTCGAGTATCTTGGTGCGTTGTTTGAAGAATTCCGTGCTGTTTTCCTTGTTGTAGGTCACGCAAGGGCTGAACACGTCAATGAACGAGAAACCGCGATGTTGAATGCCGCCTTTGATCAGTTCGGTGAGATGTTTTTGGTTGCCGCTGAATCCACGCGCCACGTAGGTCGCGCCGGCGACGATGGCTAGCGGGATGGGGTTGATGGGGTTTTCGATGCTCCCAAAGGGCGTGGTCTTGGTAATTTTGCCTTTGCGGCTGGTGGGGGAGCATTGGCCGGTGGTCAGGCCATAGATTTGGTTGTCCATGACGATGTAGGTCACGTCCACGTTGCGGCGGCTGGTATGGACGAAGTGATTGCCGCCGATGCCGAACCCATCGCCGTCGCCGCCGGTGGCAATGACTTTGAGTTTATGATTGGCGAGCTGCGCGCCGGTGGCGACGGGCAGTGAACGACCGTGGAGGGTATGCATCCCGTAGGTCTCGATGAATCCTGGCAGGTTCGATGAACAGCCGATCCCGCTGATGACGATGGCTTGGTGGGGCGGGATTTGGAGTTCGACGAGGGCTTTTTGGATGGCTGTGAGCACGCCGAAATCGCCGCAGCCGGGGCACCAGTCGGGGGCTACTTTCCCTTTGAAATCTTTGGCGGTAATGGCGTTCGCAGCGGGTTTCGTTGCGACGGCGGGTGTTGTTTCTGTTTCGATCATTGGAATCTCCTTACACGATATAGGGATGGACCGGCACGTAATTCTCGGATTTGCCCGCCAGGATTTGTTTTATGCCTTCGACGATTTGGTTGGGCAGGAACGGTTCACCGTCGTATTTGCGGATGTGCGCGTGTGCGGCGAAGCCGGTCTCGCTGCGCAGATAGCGGGCGAACTGGCCGCTGTAGTTATTTTCGACGATCACGACTTTCTTGCTCTTGGAGAGCACCTTCATGATTTCGTCGGTATGGAGCGGTACGAGCCACTTGATTTGCAAATTGTTCGCCACGATGCCTTCTTCGCCGGCCAATTTCTCAATGGCGTCACGGATGACACCCTCGGTGGAACCCCAGCCCAGGAGGGTCACTTGTGCTCCCTCTTTGCCGAACAGTTTAGGCGGAGCGATGAGCGGCAGGACACCATCCATCTTGCGCATGCGTTTCTCGTGCATTGCCGCGCGTTTGTGCGGGTGGGTGAATTCATCGCTGATAAGTACGCCGTTTTCATCATGCTCGTCAGTGGCAACGACGTGGGTGTAGCCCGGTGTGCCCGGGACGACGCGCGGCGAAATGCCGCTGGGGGTGATCGTATAGCGATTGAATTTGGCGTGTTCCATTTTTGGCGTGTTGCCATTGAGGCCGAGGATTTCGCCACGGTCAATCTTTTGCTTAAAGTTGAAGTCCTTCGGGTCAACGCTGGCGAATCCCTCCGAGAGCATTTGATCGGACAGGATAATCCCGGGGCATTGGAACTTGTCCACGAGATTAAACACTTCGGGGACTATTTGGAAGCAATCCGTAATGGTGGTTGGCGCGACGATGATTCGCGGGTAATCACCCTGACCCGCGCCGAGCATCTGCCAGAGGTCGCATTGTTCAGTTTTGGTCGGCACGCCCGTGGCGGGTCCGGCACGTTGGACGTTGATGCAAACGACGGGGATTTCCATCATGGCCGCCGCGCCCAAACCTTCCGTCATCAAAGCAAAGCCGCCCCCGGACGTCGCGCACATCGAGCGGCAACCCATGTGGGCAGCGCCGATGGTCATCAGGGCTACACCGATTTCGTCTTCGACCTGCCGCACCATGATGCCGAGTTTGCGCGCGCGAGGGACGATGTGGTGTAGCACGCCCGTCGAGGGGCTCATTGGGTAAGCACAATAGAAGTTCATACCCGCAGCAATGCCGCCGAGCGCGAGGGCTTGGTTACCCTCGACAAAGCACAACGGCTTGCCAGTGTCAGGAATGACGAACGGGAATGGTTTGAAGTTCTGCGCCGCGTAATCATAAGCGATGCGGGCGAAGTTGACGTTTTCGGCGACCACGGCGTCGCCTTTTTTCTTGAATTGATGCGAGAGAATATCCTCCAGCACTTTGATTTCGATCCCCGTCATTTGCATCAAGGCCGCAATGGCCATCGTGTTGGCGATATTAGGAATCTTCGTGCCGGCGGCCAGTTTTTTGATGGGGAGTGCGCAGAGTTGCACACCCTCGGCTGCGCCGTTGGCCTTGAGTTTGTCGCAATCATATATAAGCGCCGCGCCGGCTTTCAAGTGTTTGAGATGGCGGTCAATGGTGTCTTGATTGAGCGGGATCAGCACATCCAGTTTGTCGCCGATGCTGCGGGCGTTCTCGGTGCCCATGCGGAAGAGCAGAAGGCAGTGACCGCCTTTGATGATGGATTGGTGCGAGTTGTAGACGTTGACGTGGATACCTCGCCGGACGAAAATTTTGCCCAACATATCGCCGGGGGTTGCGATGCCTTGACCCGCTGCGCCGCCAATGCCAATGCCAAAATCAATTTTTGCCATAACGATGTTCTCTTTCTAAATCACGTTCCAAATTCAGGTTCAAAAACTTGCTTCCCAACTCATAGCGCTTTTCAAGCGGCAAAGTCAAGCACGCCCTTTTTGACCGGAATGAATTATATTGGTCGGACCCATTACTTTACTGCAGGAATGTCGGCGGGAGCTGGTTTTGGCGCTTCAGCTGGCGGCGGTTGCGCGGGGGCTGCTGGAGGGGAAGCGACAGCGGATTTCGTTGCAGCGGCTTTCAGTTGACGATTGACGATGATGAGCCTGTCTTTGGCGTGGCCCTCCCAACGGCTACCGGAATTGATCACGGATTCGTAGGTGAGTTTCGCCTTGTCCCATTCGCTCTGAAATTCGTAGCAGCGTCCCAACCCCATCTGTGCTTCCGTGACATGGTGCGAATCGGGATATCGCCCCTGCAAATCTTTATAGGCGTTGATCGCAGCGGGGAAATTACCTTGCGCCTCCAAAGTCTGCGCGAGCCCAAGCTGCGCGCCTCCCGCGAGCAGATGCATCGGGAATTCTGCTAAAAATCGTTTGTAAACTTCGCCTGCCTTCACATATTCACCACGCTGATAATGCTCGTCTGCCAGAAAAATCAGGGCTTGCGCCGCCGCATTGCTTCCCGGCCATTGCTGGATCACCGCCTCGTAATCCTTCGCCTCCTTGGCGGAGTAAATCGCGGCGCCCGACGCGACTCGTTCCCCTTCGCGCGCGCTCGACCACATGCTAAAACCGATGGCTGCTGCGATGATGATTCCCGCCGCGATGGCTAGTGGCACGCGGTTTTTGATCGCAAACTCCGCCGCCTGCCACCACACCGTATCGGCGGAAGTCAACGGACGAAGTCGCTGGTCGTCGGGTTCGTATTGCGCTGGATCGGGCATGGAAGGGGAATTTCCGTTGCTTTTGACAAAAACGCAAGCTTGAAATCAATCATTGCCCGCCGTAGTCTGCTTGGCATGAAACAATTTGCCTCGCCGTTTTTTGTTGTTGTGTTGATGACCGGCTGCGGTTTGTATCCGTGGGAAGAGCGCGCGCTCCAATCCGCTGCCCCTTCCGCCGCCACCAAACCCGCCGCAACCTCGCCGGGACCATCCAAAATCAAGCCGATTACCCGAGCCGATCTCAATCTCTATTTGGCCAGCCAACGTGGCAATGTCGTTGTTGTAGATTTCTGGGCGACCTGGTGTCCCCCGTGCGTTGCCGAAATCCCCAGCTTCATCGCTTTGCAAAACAAATACAGGCAACGCGGCCTGCAGGTGGTTGGGCTTTCGCTGGACGATGACCCTGTTGCTGACGTGCAAAAGTTCTATGACGAAAAAAAGATGAATTACCCGGTGTTCATTGCCGACATGGAAATCACCGAAAGTCCGACTTGGGGCGGGATCGAAGGCATCCCCACCACCTTCATCCTTGACCGGACTGGCAAAATAATCAAAAAACACGTCGGCTTCACCGAGCAAGCCGAGTTGGAGAAGGACATCGAACCTTTGTTGTAATGACCTCTGAATCGAGCGGTTCGCTGGTCATAGCTTACCGAAGCCGAGCGTGTGATTATGAACGGGATGCGTCAAGCATGGAACATTATTCTGGTTGTGACAATGATTGCCATTTCGGTTCTGGCGGATGATCCACCGAAAAACCCCGAGGCAGCAAGTTTGTCCACGCCTGTTGCTCTGACAGCAGAGCAGGATCACAAGCGGACGATGGTATTGCTCAACATCCAGTCGCTTCGTCGGGGCGCCAACGGTCTCGACCCTAAGGCGCCGAACGCGGCAAACTACGACGAGTCCAAGGCCAATCCGTTTCCGATTTTGCCCGATCCGTTGCTGCTCAAGAACGGGAACAAAGTCACCACGGCGGCGATGTGGCGGGAAAAGCGACGAGCGGAGATCGTCGAGGATTTCGATCGAGAAATTTACGGACGCGTTCCCGCGAACACGCCCGCGGTAAAATGGGAGGTGACCAGCACGGAAAACCAAACAGTTGGCAACGTGGCCGTTGTAACCAAGCAGCTTACAGGATACGTGAATAATTCCAACTATCCACTGATCAGCGTGGATATTCAGTTAACGCTGACCACGCCGGCGGCAGCGACCGCTCCCGTGCCTGTTATCCTGGAGTTCGGATTTGGCGGACGCGGATTCGGTTCGCCGCCTGGCGCTCTCGGTCCGACTTGGCAGGAACAGGTTCTCGCGAAAGACTGGGGATACGCGATCATCGTTCCCAACAGTATTCAGGCCGATAATGGCGCGGGTTTAACGCGCGGCATCATCGGTCTCTGTAACAAAGGACAACCGCGCAAGATGGACGATTGGGGTGCGTTGCGCGCGTGGGCGTGGGGAGCGAGTCGGGCGCTGGATTATTTCGAGAAGGACAAATCGGTGGACGCCAAGCGCGTCGGTATCGAAGGACTTTCGCGGTATGGCAAGGCGGCCATTGTCGCGATGGCGTACGACGAGCGATTCGCCATTGGTTTCATTGGGTCGTCGGGCGCTGGCGGCGTCAAACTTCACCGGCGAAATTTCGGTGAGCTAGTCGAAAACGTGGCCGGTTCGGGAGAATATCATTGGGTTGCGGGCAATTATCTCAAGTATGCTGGCCCGCTTGGCTGGAATGATCTGCCAGTGGATTCGCACGAGCTAGTCGCGCTGTGCGCGCCGCGTCCGGTGTTTATCAGCGTCGGTTCGCAACAAGTCGAAGGCGGCTGGGTGGATGCGAAAGGGATGTTTCTGGCGGGCGTCGGCGCTGGGCCTGTGTATAAATTACTCGGCAAAAAAGATTTGGGCACGAGCGAGTTTCCACCGCAGGAAACGGCGCTGGTGAATGGCGAGATTGCGTTCCGTCAGCACAGCGGAGGACACACCACGGGCCCGAACTGGACGACGTTCCTGAAGTTCGCGGAACGATATTTTGAAGGATCGGGTGTCAAATGAGCGATGGCTGACAAAAGGAAAGGGATAGTCGTTATTGCAACGGGCAGGTCGTTCTTGTTTACAACTCCACGTCATCTTGAAAATTGGGGACGAGGACGTTGGCTTTGGCGTGAAGTTCACGGGCAATGTTGGCAAAGGTGATGCCGGGTTCTTCTTCGCCGTGAACCAAAAAGATGCCGCGCAGGTTTCCCGTGACTTGTTCGAGCCAGTTCCGAAGTTCGCTCTTGTCGGCATGACCGCTGAAGGCGTCCATCGTTTCAATTTTCGCTTTTACCTTGTACGGTTCGCCGAAGATGTTCACTTCCGGCTTGCCTTCTTTGAGAAACGCGCCGAGTGTATTGGGCGCGCACCAGCCGGGGATCAAGATGGTGTTGCGCGCCTCGCCAATGTTGTTTTTGATATGGTGACGAACACGCCCGGCTTCCGCCATGCCGGAAGCGCTGATAATGATGCAGGGTCCTTTCCGGTCGTTGAGGGCGATGGATTCCTCGACACTGGTGGTGAAGGTCAGGTTTTTGGTTTTGAGCGGGTTATCGGGTTGCCGGATTGCGTCTTGGAAACGTTTATTGAAACAGCCGGGATGGTTTTTGAATACTTCGGTGGATTTGAACGCGAGCGGGCTGTCCACGATAATCGGAAGTTCGGGAATGCGTTTCTGCTTGGCCAGCGTGTTGAGCGCGTACAATAATTGTTGGGTGCGTCCCACGGCAAATGAAGGCATGATGATCTTGCCCCCGGCATCGGCAGCATGATTGACGATGTCGCAGAGATGGTCAGTGACGTTGGCCAGGTCTTCGTGTTCGCGATTGCCATAGGTGCATTCCATCATCACAAAATCCGCGTCGCTCGGAATTTCCGGGTCGCGCAGGATATCACTGTTGCCGCGACCAAGATCGCCGCTGAATACGAATCGGATTTTTCGCCCGATTTCCTCGATGTCGAGGATGATCATAGCCGAGCCGAGCATATGACCGGCATCGAGAAAGGTGGCGGTGATCCCGTCGGCAATCACGGTTGGACGGTTGTAGCTGACGTAATTGAGCTGCCCGAATGATTTCTCGGCGTCGATTTGCGTGTAAAGCGGTTGAGCGGGGGGCAACCCTTTCTTCGCGTGTTTTTTGCTGACGAACTCGGCGTCCTGCTCCTGAATATGGGCGCTATCCATCAGCATCACTTTGCAAAGATCCGCGGTCGCATCCGTGCAATAAATCGGGCCGCGAAATCCATTCTTGGTCAGGACCGGGATGATGCCGCTGTGGTCAATGTGCGCGTGGCTCAAGAGCATCAAGTCCACGTCCGCCGCGGGGAAGGGGAGCGTTGTGTTTCGATCAATCCATTCCTGGCGTCGCCCCTGATACATTCCGCACTCGAGAAGGATGCGTTTGCCGTTGGCTTCGATCAAATACTTCGAGCCGGTCACCGTGCGCGTGGCGCCGTAGAATGTCAGCTTCATTTTTTGCGCCGCGCCACCCTTTCTTGACTTGAGAAGGTCAGGGCGAAATGCGGGCGCGACAATGGTGCGCGCGTCTTCCGGCGGGCCATCGAGCGGCATCTCCATAAACCCTTCAATGGGTTGCGCGACCGGTGTCGGCGCTGGAGCCGGCGTGGCTGCTGGCTTCGGCTTTTCCTCCGTTTTCGGCGGGGGCGCGACGAATTTCTCCGCTTTTTTCTCGAGCGCAGGTGTGGACGGAACTGCAGAAGCGGTGGGGATCGCTTGCGCCTCGTCCTCGTTTAATCCGCCAAGGTGGATCGTGATTTCCTCGCGCCGCTCGTCCTTGTCGATCCTTCCATCGCGCACCCATACGATCCGGTCGCTCACATCGAGCATTTTGAAATCGTGCGTGGCGGTGATGACCGTGACACCCTGGTCGCGATTCATTTGCTTGAGGAGCGTAATGATGTCCTGACCGGTCTTGAGGTCGAGATTGCCGGTTGGTTCATCGGCGAGAATGACAGAGGGATTATTGGCAAAGGCGCGCGCGATGGCGACGCGCTGCTGCTGGCCACCGGAAAGCTCGGCGGGTTTGTGCAGGGCGCGGTCTTTGATCCCGACCCGATCGAGAATTTCCAGGCTGCGCTCGACGGCTTCGTCGCGGTTGGACCCCGCGAAAATCATTGGCAGCGAGACGTTTTCCAGCGCGGTCATCACGGGAATGAGATTGAAGGTCTGAAAGATGTAACCGATTTTGCGGCACCGGAGCCAAGCCAGCTCGTAGGCGTCGAGCTGCGCGATGTCCACTTCGTCGATGTACACTTTGCCGCCGGTCGGTTTGTCGAGTCCGCCGATGATGTTGAAGAGAGTGGATTTGCCGCTGCCGGACGGACCCATGATGCTGACGTATTGGCCGACTTTGATGGCCAGGCTGACGCCTTTGAGCGCCTGCAGTTTGGTTGCGCCCATCATGAAATCCTTCACGACATCCACGACGCGGACGACGTTGTCGCGTCTCTCCCAATCGACGGTGGCGCGTTTGGCGACGGCTTCGGCGGGCATGGCGCTGGATTTTGCGCGGAGACGACGCGAAAGTCGAGATTGTTTTATGAGGAACCGCGAGCTTGCTTTCGAAGCGCGGATCGGGTATTCTTAAACTGTGAAACGAGGACGGAAACAGCCGCGAGCGATCAAGCCGGTATTATCTGTCGTATCATTACACGACCAATCCAATGACTTGGACTACTGGCTTTCGCAGACGCCGCAGGCACGGCTGCGGCACATTGAATATTTGCGACGGATGAACTATGGCTCCCGCGCTACCCAACGACTTCAAAGAGTTCTTAAAGTTGTTAAACTCTCATCGCGTTAAGTATCTCGTCATCGGTGGCCATGCGGTCGGCTTTTACGGCTACCCGCGATTCACAGGTGACATTGATGTGTGGATTTCCACCGCGCCCGAAAATGTACGGAAAGTCATCGTAGCGCTCCAAGAATTTGGATTCGACGGCGCCAACCTGCGCCCAGAGCTGTTTGCCAAACCCGAACACTTAGTTCGCATGGGCAATTCACCCGTTCGAATCGAAGTGCTGACAGGGATTTCAGGAGTCAAGTTCGAGGAATGCTTTGCCGAGCGCGTGTCTGGAATAATCGAAGGTATCCATGTCAACTTCATCAGCCTGGCGCACTTGAAAGCCAACAAAAAAGCCAGCGGTCGGTATAAAGACCTGGATGATTTGGAGAATCTATCGAAAAAACGGCGAGGTAAGCGGAATTGATCGCTCTCCGCGTAATCCTAGCCAACATCATGAAATTTGCCGCCGACATCATGAGAATTGGGATTGTCCGTCTTGCTGTAGCGATTGGAGGCGAGACCCATGCTTGAAATAGACTTTGATCGAATCCGTAGCGATCTAGATCTGCTGCGAAAAGCGCGAGGAAAAATAAAAGTATTCGGCGCGGAAGCACACGGTTTCCAAATGAATGCTCCGCTGCCAGAAGCCACAGTTCATCAGTTCGAGCAGCAAAATGGAATCGCGCTTCCCTCGGATTACCGTGAATTTTTAATTCGGATCGGCAATGGAGGGGCAGGACCGTATTATGGGGTTTTCAAACTCGGCGAGATGGACAAGGGGTGGGAGCAGGCATCTTGGAAAGAATGCAGCGATTTCGTCGGTTGTCTCTCGAAACCGTTCCCTCACACACAGGAGTGGAATGACTTGAATGGCAGACCTGATTGTGATGAAGGGGACGAGGCAGAATACGAAAAGCAATTAGCAGCCTTTGAGCAGAGGTATTTCAATTCGGAAATTGTCAATGGGGCGATTCCGATCTGTCACACCGGTTGCGCGATCCGTCACTGGCTCGTTGTCACGGGTGTAGAGGCTGGAAATATGTGGTGTGATGGTCGCGCGAATGATAGTGGGCTTTATCCGCTTCAGCAGGAAGGCATACCGAGATTTACCTTCTATGCTTGGTATCGAAGATGGCTTGACGAAGCATTGGGTAAGCTTCCCAGTGCCTAACTCACAACAGTTTGGAGATTGAAGCTTGGATTTTCTTTGGAGTTTGGAGTTTGGGATTTGGAGTTTCCCTCACACCTCCGTCCGCATCGCATCGGCGGGAGTCATCTTGATGGCGCGATAGGCGGGTACAATGGAGCCAAGGATCGAGAGGAACAGTCCGATTGACAGAGCGATTCCACACCCGATCAGTTCAGTCTGAATCGGAAAATTGTGAAACGTGGCGCTGATGCCATGTTTGGTCATCAAGCCAAGCAACGCCAGGATCGCTCCCATCAATACGCCAGCCGCGGTGCCAATCGCTCCGAGCAACAAGGACTCAATCAGGAAAATCAGCGCAATAGACCGGTTCAGCGCGCCCATGCACTTCATCGTGCCGATTTCGCGGAAACGCTCGGTCACGGTCATCAACATCGTATTCGTAATTCCCATCGTGGAGAGAACCAGGGCGATGGTGACCAGCCAGATGAGTTTTTGTTTTTCGACCGTGCTTGCCTCCGCCGAGACGGTTTGTCCGGTGCGGACTGCCTTCTCGTGTTTGATCCGGTCATTGACGAGGCTGACCGTGAACGTGGAGACGAGGAAAGTGATGCCGAGGAAAATGCTGGCCATGGTGAGAAGCGACCGGCCGAGGCGAATCCGGATTTCGTTTCGCGCAATGGCGATTACCTCGCGCAGTGGCAGCGGTTTGAGGCGGCCCACAATTCTCGGTTGTTGGTTGGTGCTCATTACCGTTGAATTGCCACAAAAATCACGAAAAGGCACCAAAAGTTTTTGTGGATCTTTTTTTCGTGGCCAATTTCATAGATCATTTCTTCATTGGCATCTCGAAGGCGATCAAGCCGCGTTTGCCAAGGGTTCGCAGGTAGGTCGTCACGCTCGCATCGGCTTCTTTGCGGGCGAATTGATACCGTTCCATCATAAACCGAATCAGGTCGCGTACTGTCTTTTTTCCGTCGCACCGCCGCCAGATTTCCGAGCCGATCTCGTCCAAGGCAATCGTCCGGTTGGGCGGCGCAGCGAGAAGAGTGCCGAGAGCGCCCCGGATGCCTCTTTCGCTGGCAGGCAAGCGCAGTGCCACAGTGCCGTCGTCGGCATCGCGCCAATCAATCTGCGGATGTCGCGTCGGTCGCGAGGTCAGTGATTGCTCGCGCCCTGTTGCGGCAGGCGAGGGCGGCGGCGACTTTGGTTGGCGAAATTTGGAAAACAAATTCATTTTACGGATTGATTACCCGCGAAAGACGCGAAGGGTCGCGAAATTGCCCTCACCCTAACCCTCTCCCGCCGAGCGGGAGAGGGGATAGAGCTTTCGAGTATTTTGCGTGTTTCGTGGGTGATCAAATCATTCGTCATGACATTCGATCTCCCATCCGACGGTTCTGGTGGCATCAAGCGTCGGCGCAAAGACTTCGACCGCGTAAATCCGATTCGACGCGGCACAGTACCACGCACGAGCGCAGACCGAGAAGCCCTTTTTTTGTTCGCGGGCTTTGAAGGTCGGCAGCACTCGCGACAGTTTGGCGGTCCAACCCTGGCGCTCGAGTTCGATGTGGAGAGATTCGTGGCCGCGAATGCTGTCTTTAGTTATTTCCTGCCTCGGCTGCATCCACGGCGATCGTTCGCGCCAGAATTTTTCCAGCCGTTCGACTGCGCTCACGGCAGGCGTGGTTTGTTTGAGCAAAATCTCGGCAGGTCCCCATCGTCGGACGCGCGCGTGAAGATGGTTCGGGCCGACGAAATCCAGTTCGAGCAGTCCGGCGGCGAAGTTGTGGGTGACCAACTTCCAGTCGTTCGGCGTCCGCAGAGCAAACCGATAAAGCCGCCACCAGGTTCCGCCTGTCCTGAGCGAAGCCGAAGGGCCCTCGTCCGCGTGATCGCTGAAGCTGGAGACGATGGAACGGGCAAAGTTGGTATCCACATCGGTCAAATGCAGCAGCGTCATCCGTTTGCAATCGGGGCAATAAACGGCCAGCAAAATAAAATCCTTTTCGTCTCGCCATGAGTAGGCCTGGATGACGAACTTCTGGCTAGAAAGTGACTTCGGGGTAATTTCAGGCGAAATGTCGTGCATGTGAAATTCCCAGGCCGACTTTCCTTTGGCGGCGGCTTTCTCTAATCCATCGGTTAGCCGGTCCACCGCCGTTGAAAACTCGGTTTCGCTCTTTACTTTCGTCCATCGAATCTCGCAGCGGGCGATGAGTTCATCGTCGAGACGAACATAACCTTGGTCATCGTCGCCATCGAACGCGCCTGGCTCCCAGTCGGCAGGGACGGCGAGGGAGAGACCGCGCCAGGAGAAGAGAGACGGGGGACGGGTGATGGGGGACCCCGACTCGAAGTGCGGGGCAGGCTGGTGACTGGAGATTTGTGATTGGGCGATTTCGGATTTTGAAGGAAGCGACACGGCGGCATCTTAGCGGCTAATTCAAGAATGACAAATCTGATTTGGTGGGTTGCGGCCCCACTATCGGTAGTTGACAAGCTTCAGTGGGAGTGTCAGGTTTGTCGCGTGGGTATTACGACAAAAACGCAGTCGAATATATGTTAGAGCGCATAATAAATGAAGGCACTTCCGCAGGAGCTCGTCGCGTATCACGAAGCCGGAAGACCGCTTAACTGCAAAATCCCCACAGAGCCGTGGGGCTGCGAGTTCTGGCCATTAGATCAAGTGCTCACCTACAACAAGGAATACCAAGTACCGGAATACGCACCTGGCTATTTTGGTTTTGCCACGAGCGGCGGCGGGGAGATGTATGCGTTTTCGCCATCCGGCGCTATCGTGTGTTTGGCATTCGTAAGTATGAGTCCGAAAGAGGAATTGCCAGTGGCAAAGTCATGGTCGGAATTTGAGGCGCTGCTAGAAAGTGTGCTCTAACAAGGCGCTCCAGTCGGACGCGCCTGGCTCCCAGTCGGCAGGGATAGCGAGCGAGAGACCGCGCCAGGAAAAAGGAGAAGGGAGACGGGTGATGGGAGATGTGTGAAAGGAGATTTGTGATTGGGAGGTATCGGATTTCTGCACGAGCTAGTGTAGCGGGCTACCACAGCGTTGAAAACTGTATTATTGGCGAGCGATCTGGCTCACCTCGACCAATTGTTGACAACACACAGAGCGCGGTGTAGGATTTTCCCAATGAAAATTCCCGCTAATTGGCCACGGGAAGGCCGAACCTTAGCAACTTTATTCGGCTTTGGACTCGTTCTTTGGCCGTTTTTATCCTTCGGTGCAATCTTCATATTTGATTCTCCAATTCAAAGCCGGAGTGATTTGGTGGACCGGTCCACTATTGCATATTTCATTTGGTCTTATCCTGTGACATACGCCGCTGCCTTTCTTGCATATTACCTCTTGCGACGGTTTGGTGCCGGGCGCCTGGTGAGCTGCTTCGCGTGGGGATTGCCAGTAGTAGTATATTTCCTTCTCCATGCTGTTGTGGCGTGGCGAGGCGTCGAGGACTCGAATCCTAAGCGAGTCCAGTTGTTATATCACACTGACCACGTCGCTCTATTGGCAGCTTGCAGAGAGGTCATGGCCAATCGAAACACGTATAAACAGCGGCGAGAGGATTTCCATTTCCGGTCATTCATCGACCCCAAAGATCCAAAACTTCCTGCTGCAATCGTTGCTTTGCAGCCACGCCAGATCATCTCCGACAATGAAAATAGCGTGTATCTGGAGTTGCATGGCGGATCCGATCGTTACGGTGTCGAGGCTTACTCGGAGAAAGCTGCAGGCAGGCTCACCAACGACCGGTCGGGAACGATCCAGTTGACGTCAGGTTTGTTGTTTTTTGACATTGGGTTAACCTACAAAGACCGCGCCGCGTATCTAAACAAACTGAAAGCGATGAAGCCGGATGATGCGCCAACTCCAAAATGGTGAGCATTGGTTAGAAGCCGTTTACGGACTCTATTGGAGAACTGGAATGCGGAGATCAGTAGAAATGTTACCTAACCGTGCGCTGGAGCGAACGGCGGCGGGCCGTCGCTGTTGCAATCGGCGCGTCTTGTGGCCGCCGTCGCTGAGCATTGGTCGTTAGGTTTGTTTCGGCTTGCTTCTTCCCGCGAGCAAATCTTCGAGGAGAAGGCTGACGTCTAGTTCCTTCGCCCATTGTCGCAAATAATTATTGTCGAGAGAATCGCTTTGCACGGCGACGACGCCTGCGGCATCGCCGAGCTGGCGTTCGGACGGTGTGATGCTGTTCCAATAGAGCTTGTGGAGGATGACGTCTTCCGCGGTGCAAATCCACGCGGGTTCGCCAAATAAAGTTTTCTGTATGCGCCTCGAAAACATTTCGCGTTCGAATGGTTTGGGTTGGAGCAGCCAGAAATCGACCTTGAGTGCGGATCGGGTGTCAATTGCATTGAATTGATGAGGTGGCTGGTATGCCGCGCGAACTGCGGCTTCGTCGAGATGAAAATCGCCACTGAATTCTTTGGTTAGTTGCGTTACTGCCGAAGGCGGCAGTTGGATGACGAAATCGAGGTTATGTGTGGTGCGCGGGATGCCCCAGTAATTGCTCACCATCGAGCCGGTGAGCATGTAGGCGATATCGGTGCGATTGAGTCGCTGCAAACAGTCAATCAGCAGGTCGCGCTCTGTCACGACGACCTCGTCAGCGCAAGTCGTTGCCGTAGTTGGCGTTCTACTTCCCGTGGGTCGGCGGTTGGGTTTTGATGACGTATATTTTCGCGGGCGAGATCGCAGGCGAGCTCATGCAATTCAAGCGCGATGCCGAGCCTTTGTTCTCCGCTCATTCGGCGGTAGCGTGAGATTTGTTCTTGGAAAGCATCGTGCGGTGTCATGCGATTAAATTTTATCAGTTCCCATGTATGGCGCAAGAGGCTCTGGCAACTTTACATGGCCATCGGGTTGCTGGCCGTTTTCCAAAAGTGCGATGACGAGGCGCGGGAGAGCGACGCCGCTGCCGTTGAGGGTGTGGATGAAACGGTTTTTGCCGTCTTTGTCCTTTCGACCTGGCTCAAGGCAAGCTTTGAAGCGGATGTTGCCACGTCGGCTCTGGAAATCTTCACAGTTGGAGACGCTGGAGACTTCGAGGTAGGCATTTTGACCAGCCGCCCAGACTTCGATATCGTAGGTCTTAGTGCTGGCGAAGCCGAGGTCGCCGGTGCAAAGCTCGATAACGCGGTAGTGAAGGCCGAGCAGTTGAAGGACTTTTTCGGCGTTAGCGAGCATTTTTTCCAATTCTGCGTACGAAGTTTCAGGGGTGGTGAGTTTTACCAGTTCGACTTTGTCGAATTGGTGGACGCGCAACATGCCGCGAGTTTGTTTGCCGGCTGCGCCCGCCTCGCGTCGGAAGCACGGGGTATGAGCGGTATAGTATTTGGGAAGTTCATCCTCGCGCAGGATTTCGTCCCGATGAAAATCGGTGATGGGGACTTCGGAGGTGGGGATCAGATAAAGCTCATCGTCTTTGCAGCGGTAAAGTTCCTCCTCGAATTTAGGGAGTTTGCCGGTGTTGAGCGCGGTGGCGCGATTGACGAGTACGGGCACGTTGAGTTCAGTGTAACCGTGCTCGCGAGTGTGAAGATCGAGCATGAAGGCGATGAGGGCGCGTTCGAGTTTCGCGCCGAGACCGCGCAGGACAACGAATCCGCTGGCAGAGATTTTGGTGGCGCGTTGCAAGTCGAGGATGCCGAGTTTCTCGCCAAGTTCCCAATGGGGGAGTGGAGGGCTGGAGGGTTGGAAGGTTGGTTTTTCGCCCCAAGTACGGATGATTTTGTTGTCGGCGGGGCTTGTGCCGTCGGGAACGGTGGAGTGGGGCAGGGCGGGGAGATTGAGAAGAAGGTTCTGGAGTTTTTCGTCGGACTCGGCGATATCGTCGTCGAGGGTTTTGATATTGTCGCCGAGAGATTTCATGGCGGCGATTTTGTCGGCAGCGTCTTGGCCTTTGGATTTTAGCGCGCCAATTTCTTTGCTGGTGCGATTAAGATCGGCTTTGAGTTGATCGCACTGCGCGATCAGTTTACGGCGGGTTTCGTCGAGGCTAAGGACGTCGTCAATTTGCTTTTCGTCGTTGCCTCCTCGACGGGCGAGGGCGGCGCGGATGGGGTTGGGGTTGGCGCGGATGAGTTTGAGGTCGAGCATGGCGGGAGCGACTATAGGCGGGGCAAGAGTAGAATTCAAATTGGAAATTTTCAAAAGCAAGATTGACCGTTTGGCACAAAGGGGCGTAGAGTCGGCTGGTCATGCACCCGGATGCGATTCGTGTTTTGCTGATTGAAGATGACCCCGACGATGCGTTGGTGGTGAAGGAGGCGTTTGCCGAGGTGCCGTCGGGACGGCTGGAGTTGACGCACGTCCAATCGTTTGAGGAAGGAATCAAGCGGATGCACGCCGAGCGGTTTGAGGCGTTGTTGCTGGACTTGGGATTGCCGGATAGTCCGGGACAAAAGGCTGTGATGGAAGTGAATCGCCGGGTGCCGGAAATCCCGTTGGTGGTATTGACGGGGCGGCAGGACGAGGACGTGGCCTTGCAGGCGATCCGAGAGGGGGCGCAGGATTACCTGGTCAAAGGCCAGTTCGACACGTGGAACCTGATTCGCGCGATTCGGTATGCCATCAGCCGCAAAAAAACGGAGATGGCGCTGCGATCCAGCGAGGAAAAATACCGGTCGCTGGTGAACAACATCCCCTCGGTGGTGTGGACCAGCGAACGGGGTGGAGAAATCATTTTCATGAGCCCGAATGTGGATCGGGTGTTGGGGTATTCGGCGGAGGAAATCCAGAAACAGGGGCACAAGTTTTGGACTTTGAACATTCACCCGGAAGATTTTGAGAGGGCGGAGCGAGCCCGAGAGGAATTTTTTGGCGGGAAAGGCAATTTTGACGTGGAATTTCGCGTGCGACGGAAAGATGGACAATGGGTCTGGGTGCGCGACCGGTCGATTACGACCTACGAGCGGGACGGTCGAAAACTGGCGGATGGGATGTTTACGGACGTGACGGAACGGAAGCTTGCCGAGTTGAGTTTGGAGCGGTCGCGTGAGCAATTGCGGGCACTGGCAGGACGGTTGCATTCTTTGCGGGAAGAGATCGGGACGAACGTGGCGCGCGAGATTCACGACGACATGGGACAATCGCTGACGGCGTTGAAGATTGATTTGATGTCGTTGTCTAAACAGTTCAGCAGCGTTCCGCAAGCGATGCCGGCGCAGGACAAAATCAAGGTGATGACGGGGTTGATCGATGGGACGATCCAATCCATTCGCCGGATTTGCACGCAGTTGCGTCCGCGGGTCTTGGATGATTTGGGATTGACGGCGGCGATCGAATGGCAGGCAAACGAATTTCAGTCGCGCACGGGAATTCGCTGCATGTTGGGATTGGAGAAACAACTCTTGACCTTGGACGATGCCAAGGCAACGGCGATTTTCCGGATTTTTCAGGAAATCCTGACCAATGTGGCGCGGCACGCGCAGGCGACGCAATTGGATATTCTATTGAAACAGGAAGAGGCGTGGGTTTTATTGCGGGTGGCGGATAATGGGAAGGGAATCCGGGCGGAGGACAAGGAAAATCCGAAGTCGTTGGGGATTTTGGGAATGCGTGAACGGGCTTTGGCGGTGGGTGGGGAAGTGGAGATCGATCCGGGGCCGACGGGAGGCACGGTGGTGACGGTGCGGGTGCCGAATTTGAAACCTAAAACCTGAACTCCACTCTTGTCAGCGGGGTGTGAATTAGATATGGTGAACAGGATTTCGACAGGGTTATGAAGGTCATTATTGCGGATGATTCAGCCGTGGTGCGCGAGCGCCTCGTCAGTTTGCTTTCCGAACTGCCGGGTATTGAATTGGCCGGGCAAGCGCAAGATGCGCCGCAGGCCAAGGAAATGATCCGGAGCGTGAAGCCAGACGTCGTCATACTCGACATCCAAATGCCGGGGGGCAGCGGTGTGGATGTGCTCGAAAGCATCGAACGCAACGGGACACGGCCCGTGGCGATCATGCTGACCAATTTTCCCTATCCGCAATACCGGAAACGAAGCATGGATGGCGGGGCGGAATTTTTTCTGGATAAATCCACGGAATTTCAAAAACTGGAAGGGGTGCTAAAACAATTAATGCCGCGATTCGCGATCGTAAGTCGCGGCACGGAAATCCGAACCACCCAAGTTCATACGCCTCCGGTGGCGGTGTCACATGAGGCCGCGCGTTTGGATGCGTTGCGACAAAGCACGATCCTCGATACGCCGGCGGAGCTGATCTTTGATGATTTGGCGCGATTGGCGGCGTCCACGACCGGTACGCCTGTCGCCATGGTCAGTTTGCTGGATGAATCGCGGGAATGGTTGAAGGCGAAAGTGGGGGTGGATTTGGAGGAGGTTCCGCGGGATGTGTCCCTGTGCGAGTACGCCATTGAACGGGGAGAATTTGTCGTGGTCGAGGATGTTCTATCGCTGCCGAAGTTCGCCAAAAATCCGCTCGTTGCGGGATCGCCTCACATTCGATTCCTGGCCAGCGCGCCGCTTTGGACGGCAGACGGTTTTGCTTTGGGCTCTTTGAGCATAGCGGACACGAAACCGCATCAAATTACGCCCGAACAGGAGAATGCCCTGCGGATTTTGGCGCGCCAGACGATCGCGCAGATCGAAATGAAACGTAGCCTCTCGGAGTACAACCGCGGATTGGCGGAGTTCAATCTTGCGCAGGAAGTCGTCCGCCAAAGCGAGGCGAAATATCGCGGGCTTTATGAATCGAGCGGTGACGGTATCGCGATTTTTGATATGGCGTGGCGGTTTGTGGACGCCAATCCTTCGTTTCTGAAAATTCTCGGTTATGGGATTGAGGAATTGCGCGAATTGACCAATTGGAATGTTACGCCTACCAACTGGCGCGAGACCGAAGAGAAAACGGTGGCGCCGCAAATTGCTGCCAAGGGTTTTGCCGAGCAATACGAGAAGGAATACATCCGCAAAGATGGCATTCCGATTCCTGTCAGCGTTCGCGCGTGGCGGTTTCGTGACGAACATGGAAGACCGGCAGGAACCTGGTGCATCGTACGCGACATTAGCGATTACAAGCGCGCGGAAGCCGAGTTGAAACGCGCGGAACAGAAATATCGCGGGTTGTACGAAAACACGACCGAGGGCATTTTCCAATGCACGCCCCAAGGCCGTTTCATCGCCATAAACCCAGCCGCCGCTCGCATTTTTGGCTACAAGACGACCGACGAAATGATCAATGTAATAACCGACATTGGGAATCAGCTTTTTGTCGATGCCAAGCGCCGCGTCGAATTCGATAAAACCATCAAAGAGCAGGGGCATGTTTCTGGGTTCGAATTCCAGGCGTATCGGAAAGATAAAACCGTGGTTTGGGTCTCCCAGAACGTTACCGCCGTCAAGGGCGACAAGGGAGAGATTATTTCGTACGAAGGCACGATGGAAGACATTACCTTCCGCAAAAAAGTCATGGGCGTGCTAGCTGAAAAGGAAAAGACAGATCGCCAGTTTCAAAATCAACTCACATCGCTTCATGCTGCCAGTATCGAATTGTCCAAGACCGATTCGTTCGACGATCTATGCCGCAAAGCGGTGGATTTGGGCAGGTCAAAGCTCGGATTCGACCGTCTCTCCATCTGGTTCATTGACCAGGCTGCGAATGCTCTCCGGGGATCATTTGGCACCGATGAGACCGGGCGCACTTGTGATCAGCGCGGCAAACAGGTTTCGCTCGACCGCGGATCTTCGTTCGGCGATTTTTTGATCAACAAGATGCCTCTGGTAGTCCTCGAAGATGCCCCGTTGCAAAACGACCGGGGCGAGGTTGCCGGACGCGGCTGGCAGGCGCGCGCTTGCCTTTATGAAGGCGAAGCGATCATTGGTTTCATTGTCGCAGACAACTTACTTTCTCGCCAGCCAATCTCCGAGCAGATCAAAAAAATTCTCACATTGTACGCGAGTTCTCTCGGCCACCTCTATTCACGCAAAAAAGCCGAGCGCGAAGTCGCTGAATCCCGCAATATGCTTCGCACCGTGCTCGATAACATCCCGCAATATGTTGCCTGGAAAGACCGTGCTTCCCATTATCAAGGTTGCAACCGAAGTTGGGCGACGGTAACCGGTTTGGGTCGCCCGGAGGACATCATCGGCAAATCCGAAAACGAAATGCCCTCTTCCGCCGAGCAAAAATTGAAGTATATGGCGGATGATAAGCGTATCATGGAATCTGACACCCCGGAACTCAAACTCTTGGAAATGATGCGAAGGGCGGACGGCACCCATGCGTACTTGGAAACCAGCAAAATCCCGATGCACGATGGCAGCGGTCGCGTCAATGGTATCCTGGTGGTGCTCGATGATGTCACCGAACGAAAGAAAGCCGAAGAAAAACTCCAACAAACCCTCGCCGAATTGGGCCGGTCGAATACCGAACTGCAGCAATTCGCTTATGTTGCTTCCCACGATCTCCAGGAACCCCTCCGCAAAATCCAAACGTTTGGCGACCGTCTCAAGGCAAAATGCGGCGCCGCCTTGGGCGAGCAAGGCACCGATTATCTCTCGCGAATGCAGGACGCGGCCCGCCGCATGTCTGTGCTGATTACCGATCTTCTCTCGTTCTCTCGCGTCACCACCAAGGCGCAACCGTTCGTGCCGGTCAACCTTGCGCAGGTCGCTAAGGAAGTCCTATCCGACCTGGAAACCCGCATCGAAACAACCGGAGGAAAAGTGGAATTGGGAGAATTGCCGACCATTGACGCCGATCCATTGCAAATGCGCCAAGTCTTGCAGAATCTCATTGGAAACGCTCTCAAATTCAAACGCCCCGATACACCTCCGGTGGTCAAGGTGCAGGTGGAATATTTTGCCGGCCCCAACGGCAGTGGCGACGACAATCGAATGATCCACTTGAGTGTTACGGATAACGGCATCGGGTTTGATGCCGAAAAATATTTGCAGCGACTCTTTAGTCCCTTTTCCCGTCTTCATGGCCGGAATGAATACGAGGGGACGGGAATCGGGCTGGCAATCGTTCGTAAAATCGCCGAGCGCCACGGCGGCAGCGTCACAGCCAAGTCTTCCGTGGGAAGCGGCGCGAGTTTCATCGTAACGTTGCCAATGAAACAAAAACAACAACCGGCACAATCCGAATCGCAACCTCAACAAGGAAAGACAACTTCATGAGCAGTCTCAAGGGTAAACGAGTCATTATTCTGGTCGCTGACGACGACTCCGACGATCGTATGTTGGCGCACGAAGCATTGGCCGAGAACAAACTCGACCACGACCTTCATTTCGTCAAAGACGGCGAGGAATTGCTGGATTATCTGTATCGTCGCGGAGATTATACGTCCGGTGACAAATCCCCGCGTCCCGGCCTCATTCTTCTCGATCTCAATATGCCGCGCAAGGATGGCCGCACGGCGCTCAAGGAGATCAAGGCGGACCCGAATCTCCGCACCATTCCCGTCGTCATCCTGACGACCTCGAAATCAGGCGACGATATCTATCGCACATACGATTTGGGCGCGAATTCCTACATCGTGAAGCCGGCGTCGTTCGATGAGTTGGTCAATGTCATGAACGCGCTCGGTAAGTACTGGTTTGAAATTGTCGAGGTTGAGCCGAATGCCGCCGGAGCGTGACCATGGATTCACCGAGTTCCAAACTTCGCTTGCTGTTGGTGGACGATGACGAAGACGAGTACGTTCTTGCCCGGGACTTGCTTCTGGAAGTGGACGAGAACGGGTTCGATATCACATGGGCGGACAATCCCAACGATGCCCTGAAGTTTCTCCAGGAAAAGACGTTTGATGCCTGCCTGTTTGATTATCGCCTCGGCGAAAAAAGCGGCATCGAACTGCTCCGCGAAGCAATCGCGCAGGGTTGCCGGGTTCCAATCATCCTGATGACCGGTCAAGGCGGGCGCGAGATTGATATGGAGGCCATGCTCGCGGGCGCCGCCGATTATCTGGTGAAGGGAAAAGTAGACGGGTTTCAGCTCGAACGCGCCGTCCGTTACGCGATCGACCGCAAACGCGCCGAGCGCGCTCTGGCGCAGGCCGAACAAAAATACCGCGGGATTTTCGAGAACGCGACCGAAGGGATCCTCCAGTGTCGCCCCGACGATGGGCGCATTCTCGCCGCCAATCCCGCCTTTGCGCGATTTTTCGGATTTGAATCTCCCAGCGAGATGATCGTTGACGCGGAGTTTAGCTTCAATGAAGCTGCCTATACCAAGCCCGAGCGGTTTGCGGAGTTCAAAAAAGCGATCGAAGAACACGGCGTTGTCACCAGTTTCGAGGCGGAGTTAAAACGAAAAGACGGAAGTCTTTTCTGGCTTTCCCAAAACACCCGCGCCGTTCGCGACACCGACGGCAAACTGCTTTATTACGAAGGGATTTGCGAGGATATCACCAAACGTCGGCAGGCAGAAGAAGCCAAAATGCAATCCGAACGTCTTGCCGTCCTCGGCACAATGTCCGCCAAACTCGCCCACGAAATTCGCAACCCGCTCGGATCCATCATCCTCAACCTCGACCTGCTCGGCGACGAAATCGAGATGCTCTCCAAGAAAGCGCAAGGCGATACGACGGAATCCAAGGACCTTCTGAAATCGCTCGTCAGCGAATCCAAGCGCATCCAGGGCATCTGCGAAGGTTACCTCAAGTTCGGGAAACTTCCCAAGCTCAACCGGGAACGCGTCAATCTCAACGATTACATGACCAAACGACTCGAATTCATGAAACAGCTTTTCGAGGCTTCCAAAACGCAAGTCGCCGTTCAATACGATCCGAACGTGCCCCTCGTCGAGATTGATCAAGAGCAATTCTGGCAGGCGGCGCTCAATTTCATCCGGAACGCCATGGACGCCATGTCCACAGCCGCCGAGCAAAAACTTTCGATTTGCACCAGCCGCAACCAAACCGGCGCAGTCTTGAGCATCGGAGATACCGGCTGCGGAATGACTGAAGAACAACGGAAACGGCTTTTCCAGCCATTTTTCACCACCAAAGCCGGCGGCACCGGTCTCGGCCTTTCCCTCGTCCAGCAAATCATTGCCGAACACGGCGGCCGGATTGAATGCGACAGCACCGTCGGGGTCGGCACCACCTTCCATATCCATCTGCCAGCCGTGCAATGAAAAAATACTCGACAAACACCCTCGCCCACAGTACATACGGGCGCTGGGTTCAGTAACAAAAGGAGAAAGCCATGCCTACGATCGGTTCTGTATTGTTGGTTGATGACGACACCGAGCTGCGAAAAGCGCTCACTAAAATCCTATCCAATGCCGGCCACCTCGTTGTGGCGCAGCCCGACGCTGCCAGCGCCGTCAACTACATCGCCACCACAAAAACCAAATTTGACGTCATCATCACCGATGTCTGGATGCCGGGTCTCAATGGCGTTCGATTTATGAGCGTCATCAAAAAAGCCCTCCCCAATCGCCCCGTCATTGTCATTACCGCCTTTGGCGATGCTGCCCTTCGAGACGAAGCCATGCGCGGCGGCGCGTTTGATTTCTTCACCAAACCGATCGACCGCCAGAAATTCCTCGAAGGCATCGAGCGCGCGATCCTCTCCGGTCGTGGCGGCGCTCCCGGTCAACCTGCCGCGCCAACCCCCGAAGAAGGCCACAAATCCATCCAGGCACAACAACCGCCGACAGCGTAGCAAGATTGTTTCCCGTAGAAATAAAAGGGCGGAGGCCATTCGTCTCTGCACAGAGGGATTTGGATGTTTCGACAGGCTGTAACGATCACAGAAACTTGATCGCCACGTAGCCCAGCACTCCCAGCGCCAGAAACGCCCAGAGCAATCGGTCGAAATTTTTTTCCACAAATCCACGCGCCCATCCGCCAAAAAAATATAGGAGGGTCGCCACCAGAAAAAAACGCGCCGACCGTCCCACGATGGATCCCACCACGAGAATCCACAGCGGCACATATTCGTGGTACACGCCCGCGCCGATGGTGAAGACTTTGTATGGAATCGGCGTGAATGCCGCCAAAAAAATCCATCCGAATGCGTGCGCCTGATATTTTTGGCCAACCCAGATGAACGTTTCTTCGCTGAAAATGTATTGGAAGAAAAACGGTTTCACTGTCTCCCAGGCGCCGTAGCCGATGTAATACCCGGCAATACCGCCCAACACCGACCCGACGCTGCAAACCAACGCATACCACCAGGCGCGTTTCTGTTTGCTCAATGCCAGAGCAATCAGCAGCACGTCCGGCGGAATTGGGAAAACGGAACTCTCGATGAACGCGATCGCAAATAGCGCCGGTGTTCCATAGCGAGTGTCCGCCCAGTGCAACGTCCATTGGTATAACGCCCGCAACCGTCCGATGCACCAATCGTAGGCCTTGCGCATTACTTCATCCCCAAGGCTTTCTTCCACCGCGCGATCTGCGCCTGCACCTGTTTGGGTGATGGCGCGCCCACCATTTTGCGCGCTGCCAGCGCTCGACGCACATCAAAAACCTTTGCCGCTTCCACGCCGTATTTCTTCGCTGCCAACTGCGGCAGCTTCTCACCGGTGCGCTCCGATTCCGCGACCAGCCCGCCGACCGCATGATGCGCCTCGCGAAACGCCATGCCCCGTAACACGAGAAAATCCACAAGATCCGTTGCCAGCAACATCGGATCGCTGGCCGCCGCCTCGCATCGGGCGCGATTGACTTTCACATTTCCCAGCATTGCCGCCATCACCGACAACGACGCCTGCAAGGTGTCCGCCGAATCAAACAACGGTTCTTTGTCCTCCTGCATATCACGGTTGTAAGTCAGTGGCAGCCCTTTCATCATCGTCAATACCGCCACGAGATTTCCGTAGAGCCGCCCCGTCTTGCCGCGCACCAGCTCGGCGATGTCGGGATTTTTCTTCTGTGGCATCAGCGAGCTGCCCGTCGTGTACGCGTCGGCGATCGTAATGAACCCAAACTCCGCTGTGCCCCACAAAATCAAATCCTCGGCCAGCCGCGACAAGTGCATCCCGCAAATTGCCACAGCCGACAAAAACTCGACCACAAAATCGCGGTCGCTCACCGCGTCCATCGAGTTTTGGGTTACACTGTCGAACACAAATGGTTTTGAGACATGCTTTCGATCTAACTGCAGAGTGCTCCCTGCAATCGCACCCGACCCGAGTGGGCTTGCTAAGGGAATACAATGTGCAAATCGGAGGTAATCACGTTGCAGCATCTCGACGTAGGCGAGCAAATGATGCGCCAGTAAAACAGGCTGAGCACGCTGGGTATGGGTATATCCGCAAATGATCGTCTCGGCATTTTTCTCGCCCACCGCGACCAGCGCACGTTGCAAGTCCTGAGTGCCCAATACTGATTGACCAATGGTTTCTTGCAACCACAACCGCAAATCCATTGCCACCTGATCATTGCGGCTTCGGCCCGTGTGCAGTTTGCCTGCCAGCTTGCCAATTTTCTTGGCCAGCGCCGACTCGATGTTCATGTGGACGTCTTCGAGTGCCGTGTTCCATTTGAACTTGCCCGCGTCAATTTCCCGCTCGATGGCGCGCAGACCACGCTCGATCTTGGCGGCCTCGGTTTTCGAGAGAATGCCGATTTTCGCCAGTCCTTTCGCGTGCGCGATCGAGCCGGCGATGTCGTGCTTGTAGAGCCGCCAGTCGAACGAGACCGACTCGGTGAATCGTTTCACCTCCTCGGCCGGTCCGCCGGAGAATCGTCCGCTGCGCGCCGGTTGTTTATGTTTTTGCTTCATCAGATTTTTCCGCCGTAGTGTTTGGCGAAATCGCGCATAACATCGCAGCGAACAGCCATGCGGTCAAGCGATTCAGCGTCCGACCGAGACGTAGTGAAATCCAGCCGCTTTCATCGTCGCTGGATCGAATAGGTTGCGACCGTCAAAGATGTATGGCTGGCGCAGTTTTGATTTGATTTGGTTGAGGTCGAGCCGGCGAAATTCTTCCCATTCGGTCGCGATGATCAAGGCATCCGCGCCTTCGGCAGCATCGTACGCGTCCCGGCAGAAGACGACATCCTTGGTAACGCTCCGCGCTCGGTCCATGGCTTGGGGATCATACGCGCGGACGCGTGCGCCGTCGGCTTGCAGGGCGGAAATCAACGCGAGTGCAGGAGCATTACGAATGTCGTCGGTGTTCGGCTTGAATGCGATGCCGAGAACGGCAAATGTTTTTTCGGAAAGCGGGCGGATTCGACGAGGGCCGCTGTTGGCCGGGGAAAACGCGGTGCGGATTTTGCCAAGGAACCGTTCAAGCGCTTGCTCGTTGATCAGTTGCACTTCAGCGAGCAGTCGAAAATCGCAGCCGAGATCGCGAGCGATGTGCAGGA
This sequence comes from uncultured Verrucomicrobiota bacterium, assembly GCA_964348665.1. Lineage (GTDB taxonomy): Bacteria > Verrucomicrobiota > Verrucomicrobiia > Palsa-1439 > CAYGDP01 > CAYGDP01. Next base: position 38,728 of record CAYGDP010000032.1, read on the forward strand.
ATCCCGCAATGTCCTTTGGAAAGCAAGAGCCGCCGTAACCGATGCCCGCATTCAGAAAGGATCGCCCGATGCGCTTGTCCAGTCCCATGCCGTCCGCCACTTGTGTGATGTCGGCGCCGCTCAATTCGCAAATATGAGCGAGCGCGTTGACGTAGGAGATTTTCAACGAGAGAAAACTGTTGGCGGCATGTTTGATTAGTTCGGCGCTGGCGATGTCGGTGACGAGAAATGGCGCTCCCTTGGTGATCCAAGGCGCGAACAATTCCCGTAACTTCGGTTCCGCGCGCCGAACCAATTCACCGCTTTTTTTCGGCAAACCAACCACGATTCGGTCCGGATTCATTTGATCCGCCACCGCGCTGCCTTCGCGCATGAATTCAGGATTGCTGATCACATCGAAGTCGGCGCCGGGACGGGCGGTTTCCCGGATCACGCGCGCGACCTCATCGCCCGTTTGGACGGGGACAGTGGATTTATCCGCGATAATCCGGTAGCGACTGTCCAAGTGTGAGGCAATCTGTCGCGCGACGGTATCGATAAACTGCATATCGCTCGACCCATCGGGTTTTGGAGGAGTATGGACAGCGATGAAAATAATTTCGCCGTGCGCGACAGCGTCGGCCGTGGAGGTGGAAAATTGAAGCCGGCCAGCCGCGGAATTTCTGGCGATCATCTCGGCAAGCTGTGGCTCGAAGATCGGCACGCGCCCCGCCCGCAGCGCCTCGATTTTCGATAGGTCCTGGTCAATGCAAAGAATGTTATGGCCAACTTCCGCGAAACAGGTGCCGGTGACCAGTCCCACGTATCCCGTGCCGATGATGCTGATGTTCATTGCCGCGATGCTACCGCCAATGCGTCCTTGTGTCAATTTATGCGATAGTGTGAAAAAAACGGCAGTCTACAAAACGAAATATTCAGAATGAACCGATTGCCCCGATTCGGATGCTGGCAATTTCGTGCAGGATGCGATAGAATACTGACCCTGATGAAACGTTTGTCCATGCTTGTTTTTTTCTCGTGCTTGTTCCTTGTTGCCGAGTTGCGTCCCCTTCTTGCGCAAGATGTCACACGCGCAGCGGCGGAGATGACCAAGGCGACCGAAACGTTTTTGGCGACGCTGACCCCCGAGCAACGCGCCAAAGCGGAGTTTGCGATGACCGATGAGGAGCGGTTGAATTGGCATTTTGTTCCACGCACACGCAAAGGTTTGCCACTGAAAGAGATGACGCCTCCGCAGCGGGAAGCCGCCCATGCGCTTCTCCGTAGCGGCCTCTCCGAACGCGGCTACTTGAAAGCTACCACGATCATCAGCCTCGAAGAGATCCTTTACGAGCTGGAAAACAAAAGTCCGCGGCGCGATTCCAGCCTTTATTTCTTCAGCGTATTCGGCAAACCCGATCCAAAAGACGCTTGGGGTTGGCGCTTCGAGGGGCATCATCTCTCGGCACAATTCACGCTGGTCGCGGGCAGAGCGGTTGCCATCGGCCCGTCGTTTTTTGGGGCAAACCCCGCCACGATTCGAGACGGTCCGCGCAAAGGCACGCGCGCCCTCGCCGGCGAGGAAGATCTTGCGCGAAAGCTCGTCATATCATTGACCGATGAGCAGAAACAAACTGCCATTTTCGCCGCGAAAGCGCCCAGCGACATTATTACGGGCAACGCCCGAAAAGTGAAAAAGCTCGAACCTCTTGGACTCGCCGCCACTCGCCTCGCGCCCGATCAGGCGGAATTACTCAAGAGCTTGCTCAAAGAACATGTCTTCCGCCACCGCACCGACGTGGCGGAGGCGACGTTGAAACAGATCGAGGTGGCAGGCCCGGAAAAAATCTTTTTTGCATGGGCGGGGGGCGTTGAATCGGGACAAGGACATTACTACCGGATTCAGGGGCCGAGTTTTCTGATCGAATACGACAACACACAGAACAACGCCAACCATGTCCACGCCGTCTGGCGCGACCTGGAAAACGATTTCGGCGAAGACCTCCTCCGTAAACACTACGACGAACAGCATAAATAGGGCGGGACATTGGAGTTACTAACACGACGGGGATTGGCCACAAAAAACACAAAAAATCGCAAAAATACTGCAGCAGCCTTTTCGCGGCACCGTCAAACTTCGTGGCGGACAAGCTTCCGCGTGTTTCGCCCTCCTTATTCAAGGACGAGGCCTCGCCCCACAGTGGGGAGGGCGGGCAATCCACTTCACCAAGCCGTATCAGAAATCGTGTTTCGGGGAGAATCTGAAAAACGAAAACGTTTTCGCATTTGGTTTTCCCTCTGAAAAGCGGCACTCCGTATGGAGAGGCAGCAGTTGTATCAGACAAGGAGTTTTTTGCCCGGATTTCCAACCGCTAAGGATCGCCATTATTTTGCGATTCCTTCAAGGTTTCCTATTCGGAGAAGATCTAATGTGCAAATACTACGACGAGCATTGGAAAAAAACGCGCTACAAATACATAATGCTTCTTAGTAGCGCATGGCGAGTTCCAGAAATGCTGAACATTGATGCCGTTGCCTTCGAGATTTGTTCAAGTCTCAAGTTAGCGTCGCTTTCGGACTTTCAGTCTTCTTTTGAAACTCCCTCGGAAGTCCATCAATGACAGCTACTTTGGAGAAAGCAACATGTTCGTCTAGAAAATGGTGGGCAGCAACGTCTCCTAGTCCGTGTCCCCACATAAATAACTCAATCCCGATAAACGATGGCACCCAATAAACGCCTTGATCGAAACGCGACTTTCCTCCGATGCGCTTTTCCAAGAGTGAAGCTGGTGACCTTGCCCCATTGGTTGGACAGTATATAACATTAAACTTGGCCATGG
>CAYGDP010000033.1:0-7537 GCA_964348665.1 uncultured Verrucomicrobiota bacterium
AGACGGACAACTTGAGCGGGGTGGAAGAAGCGAGTCTGACAGGTGGAGCGAGCGCTAACACGCTAAATGCATCCGCCTTTAGCGCTGGCCCCGTGACTTTGGATGGCGCAGGTGCGAATGACACGCTGACTGGCGGGACGAGCGGGAGCGCGGACTCGCTCATTGGCGGCGCGGGAACCGACCGGGTCGTGGAAGCTCGGGACGCGGATTTGACGCTGGCAAATACAGCGTTGGCATTTGGCGGGGCGGAGACGGACAACTTGAGCGGGATAGAAGAAGCAAGCCTGACGGGTGGAGCGAGCGCGAATAGTTTTACGGTGAGTGGCTGGACAGGAAACGCAACGCTGGATGGCGCGGGCGGGACTGACCGATTGGTGCGCGCGGTGAATGAAGACATGACTTTGACCGACGTCAGCCTTGATGCTCCGGCTGGTGGAGGTGTGGAATTTTCATTGATCGGCGTTGAAGAGGCGAGCTTGACGGGTGGCGCCTCGGCAAACACCATTAACGCCTCTGGATTTACTGTGGGACCGGTGACATTATCCGGCTCCAGTGGTAACGACACGCTCGTCGGCGGCAGTGGCGACGACTTGCTCGATGGGAGCGATGGCACCGACTCGCTCGACGGCGGCGGCGGCAGTGATCTGCTGGCTGGCGGCAATGGAGACGACACGATGATTGCCAGCGGTGGCGATGATGCATTGGTGGGCGGCGCGAACAACGACACATACGTTTTTGCCGATGGTTGGGGTGATGACACGATCAGCGAGGCTGCGGCGGCTGGCACGGATTTAATGACGTTCTCCGCAGTCACCGCGAATCTTACCATTACGTTGGGTAGTGTAAGCGCTTCCGACGGAGTCAATGTCGCCACCCATTTGGCGGATAGTGTTGAGAGCGTCATCGGCGGCGGCGGCGACGACGTATTCATTTTCGGTTCGGATGGCGACCAACTCTCCGGTGGTACCGGAGTGATCAATGGGAGCGGCGGTGTCAATCACTTGAGCTATGCGAATTACACCAGCGCCATTTCGGCGACGCTGACCGGCTTGGGTGGCGTCGGCGGATTCGCGGGCACCGGTACTGGCCTCGGCAGCTTCGACAATATCGCGACTCTCACCGGAGGAAGCGGGGTAGACACGTTGACAGGCCGGAATGCATCGGCATCGTGGGGTCTGGACGGCACGCCGCAATACACCAGCGGCGCGACCACACTCGATTTCACAGCGTTTGAGAGCCTTATTGGCGGCACGGGAGATGATAGTTTTACTATCTCCGCCGCCACAACAGCCTCGCTCGCCGGAGGCGCCGGAAACGATTCCTTCGCGTTTTCTCCCGGTGGTTCCGTCAGCGGCAACGTGGACGGCAGCGGTGGCAACGACTCACTCGATTATTCCAGCTTTGGCGCGGCAGTCACAGTGAACATCCAAACAACCACCGCGACCGGAATTGGCGGGACGTTTACGGGCATCGAAACACTCGTCGGCAGCGCCGCGAGCGACACCCTGGTCGGCGCCAACGCTGCGAATACGTGGAATATCACCGCCGGCAACACCGGTAATATCGGCGGGACTTTCAATTTTTCAGCGGTCGAAAATCTCACGGGCGGCACGGGAACCGATACATTCGCGTTTGCTGTAGGAAGTTCCGTTGGCGGCAACGTGGATGGCGGCAGTGGCAGCGACACTCTCAATTACTCCAGCTTCGGCGCGGCCGTTACCGTGAACATTCAGATCAGTGCGGCAAATGGAATCGGCGGGACCTTCAGCGGCATGGAATCCGTGACCGGCAGCGCGGCCAGCGACACGCTGATCGGCGCCAACGGCGCCAACACTTGGAATCTCACGGCCAGCAACGCGGGCAATATCGGCGGCGCGTTTGACTACTCCGCAATCGAAAATCTTACCGGCGGCACGATGGCGGATGTTTTTGTCTTCAGCGACGGCGCCGGTGTGAGTGGCACAGTGGACGGGGCGGGAGGGAGCGACACCCTGAATTATTCCGCCTACACGACAGCCGTCACAGTCAATCGCGCCGCGGCGACAGCGACCGGAACGGGCGGGTTTGCGAATATCGAAAGCGTCACCGGCGGCTCCGCGACTGACACGCTCATTGGCGGCAATGTTGCCAATGTTTGGAACGTTACAGGCGCGAATACCGGAGACATTGGCGGAAGCTTCAATTTCAGCAGCTTCGGTAATTTGACCGGAGGCAGCGCCGGAGACAGTTTTGTGATTGCCGCCGGTGGTTCGGTCAGTGGAACGGTGAATGGACAAGGGGGAAGTGACACGTTGGATTATTCCGGTTTTGGCGCCGCAGCGACAGTGAACTTGCAAACCAGTGCTGCCACGGCAACGGGCGGGTTTTCCAACATGGAATCCTTGGTCGGCAGCGCGGCCAGCGACACGTTGACGGGTGCGAATGCAGCGAACACATGGAACCTGGCTGGTAGTGATGCCGGAAACATTGGCGGAACATTCAATTTTTCAGCGGTCGAAAATCTCACCGGCGGCACGGCCGCTGACAATTTTGTATTTGCCGATGGCGCGACCGTGACGGGCAACGTGGCCGGCAACGCCAGCTCTGACACTTTGGATTATACGGCCTATACGACAGTCGTGACCGTGGACTTACAGGCGGGAACCGCAACGGGAATCGGCGGCACGTTCACCAGCATTGAGGTCGTCATCGGCGGTTCCTCCACCGACACGGTCTACGGCGCCAACATCCCGAACACATGGAATATTACCGGGCCGGGCGCCGGCAACATCAATGGCACCGTGACGTTTTCCTCCATCTTGAACTTGATCGGCGGCACAAACACCGACAACTTCGTCTTCGCGAATGGCACCAGCGTTGGCGGCAACGTCAACGGCGGCATCGGCAATGACACGCTGAACTATGGCGCGTACACGACGGCCATCAGCTTGAATTTGCAAACCAGCACAGCCACAGGAATCGGCGGCACGTTCAGCAACATCGAATCGTTGGTTGGCGGATCGGCCAGCGATACGCTGATCGGCGCCAATGGCGCCAATGCTTGGAATGTCAGCGGCGCCAACAGCGGCGATGTCAATGGCACGTTCAATTTTAGCGGCGTGGAAAATCTTACCGGCGGGACGATGGCCGACGACTTTAATTTTGCCGACGCCGCCAGTGTTGGTGGGGTCGTGGATGGCGTCGGCGGCAGCGACACGCTCGATTTGTCAGCCTACTCCACCGGAGTTGCGGTGAATCTGCAAACGGGTGCCGCGACCGCCACGGCGGGAATCGCAAATCTCGAATCTTTGATCGGCGGCGGCGGCAGCGACACGTTGACCGGTGCCAACGCCGTTAACATTTGGAGCATCACCGCTGGAAATGCCGGAAATCTGGGAGCCACAGGTTTCTCTTCCATTGAGAATCTCACGGGAGGCACGAGCACCGATACGTTCGTCTTTAGCGACGGCGTCGCCGTCTCCGGCAATATCAATGGCGGCGCGAGCAGCGATGCCCTCGATTATTCGGCGTACACCAGCGCGATTTCCGTCAATCTCGCGACGGGTGCGGCGACAGGCGTCGGCGGCTTTTCAAACATGGAAAGCGTTTCTGGCGGCGCGGGCAGCGACACCTTGACCGGCGCGAATTCGGGTGCCACTTGGAACCTGACGGCCAACGACACGGGGAACGTAAGCGGATTCAATTATGCAGCGGTCGAAAATCTTACCGGCGGCACCGCAGCAGATAATTTTGTCTTTAGCGACGGCGTGAGCATGACCGGCGGCATTTCGGGCGGCGGCGGCAGTGACACGCTCAATTATGCCAGCTACACCACCGCCGTCACGCTCGACTTGCAAACCAGCACCGCAACGGGCGTCGGGACAAATTTCGTCAGCATTGAAGGAATGGTCGGCGGCGCGGCGAGCGACACGTTGACCGGCGCGAATGGCGTGAACATTTGGAATGTCACTGCCAACGACACGGGCGATGTTGGCGGATTGAGTTTCTCCTCGGTCGAGAATCTTTCCGGCGGCACCAGCGACGACACGTTCACGCTGGGCAACGGCGTGGGGGTCACCGGAGATATTGTCGGCAACGCCGGCACCGATGCGCTCGATTATGTGGCCTATACCACGGCGATCAGCGTGAATTTGCAATCCAATACTTCGACCGGGATCGGTGGTATTTTCGTGAGTATCGAAGTTGTCATTGGCGGTTCTGCAAACGATACGCTCACGGGTGCCAACGCGGCGAACACATGGAACATCGGCGGAAGTAATTCCGGCGATGTAAACGGATCGTTCGATTTCTCGGCTGTCGAAAACCTCGCTGGTGGCAGCAGCACCGATTCGTTTGGGTTTGGCGTAGGCGGCAATGTAACCGGCAGTATCAACGCCAATGGAGGAAGCGATACGCTGGATTACAGCTCGCTGGGCACTGCGGTTACGGTGACGTTAAGTGGTGTTGGCGGAACGGACGGGTTCAACGGATCCAGTACGGCTATCGGCAGCGGGTTTAGCAACGTAAACTTGATTGTTGGCGGCAGCGGAGCGCCCGACACATTCAACGGCCTCTCCGGCGCAGCGAATTGGAATCTCGATGGCACCCCGCAATATGTCAGCGGCGGCACTGTGGATTTCAACGGCTTTGAGAGCCTTGTGGGCGGCAGCGGCAACGACTCATTCAACGTGTCGTCCAACACCACAGCTACACTCGTCGGCAATGGAGGATCGGACAACTTCAATTTCTCCGGCAGCGCCGTACTTACCGGCAACGTCGTCGGCAGCAGTGGCAGCGACGCGCTCAATTACAGCGGCTATTCGACGGCGATCAGCGTGACAATAACGAGTCTTGGCGGAGGTAGTGGATTCACCGGCGCAGCAACCGGCGTTACAGGCACATTCCAGAATATTGACTCGATGGTTGGCAGCGGCGGCAGCGACACGCTCGTCGGTCGCAATTCCACCGCGACTTGGAATCTCGACGGAACACCACAATACGTCAGCACCAACACACTTGAATTCAACAACATCGAAAACCTATCCGGCGGCAGCGCAAACGATACGTTTAACGTTACCGGCGCCACAACAGCGAACCTCGCTGGCGGCGGCAGCAACGACACGTTTTTGTTCTCCAACGGAGTGATTTTGAGCGGCACAGTGGACGGTGGCATAGGAACGGATGTGCTCGATTATTCCGCATGGTTGACGGCTGTAACCGTGGATCTCAGTGCAGGAACAGCCACCAGCACGACGGGCGTGGCTAATATCGAAAACATCAACACCGGTTTTGGGAACGATACGGTCGCTGGTGACGGCGGTGCCAATACGATCAACACCGACGGCGGCGCAGATGTTCTTACTGGCGGTGACGGGGACGACTTCCTGATTGGTGGCAGTGGCAATGACGTCTATGTTTTTACTCCTTGCGGCGTTGGTCAAACCGACGTGCTAAATGAATCCGGTGGCGGTAGCGACACGCTCAATTTTTCACTGTTGCTGGTCGGCGATGCCGTCACTGTGGACTTGAGCGTAGGTCTCGGTGGCGCTTTAGCTGCCCACGGCGCTTGTAATATCAACGCTAATCCCGCCAGCCAAGGATCGGATTTTGAGAATGTGTTCGGTGGCGCTGGCGACGACACGATCAATGGAAACGGCAACGCCAACTCCATCTCCGGAGGCGGTGGTGACGACTCGTTGGCAGGCAATTCTGGCAACGACACACTGGAAGGTGACGCCGGCGACGATACCTTGGACGGTGGTACAGGAGTGGACAGCTTGAATGGTGGCAGTGGCAACAACACCATCACCGATACCGACAATCCCCGCATCAGCATCATGGATGTCGCCCTCGACGAAGGCAACGCTGGCACCGTGGACTTCATCTTTACCATCAGCCTTAACGTTGTTTTTGCACTTGACGTGACTTTTGAATTTGCGACATCCGACGGCACCGCGACACTTGCCGACAGCGATTACATTGCCTCCAGCGGCATTGCAACAATTACCGCCGGCACATTGAGTACTACTGTTACCGTTCAAGCCATTGGCGATATCGCCCCGGAATCAGCAGAAACATTTTTTGTGAACCTGACCAACCCAACCAGCGCGACGTTGATCGATTCGCTGGGACAAGGGACGATTCTCAACGACGATACCGTTGTAACCATTGTAGCCACCGACCCAGCCGCCGGCGAGACTGCGCCTCCGTCGGGCGCAAACATCGGCACGTTTACATTCACGCGCACCGGCGCGCCAATTCTGCCGCTCACTGTCAATATTCTTGTAACCGGAACCGCTGATAACGGGACCGACTACGCGGCGGTTGCCTCCACCGTGCTTATCCCGGTCGGCTTTTCTACTTACACACTCGACATCACGCCGCTAAACGACGCCCTCACAGAGGGACTAGAGTCCGTTGTTGTCACCATCCTTCCCGGTGTCGGCTATGGAGTCGGCGTGCCAGACAGCGACTTGGTAACGATCACGGACAACGAGCCGGAAATTACGATAACGGCATTGGACAACGCGGCGGGAGAGACAGCGCCACCTGCGTCTGCCAATGGCGGAGTGTTTCGGATCAGCCGCACGGGGAGCACGGCGAGCGCATTGACGGTATTTTTCACAGTGGGCGGGAGCGCGACCGAAGGAGTCGATTACGGGAGTATCGGCGTGAGCGCCGTGATACCCACGGCGGCGGCGTATGTGGATGTGCCGGTGAATATCCTCAATGATGCGTTGACCGAGGGGGATGAGACAATTTTGGTAACGCTCGCGTCGGACATCAGCTACACGCTGGTGACGCCGTCGGCCGCGATGGTGACGCTGGCCGATAATGAGCCGGAAGTTTCCATTGTGGCCGCGGATGCGGCAGCGGGAGAGACGGCGCCGCCGTCCGCGGCCAACAATGGGACATTTACAGTGACGCGGACGGGGAGTGTGGGGTCTGCCTTGGTGGTTTACTACAGTGTTGGGGGGAGTGCGAGCAACGGAGTCGACTATGCAACGTTGAGTGGGGCGGTGACGATTCTCGCAGGAAACTCGAGCGCCACGATACCGGTAACGGTTTTGAACGATGCATTGACCGAAGGCAATGAGACGATCCTCGTAACGTTGTCAGCGGATCCGACTTACACAGTGGTCGATCCCCTAAACGACACGGTGACGATTGCCGACAACGAGCCCGAAGTGACATTGGTCGCGACCGACACAAGTGCTGGAGAGACGGCGCCGCCGTCTGGCGCGAACGACGGTATTTTTACAGTGACGCGTACTGGAAGCACAGGCAGCGCGTTGGTTGTTTTCTACGCGATCGGCGGCAGTGCGGTGAATGGAGTGGACTATGCGAATTTGAGCGGGTCGGTGACGATTCTCGCGGGAGACTCGAGTGCCACGATACCGGTGACGGTCTTGAACGATGCGTTGACCGAAGGCAATGAAACGATCCTCGTGACGCTGACGGGAGATCCGAATTACACGTTGGTGAATCCCTTCAGCGACTCGATAACGATCACGGACAACGAGCCGGAAATTACGATAACGGCATTGGACAACGCGGC
>CAYGDP010000033.1:7637-40329 GCA_964348665.1 uncultured Verrucomicrobiota bacterium
TGTTGGGGGGAGTGCGAGCAACGGAGTCGACTATGCAACGTTGAGTGGGGCGGTGGTTATTCCCAGCGGATCGGCGTCGGCAAATTTCTCAGTGACACCGCTCAATGATTCTCTGACCGAAGGCAGCGAGGCGGTCATCGTGACGCTCAACCCGGATGCCTCCTATACGGTGGTCTCGCCAACCAGCGACACGGTGACGATCGCAGACAACGAGCCAGAGGTCTCCATAGTGGCCACGGACGGCGCGGCAGGGGAAACGGCGCCGCCCTCCGTGGCCAATGATGGATTTTTTACCGTTACCCGTACCGGTAGCACAACCGGCCAGTTGGTTATTTTCTATGCCGTCAGCGGCAGCGCGTCCAACGGGGCGGATTATGCGAGCTTGAGCGTGGCGGTGACGATTCTTGCGGGAGACTCGAGCGCCGCGATACCGGTGACGGTTTTGAACGACACGCTCACCGAATCGGATGAAACCGTGTCGATCACGTTACTTCCCGATGCCAGTTACACTCTGGTCAACCCGTTATCGGACGTCGTGACCATTGGCGACAATGAGCCGGAAATCTCGGTGATTGCCAGTGACGCTTCGGAGTCCGGCGCCAGCGGCGCGTTTATCATCAGTCGCACCGGCAGCGCGTTTTTCCCGCTCACGATTTACTTTTCGGTCGGCGGCACGGCGACCAGCGGCGGGGATTATGCAGCGCTGGCGACGAGCGTGACGATTCCGGCGGGGCAATCCACTGCGACACTGACGGTGACACCGGTAGGTGACGCGGTGGATGAAGCAGACGAAACAGTGACGTTGACCATTCTACCGGATGTCTTTTACACCGTCAGCGATCCGTTCGTGGGAACGGTGACCATCCTCGACGACGACACTGCGGGCGTGAATATCGCACCCGTGGGAGGATTGGTGACCACCGAGGAAGGCGGCCAAGCGACGATCAATATCGTGTTGACTTCACAACCGACTGCGAACGTCTCATTTACCGTTGCCAGTAGCGACATCAGCGAAGGAACAGTTTCGACTTCTGCGCTTACGTTCACGCCAGCCAATTGGAACACACCGCAAATGATCGTGGTGACCGGCGTGGACGATGTCATTGATGACAACGACATCGCCTTCAATATTGTCACAGGAGCATCGGTCAGCGCCGATCCCAATTATAGCGGGCTGAACCTGCCGGACGTGGGGGTGGTAAATACGGACGACGAGAAAGGGTTTTTTGGGCAGAAAATCTCGTTCGACCTGAATCTCGACGGGTTGATAGATAAAGTGGAGATCCTTGGCGGGAATATAGTGTTGGTCTCGCTGAAGAATTCCGACGGCAGCTTTCGCGCGATGAAACCGGTCACGATCGCGCTGGGCGTGGAATCGATTGGTGCCGACGATTTCAACGCCGATGGACGGTACGATCTGATCGTTTCGCATGCGGGAACGAACGACGTGACGTTGCTCTCTGGGAATGGCAAGGGCAAATTCAAGATACTCGGCGACCACGGCGCTAAACTAGGTCCCTCGTGGATTGCGGTCGCGGATCTCAACGGCGATCTGGTTGCCGACTTGGTCACGGCCAACAACAAGGCAAATGCCGTCAGCGTTTCGATGGGGTTGGGCAATGGAAAATTTGCGGCACGGTCGGATTATCGAGACGCGGTGATCGGCAGCAATCCGAGCGCTGTGACCGTGGGTGATTTTGATGGAGATGGGCGCCTGGATATCGCTGTTCTCCAAACCAAAAGCATCAACCCAGCAGTGACGGGCAGCAATATACGCATCTTGCGCGGGGACGGTGCGGGGCATTTTGCGTTTGGCACATTTTTTGTGGCATCCGCCAACTCGATTGCATCGGGCGACCTGAACGGTGACGGGAAAAGCGATTTAGTGCTTCTGCAGACGACAGCCAACGCGACCAGCGTAGCTCTTTCCACAGGGGATTCGTTTGCAGCGCTGACGCCTTATTCGACGGGCACGTCGCCGGTCGAACTTGCCTTGCGCGATTTCAACGGCGACAACAAACTGGACATGGTCGTCGTGAACCTCGTCAGCCGAGACGCAACGGTGCGATTGGGCAATGGCAACGGCGGGTTTGGCGCACCGACAATCTTCGGACTAGGGCTGAACCCGGTCGGCCTGGCGGTTGGCGATTTCAATGACGATGGTAAAATGGATTTCTTGGTGGCCGACAAAAAAGGCGTCCTTCGGACTGCGCTCGGCAACGGTGACGGAACGTTTTTAGTGGTGTAAACGGGAAGGTTATTCCCCTTGGGCAGGATAGACAGGCATCCGACAAATTGCGTGATTTTTAGAAAAGGGATATTGACAATCAAAGTGTTGCTGCTATGCTACGCCGACCGAATCGCCGCGGCAGACATATATACATAAAAAATAGGCGATGGGATGCTGCGGCCAACCAAAGAGCATAGCGATGGGCACCGTTGAGGGAACCTGCGAGCATGAGATTTCGGAGCATTCGTAAACACCTATCCTTTCGCCGCCTCAAGAATATCCTCTCCCCGACGCCAGCGATAACCGTCGAAGAGACGCGCGCGCGCGCCGGCAAAAGCGGCGGGAAACGAACGCGGCCACTGACCCTGCAGGTCGAGGCGCTCGAAACCCGCGTGGCGCCAACGATCGCGTTGGTGCAGACAATCGGCTCGGCGACGACGGCGGCAGGGAACTCCCTAACCATCACCCCGACAGCAACCGTTACATCCGGGAATAGCATAATCATCTCGATGGTGTTCGATGACCCCGGCTTCGACGTAATCGTGGATGTCGCTGATACTTTTACTGCCACTTCATCTCCCAACCTCTACGGCGTGGACACCACGGGAGTGACAGATTTCACCTCCAACACACCGACCGGCGCTGACCCGACGGATTATCATCCGTTTCAAGTGGATACGCAGGTGGGAGGCGGAATCGGCAGTGTTCGGACAGTCATCCTGTCAGCCCACAACATCACGCATTTGCCAGATAATTGCGGAGAGATTGTGATTCGGATGTTTGATCCGGGGACGATGTTGCCTTACACGCCAACTCTTTGGGCGGCAATCGCTCATGAGTTTAAGGGAATTGGCCCGGCACCGACGGATGACGCTTTGGATCAAACGGAGACTGGAAGTGGTTTCAGTGCCTACGCAAGCACACCAGTGACACCGCTTACCGCGCAGAGGGACGAATTGATTTTTGGCGCATTTGGTTTTTTTGGCGAAGATGACTTTGGTTTTATTGCTGGGAGCACAGCCTCGCCGGTGCCGGGGGGGGGAAGCGCTCTCCTGCCCAATGGCCCTGGCTACGCAAGGATTACAGATGAGTTTGTTCCAATCCCCGGCGCGAATATAGGCAATTGGATTACCCCAGAGATATTCGTTACTAACACTCAATATCTGGAAGATACAGACCGAGACGACGTTTTGGATCAAGGAGAGGATTTCGACGGGAATGGCATTCTGACTCCGGGATTCCTGGCGGCTGGAACGATTGTGGACAATAATGACCCAAATCAGCCAACTGGTGCACCGTGGGCAGGCGCAATCGCCACCTACAAAGGCACAGGGGTCATCCGGGGACAGGTATTCCAATCCGTAACGACCGGCACGGTCAATAATCCTCCTTTACCTGGGTGGACAGTTACACGGAACGACGGGTTTAATCCGCCACAGGTAACCACCACCGATGAACACGGCGAGTATTATTTCAAAGTCAATGTCAATAACGACGGACCTGCCTATGTTTTCATTGACGATGTGGTTCACGCGGAGGGGAATGCGGGAACAACGGATTACAGTTTTACAGTGAGATTGAATCGCGCGTTTAATTTCCCCATCACCGTTGATTACGTCACTCTCGACGACACCGCGACTGATCCGCCAGACTACAATTTTGCCACTGGCACCATTGTGTTTCCGCCGGGAGTCACCAGCGTAACCATGGATGGTTTATTTGGTAATCCGCCGCCGATTACCGTCAATGGCGATAACGATTTTGGCACGGCAATTTCCGGCGCCGATGATCAGGGCGATGAACTTTTTGAGGTGTTCTTGTTCAATCCCACGCCCGGCGCTTCGGTAATTGTCGCTGATGATACAGGTGTTGGTTACATCCAAAACGATGATGGGGTTAAAATTTATGTTAATGACGTGATGATGGCAGAAGGGGGATCGGGTGGTTCATTGACGTTTAACGTGAATCTTAATTTTGCCAGCCCGTTGCCGGTAACAGTGACTTTCAATCTCAACAATAACACAGCAATCGACTCCGGCCTTGCGCCCGATTACGTGGATATACCCGCAACGACCTTGACGTTTGCTCCCGGCACGGTGACTTTACCGGTGGCAGTAACGATCAACGGCGATGGCAATCTTGAGACGACAGAGTTTTTCACCATCGATCTCTCGGCGCCCACTAACGCCATAATCGGCGATGCACAAGGTCGTGGCATCCTGCTGGATGATGATGGAGGCGAGGCAGCGCAGTTTTACATCACCGATGTCACAAAAGAGGAAACTGCAGTCGGACCAAACCAGTTTGCTTTTACTGTCGGCTTATCCAACCCCTCGGCTGCGACGGCGACTGTCGCGTATACAACGGCGAACGGAACGGCGACATCGGGGTCGTCTGACTACAATGCACTTGCCACCTCATTGGTGCTTCCGGCCAACGCATTTACCGGCACGCTTAATATCACGGTGAACGGCGATACGACGATGGAGGATGACGAAGATTTCTTCGTCAACATCTCGCAGTTTGGGGCCGACCCACCTATCGGCGACTTGGATGGGGATACGATCGATGATTTTGGAACCGGCTTGATCCTAAATGACGACGGGCCGAATGAAATTCTGATCACGGACGTGAGTTTGGCAGAGGGAAATAGCGGCACGAAAATTTTTACGTTCTCGGTACTGATGAGTTTTCCGCATACTCAAACGGTAACGGTGGATTATGTAACCACCAACGGAGGTGCCGTTGGCGCCCCGGCGGGGGGAGATTATACCGTCATCCCCGTGCCTCCTGCGACACCCCCTACGCTCACGTTTACGGGGGGGCTGACGTTACTGACGGTTGATGTGACAGTGAACGGCGATACCACGTTTGAGGACGGGTTTGGTTTGGTGAACATTTTCACGGGGTTGGGCTACGAAGACTTTGAAGTGTCCTTATTCAATGTAACGGGCGCGGTTCTGGCGGATACGGAAGGCGAAGGATTTATTATCAACGACGATTTTTTCCCGGCATCTTTCACCGCGACACCGCCTCCCGGGGAACCATTGGGCGCTGGGCTGGGTTGGGTTCAGACATTGCAGGCCGATACGTTTACTGTTTGCACCAACTTCGAGGAGTTTCCACCGGGTACCATTACGCCTTGTTGGCTGTCGCCACCGCTCCCCCCGGTGAACACAAATTTCTCGTTTGCTTGGGATGAAGGCTTGCAGGACACCTTTTTGAGCGGGCAGGTATGGGAAGATCTTGATGGGGATGGTGTAAAGGACAGGGGTGAGCCGGGATTGAATGGTTGGCCGGTGCATCTCTATAAGGACACTGACCTAAGTGGTGGTTTTAGCACTGGCGATGCACTGATTCAAACGACGGTAAGCGCCACGTTTGTGGGTGCTGGCTCCAGTCACGAGGATGACTTTGACGGCTATTACACGTTCCAATTTTTGACCAGCGGTCAACAGGGTGACAAATATTTTGTAGTTGAAGATGTCGCGCCGGGCTGGAGTCAGACCGAGCCATTTTTCCCCGTTACCTATTACACTGTGGATGGTAGTAACCCGGGTGGTGGCGTGAACATGCCTGATCGTGACTTTGGCAACTTCCACAACATCACGATCTCCGGCATTAAGTTTAACGACCGCAATGCCGACGGTGCATTTGGCGGACTGGATGTTCCTTTGGATAACTGGACTATCTTCATTGATCTCAATGGTAACGGCGAATTGGATCCTGGTGAACCATCCACCCTGACGGCGACGGAAGTGGATACCAATCTCAATGGAGTGTTTGACCGGAGCGAGGATTATCTCGGAAATGGGTTTGGAGGAAATGGCAACGGCAATGCGAAGCTGGATCAGAATGAAGATGCCAACGGCAACTGCGTTCTCGATCCCGGGGAAGATCTCGACGGGAATCATACCCTTAACTATCCGGAGAACACATTCCTGCAAGACGGGTTTTTCTTCCCCGGCTCGTGCATTTTGGATATTGGCGAAGATTTGGACGGCGACAATATTTTGGATTTATCGGAGGATTTCAACGGCAACGGACTCTTGGATCGAAACGAAGACTTGAACAATAATAATGTGCAAGATAGCGGGGTTTGGGTTTTTGCGAATCTTGGCCCGAATCCGCTAGGTCCCGGCCCCAATACCGGAACACCCTACCGTATCCGAGAGGTGTTGCAGACGGGCTGGGCGCAAACTACGGGCAATCTGAATCTTGTGCCGTGCAGCAATCACAGCGTTACCACCAACTTCGGCAATTCCGAATTGGTTGAACCCGTTACCATCACCGGCCGCAAATTTAACGACATTGATGGGGATGGTGTCTACGACGCCGGCGAAGATCCTCCGCTGGAAGGGTGGGTGATTCAGTTGAGGATCGATGATACTCCGGGGACGCCGGGGATTATTGTTCCCAACGGGATTTACGAGCCGATTGAGGAAGATATCGTTGTGGACGCGTTTACCACCGGAATATCCGGCACGTATGGATTTATCACGGGTCCCGGACGGTACTGGTTGCGTGAGGTGGCGCAGACCGGTTGGACGCAGACACAGGGCGATTACTATCTCATTACACAATCAGGTGAGGTGCATCAGGACAATGATTTTGGCAATTTCCAGAACGTCACTATCACCGGGCGAAAATTCGAAGACTTCGATGGCGATGGCGTGGATGACGGCACTTCGTCGGAGCCGGGATTGCCTGGTTTTACGATCGCTCTGTACAAGGACGATCCGTTCAACGGACAAGTCGGCACGCTTGATGCCGGTGATTCGTTGCTCGGCACTGCCACAACGGATTTCGCGGGCAATTATACGTTTCCCGATGTTCCCAACGGCAGATTCTTTGTGCAAGAAATAATGCCGACGGATCCGAATCTGATCCCACTCTGGCGTCCCACGTTGCCAGCCGAAGCCGCTTTCGGCGTGATCCTCAATGCCAAACCAACTGGCACCGTGACTGTTACCCTTGCTTCTAGCAATACTTCCGAAGGTCAAATTTCGGCGTTGCCGGGCGCGCCACCGGTTACACCCACAATCACGTTCGATCCTACCAATTACAATACACTGCAACGTGTCGTCGTGACGGGTCAGGAGGACGTAGTTTTAGATCCATTTGCGCCTTATACGGTGACCGCCACTGCGGTTGGTGGTGGTTACGCTGGCCAGAGCGATTCTTCCGCCGTCACCAACGTGGATGACGATACGCCACGCCTCGTCATTACATCCAACGGAACATTGACCACCGAGCGCGGCGATCCTACTTGGTTTGAGGTTGCGCTCACGATGCAGCCCAGCGCAAGCACAACTTTTGCGGTGAGCAGCTCGAACGTCTTGGAAGGCGTGGTTACACCCGCCACGCTTACGTTTAGTCAGAACGATTGGTTCATCCCGCAACGGGTAAAAGTGACCGGGGTCGCCGACGCAGCCGTGGACGGCAACATCGCCTATATCGCCAATATCGACTGGTTGTCGGGTGATGCGACGTACAATTTTAATGGGGGTGCAGAAGGAACCGTTGCCTTGACCAATATTGACGATGAAAGTCCGGGCATTACCGTCACATCCTCGACCGGGCCCCTGACGACCTCTGAAACGGGCGAGCAATTTGTGTATCAGGTGCGACTGAACGCTCCGCCCAATGGCACGGTTGTGATGAGCGCAGTCAGCTCAAATCTGGCCGAAGGCAGCGTTTCGCCAGCCACTCTCACATTTACGCCAAGTAATTGGTTTTTATATCAAACTGTTTCCGTTAGCGGAGTCAACGACTTCACTCTGGACGGCGACATTGGTTATACGGTTACGGTTGCTTACAATAGCGGCGCCAGCAATTATTCAGCAGTCGCGCCTGCCGTCAATGGATTGACCAACGTGGATGATGAGACGGTTGCCGTGCGCATTGTTCCTCTTGTGGGTGCCACGTACGAGCGAGGCAATACACCCGGGTTTTACACTATTGACACTCGCAGCGGCATTCCCGTCAGCGAAGCCAGCGGCATTAAGTTCCATGATCTCGACCGGGACGGCATTCTCGATGGCGGCGAGACCTCGCCACATCTCCACTTCGGAAATGCCCAGCCCAACACAATTAGCGGCCGTAAATTCAATGATCTCGCGCAAGACGGCACCGACAATAACGGCACCGACCCATCGTTGACAGCCTGGATCATCTATCTGGATGGCACCAACGGCCAGCCGAATGACGGTATTCTCAATAGCGTCGGCGGATTGAGCGATAACGTTTGCGATTTCAATGCGCTGGAAATTTGTACGCAGACCGATGGAAACGGTTTTTACTACTTCCGCAATTTGCCTGTTGGCACCTACACCGTGCGCGAGGTCATCCCGAGCGGCTGGGCGCAAACCTTGCCGGCCGCCATCATCGTCACCCCGACCAGTGGTCTAACCACCAGCGAGTCGCCCAGCGCCAACACACCCACCGCCACATTTACGGTCGTATTGGCCACAGCGCCCACGGCGAATGTGACCGTGCCGATTAGCTCGAGCAACACGCTCACTGGCGGAACGGCCTCTGTCGCATCACTACTTTTCACTCCGGTCAATTGGTTTATCCCGCAAACCGTCACGGTCACGGGCGCTAACGATGCAGCACTAGGAAACGTCGCCTATACAATCTTGACGGGTGCTGCAACCAGCACGGACACCGACTATAACACGGTGGATGCCCCGGATGTTTCCGTGACTAATCTCGACAACGACACTGTCGGCATTACAGTGACTCGAACCAGTCGCCGACTCAATCCCACTGGCGAATTGATCACCGCAGAATGGGGCATGACGGCGACGTTCACGGCAGTGCTCAACAGCGCGCCGACGGCGGATGTCTGCCTTCCCATTAGCAGCAGCGATTTGTCTGAAGCCACAGTTTCATTCGCGACAGGAGCGTGCGGCGCCGGTCAACTGACCTTTACATCCGGAAATTGGTTTGCGCCCCAAACGGTGACCCTGACAGGCATCCAAGATGTATTGGTAGATGGAATCATTGGTTATACAGCGGTGATTGGCCCAGCGACCAGCGGAGATTTGGCTTATAACGCGGTTGATCCTGCGGATTTGTTGGTGGTAAACATGGATGATGAGACGCCGGGGATTACGAACACGTTGATGAGCGGATCGACGAGCGAAAGTGGCACGACGGCATCTTTCGAGATTTTCCTAAATGCGCCACCGACCAGCGACGTCGCGTTCCGGTTCGGCACCTCCAACACGCCAGAAGCGAATATGGCCACGGCGACTGGTGCGGCCACCACGACTACGCGCACGTTCACATCATTGGATTGGTTTATCCCCCAGACCGTTTCGGTCATCGGCGAAGATGATATTTTTGTGGATGGCGACCAGCCATTTACCGTGCTTGCCCAGACAATTGCAACAATCACGATTGATCCCAACTATTCGGTGTTAACGCCACTGGTTGTGGCGACGACGTATCAACTCGGACCGCTGGAAAACCTTGACAACGACGGGCTTCCTTCCCGGTTCTATTCGGTGACATTCCCCGCTGGTAATCCGACGACGGCCAATAACATCACTGGGGTGGACAAGGATTTTGGCAATTTCCAATACGGCATCATCAGCGGCACGAAATTTCACGATGCCGATGGCAATAGCATCCAGTCGATCGGGGAACCGGGGTTGAGCGGCTGGAAAATTCTCTTGTACCAGGACACCGACCAAAGCGGCGGGTTTAGCACACCGGATACACTGGTGGCCACACAGTTGACCGACGTTTTCCCATTTATCGGGGATTACACCTTCTCCAATGTCAGCGCAGGACGCTATTTCGTGCGGGAAGAATTGCAAGGGGGCTGGATCCAGACGTTTCCTGCGGAGGGTGGATATCCGGTGACGATTACCAGTGGAACGGTTTTTAGTCCGATTACAAATAACCCACTGGATTTTGGTAATTTTCAAAAGGTTCGCATCAGTGGCACCAAGTTTGATGATCAGGATGGAGATGGAGTTCGCGACCTCGGTGAACCAGGACTGGCAGGTTGGGTGATTTTTCTGGACGAGAGCGGGGATGACATTTTGCAACCCGCCGTCGAACGATGGACGGTTACGATCGCGGATAACCCATTGACACCGGGAGTGGATGAGTCGGGTTATTATGAGTTTCTCGATTTGCCACCCGCGACCTATCCCGTTCGCGAGGTGTTGCAAACTGGATGGCAACAGACTTTGCCAGGAGCGCCGACCAACGGCTATGATCTGCAAGCGTTCAGCGGACTGAATTGGGACAATCAGGACTTCGGGAATATCCAGCCGGTCTCGATTCAGATTCAGGGTCAGAAATACAACGACCTGGATGGAGACGGTTCCAACGAATTTGTGGATGTGGCACCCGCCGACGGGAGTGATGACGACGGCGTTGTGGATCCGGGTTTGGATGGTTGGACGATTGAATTATACAAGGATGCGTTTCCGTTTAACGGGATTTTTGACGCTGTGGACACTTTGGTGACTAGCATGGCAACGCCAGTGGGCGGGTTTTACAATTTCACTGTCTCTGGCACCACCTCGGCAATCGCTGGCACCTACTTTATTCGGGAAGTGGCGCAACCCGGCTGGACCCTGACACAAGGCGATTACACCGTTACCATCAGCAGCGCGAATCCGCCCGAGGTGAAGCTCAATGGCACGACGATCACTGGAACGGCGATCAACAACACGAATTTCGGGAATTTCGAGAATATTACGATCAGCGGCAGAAAGTTCGAGGATCTTGACCCGACCGTGCTTATTGAGAACGCCAACAATCCCGGCTTGAGCGGATTTTCCATTGAGCTGTATCGCGATGCCAACGCAAACGCCGCATTGGACCTGGGAACGGATGTGTTGATTGGCGGAGCGATCACCGATTTTCTGGGACAATATTCGTTCTCCAATGTCGGCCCCGGCACGTATTTTGTTCGCGAAATCATCCCGGTTGCCGTGCCCGCATGGGTGCAAACAGTTCCGCCTCTCCCCACCCAGCATTACATCATCAACCCCGCGACAAGCGGGACAGACGTCACCAGCCGCGATTTCGGCAACTATCAACCCAGCACCATCAGTGGAAGAAAATTCGATGACCGCGACGGCGATGGCTCCGATGATCTGGGGAGCGATCCCGGTTTGGTGGGGTGGACAATTCAGCTTTGGCAGGAGAACGGCTCGGCCGCCGGTTTGCAGACATCGGGGGCGAGTACGGACATTCTTTTTGCCAACGGCACAACGGGTCCCAATGGTGTTTACAGCTTTCGCGGTTTGCCGGCGGGAGCGACCTTTTACGTGATCGAAGTTTTGCAAACGGGTTGGATGCAAACAACTGCGCCTGCGATCCATACGGTAGCGCCGGACGGCATTAGTAATTTTCCCGGACGCGATTTTGGCAACTTCAAACTCTTCAGTATCACCGGCCAGAAATTCAACGATATCAATGGCAACGGCACCAAAGATGTTGGTGATGTGGCCCCACCGCTCTTGGTTTCCATCAATCTCTCCGGCGCTGTGGTCACCAGTGTGCTGACAGATGTGGCCGGAAATTACACCATACCCAACCTCGGCCCGGGGGCTTATACCATCAGTGAATCCGTTCCCGCGGGCTGGCTGCAAACGGCCCCCGCCGGCGGTAGTTATACATTTACCGCGCAGAGTGGCGTGGACATTACGACCCGCGATTTTGGAAATTTCGAAATGTTCACCATTAGCGGCCAGAAGTTTCACGATAAAAATGGCGACGGCGTGAAAGATCCCGATGGGATCGATAATATTACCCCCAACAGCGACGATGAAGTGGGGCTGTCCAGCTGGACAATTTTCATCGATACCAACGGAGACGTAATTTTCGACTCGGACGGCGCGGACAATATCGTGGGGACCATCGATGACGAGCCAAGCGATACGACCGATGGTTTGGGTGATTATACGCTAGGTCCGCTCGGTCCCGGCAATTATGTGGTGCGTGAAGTCATCCCGGCGGCTCCACCCACCTGGATTCAAACCCTGCCCGCTGGCGCCTACAATATTGCCGGACAGAGTGGCAACGATGTAACCGGCAGGGATTTCGGCAATGCCCAACCCATCACGCTTACATTGACCGGCATCAAATATAACGACATCAACGGCGATGGATCCCGCGATGCCGATGGTTTGGATAACATTCCGGGAAATACCGACGATGAAATCGGATTGCCGGGCTGGACGATTAATGCGCGCCGCGATGATGGCAACACGATTCCAGATGCCGGTGATACGACGGTCGGAAGCGTAGTGACAGGCGCGGGTGGCGCGTGGACCATTACGCTGACAGGACTGGGACCGCAAATTGGCGGGCTGTATTTCGTGCAGGAAGTTTTGCAGGCCGGCTGGACAAACACGCAAAGCCCCGCTAGCGTGACGGCATCCGCCGTAGCCGACACCACCGCCAGCAATTTGGATTTTGGGAATTTTCAGAATATCACCATCGGCGGAAAAAAGTTTGAGGACTTGAACGGTGGCAGCTCGAATGTCTATAGCGCCATCACCGGCGGAACCGATCCAGGATTGTCAGGGTGGTTGATTCGCCTCTACAAAGACAACGGAAACAGTGTTTTTGACGCGGCCGATCTTCTGACGCAATCGTTCTCGACTTTGGCCACCGGCAGTTACGCCTTTAGCAATGTGGGCCCCGGCCTCTATTTCATTGCTGAATCGTTGCAGGCCGGGTGGACGCAGACGTTTCCCACGGCGCTTACACCCGGCGCTTCCGCTGGCGCGCCCGTGATTGCACCGCCCACGGGTCCGCTCGGAGATGTATTTTACACAGTCGTGGCGACCAGCGGCACCAACGTGATTAGTCGTGACTTCGGCAATATCGAGCCCATCACCATCAGCGGCCATAAGTTCAATGATTTGGATGGAGACGGCGTTCGCGACGCGGCGGAAGGTTTCCTGCCGGGCTGGACGATTTTCTTTGACGCAAATTCGAACAACCTGCTCGATAATCCCGTTGACGGCAATGGTGTTTGCAATGCCAATGCCACCGAGGTTTGCACCTTCACAGACTCTACCGGATTATACATTTTCCGCAATCTAGCTCCCGGTACCTATCGGGTACGCGAGGTCCTGCAGCCTGCCTGGACACAAACGACAACCAATCCTGCCGATTTGGCGTTGGTCGCTGGCGATATGCGCGTCGACGTGGACTTCGGCAATAAAAAGAACCCTGTTTTAAGCGGCGTGAAGTTCCGCGATGACGACGGCGATGGAGTCCGGGATGTCGGTGAACCCGGATTGGCGGGTTGGGTGATCCAGCTTTATGCAGATACCGACAACAGCGGCGGCTTGACCGTCGGCGATGTGTTGCTTGCGACCGACACGACGGATGCCACTGGTTCTTATGATTTTACCGTCAACCCGGGTCTCTACTTCATCCGCGAAGTTTTGCAGGTTGGCTGGGTGCAAACGACAAATCCAACTACTTATATTATCGAAGCGATCAGTGGCACCGATGTGCCCAATCGCGATTTCGGTAATTTCGACCTCTTCGACATTACAGGCATGAAGTATAACGACATCAATGGCGATGGTGTGCGCGACGCCGATGGTGCGGATAACATCGCGGGTAACACCGACGACGAAGTGGGTCTCGCGGGATGGACGATCGTTCTGGATGGAAGCGCCGCGGCTGTGACCAGTCCCGACGATCCTTCGACCCCTCTCGTCGATGAAACCGGTCAATACAGTTTTCTCAATGTCGCTCCCGGCAATCACACGGTCGCGGAAGTGTTGCAGGCCGGCTGGACCAATACGCAGCCCGGCGGCGCGGCTTCGTACACGTTTGCGGGCGTAAGCGGCACCAATGTGATTGGCCAAGACTTCGGCAACTTTGCCGAAATCACCATTACCGGCCGCAAATTCAACGATCTCAACGGCAATGGCACCGACAACGGCGGCACCGACCCCGGCTTGGCCGGTTGGACTATCAATGCGGTTGCCGATACGAACGGCAACGGTGTCTTTGACGGGAGTGACTTGGTTGCAGCCTCCGCTGTAACGGGCGCAGGCGGCGCATATAGCATCACGCTGAACGCGCCCGGCACGTTTTTCCTGCGCGAAGTCACGCAGCCGGGCTGGACACAGACCAAGGGGAACTACACGGTAATAGTCACCGCGGGGATGACCGTGGTGGGGCGTGATTTCGGCAACTTCGAGAATTTCAGCATTAGCGGCCAGAAATTTGAGGACCTCGATGCGGATGCAAACAAGGAGGCCATCGAACCGCGGTTGGCCAACTGGCAGATCGATCTCTATCGCGAGAACAACGGCAATACCACTTTGCAAGTGCCGCCCGGCGGCGATATTCTTGTTGCGAGCGCAATCACCGATTCCACAGGGAATTACTCGTTCCTCGACCTGGGCCCCGGTCGTTACTACGTCCGCGAGGCTGCCTCGCCGCCGAACCCCGCCGGCTTTTCACAAACCCTTGGCGCCGCCGGCTATACCATCGTTGGCGCCAGCGGCACCAACCGCACCGAGCGAGATTTCGGAAATGTCGCCCAGATCACTGTGAGCGGCACAAAATTCAACGACCTCAATGGCGACGGCATCCGCGAAGTTGGCGAGCCGGGTTTGCAAGGTTGGAACATCCAGCTCTATACCAGCGATGGTGACGCGCTATTTGAACCGGGAACCGATGACATTATTGTCACCACCGTCGCCACCAATGCAAACGGAGTTTATATTTTCAGTGGCTTGGCTGCCGGCGATTATATCACGCGCGAAGTTCCCCAGGCCGGATGGACCCAAACCGCACCGGCCAGCCCCGGCGTCCATTTTCTCAATGGCATCAGTGCCACCAATGCGACCACCGCCAATCGCGATTTCGGCAACTTCCAAACCAACAGTATCCGCGGCGCGAAATTCAACGACATCAACGGCAACGGCGCCCGCGATCCAGGCGAGCCCGGTTTGGCAGGCTGGACTATCTTGCTCTTCAATGACACCGACAATAGCGGCGGGTTCACTGCCGGCGACGTGCTCTTTACCACCGCCACGACGTTCTCGAGCGAAGACCTCGATGGCGATGGAGTGTTGGATGCGGGCGAAGACAGCAACGGCGATAATATTCTCCAGCTCGATGGCGATTATCGTTTGTCCAGTCTCGCGCCCAACGAATATTTCCTGCGCGAACAACAGCAGGCTGGCTGGACCCAGACTCTCGGAAATTACAATGTCAACTTGATCAGCACCGCGCTCTTCACGGGATTGGACTTCGGCAACTTCCGCCATGTCAGTATCACCGGCTTCAAGTTCGATGACTTCAACGGCGACGGAGCGTGGGACCCGGACGGCGATGACAATATCGCCGGCAACGCGGATGACGAAGATGGGCTTCTTGGCTGGACGATTTTCTTGGATGCAAATGGCAATGGAACGCTTGACCCAACGGATCCCTCGACAACAACCAGCACCGATACATCCGGCAATTCGGGTTTTTACAGTTTCAGCGACCTCGGCCCGGGCACTTACTCCATCGAGGAAGTGCTTCAGACGGGCTGGGCGCAGACGCTCGCTCCGGGATCCGTCACGCCAACCAGCGGGGTGGATGTCATAGACCAAAATTTTGGGAACTTCAAATTCTTTGTCCTGACCGGACGCAAGTTTGAGGACATGGACGGCGATGGCACCGATGAAGGCGGCGCGGACCCCGGACTGGGCGGATGGACGGTTTATGTGGATTTGAACAATAACTTCAATCTCGATGCCGGCGAGGGAAGCGTTATTACGGCCGCCGATGGCACCTACACGATGAACTTGATCGGGTCTGGAGCGACCTGGATTCGGGAAGAGCCGCAAGCCGGCTGGCAGCAAACCTATGGAGAACAACCCGCTATTCATTATGTCGCCGTCTTTAGCGGCGGAACCAAGGCCGGTGTGGACTTTGGCAATTTCGAGAGGACTATTGTGTCGGGAAGGAAATTCGAAGACCTCGATGGTAGCGGCACTGACAATGGCGGCACAGATCGCGGCCTTTCCGGCTGGCAAATCCGCCTCTGGCGGGATGAAGACCCAGACGGTCTGTCCAATCCGTTGTTGCCGAATGGGACGCTGGAATCTTCTTGTGTCCCGGGTCCCTGCGATACACTTTTGACGAGTATCCTGACAGATTTCTTTGGCAATTATACGTTCGGGAATATCGATCCGGGCCGGTATTTTGTGGATGAAGTCCTCATCACCGGTTGGGCGCAAACCTTCCCCACAGCGCCCAATCATCACATCATTGACCCCATCAGCGGCACGCCGGTGATCGGCCAGGATTTTGGGAACTTCCCTCCTATCAATATCGGTGGACGCAAATTTAACGACTTGGATGGCGATGGCACCGACGACGGCGGCACCGACCCCAGTCTTGCCGGTTGGACAATTTATTTGGACTCGGATAATGACAACGTGCTTGATCTCACCGAGCCAAACACAGTGACCGACGGCTTAGGAAATTATGCGTTTCGAAATTTGACAGCCGGCACGTATTTTGTTCGCGAAGTCGTGCAATCGGGCTGGGTGCAGACGGCTGCTCCCGCTCCAGTGATCCTTGCCACCTCGACGGCGGTTGTATCCGGACAGGATTTCGGCAATTACCAACTCGCGGGGATCAGTGGCCAGAAATTTGACGACCTTGACGGTGATGGAGCATTGGATACTGGGGAGCAAGGACTCGGCGGCTGGACGATCTTCCTGGACGGCAGCAACGGGGGCGTAATCAACGGCGCGCTGGATGTAGTCGAGACCAGTACTGTCACCGATGCCAGTGGTAATTACAGTTTCAGCGGGCTTGTCCCGGGCACTTATCGAGTCCGAGAAGTGCAACAGGCGGGTTATACGCAGACAACTGTCGATCCTGCGCCGTTCACTCCCACCAGTGGCACAACCACGACCGGCATCGACTTCGGCAATTTCAAACTGATCTCCATCAGCGGTCAGAAATTCCAGGATGACAACGGCGACACCATCTTCAACGGCGCTGACGCCGGGTTGAATGGCTGGACGATCTTCCTGGACGGCAGCAACGGGGGACCCGTGAATGATGTTTTGGATGCGGGCGAACTCAACACCGTGACGGCAACGGTGCTGGGTACGCCAGGCGTGTATTCCTTCTCCAATCTCGGCCCCGGCACGTATCGTCTTCGCGAAGTCCCACAAGCCGGTTGGGTGCAAACCACCCTGAACCCCGCTGATATCGTTGCACAGAGCGGCAGCGACCAAACAGGAAAGGATTTTGGAAACTTCCAGCTCGTCACCATCAGCGGTCGCAAATTCACTGACCTCGATGGCGATGGCACCGATGACGGCGGTACCGACCCCGGTTTGGCTGGCGTGACGATTCAACTCGATATCGGAGCGGATGCGGTCGCTGATGTTTCAGTCGTGACGGGCGCAGGCGGCACATACTCGTTCCCGCCGGTTGGCCCCGGGATTTATCGTGTCCGCGAAGTCGTTCCCGCGGGCTACACGCAGACCACGGTCGATCCCGCCGATATCACCACGTCCAGCGGAGTCAACGTTGCCAGTGTGGATTTCGGCAATTTCCAGCTCATCACCGTTAGCGGCAAAAAATTCAATGACCTCGACGGGGACGGCACCGATGACGGCGGCACCGACCCGGGTCTCGGTGGTTGGACGATCTTCTTGGATGCCGACAGTGATAACGTGCTCGATGCCGGCGAATTGAGCACAACGACCGCCGTTGGCACCGGTGCCTACACGATTTCCAATGTCGGTCCCGGCACGTTTGCTGTCCGCGAGGTTGTGCAGGCCGGCTGGCTGCAAACAACCGCCAACCCGGGCGGGTTCACGACGTCCAGCGGCACCAATGTCGCGGGAATCAACTTTGGCAATTTCCAGCTCATCACCATCAGCGGCAAGAAATTTGTGGACGAGGATGGCAATGGCCTTTTGGGTGGCACCGAACCGGGATTGCAGAACTGGACGATCCAGCTCGATATCGGCGCCGATAGTATCGTGGATCAAACCACATCGACCGACATCAGCGGGAATTACAGCTTCCAGAACCTTGGCCCGGGAGTCTATCGCGTCCGCGAAGTTTTACAGGCTGGTTGGTCGCAGTTGAGCGCCAATCCCGCCGACATTACCGCCGTCAGCGGCTCCAATGTTTCCGGAGTCAACTTCGGCAACTTCCAAGCCCCGGAAATCAGCATCACCGATGTCACGGTCAACGAGGGCAATGCCGGCCCGACCATCGCCAGTTTCACCGTTAGCCTTAATCATGGCACCTTGCCTGCCGCGCCGGTCACCGTTACTTTTACGGCTGCCAACAATACCGCCACAACGGCAGACAACGATTACGTTTTCACGACTGGAGTGTTGACCTTCCTGTCCGGCGGGTCCCTGACCCAATCCGTCAATGTCACCATCAACGGCGATACCCGCTTTGAGAATGATGAGACGTTCTTCGTCAATCTCTCCGGCGCTGGTAACGCAACAATCGCGGATAATCAGGGGATCGGCACCATTACCAACGATGACCCCATCCCCACAATCACGATCAACGACATCACTCTGGCCGAGGGCAATGCTGGCACGACCGCCTTCAACTTTACAGTGACTCTCTCGGCTGCCAGCGGATTGCCCGCCAATTTTACATTTGCCACCGCCAACAATACGGCGGCGGCGCCGACGGATTTCACTGCGCTTGCCGCCACGGCAACGTCGTTTGCGCCGGGCGAAACCGTCAAAACCATCACCGTATTGGTGAATGGCGACTTGAGTTTTGAAACAACGGAAACTTTCTTCGTGGATCTGTCCGCCGTTGGCAACGCCACGTTTGCTGATAACCAAGGCGTTGGCACCATCACCAACGATGACGCCCCCCCCATCATCTCCATCGCCGACGTCTCCGCGCCCGAAGGGAATTGCGCCTCGACCGCGTTCAATTTCACCGTCAGTCTCAACGCCCCGAGCAGCGTCCAAGCCACTGTGAATTTCTCCACAGCCGCGGGGCTGGCGTTGGTTGGAAGCGATTTTGCTGGCACCAGCGGCACCTTGACGTTCGCCCCCGGCGAAACTTTCCAACTGGTTACCGTACAGGTCGTCGGCGACGATTTTCTGGAAGTGGACGAGAACTTCTTTGTCAATCTCTCCACCCCGACCAATGCCTCGATCGGCGATACACAAGCCATCGGAACGATTTTGGACGACAACGACACTGGGTCCGGCGCTTCCGACGGAAAACTTGTTTCCGCCGACTTCAATCTCGACGGACGGCTCGATATTGCCTACCCGCTTAGCAACAATGTCGGGATTCGATTCGGGAACGGGAATGGCACGTTTGGGGGAGAAACCTTGATCGCGGGATTTGGAAATGCCTTCGCATTGGCGGCGGCCGATTATAACAGCGATGGCCGGCCCGATCTTGCCGTCGTCAACAATAAAGGCAACAGCGTTTCCGTTCTTCTTGGCAACGGCGGCGGCGGGTTTGGCGCGGCAACCACTCATCTCGTCGGAATCAAGCCCGTGGGAATCGTTGCGGGACATTTTAACGCCGATTGCACGCCGGACCTCGGTGTCATCAACCAAAAGAGCAACACTTTGAGCGTCCTCATTGGCGCGGGTGGTGGAGCGTTTGGCGCGGCCACTAATTACGGCGTTGGCAAATCGCCTCTCTCCATCGGCAAGGGTGATTTCAACGCCGACGGCAATCTCGACTTCGCGATCCTGAACAAGAAGAGCAGCCTCGGCGTGGCTGGCAGCGACGTGCAAATCTTGCAGGGCAATGGCGACGGCACGTTCCTCTCGTCCGTCTTCGTCAATACCAACACCAACTCGACCGCCCTCGCCGTCTCGTTCCTGAACGCCGACGGCCAATCCGATCTCATCGTCGCCAACCCGAAGCTGAACACCACTAGCGTCTTGCTCAAGACAGTCTCCTCCTTCAGCGGCCCCACCAATTATAATGTCGGCACCGGTCCCATTGCCTTGGCATTGAGCGACTTTAATGGCGATGGCAAGTTCGACCTCCTAGTCGCCAATTCAGGCAGCAAAACAATCAGCCACCTTGCTGGTAACGGCGATGGCACCCTCCTTGCGCCCGCCAATTTCGCCCTTCCCGATAGCCCCATCGCCATGGTTGTGGGCGATTGGAATGGCGACGGATTCGCCGACTGGCTCGCTCGCACCAAGAGCGGTATCCTCCGCGCCGGAGTCGGCAACGGCGCCGGCGGCTTTACGTTGGTATAGTTCCGCGCGATTCCCTCGGTCTGAATCGATTGATAGTCTTCCCGTTGACTTGCAGCGGCTTATCTTTGGTGGGATTCACTTTATTTGTGCACTGCGTTCCACACAACGGCGTTGGCGAGGATTTTTCGCACGTTGGCGTCAAAAAAGACCGGATAGGTCTCGTGTCCCGGTCGAAAATAAAACACCTTGCCCTTCCCAATTTGCCAGGCGCAACCGGCGCGGAATCGTTCTCCCAAATCCCATTTCTCCTCGAAAATCACCGTATCGGGTTTTGGCACGTGAAACGGTTCGTCATACATCTCCGTCTGTGCGATGGCGAAACTCGCCGGAATGCCTTTGGCGATTGGATGATCGGGCGCCATCGTGCTGACATGGCTCGGTTTGCCGTCCGCGCGATACGCCGGGAAAACGCAGTTGGGAAGTTTGATTTCGAGCGTCTCCGAGCCATCCTCATTCTTTCTTTTCTGAAACGACGGTGTGAGCGGGTCGTCGCGTTTGGGCAAAACTCCCGGTTTGGGACGAATCTTCTTGAGTTCAATCGTCTCGTGCTGCGCCGGCGGGATCGTTGCAAACGCGTCCGAAATCGCGCGATCATTCATCGCCGCCATGAACGGCTTGGACCAATGCGCCGAATGCAGCGCGATCAATCCCATCCCGTCTTCTTTGATACGCTTGAGAATAACGTTGACCGTCGCATTCTTGATGTCGCCGTGCTTGGTGTGTCCCCACCAAATCAGCACGTCCGTGTTGTTGAGCATTTCCTCGCTCAACCCTTGTTCCGGGTCGGCGAGCGTCGCGATTTTTGCGATGATGTCCTTGCGCTCCGCAAAAATGCTCGCCACCGTGCCGCGGATGCCATCGGGATATACGTTCTTCGGTTCCGTGCCTTCCGACCAGACAAGCACGCGAATCGCGTTCTTGTCCTTCGCGACGGGCAGGGTTTGCACCTGCGCCTGCATACCGATCGCGAAGGAGAAGATTGCAACCAAATTCAAAAATATTTTCATTTCCGTTTTAACGTTTTACCGATGTAACCATTCAACGAGCCAGCGCCATCGGCGCTGGCCGTTTCGCGTTCAATTCCGCCAGTGGATCGCGCATGCGGCTGATCGGCAGCTTCACAATCCCGCCGTCCACCGACGCCTGCGCCAATGCCATCATTCCTTCGAACGTCTGGGTGCTTTCACGTCCGTGGTTGCGATGCAGTTTGCCCGTGCGAATGCACTCGACCAGTTCGCGGATATACGCGGGCGTCGCCGCGTCCCAGGTTTTGTTGTCGGCAGGCGTCATTTGCCAGCCGCTTTTTCCTGCGGAGAGCACTTTGCCATAGCCGGCCACGCGCGCCTCGGCGAATCCTTCGCTTCCGATAGCCGCCACGCGTTTTTGCAGCCAATCATGATAAAACACGCCGCCCGCTTTTTGATACAAAAGCCCGTTCTCCATGCACGCGCGGATGCCTCCCTCGAACGCAATGTAACAAATCATCCACATCGGCGCAGGTGACCCGACATCGCGATATCCTTCCGGCTCGGCCCACGAGGATTGGACCCACTCGATTCTTGGTTCGCCTGCAAACCATCGAATCATATCGAGCACGTGCGTGCCTTGATTCATCAAGTTGCCATAGCTGACCCCCCGCAGGAACTCGACCTTGCCGATATCGCCGCGCGCAATGGCTTCTTGTACCGACACGAATTCAGGACAGAACCGCATTTGTTGGCTGACAGTAAGAATGATGTTCGCCTTCACACAAGCCGCGAGCATTTGGTCGGCTTCGGCAATGTTCATCGCCATCGGTTTTTCCGCCGTGATGGCTTTCACCGAATTTGCCGCCGCGCACTGCAACGTCAGTTCGCAGCGCTGCATTGGTTGGGTCACAATGCTGACGATGTCTGGTTTAGCCTTGTCGAGCATCTCGGCGACCGTCGCGTAGCCGGCGCACCCCAGTTCTTTTACGGCTTTCTCGCGTCGCTCGTTCATCGCCTCGGCCACGCCAACCAATTCCGTGTCCGGCACGGCGCGGTATCCACGCGCATGTTCCATCCCGCGTCCGCCACACCCGATCACAGCCGCTTTGAGTTTTTGCACGGTTTCCTTTCGACGAATCTGTGCCGATGGTAGCACAAACCTGGCAGTCCTGAAATCGCTGGGCTGGTTCGCGCGACGCAACTAGGGCGGCGTCGTAAGTGATTCTTGTTTGTAACCGCCACGACGATAGTCGTAGAGGAGCATCCCGCCAAATAATAGAATCAAAATCGCTGGCAAAACGGCCACCCAGCGAAAAGTAGTCGAAGCAGCGGTTTTTCGACCTTGGTCCACTTCCGTTTGCGCAGGTTTTTGTTCGTCGGCGGGCAAGGCCTTGATTTTGTCGTCGTCCACTCGCCCTTCCACGACGACTTGCTGGGCAACGGCGGGGGATAATGACTGCAACGTGTAATGGTCGTGAAGTTTACCCATTCCCGGGGCGGCGACGTATGACCAAAAGAGTCCGCCCGCGGCGCCGATGATGCCGAGCAGGAACGCCCCGCCCTTGGGAAACCGCTCGGACGTCACACCCAGCATGGTCGGCCAAAAATAGGTTTTTCCAACACCGAACACTGTCGCGGCAAGGAACACCGTGAAGACCGTGTTGGAATAGCTGATTGCCACCAGGCCGAGTGCGGACAATACGGCCGACGCCAGCAAGATACCAATGGGCGAAATTTTTTTGGCAAGTGGTCCTGCGAAAAACCGCAACACGAACATCAGTCCCGATGTGTATACCAGAAACAGGACGCCGCGAATTCCCACGATATCCTGGATGAAAACGCCAACCCATCGGTCGGGGGCGAGTTCGGTCGAGGCAGTCAAGAACATGCAGAAGACTAGCAATAGAAACATCGGACGCAACGCTTCCTGGAACATTGTCTTGGTGGAAACGCCGGCTTGGGCGCTCTCGGTCTTTGGAAATTTCTGGCGGAAAATCAGGATGGCATAGAGCAGGATTGGCACGTACACAAACGCCATTTTGATTTGCCAGCTGACAGCCTTCAGATTTTCGCCAGCGCCCAGGCGATCGAGCAATGCGCTGTACCCGAATGCCGCCAGCCCGCCGATGATCATTCCTCCCGGCCACCACGCATGCAACACATTGAGCATGTGGGTTTTTTGATCGGGATATTCCGTGGCGGCAAGGGGATTGATCACCGCTTCAATCAATCCACCCGCGACGGCCATCAATGTCCATCCCACCGCCAGCATCCAGAATCCTTGAGCGGTGATGATCATTGTAACGCCGCAGGCTTGTGCCGCTGCCGCCAGCCAGAGCGCCACACCCATTCCGATGAAATCGAGGAGCGCGCCGCCGAGCAGTTGAACTGCCACGCCGGCAATCGCACCTCCAAACACCGCCTTGGCCACATCAAATTTGGTGAGCTGAAAATGCCGCTCGAAATCCCCCATGATATCGGTACAGATGGCAAACGCCATCGCATTGGCTACCAGCGCAGCGCAACTGGCCACAAAAAGTCGCCGACGATTGTGCATAGTCTCTCTCCCTCCGCCTCCTTGCTTCTATCCCTTAGCGCGAATTGTCGCAAGGACGAATCTTGACCGTTCGTCCCTCAATTTGCAACCGGCCCTCCGCAAAAAGTTGGATTGCTTCCGGATAAACGCGGTGTTCTTCCTTCTGGATGCGCGCATGCAAGCCCTCCGCCGAGTCCCCGGTCAATACCGGAACTTTCGCTTGCAGGATGATTGGACCGGTGTCCATGCCGTCATCGACAAAATGCACGGTGCATCCTGTTGTTTTTGCACCTGCGTCCAATGCCTGTTTCCACGCCGCCAATCCGCGGAAAGCCGGCAAGAGGGATGGGTGAATGTTGATGATTCGACCGGCGAATTCGCGCAATAGCGGTTCTTTGACAACGCGCATATACCCCGCCAGGACGACCAATTTCACCCCCGCTTCGCGCAGGGCGCAAGCATACTGCACCTCAATCTCCGGTTCGAGCTTGGTCCGGTATTTTCCCGGCGGGATGTGGCGATTCGAGATTTTGCGCTCACGAGCGATTTGGAGACAGCCCGAATCCGCCACATCGCTCAAGACGCAGACTACTTGGGCCGGAAATTCCGGGCGATCACAGGCATCCAAAATCGCTCGTAAGTTCGAGCCGCGACCGCTGCCGATCACGCCAACGGGAAGTTTGGAAGTGGCCATTTCAGCGTGGATAAACGATGCTGCTGGGCGACGGCGTAGTTTCGTACGTCCGGCGAGCTTGCTCAATGCCTTCGCGTTCGCGCGTCCTCATCATGTACGTCACCACTTTATCGCTAACACCGGCCTGACGCAGCCCGACAACGTCGTCGGCCGTCAGGTTATACACGCTATCTGTCGAATCAATTTTTTTGAGGATGACATCATCGGATTGACCTTGTTTTGCCATCTCGATGATCTGTTCCTTGGGTAGTTCAGGTGCCATGCTCGTGACCGAAGCGCAGCCGACGAACGACAAGGATCCTAATAACGCGATCAGGGGAAAAATGACTTTCATCACCTCACATTACCAAACCTTTGCGCGGAAAGCAAATCACCCGTTACATGCGCAGAATCAACCGGCCTCGTCCTTTGCGTTCCAGACTGCGTAGGAAATGTGTGGTCGAGTATCCTTCCAAAACAGGCATGATCCGAATTCTGCCGCCTTTTTCCATGACAGCTGATACCTCGCCCCGATTCAGGGTTTGCGTGGTATAATCTCCACCCTTGACGTAGATGTCCGGGTGAACGGCCTTGATCATTCGCCTCGCGGTTTTTTCTCCAAAGATTACCACGTAATCCACCGTCTCCAATGCCGCCAGCATCAGCGCTCGATCGCGCTGACGACGAACCGGACGCTCCGGCCCCTTCAGAGCGCGCACCGACCGGTCGCTGTTGAGCGCTACCAACAGCGCGTCCCCAGCCCGTCGCGCCGCGGATAAATAGTAGATATGACCGGGATGCAGGATGTCGAAACATCCGTTGGTCATCACCAGTTTTTTCCCCTCGCGCTTCAGCCGCTTCCGCTCGGATAGAAACGCTTTCAACGGCAAGATTTTGGATTTAGAACCCATTCACCGAAAAGTCTGCCATAAATTTAGGCTCGGCGCGAAACTTTTCGCTTTCGCCCGGTTCCGACTCGCAACTTTTGCCAGCGCGCGGTGTTTCCTCAACAAGGATTCCCATGAATTGTCTCTACTGCAATCACCAGTTCGACGCCCTGCTCGATGGCGCGCTCGACCCGTCGTCGTCGGCAGCCGTGCGTGCTCATCTCGACGGTTGCGCGGCTTGCGCCCGACAATTTCATACGCTTGAAAAATCATGGGAATTGCTCGCCGCCGCCAAACCAATCGCGCCTTCCACTGGGTTTGTCGAGCGCACCCTTCGGCGCGCCACCGCCGCGGACGCGCCGGTGCCGCACCTGCCGTGGTGGCTCTTCTGGTCACGTCCACGACTTCAACTCGCCGCGACTAGCGCGTTTGCCGCGTTGGCACTTTTGGTTGGCGGGGTTTGGTTCAACCAACAGCCCGTTGCGCCCAATGGAAACGGAAATGACGTCACTCTGGTTGAAGAAGAAGAATTGCTGGAAAACCTGCCACTGTTGGCGGAGCTGGATTTGCTCGAAGACTTCGAAGACCTGGAATTGATCGAGATGACGGAGGTGCTGGACTGATGAACCCGCGCCTTTTTTTTGTCATTTGTGGAATGCTCGTTTTGCCTTTAGACGCGCAGGATGCCGATCGTCCTGGGCGCCCACCGCGACCGGAGGCGGGCGAGCGCATTCAGAAACTATCGCCCGAACAACGCCGCCAGCTTCGCTCCCGGATGCAAGAATTTCGGAAACTTCACCCGGATCAACAGGCTCGTGTCCGCCAGAATCTCGAACGGTGGAAAACGCTCACCCCGGAGCAGCGCGAGCATATGCAGAAACTCCAGCAACGCCTGCAAGGTCTTCCCCCAGAACAGCGGCGTGCCGTGATGCAGAAACTTCAGCAACTCCGTCAGCTCCCGCCCGCCGAGCGCGACAAACTCCGCCAAAAAATCCGGGAAAAACTCGGCGAGTAGGCTATCGCCTATGTCTTTCGCAGCAACGCCCAATAACCGCCATCGGTTTGTTGCCGCGGCGGAAACATCTCACAGGATTTTTCCAGCGTGAACGCGCGTTCCTGCGCGAGAAACTTCTCCATGACGCCCACGTTTTCCTCCGGCTCAAGACTGCAAGTGCTGTACACGAATCGTCCGCCTCGTTTTACCAGTTTCGCCCCCGCCAGGCATAACCCCAGTTGTGCCGCCGCCAGTCTGGCGATGTCTTTTTCGCGCAATCGCCAGCGCGCATCCACTCGCCGTCGCAATACGCCGGTGTTCGTGCAGGGAGCGTCCACCAGTACGCCATCGAAACTCCGTTCCTCCAATTCGTCTGCCATAGTTCTGGCATCGCCGCAGAGGGTTGCCACGATGTTCACGCCCAGCCGCGCGCAGTTTTCGGCTACGAGTTTCAGCCGGTTTTCCGATTCGTCGCAGGCGATCAGGCGCCCCCGATTCTGCATCAACGCGGCGATGTAACTCGTTTTGCCGCCGGGCGCGGCGCAAAGGTCGGCAATCCGTTCTTCCGGACACGGCGCGAGCGCGTCCACCGCGGCCAGCGTGCTCTCATCCTGCACGTAAAATTCCCCGCGCTCAAACGCGCCGAGTGTCGCAATGTTGCCAGCATTCTTGAGTCGCGCAACGAGTGGATGCGTCGCGGACGGCTCGATGTCGAGCTTCGCGCGCTGCATTTCATTCATCAACCGGTCCCGCGTGGTTTTGAGGGTGTTGATACGAATCACCAGCGGCGGCGGCGTGTTGTTCCATTCGCCCAGCGCCCGCGCGTCCGCCTCGCCATATCGCTCGATCCATCGTCGCCAAAGCCATTCCGGCACCGAATAATAGCAAAAGGGGTCAGTCCTTACGATTGACACAAGCGCCTCGCGCAGGCGTGGTTCCTCGGCGCAGGCCCGGCGGAGCACGGCATTGAGAAAACTTTTGCCGCCCTTGGCCAGCGACACGGTTTCGTTGACGAGCGCGTGCGCGGGGATTTTTTCGAGGAAAAAAAGTTGATACAACGCCAGGCGCAGAAGGTTTTGCGTGTCGATTCGCTGTTCGCGTTGTTTCAGGCCGACCGCGATGATCCAATCGAGGGTGGCTTTGCGGCGGATACACCCGAAAAAAAGTTCCTGTGCCAGCCGCCGGTCCCGCGCGTCGAGAGCGCCTAGGCCCGGTTCACTCTCCAGGAGTTCATCCGCCGCTGTCGGCTTCGTTTCCCACCGATTCAGCAGTTGCCATGCGATTCCTCTTGGATTTGCGGCGGACATCGGTTACATACTACTCTCCCGATGAGCGTTGAGGAACTGCAAAAACTTGTAGATGCTGGCAAGCTGAAAGCCGACCAGGCCGCTGCGCTTGGCAAAATCGCCGCCGGCGCGCTGGTCGCCCACAAAAGCTGGGGGATCGGTCGTGTCAAGGAACTCGACGCTGTTTTTGGCCGCCTCATCGTGGATTTTCCGAACAAAGCCGGTCATAGCTTCGATTTGGCGTATGCTGCGCAGAGCCTCACGGCGCTTCCCCCCGATCATATCGCCGCGCGCAAACTCTCCGAGCTTGCCGGATTGCAAGCGCTGGCCAAGGCCCAGCCGCTCGAACTTCTTCGCATCGTGTTGGCCAGCCACGATAATCGCGCCAGCGCCGACGAGGTCGCAGCGGATCTCTGTGGAAGCGTACTCACTGAAAGCGAATGGAAATCGTGGTGGGACAAGACCAAACGCGCCGCGAAAGCCGACGGTCATTTTGCGATTCCCTCGAAGAAGACCGAGCCAATCACGCTCCGCCAAGCGCCGAAATCGCACGCCGACGTGCTCGTCGAGACGTTTCGCAGCAAACACGGCCTCAAAGAAAAAGTGCAGATCGCCGAGCAATGGAAAACCGAGCAGGCAACGTTTGACCCCAACAATCCCACGGCGCGGGAATTTGCCGCTGAAATCGCGCAATTGCTGGAGCGTCATCCACCCCGGCATGCTACCGTCGCCCTGGAAGCGATCTGGTTGCTAACGGAATTTGGCGAGGCCAGCCCAATCCGCAACGACGCGCTCGCCACGCGCGAACGCGCCGCCCTGGCCGCCGCGGGAGGCTTGGCCAAGCTCGCCGATGAACTGCCGTCGTATAAATTCGCGCGTCTGCTCGTCGTCATTAAACTGACACAGTCCGATTGGGTCGCGCGCCTGCTCGCTTTGGCGAACGACAGCCCCGCGCGGCGGATGTCCGACATCATTGACTATCTCCTGACGGAAAAACAAAGCGATGTTGCGTTACGCTGGCTCACGCAGGCGGTCCGCGAGATTTCCATCGGCAGCGAATTTCTCTTCTGGCTGGCGAAGAATCGATCGACAGAAATATATCGCCCGCTGGTCGCGCCCCTGCTGGGTCCACGATTTTTGGCGAGCGCGCTGGCGACAATCGAACAGGACGCGATTGACGCGCCTCGACGCAGCCGTCATAACCTCCGCGAATTATTGCTGGCCGACGAGACGTTGTTCGGCGAACTCTTGGTAAACGTGCCCGAAGATGAAGCGCAGCAAATTGCCGAGCGTGTGTTGCGAAGCAATGTCATTGACGAGCAATCCAAGCGTTCCCTGATGGGAAAGTTCATCAAACTCTATCCGCCGTTGCAGGCGCTCGTCGCCAGCACCGCCCCGCCGAAAGCCGAGCCGCTTTACGTCAGCGCCGAAAGCCTTACGCGCAAACAGGCGGAGTACGATGATTTGGTCAATAAACAAATCCCCGATAACGCCAGGCAGATCGCCATCGCGCGCAGTTACGGCGATTTGAGCGAAAACCACGAGTTCAAAAGCGCCAAGGAACAACAAGGATTGCTCAACCGGCACCGGGCAGAAATGGAACGCGATCTCTCCAATGCGCGCATCACCAATTTTGAGAGCGCCATCGGCGATGTCGTCGCCATCGGCACCCGTGTCGTCATCCACGATGACGCCACCGGCAACGAGCACGAATACGCCATTCTCGGCGCGTGGGATAGCGATCCCGCCAACGGCGTCATCAGCTATCTCTCCCCGATCGCCAAAGCCCTCATCAACAAGCGCGTCGGTGACGAAGCCGATGTGGAAGTGGACGGCGCCAAACGCCGAGTCAAAATCGGCCGCATTGTCTCCTGGAAATCCTCCAATGCCGCTGTCGCGGCGACGAGTTAATCCGTTGAATCGTTAATTGGTAGAATCGGATGGAAGATGATGGTGCCTGGCCAACAACGAACCGATTAAACGATCGAACTATTCAACACTTGAACCCATGAGCTTCTCCACGCTGGTTGCCGAAATTCTCCTCGTCCCCGCTTCCAACGCTCTTGCTCCTAAACGCAACGAAGATGAGACCCTGCTGGCACGATTGAACACGCTCACGCTCGACACGCTCTTCGCTCCTCACAAAATCAAATCGCGATCCGACGCCGAATGTGTTCACAGCGCCCTCTTTCTCTGGCATGATTACCTCGATGAATCGCACAAGATCAGCCAGGAGATCGAGACCCAGAACGGCAGTTATTGGCACGGGATCATGCACCGGCGCGAGCCCGATTACGGCAACGCAAAATATTGGTTTCGCAAGGTTGGCGCGCACCCGATCTTTCCCGCTCTCGGGAGCGATTGGGATCCGTTCGCCTTCATTGACCAATGCGAGCTAGCGGCGAAGAAGAAGGACGCGAAACTCGACGAACAATGCCGCGCCATCCAAAAAACGGAATTTGATTTGCTCTTGGAGCATTGCTGGCGCGCGGCGCTTGGAGTAAAATCGTTGAATTGTTAAAGAGTTAAATCGTCAGAGATTGAAATGAACAGTCAATTCAACGATCCAACGATTCAACCATTCAACGCGCCCCGCGCGCTGCGCGTGGTTTGCGGACTGCGCCGTTTCTCTTACGCTTTTTGTGCCTCTTTGTGGCCAATAGAATGAAATTCTCAACCAATATTGCATTTAAAGAATGGGCCATTGTTTGCCGCGCCATCGCCGCGGGGCGGCAAACCCTCATCCTGCGCAAAGGCGGCATCGCCGAGAAAAGCGGCGAGTTCGAGGTCGAGCACCGCG
The DNA here is from genome assembly GCA_964348665.1 of uncultured Verrucomicrobiota bacterium. Lineage (GTDB taxonomy): Bacteria > Verrucomicrobiota > Verrucomicrobiia > Palsa-1439 > CAYGDP01 > CAYGDP01. The sequence continues at coordinate 38,257 of CAYGDP010000033.1, forward strand.
AGTTTCTCCTCTTCCCCACGCTTTTCCATCAGCAAAACGACGCCGTCGTGCCCGAGGCACGCGCCGAGTTGGATTTGCAGGCGAAAGATACCGTGACGATTTCGCTCTTCGCCAAAGTCGCCGAAGTGCAACGCCTGACCGATTGGGAAAAGGTCCGCGCCCTCGCGCCGTTCCACATCTGGACCGAGGAAACCATCAAAGACCGCTTCGGCTGGGGCAACCCTTCGGCTCGCGGCTCGCTCAAGGCAGGAGAAAACGCCATCACGCTCATCATCGCCCGCTTCTATTGTCTCCCCACTCCCATCACTCTTCCCCTGCTCAAAAGCTACGGCGGTTGCACCTCTTGGGTCACGCTGGAAAAGGAATTATCCGTTGAAGGCGCAAAGCCGATTTTGAGCGATGAGGAGTTTGCGAACCGGATGAAATATATTCACCAAAGTGCTGCATTGCATCGGAAGGACTAAGCCTATGGGCCTAATTTTCTTCGCAATGAGTATAGCCGCTGCAATCGTGGTATGGAGATGGGCACGCAACTTGTCTCAAGCAAAAAAATCGAAAGTCATGCGTTCGCTGATTCGCGCGTGTGTTTGGGGAGTACCTCTGACACCTGTCACTGGTGGCTCTGGAGACGCGATCGCTGCCGTGCCCGCATGGTGGGCGCTCATTTATTGCTCGGTAAGGTCAAGTCGTGAATGTGGAGATGGCTCCCTTCTCGGCTCGTTGGTTTCAATCACTATTGTATGCGGGATCCTTTTCTTGGTTTCTCTTTTTTTCGAGTATGGAACCTATAACTAGCGTGTTGACTTACTTTTTCTGACATTCTGAGTCCGCCACAGCGGACGAAGAATCTCTGCCGTTCTCAACCGCTCAACAGAAGAGACCCTTCGCTGGGCTCAATGTGGCAGAGAGGGCAAGGGTTTGCCACGCAGACGTCGAATGACGATAGAACAGAATATCACTTGGCCGATCACGTAAACTGCCGCAATCATCCAACCTTCAATCGGATTAGCTTCCCACTTGGACAAATAGCGAGCCCATGCAGCGGCCTTGTCGTCGCCGCCGTAAGTAAGAAGCCAATAAATAACTCCCAAATAATGAATTGCTCCCAAAATACAGATCAAAATCAAGGGTGATTTCTTGTCAGTGTTTGGCGCGAGCGCAAAAACAAGAGGCCACCAAACAAGGAGCATGATACTGAAAAATATGCCGATGGCACCTACTTGACCGTGATGTCTCGCCCAATCGATAAACTGCTCGAATGGAGCGAATGCAACTTCAGGAAAAAAAGGCGATTCCAGAAGGATCAGCGTAAACACAATTCCACCGCCACACCAAAGAATCGTTCTTGGCGCTCTACTCACTCAAAACCTCCCTCTCCACATCTTCCGCGCGCACCAGCAGTTTGACGCCGTAGGTTTTGATGGGGACGCCGAGGACTTGCGTGGCGAGGTCATCCTTGATCATCACGTCAATGCCAGACGCCTCCAGTAGCGCCTTCTGCAGGTCGGCGTCGGCCAGGTTGAGCGCACGACGATCATGAACGATGTTGCGATCGCAGAATTGGAAATATAAAGCTTTCACTTCTTTGTGTTTGTTTGTTCGTAGGTAACGCGTCGAGCAATAAACCTATACTTGTTCCCGTCTCGCCCAGCTTCTTGAAGAAGGACACTTGGAGGGTTAACGTTGATATCAAGCACCTTGAATTCGTAGTTCTTCGTTTTGTTTTCGGCGCCCTTTAATTCAATCTCGAAAGTATCACCGACCTTAACGGTGAACTGTTTTTTTGAATCCGTCGCCTCAATAACTGCGGTCAGTTTTTCACGAATCGGAGTAGCTTGATTGATAATTAACGTAACGACCTGCACACCTTGATCTGGCTTCAAATCAAGCTCGGAGACGTCCTTATTACCAGACAGCTTTGCGCGGAAATTGAATACGGTATAACCATTTATGATTTGCCCCAATTCGACAAATCTGGTTTTTCCAGTTACGGAGGATCGAATTTGGAATTTGCGAGTCCCGCTGACCTTGCCCCATTGGTTGGACAGTATATAACATTAAACTTGGCCATGG
>CAYGDP010000034.1:0-37881 GCA_964348665.1 uncultured Verrucomicrobiota bacterium
CGCCCGCCCTCAAAAAAGCTGGGGTTCAGTTCAAGGACGTGCAGCTCTGGGAAATCAATGAAGCTTTCGCCGCGCAAGTCCTCGCCTGCCTGCGTGTGCTCGCGTCGAAGCAGCTATGCAAGGAGCGGCTCGGTTTGGACGATGCGGTCGGGGAAATTCCCCGTGACCGTCTCAACGTGAACGGCGGAGCGATCGCGCTGGGTCATCCCGTCGGCGCCAGTGGCGCGCGATTGGTGCTGACGTTGCTCAAAGAAATGAAACGCAGAAAACTGAACCTCGGCGTCGCAAGTCTCTGCGTCGGTGGCGGCCAGGGTGCGGCGTTGGTGCTGGAGCGATGAACATGAATTGGCCACAAAAAACACGAGGAACCACAAAAATTTTTGCGCCTTTTTGTGCCTTTTCGTGGCAATCAAAATAAAATTCTCTATGTCTTCCCCTTCTCTTACCATTGACGACCGCGGAATCGCGTGGATCACGTTCGACGATCCGAACGCGAAGGTGAACGTTCTGAATCCCGAGGTGATGAAACGGCTCGACGAAATCGTCCGAGAGGTTACCCCGAAGCAGCTCGTCGCGATTGTTTTCTGCTCTGCCAAACCGGATACCTTCATCGCGGGCGCGGACATCAAAGAACTGGCAAAGATTTCGTCCCCCGAACAAGCCCGCGAGCTTTGTCGCTACGGACAGAAAATTTTTCAGGCCATTGCGCGAATCGAAACGCCGACCATCGCCCTCATCAACGGCGCGTGTCTCGGCGGCGGGTGCGAACTGGCGCTGGCCTGCAAAATCCGCATCGCCAGCGATAATCCCAAGACCCAAATCGGCTTACCCGAGACTCTCCTGGGCATCGTTCCCGGTTGGGGTGGCACGCAACGATTGCCTCGCCTGGTCGGGATTCGCGAAGCGCTGAACATCATTTGCGCCGGCCGCGCGCTTCGACCGTCACAGGCAAAGCGCGTTGGCCTTGTGGACGAAATCGTACCGGCGCCCCTGTTAAAATCATCGGTCGAAAAATTTGCTGGGGCAAATCCTACTCGTGGCGATTTCGATTTTCAAAATAGCTGGCTCGTGCGCACGATCATCTGCTCGATGGCGCGCAAACAAACACTGGCGAAAACGCATGGTCACTATCCCGCTCCCTTGCGGGCGATTGATGCGGTCGAGCAAGGATTAGCGACCTGGATCCAGCGCGGGCTGGAAATCGAGGCGGATATTTTCAGCGAGCTTGCCACGACGGAAACGTGTAAGAATCTCATCCGGGTGTTTTTCTTGAGAGAAGGAGCAAAAAAAATATCAGTTCCCTCTCCCGCGCTAGCAGTAGAGGGCAAGCCGTCCCGCGAAGCGGGACGAGTTACAAACATCGGCGTGCTTGGTGGAGGCGTGATGGGCGCTGGGATCGCGCAATGGTTCAGCGCGCGCGGATTAGACGTGCGCCTACGCGACGTGAAACCTGAATTTGTCTCCGCGGGACTGGGACGCATCACGTCAACCTACCAAGAAGGCGTGAAGCGAAAAAAACTGACCGAGGCCGACGCGCGACGCGGTATGGCGCGAATCTCGACCACGACTGACTGGACTGGATTTAGCGGTTGCGATTTGATTGTCGAGGCGATCATCGAGGACGAAAAGATCAAGAAAGAGGCGTTCGCGCAGCTCGAAGCCGTCGCAAAGCCTGACGCGATTTTTACCACGAACACGTCGGCGATTCCAATCTCGCATCTGGCAAAGGCGCTCAAGAATCCGTCACGGATGATCGGGCTGCATTTCTTCAATCCGGTGAGCAAAATGCCGCTTGTGGAAGTGGTAGTGGGTGAGCAATCGTCGTCCAACGCGGTCGCGACTGGGCTGGAACTGGTCAAACGCATCGGCAAAATCCCCGTCGTGGTCAAAGACCGTCCTGGTTTTTTGGTCAATCGCGTGCTGATTCCATCGCTAAACGAAGCTGGCTGGTTGCTAATGGAGGGCAACAGCGTCGAGGCCATTGACCGTGCACTGCTCGATTTCGGTCTCCCGATGGGTGCGCTTCGACTGGTGGATGAAGTAGGCATTGATGTTGGCTATTACGTCGCAAAGGAGCTAGCAGACGGCTACGGCGATCGGATGAAAGTCGCACCGATTCTGAAAGCATTGCACGAACGTGGCCTAAAAGGGCGCAAAGGTGGAAAAGGGTTTTACATTTACGATCACGACAATCGTAGCGGCGTGAACGATGACATCGCGAATCCGCTACGGGAGGTTAGTGAAAATATGCCACAGCGAGAGACGACTACCGAAACTATCGTCCATCGCTGTATCAGCGTAATGATCAACGAGGCGGCGCGATGCTTGGAAGAAGGCATCGTGGCCAGCGCGGATGATATTGATCGCGCGATGGTGATGGGGACTGGATTTCCGCCGTTCCGGGGCGGGCTGATGAAATACGCCGACAGCCTCGGTGCGGCGAAGTGGGTTGAGATTTTGCAGCGACTCGAAAAGGAAGTTGGCCCGCGGTTCGCCCCAGCGCCATTGCTGATGGAGATGGCGAAGACTGGCAAGAAGTTTTGCGCTTCATAGTGTTTGTGCTACTTTTGATGTGATGAACAAACGTATTTTCATTTTTCCAACGATGCTGGTGCTCATCGCTGCCAATCTTGTTCTCGGAGAAAAACCTATGAATCCATCTGAAAACGCGAAAGCAACGGATACCATCGTCGTAGGCGGCGGCTGTTTCTGGTGTGTCGAGGCCGTGTTTCAGCGCGTCAACGGCGTCAAAAAATGCGTCTCCGGGTACGCCGGCGGACGAGTGCCGAACCCGACGTACGATCGGATTTCGGACGGGGACACGGGACATGCCGAAGTCGTGCGGGTCGAGTTCAATCCCGCCGAAGTCTCGCTCGACCGTGTGCTGGATGTGTTCTTCGCCGCGCACGATCCGACCACTCCCAATCGCCAGGGCAACGACGTCGGCACGCAATACCGATCGATCATTCTCTACGCCAACGATGAGCAAAAGAAAGCCTCTGATGCTGCGATTGAGCGGGCGGGCAAAGAATGGAATGCAATAATCGTCACGGAAATCGCAGCGCTCGAAAAGTTTTATCCGGCGGAGGAGTATCACCAAAACTATTTCAACCAAAACGCAAACCGGAATCCGTATTGTAGTATTGTCATCGCCCCGAAGCTCAAAAAGTTGAAGGACAAAGGGATTCTCAAATAGTACCAGATCACTCCGCTATCGTTTTGGGAACTTCACCAGCATCAATCCCAATGCCGCCGCCAATGCGAGTGTCGCACCAAAATGAAACGCGGTAAAAGCGTCGAACTGATGCCAAAGCCAACCAAACATCACGCTGGCTGGCAACGCCCCAATGCTCACTGCGCAGTTGAAAAAACCATACGCAGTGCCACGCGCGGACGGCTGGTCAGCGATGATATCGGCGACCAACGCGCGTTCGGTCGGCTCGACACAGCCGTAGTAACAACCGTAAAGCGTTAAAAGCATTATAAGGGTTAAAATGCTAGAAACGTGAGCGAACCCGATGTAACACCCCGCGTAGATCATCCAGCCCGCAATCAGCATCGGACGACGGCCGAGGCGGTCGCTAAGAATCCCGCCATACCACGCTGTCAATGCTTTGACCGCCTGTAACAACGACCAAAGCGCGGGCAACATCCCATCGGGAACACCGATGTCACGCGCACGAAGCAGAAGAAACAGGTCCGAGGAATTGCCGAGCGTGAAAAGGAGAACGACAACAAGATACCGCCAAAACGATTGTGGTAACGGCTTGAGATTGGAACTTGGAGACTGGAGATGGGGAGCAGAACTTTCAGGACGTTCCTCACGAACCAGAAAGAGAAGGGCCACAGCGATGATGCCGGGAATGAGGGCAAGAGCGAAGATCCAGCGATATTTGTTATCGTTTACGGCGAACGCGAGCAACAACGCACTCGCGATGAGCGGGCCAACGACAGCTCCGGCATTATCCATTGCTCGTTGAAATCCAAAGGCACGCCCGCGATCTTCCGGAGAGCAACTCGCTGCAACCAGCGCGTCCCGCGGCGCGGTGCGGATCCCCTTCCCCACGCGGTCGGCGAATCGCAGTACAATTACATGCCAACCGAGCGTCGAGAGCGCGATGGCGGGACGCATCACCATCGAGAGGGAATAACCGGCGATGACCAGTGGTTTTCGAGACCGAATTTTGTCCGACCACCAACCCGACCAGAGTTTGAGAAGGCCAACGGAGGAATCCGCCACGCCTTCGATCCAACCAAGTGACATCGCGACCGAGGCAATGCCAAGAGTGCCGAGGAATGCCGGCAACAACGGCACGATCATATCACTCGATACATCCGTGAAAAAACTGACAAGGCCGAGCAAAAAAACGTTGCGTGTCACGCCCCGCAAGCGTGTTCGATGGGGAAAACCATCTTCGGAGGCTCCCGGCGGTGTTGATGTCGGGTCGTGTAAGCTCATTGCCTACAAGCTTATATTCCGCGAAAGGACGAGCCGGAAAGCAATTTTATATTGCGCCGCGCGGCAACACCCCCTAGATTGCTCGTTCCTATGGCGACCGAGAACGCCGAAGACTATTTGGAGCGCATCCACGAGCTTATTGAAGCCAAGGGTTCGGCGCGCGTCGTGGAAATCGCCGAGGCGCTCGGTCTCGCGCAGGCGTCCGTCTCCCAGATGGTCAAGAAACTCGCCTCCCGCGGCTATCTCGTGTATGAAAAATACCGCCGCATCACGCTCACCCCGGAAGGTGAACGCGTCGCCAAAACCATCGTCCGACGCCATCAGGTACTCTCCAATTTCTTCGAGCAGCTCGGCGTGGACGCCGCTTCGGCAAAGCGCGACATTGAAGGCATCGAACATCACCTTAGTCCCAGCGTCTTGAGCCGCCTCGAAAATCTCACGCGGTTGTTGCGTGAAAATCCTCAACTGCGCAAGCAACTCGACGGGTACCGTCATCTCTCAAAACTCTAACCCCAATTCCCCTATGGCAACTTCCTTCCTCCGGCAAAATCCATTCCTGATCAGCAATGCACTCGCCGATTCCGCCGTCGTCCTGGACCTCACCGGGAAAACGCGCGAAGAAATTCTGCGCGAGTTGGTCAACAGTTTTCCAACGCAACGCACCGACTTGCGCGACCAGCTGTTTGTCGCCGTACTCGAACGCGAAAAACTCTGTCCTACCGCCCTCGATGGCGGCATCGCCATCCCACATACACGGGTGGTCATCGCCGGTCTGGTCGAAAAACCGACCATCGTATTCGCGCGGCACAGCACAGGCGTGGACTTTGGAGCCGCCGACCGCCAGCTTTCCCGTCTTTTCTTTCTGCTCTGCGCCGACGGCATCAAGCCACACTTGCAAATGCTCTCGCGTCTCTCCCGCCTGTTGCGGAGCGCAACCCTCCGCGACCAGCTACTCCATGCCGCCGCCAGCGCGGACGTCCTCACCGCCATCCGCGAGGAAGAACGTCGGCTCGGATAATTCCCGTTGCGATTTGTCGGTCGTACGGCGAAAGTAGCATCATCGACATGACCGCTACAATTCGACCCTATGACCCGCGCGACCGCACCGAAGTGCGCGCACTCTGTTGCGAGACCGCGTTCATGGGAGAATCGCTTGATCGGTATTTTAACGACCGTGAACTCATCGGAGACGCTTTGAGCCGCTACTACACCGACTTCGAACCGGAACATTGCCTTGTTGCGGAAAACGATGGCTGCGTCGTCGGTTATTTCTTCGGGTGCGCGAATACCAACCGGTTCAACTCGGCAATGCGATGGCGAATCGCCCCAATCCTGACGTTGAAAATTCTCTGGCGTGGAGCGCCGTGGCGCCGTGGCACGAGAGATTTTTTTTGGCGGATCGTGCGCGGCGTTTTTGCAGGACACGCGCGATTGCCCGATGTGCCAGGTGAGTTTCCCGCGCATTTCCACGTGAATCTTGCCAAGAAAGCTCGTGGACAAGGTCTCGGAGGCCAGCTCATTGAGCGCGGATTGGAGTTGCTGCGGGAGGCTGGCGCGCGCGGAGTTCACCTCCAAACCATCAAACAAAACACACGAGCGGTGGAACTTTTTCGACGGCTCGGCTTCGAGCCGATCCACGAATCACCCGCGCCAACCTGGCCAGAGAAAGTCCAGCCAATTATTGCTCTCACGATGACAAAAAAACTCTAGTCCCTTGCCGCTTTTCCACTTGGCAAGCGGCCTGATCTGCGCTCAAATCCGATTCATGAAATCTTTCGCTTCCATTGTTGCTGCCCTACTCGCTGTCAACGCCGCCGTCACCCAGGAACAATCAATCGCTCCAATTTCACTGTGGCCCAGCGCCGCGCCGGGTGATACGGGCGATCTCGGTGAGGAAAAGGATATGACCAAGCCAAAAGACGGCAAGGTCGCCGACAAACCTGTCATCCGCCTCGGCAATGTCTCGAAACCAACCATCACCTTCTATCCCGCACCGAAAGAAAAAAATACGGGGACAACGGTCGTTGTCTGTCCCGGTGGCGGCTACAACATCCTCGCCATGGACCTCGAAGGCACGGAAATCTGCGAATGGTTCAACTCCATCGGCGTCAACGGCGTCCTGCTGAAATATCGCGTGCCCGCCCGTAAAGGTCGCCCGCGCCACGAAGCGCCGGTCCAGGACGCACAGCGCGCCTTCGGCCTCGTCCGCCAGCGTGCGCAGGAATGGGGCATTGATCCCAACCGCATCGGCGTCCTCGGCTTCTCCGCGGGCGCGCACCTTGCCGCGACTCTCTGCGCCAATAACGAAAAACGCGCCTACGACCCAATTGACGCCGCCGACCAGCTCATTTGCCGGCCCGATTTCGCATTTCTCATCTATCCCGCTTATCTCACGCTGGAAAAGGAAGGGTACAAACTCGCGCCCGAAATTCCCGTGACAGCGCAAACGCCGCCCACCTTCATCATGCAGACCCAAGACGACGGCATCAAAGTTGAGAACAGTCTCTATTACTATCTCGCCTTGAAAACCGCCAAAGTCCCCGCCGAACTACACGTCTATCCCTCGGGCGGCCACGGCTACGGTCTGCGCCCGTCGTCCAAGATGGTTTCCACCTGGCCCAAACGCGCCGAAGACTGGCTGCGCGGAAGGGGGATGTTGAGCACCGAGAAAAAATAAGATTTCCATATTTTCGCGTCCGTTGGCTGACGGATTTGTGAGTAAACAAATTCCGACTTGCCGTTCGTTGACCTCAAAAAACCACTTGCAAAATCATCCCGGCCGAGCGAGTGTGCGACCGATGAAAGTTCAGTTTCCTAAAAAGCGGGAGATCGAACGATATTTGCACATTCGGGAAGGATCATTAGATCACATCCCTCATTACGCGATCAACAGCGCACTCCTGGCAATTGCCAATATTAGGAAAATGGAAAAAGAAAAACTGTTTCGCCCTGGATTATATTACATCGTTCTTTCGGACCTCTGCCGTTCAACCCAAGCCGCCGCCCGTCTAGGACAAGACCTGAACAAACGTCGAGTGGAGTCGTTTATTCTCACGTGCATAGAAGCACTTGGTAACATTCAGCCGATTAATTACTTTTTGCCTATAAGGGAGATCGGAGATGCGGTGTTGATAATCTTCTCTTCTTTTAAAGATGCACACAACTGGTGGCTGACAATGCACGAGTGGCTAGCCGTCAGCAATGGCCGGTGGCAAGAAAAGTTATCTAAGGAGCAGTTTGCTGCATTTTCGCTCAACGCAAAAACAGTTGTTCACTTAGGAGAAGTGGCGTACTCGGACGATAACATCCCAGTAGCCTTAGCAGTAAACCAAGTATTCAAGATCGAAAAACTGTTTGGTAGTGGAGAACTTGGCTTAACATATCCAGCGCTCTTGGCAGCAGTTCCAATACTAAGGGACCTAAATTTGCGCGCGAGAAGCCTAAAATCAGTACACTTACCTGGAGATAAGCATCCAACTGCGACTTATGTGGTCGATAGGTGGAAAAACACAGTAATACTGCGCTAGTTCCTCACTTCCCCGTTACTCCCCATTTCTCGTCAAAAAACCCTGCCGCTTCGATTTTTCCTGGCCAACGAGAATCGGGAGGTGTGCGGAGATCCACGATTGCCCAGTCGGGGAGCTTGGGAGTTTGTAACGCGTTGCTGTTGTTGGCGGCTTCGCGGAAGGTGTGGCCGCTGTTGATCACGATGTAGCGGCTGGGATTCAATGGGTTGGGATTGATGAGTATGGGCGCATGATGACTGGGATCGTATTTTGCGCCGCCGAATTCAAGCGTTTCCTTCGTCCAGTTCAACGGAAGTTGTTTGGCAATCTTTTTCAAGATCGCGTTGCTGGAGGTGTCTCCCCAAAGAATCAAATTCGCGTTGGCGATGTCGTCGGCAGTCACCCCCGTGTCGTCTTTGACGGGCGCTTCGCCGCGAAAAACGCGCCGCCATTCGTTCCGCGCGTGTTCCATCTCGAACTTCGTCCACGCGCCGACGGTGTCATTGAGCGGCTGGCCCGTGGGACGCACATGGAGATATTGCGTCAAGAAAGCGTGATCAATCGGGCCGCAGACACCGGGGCGTTTGAGTGATGGATCCGCCGGACCAGTTTTCCAGCGGTCGTTTTCCTTGTGAAATTGAGCGCCTTTAGTCCACCGCACCGGCAGCGTCGCACCGTCGAGAACGACCTGCTTGATTCTATCATCGAAGGATTCGGTAAAACTCAATGCGGCGATGTTGCGGGTCTTGGCCTCGATGCGGTCTCCGATTACTTGCGCATCCACATCGGCGCGTTCCCACTGTTGTTCCATTCCCTCCACCGTTACCCACCGCATTTGGGGATAAATGAGCGAGTAAGTGGTGAAGCGGATTCGTTTCGGCTCAAGTTCGCGTCCCTTGGTAGCTGCAGCGGTGACGAATTCTTCGATCTTGGGTTTCGAGTCTGGATGATACTTGTGCGCTGTTTGCGGGCCGATGATATGCGGAAACGTCAGCCCTTCTTTTTCGGCAAACCGCAGCATGATGTCGGCGGCCTGTTTTTGTTTATCAATCTCGCCGGAATAGGCCACGAGCGGCACGTTGGCGAGGTTGGTGACGTAAGCGGTCGCGTCATACCAACGCCATAGCGTTTGCTCCCATTTCGGGGGAGGCTCTTTCCAGGGATCGAACACTCGCGAGAACTCCGCTGTCTCTGCAAAACCAGCGCCCGGCGCCGCCGCCGCCCACAGCCCCGCGTAATGCGTGGCGAACTGCCAGCAGGCCGCACCGCCCATCGAAAATCCGCGCACCACGACGCGATTGTCGTCAATCGGATAACACGCCTTCACGCTGTTCCACGCCTCGAACAGATCGCGCTCGCCCGCGAATTTATTGGCGTTGCACATGCGCCCATAGAGAAAGCAGACGATCGCGCCCGGCGGAGTGAACTCGCCTTTGTTCTTCATCGCACCCGCCAGAAATGAAAGCTCGGTGAGTTTTTCATCGCGTCCATGAAACCAGAAATCGAGACGGCGCGGCGTCTTGTCTCCGAGCTTCCAGTCGTCAGGAATGAGCAACCCGTACGGTTGAATCGAGCCGTCAATCTGTGACTGATAACCGCGCACGACCAAGCCCGTTTGTTCTAACCAAGGTGATTTCCCTTCCCGAAGCGCTTGCGCACGCTCCGCACCAGCGGCTAGGAGGGATTCTGCCACCTTGACCTGCTTCACGTCCAAAAACTCGTCGTATCGCAGCGCCCAGTCCACCGCCTTGTGAAAAATCTGCACGTCGGGTAGGAGCATCACCAGCTCCGGCCGTTTCACAAGATCACCGCGGAGTTTTTCGATTTCCGCGGCCAATATTGCCGCGACTGTTTCCAGTTCCTTGCGATCGGCTTCGGGAATTTGCACGCCGGGTGGCGGCACGCGTTTGGGTGGCGCTGGCGTTTTCGGATCCTGCGCCAAAGTAGAGAATACGATTGCAACGAGGGACAGAAGGATACTCGTGAGCTTCATGAAGCGCATGGTGACGTGTCCACAGCGACGCCGTCAAGCGCTTATTGAGCTTGAATGCACTTCTGGATTAGGATTACAAACCGTATAGACCCAAACACCAATGGAGAAACCGCGATGAATATTTCTCTCGCCCCAAAGAACGCGAAAAACCACAAAAACTTATTTTTTTGCGCCTTCTTGTGTTTTTTGTGGCCATTCAACCTCCTCACTTCTTCAAGTTTGCTCGCGCAGGATAAACCCGCCGAGACCGCGCCTGTGCCGAAGGAGCCTGCCCAAAGTCCACCGAAGGGCGAGGTGACAAAATACACATTTGAGAACAGTAAAGTTTTTCCCGGGACCTGGCGTGAGTATTGGGTGTATGTGCCGAAGCAATACGACCCGGCCAAGCCCGCGTGCGTCTACGTAAATCAAGATGGCTTGCAATGGAACGCGCCGACGGTTTTCGACAAACTCATTGCCGCGGGCGAGATGCCCGTTACCATCGGAGTTTTCGTCATGCACGGACGCGTAAAGGCACTCGACTCCGCCACCGCGCTCGATCGGTTCAACCGCAGCTACGAATACGACGGACTCGGCGACAATTACGCGCGGTTTATTCTCGATGAGATTTTGCCCGACGTGGAAAAGAAAACCACCTCGGATGGGCGCGCCATTGTCCTTTCGAAGAATGGCAACGACCGATGCATCGGCGGCGCGAGCAGTGGGGCGATTTGCGCGTTCACAGCCGCCTGGGAGCGGCCGGACGCCTTCTCGCGAGTCTTTTCTGCCATCGGCACGTACGTGGGTCTGCGTGGGGGCAACGATTACGCGACGCTGGTACGCAAGTTCGAACCGAAACCGCTGCGGATTTTCCTGCAAGACGGCAGCAACGATCTCAATATCTACGCGGGCGATTGGTGGATGGCCAACCAAGAAATGCAACGTGCGCTGATGTTCGCTGGGTACGAGGTGAGTCATTCCTGGGACGAAGGCAAGCACAGCGGCGAGTTGGGCGCAAAAATTTTCCCGGACGCAATGCGCTGGCTCTGGAAAGATTGGCCCGCGCCGGTCAAATCCGGTCAGGGCAAAAATGGGATGCTCAACGACATTCTGTTGCCGAGCGAAGATTGGAAGCTCGTCGCGGAAAAATATCAATTCACCGAAGGCCCCGCCGTCAATGCCAAAGGCGAGGTCTTCTACAACGATGTGCCCAAGAGCAAGACATACAAGATCGGTCTCGATGGCAAAGTCAGTGAGTTCCTCGCCGACACAAAGAAAGGCGACGGCCAGGCGTTCGGTCCCGACGGACGGCTCTACTCGGTCGCGGGCGGTGCGGAACAGATCATCGCTTATGACTCGGAAGGCAAAGGCACGGTCATCGCCGATGGATTTCGCGGCAACGATCTCGTGGTGCGCAACGACGGCGGCATTTACGTCACCAATCCCGGCTGGGACGGCACTTCACCGAGCAAGATTTACTACATCAGCCCGAAGGGTGAAAAGAAGGTGGTAGACACGGGGCTGAAATTCTCCAACGGCATCACCGTCTCACCCGATCAATCATTGCTTTATGTCGCCGACAGCCGTTCGCATTGGGTTTACAGCTGGCAAATTCAACCGGACGGTGGCCTCAAACATAAACAGCGTTATTACTGGATCCACGCTCCTGACACGGCCGATGAAAGCGGCGCGGACGGTCTCGAAGTGGACGGCGCGGGTCGTCTCTACGTCGCGACGCGCATGGGAATTCAGGTTTGCGACCAAGCCGGTCGCGTCAATTGCATCCTCCCTACCCCGAACCGCAACGTCAGCAACCTCACTTTCGGCGGTGAAAACCTCGACACGATCTATGCCACCTGCGGCAACAAAGTTTATTCGCGCAAGGTGAAGGCAAAAGGCGCGCCCAGTTTCCAAACGCCTGTGAAGCCAAAGCCGCCGGGGTTGTGAGTTCGCTGAATCATTTCTTCAAAAAACACTTTTTTTCGCAGCAACAACTCGGTCTTGAGAGTTTCAGCCTGGAAATGCAAGTGAGCACTCGCCAATCTTCTATTCCGAAGACAAATTCAAACTGTTCCACAACACCACACCTTGCAAGGTGTGGGAGTTGGGTTGTCAACCATGATTTGGATATTCCCTGTTTCCGATATTTCGGACGGCCGGGATTCCACTCCAGCGAGACTGGCTTGTCCGCATAATGAGATACGGGCGCACAGGATTTTCTCGCCGGGAAGTTTGGAGAGTTGCAAGTCCCTGCCTTGGAATTCTTTGGAATGTTATGATTGCGATTGAAAGTTAGGGTCTGACATGATTGAATCCGCTGTCAAAGGAGAGTATTCTATGCAATACGTTGATGGATTTGTTTTGCCTATTTCAAAGAAAAACCTGCCTGCTTACCGCCGCTTGGCGAAGAAGGCAGGCAAAATCTGGCGCGAACACGGCGCGCTCGACTACAAGGAATGCGTCGGCGACGACCTGAACGTCAAATGCGGCGTTCCGTTCCCGCGACAAATCAAACTCAAACACGGCGAAACGGTTTTGTTCTCGTTTATCGTGTACAAATCGCGCGCGCATCGGGATCGGGTCAATACCAAGGTCATGAACGACCCGCGCATTGCAAACATGTGTGGCCCAAAAAACATGCCCTTCGACATCAAACGCATGGTCTATGGCGGATTCCAGGTTTTAGTTTCCGCGTAAGCGCTTTACAATCAAGAAAATCCCCACGATATAAAAAGGAAAAAATCATGACGAACCCAATTCCAAGTGGCGAAAAAAATATCAGAAAGGCTGCCACTGCGATGCCGTCTGTGCGAACCTTGACATGACGGTGGTAATTCCTAACGCATGAAATTTGTTTCGGTCATTATTTAATACAAAAAGGAGATGCTCATGAGCAAAGTTCGAGTGTTGGTCGGTACGAAAAAAGGCGCGTTCATCCTGACATCAGACGGCATGCGCCAACACTGGGATGTCAGCGGGCCACTCTTTGGCGGCTGGGAGGTTTACCATGTGAAAGGGTCGCCCGTTGATCCCAATCGCATCTATGCGTCACAGACGAGCGGCTGGTTCGGACAGATCATCCAACGCTCCGATGACGGCGGCAAAACATGGAACCCTCCCGGCAGCAAGCCCGAAGAGTTGACTGGTCCCGACGGGTTTCCCCGAGGCGAGAGCAACAAGTTCGTCTATGAGGGCAAAACTGGTTCGCACCTCTGGTACGACGGCACGCAGCATCCGTGGGAATTCAAACGCGTCTGGCATCTTGAACCGTCGCTGACCGATCCCGATACTGTTTACGCCGGGGTCGAAGATGCCGCCTTGTTCCGCACAACCGACGGCGGGAAGACATGGAAGGAACTTTCCGGACTCCGGACTCATGCCTCGGGACCGAAATGGCAACCGGGCGCCGGCGGGATGGGTTTGCATACGATTCTGCTCGACCCGAAAAATCCCGACCGCATCTTTATCGCCATCTCCGCGGCGGGTGTGTTTCGCACCGACGACGGCGGCAAAATCTGGCGGCCGACCAACCGCGGACTTCAATCTCAATATCTCCCCGACCCGAACGCCGAGGTTGGGTTTTGCGTTCACAGCATCGCGATGCATCCATCTCGTCCCAATACGGTCTTCATGCAATTACACTGGAACATCATGCGCAGCGACAACGGGGGCGATTCGTGGCAAAAAGTCAGCGGGAATCTGCCCACCGATTTTGGCTTCCCCATCATCACACACGCGCACGAGCCGAACACCGTTTATGTCGTCCCCATCACGAGCGACTCCCTGCATTACCCGCCGGAAGGAAAACTGCGCGTCTATCGCAGCCGCGCGGGCGGCAACGAATGGGAAGCGCTCACGAACGGCCTGCCACAACGCGACTGCTACGTCAACGTGCTGCGCGACTCGATGGCCGTGGATTCGCTTGAACCCGGCGGTATTTATTTCGGCACCACCGGCGGACAGGTGTATGCCTCCGCCAACAGTGGGGACACATGGACGCCCATCGTCCGCGATCTACCCGCGGTGTTGTCCGTGGAAGTACAAACGCTCCCGTAACTAAATCCGAAATTCGATTATCGAAATCCGAAAGAAATTCAAATGCCGCAAATCGAAAAACTCGAACTTCTGGAACATTCACGTTTTAAACATTTTCGATTCGAATTTTTCTTTTGTTTCGTGCTTCGGATTTCGGATTTCGAGTTTGAATGAAAGCGATTCGCGTCATTCTTCCCTTTCATCTGCGAACCCTCGCGCGGGTGGACGGAGAAGTGCAACTCGAAGTCGAAGGACCGGTGACACAACGTTCGGTCCTCGACGCGCTCGAAGCCCGCTATCCCATGCTGCGCGGCACGATCCGCGACCACGTCACGCACCGGCGCCGACCGTTCCTTCGTTTTTTCGCCTGCGAGACGGACCTCTCCAATGAATCGCCGGACACACCCCTACCCCCCGCCATCGCCTCGAGCGCGGAACCCTACTGCATTATAGGGGCGATCGCCGGCGGGTAGTTTCCAACGCATAAACCCAATTTGAAAAAAGCGTGAGGGGTACGCTGCCTCAAGTAACCAGTTTTAGTGTAGAAGGAGAACCCGCCCTTGTTCTTGAAATTGACGACCTTGCGACGTAGTATTCACGATGAAAACCGTTATCAATCGGGCGAGTCATGTCGAAGCTAATAATAGCCAAAGGGAACAAAACCGGAGGATTGGCATTGATAACGTATGACAAGAAGTATTTGATCAGATGCCACCAAACCTTTCTGATTTTACTAATCCTCATGATATCCGAGGCTATGGTTATGACTGCCGACCTGTTTGCGAAACTATACAGATTCATTTCGGTGCGAATTCGAAAACCGCTTGACTAGGCTACTCCAATCTTTAATCTCTCGAAGGATCGCCCATAGAAATCTCACACCTTCACTTCTCGCTCTGTTTTCTGCGAGCGATAGATGCCGTCGAGGATACGGATCACATTGAGCGATTGCTCGGCGGGAACGGGTGACGGTTTCCGTCCGACGATGGCATCCACGAATGCCACGATTTCGTTTTCGTGTCCGCTGGATTTGGGCAGATACGCCAGTTTACCGTCCACCAACGTCCGGTTGGATTCGGTAAAAAATTCGCACGACGGAAATTCGGCGCCGGCTTTCGTGCCAAAGATCGTGGCGCGAAAAATTTCCTGCTCTTTCATGTTCAGCAGCCAGCTCGATTCGAGCGCGAGCGTCGCGCCGCCTTTGAAACGGACGAAGCCGGCGGCAAAATCCTCGACGTTGAACCGTTTGCGATCCCATTCGCCCCATGCGCCGCGGACGTCGTTGCGCTTGGCCATTTTGGTCAGTGAAACGCCCGTGACACTCATCGGTTCAGGATTACCCATCAACCACATCGCAATGTCGAGACAATGAACGCCAATGTCGAGACACGGTCCACCGCCGCTAAGCGCATGGTCGATGAACGTCGGCGCAATGGGGAGTAGCCGTCGACGGATCGCCCAGGCGCGGGCGTAGTAAATATCGCCGAGGGCGCCGCTGGTGATAAATTTCTTGAGTGCAGTGCCTTCGCTGGTAAATCGCATATGTTGGGCCGTCATCAGCAAACGTTTGCTGCGATTGCGGGCGCGAATCAGGGATCGGATTTCGGCGGGAGTGGTGGCGAGTGGTTTCTCGCAGAGGACGTGGCAGCCGGCGGTGAGCGCTGCCAACGCGGCGGGGGTGTGAAATTTATTGGGCGTGCAGATATCCACCACGTCTAGTTTTGCTGTGGTGAGCATCTCGCGATAATCGGTGAAAACCTCCTCGATATCGTGTTCTTCGGCAACTTTCTCGGCGCGGGCGCGGTCTACATCGCAGACAGCGACCACGCGGGCGCGGTCGGCGACTTTTTTCCAGCCGGGCATGTGTGCGTTATTGAAAATTCCGCCGGCGCCAATGCCGCCGACTCGTAGGAAATGATTCTTCATGCGAATTCTCCGAGCAAACAAGGGTTAGGGAAGCGCGTAGGCTTCGTGAAGGTAGTAGCGTCGCCCCGGTTGAAGCCGAAACTGTTGCGCGCTGATGATAGAAAACTCCACCTTGGCGGGCTGTTTGGGGGCGGTAAGGCTGATCCCCAGCAAATCACGGAGCGACACTTGGCGAAAATACGTGATCAACTTGGCATCTTTTACTTTCCCGATTTGCTTGGCATCCGTGACGGCATTGTCGAAATACCCGATGGCATCCACCAAACCGTCTCCCTTGGCTTGTTTGCCAAGCAGGATGCGACCGTCTGCGGGACCGCTCCGCAATTTACCCTTGATCGCTTCCTCACTGCCTTGCATCCTATTACGCCGTCCTTGGACTACCACATCCAGAAATCGCTCGTAATCGGCTTGCACGAGGTCTTGAATCAACTTCGCGCTTTCTTCGCTCGGCTCATGTGTGAACGAAAGCATATCCTTGTGTTTCCCGGATTTGAAGACGACAGGCTTGACGCCGATTTTTTTGAATGCTTCTTCGAACGTGATCGTCTGGATGATAACGCCGATACTGCCGGTGAGCGTCGTTTCACTGGCGACGATGTGGTCGGCAGCCGCAGCAACGTAGTAACCGCCGGACGCCGCTAGGCTCGCCATGCTCACGACAACGGGTTTTTTTCCCTTCGCTTGCAGGACTTCGTGGTAAAGATCGTCCGCCGCTGTCACTTCACCGCCGGGCGTGTCCATTCGAATCAAGATGGCTTTGACATCCCGATCTTCGACGGCTTGTTTGAGTTGCGATTTGATTTCGCCGACCATTCCCTCAGGGTCGCTGCCTGCCGCACGGCCAAATGCATCGGTCAATTGTTCGTAACTGATAATGCCGTTCAGGTATATGACTGCGATTTTGTTGTCGGATGACAAGTCGCCACCGATCACTAATTCTTGGTATGGCCGCTTATAAAACTCGCGCTGTAACGGCACGGTCGGCTCGAAAAAGCTCAATCCATCAAACACAAACCACATTGCCCCGATCCCCAACAACACGGCAAACAGAAGCGTCACGACGATAGCGTAGACTTTCAGGCCGCGGCGCGGCCGGGGAGCCGGCGTGGGAGATGTCGCGACCGATTGCGGCACGACAGGCGCGGGTGGCGGCTGGTATGGCGGCGGAACATTCGGGTCATCATTCATTTCAAGCAAACTCCTTATGCACGGGAAACGATCCAAGGACTCGCAGGAATTGCGTGCGTTTCTGCAAGTCCGCATACGCCAGTTTCGTCCGCCTCTCGCCCATGTGCCCCTCGAATTCAACCAGGAATACGTACTCGCCGCGTTTGTGCGGCATTGCACGTGAGACAATGCGGTTCAAGTTCAATCCATGCTCCGACAATACTCCCAGCGCTTTTACCAAACTGCCCGGCTCGTGCAACAACCCGAACACGACGGCTGTTCGGCCATCGCGACGCACCGACACCGGTTTCGTCCCAATCATAAAAAATTCCGTCACATTATCCCCCGAAGAAGGCAGCGAAGCATCAAGCACATCCAGGTGATAAATCCGCGCCGCGTTCGCACTCGCCACCGCCGCAGAAAGCCGCTCCTTCGCCGCACGCGCCGCTGCGTCCGCCGTGCTCTCTACTTCGATTATCTCCGCGCCTTGATACTGTTGACGAAGCCAGCCGCCTACATTCTTCAAAGGCGCGAAATGGGAAAAAATCCGGCGCGGCGCCGCTCCTTTGTGTCCAATCAACGCCAGCTTCACACGGAGCGTTAACTCCTCGCAAATCTGCAAGCCGTTCCCGATGAAATCCTCGCGAATCAATTGATCGAGCGTGTCGGGGATCGGTCCGCCGAGACTGTTTTCGATCGGCACAATGCCGTGTCCTGACTCGCCACTCCGCAACGATTCAAAAACTTCCGCAACCGTCCGGCGTGACACTAAAGTCGGCGGATGCCGCAGCCGCCCGAAACGCATTAGCGCAACTTCGTGGCTGTAACTGCCGGGCAGGCCGAAATACGAAATGGATGCGCCGTTTGTCACTCAACGGGAAGATAGCGATTTTGGGTTGCCACTGTCCATCACAAAGACTCGCCCGCCGTCTGTCAGCTGACGAATTGGCAGGCTTGCCGCCTTAAAAAATTTCCGGATTCACAAGATCGGGAGGCCGTTCCCCGCGTAAAATCGCCAACAAGTTCGTCGCCGCCATCGTCGCCATTCGCGTCCGTGTCTGCGTCGTCGCGCTCCCGATATGCGGTACCAGCACTGCGTTCTCGCACTGCGCCAACCCCACCGCCATCGCCGGTTCATCTTCATACACATCGAGTCCCGCGCCCCATATCCAGCCTTCCTTCAACGCGCGCACCAGCGCTGCTTCGTCATGCAACGGCCCGCGCGATGAGTTGATGAAAATCGCCGTTTTCTTCATTGCCCGAAACGCCGCTTCATCAAACCAGTGCCGTGTCTCCGTCGTCAACGGCAAATGCACGCTGATAAAATCGCTCTCCGCCAGTAACGTCGCCTTGTCCACCCGTCGCGCGCCGAGCCACTGTTCCAGCTCCGGTTTTGGAGAGCGGTTATAGTAGAGAATTTTCATTCCAAAACCCGCTCCGCGCTGCGCCACCGCGGCACCGATCCGTCCCGCCCCGCAAATCCCGAGTGTTCGACTACTCACGTCGGCCCCATGAAACTGCATCGGCCCCCACCCTTTCCATTGCCCGCCGCGCATGATTCTATCGCCTTCGCAAATCCGCCGCGCTGTCGCCAGCAACAATGCAAACGCGAGGTCCGCCGTCGCATCCGTCAACACCCCGGGCGTGTTGGTGATCGGAATCTTGCGCCGAGTCGCTTCCGCCACGTCAATGTTGTTGTACCCCACCCCGAACTGCGCGAACCCGCGCGCCTTGTCCGCCGCGTCAAACACCTCCGCATTGATCGCATCATGCAGCAAACAGAGAACGCCGTCCCGCCCGCGCACCGCCGCCAGCAATTCCGCCCGTGTCAGCGGCCGATCATGTGGATTCACCTCTACCGTCGCGCCCGCGGCGCGCAGCAGTTCAATCCCCGGCAACGGAATCTCCCGTGTGACATAAACGTTCCACTGCATAAAGCACTCTTAGCCAAACTGTCGGACGCCAGCAAGCTCCGATTGACATTCCTACCACATCGACTTATTTTTGGTCGCCGATGAAAAACCAATGGAAAATGATTACTATTTTGTTATTCGGTGTATGCCTATTCTACCTATTTACCTTAACGTCTCGAACGTCGAGCCAGGGAGATCGGAGACCACTAAGAGCTAGATCCAATGCCAATAGTCTCTGGGTTGCGGTTACAAGCTACAATAACGAGTATGGTCAGTTTCCTCCCTTAACTAATGCTGTGCTGCTTCGCCTCCTCTGCGGAGAAAACCCCAAGAAGATTGTTTTTTTCGCTGTGAACGAAAGGGATTTGAACAAGTCTGGCGAATTTCTCGATCCATGGGGAACGCCCTATCGCATCTTGCTGGAGAAAGATAATGTCATCGTCGTCCGCTCGGCAGGAAAAAACCGCGCGTGGGGTGATCAAGATGACTTAAGTACGAGGCAATAGGCAAGTCGACCGAACAGCCTCGGTGATGAAAGTTAATCCGATGCGCTTCTCCGCTCCGTACGGCGAGCTGGTGCTCTGGACAAAGTAAGATTTTTTTGCCATCTGGCTCAATCACATTTTGCCGTGCCAAAAACTGTCCGGAGATTTTTGTTTATTGGGTTGGCGGTGTGGTTTAGAATCCGCCGCCATGGCAGAATCTTACATCCAGCAACTTTTCGCCGAGCGAATCGGCGGGGCCAGCTACGGCAAAAACACGCCCATTTATAAATTCGAGCGGATCAAACGCGCTAAAACCGCCGCGCGAGCCACCCACCCCGATGTTGAAATCCTCGACTTCGGCGTGGGCGAACCGGACGAGCCGCCCCCTGCGCCAATCATCCGTCGCCTGGCGACGGAAGCGACCCGCCCCGAAAATCGCGGTTACACCGACAATGGCGTGATGGAATTCCGCGAGGCAGTCTCGCGCTGGATGGATCGGATCTGTGGCGTGCGCGGGCTCAACCCGCAAACAGAGATCATCCATAGCATCGGTAGCAAAGCGGCGCTCACACTCTTGCCCGCGTGTTTCATCAATCCCGGCGACGTGGTGCTGATGACGACACCCGGTTATCCGGTGTTCGGCACGCACTCGAAATATTACGGCGGAGAAGTTTTCAACTACAAGCTGACCGCCGAGAACAATTTCTTGCCCGATCTTGACTCCGTGCCCGCCGACGTATTACGGCGCGCGAAGGCGCTGGTGATCAATTACCCCAACAACCCGACGGGAGCTTCTGCCTCGCCGGATTTTTTCGCGCGCGTCGTTGATTTCGCAAAACGGAACAACCTGATCGTGATTCACGATGCCGCGTATGCGGCGCTTGTCTTCGAGGGCAAGCCCCTCTCCTTCCTCGCCACACCGGGCGCGCGCGAGGTCGGTGTCGAGTTGTTCTCAATGAGCAAAGCCTGCAACATGACCGGGTGGCGGTTGGGCTGGGTTTGCGGCAATCCGCTGATCGTTCGCGCCTATGGCGATGTGAAAGACAACTCCGACAGCGGCCAGTGGGCAGCGATCCAAAAGGCCTGTGCGTTCGCTCTTGACCATCCTGAATTCACCAAAAAAATAGCGGCGAAATACTCGCGGCGCATGAATTTGCTTTGCGCGGCCCTCAACAAGATCGGCTTCAGCGCGAAAAAACCGAAGGGATCGTTCTTCCTGTATGTGAAAGCGCCAAAGGCCGCCGTTATTAATCCCCTCACCCGCAAAGCTGGAGAGGGACAGGGTGAGGGTGGCCACCGCATCGAATTCAAAACCGCCGAGGACGTCTCGCAATGGCTCATCACGGAGAAATGCATCTCCACGGTGCCGTGGGACGACGCGGGTGCGTATCTGCGCTGGTCGGTCACCTTTGGCGTAAAAGGCAAACCCTCGCTGGCCACCGAGCGCCGCGTAATCGCCGAGTTACAACGGCGGCTGGCGGATGTGAGGTTTGAGTTTTGAGAAAGGATTGTCATTCTGAGCATTAGCGAAGAATGACAGGTAAAGCGCAATGAACATTGCCCCTCGCCCTACGCCCGTCGCTCCTCGCTCGATTTACGCTGCCGTTTTTCTGGTCAGCATGAGCGTGCTGATTTTCGAAATCAGCGCGGTTCGGCTTTTCTCCGTTTTGTTCCGCTACCACTACGTTTTTGTCGTCGTCAGCTTCAGCATCCTCGGATTGGGATTGGGCGCGTTGCTGGCGAGGTGGAGAAGTGACGCCGACGTACTCGTATCTGCGCTCTTGGGATCTACCCTCACGCAAGTGGGTGGAATAAGCTTCATTTTATTTAGCGGAGCATTAACATGGTTTTCACCGCTTTCCATTGCTGCCGGATTTCTAATTCAACCATTCGTTTTAGCTGGATGGTTTCTAGCGGGAATCTTTATGCAAAAACCTAAAGAGTCCGGCAAACTTTACGCCGCTGATCTTTCTGGCGCTGCAACTGGCTGTGTGGCGGGAGTTGTACTCTTAAACTTCTTCGGTCCTTGGAGTGCCATTTTAATCAACGCACTGTTTCCGTTGCTCGCTGCTTCTCTAGTGGCGTTTGTCAGCCCAAAGTCTGCTTTTCTTGTTGAAAAACACGTAAAATTCTCCATTAAATTCATTTGGCTATTTGGGCTGTCGTACTTATTCATGGTCCGGGGTCCTCTGGACCCTCTTAGGCAGCTAAAAATCTCGCCAGACTCGACCACGACAAAGCCGCTACTTTACAAATTGAATACAGAAAAAGACCAGTGGCGTATCCTCGGCTGGCACTGGGACGCGTTCACACGCACCGACGTGGTGCAGGGGCCGGACCCGAATGCGCTCTACATTTATACCGATGGCGATACGCCGACCCAGATGTTGAAGGCGGGAAGCATACGGACGTCACGAGAAGGATTGGAAGAGATGATTGGGTACGTGCCATTTTTTGTGTGGCCGACGCGGGAGGGGGAGACCAAGCGAATGCTCTGCATTGGCGCGGGCGGGGGGTTGGACGTTCAGATCGGGCGCGCGGCAGGGGTGAAAGAGATCGAGGCGGTGGACATCAATCGCGCGCTACCGAAATTGCTGGAGCAATTCAAGGATTTCCACGGGGACGTTTACGGCAAAGCAGGCACAGAACTCATCATCGCCGAAGGCCGCAATTTTCTGGCGCGCGACCAACGACAATTCGACGTGATTTATTTCGCGCTGACGCAGACCGCGACGGCCAGCGGTACGGGGATGGCTTTGGCGGAGAGTTACATTCACACGATCGAGTCCTTCGCCGATGGCCTTCGCCATCTGACCCCCGACGGCGTAATCGTCTGCGTCTTTCAAGAAGAGTCATCGTTATTGCGAGGGATTGTAACGACAAAGTTTGCGGTCGAGCGCGTCGTAGGCACGGAACGAAGAAAAACCGCTGGGGCACCTGACCGAATCCCCCGGTCCAGCAGGATTCAAATCAAGGACGATTGGAGACCGGACTTGCACATTGCAGCGATCAGCGAGCCGACAACCGAGTTGAATCCCTACAATCATCTTCTCCTGGTAAAGCGCTCGCCGCTGACGGAAATCGACTTAGAAGGCATCCAGCGCACGGCGAAGGCATTCGGACGCGAGATTCAATTCCTGCCCGGAATGGCTCTCCCGAGCGTAGAGAGGCGCGATCTAAATCTATGGCCGCCGCACGACGACAATCCATTTTTTCTCGACCTCTCCTTCGGCGTGCCGCCTCCGATTCTGGGATTGTTGGCGATTGCATCGGCAGTCACGGTCGCGCTGATAATATTCTCCTTCCTGCAAAACTCAAAATCCAATGTCTCACTTCTCCCCTCGCCCCGCTCCACTCACTCCTCGTCCATTTCATATCTCGTATGCGCCATTGGCATTGGCTTCATGATTGTACAAAATGTCGCGGTGCAACGGTTCATCCTCTTCCTCGGTTATCCAACGCTGGCGCTGGCGGTCGTCATCTTTGCGATGTTGGTTGGCGGCGCGCTCGGCAGTGTGTTGGCACAACGATGGGCTGACAAAGGCGAGTGGCAACGACTGGTTACGATGGCAGCACTGGTCGTCCCTCTCATCGTGCTGCTCAATTACGCCGCACCCGCCATCACGCGCGCATTGCTGGCATCTTCACTGGCGGCACGAGTCATCGTTGTGATCTTCTGGATGATTCCCACGGGAGCGATGATGGGAATGTTTTTTCCGACGGCGTTGCGATTGAGCGAGCCGCGAAACGTTCCGCTGCTCTGGGCCATCAACGGCACGGCATCGGTGGTCGGCGCGGCGGCCACGCTGTCCATCGCCAAGCTCATCAACTTTACTTTCGCTCTGAATGTGGCGATGATTTGTTACTTCATTGCGCTGGCCATGCTGGCGCGTTTGGTACATCCATTCCGGGCTGGCACGCTCGCGCCACCATCCCAATAAACCTTTACCGCCGATAAAACGTGGCGAGGTTGTCACAAACAAAATTAATCTGTTCGTTGGTCAATTCCGGAAACATCGGTAGGGAGAGGATTTCGGCTGCCGCTTTTTCCGCAACCGGAAAACCGCCTTGTTTGTAACCGAGATCTGTATAGGCGGGTTGCAAGTGAATCGGCGCGGGATAATGAATGCCGGTTTCGATCCCTCGCTCGGCAAGATACGTCCGAAGCGCATCGCGCCGCGCCGCACGGATGACGTAGAGATGAAAAACATGCGTGCGATCCGGCGCGACGGCTGGACAACGAATCTGCGCGAGGGAGACGAGTTTCTCGGCATAGCGACGGGCGTGCGCGACGCGCTGCTCATTCCAGCGGGCAAGATGTTTTAGTTTCACGCGCAGGATTGCCGCCTGAAGTGTATCGAGGCGGGAATTCGTTCCTTTTTCGACATGCTCGTATTTTGCGCGCTGGCCATAGTGTCGGTGGGCGCGGAGTTTCGCGGCGAGGCCATCGTCGTTGGTAATGATGAGGCCGCCATCGCCCGCCGCGCCAAGATTTTTTGCGGGATAGAAGCTAAAACAACCCGCGAGTCCAAAGGTACCTACAGCTTGGCCGCGAAACGTTGCGCCATGCGATTGGCAGGCGTCCTCGATGACCGCAAAGTTGCGTTTTTGCGCGAGCGAGACAATATCGGTAATCGCACAAGGTTGACCGTAGAGATGGACGGGAACGATGGCGCGTGTGCGCGACGTGATCGCACGCTCGACCAGCGACGGATTGATATTGAGCGTTGCTTCCTCGCAATCCACCAACACGGGCCGTGCGCCTATGGCGCTGACCGCAAACGCTGTGGCGATGAACGTGTTGGCAGGCAGAATGACTTCGTCACCGGCAGATACACCTGCGGCGCGCAGGGAGAGTGTCAACGCATCCAGACCGGTTCCTACGCCGATGGCATGGCGCGCTCCGACGAACGCGGCGAAGTCCCGCTCAAACGATTCCACCGCGCCGCCCAGAATAAAATCGCCCCGTTCAAGAACCTCGGCGATGGCAGCGTCGAGTTCGGATTTCAACGCGCGATGCTGTGCGCGCAGATCAACGAGCGGGATAGGATTCATTTTTTTAGTCGCAACCCGAGAAGAAAAATGGGACGCAAGATGCTCCACCAACCGGTGATGGGTTTCATCTTCGTATAGCCAAGTTCCTTGGGCGGGTAGATTTTTGTCACGGGAACCTCAGTCACGTTGTATCCGAGTGTGATAGCTTTGTAAAAGAGATATGGTTCGAGTTCGTATTGTTGCAACCAATCCTGGTTGAGATTGATGCGAGGGTCATCGAGGAGCGAGAGGCGAAACGCACGAAAACCGTTGGTACTATCGGTGATTCGACGGCCGGTGATCAGCGAAAAGAGAATAGGGTGGACAAATTGGGTGGCAATGCGGCGGTAGAGCGGCATGTTGCCAAAGTCGCCGCCGGGCAGGTATCTCGAGCCTTGCACGAAATCGCAACCGTCTTGTATGGCTGCGAGCAGGCGGGGAATTTCGGGCGGACGATCTTTATCATTGCCGGCAAGAATTACGAGCACATCGAATTTCTTTTCGCGCGCGTATTCGATGGCGGTGCGAATCGCCGCCCCCGCACCGCCGCGTTGCGGACGGGAAATCACGGTTGCGCCCTTGCTACGAGCGACCTCGGCCGTGCGGTCGGTCGAGCCGTCGTCCACAACGAGGATTTCATCCACATCACCGAGCTGGAAGCGGGCAACGACTGCCCCGATTTTTTTCTCCTCGTTGAAGGCGATTGAGGCAGCTAGGACGCGCATGACGGCTAGAGATTTTCGCAGCGAACGCCTGCGCTCGTTTTTTGGAAACGGCGACCGCAATCGCGGCACTGGGCAACGGATTTTCGGAGCACTATTTTTTTTCCGCAAGCGCAAACCGATCCGCGGATACGGGCGGGATTGCCGTATACCAGCGAGAATGCCGGCACATCGGCAGTCACCACCGCGCCACCGCCGATCATGGCGAATTCACCGATGTCAATCCCGCTGCCGATTGTTGCGTTAGCCCCTATGCTGGCTCCCTGCCCTACGTATGTAGGTTGAATCCAATCGTTCGTGAAATACTTGGAGCGCACGAGGAAAAGCCGTGGGGAACGCGGATGCGAATCATTGGTGAAGACGACACCGGGACCGACGAAAACTCCATCGGCTAGGTTGACCCCGTTCCAAATCATCACTCCATTCTTGATGGTGCAATTGTCCCCCACTCGACTCCCCCCTTCGATGTAGCAATGCTCACCCACGTTGCAGTTTTCACCGACTACAGCGCCCGAACAGACGTGCGCAAACGCCCAGACGCGCGTGCCGGCGCCAACCCGGCCTTCCACGATGGCAAGCGGATGAATGCCTTGGGATTTCAAATCGCCACCTTTCCCGGAGCGCCCCCCGCACCCATGGATTCCTGAATCGCTTCGAGCACTCGAACAACCGCCAACCCTTCCGTTGCGTCGCACCGCTCAATCCTGCCGGATTTCACGCAGGAAATAAAGTAATCAGTCTGCACGCGCAACGGCTCCACCGTCCGCAGCTTCGGAATCACAATATCTCCATCCTTGGTCACCAATTGGAATTCGCCAAAATCCTTGTAGAACGGCTCACGGACAACGCCCTTGTCGTATATGGTCAGCGGGCCTGCAGCCGCCATGTCATCCCAGACAACCATCTTTCGATCGCCGACCACAGTGAGTTGTCTCACCTTTTTCGGGTCCAACCAGCTCACGTGAATGTTCGCGATCACTTGATTGGGATACGTCAACGTGATGAATGCCACGTCCGCCTTGCCATCCTGAAGATAATTACTGCCGCGGGCGCTCACCTCTGTCGGTTGCGCGCCAAGCAGGTAATTAAAAATGGAAATATCGTGCGTGGCTAGATCCACCACACAATCCACGTCTTGTCGAACCGGGCCGAGATTCGTTCGGGTCGCATGAAGATAATGAACACGACCCACCTCGCCGGACGCAAGCAATTCCCGCAAACGGACAATGCCGGCGTTAAACAGAAAAACATGACCCACCAGGAGAATCTTGCCCGTCCGTGTCGAAATCTCGACTAGCTCCCGCGCCTCCGTCGCATTCGTCGCCAGCGGCTTTTCACAAAGCACATGCTTTCCCGCCAGCAACGCGCGCTTGGTCAACTCGTAATGGGTCGCCGTCGGAGTGGATATGACTACCGCCCCAACCGCTGGATCGGCCAGGATTTTGTCAACCGACCCGGAAACGCTCACCGACGGATACCAATCGCGCAGGGCCTCAAGCCGCTGCGAATTTGTGTCCACACAATACAACACTCGCGCCTGTTGATGAGTCGCAAAATTACGGACGTGGTTGGGTCCCCAGTGCCCGCACCCGACCACCGCAATCCCCAACGGTTCATTCGTTTGCTTCATATCCATGGACACGCCTATACCATACACAAACATCGGCCAATACGAACCATTAAAAACTATTCTCCGACGAAGGAAATCGCCGGGATCGCACATCCGCTCGATACGCCGCGAAAGCGCGCCGGATTTGTTCGGCCAGATTCGTGTATCGCTTGGCATGCTTCGGAATGCCCCAAGATCCAAATCCAAGAAGATCATGGCAAACCAGGATTTGACCGTCGCAACCCGCGCCCGCGCCGATCCCAATGGTTGGAATCGTGACCGACCGGGTGATGCGGGATGCGAGACCAGCCGGAACGCACTCGATCACGATCGCAAACGCGCCAGCTTTTTCGAGTGCCTTCGCCTCGGCGACAATGCGGCGGGCAGCTTCGGGCGTTTTGCCCTGCACATGATACCCGCCAAGTTTCACGATGCTTTGTGGCAATAACCCAATGTGACCAAGCACCGGAATTCCCTCTCGAACCAGCGCGCGAACACGAGCGCAAATGTCGGGCAAACCACCCTCCAATTTCACCGCGTCCGCGCCCGCAGCGATAAACCGCCTCGCGTTGCGCAACGCTTGCGCGACAGTTTCATAACTGCGATACGGCATATCACCTATCACCAATGCCCGAGGCCGGGAACGCGCCACGGCGCGCGTATGATGAAGCATCTCGGCCATTGTTACCGGCAATGTGTTATCGTAACCTAGTATAACCATGCCGAGCGAATCGCCGACAAGAATCAGATCCACGCCAACTTCATCGGCGATCCTCGCCGTCGGAAAATCGTAGGCGGTGACCGCGACGATTTTCTCGCCGTCTTTGCGGTCGCGGATGATTTCAGCTTTTGTCACGGAAATGTTTTACCACCAATCCACCTCGTCGGACAAGAGCACACAAATGGATACGAACCCGGATGGGCGATAATTCGCAATCCGCGTCAAATTCAGCATCGCTGCTGAATTTCGGACGGTATAACGGTTGCGAAATCGATTTCGCAACTGGGTTTTGCACAGCCCCACAAGTTTGCTTACCACGCGCGTAGTCTAATTATCGGCAGTATTGAAAAATGGGAGATCAAGAGAGGCTTGCAAAAACAATAGGGAGCCACCTATAATCCGTTAGATTTGGAAATTGGATCGAGGAGGTTTTTATGGCAATTGGAAATCCATCGGTGGTCAACGATGCGTTCCTCAAGGGAATCGTCTTCGGTTTTGATAACGCCATTGAAAGTTAAGCGCATGATGCGGCATCATTTCTTTTCGGCAAGACCCTTCATTGTCCGCTCCATCGCTGAATTGCGGGGCTGCACTCCGAACCACCAGTCCACACTGCGCCACCGAATTAGCATCTTTGGTACTTCGCGTTCTTCTATTCCAAGGCGTTTAAGCTCCTCAATTTCCCACGGAAGAAGCTCGCCAGGGGCCTCATATTTAAGAAAAAGGATGCACTCGGCATCCTTCCTATACAATTTATGTTTCTCTTCTTCGTCACCAAGCCCAACACGACGGAAGCCTACCCGGATGTTCTGGCCTTTCAACTTGCCATCTCCCTTGAGAACATCTTCCACTTGGAAATCACAGGCGCCGCGTAGGATGCTCAATCTGACACCGGGTCGTGATAGAATCTCGCCAGGCTCGTCGATAATCTTGCCCGCGACTATCAGGTCTGATTTGTCGTAGAGGTACTTGAGGATGTCAATCTCATCAGCGGCCAGGGCAGTGCTGAACGTCGCGCAAGCCAAGCCGGCGATGACCCACAAAGATGTCACCATTCGTTTGGTTCTCATCATTGCCCTCCTTGTCCGGGGGTGGGCTGGATCATAATCAGTCCCGGCCCGACGTTGTTTGTTTCGGTTTCCTTCTCGTCGCCGGTGGGCCGCGCCTATGCCTAATTCATGATTCATGTCCACTCGAAAATCACTATGGTTTTTTCGACAGTCCTTTCAGTGTACGCGCCATCGCTGGATCGGGATGGTGAATGCCGAACCAGGGATTAACCGTTTCCCAAGAAGAGGCGTCTAGATTGACACGGAAGTCTAGTTTTTCTTCTGGATACCGTGCCTGGAGCTCCTCCGACCAGTCCTTAAGCATGTTCCTAAGAGCAGGGGTCATTTTGTTTTCTTTGAGGAAAAAGATATGCTTGGCGTCCTTCTTGAACAAGGGATTCTTGATTTCTTCTTCAATCACCACGATACGTCGGACAATGACGTTGATGATTTGGTCTCTCAACTTGTCGTTGCCCTTGAGCACGTCTTCCACTTGGACATTATAGCCAGTCGATACGTCGAAGACTTTTACACCACCACCCATGATGGCCCCGCCCCCTTCTGTCATTATCCTTCCCATGACCACGAGGTCGGATTTGTCGTAGAGGTATTTTAGGATGTCAACCTCATCATCCGCCTGGGCGGGGCAGCGCACCACGCAGACCAAAATGCAGACCACACACCGCAAAGATTTCACAATTTGTCTGGTTTTCACTATTGTCCTCCTTGTCCGGGTGCCGGTTGGATCATAATCGATCCAGGACCGACAATGTTCACGTTGGTTTCCTTTTCGTCACCGGTGGTGCGCGCCCATAACCCATTCGGGTCCGCGCGGTAGTCGCCTTTCATGTGCCATTGGAACATATCCGAACATCGCGACCCGTGGACTCCGTCTCCTTTGGGACGAACGCCATTGAAAGATAAGCGCATGATGCGACATCATTTCTTTTCGCTTCGACCCTTCAGCACGCGCTCCATAGTTGTATCGCGGTGCTGCGCTCCTATCCACTGGTCCACAACGATCCACTTAATAAGCTTCTCAGGTATTTCGCGCTCATCAATTCCCAATCTTTTAAGCTCCTCTCTCAGGCTTTTAAGGCCATCAATCATCTCCGGAGTAGGATTACCGGGCTGCTCCTCATATTTTAGGAAAAGGATGCACTCGGCGTCCTTCCTATACAAAGTATGCTCCTCTTTTTCGTCCCCAAGCGCAACACGTACGAAACCAACCCCGATGTTCTGGCCTTTCAACTTGCTGTCCCCCTTGAGGACATCCTCCACCTGGAACCCGCCGAGGCCGTGTACCCGGCGCCGCATGTAAAAGCCAGATGGCTCCCTGGTGAATTTGCCCACGACTATCAGGTCTGATTTGTCGTAGAGATATTGGAGCACATCAAGTTCCAAGTTTATCTTTTTATCATCCGCATGGGCAGGGCTGAACGTCGCGCAGGCAAATATGCCGACGATACAACACAGCGTTTTTGCAATTCGCTTGGTTCTCATCATTGCCCTCCTTGTCCGGGGGTGGGCTGGATCATAATCAGTCCCGGCCCGACGTTGTTTGTTTCGGTTTCCTTCTCGTCGCCGGTGGGCCGCGCCTATGCCTAATTCATGATTCATGTCCACTCGAAAATCACTATGGTTTTTTCGACAGTCCTTTCAGTGTCCGCTCCATAGCTGAATTGCGGGGCTGCACTCCGAACCACCAGTCCACAATGTTCCAATTAACACGCGAACGCAGTTTTGATATTTCGAGTTCATCTGCGCCAATGCCTTTAAGCTCCTCAACCATCCACGCAGGAAGATCACCGGGTTCCTCATACTTCAGGAAAAGAATGCACTCGGTATCCTTCTTATACAAAGTATGCTCCTCTTTTTCGCCCGCAAGCGCAACACGAAGGAAGCTGACATGGATGTCCTGGCCATTCAATTTTCCATCACCCTTGAGGACATCGTCCACCTGGAAGGTAGCGCCGCCGCGCACGATGGTAAATTTGACTCCTGGCGCTGCTATCATCCCAAATGGCTCTGTGATGAACTTACCCACAACGATGAGGTCTGATTTCTTCTGCAAATAGTTGAGCACATCAAAATTGTCATCCTCTTTATTGTCCTCTGCCAGCGCGGGTCTGAGCAGCGCGCAGGCCAAGCCGACGATGACCCACAAAGATGTTACCATTCGTTTGGTACTCATCATTGACCTCCTTGTCCGGGGGCGGGTTGAATCATTATCAGCCCCGGCCCGACATTGTTTGTTTCGGTTTCCTTCTCGTCGCCGGTGGGCCGCACCCATATCCGATTCTGATCCACTATCAGGTCGCTTTTCACGTGCCATGCGAACATATCCGAACAGCGCGACCCGTGGACTCCGTTTCCTTCGGGACGAGCGCCATTGAAAGATACCCGCGCAAATTCCAGGAAACTTAATCTCAAAACCAGTCGCTTGCTCAGGCCAGCAAACTTATCTATGGGGCCTGGGGCATCAAAAGAATAGAAAAGATCAGACGCCGTTGGTGTTTCGCTTTCGTCTGCGGCAGGTGGGTCGTCATTTGCATCTTCAAGGTTGACGGGGAATTTGGTTGCTTCGACGTTGCGGCCGTTTAGCGTGACTTCAGCGATAAAGCTCTGAACTCTTCGACCGATGTCAAACTTCACGTTCGGCTGTTGTGAGATGCCCGGCGGCATGAGCTTAAATTCCATCAGGATCGCATTTCCCGGCCCTTCCACTTGTAAGGACGGGCGCAATCCTACTCCACCGTACAAATTAGTTAAAACAAGGGGAGGGCCAGCCAACTCTGGAAAATCCCTCAAAAAGTCCGCGAGTTGAACATCCACTCCGTTCACAAAGCGGTCGTCTCGCACGCGACTAAGCGTCGCCCACACCCCCGTGGCGGCGATGCGATCTTTCTTGCCGTTATATTCCAGCTCCAGCACGATGTCGCGCAGCGCGCTGCTCGGGCTTCGCGCTTCGACCCAGATCGTTTTGTCCAGCTCGGCTGTGGGAAATTCCACCGAACCACCAGTCAGCACGACTTCATCAACTTTGATGTGTTGTGCCCAGAGCTTGGCTCCGCCCGATACAACCGTTAGTTTCACATTACCCCCGACATCATTGATCGGTTTTTTAATGATCAACCTCATCAAATCCACCTCGACCCGCCCCTTCGCAGGATCAACCGGATTAACACGAGCATCGTCAATGTCGCGTCCCTCCGAGATGCCGTCTTGATCGAGGTCTTGATCGCCGTCGGTATCATTGAGATTGGCGACTGTGAACGCGCCGATAGTTTCTTCGACATCCTGGGCAACTTCTGCGCCGGACTGACCGTGATAAATGATCAGGTTCACGTCCTCGGGCGCGCAGAAGAATCTACCAATGAGGCAGAATTTGTTTTTGCCGGGACAAGCAAAGTCCTGTTCCGCAACGATGTTAAGACCGTCGGGACCGACGGGCGGTTGGTTGCCAACCCAAACGACCAACCCGGTCGCCGAGTACGTGTAGGTCTTACCCTTTTCGACAGAAAAGGGCATTGAGCTAACATTACCCCCACT
Source organism: uncultured Verrucomicrobiota bacterium (assembly GCA_964348665.1). Taxonomy (GTDB): domain Bacteria; phylum Verrucomicrobiota; class Verrucomicrobiia; order Palsa-1439; family CAYGDP01; genus CAYGDP01. The sequence continues at coordinate 32,151 of CAYGDP010000034.1, forward strand.
CGGCACTTCGATCTGTGTCGTCCCGGACGATCCAAACTCTTGCAGCGTGATGATCCAGCTCCCGCTGTTGTCTTCGTAGCGGTTGTCGTTCATGCCAAAGATAATCTCCCCGCTTTCGGGCGCGGTAAACGAGCCGGTACTGCCGAACTGGGTGCATTGGCCGCAACCGATTGGCGGATCGGGTGGTAATTCAGCGTCCGTAGTCGGTGGCGGCGGGTCCACGCCGGGGACGGTGGTCGTACCACCGCAGCAAGTCCCGCCGCTGGGACTGGTGCCAATGCTGATCAACGTCGCCGCCATCACAACGGCACAAAGTAACACCGCCAACACTTTTGCGCTAGTCCTGCCGCCTTGGTTATTGGTTTGCATGTATTTCCTCCTTGTGGGGCAACTATCTAGCCACATTGCGACCACCATGTCACGCCCAAAGAATTAAGCACGCTGCGGGCATAATCCTCCACGTTTCGACTCGATGATCTCTCGGATCCGCCGCGCATCGCGTTTGCGTAACCCACGACACACGATCGGCTGGCTACCGCCTGAACTCTCAATAATGATCTCCGCGCAGAGTAATCCTGCGTTGATTGCCACCGATGCGATTTGGGAGTAGAAAATTGCCTGCTCGCGATTTGAGAACAGCCCGCGCCGAGCCAGCGTAATGTTGTCCTCGCCCGCGATGATTCGCAATCCGCGTCAAATTCAGCATCGCTGCTGAATTTCGGACCGTATAACAGTTGCGAAATCGATTTCGCAACTGGGTTTTGCACAGCCCCACAAGTTTGCTTGCCACTCGCGTAGTCTAATTATCGGCAGTATTGAAAAATGGGCGGCCAAGAGAGGCTTGCAAAAACAATAGGGAGCCACCTATAATCCGTTAGATTTGGAAATTGGATCGAGGAGGTTTTTATGGCAATTGGAAATCCATCGGTGGTCAACGATGCGTTCCTCAAGGGAATCGTCTTCGGCTTTGACATTGGCACCGGCTCCATCGGATACGCCGTCCGACGCGGCAATGAATTTCTCGATGTCGGTGTTCTCATCTGCCCCGAAGACACTTCCGACCTTAGCGGCCGCCGTGGTTTGCGTAGGCAACGACGCACGCTGCGCTCCAAGAAATATCGTCGCAAATGGCTCGAACAGGAATTAGTCAAGCTGGGCTTGCCGAAGCCCACAACCAATCACAACGACCCTGTCGCGCTCCGGCTCCGCGCCGTCAATGGCGAAAAACTCCCGCCCGAAGAACTTCACTCCGCCATCGCCCACCTCTGGAAACGGCGGGGCTATCTTGACGGCGTGCCGTGGGAAAATCAAGAAGGCGCTCGCAGAGACGGCGATGCTAAAAAAGAAGTAGGAGTCATCAAAGAAAGCATCTCGAAGCTGCGTGAGGATATGAAAAACGAAGGCTGCGATTTGCCCTGCCAATTTCTAACAAAACACCCCGACAACCAGCGCCGCCGCGTCTGGCCGCGCGACCTGCTCGAAAAGGAATTTCGCGCCATTGTTACAGCACAAAGTAAGAATTGCTCGAAGCTTGCCGAGAAAACCGATTGGCTACTTTATGGCGATTCGAAACGATACCAAGATACGAAGGGCAAAGAACATTTTGTCTTTCACAAATCCACCGAAGGCCGCAACCCGGGCGTGCTCGGCCTGCGCTGGCCACGGTTCGACAATCGCGGGCCTGCGCTCGATTCCTGGCAACCAATCGACGGCCAAGGCAGACCGCTTCACGTCGTTCGTAAAAAAAAGGTGGCTTATGAAAAAGCGCAATGGGAATTAGCGCTAATGAACTTTCGCGTGGTGGATGCGAAGACGCATCAAAAGCGCGACCCGCGCATTGATTTTCCAACCTTCGTCACCGCTCTGCGCCAGGAATGGGACAAGAAGGGAAAGGTAACGCAAGCACGGTTGAAAACTCTTGCGAAGCCTTTCGCGGATCGGTTTCTCCTTATTGAAGATCAAAAGCCACTGACGCCAGAGTCGGGCAGTGGACGGGCGAAATACTCGTCACTGACGCTTGACCTCCTTCGTAAGGAAATCGCAGACGGTCGCCGAGTGGATCCGCCACAACCCGTTTTGCGCCGAGACGGAGAAAGCCTTGATCAAGCACTCGATCGCTATCTCACGGATATCAAACATCCGCTTGTGCGCCATCGGCTCATCTTGTTTCGTCGGTTGCTCAATCAGTTGATCGAAAAGCACGGCACTCCTTCCCTCGTCATTGTCGAGGCTGTCCGCAGCATCGCGCTTAGTCAGAAAAATAAGAACGAGTTGAATAAACGCAACGAGGAACATCGGAAAGATCGCGAGAACGCGCGAAGTTTCCTCGCCGCGGAGGGACAATCGGTCTCAAAGAACTCCATCTTACGGTATCGGCTTTGGAAGGAAGCAAAGGGACGGTGCCCATTTTGTCTTTGCCCATTCTGCTTGACAGAACTCCTCCTCGCTGATGCAGACATCGAGCATTTAGTCCCTCGCAGACGTGTAGACTGTAATGAGTTTTACAACCTCACAGTTGCTCACGTTCGCTGCAATCGTGAACTAAAGAAAGACCGGACGCCTTACGAAGCTTTCCACCCTACCGAAAACTGGGATGCACTCAAAAAGAACGCTGCCGATTGTTTTCGTGGCCGCAAACTCGAAATCTTCCTTAGTCCGAACGCCGAGGAATTGATCGAGTCGACTTCGGATCTTGTGCAAACCTCCTATATTGCCAAAGTGCTGCGCCATATCTGCCTGATTCGGCTTGGCTGGGTCGGCAAAGATGGGCGCGACCCGACCGACATCAAGAAAGCCGACTCCCTCAAATTCCAAGTCACGAACGGCCAATTGACCAGCCGCTTGCGGCAGTCGTGGGGCTTGAATCACGCGCTATACGACAAGCCTGCCGAAGACACGGAAGAAGCGTGGAGGCAATACACCGAAAAAAATCGTGGTGACCTGCGGCATCATGCGCTCGATGCAATGGTAATTTCCTGCACTCTGCCATGGCTGGCACACCGCACCCACGGTGCGGGTGGGTGGTGGACTACCGATCATACCAACCGCTCCGTCGCTTCCAATCCTGTCGGCCTAAATTTTGCGAAAGTGAAAGATGAAATCGCCAAAGCTGTCGTTGGCCATCACGTCTCGCGCAGCAATCACCAGCAAGCCTACGCCACAACTCTCTACGCCAAACGCGACAAAGATACTTACGTGGCGCGCGAAGTTTTCACCAGTCTAAAGCCGAAAGATTTCGACGACATATTCCCCAAGAAACTCGGCGCGTATTGCGCTGCCGCATGGCTGGAATTTGAGGCGGAGACAACTGACCTCGCAGATCAGTTAAAGAAATCAAAAGGCTGTCTACCGGAAAGTTTCACTCGCAAATTATGCTTCGCTGACTTCCAACGATGGCGCGCCACAGGCGCGCCCGAATTTGCTTGGCCAAAAGAAGTAAAAATCCCCATCCGCAACGTGCGGCTGATCTCGGTCAAAGATGATTCTGCTGTCATGCCGTTTAGCAAAGGCACGAATGCGTTCGTGAAGCGCAAAACTTACAAGGCCGTTCATATTCATCTTTCGGCTGACGGCAAGAGGTTTGTCCCTGCCCTTATCCCGTATTGGCAGGGAGACACTCCTGTTTGTAACGAACCGATCGATCCCAGCTATGGAATTATTACAGTCATAAAAAAAGGACAAGCCGTTGAGCTAAAAAAAACGCTTGCCGCTGGTTACAAACCAGGTCGTTATATCGTGACCGATTTTGGACAGGTTCAGGTCATAATTTTGCCAGGGCATATTGCTGACAATGACGATGCCCGTGTCAGTTTTGGCCTGCCTAGAACTGGGATCAAACCAAGATGGCACGAGTTTGTATGTTGTCTTGGTTATGAGCTTCCACATTCTCCATCTTCTAAGTCCGAATCTGCGGGTGCGGCTAAAGCTTGATCAGCTTCGGATCACCGATGCGGAAACAGGCAAGGAGCGCAGCGTGCCGCTTGCGGACGTTGCTGTAATTATCTGCGCGTCGCGCAACGCAGAGTTTTCCAGCAGCGCCTTACGACGGATGGCCGAATTGAACGTCCTGCTGATGGTCTGCGACGAAAAATTTCAGCCGTGCGCCCTCACCGTTCCCTATTATTGTCCGACCAACACTGAATTGCTGCGCCGTCAGGTCGAATGGACGCCCAAGTGGAAGGAGGCGATGTGGCGGCAGGTTATCACGGCCAAAATCCGCAATCAAGCCGCCGTTCTCGGCCACCTCAAACGCGCTCGTTTGCTGTTGAATGGCATCGCCGATCTTTGCGAACGGGGCGAGTCGCCAGCGTACGCCTGTGAATCGCGCGCGGCAAAGAATTATTGGCAACGCTTGCTTCCACGCTTGAGCGAGACGGAAACCAAGCGCGAGCCGCGCACTCGGGCCGGCGTGAATGGAATGCTCGATTACGGCTACGCCATCGTTCGCTCCACCGTCTTGCGCAGCCTCGCTGCGCATGGATTCATCGCCGCGCTCGGCATTCATCACGCCGACAAAGCGGGCAGTTTTGCGTTGGCGGATGATTTGATGGAGCCGTTGCGCCCGTGGCTGGATCGTGAGTTGTATCAGTATCTCGAGAAAAAACGGCGAGACGGGAAAGCCAGCTCTAAGTCAGTCGAAGGGATGGAGGTTTGGATTCCGGTTGCCGCGGCGTTGCTGACACTAGAGGTCAAGATGGATAATTCTAACGTTCGATTTCTGAACGCTGTGGATTTGTATATTCAGAGTTTTGCTAACGCATCGCTGGCTAGAGAATCAAAGCCGTTGAAAATCCCAATGTTGTAGGCCGCGTCACCCGACGCGGCACGCGTGGAATGAAAACGCCGTGTGAGGTCACACGGCCTACAGATTTTTTTAAGAAAGGAGGCTGTATGCCACGATCCCGTTCTGTGGTGTGCTGCAAATATCGTATGGCTTGGATGCTTGTCATGTTTGATCTGCCAGTGGATACGAAAGACGCGCGGAAAGCCGCGTCCGACTTTCGCAAAGACCTGATCCACGATGGTTACTTCATGGTGCAGTTCAGTGTGTACGCGCGCCCCTGTGGCAGCGCCGACCGCATTGACACGCACGTGCGCAGGTTGCGCCCGATGATCCCCGCGCGCGGCCAAGTGCGCGGCATCACGATCACGGACGCGCAATGGGGACGCATGATTGTCGTGCAAAGCCAAAAAAAAGTTGCGGCCGAAAATATGCCGGAGCAGATGCTTTTCTTTTGATGATTCACAGGCAGGGACGCCCACCTCGGCGGGCGAGCCTGTGCCCCAAACCATTGCAAAAAAAGAGCGGCATCTGCTTTCGCAAATGCCGCTCAATCAAACGACCTCGCAGCGTCGGGGTGCAAGCTCTGGTTGCCCAGTCTTCTCAGTGCCCGACGTTGGTCAGCATATTTGAGATGGTGCCCCCCGTCCAAAGGGTGCTCCAACACCTGCATCATACCACCCTACCGATGTCGCGCAAGGCCGTTTTTCGTGCGGCGACCTATCGTAGCATCCCTTGGACGGGGGGCAATCCCAAACAGAACCACAATTTTCCTATTTTTCGCGTTGATCGTAGCATCCCTTGGACGGGGGGCAATCCCAAACAAGCGAAAGGAAGCCAATGAATCCGAGTTCATCGTAGCATCCCTTGGACGGGGGGCAATCCCAAACAGAACGACAATTTTCCTATTTTTCGCGTTGATCGTAGCATCCCTTGGACGGGGGGCAATCC
>CAYGDP010000035.1:0-25724 GCA_964348665.1 uncultured Verrucomicrobiota bacterium
GTGTCCGCGCCCCATTTGGTGGCCCAGCGCATCTTCTCGACTTCCTCCTCGATGCTGGAGGCGACGGCGGAGTTGCCGATGTTGGCGTTGATCTTGGTGAGGAAATTGCGGCCGATGATCATCGGCTCGAGTTCGGGGTGATTGATGTTGGCGGGGATGATGGCGCGACCGCGCGCGACCTCGTCGCGGACAAATTCAGGCGTGACGTAGTCGGGGATGGAAGCGCCGAAGGATTGGCCGCCGAGAGGGCGGGGATTGGAGAGGGGAGAGGAGGGATGGGAGCGGTCGCGGCCGAGGTTTTCACGGATGGCGACGAATTCCATTTCGGGGGTGATGATGCCGCGCCGCGCGTATTCGAGCTGGGTGACGATTTTGCCGCGTTTCGCGCGCAATGGCCGTTGAGGATTGAATGTTGAGCGTTGAACGTTCAGTGTTGAGTTTGTTGCTTCAACGTCGCCCCGCGCGTGAATCCATTCGCAGCGCAGGTGCGGCAAGCCGTTTTTTACATTGCCCTTGAAGGTCGCATCGCCCCACGGGCCGCTGCAATCGTACACGCGAGCCGGTGGGTTGATTTCGGCATAGCCGTTCATGCCCTTGGTTGGCGCGAGGGTGATTTCGCGCAGGGGCACGCGAATACCGGCATGCAGTTTTCCCGCAACGTAAATCTTTTTGGAATTGGGCAACGATTTGGCGCTGTGCGCGCCGTTGCCGTTTGGACTTTGAACTTTTATCCGCCGTGGCGGATTGGATTTTGGACTTTTTTTCATAATTCCCTCCGTCGGCATTATCCGATTCAGGTTCAAGGGGTCTCCGTCAGCTGACGGACTCTCAGCCGCTTTTGCAGCTCCCCCGTGTGGTGACATTATCCGAAAGATTTACCGCAGCCGCAAGTTTCTTTTGCGTTGGGGTTCTGGATTTTGAAGCCCGTGCCTTGCAGGCCATCCACGTAATCAATTACCGAACCATCCAGACTTTTCAGGCTCTTGGGGTCAACGACCACGCGCGCTCCATTTGCGGTGACGACCGCGTCATCGGGCTTGGGCGCGTCCACGCTCATGCCGTACTCTAGGCCAGAGCATCCGCCGGCGTGGACGAACAGCCGCAGCGCCTTGTCGGTCGCGTTTTGCTCGCGGAGCAACGCGGTAATCTGGCCCGCAGCCTTTTCTGTGACAGTGATACTCATTGCAAAGTAACTTAACAGGCACACGTACGAGTGTCAAACCTGCATCAAGGATAAAATTTTCGTGCCTTTCGATCCATTCGGGGTTAATAACCTGAACCATTATGGCAACTGTTCTGCTCATCGGCACGCTCGATACCAAGGGACCTGAAACCGCCTATCTCCGCGACCGCGTGCGTGCCCTCGGCTGCGACGCGCTCACGCTTGATTCAGGGATCCTCGGCGAAGCCATCGGGATCGAGCCAGACTTTAATCGCCGCGACACCGCCAAAGCCGCCGGGTCGGATTTGGACGCAATCCGCAATTCCGGTAGCCGCGGAAAGGCCGTCGAGGAAATGCTCAAAGGTGTCCGAAACATCGCCCTTCGATTGGCAAGTGAGAAAAAAATCCACGGTATCGCTTCCCTCGGCGGAGCGGAAGGCGCTGTGCTCGCCGCCGCTGCGATGAAAGTCCTGCCCGTCGGTTTGCCTAAGCTGATTGTCTGTCCGCTAGCCTCCGGTCATCGCAAGTTCGGCCCGTTCATCGGCACCAAAGACATCATGGTGATGCACTCCGTTGTGGATATCCTCGGGATCAACGACGTGAGCAAAATGATTTACGACAACGCCGCCGGCGCGATTGCCGGAATGGCAAAATCCTATGAATCAAATCAAAAGGTGGCACAGGCGTCCCTGGCTGTGAATCGAAAATCCATCGCTGCCACCATGCTCGGCAATACCACCAAACCGATCCAGCACGTCATTAAACCAGCCTTGGAGAAAGCCGGCTACGATCTCGTTATTTTCCACGCCAACGGAGTAGGGGGACCTGCGATGGAAGAACTGATTGAGGCAGGGAAGTTTGCGGGCGTGCTCGACTACACTTTGAGCGAGGTCGCTGGCCAAATCGCGGGCGGATTCCACATCGGCGGCGCTACCCGCATGGATGCCGCGGGCAAAGCGGGTTTGCCGCAAGTGGTCGTTCCCGGCTGCCTCGATTTCGTCGCCGTCGGCGCCAAACACGAAATCCCGGAAATGTTTCGAGGACGACCAACCTACTATCACAACCCCGAATTCACCCTCGTACGGCTGACCAAGGACGAACAACTCGCGGCTGTCCGATTTGTCGCGGACAAAGTGAATTCTGCCAAAGGCAAAGTTTCGGTCGTATTCCCGATGCGCGGTGGTTCGATCATGGAAAACGCCAATGGCGGCAACTTTTGGGATGCCGATATCATCGCCGCCAGCCGGGAAGAATTCCGCAGCCGGCTCAACAAAAATGTGACGTATCGCGAAGTGGACGCCCACATCAACGACGACGCTTTCGCCAACGAAGTCCTCAAGGAAATGCTCCGGGTGATGGAGGGGCGATGATCCCGATTATTGCTGAAGCTGTCGTTATGCCGCCTCTTTGGGGAATGCTATTGTTTTTTATTGTTCCATCAGCCGTGATTGATTTCATTGTCGTAGCTCTACTTAAATCGCGCGAAAATCATGAGTGCGTTATTGCCTGCTCGATAACTGGTCTGGTGGTATGGGTTGTTTTGAGTGTAGCCGTAATAGGAGTCACTGGCATGGACTTGGTTTTGGGGATTATAGGCACAATTACTTGTGGGGGACTGGCTCCTCTCATTCGAAAAATTTTCCCATGACAATTTCCTGACGGGTGTGAACTTTTTGGAGTGCGACAGCTTGCTGCCGCTTTGGACGGCGAAGCTCGCTTCGCCGCTGATTTCCTCCTACCGAGTCAGGACAACCCCAAGCGCCTACAAGGAATTTAATTACCGCCTCGATTCGCGCAGGATTTGTTCGATTTGGAGCCCTTTTTCGGTTCGGTATTGGCGGGGGGTACAGGCGCAGAATCGCTGGAAGGCGTGGTAGAAGCGGCTCAGGGAGGCGAAGCCGGAGTTCAGGGCGATGTCGAGAATCTTTTGGTCAGTGGTAAGAAGAAGTTGTTGGGCGTGCGAGACGCGGAGGCGCAGAACGTAATCCCAAAGGCTGATGCCGCAGACTTTTTTGAAGCGGCGCATGAGATAGTTGGGGTGTACACCGACCGCTGCAGCAATGGTGGTGGCGGTGATCGGTTCGGCATATTGTTGCGCGATATGCCGGGTAACCCGCTCGATGAGGTCGCCGGTTCGAACGGAAGCAACACGAGAACGGGCGCTGCCGCGGGCGGATTCGTGCTGGAGCGCGAGCCGTCTCAGTCGAGTTTCGATTTCGACCAGGACGATTTTTCGAAGCTCGCTCGAGCCTCGTTGAAAATCGTGAAACCAGCCTTCCATCAGAGTGCGATCGTGGGTGGACGTTTGAGGATTCGATTCCAAGAGAAGCTCACCGCGCCAAAGCCGCTCGCAAAACGACGATGGCAGAGGCCATTGCGAAAACCACGTCAGGGGTATGATCGCCCAGAAAGCTTCGGCTTTTTCTTCCAGCGGAATGAGTTGGTGCGGCATGCCTGCCCAGAAAACGGTTAGGCGTCCCGCTTTCACGTCGTAGAACTGTCCCGCCAGAAAATAACGCGCCGCGCCGCGAAGGATGAAATTGAGTTGCAGGTCGTTGTGGAAATGCGCCTGTGCGCGTCCCCGGACGAGCTGACGTGTGATCCAGAAGCCTTCCTTGCGGAACGCGGGGCTGATTGATTTCTGTGCCATGGCGACGGGGAGGTTAGGATACGGGAAAAGAATTGTAAAGCGAGAGAAGACGTGCCATAGAATCCATAGTTAAATGCGGGCAACAGATACCCGAAAGGAGATTACCATGGCAGCGAAAACCGAACTGAAAATGGCTCACGAAGCGATTGACTCGAAGGCGATTGATAAATACATCGCCAGCCGCAAGACGAAGAAGATGAAAGTGCCGAGCTTTTGTCTCGGCGACTGGAGTTACGTGGACGTGCAGGAATATTTGAAACACTCCGACACGATTCTCATTCCCAAGGCGAGCCTCGAACAGCATGGGCCGCATCTGCCGATTTATTGCGACACGATCAGCGCCACGGAAGTGGCGCGACGCGCCGGCGAGAAAGCCGGCATCCTTTACACGCCGTCGCTCTGGCTTGGCTATTCGCCGCAACACATGCGGGCGCCTGGCTTCGGCGCCGGTTCGATCACGCTCCGCGCCGATACGTACCTCAATCTCCTGTACGATATCGGGCGCAGCCTGATTCATCACGGGTTCAAACGGCTCATTTTCGTCAATGGCCACGGCTCCAACGTGAAGGTCGTGGATCCCGTGTTGCGCCGCCTGCGCAGCGAGACGGGCGCGATCATTTGCTATTACAAACCCTACGCCGAGCGTTATCTTGGCATGCTCAAGGACGTGCTCGAAGGTCCGGTGGAAGAAACACCCGGCTGGCACGCAGGCGAGCTGGAAACTTCGCAGTGTCTTTGTCACAACCCGAAACTGGTTCGGATGGATCGCGCCAAGGCTGACAAAGCGCACGCCCCGAAGTGGCTCGGGCCGGCTTGGAAGAAAAATGATGGCATGCCCGACTGCGATTTTCGCGGGTTCCAATACTACAGTTTCCCGTTCGATCACGAAGAGTTCACCGACAGCGGCGTGATGGGCGTTCCCTCGCGTGGTACGGCTTGGAAAGGCGAGGTCGCGTTTAGCCGGTTCGCCGACCATCTGATTGACGCCATCAGCGAACTGGAGAAATGCCCCGTCACCATCAAGAACCAGGACTTCACGGTGGATAAGGCGTGGACGCCCTAAACAACACGTTAAAGCGTTGAAACGTTAAACCGTTAAATCGGGGCGATTCAACCATTCAACCATTAAACGATTCATCGAAATCAACATGAGCAAGAAATCCTCCAATAAACTTACCAGCGCGCTGGCCAGAATCGTCGGCGCGAACAATGTCCTCGACCAACCCGAAGCCCGCCTTATCTACCCGAACGACCAATGGTGGTTTGCCATCGCCTCCACCGCTGCGAAACGCCAGATTAGCAAGCCGGACGCCGCGGTGCGTCCGTCCACCCCGCTACAAGTTGCCAAGATTGTCCAACTGGCCAACAAACTTCGCGTGCCGATTACACCCTGGGGAGGCGGCAGCGGCGTGCAAGGCGCAGCCAACGCCACCCGAGGCGGTATCGTTCTCGACCTGCGGGGAATGAATCGCGTCCGCGCGCTTGATAAACTTTCCCTTACCTGCACCGTGGAAGCGGGCAAAATCTGCCGCGACTTCGAAGCCGAACTGAACCAGGAAGGACTTTCGTTCACTCATTATCCCGCCTCGACGGAATGGGCGACCATCGGCGGTTGCGTCGCCGCGCGCGGCAGCGGCGTGCTCTCCACCAAATACGGCAAGATCGAGGAACATGTCCTTAGCGTTGAATGGATCACGCCGACAGGCGACATCGTCCAGACGCCCGCCGTCCCGCGTCACGCCGCCGGTCCGGAACTGACACAACTCCTCATTGGCGCAGAAGGCACGCTCGGGATCGTCACTGCCGCCGTCGTGAAGCTGCACAACGTTCCCAAATCGCGCGTCTTTGGCGCGTTCACGTTCAAGAATCTCAAGGACGGCATCGAAGCCGGTCGTCGCATCATGACCACCGGCCTCAAACCACCCGCGATGCGTCTCTACGACACCGACGCAACTGTCCATAGCCTCGCGCGCGCGACGGAGATGTCGTTGAAAGACTCGACGCTGGTATTGATGTTCGACGGCGATTATCCCGACCTCGTCGAGTTGGAAGCCAGCAAAGCGTTTGAAATCTGCCGTGCTTGCCACGGCCAGGTGCTCCCCGCCGCGCCCAACGGAAAAAATATTGGCCAGATTTGGTGGGAGAAACGATACGTCTATTATTACCCGCCGTTCGCGCCGCAACTACCGAGCATCTGGGGCACGGTGGACGTGGTGGCCGACTTCGCCCACATCGAAGCGGTTTACAATGCCACGACCAAAGCCATCCGTGGCGCCGTTCCCGCCAAATGGAATCTCGGCCTTATCACCCATTTTTCGCACTGGTACGAATGGGGCTCGATGATCTACGCGCGCGCCAAAATCCCCGAAGGCCCAAAGGATCTCGGCGAAGCCAAGAAACTTCACGACGCCATTTTCCGCGAAGGCACGCTCGCCGCGCTCAAGGCCGGTGCTGTCCTTAACGACCATCACGGCGTCGGCCTACGTCTCGCCCCCTACATGAAAAACCAGTATGGCGCAGGCATGAAAGCCCTCGGAAATATCAAGCGCGGTCTCGACCCAAAAAATATCCTCTGTCCCGGTAAGTTAGGGTTGAAGTGAGGCGGTATGGGAGACCCAAAAGACGGGAAACCGCTTGCACGGTGGAAAAGGCTGCTTATTGGGGGACTTTTTTGTGCAGTATTGATTTTCGCTGGTGTGACTACAGTCAAGACGCTAACGATTACAGATCCGCTTCCAGAGGAAGCTTGGTTAGCGGATTTTGACCCAGACTTTTCTGCGGGAGTGTATTTTTTTGGCACCATCGCATTTGGCGCTGGTTTGCTTACCTATGCGATTTTGTTTTGGACAAATTGCTTGACGTTAAGTTACTCAACAAGAGTTTGGCAGAAATTGAAATGGCGGTTTTTCATGGCCTATTTCATTGTAACATTGCTCATGTCTCTAGGTTTAGCTGGCTTCGTTTCGGCAGGCACCTCACTACTGTCTGCCGTAGTCGGCATTCCACACTTTCTCGCGTTTATCGTCCCCGCGGTAGCAGTTACTATCGTCGTTGGATTAGTATCGGTGTGGATTAACATGTGGGCAGCAGTTGAACGGAAAGTTATCGCCAAACGAATGATTGCCTTTGGTGTGCTACCTGACGAGATTGCGATGGGTATTGACGCGGGCATTTCTAATCCGAAAAAGAGCAGTTTTAAGAAATTTCCTACACCGATCGAAGACATTGGAAAATTATGGATTGAAAAGGATTGCATCCGGTTTCGCGGGGACAAGGAAGAGTTTCGGATCAATCGCAAAGAATTTATCCGCATGGAACGAAGGGCGGATGCTGGGAATGTTAGTTCCATGGCCGGCGCGGTCGATGTGATAATGCATTTCAAGCTTGCCGACGGTTCGGAACGTCAAGTCCGCCTACATCGCGTAGGTTGCTGGACGTTGCGCAAAACCGCGATCGCCGCCAATGAGTTGGCCGAGAAAATTGAAGAATGGCAGAAGGCTTCGTCTTCGGCGTGATGCGGTCGCCAACTAACCGGGACTCCATTTTCGTCGTTTTTGCGTCGTTCGCGGGAGGCTTCAATCGTCAATTTTTTCCGGTCATTAAAACGAAACAGGGAATCCATCAATGATTCCCTGTTGCTGGCCGTGATTCCACGGCTATTTTGCTTTGGCCTGTTGGGCTTTGGCTGCACCGTGTTCCATGATCGAGTGAGCGATGAAAACGCCATTGACGTCTTCAAACTTCACGTTCACGTTCATGTCGATTCGCAGATCGGTGAGACTCGCATTTTGCGAGAGCTCGGTCACGATCTTGCAATCATCGGCAACGTTGAACTTGCGCGTGGCAAGTAATCGTTGGACTGCCAAGGTCCGCGCAGGCACGTCCACTGCAACGATGTTTCCACTATAGGTTGGATATTGCAGCTCGACTTGATGCGCCAAGAGCACGCCGTTGATGTCCTCGTAGAGGACATGCACGTCTTGACCGATTTTCAAGTCTTTGAGCTTGCAATCTTTCCCGCCAGCGGAGAGAAACTTGCAGTTGTCCGCTAACGCGAACTTTTTGTTGACGAACCAGCCTTTGCCGCCCATTTTGCGTTCTGTCGCATCCAAGGCGTCAATTTTGCCGTTGAAAGTCATGGGGATCTGGTTAATGGAGATCGCCCACAACTCGCCTTTGTTATCTTCGCGGTAGCTGACTTTTACATCACGCCCGATCTTTAAGTCGTCCAACTTGGCCTCCATATTATAGAAGGTGGACAACTTTGTATCCTCGGTGATGTGGAACGTCCGAGTCAACACAGCCAGCTTGATCTTTATCGTTTGGTCACTGGAGTCGATGGCGTCGATTGCCCCCGTCGTGTTGGTAAGCGGTTTTTCGCCAATCGATGCGGGGATCAAAAGCGCCAGGATCGCTCCTGCGAGCCACAACCCTAACTTTCTCGGAAGTACAACTCGTTTCATTCTGCACCCCCTTCCGTGTTGTGTTCCTGCTCAATTATACGCCCGTTTGTAAAAAAATCCAGTTCTGCAAACTGCAGGCTTGCCGTTGCATGATTTTGCCGCTAGACTTTCACGACAAGAAACGACAATGACCCCAGAATTGAATCGGCGTGAGTTTCTACAGGCGGGCACCGCAGCGATGGCAGGCGCGGTGTTTGCCGGCTCAACGATCGCCGCCGAATCAAAAACACGCGAGATCAAGAAGGCAGTCAACCTTGCCATGGTGGGCGAGGGGAAGACTGTTGCCGACAAATTCAAGCTGCTTAAAGAGCTCGGTTTTGATGGCGTCGAGCTGAACCGACCGGGTGGATCGCCGATGAAGCAACTGTTGGAGGCGCGCGATGCGACCGGATTGCAAATCTCGAATGTGGTGGATTCCGTTCACTGGGACAAGACGCTCTCCGACCCGAATCCAGAGGTGCGCGCGAAGGGCTTGAAAGGCTTGGAATCAGCGCTCACTGACGCGAAAGAACTTGGCGCGTCCTCGGTGTTGTTGGTGCCTGCCGTCGTGAACAAGCAGGTTTCCTACGCCGACGCCTACAAACGGTCGCAGGAAGAAATTCGGAAAGCCGTCCCGCTCGCGAAAAAACTGGGTGTGCCGATTGCCATCGAAAACGTCTGGAACAATTTTCTCTTGAGTCCGGTCGAGGCGGCGCGATACGTGGACGAGTTCAAAAGCAAATCTGTTGCGTTCCATTTCGATGTCGGCAACATTATCCACTATGGCTGGCCGGAGCATTGGATTCGCGCGCTGGGAAAACGGATCGTGTGTCTTCACATCAAGGAATACAGCCGGGCGAAGAGTGACAAGCAAGGCAAGTGGGCGGGGTTCAGCGCCGAGTTGCTCGATGGCGACAATGATTGGCCCGCGGTCATGAAGGCGTTGGACGAAATCGGATACAAAGGATGGGGCGTGGCGGAAGTGGGCGGCGGAGACGCCAAGCGCCTCAAAGACATTGCCGAACGAATGGACAAGATTTTTGCGAGTTAACCCAACCTTGGAGCGACCATGACCAAACGATATCGCGTCGGACTAATTGGCTGCGGCGGCATTGCCAATACACATGCCAAAGTCCTCTCCAATCTCGACCGTGCCCAACTCGTCGCGTTTTGCGATGTCGCCGTGGATCGTGCCACGGTTTTCAATCAGAAATACGGCAATGGTCAAGCGTCCGTCTATGGCGATTTTGGAAGGATGTTCGATCGCGAGAAACTCGACATCGTCTATATCTGCCTGCCGCCATTCGCCCATACCAACGAGGTCGAGCAAGCCGCCCAGCGCGGTGTCCATATTTTTATCGAAAAACCAATCGCGCTTAATCGCGCCGCCGCTGCGCGAATGGTGAAAGCCGTCAAAAAAGGTCGCGTCAAATCCCAAGTTGGTTTCATGCTCCGTTTTGGCGAGGCCGTCGAGCGAGTCAAGAAACTTATTGACAGCGGCGAAGCCGGCGAGGTCGGCTGGGCAATCGGCACCTATCGCTGCAACTCTCTCCATGGGCCCTGGTGGCGCGATAAAAGCAAAAGCGGCGGGCAAGTGGTCGAGCAAATCATACACACGTACGACATTATACGCTACCTTTGTGGCGAGCCAGTCGCAGCGTTCGGATTTCTCAACAACGTTTTTCATCGGCACGTCAAAGATTATACGGTCGAAGATGTCAGCACCGCGAGCATCCGCTTCAAGAATGGCGCGGTCGCTTCCGTCGCGGGCACCAACGGAGCGATTCCCGGCAAATGGCAGGCTGCTTTCTCGATTGTCTGTCGAAATATGACCGTCGAATTTACCGACTGGAATCACGCGACGATTTATCACACCGATAAAAATCCAGTTGCCACGACGACGATCTCTTCCGACCGCGATGTTGCCCAGGCCGAAACGCTCGATTTTGTCCATGCGATTGATTCCAATGGCCAGACCCGCACACCGATGAGCGAAGGGGCGCGCACCCTCGACCTCGTCCTTGCTGTTACCGAATCGGGTGAGACCGGCAAAATCGTGCGGTTGTGACAAACCCAAAGCAGTTCAGTAATTTAAAAGAGGCGTCTCGCCTCTTGGACTCGACTGGTAATCAGGACATCCCCTCCGCTGCGGTGAAAATCGGGAAAAATTCACAACGACAATAACTTCTCGAATTTTTCGGTCAACCCGTATTGTTGCAAGAGGTCGTCGAGTTTTACCCGATTAATTTTACTGGAGGCGCTTTCCAAGAGATGAAGGATGTGGGTTTTGTCCTTGGCTCGGTTTACCGTCAATTTCATCGCAATCAAATGTTCGGGTGTGACGACGCGAATCTCGCCGTCGGTACGCCCCGCAGATAGCGCTTCCTTTTCGAGTGGAGTGGACGCAGGAACGAATTGGAAATACCATCCAGAAATTACCAAATAAATCCCGTCTATCGTCGCGCCGCGATCCACGAAAAAACGATAGGCCGGTCCCAAATCAATCAATCCGTCAGAAGTTGGCAGGATGACAAGCGCATCGGCGTCTTCTGTGGAGATGGGAGCACCATAATAATTCACCGCGGCGCCGCCGGTAAACGCCCAATCGGACACAATGTTATGCTGACGCGCTTCATTGAGCAAAGATGCGAGTTTTAGAAACTCAGCGTCTTTCGCTCCTCCGATGAGCCGGCGGACGACGTTCATTTTCTCGCCGAACGGAATTTCAGCCTCACGAACGCGATCCGCAAGCTTGGCAGCAGAAATGGTCGCGACCCACTCCTCTTTTGAAGCATAGACGTACTTCATACGGACTCACTATACTCGGTAAAAAGAGGGGTGTAAAGTATTCGCCCTTCCAACAGTTGCTTGACCGACAGGCGTCGCCGCGCGTATTCTTTCGCCGTGATGCGGCGCTTCCTCTTTTTTCTCTTCCTGATGGCTGGTTGTGGTGCGTACTCGCAGGATTTGGTTGCCAAGACGGAGCACCTCTCGCCGGTGGATGAGGCGAAAAAGTTTCGATTGCCGCCGGGATTCGAAGCGCAATTGGTCGCCGCCGAACCCGATATTCATAAACCAATGAATCTCGCGTTCGACGCGCGTGGACGGTTGTGGGTCACCGATACGGTCGAATATCCGTTTACCGCGAAAGCTGGACAACCCACGCGCGACACGCTGAAAATCCTGTCTGATTTCGACGAGAACGGTCGCTCACGGAAAATTACCACGTTTGCCGATAATCTGAACATTCCGATTGGTGTGTTGCCGCTTGGCACTGGCGATCGCGCGTTGGTCTTCAGCATCCCGAATATCTGGCGCATGACCGACACCGACAACGATGGCATTGCCGATCAGCGCGAGGTCGCCTTGGGAAGCATCGGTCAGCGTGACACCCATGGGCTTACCAATGGGTTCACACTCGGGTTCGATGGTTGGGTTTACGCCTGCCACGGGTACGCGAACGATTCGACGTTGAAAGCGTCCGATGGATCGCAAATCAAGATCAACTCTGGCAATACCTACCGATTCCGTTCTGATGGTTCTCGCGTCGAGCAATGGACTCATGGCCAGGTGAATCCCTTTGGACTATCTCTCGATTCGTTTGGCAATCTTTTCAGCGCCGATTGCCACAGCAAACCGATTTATATGCTCCTGCGCGGAGCGTTCTATCCAAGTTTTGGCAAGCCGGACGATGGACTCGGATTCGCTCCGGAAATGTGCGCGCATGATCATGGTTCCACGGGCATTGCTGGGATCTGTGTTTACGAAGCCGACCAATTTCCGGCTACCTATCGCGGCACGGCGTTCCTAGGCAACGTCATGACCAGCCGCATCAATCACGACCGAATCGAGTGGCGCGGCAGTTCGCCGCGCGCCGTCGAACAACCCGATTTCCTCGTCAGCGATGATCCCTGGTTCCGTCCCGTGGACTTTGAGCTAGGTCCCGATGGCGCACTCTACGTCGCCGATTTTTATAATCGGATCATTGGCCATTACGAGGTGGATTTGAAACATCCCGGCCGCGACCGCACCAGCGGCCGCATCTGGCGGATCGTGTATCGAGGCGTAGACGGAAAACAACCGCCTCCGTCGCCGCCGAAAGATCTTACCAAAGCGAGCATCACCGATCTTGTGGAAAATCTTGCCGATGCCAACCTAATTGTTCGAATGTTCGCCACGCATCAGCTTGTCGGGCGAGGTGCGCCGGCTGCAAAGGCAGTCTTGGCAATGCTAAAAAACAAATCGTCTCCGACCCAGCGCGCTCACGCCCTCTGGATTCTCGAGAGGCTCAATGCTCTAGACAATGAAACTCTGATCGTGGCGACGAAGGATGACAGCGCGCTCGTTCGCGTCCACGCGTTCCGTGTCATTGGCGAGCGATCTGTGATTCACACCGATACGCGTGTTCGCCAAAACCCCCCGATTTACGACGAGAAACTCCGCGCATTGGCGGCTGCCGCCCAGATGGATTCCGATCCGACTGTACGACGCGTCGCGGCTGATGCAATCGGGACGCACCCTGACGCCGCGAATGTTCGTCCATTGCTTGGTCAATTTCATTCGGTCGGCGCCGACGATTTACAATTGCGTCATGCAATCCGGATGTCGCTGCGAAATCAACTGACCACCGAGAAAGCGTTTTCCGATGCGACTCTGCTTGTTGCCGAACGCGATGCGGCATTGCTAGCCGACCTTGCTCTGGCTGTTCCCACGGCAAAATCAGCGGCCTATCTTTCGGCGTTTCTTGAGCGTCACGGTGCATCGGCGCAAGATTGGGCTCGGTTTTCACGGCATATTGCGCGTTATGGTGACAACGAACAACCAGCTGCGATCGGTAAACTTGCTCGCGCCAAGTTTGCGAATTCGATTGTGCAGCAGCGTGAGATCATCAAAGCGCTACAGCAAGGACTCCAGGAGCGAGGAGCACCAGCGAGTCAGGCCATTGTGGATTGGGCGACGGATATCATCTCACAATCCATCTCGGTGATCCAAGCTCAAGCGACTTCTTGGTCACATACCGCTCACCCGGATCGTCCGGCGGCGGCCGCAAGTCCTTGGGGGATGCAGGTGCGTCGGTGTGCGGATGGACAAGACGCCCGTGTCTTGAGCAGTTTTCCGAAGGGAGAAACTCTGACCGGTGTTTTGCGATCCACATCTTTTCCTGCGCCCGCGCAGTTCAGTTTTTACATCTGCGGCCACAACGGCTATCCCGCACAACCCGATCACGGTAAGAATCGAATCCGCCTTCGCGAATCAGCCACCCAATCGGTTCTGTCGGAAGCCACTCCGCCCCGAAATGATACGGCGCAGAAAGTTACGTGGGATTTGCGCGCGCACAATGGCAAACAAGTTTATCTCGAAATCGTGGACGGCGATGACGCCCCGGCGTATGCGTGGTTAGCGGTCGGCCGGTTTGATCCGCCTGTCGTGCCGTTGCTGGACTCGGACAAGGGACAGCGCGATGAACAACTTGCCGCGGTCGAAATGATTGGCTCAATGCGATTGACCAAACTTGAACCGCAATTGGTCCGGTTGTTCGATTCGCAGGATGACGAATTGATTGCGGCATCAGCAAACGCGCTCGCGGTGCTGAATACGGATAATGCGCGTGCGGCTCTCGCTGGAGCATTCTTGATCGCCTCCGATCGACAGCAACGAAGTCTGGCGCTCGCGCTGTCCAGTACAAAACAGGGAGCAACAGTTTTACTGGACGTAATCCAGGAAGGCAAAGCGTCCGCTCGACTCCTGCAAGACCAGGTCATCAACGAGCGGCTGGCCGCATCCAAGCCCGCGAATCTGAAACGCCGGATTGAAACTCTGACAAAAGATTTGCCGGCTGCCGACGCGACTTTGGCAAAGGCGCTCGACCAGCGCCGGACCGGGTTTGCGACCGTGAAACCGGATGCAGTGGGAGGGGCTGCGGTTTTTGAGAAGCATTGCGCGGGATGCCATTCGATTGGGGGCAAAGGGCAGAAATTCGCGCCGCAACTCGACGGAATCGGCATCCGTGGCGCGGAGCGATTGATGGAAGACATACTCGATCCGAACCGGAACGTGGATGCAGCATTTCGAACATCGATTTTGAAATTGAAAGACGGGAGGGTCTTATCGGGTTTGGTATTACGAGAAGAAGGCGAGACAGCGGTAATGCTCAATGATGAACGTCAGGAAGAGCGCGTACCGAAGGGAAACATCGAGCTCCAACAACAATCACAACTCTCGCCCATGCCCGCGAATTTCTACGAACAGCTATCCGAATCAGATTTCTTCCGTCTAGTGACGTATTTGCTTCAGCAAAAGGCGCAGTAGGTTTTTCACTTCGAGTCATTTAATAACACCTCACTTAACTCGCTGTGATTTCGCACGATGCGGTCGGCGCGGGCGAGTTTTTCGGCGGGGAGACTGGTGGTGATGGCGAGCACGTTCATTCCAGCCATTTTCGCTGCTTCGATTCCTGCCGCGGCATCTTCCACGGCAAGACAATCGGAAGGGTCGATGCCTAGACGCAATGCGGCTTGGAGGTAAACATCGGGGTCGGGTTTCGGTGCGCGGATTTCTTCCAGGCTGACGATGGCGCTGAAGTGTGGGCTAAAGCCGGAGATTTCCAGCACGGCGTCAATAGCGCGGCGGTTGTTGCTAGAGGCGATGGCGAGAGGATGACGTTGGGCGAGGGTTGGGATGAGGGTTAGGAGTTCAGGATAGATGGGGCGAGCGACGCGGAGCGAGGCAAGGAAGATTTCGATTTTCCGCTGGAGGAGTTGGTCGAAGGTTTTCGTGGGACGATGGAGGGCTATAAAATCCGTCAACAGCACGCGATCGGATCGGCCATAATAATCGGCAAAACGAATTTCGTGACTGTCGCCCAGGCCGAGTTCGGCAAACAAATTTTCAAAGGCGCGTTGATGCAGCGGTTCGCTATCCACCAGCACACCGTCCATGTCGAAGATGATGGCGGAGAAAGGTTTCATCAAACGTCAATCACGTCGTCGTTGGAGCGCAGTTGTTCGCGAGGGGGATGGCGCGCGGCGGGCATTCGTTTTTTGCGGGTGAGCAGGGAATTCATGACGAGACTGACGATACTGACGATGAGAGAACCGAAAAAGGCCGGCCAGAACCCGTCCACATGGAAATCTTTGACTACGTACCCAACGCTCCAGAAGAGCAGGGCATTGACGACCAGCACGGCGACTCCGAAGATCAGCACAGCAAGGATTGGCCCAAACGCGATGGCGCTGAACAAAAACGTGATAAATAGCAGCAGTGGGCGCAGCAGAGCATTGACGATACCGAGAAGAAGGGCGGCGACAGCGAGAGCGGACTTCGTAGAGTACGAGACGCCGTCCACGACATTGGCCGCGACCCAGACCGCGAGAGCGGTGATTGCCCATCGAAACAAGAAAGAAATCATTGCGATAGAAGATACTGGCGCTGGCCGTCGAACGCAAGCGCAGCGCGGCTACCAGATCCCCCGGAAAAAGCTTACAATTGTAAGGGGAAAATTGGTAATTTTATGGATCAAGCGCAGGCGTGGATGGGGCGATTGATCCCCAGTGAAATTGCGGCTGGGTTAATCCGTGTTTCACCTTTGGAACGGATCGGTTTGAATTTCCCCGCCACAATAGAGACAACGAGCCCGTTTGCGTTGGACGGTTCGCTGACAATGCGGGCATTGCATCGGCGGACTAGCGGCAATTTTGCCGTCCAGGGCGCCATCCGCGGCGTCGATTTCGTTGATCCGTCGCGCCAGTTCCTCGTCAGGGTATTCCAGTTGCTCCCGAACAATGGTCCAGAGCGCTTTGGTGATGAGGTACAGTCGCTCGACATCGTGCTTCAGAAGCTCGGCACTGTCCTGTGCTCTCCGCGCGCTTTCGGCCGCGGCTTCCGCAGCTCCTCGGCTGGTAGCTTCTTCTTTGGCGGCGTGAAGTGTGCTTGCAACAAAAAGTGGGTTAATCATGATGTTCTCCTTTCTGCTGATATCGTACGCTCATGATGTCCTCTTGTCGAGTGCCGTCGAATCTGCTACGATATCCGCCGTTAAACGGGAGATGATGATGAGAAAAATTCCACTTACACTAGCCGTGATGATGACGTCAACCTTTGTAGCACTTGCCCAAGAGGCGCAGGAATTCGACCCTTTTGACCAGTCCAAAGTCCCGCTGGAGGTCGAGCCAGTCGATTCAAAACTACCCAAAATCGTTTTGATTGCGGGTCGAATCAGTCACGGTCCCGGCGACCATGAGTTTTTTGCGGGGACGGCGATTTTGATGAAAATGCTGTCGCTGAACGGCGTCGCGCCGGTGATGGCGCGCAATGGCTGGCCTAAGAACGAGCAGATTTTCGAGGGCGCCAAGGCTGTGATGATCTATGCCGATGGCGACGGCGGACATCCGGCCGTCCAAGGCAAACGACCCGAATTGATGAATGGTCTGGCAAAGAAAGGCATCGGCGTTGGCTTTATGCACTATGGCGTTCATGCGCCTAAAGCCCGCAGCGCGGAGTTTCTCGACTGGATCGGCGGTCACTACGAGAGCGATTATTCGGTGAACCCGATGTGGACGCCAAACTTCGATACCTTTCCTGTTCATCCTATTACGCGAGGAGTCAAACCGTTCGCGGTGCGCGACGAATGGTATTTCAATATACGTTTTCGTCCGGACATGAAGGGCATTACGCCCATCCTCGTGGCGAAACCATCCGACCAGGTTCGCGACGGCCCATATGTGTGGCCCAAAGGCCCTTTCCCACATGTCCAGGCCGCCAAAGGCAGTGAAGAAACGATGATGTGGGCAGCGGATCACCAAAATGGCGGACGCGGATTCGGGTTTACTGGAGGTCACGTCCACAAAAATTGGAGTAACGAAAATTACCGCAAGATCGTCGTCAACGCCTTGTTGTGGATCGCCAAAGTCGAAGTGCCAAAGGACGGCGCGAAAGTGGAGATGGACGCATCGGAAATCAAACGAAACATGGACGACAAAAGGCCTAAAAAATGAAAACAAAAATCTCTCGACGTGAAATGATGCGTGCCAGCGTGGCGACGATGGCGTTGATGATGATGGAACGACCGTTGCGCGTGTTAGGATTCGAGGATCCCGGGTCGGGCGACACTCTGATCCCGTTTTTGGATTCGCAACCGGTTGATCCAAACCGGGCAATGTGTAAATGGGAAGATTTGACCACCTGGCTGACGCCGACTAAACAGGTTTTTAACGTCAGCCATTACGGTACGCCAACGGTAGATACAACCAATTGGAAACTCGACATCAGCGGCCTCGTCAAAAAACCGCGCGCGCTCACGCTGTCCGATATCCGGTCGCGGAAAAGGCAAGACGTCATTGCCACCTTGGAATGTTCGGGAAACGGCGCGGACGTGAGTTTTTGCGGCGCGATTGGGAACGTTCGTTGGACGGGAACGCCGCTCGCGCCGATTCTTAAGGAATGCGGCATCGAGAAACGCGCGACCGAAGTAGTTTTCTATGGCGCAGACGAAAAAGCTGAAACGATTCGCGGCAAGAGTTACGTGCAAAACTTCGCGCGGGCATTATCGCCTGCAGACACGCTGCGGGACGATGTGATCTTGGCGTACGAAATGAATGGGGAACCGCTGACCAAAGAACACGGCGCGCCAGTGCGACTTATCGTGCCGGGTTGGTTTGGAATCACGTGGGTGAAGTGGCTCACGCGCATTGAGTTGCTGGATCGCCGTTTCGCCAGCAAATTCATGGCGCGCGATTATGTGACCCTCCGCGGTGAGGAACGCGATGGCAAAACAATTTGGCGTGAAACGGTCGTCGGGCAAATTGACGTAAAATCCATCACCGCCCGCGTCGTGCGCCGCAAGGACGGATCGCTTCGAGTGAGCGGCGCGGCTTGGACCGATGGCACGCCACTTAAATCCGTCGAGTTGAAAATTGATGACGGCGCTTGGCAAGCCGTCGAACTCGACAAGAAACAGCGCGCCAAATACGCCTGGACGTTCTGGAGCTTCGATTGGAAAAATCCACCCGCGGGCGAGCACACAATCGTCAGTCGCGCCACCGATACCGAAGGCCGCGTTCAACCCGCGCCCGATGATCCGAGCATCAAGCTGAAACGGACGTATTATGAGTCGAATCAGCAGTGGACGAGGAAGATCAAGATCTGAAGTAAAAAATTGAAACCACGAAAACATGCGAAATGCGCGAAAAACTTTTATTTTCCCGGCTGTGGCTGTATTTTCGCGACCGTTAGCGTTTTCCGCGGTTAATCAACTACTATTTCCACAACTCGATCGGGCGTTTCGCAGTCGTCTTGAACGGCAGCTTGATTTTCTTGCCTGAACCCGCGCTGGCATAGGCGGCGAATAGGATCTCTAATACCGCGCGGCCATCTTCTCCGGTGACGGCGGGTTTCGTGTTGTTGATGACGCAATCTACGAAATGCTGCATTTCTTGCGGGAAACCGTAGTTCCATGCCTCCTCGTAAATCGTGAACGACCAACCTTTGGTGCCAGAGGCTTTCTCAACGGCGTAGCCGTAGCCCGCTTGGCTAAACGTCTCCAGCGAATTGCCATGCAGCAGATCGGCATAGGTGATGCCTTTGCTACCGTAAATCTCCGCGCGATCATCCATGCCGCCTTGTCGCGTCCAACTTTCTTCAATTAACGCCATCGCACCGTGTTTGCCCGTGACCGCCGCCGGCGCGAATTCCAAGATAAGTAATGCGTTGTCGTCGCCTTTGGTGATTTTGTCGTGCACATACGTACCGCAATGCGCATAGACGCTGGTCACGCGAGGTCTCCCCAGCATCCAACGCGCAAACTCGATGCCGTGGCAACCCATATCCATCAGCACGCCGCCGCCGCTACGGTTCACGTCCCAAAACCACGGCATATGCGGCCCGAAATGTTTCTCGCTTTGCTTGACCAGATGCACGAGGCCCAGAGCGCCTTCTTCGATGAGTTTTTTGGCGCGGACATATTTCGGGGCGAAACACAGCTCCTCGGCATACATCAGTTTGACGCCCGCTTTTTTACACTCGCGGATCATTGTGTCCGCCTCGCGCAGATTCATACAGATCGGTTTCTCGCAAATCACGTGCTTGCCGGCGCGCGCCGCGTCCATCGTCGCCTGACAATGTAGATCATTCGGCAGGCAAAGCACGACGATTTGGATTTCGTCCAGCGACAGCATCTCGCGATAATCGGTGAACCACTGCGAGATTCGATGTTTCTTGGCGAACGACTTCGCGTGTGCTGCGGTGGGAGACGCCACAGCCACGATTTCCGCGCCGCGAACCGTCTTGAATGACTCCGCGTGAATCTCCGCAATAAACTGCGATCCTATCAATCCGACGCCTATGGGTTTCATGGTATAGCAATCTAGTTAAAACGCTGAAGCGTTGACACGTTAAAACGTGCCACAGCAAGGTGTGCGGTATAGGTTATCACCTATCCTCGGTGATAGTGTGCGTCAGATGAGGCGGGGAATCAAGGTCGTAAAATATTATCGCCGCGGTCAAAACCGGAGGCTAAAGTGTTGCCGTGAAACGAACCTGGGTTCTTTCGTCAATTGCACTAATGATCGCGCTGGCGGCGTGCGCGGTCACGCGCAATTCTTCCACGATGCAACGCTTGGACGCGAAGACGCTCCACACGTCCGCGCGCTGGTGGAAGGGCAATCTGCACACCCATTCGTTTTGGAGCGATGGGGATGATTTTCCCGAGAACATCGTTGGCTGGTATAAACATCGCGGCTACAATTTTCTTGCCATCTCGGATCATAACATCCTGTCGGTCGGTGAGAAATGGGTGGATATCGGCAGTTATCCTCGTGGCCAAACGGCACTCGCCGAATACAAGCGCGCGTTCGGGCCCCGTTGGGTCGTGGAGCGTGATGGCGTGAGTCCCCTTTCGGGGGACAACGCCACTGGACGCGGACGGCGCGAGGTGCGACTGCGAACGTTAGCGGAATTTCGTGGGAAATTCGAGGAGCCGAATCGGTTTCTACTGATGCAATCGGAGGAGATTAGCGATCGGTTCGAGAGTTTGCCGATCCATCTGATCGCGACAAATCTGCGCGAGCTAGTAAAACCGCAGGGTGGGGGAAGTGTCCGCGAGGTGATGCAGCGCAACATTGACGCCGTTTGGGAGCAGCGACGTCGGACGGGCGAGCCGATGGTCCCGCATATTGCTCATCCTAACTTTGGTTGGGCGGTGACGGCGGAGGATATGGCGCCCTTGAAAGGCGAACGTTTTTTTGAGGTCTATAATGGGCATCCCGCGATTCGTCAATATGGCGACAAAGCGCACGCGAGCACCGAGCGGGTGTGGGATATTATCCTGACTAAACGGCTGGCGGAATTGGGCGAGGAAGTTATGTATGGCGTGGCGGTGGATGATTCGCATAATTATCATGCGTGGGACATCCCCAAGAGCAATTCAGGTCGGGGATGGGTGATGGTGCGCGCAACTGCATTGACGCCGGCGACGCTAATTGCGGCAATGGAAGCAGGGGATTTTTACGCCACGACCGGCGTAACACTCAAGGACGTTCGGTTCGATGGTCAGCAGCTTTCCATCCAGATCGCATCGGAACGGGGTGTAAGTTATCGCACACAATTCATCGGCACGCGCCACGGTTACAGTCGTGAGCATGAGCCAGTCATGGATGCGAAAGGCAAACCGCTTCGTGTAACACAGCGGTACAGCGACGACATCGGTAGCGTCCTTGCCGAGGTCGAAGGCATCGCGCCGAGCTACCAGTTTGCGGGCGACGAAATATACGTACGCGCGAAAATGATTTCGACAAAACCGCAACGCAATCCATACAAGAAAGGCGACGTGGAAGTGGCATGGACGCAGCCAGCGCGCCTCGCGGCGCGCGTTGAATCGTTCAAACGTTAACTCGTTAAATCGAAGGGGAGGGCATACGGGTTCCCGTAAAGCGGGACTCCACATTATCTTCAGCCTTGCACAACTGGTTTTTTCGAGTAGGATACGGCGTTGTTGTGAGTAAGAGCCCACCTCTTATCCTCGCGGCGATTTTTGCCGTGGTTCTCCCTGTATTTGCGGCTGACGATCCGAAGCCGATCTCGCCACAGAACACCGGAGTCAGTTACTACAAACAAATCTGGCCTATCGTTCAAGCCAAGTGCGTCGGGTGTCATCAACCGGTAAAAAAAGAGGCGGAACTGCTAATGACCAGCTACGAGGCGATCGCCAAAGGCGGCAAGACGGGAGTGCCGTGGGAGCCTGGTGAGCCTGACCTAAGTCTGATTGTTCAACAGATCAGCGGCGCGCAACCCAAGATGCCGAAAGACGCGGCGCCGTTAAGCCCGATGGAGGTAAATCTGTTTCGCCAATGGGTCGCTCAAGGCGCGAAAGACGATTCGCCCGCGATACCGAAAGACCCCATCAATGCCAAAAATCCCCCAACGTATCGTACACCGCCCGTCATCACGGCGCTCGCATATTCCAATGATGGCAGCAAGCTGGCCGTGTCGGGCTATCATGAAGTATTGATTCACAACGCCGACGGCAGCGGTTTGCTCGCGCGGTTGATCGGCGAATCGCATCGGATCGAGTCGGTCGTCTATTCGCCTGTTGGCGACGTGATCGGAGTCGTTGGTGGATTCCCCGCTCGGTTCGGGGAGATTCAATTTTGGGATGCGTCGAAATTGACACCGATCAACGCTGTGAAAGTGACCTTCGACACGATTTATGGGGCGAGTTTTTCGCCGGATGGAAAGTTTCTCGCGTTTGGCGGCGCGGACAACTCGGCGCGGATCGTCAGCGTGCCGGGCTGCGAGCAAATCATGAATTTCACCAACCACAACGACTGGATCTTCGCAACTACTTGGGCGCGGGATCCGAAGGCGCCTCCGGCGAATCTTCCGAAAAATACCGACCGTGCCAACTTTGTTATTCCGCCCGACCCGAAAAGCACGTACCTCGTTACTGCTAGCCGCGATAAAGCCATCAAGTTGATCCAAGTCGAAGGCGTCCACGGCAATTTCATTGATGATGTCAATAATCAGGTGTACGACGGCTGGAAATGCATGACCAAGCATCCGAAGGAACAATGGGTCGCGGTCGGTGGGATGGACAAAATTCCGCGCCTCTTTCAAGTGTTCCAAACCCAGGCGCGGACGATGATGCGGGAGGATTACAATTTGAAACGCGCGTTTGAAGCGCAAGCCGGTCCAATCATGTGCATCGCATTCAGCCCCGACGGAACCAAGCTCGCGGTCGGCGGTGGCGGCGAAGCCCGCAAAGAAAATGAAGTGCGCATTTACAACACGGCGGATGGAAAATTGTCTGCCTCCCTCAAAGGCCATATCGGCGGCATTTATGCGCTTGCGTATCGTCCCGACGGCCAGCAAATCGCCACGGGTGGATTCGATGGCAAAGTCCGGCTCTTCAACGCCAACGATGGCGTATTGGTCAAAGAGTTTGTGCCAGTGCCGATCAAGCAAGAGGTCGCGAACAAAGAATGAAAACGCGCGCAAATTGTCATTCTGATCTGGCAAGCGCGGGAGAAGTTCACCCGCCTCAGACGGGCAAGTCTCTGTCGTCCCGTGCGCCCACACAGCAGAGACCCTTTGCTGCGCTCCGGGTGACGGCACTCTTGACGCTTGTTGCTGCGGTTAGCCTGGCGGTCACGCCGGCATCGCGAGAGAAAAAATCCGCTCCCGCCGCTAACTCAAAAAGTGATTTGCAAGTTGTCCCTCCCTCGCTGACGTTCGAGGACGCGCGGGATGTGCGGCGTGCGATTGTTCTTGCGAAAGAAGCCGATGGTCGCTGGGTGGATGTGACGACAGAGGCAAAATTCACGATCTCCGATGAGATTATCCGGCAGGAAACCACTCCGTTGCCAGCCTGGGTCACAACCGGGACACCAGCCGATTACAATCGCGGGGTTACATTGGTTCCGGTGAAGAAAGGTTCGACGACGATAAAGGTGGAAGCAAAAGGGTTGACGACGACATTGCCGGTTACTGTCAAGTCCATGGATCATCCACCGGTCAGTTTTGTTCGTGAAGTAGAGCCGGTGATGAGTATCGTGGGCTGCAACGCGGGCACGTGTCATGGCGCGGCGAAAGGAAAGAACGGCTTCAAGCTCGCTCTCCGCGGCTACGATCCCGAAGTGGATCATCACGCTCTCGTGGACGACGTGGCGGGACGCCGGTTCAATCGCGCTGATCCCGATCAGAGTCTCATGTTACTCAAACCGACGGCGCAAGTGCCTCATGTTGGCGGCCAGGTTTTGCAGAAAGGCACCCGCGAATATGAGGCGTTGCGCCAATGGATTGCGGAGGGTGTGCAGTTTGACGGCGAGAAAATGAAACGGGCGACGCGGGTAGAAATTTTACCGAACGAAACGCTTTTCAAGAAGGAAGGCGAGATGCAGCAGACAATCGTCCTCGCGCATTTTGACGACGGCACGAGCCGGGATGTAACGCACCACGCGCATTTTACAAGCAGCGTACCGGAAGTGGCGACCATTTCCAGGGGAGGGTTAATTACGGCAGTCAAGCGTGGGGAAGCGGTCGTCTTGGTGCGCTACGAAGGGCTTTACGCCAATGCGCCTGTTACGATGTTGGGTGACCGGACAGGGTATCAATGGGTGAAAACGCCCGAATACAATTACATCGACAAACTCATCTGCAAAAAATTACAGCAAATTCAAGCGCTGCCTTCGGAGACTTGTACGGACGCAGAATTTCTACGCCGCGTATCGCTCGACCTCACGGGTCTGCCGCCGACGACAGAAAAGGCGCGCGCGTTTTTGAGTGGCAAAGGCGACTCCAAGAAAAGGCGCGAAGCTTTGATTGACGAGCTGCTGGCCAGTGAGGAGTTTGTGGATCATTGGACAACAAAGTGGGCGGACTTATTGGAGGTGAATCGTAAATGGCTCGGCGAAAAAGGCATCTGGGCGTATCGCGGATGGATCC
This sequence comes from uncultured Verrucomicrobiota bacterium, assembly GCA_964348665.1. GTDB lineage: Bacteria > Verrucomicrobiota > Verrucomicrobiia > Palsa-1439 > CAYGDP01 > CAYGDP01. The sequence goes on from CAYGDP010000035.1 coordinate 24,188, forward strand.
GCGAGCAGATTGCCGCCAACAAGCCCTACGATCTATTTGTTCGCGCCCTCATGACATCGTCCGGCGATTGCTACGACCAACCGGCGGCGAATTACTTTCGTGTCGCTCGCGAGCCAAAGATGGTGACCGAGAAAGCGACACAGCTTTTTCTTGGGACGCGTTTTCAGTGCAACCAATGCCACGACCATCCGTTTGAGCGATGGACGCAAAATCAATATTACGAGGTTAGCGCTTTCTTTGCCCAGGTTGGAATCAAGCGCGGGGATCGTCACATGGAAAACCAGGTGCGCGGCGTGGACACATTTTACGTTGGAGACGAAATTATCTACGACAAGGATGAAGGAGAAGTGAAACACCTTCGCTACGGCAATGTCGTCGCGCCAAAGTTTCCGTTCGCGCTGCCTGCGCGTCAAGTCGAGGCGGTGACAGCCGCAAAGACGGATCAGACGAGGCGCGAAGAATTTGCTGCTTGGCTTGTTGCGCCTGAAAATCCCTATTTTGCGCGCGCCATGACCAATCGCGTCTGGAGTTATTTTTTCGGGCGCGGCGTCATCGATCCGGTGGACGATATTCGATCGGGCAATCCGCCGTCCAACCCGGAACTCCTGGCCGCGTTGACCGACGATTTCATCAAACACAAGTTTGACGTGAAGTATTTGATGCGAACGATTTGTAACTCCCGGACGTATCAACAGAGTATTCGAACAAACAAATGGAACGAGGACGACACCGCAAACTTCTCGCACCAGACCGCGCGCCGGCTCACCGCCGAGCAGTTGCTCGACGCGATTTCGGTGGCGACGGGAAGCACGCAAAAGTTTAGCGGTTTGCCGGCGGGTTTCCGTGCGGCGCAGTTGCCGGACACACTCGTGCAGGCAGGAGGTTTTATGGATTTGTTTGGGCGCCCGCCACGGGAATCCCCGTGCGAATGTGAACGCTCCACCCAGGTGAGTCTTGGTCAGACCCTCAATTTGGTGAATGGTCCGACGATCAATGATGCCATTACAGACGCGGATGGCCGCATTGCGAGACTGATGAAACAGAATCCCGACGATATACGGCTCATTGAGGAAATATACCTAGCGACGCTCTCGCGGTTTCCGACGCAGGAAGAAGCCACAAGGGCGGCCGTGCACATGAAAAGCGCTGCGTCCCGTGTTAACGGCGAGGATGCCGCTGGTGCGGCAAAGGCCCACGAAGAAGCTGCGCAGGATTTGATGTGGGCTTTGTTGAACACGCCAGCGTTTTTGTTTAATTATTGAAAGGAGAACTACCATGTTATCATTCCCCGGAAAATCTGGTGCAACGTGCGACGGGTTCAGCCGCCGCGAATTTATGCGCGTTGGAGGCTGTGGATTTCTCGGTTTGAGTTTGCCGGGCATTCTTAGTCTCCAGGGCGCGGCCGCAGAGGTCGGCGCTGTGCCCGTCGCGCCCGCCAAGTCGTTCGGCTGCGTCAAAAATGTCATTTTACTCTTCTTACAGGGCGGGCCGAGCCACATTGACATTTGGGATCCGAAACCGGATGCGCCGACCAATG
>CAYGDP010000036.1:0-24276 GCA_964348665.1 uncultured Verrucomicrobiota bacterium
CATCGGCGCGCTCACCCACTCCGCCCCCGCGCTCGATTTGTCGCTGGAGGTGAATGAGTGCTCCGGATGAAAACGAAATTATCAATTCAGCCGACGAAGCCGTCGCGATCCTCCATCCTCAATCCCGCCATGGCGGGCAAGCCTCGATCCTCGGTTATCTTCGGCCGCGAGATAATTCATCTGCCAACTACGACCTCGACGAACGATGAGATCGAACGGCTCACGCTAAAGCGTGAACTCCAAGCACCTGAGGGGATCGTCGTGTGGGCCGACGAACAGACGCGCGGGCGCGGGCGGATGGGACGCGAGTGGAAGGCGCCGCACGGGAAGGATTTGTTGTTTTCGGTGTTAGTGCGTCCACAGTGGTCTGTGGAGAAAATGACGCGATTGACGGTATTGGCGGCGGTGGCGGTGGCGAGGGTTGTATCCGCCCGCGTCGAGGGCGGTAGGCCGCGGTCAACGCCCGCGGCTACAATCAAATGGCCAAATGACGTTTTACTGGAAGGAAAAAAGGTGGCGGGCATCCTTGTGGAAACAAGGAAAACTCCAAGTATCAAGCCTCAAACTTCAGGGAAACTTCAAGACTTAAACCCCAACTCTGAAGCGACGACACTTGAGGATTCGAGGCTTGAGGCTTCCCTGAGACTTGAAGATTGTAGTTTGAAGTTTTTTTCCATTCTAGGCATCGGCATCAATGTCAACTCAACCACGCGGAATTTTCCGCCGGAGCTACGGAAAACGGCGACGTCGCTGCGCGGGGCGTTGAAAGCGTCAAAAACGATTGATCGCGAGGAGTTGCTCCGCGAGTTACTAGCCGAACTCGACGCGCAATACGTTCGCGCTCAAAAAAACTTTTCTGCCGTTGCAGACGAATGGGCGCATCGGTGCGCGACGATTGGCAAGTTTGTCGCCGTCAATGTGGGCAACCGCCGCATCGAAGGCACAGCGCATCGGCTCGATGACGATGGGGCGCTAATCATTCGGACCGAGACCGGTCGCCAGGAGCGGATCGTCGGGGGTGATGTGTTGCTGGAGAAGAACCACGAATGATTTTGTTGGCCACAAAAATAACCAAAAGACACAAAAATACTTTTGAGAGTTTTGTGCCCACCAAACGGCTTGGCGGATAAACCTATTTGTGGCTAAATGAATCCAATGGCACAAGAACGCATTCTTCTAGTTGATGTTGGCAACACGAATACGCATTTCGCGGTGGCGACGGCGGAGCGCATCCTAGACAAGCATCCACGCGAGTTGCCGACGGCTAAATTGGAAACGATTTCGGCGGTCATAGACCGCCGCTACAGCCGTCTCGTCGCCTGCAGCGTGGTGCCGGAAAAAATTCCCGTTCTGCGGCGCGTGGCCAGGAAACTCACGGGACGCGAGCCGCTGTTGCTGTCGCCCAAGCTCGACCTCGGCATTGGGATTCGCTATCCGAATCCGAAGCAAATCGGCGCGGATCGCCTTGCCAACGCGATTGCGGTGGCGCATCTGTACGGCGCGCCTGCGGTCGTGGTGGATTTTGGAACGGCGGTGACGTTCGACATCGTTAACTCTAGGCGCGAATACGTCGGCGGCGTGATTGCAACGGGGTTGAACGCAATGACGAACTATCTTCACGAAAAGACGGCGCAATTGCCGCGGATTACGATTCGCGAGCCGCGCAGCGCGATCGGCAAGAGCACGGTGGAAGCGATGCGAGTCGGCGCGGTGATCGGCTATCGCGGGTTGATTCGCGGCGTATTGAGTAGCCTAAAGGCTGAACTCCGAGCGAAGAAGTTGCGGGTCATTGCTACGGGCGGTTATGCGGAACTGATCGCCGCAAAAATGCCTGAAATCGAGTGCGTGGATCCGTTGCTTACCTTGCAAGGGCTACGAATCCTATTCGGCCGGAACAAAAGCGACTAGCGACGGCGACTCGCGGCGCGATGGCTGTTATCACTTGGTTTTTGTTTTCAATTCCTGCAACGCGGCAGCAATACGCGGGGCGACCTCCGGGCCGCAAGAATTGATCTCGCCGTATTGCGCGCTGCGGCGGCCATAGGCGAAGGGCGGTTTTGAATCCCATTGTGATTGGGGGATGATATAGCCGATTTCGTCATTGGCCAATCCGATGATGAGTTGCGGTTGACCGGCACCGGGGGGATCGAAAATGGGCGGCTCGACTGGCGCGCCCGGAATATCGGCTGCCGGATCTTGCGGGGTTTGGATGCCGCCGATGACCAGCTCGGGATAAATCTCGCCCGGCACCAAAACGACACGCGCATCGCCAAGTTGCCAGAGGCCAACCGAGGTGCGAATGTAAAGTGTTTTCCCTTCGACAGCGAATTTGCTGGCGGCATCTTTATCGAGCAGGCGATATTTTTCATCAAACACCTCTCTTGGAAGAATCCCACCGAGGTATCCTGCGACATAGAGTTGATTTTGGAGAGGGATGAAGACATCCGCAGCGCGAGTGGAGAACGGGGCGAGGCGAACCGGTTGGGCGCAGGAGCGAGCGAGTTCAATTTTTGCGAGAACGTCGTTCGCATATTCATCCAGCGCGGCAAAATCGTTGCCGGATTTATGGCGAGGCGACATGAGACCGCCAACCGCGCCGTTGAAATAATTGACGGGACAGCCGTATTTCTCGGATAGTTTTTTGAGCGCTGCACCGACAAAGTCGGCGCTGACCAGTGTATTGCGAGCGCCGAGAAACTCCGGATGATTATGCCAGAATACGACGAGTCCCAACGTTTTGGATCCCGGAGCTTGCGAATCGCTGATGTGCAACACAGTCAGCTCCCCCATCTTCACGACGGGCTGGCGTGAATCATTCATCAAATCACTTGCATCCACTTTTCCCAGTGAGGCGACGGAAGGTTTCATGTTTTTTTCCGCATCGCGCACTGCGGCGATGCAACTGGCTCGAACGAGGGTGTTGTATTCCGGATCCACACCGCTGGTAAACGGCGTGCCACCCCACAACCCCATCGTGTCGGGTCCCTCATGGTTATGGGTGCTGGCGATCACGATTGCGGCATAATCTTTCAGCGCATCGCGGACACGTCGCGTGTCGTTTTCAAAAAAACCGACCAGATCTAGGCTGATTAAGGCGATTTTTTGTCCGCCACTTCGCAACACGGTCGCCCGCGCCATCAACGGATCATGTATTCCCGTCGCGCGGCGTCCCATTCCATAGCCGGCCAACCATACGCGCTTGTCCGAACCGACCTCCGGCGCAATCTCCCGAGCTCCAAAACCGACTTCGATGGTCGCCTCGGGGGAACTTCGCCCGTAATGTGCCCAAAATCGCTCGGCGATTATTCGGATTCGCGGGTCATCCGGAAAGTGGGCAATCGCCCGGCGAAAAAACTCATCGCGTTCCCGTGTGAACGGCGGGAATTCCTCATTCGACACCGGCTTGGCAATTTCCGCCCATTCGGCCTCAGCCAGTTGAGTGTACTCGGCGGTTTTTTCCGTGTTTCCCTGGTGTCGCTCGACATCCGCCAGTTGCCGATAGACAATGGCCAGCTCGGCGCGCATGGTTTTGTTGTGCGGATGTCGTTTGACGGTGTTCATCAGCACTCGAAAATCCTTTTCCTCGCGCGAATACGACGTTGGCGGCGGGAAAATACGGCTGGCACAAAACATCGTCACAAAACCGGTGAGAAAGAGAGAGGCGACTAATGGCTTGGTGGCAGGACGCCATTGATTTTTCAGAGACAATTCCACCAACCAGATCGCTCCCGCCGCTTCCACAATTGCCACCCAGGGCAGGAGAGGCACGAGATAGCGGGGCCAGGGAACAAAAAACGCCATCCAGCACGCTGCGCCCGTCAGTGCCAGCCCGCCCAGCACCCAAAGCGGCGGCGTCAGCTTGAGCTCGCGCCACGCGGTCGCCATTCCGCCGCCAAGTGAGAAAAGCCCCGCACAAAACCACAACATCCCCAGGGGGAGCTTGACCGCCGTGAAGAAAACATCCTGTTGCAAGAACAGGTGCTTGATGAAATGCGCCAGTCGCGTAAAGGAACTATCGAAGACGTTCCAAAAACCTGCTTCCCGTTGCAGTTCCATTTGTTCCAGTCGAAACGTGAAATAGCGCGCAAGATTCCCAACCGGATGACGATACAACGTCGGGTTCACCAGTATCGTCAGTGTAATCAACAAACCCGTCGCGCAGACGAGTAACACAAGCCGGTCCCGCCGCGCCCGCTCGTCGAGCGCGCGCCAGACCAGCCAGCCGACGCACGCCGCGCCAAAGATCCAAGCGAGCAATCCGTTGATTTTTGTGGAGAACGCGAGCGCCGCAACTATTCCCCAGGCAATCGTGAAACAATCCCGGACACGCGGGTGTGTCGAATCGTCCACCAACATTTTGCACAGACGGATCGTCAGCCACGCCGCGGCGACGAGAAAAAACAACAGCAACGTTTCCGCTTCGCCAATCGAGGCGGTCTGGCGCAACATCGGATTCCAGGCGGCGATCAGAGCTGCGGTGGCGCCTGTGGCAACATTGATTTCGCGACCGAGTAAATAAATCCCCGCAATCACCAACACGGCGCACAGCGTCGAGATCGTCCGAGTCCAAAACAAGGCCAGCGGCGGCACCCGTTCCCGCATTCCATCCCAAAATGCCTCCCGAAAATCCGTCGCGTAATCGAGATCGCGCGCCTGCCACCATCGAAAATCATCCGAGGACCGCCATTGCAATCCTTCACGAGCCAACGCGGTCCCAAATACAAAACGCACCAGCGGCGGATGATGAAACGCGAGGTCATCCTGCCAGTCATCGTTCCAAACATCCTTCTGGTCGAACGCCAAATTATAATAATGGGTGTAAAAGATCCATGCCGCCTCATCTTCCGTAGCCAGGGGACGATCCACCGTCTCCATCCAGCGCGATGCGAGGGGAAACGCCGCCATGATCGCGATCACCACTCCCAAAAAAGTTTTTTGGATTCGGCTCATGATCCGACGATCTTGTGCAGCCACGAACCGTTTTCCCGGTGCATTTGACTCATCGTTTGCAAAGCATCGCGCGCCGCCGGTTGCGCCGTTTTTGCCGCCGCCGCGCCGCATGCCTCCGCCTGCGCGGACTGCGCTCCCAGAAACCGTTCCAATCGCTGTCCAATCGCGCCGAGCTCCCTGATTTTTTCGGCGAGATTCGTCGGCTCATCCGCCGGCCGCCCCCCCGCTTCCCGGATCATCCGCGCCAACATGGCAGCGGTGGCGGAAGAATCGATTCGGATCCGTTTCAAAACCTGCTGAAGACCGTCGTCGGCTTTTTCCGCGATAACGCGGGAAGCGCGGATAAGTCCCCACTCGGCGCGCAAGAGCGGGTTGATCAACTCAACCAGCGCAGGATCACAATGGAGCGTTGACGGTGTGGATTGGTGAGGTGGTTCGGCCATCGGCCAAGAGTCTGCCGTTGCCATTGAAATTTGTAAAGCTTGGCAATTTCGATGTGAATACAGGAGCAGGCGTCGATTCGCAGAATCATCTCTGGCGATCGCTTTATCAATTTCGTCGTGACCACATGAAGCAAGACGGTTACATTCGGTCGATGAAGTTGCGTGCGGATTATCGGGCCGTGTTAACCAACGGGAATTTCCTGAAGCTTTGGGGCGCCCAGATCATTTCCGCGATGGGGGCGCAACTGACGACGTTCGCGTTGTTTGCGTTGGTGACGAAAGGATTGAGCGATCGGGAACAGGCGCAAACGTTCGGCTGGCTGGAGTTTTGGAAGGCATTGCCCGGGGCGTTGCTGGGGTCGTTTATGGGGGTGATGATCGATCGCTGGAACCGGCGGCGGATCATGATCACGCTGAATCTGTTGCGCGCGCCAATGGTGTTTAGTCTGTGGGTGTTTTTTTGGATGAGCCAAACGTATGGATTGCCTCGCTGGCCGCTGTTTGTGTTGTTGGTGGGGATTGGGTTATTGAGCACTTTTTTTAACGCAACCGAGTCGGCAACGATCCCGACGGTGGTGGGAAGAGAAAACCTTTTAGCAGCAAATTCATTGGCAGGGACGACGGTCATCATCGCCACGCTGGTGGGGACGGCTGTGGCGGGCGCGATTGTACAAGTGTTCGAGAAACAACCGCAATGGAATTTCATTGTGGACGCCTTTGGTTTTCTGATTTCGGCGCTGCTCATTTATGGAATCACCCTGCCATATCAACCGGGACTGGAGATGCAACGGCATCAGCCCGTTCTCTATAGCCTTGTGCGCGGTTTTAGCTTCATCCGCACGCGCCCGAAAGTTCGCGCTCGCGTATTTTTATCCGTGTTGTTCTGGTTCATCGGGGGCGCGCTCTATGTGCAGGTACTTCCTTTTGCCGATAAAGTTCTGGCGCTAAACCGTCTCCTGTCCGCGTTGCTGATCAGCGCGCTGGGGATTGGATTGCTGGGCGGCGGATTGGTGGTGGGGGCCGCGCGGGTGATCGCGCGCTACGATCATTTGCCGTATTTCGTGTTGTTTGGCGTTTCGCTGGCCATCCTGGCCTTTGCGCAGGCAACTAATTTCGCGACGGCTTTCGCTGGCATGATGGGCATCGGATTTCTTGGCGCGTGGTTTATTGTCCCAATCGAAGCGCGTTTGCAGGAGTTGGTGCCGAATCCAAAACGCGGCCGAGTGTTTGGCGTGCGAGGAGCGTTGACCAGCATTTTCTTCGTTTCCTCCCTGCCGACAAGCGGATTTTTGGGAGGCTATTTTGGAGTGCAATTGGGCATCGAACGGCTTGGCTGGGGCTTGCTTGTCATTACTCTGCTGATGATCTTTTTCGCGTTCGAAATCCGGTATCACCTGTTGCGCCTGATTTTCAAAGCCCTGTTCAAGGTGTTGTTCCGGATGAAGGTCGAAGGTCTGGAGCATGTTCCCTTGGATGAACCGGCGCTGTTTGCGCCCAATCACACCAGCATGATGGACCCGTTCGTGCTTGGCGCCGCCACTCCCGTTCGTTTGCGATTTGTTATGGCGCAGGAGGAATTTGAAAAGGATTGGTTTCGACGCTGGGCGTTGAGACGGCTCGGCACGATTCCCATCCGGCGCGAGGCGCGATCCACCGCGCACACGCTCGGCGCAGTGGTATTGGCGTTGCGCGAGGACAAAAACAACGTCGCCATTTATCCCGAAGGCAGGATCAGTCGGGACGGCTCGTTCCAGGATCTTCGGGAAGGTCCGGCGTTGATTGCCCGCAAAGCGCGGGTGCCGATCGTCCCGGTCTGGATGGAAGGCGTGTATGAAGCCTTGCCGTTGGACCGCCGGTGTCCACGATTCGTCCCGATTCGTGTCCGATTTGGCAAACCGCTTCGTTTCCCGTCCGACACGGATCGCCACGAGATCACTGCAAAACTACGCGAGGCGATGCTCGCGCTGAAGGAAAAAATGGTCGAAACGAAATCCGGTTAGTTCGTTCCCGCTGGGACCGATGCGGCAATTTTCCGGTCGGCAGTCTGCTCGTATTTGTCCACCAATTCTCCCTTGTCGTTGATTTGCGTCAAGGTCAGGAGGTCCCCGTCGATATCCACCACGGTAAAGCTGTGGCGTTTGTTGTAGAAAATCTCGTTCACGCCGTAGTCGTGTTTCTTTTCATAGAGCGGCGCTCCGCCCGCACCAGTGACGATGTATCGGACCCCGCCAATGGGGCGCAGGCGGGCATAATAATGGTCGTGCCCCACAAACACCATCGAAGGAAGCGTACGCTCGAAGACCGGCGTGAGATGGCGCCGGGTTTTGAGGCTATCGGGGTCGGCTTCGGCGCGCGCTCCCGCCTGATACGGCGGATGATGAAAATAGACAAACTTCCACTTTTTTGTGGAGGCGCGGATCGTTTCTTCCAGCCACGGGGCAATTACTTCGGTGATTCGCCAATCGGGCGCGTTGGATTCCACGGCGATGAAAAGCGCGTCGCCATATTCAAACCAGTAATTCCGTTCGCGCGTGAGCGAGGGCGGACCGTTTTCCGGCAACACGAACGTGTCGAGGTATGGCCGGCCGTAGTCGGTTCCAATATCGTGATTGCCGAGGCTCGGGTAAAAACCAACCCGCGTGATGGTTTTGCCATACGGCTCGAAAAATCCCTTGAGATAGTTCATCCGCTCGCCCGCCCCATAAATTAGATCGCCCGTATGCACGATGAAATCCGGCTGCGCCGCCTCCACCTGAACCGCTATGGCGCGTTGCTCTTTGCTGCCAACGCCGGAATCGCCGAAGACCACGAATCGGAATGGCTGACCCGCTGGTTTGTTGGTGCGAAAACTCAATCCCTCCGTCAGCTTCGTTCCGTTGCCAATGATCCGGTAAAAATATTCCCTCCCGGGTTCGAGTCCGCTCAATTTCGCGGAGTGATACCGAACCTGTTTGGCGGATTCTCCGACAAAACCTAATTGCGACGTCGGACCGAATTCCACCCGCTCATCGCTCGCCACATTGGTTTCCCACGTCAAAACCGCGCTGGTCTCCGTGACCGATTGCACCATCGGACCGCGAGTCAACCGCACCGGGCGCGTCTCCGGTTTCAAATCTCCAAGCCTCTCGAACGTGAGCTGCCCAATCAGCGCGCCGGCGCTAGCCTTTTCGACTCGCAGCGAGAACTCCGCGCGAAACGGGATATTGGCCGATTCTACCAACGTCACGCGCGTCCAGCGATTTTCCTCCCCAACCAGCTCCACGCTGCCCGTCGGTTCTTCGTCCACAATCGCCACGATTTTTCCGGTGACTTTTTTACGCCGAAACACATCCGCCCAAATCCGATATCGTCCGTCCCTCCCGGGAAAATCCAGTTGTGCGACCGCGTGCTCGCCGTACATCGCCAGCACCGGTTCGAATGGCTCCCGCCGAAATCGATTCACTGCAAAATGCGTCCGTTTCTGAAAATCGAGCGAGGTAACGAAAAATACGTCTCCTTGGATCGGTTTGAATGTCTCTGGTGGTGAAATCAACGCCGGCTCACCCGTTGTCACAAAAACCGACTCCGCCGCGAGCGCCAGCCGTTCTGCGCGCTGCGCAAACCACCACTGGGCGCCGACCAAGCCGACGAGCGATAGCGCAGCCGTTGCCATGCCGATAGTTAGCAATCGTTTCATCGTCAAATCATAATCACACTAACCGGCTCGCCCTTGGCCACCGCCGCGCCCGCCGGAAGATCCAACAACGCGTTGGCGGCCGCCAACGAACTTAGCACGTGCGACCCCTGCCGGCCCGCCAATCGTACGCGACCTGCTTCGACCATCACCCGCAAAAAATGCCGGCGATCCCCCCGATTTTCGAAACGCTCGGCGGCGATAGCTTGGACTGTCGTCGGTGCAACACCGCTCAAGCCCCGCATCTTGAGCAGCGGGGGTCGCACGAGCAATAAAAAAGTCACAAATGCCGACACGGGATTTCCCGGCAGACCGAACACCGGCGCACCTTTCAGTTTTCCAAACACGAACGGCTTGCCCGGTTTCATCGCCACTTTCCAGAACTTCAACCGCCCACCCAATTCCTTCAACACCGGCTTTACCAAATCATATTTTCCAACCGACACCCCACCGACAATGATGATCGCCTCACAACCGGCAAGGCGCGCGATTTTCGCACGCAAATCTTTCGACGTGTCACGAGCGATGAGCGTCATTTCCGGACGACCGCCGCTGCTCCCTACCAGCAAAGCAAGCGTGTCGCGGTTGCTCTCGTAGATCTCTCCGAGTTTCAATCGTTTTCCTGCGGGTTGCACTTCATCTCCGGTCGCGACAATTCCAACGCGCGGCCTGGGAATCACCCACACCTTCTCCATTCCCAAGGCAGCCAATAACCCGATTTGCGCGGCGCCCAATAAGTGACCACGCCGCAAAACAACCTGTCCTTTTCGAACATCCTCACCTGCATGGCGGATGTTCTCGCCTCGGATCGCCGCATCAAAAACGCAGACAGATCGATCGCCGCTGTCGGTGTCTTCCTGCATCACGACCACGTCCGCGCTACGCGGGATGAGTGCGCCAGTGAAAATGCGGGTAGCTTCGCTCACTCGTATTTTCTTGCGCGGGGCGCGTCCCGCCTGGATTTCTTCGATGACGCGCAGGCGCACGGGATTGTTCCGCGAAGCGAGCGCCACGTCCGCCGCGCGCACGGCGTAGCCATCTACGGCGGAATTGTCGAACGGCTGCAAGGGGATCGGCGCTCGAATATCTTCTGCTAAAACGCATCCAAACGCATCTTTCAATGACGCTCGTTGCGCCGGCAAAGGACGCACGGCCCGCAAAATCAACTCGCGGGCTTGTTCAACGCGTAACAAGCCATTTCTCATTCCGCAATGCCTACGCTACCGCTGAAAAAATGGCAAGCGCGGGAATGCGGGAATCGAGAGGATTTACGCTGCGGCGGGTTGGCCGACGCTTTGGGCGGACGGAGGTGGGCTGTGCTGTTTGCGGGTGGCCATGAATTTGAAGAATTCATAGCCTTCGCGGAGGCGGCGTTTGCAGACGTTGCTGTCTTGGAGCATTGTTTTGACGATGCGACCGATGGGACGCGGGCGGAAATAGAATTTGTTATACATCACGCTGACCGAATCAAAAATCTCCTGGCGCGTGAGACCTTCGTATTCGAGCATGGCTTCCTGAATGCCATGGCTATCCACGCGTTCCTGCTGTTTCATCCAGCCGTTGGCGATGGCCTGATTGTACAGCTCGGTGCCGGGATACGCGGCAGCGAGGGAAACTTGGATGGAGAAGACGTCCAGTGTCTTGGCAAACTCGATGGATTTTTTGATCGTCTCGCGGGTTTCACCAGGCAACCCGAGGATGAATGTGCCGTGGATGAGGATGCCGAGATCGCGGCAGTGCTTGGTGAACTTGAGCATCTGCTCGGTGCTGACGCCCTTCTTGATGTTTTCCAAAATGTGATCGTTGCCGCTTTCGTAACCGACCAACATCAGCCGCAAGCCAGCGTCTTTGAGCTGCTTGAGCGTGTCGTAGCCGAGGTTCGCGCGGGCGTTGCAAGACCAAGTAATTCCTTTGGCGTTGAGACCTTTGCCAATCTCAATGGCGCGACGGGGGTTGGCGGTGAAAGTGTCATCGTCGAAGAAAAACTCCTTTACCTGCGGAAACATTTCCTTGGCGCGCGTCATTTCGTCCACAACGGACTGCGCCGATCGTGTGCGATAGGTATGACCGCCGATGGTTTGCGGCCACAAGCAAAACGTGCAGAGAGCGGGACAACCGCGACCGGTATAAAGCGAGATGTACGGATGCAGCAGATAACCGATGGCATAGTTTTCGATGGTCAGGTCGCGCTTGTACACGTCCATCACGGACGGAAGCACGTCGAGGTTCGGGATAAGCGGACGGTCGGGGTTGGTGATTATCTGTTCACCATTACGACCCGGCGCGGCATCCTTTGGATTTCGTTTCTTATAGGTGATGCCTTGCACTTGCTCCAGCGGGCGGCCTTCGGCGACTTCAGCGAAGACAAAATCAAATTCTTTGCGTGAGACGTAATCAATCGCCCAACTTCCCTTGAGCGTTTGCTCGGGGAGAACCTGCGTGTGCGCGCCGCAGAAAGCGATGATGGTTTCGGGCTTCTGCTTTTTGATTGCCTCGGCCACTTTGCAATCGTTGGCAAAGGAAGGTGTGGAGGTGTGGATGACAACTTGGTCGCAACTCTTTGCTTCCGCTAAGGTCTGTTCGATGGTCACATCGTCAGGAGGAGCGTCAATCAGCTTGCTATTGGGTGTGCAAGCGGCGGGCTGCGCGAGCCATGTTGGATACCAAAAGCTGCGGATCTCGCGACGCGCCTGATAGCGCGCGCCGGCGCCGCCGTCAAAACCTTCAAAAGATGGTGGAGAAAGAAAAAGCGTTTTCATTACCGGGAAAATGCCGCGGAGGCGGTTGACTTGGGATTGGGTGTCTGTCCCTGTTTCCCTGTCTCGTGACCATTGCCAGTCGTGACTCCGTTGTAAATCTCTTCGTGTTTCACGTGGCCGTTGCCATTGCCATTGAGTCGTTTATTGGGCGATGCGCCGAAGTTGTATTTGACGAGCTTCCAGAGATCACCCGGTTTGGTGTCGTAGCCGAGCGACACGGTCGGTTCGTAGCCACAATGCACCATGCAATTTTCGCAGCGCGGGTCGCGGGCGACGCCGTCAAAGACGCCGTATTTGTCCCAATCGGTTTTTTCGATCAACTCGCGATACGTCGCGTAGTGACCGTCGGTCATCAGGTAACATGGTGCTTTCCAGCCACGGACGTTGCGGGTCGGTATGGCCCAAGCGGTACAGTGCATATCGCGCATGCCCGCGAGAAATTCGAGATAGGCGGGTGATCCGAAGAACGTGTAGCGGTTGCCCCATTCGACGATGTCCTTGAATTTTTCGTTGGTCAGTTTGCGCGTGAGAAAGAAATCTTCGGGCTTGGCATTCAGCCGTGTCACCATGTCCTTCTTGGCCGCGTCGTATTCGTAGCCCGGCGAAATCGTGTGGCCGTCCACGCCGAGCGCGCGCAGGAAGGTGAACATCTTGTCCAGCTCATCCATATCGGTTTGCTGATAGACTGTCGTGTTGGTGGCGACAAGATAATCGAGAATCTTGGCCATCTTGATGGCTTCGATGCATTCGCGGAAAACACCTTCGCGTTCGACGATGATGTCGTGGACTTTCTCGGTCGCGTCGAGATGGACATTCCAGAAAAGACGTTTGTGCGGGGCGATGCTGGGGCGGCCATCATTTTTGCCCTTGCGGATTTCCTCGGCTTGTTTGTCGGTGATGAGTTTCTCGGCGAGCAAACGATTCAGGATCGGCTCGTAATGGGGCTTGTAAGTGCGCGCCAGATGCTCGACCATCTTCTTGCGCATAAACATGCCGTTGGTGCAGATGTACACGATGCGACCGTCCGCAATCAATCCGTCCACCAACTCTTCGATCTTCGGGTAAATGAGCGGTTCGCCGCCGCAAATCGAGACCATGGGCGCATCGCATTCCTTCGCGGCGCCGAGACAATCTTCCAGCGGCATCATGTCCTTGAGATTAGTCGAGTATTCGCGGATGCGTCCGCAGCCGGTACAGGTGAGGTTGCAAGTGTGGAGCGGTTCGAGCTGCAGGACGAGCGCAAATTTGTGGTCGCCATTTTTGCCATTGCGACGCGCCTCCCGCTTGTTGCGGAAAATATGCGTTGCAAATCGTTTTGTGATGTCGAGCGAAAATCTCATTTTGAATCCAACTGAACGATTTCTGTTTCAGGCTTGTCCTGTGGTGGCGCCGATTGCCCAATGGTGGGCGGGACCGCGTTCGGGTCGGGTGACTGGTGCGGCTCATTTTTGAGCAACAAGCCCTTACCGATTCCGCCGACGCCGGGCAGCAAAAAGTCGATCGGCGAGAGTGCGTACGAGCACCCCGTCAATACGCACAGCGCCGCCGCCAACGCTACGGCAAGGGGTTTATTATCCTTGGACTCCCTGTCAGACACGGGGCGAAAGTAGCTTACGAGTGCAGCGTTGTCAAACGAAGTTTTTTGACGTAACGCCGGAGGGAGACTATGCTGCCGCCACGTGAAAATCTTCGTCACAGGCGTCACGGGATTTGTCGGGGCTAACCTTGTCCGCGAATTGCTTGCAGATGGACGCGACGTGCGCGTGCTCGTCCGTAAATCGAGCAACACCCGGTTAATTGACGGTCTCGCGGTTGAGCGCGTCGAAGGCGACCTGCGCGATGCGGAGTCGCTCCGTCGTGCGCTCGCGGGTTGCCAACAACTCTACCACGTCGCTGCCGGCTACTCACTTTCGATGCGCGACGAAGCCACCATGCTCGCCAGCAATGTGGAGGGAACTCGGAACATCCTCCAAGTTGCCCTTGATACAAGGGTAGAGCGCGTTGTCTATACCAGCACCGTCGGTGTTCTCGGCCATGCCAAAGATGGTGAGTCGGCGACTGAAACCACCCCAGCCACCGAAGCAGATATGGTAAATCCATACAAACTTTCCAAGTTCCGCGCCGAAGAAGAGGCTCGCCGCTTCATCAATCGGGGATTGCCCGTCGTCATCGTCATGCCCACGGCGCCGATAGGTCCGTGGGACGTGAAACCGACGCCGACTGGCAAAATGGTGGTGGATTTTCTGCGCGGTAAAATGCCAGCCTACCTCGACACCGGTCTCAATATTGTCCATGCCCGCGACGTGGCCCGAGGTCACATCCTCGCGATGGAACGCGGACACGTCGGTGAACGTTACATCCTCGGCCACGAAAATCTTACCCTCAAACAAATCGGCGAATTGATGGCTGACGTCAGCGGCCTGCCTGCGCCTCGGATGAAAATGCCTTACTTCGTTGCCTTGCTGGCCGCGCATTGCAGTGAACTTGTGGCGCGAATGACAGGCGGCGAGCCGAATATCCCTCTCGCGGGCGTCCGGATGGCTCGCTACAAGATGTTCTTCGACTGTTCCAAAGCCGTGCGTGAACTCGGCCTGCCGCAAACCCCGGCGCGCGAAGCGTTCCGAGAAGCGATCGAGTGGTTTCGGGAACGTGGATACGCAAATTAATGAAACTTCAAACCTCAAATTTCAAACTTCAATTATCAATTCACCGTATTCTGCCACCTAGGAGCTTGAAGCTTGAAGTTTGGAGCTTCCCTGATGCTTGGAGTTTGAAGTTTGAAGTTTTTTCAGAGCCATGAAGCCGCCCCGTCTCGACCAACTTCTCGCCTCGCTCGGCTACGGCAGCCGACGCGAATGCGCCGCGATCATTCGTGACAAGCGCGTGACCGTCGACGGGGAAATCGGGCTCGACCCAGCCACTCGTGTCGCAGCAAGCATGGTGCGATTGGACGGTGAGCCTCTGGAATTTCCCGATGGATTGCTGGTGATGTTGCACAAACCGAGGGGTTATGTTTGCACTCACTCGGCGAATGAGGGTAATTCCGTGTACGAACTCCTTCCGCCGCGCTGGTTGTGCCGAAATCCGAAAGTGACTTCGGTTGGACGTCTAGACAAAGAGGCGACCGGGTTGTTGTTGCTGACAGACCGGGGTGAATTGGTTCATCAGTGGGCTTCGCCGCGCGCGGCGGTGGAGAGAACGTATGAAGTGGAAGTAGATGCTTCGTCGCCAGGACTCCTCAACACAGGCGGAGCATTGCGCCCGGAATTAGTCGAGTTATTTGAGTCCGGTACGCTCCACTTGCGCGGAGAGAAAAAACCGCTGAAACAGGCCACCTTGGTAATCCTCGACAAATACCGCGCGCGCATTTCCATCACCGAAGGGCGTTACCATCAAATCGTCCGTATGTTCGCCAGCGAAGGCCTGCGTGTTACACGATTGCACCGCATCCGCTTCGGCAAGTTCGCGCTGGGAGATGTGCGGGTGGGTCAATGGCGTGCGTTGGGGTAGAGCGCGAAACTGATCAATGAATTGAGCCGCCAACCTTCATTCCAATTCGTAAACGTCATTGAGAACGCCACGCGGAATGCAAACGGTCAATACGACCAGTTTGCCGATCGCCTTGTGCTTGACACCCCGCGGCACATAGACGACGACTCCCTGATGCACCTCAATTTCATCGTCGTCGAGGATCATCGTGCCCTTCCCGTCAATGATATAATACACCTCGTCCGTCTGCTTGTGGTAGTGCAGCTTGGCGGCATCAATCTCGACATAGTGGACTTCGGCGGCCGCCTCGTCCGCCGCTTCGATAAGTGTGCGAATCTGTCCGCAAGTCTCTGCCCAAGGTTTCACCTCGGTGGGATCGCGGCGTAGATAGCAGGTCGTAGCATTCATCATTTTTCCCGTTCGTTATTAACCGCTGTTTTTTCGGAAACTCTTGATGGAGCAAATACTACCTAAATCCAAGCTGCTGTCAATAAATGGTTTCGATAACGTAACTATGCCAATCGCACGTTTCCAAAGTCTTCGAAGTAATACCGGAACTTAAGGGTTTTTACGCCTTGTTTCACTGCCAGCAACATTCGCAGACGCTTCGCGCCGTCGTATTTGTAGCCTTCCTCCACCTTAAACTGTCCCTCCTCCTCGACCTCGAGTTTTTTGACGTTGCAGGTGTCGTCATCGCTATCTTCCTGGTCGGGAGATTTGGCATCGGGCGCCACCAGCATCAACTCGCCCGCCTCCCAAAGCTTGAACTTGCCCGTCGCCGTCTTGGGCATAATCGTCACATCCAGCCAATAATAATCGCGCGGCTCTGGCTCAGCGTCCGCATTCGTTTCGTCGTCGTTTTCCGGACTCACATCCATCGGTCGCGTGGTGGCGCGCTCGATCGAATGGATCGTGGCCGTCGCACCGCGCAACACCGCGCCCTTGGCCTTGAAAGGCAGGAGAAACAGTTTCTTGAGCAAGAATTTGAAGCTAAGAATGCCGAGGACCGGCAAGCCGACCAAGAGCAGAACGATTCCCCACCACGGCAACATTTTGATCGCCACGACGAATCCAACGATGCAAAGCAGCAAAAACAATAAGATCAGTTTTCCCATAACCACTCCTTTCGCGCCATTTTTTCACGGCGATATCTTCGAGTCAAGCCGCGCCGCAAAAAATCCGTCGAGGAACCGAATCTTGGGTGCGCAACCTTTGTTTGCAAAATCTATCCTTGCGTCGCGGGGCAACTTACAGCAAATTACCTCCTTGCCATGAATAGCAACTTATCCAAGTGCATCGCGCCTGAAGCGCAGGAAGAAGAGCTGCAGCGGTTTGGGCGCGAGATTGCGGCGCTGGAACGAGGCGAACTCGATGTGGAGGATTTCCGCAAGTTCCGCCTCGAGAACGGCGTCTATGGCATCCGCGGCACGATGGATAAACACATGATCCGCATCAAAATCCGCTTCGGCGCGCTCACACCCGAGCAACTGGAGTGCATCGCGGATGTGGCGGAGCAATTCACCCCGCTCCAGCTCAGTCACGTGACGACCCGGCAGGCGATCCAGCTTCATAACATCGACCGCAAAGACGTTCCCGCGGCGCTGCGAATGATGGCCGAGAGCGGCCTGACCACGCGCGAGGCCTGCGGCAATACCGTGCGCAATGTTTCGGCCTGCCCTTTTGCGGGTGTCGCGGCGGATGAGGCGTTCGACGTGACGCCGTACGCCGACGCGGTGAGCAAATTTTTCCTACGCAATGCCGTTTGCCAAAATCTGCCGCGCAAATTCAAAATCGCCTTCGAAGGTTGCCCGACCGACCACGCCCGCGTGCCGATTCATGATTTCGGCGCGGTGGCGAAAATCCGGGACGGCAAACGCGGGTTCCAGTGCTACGTCGGGGGCGGCCTCGGTCCGACGCCGATGAGCGCGCAACTGCTCGAAGAATGGACACCCGAACACTTGCTCATCCCGAGCATCGAAGCGGCCATTCGCATCCACGACCGTCACGGCAATCGCAAAGATCGCGCCCGCGCCCGCATCAAGTTCGTCCTCAAAGAATGGGGCATCGAAGAATTTCGCAAAACGTGGCTCGCCGAGCGCACGCTGGCGATCATGACTCGTTCCGGCGCCGCCGACTGGAGCATGCCGATCACGGAAGAAACTGCGCCGCCCCCGCCGACAGTCAAAGCAATCGCGCCGTCCAATTCCACCGAATACGCCCGCTGGCGGGAGACGAATGTTTTTGCGCAGAAACAAAAAGGTTACACCAGCGTTCACGTCCGCTGCCCGCTCGGCGATGTTACTCCCAAACAAATGCGCGGCGTGGCGGCCATCGCAAGGAGCTACTGCGGCGGACGCATCCGCACCGCCATCACACAGAACCTCGTGCTCCGCTGGGTGCCCGAGACCCACGTGGCCAACGTCTATGCGGAGCTGGGCGCGATCGGGCTTGCCCATCGCGAAGCCCAACACATAACCGACATCACCCGTTGCCCGGGCGCTGATACCTGCCAGATTGCCGTCACCCACTCGCGCGGACTCGCAGGCGCGCTGGGCGAGATTTTCAACAATGGACTCTCCAAAGATCCTGTGCTCCAAGACCTGACCATTAAAATCAGCGGTTGCCCCAATTCCTGCGGCCAACATCACATTGCCGACATCGGTTTCTTCGGCACGGCCAAGGTGATTGACAAACATCAAGTCGCGCACTACCGGATGCTGCTCGGCGGCGGCACGCGCGAAGGCCAGGCTTATTTCGGCGCGCAAGTGATTGTGTTGCCCGCCAAGCGCGTTCCCGAAGCGGTGAAAAAACTGCTCATCCTCTACCGCGACACGCGCGGCGCGGATGAAGGCTTCCGCGATTTTGTTCAGCGGATCGGTCTGCCCCACATCAAGAAGCACCTCGACGAATTCACAACGTTACCGCCCTACTCTGAGCGCCCTGATCTGTATGGCGACCTCGGCCATGAAGGGGAATTCAAAGTCGAAATCGGCAAAGGCGAATGCGCGGCGTAATCCGTTTCTTGTCCGATTCACCTTCCTCCAGCGATGTTCGCCTGGGTTTTTGCTTCCGGTGTAGCCAGCGTTCCGTTTGCATCAGCGCCGAGACCGGGTCAAAATGAGGCTTTCAGCAGTGAGCCGACCACGTTACGCTCATTCCAATCCGTGCCAGTGCGGTCGGATTGCAAGATGTAAAAGATTTCCAGACTGAGTTGTCGGGTCAGTTCTACCGTCACGCCCGTGCTCAACCGGTTGCGGGAAAGTTCGTCTTTTTCGAAGTCGTAGAAGACCTCGTCGTACACATAGGGCGAAACCTTTCGGCCTCTGACTTTGATCGGCCATTCCATTTTCAGGGAATTGCGATAGCGTTGACCAGTGCCGCCGACTTCGTGCCAGCGTTGTTCGAACCGGTTACGATCGGAGAACCGGAGCGGGCCAAGGGACGCTTTGACGGTAGCCTCCATCGTCCAGCGATTTTCATCGCGCCATTCACCGCTTTTGTCTTCCTCGATAAAGGAATAAAACGTACCGAGCGTCAGATGTTCGTGTGCGTTCCACCAAAGCCCGAAGTTGGTTTGGACGTAGAAAAAATCGCTCATATCATTGCGGAAACGGAAACGCTGTTCCGCGCCAAGCTGGAGTTTGTGCGGGAGCTTGGCGGTGACCCCATAGTAACTCCAGTACTCCCAATCGTCCCCCGCCCGGGCGATGGAAACCGCTGGGCCTAGCGCAAGTAGGGCTGCGAAGAAGCAAGAGCGAAAGAGCTTCATAGATTCCCTAATTCATGTTTCGAATTGCGGTTATGACCCAGTAACAGAGCGCGCCGGCGATGCCGGAGGCAGGGATGGTAAGGACCCACGCCCAGACCACGCGTCGCGCCACGCCCCAGCGCACCGCGGAGAGTCGTTGCGCGGTGCCAACGCCAATGATTCCACCCGTGATGACGTGAGTGGTGCTGACGGGGATGCCGAGTTTCGAGGTCACGAATAGCGTGATCGCCCCCGCTGTCTCGGCACAGGCGCCGTGGATTGGGCGGAGATGAGTGATTTTCATCCCCATGGTTTTGACGATGCGCCAGCCACCCGCCAACGTGCCTAATCCCATGGCAGCATGACAGACCAGCACGATCCAAAAGGGAAACTCCACGTTTCCTTTGGCGAACGCGCCCTGCTGCTCCTGCCAAATGCTGGCGTAGAGCAGCGCGGCGATGATGCCCATCGTTTTCTGGGCGTCGTTGGTGCCGTGGCCGAGGCTGTAGAGGGCGGACGAAAATAATTGCACGATACGCGAAGGCCGGTCCACCTTGGCAATGGAAACGCGGCGAAAAATCCATGATACCGCGACAATGAGCAACAGGCCGAGCAACAGGCCGAGCAGCGGCGCGATTGGAATGAACCAGATGGTTTTCCAAAACCGGGTCTCGTGCAGCACGCCCGCCATTTTCCCGGCGTACGCCATCGCCGCGCCGCCGAAGCCGCCGAGAAGCGCGTGGGATGAACTGGTTGGCAACCCCCACCACCATGTAATCAAGTCCCATGCAATCGCCCCGAGCAGTCCGGCAAAGATTACGTCGGGGGTTACAAACTTAGCGTCCACGATCTTGCCGACGGTGTTGGCGATGGCCAGGCCGAAAACCCAGGCGGCCACGAAATTCCACCACGCGGCCCATGCGACCGCCTGAAACGGTCGCAGCGTGCGGGTGCCGACGACGGTTGCGATGGAGTTGGCACAATCATGGAAGCCGTTGACGAAATCGAACACCAGCGCGGTGATGACGATCAACGCAATATACGGGTTGCTGAATATCGCAATCAGATGATCGAGGAACAATTCCATAATTAGGCCATCTTGACGGTTATCTCCTCGATGACATTGGCAACATCCTCGGCGTCATCGGTAACCGCCTCCAGCGTTTCAAAAATTTCCTTCCACTTCAGCAACTCGATCGCATTGGTCTCGTTGGCAAACAGCTCGGCGACAGCGATTTTCATCACTTCGTCCGCTTCGTTTTCGAGCCGATGCAACTCGATGAGCTTTGACCGAACGGCCTCAAATAGTTTGGGGTTGCGCAACATCCCCACGGTCTCGGTGATGACTTTCGACTGCTGGGCGACGATGGTTGCAAGTTTTACAGCGGGCGGGCGCGGCTTGCCGATGCGGAAGAGCACCATCCGCGTGGCGGCCTCGTTCGCCATGTCTAATACATCGTCCAGCGCCATGACGAGCCGGTGGATGTCCTCGCGGTCCATCGGCGTGATGAAACTCTTGTTGAGTTTGTCGAGCGTGGCGTGGATGACCTCGTCGCAGGCGTGCTCGATCCCGCTAAGTTTGGTGATTTTTGTATCCACGTCTTCAAAGTGATGCACCAAATCTTCCAGCACGGTTGCGCCTTCCTGCACGTAACGCGCGGCCTGTTCGATCAGGTCGAAATAATGTTCTTCTTTCGGTAAAAAACTAAAGTTCATGAGTGTCTCCTTTTCTGATTTCTACCGGTTGGACGTGGTATGGTCAAGCATTCCCGTTTTTAATGTGGCGGTGGATGTTGATGGCGGATATCGCGAGCTTCATAAAGGTAGACGATTTCCTCCGCAATATTGGTTGCATGGTCGGCGATCCGCTCCAGGTTGCGGGCAATCGAAAGCAAATCGAGGGAGTGAAGGATGGTGGAAGGCTCATTTATCATTCTGTCGGCGAGTTTTTTCTGGATCTGCTCGTAAAGCTCGTCCACGCGGTCGTCTTGTCGAACGACGTTGTGAGCCTCGTGGACCGTGCCGTGAATAAATGCGTGAAGCGAGTCACGAATCATTCCTTGCGCCAGTTCGGCCATTTGCGAAATTTCTGCCAGCGTTTGCATGGAAGGCTCGTGGCTAAGGCGCTCGGCGCGCTGGGAGATATTTACGGCTTGGTCGCCAATGCGTTCCAGTTCCGAGGCGATTTTCATCACCATGACAAGGAAACGCAGGTCGCGCGCCTTCGGTTGGCGCAAGGCGATCAATTGAATCCCGCGTTCGTCAATTTCCATTTCCAGCTTATCCAATGCCGTATCGTCGGCGTCAATCTGGCGCGCCAGTTCTGGTTTGCGTTCCGCAAGCGCCTTCATTGCGTTGGCGACATTCTGCGCCGCCAACCGCGACATGCGCAGCAGCTCCTCCTTGATTTGCGATAGTTCCTGATCAAAGTGTCGTTCCATAATTAGCCAAACCTCCCTGTTATATAGTCTTCCGTTTGTTTACTCGAGGGCGTGGTAAAGATCTTCTCCGTCTTGTCGAACTCCACCAACTTGCCCAAGTACAGAAACGCCGTGGAATCACTCACGCGCGCCGCTTGTTGTAGGTTATGCGTCACGATGACAATGGTGTACTCGCGTTTCAAGTCCTGAATCAATTCCTCGATCCGCGCCGTCGCAATCGGGTCGAGCGCGCTGCATGGTTCGTCCATCAGCAATACCTCCGGTTCGACAGCAATGGCGCGGGCGATGCAGAGCCGCTGCTGCTGACCGCCGGAGAGTTGCAGCGCGGAATCATGCAGGCGGTCTTTGACCTCATCCCAGAGAGCAGCCTTGCGCAGACTTTTCTCAACGCGCTCGGCGATTTCCGCTTTGCCTTTTTTCTGGAGCCGCAAGCCGTAGGCGACATTGTCGAAGATCGGTTTGGGGAACGGGTTTGATTTCTGGAAAACCATGCCAACCCGTTTCCGCAGCTCGATCACATCCACTTCCGGCGCGAAGATGTTTTGGGTATGCAAAGTGATCGTCCCCTCAACCCGATGATTTTCGATCAGATCGTTCATCCGATTCAGACACCGCAGGAGCGTGCTCTTGCCGCACCCGCTCGGCCCGATGAACGCCGTGACGCGATGCGGGATGATTGGCAGTGTGACGGCGGAAAGCGCCTGTTTCTGACCGTACCAGAAACTCATGTGATTGATCTCTAGGATGGGCAGGTCCATAGATTATCCGTGAGCCTTTCGAGCTTTGGCGCGCACCCGCGCGCGCACCAATACCCCGGTCAGATTGAGCAAAAAGGTCAGGGCCATCAACACGAGCACCGTACCGAAGAGAATCGGCTTGGTTTTCTCCACGTCGGGCGATTGCGTGGAGAGGACGAAGACGTGGTACCCGAGGTGCATAAATTGATCCGTCCAGGAGTGCGGCAGGTGGGCGAGGTAATACGCGGCGCCGGTGAACATGATCGGCGCGACTTCGCCCGCGCCGCGCCCGACCGCTAGGATGGCTCCGGTCAATACACCGCCCATCGCTTCGGGCAAGACGATTTTTCGGATGGTTTCGAGCTTCGTCGCACCGAGGGCGAGACTCGCCTCCCGCAGACCCTTGGGAACAGCGCGCAACGCTTCTTCGGTCGCAACGATCACCACGGGCATCGTCAACACCGCCATCGTAGCGGCCGCCCAGAGAATCGTCGGCTTGCGATAATGTAATTGACCGCCCAGGAAATAATTGTCGATGCCGCCGCCGACAAACTGCACGAAAAATCCCAGCCCGAACAACCCGAACACTATGCTCGGCACACCCGCCAGGTTGTTGATGGCGCTACGAATGACGCGCGTAATCGGCGACCCTTCGCGTGCGTATTCAGTCAGGTAGATCGCCGTGATGACTCCCACTGGCACAACCGCAATGGTCATCAAGAACACCAGCGCCACGGTGCCGAAGATCATGGGAAAAATTCCCGCGCGCTGGGTGTCAAACATCCCTTCGGTCGTGCCGCCAAAAATGAAACGAAGCGAGAGTTGCGCCCAGCCGTCCCAAACGATGTTGCCGATGACGATAAACACCATCGCCACGATGACAGCCGTCGAGAACCCCGTTGCGCCCGTGAACAAGACGGCGCGCCAATCGCGTTTGGTGCGTTGTAAATCCATTGTCAAGACCCCCTTTCCGCAAGCGCAAGCATTCCTTTCACCTTCGTTTCGATCAAGTTACGGACACGGCAAAATTCGTCGGGCGGCATATTCTTCGGGTCGGGAATGTTCCAATCCTCCCGTTGTTTGGCGCGCACCATCGGGCAGGCATCACCACACCCCATCGTTGCCACGAAATCAAATTCGATGTCAGGAATATCTGAAAGGGATTTGGAGCGATGAACTCCCAGGTCGTACCCAAGCTCGCTCATCGCTTCGATGGCCTTGGGGTTGATTTTCCCGGATGGACGCGACCCGGCGCTGTAGGCTTCGACGGCATCGCCGCCGTGGAGGCGAGCAAATGCCTCCGCCATCTGGCTGCGGTTGGAATTCTCGATGCAGACGAAAAGCACTCGCTTCATGCATCCACCTCCATCTGTGTCACGCAACATCCTTTCTCGCGCACACAACGGCACGCCAATACCGCAAGGAGCGCGCCCAATGCGGGTGCAATCAGGTAAATCCACAAACTTTCCAGCCGGGTAGAAACCAGCGCCGGCGCCAACGATCGCGCCGGATTCATCGAAGCGCCGGTGATCGGGCCAGCGAAGAGCGCCTCCAAGCCGATCACCGCGCCCACGGCGATACCGGCAGTGATCCCCTTTTCTTTCGCGCCCGTCGAAACGCTAAGGATTACAAACATCAACATAGCGGTAAGCACGATTTCCAAGAGGAAGGATTGCATCGGCGCACCCTGCGGCAAAGTCGTGCCGAGGGTCGAATGTTGCGGAAAGAGCACCCGTAACATAATGCTGGCCGCGATTGCCCCTGTGCATTGACTCGCGATGTAAGGCAATACGAGGCGTCCTTCCAATCGTCGGGCGGCAAAAAATCCGAGCGTCACGGCGGGATTGAAATGCGCCCCTGAAATATCGCCGACAGCATAGATCATCGCCATCACCACCAGCCCGAACGTGAGCGCCACGCCGACATGCGTTACCGCTCCTCCGCTCACGTCATTAATGATGATCGCGCCCGTGCCCGCAAACACCAGCGCGAACGCGCCAAAACCTTCTGCCACATACAGTTTCCATCGTTCGTTG
>CAYGDP010000037.1:0-24169 GCA_964348665.1 uncultured Verrucomicrobiota bacterium
TCGTTTTCGCGCCCAGACTAACACATCCCTGGCTCAAAATACCGAGGTCACGTCAAAACCAAAACAACAAACTAACCTAAACCATGTGCCCAAGACTAACTCTTACACTGGAGCAAAAAGATGAGGCCGGTCATAATGCCTTCTGTCTGTGAAACACCGCCCAATGCAGGAGCGTATGACCACTTTTGTCTGCTAAAGTCGCTAGACGAAGCGGTTTGTTCAGAAGTATGGCAAGTGTATGCCGATCACCGCGTTTTATCGCGAGAACAGCACTTTCGAAATCAGCTTGAGTCACGTCACCGGAGCCGCCCTTTTCACTCACATTACGGTTTTCAGCCTGCGGGTTATTGAGAATTGTCACCTTGTAGAACAGATCTGTCACTCCCCACATTACCAAACCGAAGTGTGCCGATTGAGCGAATCTTCCGGAAGATAGGTTGAGTTGCGGCTTGTGAAAAGCCGGCCCTAACTCTTCACAAGCAAGGGTTGGGAGATCAAACCTCACCCATACGCTAGCCGGGAGATAAATCGCACCTTGGTAATTTATAATCTCGTGAAAGTCTAGATACTTTGTTTCAAGGAAATTCGGAACCGTGGTTGACTGGTTTTTCGCTTGCAAGGACAACAGGAGCGTCTCAAGGAGGCGCTTTCGAGTAAGGACCTTGCCGTCGTCCAAAAGGCATAACCCACTATAAAATGGAGAAAGGCTATCCAAGGGTATGCCCTCGAGAACGGAAACAGATTTTGTTTGTAGGTCCACTTTAAGAGGAAATACGGGTACTGGGTTGTGCGGATCTTGTGGGTTGTGGACATAACGGTGAATTAGAAAAAACCGGCCGGTGGCATTGGGCGCGGACGCAAATGTTTTTGCCCAGATTGGGTCAAACGCCAAAGTGAGATCTTTCGCTAATGTTGTCGGTTCACGTTCTCTCGTGGTTAGCCGAGTGGCTTCAAAAAAGACGTTCACCTTTCCTTCGCCTCCTTGTCTTTCGATTATAGCACACCAAGCACGATGGTGCTCACCAAACGATCCCACCGCAAGCATTTTTCCACGACTAATCGGGGTCAGTATCAATCGCTGGTCATATGGCGGCAGACCATTTTCCCGACCGATTTTTGCAACAATTTCTCCCCGAGTTGATAAGAGCCAAATTCCCTCCCGACCAGTACCGACCCATACGTTTTCTCCATCCCACGCTACATCCATGAACCAGTTCCCGCGGCGGTCGTAGGCATTTTCTTCACGAAGCACTTCGTCCAAAGTCCCTTTTTCACGATGGAACCAAACCGCGCCCGAAGCCCAAGTAACATCCAATTGGTCAGTGCATTTGAGCAGATTTCCTGGTAGGAAAGTGAGCCGACGCCATCCAGGGACGTGCTCCCACTCTCTTAAATAGTAGGTTTTCCCAGTTCGGTCTCGCAACCGAAAATTTATCTCTTCGAGCTGAACCTTACTCGAAGTAAGTGAGGGAGTCTTTACACGTTTCACAGTCCCACTCGACAGAGCGACCTGGGGACCATTCGTCTCGTGTCGAGCTAGCAAGTCCACAACTTTCTCTTTGAGTATCCCAACCAGATTTTCCAATTCATTGCGATGGCGCTTGGGAAAAAATTCACGGTAGTCCTTCTCCAATAACTCCACCTGCTTCAGCAACTCTTGTGCGGCGATAGGCTGTTTCGCCTTTTCTTTGGCCAGCGTTCGACTGAGGATGCCGAATCGAGCATAGATCTTATTACTTTTACTGGCGGATCGATTTAGAGACTGAAGGAACTTGGCGTAATCCTCTTCGGTCAAAACCGATTCTTCTGTCCCAATCTGGAAGGAGCAGTCAAACATGAAACGGACAAATCGGTCTAGACACGTCGGGGCATCGTGCAATGCATTCAAGAGTAAATCCTGCAAGAAATCCAAATCTTCTTTGTTCTGCCGCATGTAGCCTGGTGGCTTATCGTCGTTGGCACCGCCGTAGCGGAAGAAGATTGCTCGGAACAATTCAGCTTGCCACTCATCGTAAGCTTGTAACACATCTTCCCCTGCAGACAGCTGATCGGGAAGCTTCAGTACGAGAGGATAAGTTTCACGCAAGAATACAAGTTTATCCGATCCGAGTACGAGCAGTTGCTTCTTTACTCGACCATAAACATCCCAGTTGAAACTCTCCAACGTCACAGTGAGCTTCTGAAATAGACGAACTGCCTCTGCTTGCTTAAGCTGCCGGTTTCGGATCAAATACTCCAAGTGATCGAGGGATCTCCGCCATTCCTCAATTCGCTGACTCGTGCGCAAGGCGGCAAGATCCAAGATGATGGTCGCGGAAACCTGCTCAGGTCTCACTTTTTGGATATCGTCGATCCCAAGTTCCCTCATCTTCCTGATAACCGCTTGCGAATTAGGGGAATTTAGCTGGAGTAAGTACAGATCGATAAGATCACTCCTCTCGCTAGCATTTCCGGGTTTTAGAAATAGCGCAGCCTCGTATAAACCAATAGCATCCTCCCAATAACCAAGCTTTCTGAATTCTTGAGCGCGGTCTTTTAGAGCGGAGAATTGTGTTTCTTCCGATAGGCCCTCGATAACTTTCCCCCCGTGCTGTTGAAAGAGTTCTCTTACCGCTTCCTTCCTCAAGAATTCTTCAGCAGCAGCCATGGTTAATCCAGTACGCTCCGTTTTATGCAAAACTTTTTTGCCGTCTGTAAGCCGTAGTAAGATGTTCAGGCTAGTCTTTTTCTTGTTGATCGCGTTGGACACCTCGAATTCCCCTTCAACAAAGAACGGAACAATCCTCAGGATGTCGCTGTCGCCGCGGAAACCCTCTTCTCGACCGACTGCTGTAGCCTCATCAATTTCTAATACTGCGGTCGCGGGCAAAGAAATTAACGCGGATTCAAGCAGCCGGGTGTAAGCGCTTTTGAGATAGTCAAAGTCATGAACAAGCGTTTTGCTGACAAACAGACTAACCCCGATGATTCGTTGGACGCCCTGCGAATGCCGAATGCAGATTTGTGAGACGACATCACAAATTGAGCGCACGGCAAGTTCGCGCAATCCTGTACCTACATCCTGTATTGCCATGTGAAGTCGCGCCCCTGTGTGGCAATCGCTGACAACCATGTGAACAAATCTCTTGCCTTCGATTTGTCGGCTGTCGAGGATTAGCAGGGCATCCGCTCCCAATAGATGGCCAACTTCGACCCGTTCTTTCACTCCTCCCGCCTGCAATAACCTTGGAAGTAGTAATTCCTGGGCAACCACATCCAATCGCCCACGCTCGACTACCTCTATGCCTGGCATTTTCGCTAACTCGACGGTTACTTGATCCACCAGTCCAGTCTGTTGCAGGTCAGGACTGGCAATAATTGCCCAACGCTTTAGAACCGATTTTTGTTGCTGTCCATCTACCACTCCAGGCAAACTTAGAAAAAGCGATGTTGCGGCAAAGGCAACCCACTCGCCAATCGGCGAGGACAATCTCAATCTATTGTTTTGCATTTTCGCTTTCATACCTACCTCCAGTGACCAATATGCCAGATCGGGGCAAGAGTAACACGAAACTTTTACCATGGGCAATATCAGCGGAGGAATTGGAGAAACACCGGAAGGTGATACTCCTTTGACCCGCGTGGGCGACGAAACACCAGTACGATGCGCGCCTGACCCAATTCTGGGCCAGGCGAGATCACATTACTGTTGTCGTACGAAAGGCTGCCATTCGGCAGGATCTCAAGCCTTGGCGGCCTCTGCCTTTGCCTTTTCTTTCTTCGGCTTCTTCTCGTCGGCGGGAGCAGTTTCGGTCGTCGCTGCTTTTGCGGCGGCGACCCATTCGAGCCGCGCCATTTCGGCGTTGTTGTAGGATTTACTGGCCCAATCACTGCCGCGACCGAGTTTAACGATGCGAGTGTAGCCACCGTTGCGATCGGCATTGGCCGGCACGACGTCTTTGAAGAGCTTGCTGACGGCGGATTTCTGTTGCAGCCGCGCCAACGCGAGTCGGCGGTCGTGAAGAGTGCCGCCCTTGGCGAGCGTGACCATTTTTTCGGCATACGGCCGCATGGCTTTCGCCTTGGCCAAGGTGGTCGTAATGACACCGTGCTCGATGAGGCTGCAGGTGAGGTTGGCGAGCATCGAGAGCCGATGCGCGGTTTTGCGTCCGAACTTGAATGTCTTCTTTCGATGTCTCATAGCGGTCTCGCGGTGGGATTATTCCTTCTTGGCTTCTTCGCGCACCGGGTCGATGAGTTCGGGATCGAAGCTCATGCCAAGCGAAAGGCCAAGTTGCTGGAGTTTTTCTTTGATCTCTTCGAGCGATTTTTTGCCGAAGTTGCGATGCTTGAGCATCTCGGCTTCACTCTTGGAGGCGAGCTGCCAAATCGAGGTGATGTTGGCATTGTTGAGACAATTGGCGGCGCGCACCGACAACTCGATTTCGTTGACGCTCATATTGAGCAAGCGCTTGAGTTTCTGGCGCTCGGCGTCCGCAGGACTCGAGGTCTCCTCGAACTCGACGTCGTCCTTGCCAAACTCGACGAAGACATCGAGGTGATGATGGAGGATGGCGGAGGAATGCAACAAGGCTTCATCGGGCGACACGCGACCATCGGTCCAGACTTCGAGGATGAGCTTGTCGTAATCGGTACGTTGGCCGACGCGGGTGTTTTCGACGCTGTATTTCACCCGGCGAATGGGCGAGAAAAGTGCGTCGATGGGAAGCACGCCGATGGGCTGGCCAACGCGCTTGTTATCGTCGCCGGACCGCCAACCGCTGCCGATGGAGACATCCATGACGGCGTGGAATTTCATCTTTTTATCCAGCGTACAGATGTACTGGTCGGGGTTGAGGATTTCCAAGGCGGGGTCGACCTGGATATCTTTGGCGGTGATGGGGCCTTCCCGATTGACGGAGATGGAAACCTTTTGCGGATCGCGCGTGTGGGCGCGGAAGAGCACTTTTTTCAGGTTGAGGATGATTTCGGTGCAATCCTCGACGACACCGGGAATAGTGGCGAATTCGTGGTGCACGCCATCAATCTGCACGGAGGTGATGGCGGCGCCTTCGAGCGAGGTGAGCAACACGCGGCGGAGAGAATTGCCTAGCGTGTGGCCGTAGCCGGCCTCGAAGGGTTCGGCGACGAATTTTGCGTAGGTGGGTTTCGCGGTCGAGTCTTCTTTGGTGACACGGCGCGGCATTTCGATACGTCCGAGACGAACTGTCATGTTAGTTTCTCCTTTCGTTGGGTTTCGCCCCGTCCCGCCAGCCGGGGACGCGGCACCAACAACGGTTGTTGATTATGCTGGCAAGATTACCTTGAGTAAAATTCGACGACGGCCTGCTCGTCTCCGAGCGGCTGGATTTCCGCGCGCGCGGGCAGGCGCACGACGGTCCCTTTAAGCGCTTCCCGCTGCAAGAGCAACCAGCCGGGAACGGCGCGGATTTGATTGGACTCCAAGTTTTTGGTGACCAATTGTTTTGTGCCTTCGGCGCTGCGAGTTTCGATCACGTCGTTGGGTTTCACCGCATACGACGGCGATGAGACACGGCGGCCATTGACTTTGATATGGCCGTGGGTGACGAGCTGACGCGCGGCGGGGCGGGTATTGGCGAAGCCGAGCATGTACACGACGTTATCAATGCGCGACTCCAAGAGTTTGAGCAACGCTTCGCCGGTGACGCCGCGGGCTTTGCGGGCGATTTGGAAAATCCGCCAGAATTGACGTTCATACAGGCCGTATTGGTAGCGAAGCCGTTGCTTCTGCATGAGACCTTCGCCGTACTGGCTGGTCTTGCGGCGGGAACGGGGGCCGTGGATGCCCGGGGGATAATTTTTGCGCTCCAGATATTTTGACGCGCCGAAGATCGGCACGCTAAAGCGGCGATTGACTTTTTCTCGTGGTCCGGTGTAGCGACCCATAATTCTCCTGTGTGGTTCGGTTAAACGCGACGTTTTTTGCGCGGACGACATCCGTTATGCGGGATGGGCGTGACATCGCGGATCGTGCTGATCTCGATGCCGATGGCTTGCAGGGCGCGGACGGCGGATTCGCGACCGGAGCCAGCGCCTTTGACATGCACTTCACATTCCTTGACGCCGTGTGCCATGGCTTGACGGCCGGCGTCTTGCGCAACCAGTTGCGCGGCATAGGCGGTGCTTTTCTTGGAGCCTTTGAACCCGATGCGCCCGGCGCTCGACCAAGAAATGACGTTGCCGGCGGGGTCGGTGATGCTGATCACGGTGTTGTTGTAGGTGGAAAAAACGTGCGCGATGGCGTTGATGATGTTTTTGGCGCCTTTGATCCGTTTCGGCTTGGCCAAACCAGCCTGGTCAGCGGCCAGAAGGCTCGCAGCGGTGGGAGGCGCACCTGTTTCGGCAGCGGCAGCGACCGGAGCATCCCCTTTCTTGCCTTCCGCGGGTTTGCCTGGGGCAGCGGACTTGGGAGCGGCTTTATCGGTCTTTTGTTTTTCCTGTTTTTCGGATTTTTGTTTTTCTTCAGCCATGATTAGCTCCACTTATACAATGCCTTTTTTGGCGCCTTCCCGACGTTGCACGCCGACGGTCTTGCGCGGTCCTTTGCGGGTGCGCGCGTTTGTTTTGGTGCGCTGCCCTCGAACCGGCAGGCCGCGTTTGTGACGAATCCCGCGGTAACAATTGATCGCCATCAGGCGTTTGAGGTTCAAACCGATTTCGCGGCGCAGATCGCCTTCGATGATGTATCCGTTTTTCTGGACGTTCTGAACGATTTTGGAAATCTGGTCGTCCGTCAAATCCTTGGCGCGCGTCGCGGGATCAATCCCGACCTGCGCAACGATTCGCGAGGCCAAGGTCGGTCCAATGCCATTGATATAGCGGAGGGAAATGTCCACGCGCTTGTTGGGGGGGATGTCGACGCCGAAGATTTTGGGCATAGGGTTCTATCCTTGTCGCTGTTTATGGCGCGGATTTTTACAGATGACGTAGTTGGTTCCGCGCCGCCGCACTACTTTGCAGCTTTCGCAGAGTCGCTTGACAGATGCTCGTACTTTCATTTTTGTCGAAACGTAATCCTTCCTTTTGACAGGTCGTAGGGCGACATTTCCACTGTCACCCGGTCGCCGGGCAGGATGCGTATAAAATTCAACCGCATCTTGCCACTGATGTGCGCGAGAAGCCGATGGCCGTTTGCCAACTCCACCCGAAACATTGTATTGGGCAGAAGCTCCACGACCGTTCCTTCTACTTGGATGGTGTCGCCTTCAGGCAAGTTAAAATCTCCGCACCGTCTTCAGTGACCGCTATAGTATGCTCAAAATGCGCCGATTGCAAGCCATCCTTTGTGACCACCGTCCACCCATCCGCCAATACCTCGACCGTTGGGCGACCCCTGTTGACCATCGGCTCAATCGCCAGTGTCATCCCCGGTTTCAGCTCCAAACCGGTACCGCGTTTGCCAAAATTCGGGATCTGCGGATCTTCGTGCATCGAGCGTCCTACCCCATGCCCCGTGAAGGCTCGCACCACCGAATAGCCATGCGACTCCACCTTGCTTTGCACCGCGTAGGAAATATCGCCGAGCCGGTTCCCCGGCCGCGCTTGCGCGATCGCCAAATACAGCGCCTCTTCCGTTACCGTCAATAAATCCTGCACCGGCGGCTCCACCACGCCCACCGCCACCGTCGTCGCTGTGTCACCCACATAGCCGTTGAGAATGATCCCCACGTCGAGACTCACGATGTCACCGTACTGAATCCGCCGCGAACCGGGAACGCCATGCACCACTTCGTCATTCACCGATATGCAAATATGCCCCGGAAACGGTGTGCGCGCCGATGGATGCCGATACTTGTAAAACGGGCTGCGCCCCCCGCGCGCGAGGATGAACTCCGCCGCCGCGTCATTGATTTCCTGTGTCGTTCGTCCCGGCTGGACCATCTCCACGAGCATCTGCAGCAACTCCGCCGCCGCCTGGGTCGCCACGCGCATCGCCTCAATTTCCGTTTTCGACTTCAAAATGACCATATCAACGATGTCCCATCAGTTTCCAGACCAACCCGGCCACGACAACCACGGCCGCCACAACGAAAGCAATGATGATCCATCGCGTCGTCGAGTCGCCCATCAGCGATGCGCGACCAGTGCCGACGGTGCCGCCAAAGGTAACGCGTCCGCGCAATCGACCTTTGCGCAGGAATCCGTCGTAATGCCGCATCAAAAGTTGCGACTCGATCTGGCGCATCGTATCGAGCATCACGCCCACCGAAATCAGCATGCTTGTGCCGCCGAAAAACTGAGCGATCGTCTGGTTGATCCCCACGTTCATATAAAGCCAATCCGGAATCACCGCGATGATCGTCAGAAACACCGCGCCCGCCAACGTGATGCGGTTCATCGCGTTGTTCAGGAAATCCGCCGTCGGCTGCCCCGGCCGGATCCCCGGAATATAGCCGCTGGATTTTTGCAGGTTCTCGGCAATCTCCGTCGGCCGGAACTGCACCGCCACCCAAAAATAGGAGAAAAAGAAAATCATGGCCGTGTTGGCGAGGTAATAAAACCAATGTCCAGGCGACATTGCAGTGGACCAACTGTTCATCTCACGAGCTAACGGAAACGTGGGCGGCACGAATTTGAAAATCTGCGCCGGAAACATCAAAATCGCCTGCGCGAAGATGATCGGCATCACGCCGGAATAATTGAGCCGGAGCGGCATGAACGACTGGCCACCGACCATCATTTTTTGTCCACGAATCTGTTTGGCCTGCTGGATCGGCACTTTTCGCTGCGCCTGGGTGATGGCGATGATCCCGGCGATAACACCAATCGCAAGAACCACCATGAAAACCACTTTTCCAAAATGCAGGTCGCCGCTATAGGCCATCTGCACGCTGCTGGCGACCGCCGAGGGCAGGTCTGCCACGATCCCCACAGTAATCACGAGCGATACACCGTTTCCGATGCCACGCGCGCTGATTTGTTCGCCAAGCCACATCAACATCATCGAAGCCGTTGTCATCGTCAACACCGCGATGATTCGAAATCCCCAAATCCCACCCCATCCATCAGTCACAACCATCTGACCGGTAAATCCATTCATCAATTGATCGGGATGTTCGAACGCGGCCAACATCATCGAGCCTTGCACCAAACAAAGGAAAATCGCGCCGTACCGGGAATACTGCGTGATCTTGGCTCGACCCACGTCGCCTTCCTTCGCCAATCGCGCCAGGGTAGGCACCATCGCGACCATTAATTGCATGATGATCGAGGCGCTGATATAGGGCATGATTCCCATTGCCCCCACCGCGCCGCGATAGAGGGCGCCTCCAACAAACAAATCGTACATCCCAAGCAATCCACCCGCGTTGTTGGATGACGGCCTCGATAACCATTCATCCACCGCTTGCGTGTCCACGCCGGGCACGGGAATCCACGCGCTCACCCGGCAAATAGCCAGCAACGCCAGCGTGAAAATAATCCGCTTGCGCAGTTCGGGGATTTTGAAGCTATTGAAGAAGGCGGAAAACATCGCCCGTGGATTCCCTAAGGCTAGGCTTTCGCGGGAGTCGCCGCGGTCACCAGCAGTTCGCAGCGGCCACCTGCCGCCTCAATTTTTGCTTTAGCGCCCGCGCTGAATTGCGTGGCGCGCACGGTCAGTTTTTTCTTCAACTCGCCGTCGCCGAGCACTTTCCATCCCTCCACTTGACCCTTCACCAATCCCGCCGAGCGCAACCCCACCTCGTCCACCACCGCGCCATCGGAAAAATCCGCCAGTTGCCCGACGTTGAAGAAAGTAATGCGCGGCCGATGACCGCTGTTGAAGCCGCGTTTGGGCATTCGCAGGATGAGCCGCGTCTGACCGCCTTCGAAGCCCGGCTTCATTGAACTGCCGGAACGGGCGCTCTGGCCTTTGCCACCTCGGCACGAGGTTTTACCGTGACCGCTGGCCTCACCGCATCCAACGCGTTTGCGGCGGTGTTTGGCACCTCGGACATTCTGGAGCTCAGATAATTTCATTGTTTCGACGCGTCTCCGTTCTCTTTCTGCAGCCCACGCATGGTTATGATTTCGGTGCGTGTCCGCAATTGGCTCAACGCATCCATCGTCGCTTTGACGACATTGATCGGATTGCTGGAGCCGAGCGATTTGGCCAGGATATCCTTCACACCGGCCAGGCTCACCACCGAGCGGACCGCCCCGCCGGCGATGACACCGGTGCCCGGCGAGGCCGGGCGCAACAACACTTCGCTGCCGCCAAATTTGCCAGTGACTTCGTGCGGGATGGTTGTGCCTTGCAATTTCACCGGTACCAAATATTTCTTGGCCGCTTCCGTACCTTTCCGCACGGCATCGGAGACCTCGCGGGCTTTCCCGAAACCGTAACCGACTCGTCCGCGTTGATCGCCTGCCACGACCAACGCGCTGAAATTGAAGCTGCGCCCGCCTTTGCCGACTTTCGCGGTGCGATTGACCGACACCACTTGATCGCCGATCATATCGGCGGCAGTATCCTGCGGCGAGGCGTCGCCGCTGCCTTTGCGTTGTTTTTTAGGTCGTGCCATCGTTCCTTCAGGTTAGAATTTCAATCCCGCCGCGCGCGCGGCGTCGGCCAGCGCGGAAACGCGGCCATGATATTTGGAACCGCCGCGGTCAAACACCACGGTGGCGATTTTTGCGGAGCGGGCGCGTTTCGCCGCGATCTCGCCCAGTTTTTTCGCCGCGCTCACGTTGCTCTGGTTTTTCTTGCCGTTCCGAAAATCCTTTTCAACGGTGGACGCCGCGGCCAGCGTGCGTCCCGACGTGTCATCCACAAATTGCACGTAGATATTTTTGCCGCTGAAATGCACGCTCATCCGCGGCCGCTCGGTGCTGCCGTGGAGTTTGGCGCGCGACCGCCAGTGCCGTTTTTGTCTTGCTTCGACTCGTGTTGTGCTCATGGCTTCCTATTGAACCGTCTTGCCTTCCTTCCGGCGGATCACTTCGCCCAGATACCGCACGCCTTTCCCCTTGTACGGCTCGGCGGGATAATACCGCCGGATTCTCGCGGCGATCTCGCCGACGAGTTGTTTATCGGGTCCTTCGATCGTGATCTGGGTATTATCGGCCACTGAAATCTTTATGGTGGGTGGAATTTCGAAATCGATGGGGTGAGACTTGCCAAGATTCAACGAAAGTTTTTGCCCGGTCACGGCCGCTTTGAACCCGGTGCCTTGAATTTCCAATTGTTTTTTGTAACCGGCGGTCACGCCTTCCACCATGTTCGCCAGCAAACTGCGGGATAAGCCGTGCAACGAACGGGCGCGACGCGTCTCGCTGGCGCGAGCGACTGTGATTTTGCCGCTCTCCAGCTTGGCGCGAACGCCGTCCGGTAGCGCCCAAGCAAGCTTTCCTTTCGGGCCTTCCACAGCCACACGGGCGCCGTCCACCGCCACTTTCACTCCGGCGGGAACGTCAATAGGTTTGCTTCCGATTCGTGACATAATTCTCCTACCAAACTCGACAGAGCACTTCACCGCCGATATTTTGTTTTCGCGCCTCAAATTCAGTCATCACCCCGCGCGACGTGGATAAAATCGTGACGCCGATGCCGCCGCGGCCTGGCGCTTTTTCTTTTGCGCCGATATAGAGTCGCCGACCGGGGCGGCTGATGCGTTGGAGGTCGGTGATCACGGGGGTATTGGCGGCATATTTGAGCTGCACTTTCAACATTTTCTTGCCTTCGTTGTTTTCGACGGCGAAATCGCGGATATACCCTTCGCGTTTCAGGATGCGCGCGACAGCCGATTTCAGTTTGGACGCGGGAATCGCCACTTCTTCGTGGCGGATTCGTTGCGCGTTTCGGATGCGCGTCAGCATGTCGGCGATGGGGTCGGTGATAGCGCTCATATTACCAGCTTGCTTTGATGACTCCGGGGATTAGGCCTTGCAGGGAAAGTTGGCGGAAGCAGATGCGGCAGATATTGAATTTCCGCATGTACGCGCGGGAACGCCCGCAGCGTTTGCAGCGGTTGTACTTCCGCACCTTGAACTTCGGTGTCGCCTGCGATTTGATGACAAGACATTTCTTGGCCATGGTTTACCTTGACTTGGAAAAAGGCATGCCGAGCTTCTCCAGCATCTCGCGCGCATCGGCATCCTTGTGCGCGCTGGTCACGATGGTGATATCCATCCCTTGCTGACGTTTGATTTCTTCCAGCTTAATCTCCGGAAAAATCGTCTGCTCCCCCAATCCCAACGAGTAATTGCCGCGCCCGTCAAAGCTGCGGACTGGAACGCCGCGAAAATCGCGGATGGACGGCAACGCGGCGCTGATGAGACGGTCGAGAAATTCGTACATTCGCGCCCCGCGCAACGTGACCCGGCAACCGATCTCCTGGCCTTTGCGCACGTTGAAATTGGAAATGCTATGGCGCGACCGGCAGATCACTGGCTTTTGGCCGGTGATGCGACCCAACTCGCCCACGGATTCTTCCAGCGCATTTTTGTTGTTTTTCTGGGTTGCGGTGTTGACCCCCATGTTCACCACGATTTTTTTCAGGCGCGGGACTTCGTGCACATTGGAGAATTTGCCAGACTCCAAAAGCGCCTTGACGACTTCCCCCTGATATTTTTCCTGTAATCTTGGTTTCATGTTCAGTTCGCGAATGCGTGTCCACATTTCTTGCACAGGCGCGATCGTTTGCCGTCGCGACGGTCGAGTCGCACGCGCACGCCGCGCTTGCACGTCGGGCAATACAAGGCCACGTTCGATAAATTCACCGGCGCTTCCTTCTGGATAATGGCGCCTTGCGGCTGTTCCTGCGACTTTTTCATGTGCTTGTGCACCAGGCGAAATCCCTCGACTAACACGCGATTTTTCTGCGGCAACACCGCCAGCACACGGCCGTGTTTCGGCTCTTTGCCGCTGGATTCCCGGCCGGCAATCGCAATGACTTCGTCGCCTCGTTTGATAATCGTCTTCATGGTTTCACAACACTTCTGGCGCCAACGAAATGATCTTCATAAAATTCTTCTCGCGCAATTCACGCGCCACGGGGCCGAAAATACGCGTGCCACGCGGATTCATATCCTTGTCAATGATGACAATGGCGTTGGTGTCGAATCGCAAATACGATCCATCGGGACGCCGAAGCGCCTGTTTGGTGCGAACCACAACGGCTTGCACCACTTCCCCTTTTTTCACCGTGCCATCGGTGGCCGCTTCCTTCACGTTCGCCGTCACCACGTCACCCACATGCGCATAGCGACGATTCGGGCCAAGCGCCTCGATGATGGACGCGCGGCGGGCGCCGGTATTGTCGGCGACCTCGGTGATGGTGCGCATCTGAATCATGACGCTTTCGCCCCTTTCTTCGCCGCCCGTTTCGGTTTCGATTTTGCCGCCGCAGCAGGCTTGGCCGCTTTCGGCTCTTCCTCCGGGGCGGCAGCGGGCGCAGGTTTGGCGACACCCGCCAGTTCCGTGTCGGTCCCCAAACCGGTGGTGACCCGTTTGGATTTTCTGACAATTTCCACCAACCGCCACCGCTTCAGGCGACTCAACGGACGGGTTTCCTCGATGCGAACCTGGTCGCCCACGCTGGCTTCTTCCTTTTCATCGTGCGCGTAATATTTTTTTCCAACGGTCATTTCCTTGGAATATTTCGGATGACGGAACCGTCGTTCGATCCAGACCACGATGGTTTTTTCCATCCGGTCGGACAACACTTCGCCCACCCGTTCTTTGCGGATGCCGCGGGAATTGATTTGGACGGCGGGTTGGCTCATTTCTTTGCCTCCGCGCCTTGGATTTCGCGCTGACGGCGGAGCGTTTCCACGCGCGCGATGTTGCGGCGGAGTTCCTTGATGCGGCTCGGTTTTTCGAGCTGGGCGGTTTGCTTTCGCAAGATGAGCTTGAAAAGCTCCTCGCGCAACTCGCGCCCTCGTCGCACCAGTTGTTCCGAGTTCAGTTGTTGAAGTTCAGCGGTTTTCATCGTCGTGTAATAAATCGGGCGGAAATCGGGAGTTTGGTGGAGGCCAGACGGAACGCTTCGCGCGCGAGGGATTCCGGCACGCCATCCATTTCGAAAAGCACGTTGCCGGGCCGAACCACGGCGACCCACAATTCGACGGGGCCTTTGCCTTTTCCCATTCGTGTCTCGGCTGGTTTTTTGGTCACTGGTTTGTCGGGATAGACGCGAATCCAGACCTTGCCTTTGCGCTTGGTGTGGCGGGTCAGGGCGATACGCGCGGCTTCAATCTGTTTGGTGGAAATCCACGCGCGTTCCAGCGCTTGAAGCCCGAACTGGCCGTAGTCCACCTTAAAGGCGCGACTGGCCATACCCGAGCGGCTGCCCCGCTGGGTTTTTCGGTACTTCACTCGTTTGGGCATCATTACCATGGCTTATTTTCCTATCGGTGCTGACGGCGGTTGTGGTAACGCTGCTGGCGCTGGAGTTGCTTCCGCAGCCGGCGCGGGGCTGGCTGCAGCGGCCGTCGGCGCGGCTGCTTCCGCCGCTTTGGGATGCTTGCAAATCCAGGCTTTGACGCCAATTTTACCGTAAATCGTGTACGCCTCCGAAAATCCGTAATCAATATCGGCGCGCAAGGTGTGAAGCGGCACGCTGCCTTCCTTGTACCATTCCGTCCGGGCCAATTCCGCGCCGCCGAGGCGACCGCTGCACCGCACCTTGATTCCTTTCGCGCCAAAATCCATCGCCGTCTGCACCACTTTTTTCATGGCGCGGCGGAACCCAATGCGGCGCTCCAATTGCAACGCCACGTTTTCCGAAATCAACTGCGCGTCCGTCTCCGGCTGTTTGATCTCGACAATGTCCACATACACTTCCTTGTTGGTCATCTTCGAGAGATCTTCCTTGAGTTTGTCGATTTCCGCCCCTTTGCGCCCGATCACGACGCCCGGGCGCGCCGTGTGAACATAGATCCGGACGCGATTGGCGTCGCGCTCGATCACGATTTGCGACAGCGCGGCCGACTCGAGTTTCCGCTTCACGCTATCGCGGATTTTGAGATCCTCCAGCAACAGCGGGCCGAAATTTTTCTTGTCGGCAATCCACCGCGACCGCCAATTTTTATTGACGGCGAGGCGAAACCCAATCGGATTTATTTTTTGTCCCATGCTATTTTCCTTTCACTCCATCACTCAACACCACTCGCACGTGGCAACTGCGGCGTATTCTCGGCTTGGCGCTACCGCGCGCACCGGCCTTGAACCGGTTGCTCTGCGGGCCCCGACTGAACTGCGCCTCTTTCACGTTCCACAGAGTCGAATCAAATTTTCCGCCTTGCTGACGGGTAGACTGGTCGGCGTTGGCGACGGCCGACCGCAAAGTTTTCTCCAGCAACCGCGCCGATTTCTTCGGCGTGAACTGAAGAATTTCCAGCGCCCGCACAGCGGGCATGCCTTGAATCTTACGAGCAACATCATGCCCTTTTTGGCAGGACATCCTCGCATATTTGGTGATGGCTCGGACTTCCATGATTACTCCGTGTACACGCTGGCGGTATCACCGACTTGCGGCCAGCCTTTCTTCTCGATGCGCTCGACCATCGCGCCGGCGATGGTATCGCGAACATCCACCGCGCGAACCAGCCCGACCAACTGATTTTCACGACGAACAACGAACGGCATCCCCACGCGAACACCCTGCGCCGCGCCGACGTTTATCACGACCAGGCGCAGATTCTCGTTTAGCTTGTAAATTGTGGCTTGCTGCAGGGTGCCGGTCTCGACCTTTTCCGCGCCGAATGCCGCGCCAAGCTTTTCTTTCCTCAAAACTTCCGCCAACCGCTTGCCCGCCTCGATTTCGGCGATGGCCTGCGCCTGGAGCGTTTTATCAAGGTTGGGCGTTGCGGTTGCGATCGCTTCGAGCAATTTCAATAATTTTCCATTTTGCGCCATCAACTCTTTCTGTGCTTCCTCGGCGCGTTGCAGGGCTCGGACGGCGTCGGTAAGTTGGCGCTGGATTTTCTGCTCGTCCTCGGTCAGCAACGGCAGAGTTGTCTCGGCTTTGGCGGCCGCCTCTTTTGCACGATTTTCGATGAGATTGGTTTCGGCGGCCTGGATGGCTTGGCGTTCGAGCAATCGTTTGGAAATATTTTCCAATTCCTCCAGGCGGCATTGCAACTCGATGTTATCCATCACCAGCCGGCGCGCGACGAGCCGAAGTTCCTCGACCTGCACCGTGGCCGGCACGATGTCGTCGGCCAGAAGCGGCGCAACCAGGAAAATGAATGGGTAGAATCGTTTCATGGCTGTATTGATTACTTGGCCACCTTCTCGGTATGCGCGCCATGCGCCTTGAAGACGCGGGTGGGCGCGAACTCGCCGAGCCGATGGCCAACGGCGTTTTCGCTGACGAACACCGAAATAAAATCCTTGCCGTTGTGAACCTCGAAGGTGAGGCCAACAAAATCGGGTGTGACCATCGAGCGGCGCGACCAAGTGCGAATCGGTTTGCGCGAGTTCGTGGCCTTGGCGGCATTGATCTTTTTGATCAAATGCTCATCCACAAACGGCCCTTTTTTAAGTGATCGACCCATACAGATAATTATTTATGTTTGATTGGTTTACCGTTCCTGCGCAATACGATGAAGCGATTTGTCCATTTCCCGCGTATCCGAGTCTTTTTGCCCTTGGCAAGTTTGCCCCAGGGCGATTTCGGGTGATGACGGCCTCCGCCGGACTTGGATTTGCCCTGACCACCGCCCATCGGTGAATCCACTGGGTTCATCGCGCAGCCCCGTTGATGGGAGCGCCGACCCATCCAGCGTTTACGCCCCGCCTTACCCAGTACGATGCTGTCATGCTCAATGTTGCCAACTTGACCAATGGTGGCGTAACATTCCTCGTGAATGCGGCGAACTTCGCCCGAGGGAAGCTTGATGTTCACGTAATTACCTTCTTTCGAGAGCAACTGCGCCGAGCCGCCCGCGCCGCGAACGAGCTGGCCGCCTTTACCACGATAAAGTTCGATGTTGTGAATTGCCAATGCGAGTGGGATGCTCTTGAGGGGCAAGGCGTTGCCGATTTCCGCGGGAGCAGTCGGTCCGGAAGAAATTTTTTGTCCCACCGCGACACCGACCGGCGCAACGATATAACGCTTTTCCCCATCAGCATACTGTAACAAGGCGATGCGCGCGGAGCGGTTCGGATCGTATTCGATGGCTTCCACGACGGCTTCAACACCATGTTTGTCACGCTTGAAATCGATGACGCGGTAATGTTGCTTGTGACCGCCGCCCCGAAACCGGGTCGTGACGCGGCCATAGCAATTACGTCCGCCCGTGCTTTTGAGCGGGCGCAACAGTTTCTTTTCGGGTGTATCCTTCGTGATTTCCTCGAAGGTATACCCCGTCAGATAACGACGCGACGGCGTCAATGGCCTGTAGGATTTGATGCCCATAAAATTTAGGTCACTCCGATGTCAATTTTGTCGCCGGCCTTCAGCGTCACAAACGCTTTTTTCCATGCCACCGAGGTATGCCAGCGCCCCGTGCGACGGTCCCGCTGGTTCTTGCCATGGACGTTTAGGGTCCGCACCCTCTCGACCGTTACCTTGAAAATCTTTTCCACCGCGCGTCCAACATCAATCTTGTTGGCGCGGCGATCCACTTTCATGACGTACGTGTTGTGCTTCTCGGCAAGGGATG
Source organism: uncultured Verrucomicrobiota bacterium (assembly GCA_964348665.1). Classification (GTDB taxonomy): domain Bacteria; phylum Verrucomicrobiota; class Verrucomicrobiia; order Palsa-1439; family CAYGDP01; genus CAYGDP01. Next base: position 17,614 of record CAYGDP010000037.1, read on the forward strand.
TTCCCTTTTCCGTAACGCGCACCGTCTTAATAATTTCGTATGCCTCTTGCATGGCTATTTCGTTGTCAACCGAACACTCAACTTCTCAAATGCCGCCTTTGTCATCAGCAACCGACGATACCGCAATGCGTCATACGCATTGACCGACTCGGGATTTCCCACCTCGACCTGCGGCACATTCCGGGAGGCGAGACGGAGATTCTTATTCGATTCATGGGTTAAAATCAAGACCGAATCACCAATCCCCAGTTTTCCCAGGGCCGCCACGAAATCCTTCGTTTTATGATTGTCCAATTTGATTTCATCGACCACAGTCACTTCGCCCGCGCGTAACCGGTCGCTCAAGGCGCGACGCAACGCCAACTGCTTCACTTTGCGGGTGAGTTTAATCGACCAATCGCGCGGCTTGGGTCCAAACACCACGCCACCGCCGCGCCAGAGTGGGGAGGCAAAACTGCCGGCGCGCGCATTCCCCGTGCCCTTTTGCGCATACGGTTTCTTGCCGGTGCCGCGCACTTCGCCCATGGTGCGCGTCGAGGCGGTTCCGCGGCGACGGGCGGCGAGAATGGCGACGACAGAATCCTGGACGGCCTGTTTTCCTTTGTGACCATCGATCAGCATCGCAACGGGTACATCAAGTTTGCCAGCCTTGGAGCCGTCGAATTTGACAATCGGAAGTTGGAGGGATTCGCTCATGGCTGGTTCTTGTTATTTCTTGGCGGCGGCGGGTTTGGCGGCAGGCTTCGCGGGGGATTTACCGGCGGTCTTACGCAGAGTGACAACCTGCTTCTTGACCGCCTGACCTTTTTGCGCGAGCTGGACGACGACGTATCCGCCGGTCGGGCCGGGGACAGCGCCAGAAATGATCAAGACGTTATCGTCTTCGCGCACTTGCAGGACGCGCAGATTTTGCGTGGTGCGCCGCACATGACCCATATGACCGGGCATTTTGAGGCCACGTCGGACGTTACCGGGATAGAGACGCTGGCCGATGGCGCCGACGCGGCGGTGCCATCCTTTTGCGCCGTGTGTCATATCTCCGCCGCGATGTTTCCAGCGCTTTACCACGCCTTGAAAACCCTGCCCCTTGGTCGTGCCGATCACATCCACGTATTGGCCGACTTGAAATTCTTTAACGGTAAGGGCATCGCCCACGTTGACCTCGCGCGGGAAATCGCGCACCTCGCCAATGAATCGGGTGGGGGCCATATTGTCTTTGACGGCGGCGGTTTTGGCGATGTGCCCCATCGTCGGCTTGTTAATCCGATGAGTTTTTTGCAGGTCAAAGCCGATCTGGATCGCCGAATAGCCGTCCTTTTCCTTTGTTTTCTTTTGGAGTACGACGCACGGCCCGGCGTGGACAACCGTGCCGGCCTGGAGAACGCCCTCCGCGTTGTAGAGGCGCGTCATGCCAAGTTTTTTTCCTAGAAGAGCGGTGCTCATGGTTACATTTTGATGGTGACTTCGACGCCGGCGGAAAGATTGATTTTGCGGAGGTCTTCGACTGTTTTGGCGTTGGGGTTGTGAATATCAATGAGGCGTTTGTGCGTGCGGATCTCGAAGGATTCCTGCGATTTCTTGTCGGTGTGAGTCGACCGGTTCACCGTGTAGCGCTCAATCCTCGTCGGTAACGGCACCGGACCGGTCACCACCGCGCCACTGCGGCGGGCGGTCTCGACAATTTTCCCACCCGCATCATCCAAAAGCCGATGGTCATACGACTTGAGGCGGATGCGAATGCGTTGGGCTTGTTCGGCTTTGGCCATGGCTAGACGCTCCTCGTGGCGGTGCGGGGTTGTTCGATGATGGTTTTTGCGACGTGCTCCGGCACGCGATCGAAATGGGATGGCTCCATGTTCGCGTCGGCGCGCCCTTTGGACAGCGACCGGATATCGGTCACATATCCAAACAATTCGGAAAGCGGGATTAGAGCATGAACGGAAACTAAATTGCCTTTTGTTTCAATCGTCTGGATGATGCCGCGGCGGCGATTGATGTCGCCGATGATATCGCCTTGTGATTCCGGCGGCGTCCGGACCTCGATTTTCATAATTGGCTCGAGCAAGTACGGGCTGGCTTTTTTCACGGCGTCTTTGAGGGCAAAGATACCAGCCATTTTGAAGGCGATTTCCGAGGAATCAACCTCGTGGAAACTGCCATCCGTAATGCGAACTTTCAGATCGATCAACTGAAAGCCGGCGATCACACCCGTGGCGATCGCCTCTTTAATGCCCTCAATAGAGGGTGGAATAAATTCTTTGGGAATACGACCGCTGACAATCTTATTTTCGATCTCAACCCCTTTGCCGCGCTCTTGCGGCTCGATTTCGAGGATGACATGACCGTATTGACCACGTCCGCCGGATTGGCGGATAAACTTGCCTTCGCCATCGGCAGCCCGACCGATGCCTTCACGATAGGCAATTTGCGGTTTGCCCGCCTGGGTCTGGACATTGAACTCGCGCTTCAGGCGGTCGCAAATAATATCGAGGTGTAGCTCGCCCATCCCCGCGATAATCATCTGGCCAGTTTCTTGATTGGTCGTGACTCGGAACGTCGGGTCTTCCTCGGCGAGACGCTGCAAGCCAGCGCTCATTTTTTCGCGATCATCATGCGTCTTCGGCTCGACCGCCATCGAGATGACCGGTTCCGGGAACGTAGGCGGCTCGAGCATGATGCGAAATTCCTCATCGGCCAGCGTGTCGCCGGTCTGGATGTTTTTCACCCCAACCAGGGCGGCGATATCCCCGGAATATACAACATCCACTTCCTCGCGCTTGTCCGCCTGTAACATCATCAAGCGGCTGGCGCGCTCGCGTTTACCGGTGCGTGGATTGTAAATCGTATCGCCGCGGTTGAGCATACCCGAATAGACGCGGAAGAAAACGAGTTTGCCAACAAACGGATCGGTCCAAAGCTTGAACGCAAGCGAACAAAACTGTTTGCGGTCGTCGGGCGAAGTCGTTGCCGGCTCGCTATCATCGGGATTATGGCCTTTGATTTCGGGAATATCGGTGGGCGACGGGAGATATTCTATGACCGCATCCAAGAGAAACTGAATTCCCTTTTTCTTAAACGCGGAACCACCAAACACAGGAACAAATTTATTGGCGACCGTAACGCGACGAATAGCGGCCTTGAGTTGGTCATCGGTCGGCACTTTTTCTTCGAGAAACAATTCCGCAATTTGATCGTCCACATCCGCAACGGCCTCGATCAGGTCTTTTTTGGTTTGCTTTGCTTTTTCGGCAAACTCGGCAGGCACATCGGTGATTTCATACTTCATCCCCAAATCGTCATCCTCGTAAACAACCGCTTTTTGAGCGATCACATCAATCACGCCTTTGAGCGTCTCGGACGCGCCGAGCGGGAGGAAAACCGGCCAGGCGTTCGCGCCGAGTTTTTTGCGCATATCGTTGAGGGCATTGTCGAAATTCGCGCCGGTGCGATCCATTTTATTGACGAACGCGATGCGCGGCACATTGTATTTGTTTGCCTGACGCCAAACGGTTTCGCTTTGCGGCTGGACACCCGCGACTCCGCAGAAAACGGCAATCGCTCCATCGAGCACGCGTAGCGAGCGTTCCACTTCGGCGGTAAAATCCACGTGACCAGGGGTGTCGATGATATTGACCCGGTGCGAAATTCCTTTGTACGGCCCATACTTCGGTGTCCAGAAACAGGTCGTCGCGGCGCTGGTGATGGTGATCCCGCGTTCGCGCTCCTGTTCCATCCAGTCGGTCGTGGTATTGCCGTCGTCCACGTCGCCCATTTTGTAAATCGTTCCGGTGTAGTAGAGAATGCGCTCGGTCGCGGTCGTCTTGCCGGCGTCGATGTGCGCGGCGATGCCGATATTCCGGGTGCGTTCCAACGGGAACGGGCGATCCGGATTATTGCGCGGGTCTTTCGACGCGTGTTTGACATCGCCCGCTGCCTTGAAGATTTTTGGTTTATCGGCCATGGATTGTTACCAGCGGTAATGCGCGAAAGCTTTGTTCGCCTGCGCTTGTTTGTGCACTTCATCACGTTTCTTGACCGCGGCGCCCGTGCCTTGGGATGCATCGGTAATTTCCGCTGCTAAGGCGTCCTTCATCGGCATCCCTTTGCGTCCGCCCGCCAACTCGATGATCCATCGAAAAGCCAAGGCAAGCTGACGATCCGAATTGACCTCGACTGGCACCTGATAATTGGCCCCGCCAACCCGACGGGATTTGGTTTCCAATTTCGGCTTGATGTTTTCGACCGCCTTGCTCAACAAATCGGCCGCATTTTTTCCTTCGGGCGCTTTGGCGGCCAATGAATCGAGAGCGCCATAAACAATGCGCTGGGCTGTGGTTTTCTTGCCACCACGCATGACCATATTGATCAACTTGGTCACCAGCGGATTGTTGAAACGCCAGTCTGGCGTCAACGGACGTTTTTCGGCGCGGCGGCGGCGGCTCATGGTGGGGGAAAACTCCTTTGGGGGCTACGCTTTAGCGGCTGGCGCGGCCGCTGGTTTGGGGGCGCCGGATTTTGTGCCGCCTTTGGGTTTCTTTTCGCCGTAGAGAGAGCGACCGCGCGCGCGGTTCTTTTGCTCTTTGCCTTGTGTGCCGGGGCTAAGGCAATCCAGCGCGCCGCGAATGATGTGATAGCGGACGCCGGGAAGATCCTTGACACGACCACCGCGAACCAGGACGAGGTGATGTTCTTGGAGGTTGTGGCTGATGCCGGGAATGTACGCAATAACCTCCTGGCCCGTGGTAAGCCGCACCTTGGCGACTTTGCGCAAGGCGGAGTTCGGCTTCTTGGGCGTGCGAGTCATCACTTGGATGCAAACGCCGCGGCGGAAGGGAGCGCCTTGCAGGGCGGGCGACTTGGTGCGATAACGCATCTGGCGTCTTCCCTTGCGGATCAATTGGTTGATCGTTGGCATTTTATTTTCTTTTCTTTGGCGAAAAAAGTCTCGGAAGTTACCATACCGCAACCAAAAAGCAAGGCTTAGCTCGCGGTTTCCACCTTTTCTTCTTCGACCTTTTCCAACGGTGGTTCCTCGACTAGCGGAACAACCTTGATGTTTCGGTGCATATGGAACCCGGTGCCGGCGGGAATCAAATGCCCCATAATAACGTTTTCCTTAAATCCGCGCAGATAATCCACCTTGCCCAACGTGGCAGCTTCGGTTAGCACGCGCGTGGTGTCTTGGAAACTGGCGGCACTGATGAAACTCTCGGTTTCCAGCGATGCCTTGGTAATCCCCAGCAACGCAGGCTGGGCTTCGGCCGGCTTGCCACCGGCCTCCTTAACGCGTTCATTTTCATCCTCGAATAGCCAGCGATCCACTTGTTCTCCCCAGAGAAACTTCGCGTCGCCCGGCTCGGTGATCCGCACCTTGCGCAGCATTTGGCGCAGGATGATTTCGATATGCTTATCGTTGATTCCAACGCCTTGCAACCGATAGACTTCCTGCACCGCATTCAGCATGTACTCCTGCAATTCCTGCGGACCACACACATCCAAAATCTCGTGCGGGACAACGGGACCTTCGGTGAGTTGCTGCCCCTTCTTCACCTCGTCGCCGGCGAAGACAATGACGTGCTTGGAGAGCGGTACCAAATGTTCCTCGGTCGCGCCGGTCTTCGGATCCTTGACCAAGATGCGCCGCTTTCCGCGCGCGCTGCCGGCAAACTCGACAACGCCGGTAATTTTGGCGATCTCGGCGGCGTCTTTGGGACGACGCGCTTCGAACAGCTCCGCCACGCGCGGCAAACCGCCGGTGATATCCTGCGTTTTGGCAATCTTGCGTGGTGTCTTGGCGAGCAACGCGCCTTCCACCACTTTGTCGCCTTCGTCCACAACGATATGCGCCCCCGCCGGAATCGAATAGTTGGCGATGATTTCCTTATTGTCGCCCAATATAAGGATCTGCGGGTGCAAATCCTCCTTGTGCTCGATAATGACGGTGCCCATCTGGCCGGTGGCTTCGTCCACTTCTTTTTTCATCGTGACGCCTTCGATGACGTCGCGGAAGTCGATCTTGCCGCCTTTTTCCGATAGAATCGGGACATTGTGCGGGTCCCACTGGACGAAGATATGACCTTTCTTCACCTTGCCGCCGTCGGGAATCGAGATGATAGACCCGATCACGATATTATAATGTTCCAGTTCGCGACCTTCGTCGTCATGGATGCTGATGGACCCGTTCTTGTTGAGGGCGATGAAGTGTCCCTCGACTGATTTGGCCACGCGCAATTCCGAATACTTGACAATCCCATCGTGTTTCGACTTGATCTGCGGCTGTTTGAAGACGATGGCGGCAGTTCCACCGATGTGGAAGGTGCGCATGGTGAGCTGGGTTCCTGGCTCGCCAATGCTCTGCGCGGCAATGATCCCAACCGGTTCACCCATCTTGATCGGGAGCCCCGTGGCAAGATTGCGCCCGTAACAACGGCAGCAAACGCCAATCCGCGATTCACAAGTCAATGCCGAACGAACTTTGACACGCTCGATCCCCGCCTTATCCAGGGCGGCAGCGATGTCCTCCACAATCTCTTCGTTGTATTTGACAATCTTTTTG
>CAYGDP010000038.1:0-23566 GCA_964348665.1 uncultured Verrucomicrobiota bacterium
GGGATGGGCGGGCCACCGGCAGGCGTTGGCGGACCACCCCCCGGAGTCGGCGGACCACCGACAAGCACGCCGTTGGTCAGTATCGGCGATGTGATACAGGCAGAGGGAAATTTCCCTGCAGGAACCATACCGCAACTTGCCTACACAAATATCCAGATTCCCGTAACGCTCTCTGAATCGAGCCGCGATACCGTGGTAGTTTACTACGACATTTGCGATGGCTCGGAGCCCGACCCACTCGGCGGCGATTTCCATTTCTTGAATTCTGCCAGTGGCGCTGTGATCTTCGAGCCGGGTCAGACCACGCAAACGATTCCAATCTTCGTCAAAGCCGACAATATGTATGAACTCGACGACACCTTTGGCGTCGTTCTTACCGATTCGGTGAACGCGAGCATCGCCAACGCGGTGAGCATCGTGACCATTGAGAATGATGATCCTGTGCCGGTGGTGACTCTTGACGATGGATTTCTGCCGTTTTTAACGACTGTTTATGCAGGAGAAGGTGGATATTTACAGTTGGTTCCCATGCTTTCCAACCCCAGCTATGCGCCCATCACACTCGAGATTTCATTTGCAGACGGATCGGCTAGCGCGGGCAGTGATTACGTATCGCAAGCAGAAGTTTTTGATTTTGGTCAGCGTCTATTCGTCCCCAGTTCTGTCATTACATTTGGTCCGGGTGGCACAGGCGACCCACCGTTGAATGTAGGCGAGCCTTTCTTCCGTGTTCCGACCCTGGACGACGGCGATGGCGAGGCAGACGAGACATTCCAAATCATGCTCAGTAGCGCGTTGACAGGGATAATGAGTAGAACGATAACAATCCGGGATAATGATTGGCCAGTGGTGCAAATCTTGTGCTCGACGCCCGCCGATCCCGGACCGTGCGGCTCTGGTGGGATTCTTGAAGGTAAGGATAGTGATCCTGATGAAGGAATCATCCTGAAAGTAAGCGAAAGTCATCCCGATATGACCATTGACTACCGATTGGTGGATGGATCGGCGACGACCGCCGATGGGGACTACCGACCGTTAAGCGGCAGCTTGACCATTCCATCCGATCAGAATTCGGTCTTTCTACCACTTTCAATCGTCGCGGATTCCAAACTGGAACCGGACGAGGAATTTTTTATCGAGTTCAGCAACGCCGTCAATATGACCATTGCTCCCCTCGAAAGTGTAACGATTGTGACTGATGATGCCGATCCATTCCTGAGCATGGAAGAGATAATAGTGAATATCGAAGGGCAAATGAGCACGGTGAATGTTGGTTTTATCGTCCATGTGAATAACCATTTTAATTTCAGGGTAGGTCGTTATCTCCCCATTGACCAGGTAATCACCGTGGAGTACGAGACTATAGGCGGCAGCGCGACGAGCGTGGATACCCCGAATGCGCCAGTGGACGAAAGAGATTTTATAGCAAGCAGCGGGACGCTGACATTCCAGCCGGGCGAGTTGACCAAAACGATTAACGTTACCGTGAACGGGGACACCATGAGCGAACCGGAAGAAGGGTTTTTCCTGCAACTTTTCAATCCCGTGAATACAGGTCTAAATGATGACACGCGTATACGGTATCAACCGATTTTCTCCGAGGCCCTGATTAAAAATGACGACGCGCTGGTCTCCATCAACGATGCGGTGAATTATGAGAGCACCGGATCATCGGGAGCGTTCATCTTCCCCGTGCGGCTGGCGCATCCGGTAATTGATCCCGTGGTGGTGCAATATGATACGGTGAACGGCACCGCGACGTTCGCCGACGGCGATTTACTCTCTGCAACCAGTAATTATTCGCCGTCTGGCACGGTAACATTTTACCCCGGAGAGACTTCTTACACGCAACTGGATATTGCTGTCGTGAGCGATGAGGAATATGAACCGAACGAAACGTTCTTTGTAAAGCTCTCTCTACCGTCGGGACCGCCGGGCTACATCAAACTGGCCGATGACACCGCCATCGGCATCATTCTCAACGATGATTCAACTCTGGCAGCAGCGGCCCTGACGGCTTCCAGTGTGGAGGCGACGTCATCCGCCAGTCTCCAGTCACCCATCTCCTTGGTCATCAACACCAAACCGCAACAGGAAACCGCGCCATTGGTATTGGTCCATGCCTCGACCGGATTGATCCTGTACGGCGTCCCGCAAGCTGAACCGTTGGTGCTCGGTTCGACGGATGTGCTACCGACCGACGACATTTCAGAAGCCAATTATTTCCTCTCATTCTTCGATCCTTTCGATGCCGAGTTGATTGACCGCATTGCTGAAGGTATCGGTCGCTAATCGCCGCAATTATTTTGCCGCGAAATGGGAGATGTTATAGGCGATGGAAGGGTCGGGACGATCAGGGGGGAATTCCGCCGAGGTTAGGAGCAGAAACGAACCGTCGTCCCGTAGAAATTGCTGCCAGATAAACCCCTTTTGCATGTACGTCCAAATTTCCTTTCCACTTTTTGGGGAGAGTCTCCGAATGCCGTATTCCCCAATGTGGGCGGAGTAGATGGATTCGGTTTCACGCCAGGAAAACGTGTCGAAACTAAACAATTGATCGCCATGCAGGATGATTTCCTGGCCGATGTTGCGGACGCCCCAAAGAGTTTTGCCGGTGGCACCGTCGAGTTTGGCGATGCCGCGAACGTGGACAGGGGAGGCGCGTCCTTCCAATGAGATTTTCGCGGCGCGATACTTGGTCAATTCGGTGCTGGCAAGGGTATTGGTGTGGGATTCGAGCAGCGCGTACAATATATTGTTGGGTGCTTCCACCAGTTTGACGGTGGGAATATCCTGGCGCGACCAGAGGGGTTGACCGGTTTTGGGATGATACGCGAGCAGTTCGGAGCCGACCGAAACGGCGAGAACAGATTCGTTGACTGCGGCGGCGCGAAAGGTATCCTTGATGGTCAGTTTAAAAGCGGGTATGGCGGTGCCATCGAAGATAAACAAATCCGTGCCAGCGTTGACCAGGATCAAGCGTCCCGCGCGTTTGAGAGTGATGTTGCCGGTCAAGTTTATACCTTGTTCGGCTAGAACCCTGCCGTCGTTGAGCGCGAGGAGCCGGGCGATATGAGTCGTGGTAGGGACCGGGGCGGTTGCGGGCGGTTCCTGTTGTTCTTCGTCGGATTCGGTGCGCGTCGGGGTGGCGGCGGGAGGCTTGACCGGGTAGATCGCAAACACATACGCATCACCCAGAATCATCTGCGGGGTACTGCAATTGGGGTCGGAATGCGACCATGCTTCTGCGCCGGTATCCCAGCGGAAGTTGACGATACGATTGACATTGCCGAGTTGCCACGAACAAAGCAGACCGTCGCGGTGCGAAAGGAACCCGCCCAGCGTCACGTCATTTTTAAAAAGTTCCCAGACGACTTTACCTGTTTGACCGTCCAGCACGACGATTTGGCGCGAGGACGCCAACACGGCGTAGCGATCGTGAGTGAGTTTCCACTCGAGGGAAGCACGGCGGTAGCGATAGAAACTGATATCATCGTCTTCCTTGGATATCGTTCGCTGTCGCTCCAATGAAAGGAGGGGGATTGGCTTCCAATTCCGGGCTTGCGTGGCGAGTTGGAGCGAGGTGATATCGTCACTGATTCGAGCCAACGTGGCGTCGTTGGCCATTGGAGCGACTTTGATGGTCGCCACACGCGAATCCACCGCCATGCTGGCGAGGATGGTGGGGCGGGGGGCGGTGATTTTCGCAAAAATCAGGTAACCGACGATGGCAACGGCGATGGTTGCGAGAACGCCCGCGCCGATCTTGCCGGCGGTCCCAAGCCGTTTCATGATGAGTTGCGTCGCGGTTGTCGAATCTTCCGGGCCGGAGTCGTCGCCTGTCGAGGCAGCCGCAGTTGTTTTGCAATCGGCCCCGCAGAAATAGCCGAATTGCTTGAAACAGATCGAACAAATCGGTTTGTTGCAGCTCATACAATTGTAACTCGCGGCGGCAGCAGGATGATTGACGCAGGAGATCTTTGGCGCCGCCTGCGCCGCCTCGCGCATGACGGCGGCGACCTGGGTGCCCGGCGTCGGCGGCACAGCCGCGGGGGATTGTACCGCCGTCTGAACGAGGTCGTTGACGCGCGTGCCGCACTGGGGACAATGGGCGTCTTGCGCCAAATGTTCCGCCGTGATTTCCAACGTCACGCCACAGCTGCATTGCACGTCCATAGGTTCACTCATGATAAAATTTTATTTCCGTTCGATGATTTGCAGCTCGAAATTGCGAGGTAACGGTTCGACCAAGGACAAAAACCGATTGCCCCGGACCTGATGTTCGTGGAGCTTGCCTTTCTGCAGGTAGCTCCATACGATTTTCCCGTCTTGAGGACGAATGCAGCGAAGCCCGTAGCTGCCCATCGCCAAGTCACCTGTGTCGAGCGCAGTCGGTTCGACAAAATCCGACACATAGACATGTTGATCGGAAAAGAAAACGTGTTCCCCGATGTTTTTGATGCCCCACAGGGTCTTGCCGGTCAGCGGGTCGATTTGTACCAGCGCGAGAACAGAGTCCGTGGCATCCATGTAATTGTACAAGATGTCTGCCACGCCGTACGTTTTCGCCTCTCCGTTTTTGATCTCCCGTTTGTCGATCCGGATCGTGGCGTAAACCGAGCCATCCGGGCCAAATGCAAGGAGTTCTACCGGATGAATTTCGCGCGTCCATTTTTCCTGACCGGTGGCGACGCTGATGCCGATGAGTTTACGCTCAATCTTCGTGACGATAAGGTCGCGGTTGGCGATCAAAACTCCTGCCGGCGCATCGAGTTCGGCTTTTCCGATTCGTTGCCCGCTGTCATCGAACAAGGTCACGACGCGCCCCGCCATCATGACAATCAAACCGTTCTGGACGGACAACTGTGGCGGAATTGTTGTTTTAATCGTGTTTTCCGTTGCCGTCTTGCCATCGGCCAGTGAAACGAGTTCAAGCGTGTATTGCAGGGATTGCTTGCCGGAATTCGTTCCAAGAGCTTTCCCAAGAGTTTTGGCGACGATGGCGGCAGCCTTTGCTTCCGGAGTCGCATCGTCCGAAATGGGCGCGTCGTCCGGTTCGGTCATTTCTTCTTCCAGTTTCTCGCCTTCCAGCGGCGGTGTTTCGGTGCCATCTTCTTCCGGCATCGTCTCGCCGTCGTCTGTCATCTCCTCTCCCTCGGGGATCTCGGTCTCGCCGTCGATTTGTCGGCGGTGTTTCTTCGGGATTTCCATTCGCAACATCGCCAGTTGTTTGCCAATCACGACCGTATCGGTGATGGAATCGTTGCGAGACTTCATTTTCCACGAGGAATGCCCGTCCGCCCAGGCGAAGTTGATCCATTGTGGCGGTTTCCGGAATTCCGCCACCTGCACCAGCAAGCCACCGTCGTGCGGAATTGCCTCTCCGAGATTCGTTTTGAAATCGAAAAATTTCCAGTTTACTTTGCCTGTCTCTGCGTTGGCGGCGATCAGTTGCCTGCCGGATTTCAGCAAAAGATGGTTTTGATGCAGCGCGGCAAAATCCAATTTGTCCCGAATGGGATTGCCGTCAAAATCCTTTGCCTGTTCCCAAATCAGATCGCCGTCTTCATTGAGCACGTGCTTGCCCTCCTCATCGCGACGGGGCGCCAGATATTGTTCTTCCCACGTTGCCAAGGAGATATTCCAGATTTTCGCCTTGCTCGTCAGGTCCACCAGGGAAAGTTCCTCCCCGATTTGTATCACCGCTCGATTGTCATCCAGCGGACGGTAAACCACCTGACCTCGAACCGGATCGAATGGAAACGCAGCCGTCACTTGCGGTTTTGGTCCAAAGAAAGTGTTGTAAACCAACCACCCGACGACGAGCGCAACGATCGCCACCGCCGGCCAGATTGCCAGTCGCGCGAGTTTACGAACGAGAGTCGAGACCCGGGCGATTTTCTGGTCAATGACCCCTTGTGTGTTGTCGCGCGGCAATGTCGGTTCGCTCTCCTTGGCCGATTGTTTGCAAGGGTCGCTGCAGAAGTATCCGGCTTCGCGGAAACAAGTCATACAGATCGGTTTGCCGCAAACGATGCAGTTGTACGCGGCGGGCAGGTTGGCGTGGTTGACGCAATTCGGTAGCCCCGGGTCGCTGCGGAAAGTCGTAGTTTCCGGTTTGGCAGGGTCAGACGCCAAGGGTACGTTGGGAGCCTCGGGGAGGGACGTTAGCGGGGAAAGCAAACTCGAGACGAGCGTGTTGCAATTCGGACACCGTGTTTCGGGCGTGATGTCTTGCTCTTCCGCCTGCAAGACCACGCCGCAAGTGCAAGGGATCTCAATCATTCGATTTCCCCTTCGAAGGCAACTCGCGCCGAAACATCAGGTTGGGCGCCGGCACTGGCGCCCTTGACTCCGTTGGTGTTGTTGACTGTTCCGCAGCGCCGCCACCCGCTCGCATGCTGGTTAACTCGCGGTCAATCATGTTTGCCTCCGTCGTCCATCCCTGCTGCCTATAAAACTCAAGCGCTTCTTGCAAGACCTTTTCGGCGCGGTTCACCGCCCCACTACATTCCCAGCAGAGCGCCAGCTTGATGTGACCCTCGGCACAGCGCGGTTTCTTCTGCAATAATTTCTGATACGCCTCCATCGCCGGATACCATTTCTGTTTGTAAAATAAATGGTCGGCCTCCTTCAGCCTATATTCTTCCTCGCCCAGCTTGTATTGTCGGGTTGCCAGCCCATATATAAAACCGAGCAAAAATCCGCCGATGTGTCCCCAGCGTGCTACATTGTCTCCTCCACCTGCTCGAAGTGTGGCGATGCCAGAGACGATATCGACAAGAAAAAACACTCCGATGAAAATCAAGGAACTGACTCGTTCGACGCCAAATCGTGCATTTCCTAGATATGCAAAATACCAGATTCGAATCTTGTAGCGAGGGAACCGCATGGCGTACAAGCCAAGGAGCGCCGCGACCGCTCCGGATGCGCCAACCGCTGGCTCTGCATAACTTTCCGGCCGAAACATTTCCGAGGTAAGCCAATATAGGAATGCAGAGGACAGCCCGCCGAGGAAATAGGCCGCGATAAATTTCGTCGTCCCCATCACGTCTTCCAAATCGCCACCCGCAAACCAGAGGAAAGACATATTGAGGCCAATGTGGAGTACGGCCATAACGTACGCGATTAAACCACCGCTATCGCCCTGCGGCCAGCCGGCATGCAGAAAGATATGAGTGACCCACGTGTACCACTGGGGATACGCCGCCACAAATCCGTATTGCTGCACGATGATATCGAAATCATAGACAAAGTTAACCAATAGATAGACCAAAAAGTTTACGCTCACTAAGATTGCCGTTGCGATGGGGAATCGCGAGCGGTCATGATCCGAACTGGTCGGTATGAAGACAGCAACCATTTTCCTCCTTAATTGCCAGCACCATGCCGCGCCTTTGCCAAGAAGTCAAGGGAGCTACTTGGAGGCAGCGGGCGATGCTTCATCCTGGATGACTTTTTCTCCGCCGATGACGACCACGTTGCCGAAGGTGTCACGGGCAAGCCGGGGTCGGGATTGCACGGCCGTGTAATTTTCCGCCAATTGCGGCACGCCATCCGAGTCGATGACCGTAAAGAAATAATTTTCGGGAGACGCCTGGTGCAGCACGTAAAGTTCTCCCGTCGGCTGGAGCAAGGTTTGGGGTTCGACCGACGCAACGGTGGGTCCCAGCGTGTAACACCGATAGGTGATCTCCAGTTGGTCGTCGCTCATTTTATAGTACAACTGTTGACCGTTCTCGTCGGAGAACCGAAGGAGTTGGAGCGTCCGGAGAATGTCTTTCGGCGGAGCGGCTGCAGCGACGGTGTCTTTCTTGGTTGGTTTGGTTTCGGCAGGCTCCGGCATCAATGCAATCGTTCGTTTCCAGGCCGACCGGCCGTTTCCCACTTCCACTTCCGTTCGTCCCGACGTGTAGCGTCGTCCTTCCAGAATCACCGCCGCCTGAATCTTGTATCGTCCCGACCGCTGTACGTAATAAATCGGTTGCACGTCAATTCGTCGCCCCAGTGTTTCACCTGCGGGGATGGTCAGATTTTTGAATTGTGGCGCTTTGACACGGGCAGCGATGGGATGTCCCTTCGTGTCCATGACCTCAATCGCCAGCCACGGCTGCGTCTCGCTGTTCTCCAAGGTGATCGGCCGGGCTAGGTTGTTGGTGATCACCACGTCAAAACTCAACGGCGCGCACGAGAGGTACTGTTTCTGCCGAAATTGCGTTCGCACCTCGACTTGCGCCATGGCCGATACCGCCACCATAGCCACGACGCCGCCAATCCATAGTCTTGTTTTCATCGCCCGCTACTCTCCGTCAATCACCCCTAAAACGCAAGCCGCAAAATCATCGCCGCCGCAGCATCACCGACCACGCTAGAGGACGCCCCGGCCCAAACGATGGCGACAAATCAAACCGGAACTCACGCAGCCATTCCACCTCAAACATCGGAGTGAGAGTGTCGCGAATCTGTTTCTCGCTCAATGTCGGCGGCCCCGGATCCTGCGGCTCTTTGTCGTTGCCACAAAGCATCAGCCAGCGCGTTCCGCTCCGTGTCACTCGCGTCAGACTGGCCAGAAACTCTGACCAGCCTCGTTCCTTGAACGAGTGAAAGCAACCGCGATCGAAGATGAACTCGAACGGCGCGCCGAGATTGGGCAAATCGAGCACGCTGGCACAGGCGAAATTCACTTTCACTCCCGCCTGTGTTGCTTTTGCTCGCGCTTTCTCCACCGCCAGTTCGACCAAATCCACCGCCGTCACGTCGAAACCCCGCTGTGCGAGAAAAACCGCGTTCGTACCCGTCCCGCAACCCAGCTCCAGCGCGCGACAAGGCGCGACGATGCCGGCGTCTACAACTCGCAGAAGCTCCGACGACGGTTTGCCGCTGTCCCACGGGATCTTTCCCTCGCGGTATCGCTGCGTCCAATCAAACGCTGACTCGGTCATATCGGTTATTTCTTGGCGTCAACCCAGCCGTCGGGTTTATTCCAGTAAGTCACGCGACCGCCGCGGTCGGGCGCAGCCCATCGCACGCCATTGGCGATCACGCGCAACACATCGGGATGATGATACGTGGGGTACGTTTCGTGGCCGGGACGGAAATAAAAAATCTTTCCCGCGCCGCGACGGAAGGTTACGCCGCTGCGAAAGACTTCGCCCCCGGTAAAACTGCTGATCAAAATCGTCTCATCCGGCTCCGGAATGTCGAAATGCTCGCCGTACATTTCTTCGCGCTCGATGATGAAATGATCGTCAATTCCCTCGACGATGGGATGTCCGGGTTTGGTGATCCAAAGAATCTCGCGGTCATTCGATTCACGCCATTTCAACGCCGCTGTCGTGCCGATGAGCGACATGAACGGTTTCGACATATGCCCCGAATGGAGAGCGACCAGCCCCATCCCGTCCAGCACCCGCGCCTTTACTTTTGCTGCAATTTCATCTTTCACCTCGCCGTGCGCCAGATGTCCCCACCACGTCATCACATCGGTGGATTTCAACACCGCATCGCTAAGGCCGTGCTCCGGTTCGTCGAGCGTGGCGGTGCGCACCTCGAAGTCGGGATTTTTCTTGAGATAATTGGCGATCGCGCCGTGCATCCCTTCGGGATATATCTTGGCGACGACTGGATTTTTCTTTTCGTGGCGATGCTCGTGCCACACGGTTACGCGAATTTTGTTTGGCATAGTGAACAACGATTATCCGCGCGCCGTCGAGCATCGTCAAGCTTGCAATCGGCGCGTGCCTCTGCAAAAATCGGCTCAACGAAAGGACTTTTCAATGGCCAAATTTCAGCAGTCGTTCGCCTGGTGGTGCGTCGCCAGCAAAATAAAAGACCCGCATGACTTCATCCACGATGTCGCTGACATCGGGTACAAAGGCATCGAGATGATTGACGAGAAGCTCTGGCCCGACGTGCTCGACCACGGCCTCAAGATTGCCACCATCGCCGGTCACAAATCGCTTTCAGACGGTCTCAACAAAATCGAGAACCACAGCCGGATTGCCGACGAGATCGCTGCCAATTGTGAGAAAGCGCGCAAGTTTGGTATCCCGGTCTTGATCGTCTTCAGCGGGAACCGTAACGGGTTGGCGGACGACAAAGGCATCGAAATCACCGCCGAAGGTTTGAATAAGTGCAAAAAATCCGCTGAACAGACTGGCGTCACGCTTGTCCTCGAACTGCTCAATTCAAAGGTGGATCACAAAGATTACCAGTGCGATCATACCGCGTGGGGCGTGGAGGTCATCAAGCGAGTCAACTCCCCTCGTGTGAAATTGCTCTACGACATTTATCACATGCAAATCATGGAAGGGGACACGATCCGAACCATCCAGGACAATCATCAGCACTTCGGCCACTATCACACGGCGGGCAATCCCGGTCGTCACGACCTCGACGACGAGCAGGAATCCAATTACCCCGCCATCATGCGCGCCATTGCTAAAACAGGTTACACCGGATTTGTTGGCCAGGAATTTATTCCGAAAGCCGACGTGACCAAGGCGCTTCAGACGGCGTTTGATTTGTGTAATGTTTGATTGCTCGACGATCCCGCTGCGCGTGTGTAATCTCGGCGCGTGAATGAGGCGAACTGGATTCCCGTCGTCGGTGCAATGCTGGCAATGCTTGGCCTCTGGCTGGCGTACCGATCCGGCAAGCGGCGCCGGCTCGTGGACGACATTCCCACGTCGAAGACTACCGGCGTTTTCATCGGCCTGACCGAGCTGAAAGGCACAGCCGAGGTGGATTGTCCGCCACTGGTAAGTTATCTGGCCGAGATATCCTGCGTCCATTTCCTTTGGAACGTGCAGGAGCGATGGTCTCGCACGGTAATCGAGACTTACACCGATAGCAAAGGTAACATCCAAACGCGCACTCGCCACGAGAGTGGCTGGACCACAGTGGCAAGCGGCGGTGGAGCGATTCCGTTTTATTTGAAAGATGATTTCGGCGTAATCCGTGTCCTGCCCGAAGGCGCGCAGATTGAGCCGTTGTCAGTCTTCAGCGAAACCTGTGGTCGCGGTGACTCACTCTATTACGCCAAAGGCCCAAGTAGCGCGATCGCGAACTCCGATCATATTCGCCAATTTACGGAAACTGCAATCCCATTGCATACGCCCTTGTACGTAATGGGACAGGCGCGCGAGCGGCAGGACGTCGTCGCGCCGGAGATTGCAGAAGACAAAAATGCGCCGTTGTTTTTGATTTCGACCCGCACGGAAAAACAAATCAGCAGCGGTTACAAATGGAAACAGCGCGGGCTTCTGATTCTCGGGCTGATTGTGTGCATTGGCGGATTTATCTGGCGCGATTCGCAGCTGAATTTTCGGCCTGAATCTCGCGTGCTCTTTTACGCTTTGGCAGGAGCCGGCTATCTGTTTACCGCCGTGCTTGGCTGGGTCTGGATGGTCTATAACAGCCTGGTGGGTCTCCGCCAACGGGTTCGTCAAGCGTGGTCACAGGTGGATATCCAACTCAAACGCCGATTCGACCTGATTCCCAATCTTGTCGAGACGGTGAAAGGCTATCGAGATCATGAAGCACGTTTGCAGACCGAGCTGGCACAAATTCGCAGCCAGATGATTGCGACGCCGCCCGGTGTCACAGGTCCCGACTATGCAGCGGTGACCAAAACTCTCTTTGCCATTCGCGAGGCGTATCCCGAGCTGAACGCCTCCGAATCGTTTCTCCGTTTGCAAAAAGAACTTTCCGACACCGAACAACGCATCGCGCTTGCCCGCGGATACTTCAACGAAATCGCCTATCACTACAACGTGCGCCTGGAAATCATCCCCGACCGTTTCGTCGCCCGCCTTGCCCTGTTGCAACCACAGCCACTCATGGCCGCCAACGACTTCGAGCGTGCTCCCGTCGTCGTGTCGTTTCAGTGAGATGAGGGGAATCATTCAGAATCGAATTAGCCACAAAAAGCGCAAAGAGCACAAAAATATGCCGCGCTTTTGCGGGGCGTTTATTGTTGTCATTCTGAGCGTAGCGAAGAATCTCTGCCTTTCGTAACAGCGGAGACCCTTGGCTTTCGCTCAGGGTGACAAACTAAGAACTATTCCACGTAAAAAAATTCGTTGGAAAGCAACAAAACCTGCGCGTATTTTTCCCAGGCGCCGAGAGGAGAGGGGAGTTTGGTTGGATCCAGAAAATCGCGTTTGGCATCCCAAGTCCGCGGTGATATCGCCGGCAGCAGAGAGCGTTGCGGGGGTGCCGAGGTGGAAGTGGATTTCCTGGTGGTCTTACGGGA
Source organism: uncultured Verrucomicrobiota bacterium (assembly GCA_964348665.1). Taxonomy (GTDB): domain Bacteria; phylum Verrucomicrobiota; class Verrucomicrobiia; order Palsa-1439; family CAYGDP01; genus CAYGDP01. Next base: position 12,257 of record CAYGDP010000038.1, read on the forward strand.
ACTTGATTGAGTCACATCTTTCTCCGGGCCGGAGGGTGAAGCTTGTGCCACTGTTCTTGTTTGGGGTTCCTGAATCTCGATCACGGGCGCCCAGGTAAAGCTGTCGCCGTTTTCGTCTTCGCGTGATTCCACGATGAAATCAATCGTATCGCCCGCTTTGATTTCGGCGCTCTCGACCGTCGTCGGTTCACCCTTGTTGTGAGCGATCCATTCGCCGAGCAACGTGCCCCGGCTGGACACGATCCGGCCGCGCACTCCATCGCCAGGCTCTCCTTTGTGAGCGAGGTCGCCGCGAATCGTGATCCGACCATCACAAGGGGCGGTCCAACGACGGATGGCGGCAAATTTCGCCGCGATACCGCTGGGACGACCGCCATCCGCCGTGATCCGCGTCTTGCCGGCTTGGGGGTCGGGCATCACGGCGCCACCTTGCCAAGTGCCATTCGCGAAATGTGTAAATTCCGAGAAGCTGACGCGTTTGGTCGTCTCGTCGAATTTTCCGTAGCCGTAGCTCCAGGCGGCTGCCTCGGCATTGAGGATTTCTCGCGATGGATTGCCGCGGACGAAACTACGCGCCGCTTCCAACTCGCCCGGCGTCGGCTCGCGCTGGTAAAGCACCTGGTAAATCCGGCGCACACGATCGTCACCGTCGAACAGGTTCATCACATCGGATCGTGTCACCAGACCGCGCGCGCATTCAGCGACGAACGGATTGTTCATCAAATAAAGCGCTTGCTGCGCGACGGTTGTTTGGCCGCGCACGGCGGCGGGCGTATCGGGATTGGCGAAGTCGAACAGACGAAAGATTTGAGGCAATTCCTGGCGATCAACGAATCCATAGACCGTGCGGCGATTTGTAAACGGTTGTGCCATTAAGTCAACGGGTTTGCCGCCGGGTTTCGGGTCAAGTTTGCCGCCGACGGCCAGCATCGAATCGCGCATCGCCTCAAAATCGAGCCGGTGCGGGGCGAATCGCCAAAGGAATTTATTGTCGGGATCGCGCGCGAGGTTGCGCGGGTTTGGATTGCTGCTCTGCTGATACGTCGCGGAGAGAAGGATGCGACGGTGCAGTTTTTTCACCGACCATCCCTCTTCAATGAATTGCGCCGCGAGAGTGTCGAGTAATTCGGGGTGTGTGGGCGGCGGCGTGCGCATGCCGAAATTGTTGGGAGGCTCGACAATTCCCCTGCCGAAATGGAGTTTCCAGACGCGATTGACCAAGACTCGGGCGGTCAACGGATTCGCAGGGCTGGCGATGGCCTGCGCGAGTTGCAGGCGACCGCTGGATTCCTTCGGAAACGGCTTTCGCTCCGGGCCGCTAAGAATTTCGAGGAACTGGCGCGGGCATTCCGGACCGGCGTTACCCGGGTTGCCGCGAATATGGACGCGTGAGGTGCTCGGTTTTTCCTTGTCACGCATCACCATCGCGCGCGGCGGCGCGCCGGGATGGTTCACGTCTACGGCGCCGACCTTCTTCTTGAACTCATCAATCTTGTTCTTGATCTCGTCAGTGTAGAGGTAATATTCGCCGAACTTGTCCCGCGGCGGATTGGCGGGAGCATCGGCCGCGTAGAGAACCTGGCGCAATGCTTCTTCGTTTGCAGAGAGGGTTTGCGGCGGTGGCGTCGGGTTTTTCTCGTCCTTGTCAGGTTTCAGCGCCGAGTTGTAGGCAAGCACACTTTGCCAGTGCTTATCCGTGTCCGCAAACAACTTTCCGTACCGCTCCGCGACCTGCTTCAACTCCGTTGGGGGATCGCCCGCGAACAATTTGGCGACGAGCGGGTTGAGGGGTTTGTCCGCCTCCGTATTCGCCGCGAATTTCGCCGCCAATTCTTTAGCTTTTGCGACGAACTCGGCGTCGGGCAGCGCTTCGAACTCGAACCAGGGCGCAAAGATCGGGTCGTGTTTCTTTTTCCACTCGGCTAGCTTGCCTTTCCACCGATTGTGAACGGCGATGTTGAGCTTGCCGTCCCGGCGAACAAGCTTGTCTCGCTGCTCGTCGTTGAGGTTTTTATCGGCGTGGACGGTCATCAGGTAGCCGCCGACAGTGGTGCGAAGCGCGGTGAGTACGGTAGATTCATTCTGCGTGACGTATTGGTTCAACTCGTTCTGCGCTTTTTTCAATTCCTCCTGGTATTTCGCGAATTCTGGGTGCGGTGGTTGTTTGTCGAGCAGCGGTTTTTCCACTGGTTCATCGACGCTGCGAAAGATTCCATGCAGCGAATAATAGTCCTTCGTCGGGATCGAATCGTATTTGTGGTCGTGACAACGCGCGCAGCCGACCGTGAGCGCCATCGTGCCACGGCAGACCACGTCAATGCGATCGTCAATGATGTCGTTGGCGTCATTCACAAAACGGCGGCCCAGGGTGAGGAAACCGAGCGCGGCCAGCGGACGATTATCCCCGTCGAGCTTCGTCAGGTCGGCGGCGATTTGTTGCGTGAGAAATTTGTCGTACGGCAAGTCTTCGTTGAAAGCGCGGATGACCCAGTCTCGGTAGGTGTAGGCAAACGGATAGCGCGATTCTTCGTTGCCGCCAACGTAACCTTTGGTGTCTGCGTACCGCGCCACGTCAAGCCAGTGACGTCCCCAACGCTCGCCATAGGCAGGCGAGGCGAGGAGGCGATCCACGACTTTCTCGAACGCGTTCGGCGATGGATCGGCCAAAAATGCCGCGACATCCTCGGGCGTCGGAGGTAATCCGGTCAATCCAATCGTCGTGCGGCGGATGAGGGTGCGTTTATCTGCGGGCGGCGCAGGGGTGAGTTTGTTGGCGTCGAGTTTTGTCAGCACGAACGCGTCAATCGGATTTTGCGCCGTGCTCTTCTTTGGCAACGACGGTTTCTGGATCGGTTGAAACGCCCAATGCGTTTTTCCATCGGCCATGATTTTTTCGAACGGCGTTTGCCCAGAGGTTTCCTGGCGAGGGTCCGGCGCGCCCATCTTGACCCACGCTTCGAGGTCGCCGATCTGCGCGTCGCTAAGTTTTTCCTTCGGAGGCATCTGAAGCTTTTCGTTCTTGTATCGGACAGCCTTGACGAGCAGGCTCGCGTCGGGATTACCCGGGACGATGGCCGGGCCAGTCTCGCCGCCCTTCAACAAGTCGTAGCGAACATCGAGCACGAGTCCGCCTTTGATTTTCTCGGCCTGGCGACTGTGACACTTGGAGCAGACATCGGCAAAAATCGGCCGGATTTTTTTCTCGAAGAACTCGACCTGCTCCGTCGTCGGTTCGTCTGCGCAGGACGGAGAAAACGTTAAAGACAACAAAAGCGTAAAAGCAATTAAGGCGAACGGCTTCATCTCAATCAGATTAGACAAGATTTTCCCCGCAAGACTCAAGCGAGGATTTTCCTGATTGCTTTACTGCATATGCCTGTCCAGTGTCGTCCAATACGGCGCGAAGAATTTTTCGAGGATGCGGCCTAGAATTTGGAAGCCGCGGTCGTTGGCGTGGACGCGATCACGCATGAACCAGCCATAATCTTTACCGCTCTCCTGCACGTAGCGCCACCACGGTCCGGTCATATCTACAAACCCGCATTTCTCCTCGTCGGCCAGCCGTCGCAACCGCGCACGGTAATCGGCCCCGTCGGGCTTGATGTCGAACGTCCATTCTTTGATGTGTTTGTCGCTAATCGCTCCAAACGCAGGCGTCAGCAGCAAGATTTCAGGCGATTGTTTGGCGCGGACTTGATGAATGACTTCACGAATCGAGTCTACGTCTTCCCGCTGGCTGATGCCGCCGATCATGAGCAGGTTGGGTTGATGCTTGAGGACATATTCTTCGACGCGGTTTTCCTGTTTGTACCACCAGCAACCCGTCGAACCGCGCAGGGAAGTGATCTTTTCGATTTTGCACTTTGGATACTGCCGCTGCAGGAGCAATTCATACTTCGACGACGCGGTATCGCCCATGATGCTATCGCCGAGCATGACGATCTTCAAGGTGCTGCCCTCGCGGAGTCGTTGCATCGTCCGATCGAGATTACGCCAGCGATCGGGGGGCGGCGCGTAGTGGAGTGGATCCATCGCGGCATAGATCGCGTCGATCCGCGCCAAAGGATCGGGACGCGCGAATGGGTCTTCGACTTCGCCGTCCACGAGCAGCCAGCCGATTCGCGCGAATCGGCCTTTGCTCTCGGCGGGAATTTTCTCGGCGATTCGGAGGCGTAATTCGTGCCACTGTGTCGGGTCGAGATCCGTCGCAATCGTCCGCGAATGGGCGCGGGTGAATTTTTCGCAGAACGAATCGAAGTTCGAGCGCGGTTTCCAGTCCCCGCCGTCCATCGAAAACTCCAGATCGCCCGTGTCGGGGCCGATGGCGTCGAAGTAGCCGACTTGCGCCCCTTTGAATCGCAAGATGAGTGTCGCGCCCGCCTGATCGCTCTCGAGCACGTGATAAAACCGCCCGGTCGGGCTGCGTTGGCCGACTTTCCAATTTTTGTCGAGCGTGGCCCATTCGTACGGGATGCACTGCGCTTTTTCCATCGGCGCGGGACTGAGCGGCTTGGGTAGCGTGTGGCGCGCGAGTTTATCGGGCGATTGCGCCGCCGTCTTGCATTTGTCGAGAAACGGTTTGAGAGCATCGAGGTAAAGCGCATAACCGCGGTCGGTCGGATGAACGCCGTCCTTGGCAAACTCTTCGAACGTCAACTCGCCCGCGATGATGTTTTCGGCGGCGAACTGTCCCAGGTTTACGCTGGGAATGCCGTAATGTGCGGCGATTTTCTCGTGCCATTGCACGGTTTCGGGCAGTTCCCCTTTTTTGTAGGCCTCCATGTGATTTTTGACGAGCGTGTAGAGGAACACGATGTCGGTGGTTGAATCGCGGGCGATGATCTGGCGCACGATCCCTTCCATCGAGGCGAGAACCTGTGCTTCGGGCGCGCCGCCGTCATTGACCGCAAACTCGATGAATACCAGCGCCGCACCGCCGTAGAGAGCGTCGGTCTTGGTGCGGAACGCGCCGAGCCATGAGCCCGTGCCGCCGATGGCGGAATTGTTCTCGGCGAGCGTGGCGCCGGGGAATTCCTGTTTCAGGTGACGCATCGTCAGCGAGCGATAAGAAAGATCAGGTTTGGTCGCGCCTGCGCCTTCAGTGATCGAGCCGCCGAAGAACGTGATCTTTGTGTACGCCTGCGTCTTCTGGCTGTCAAAAAATTTGCTGAAACTGTGCGGACATCCGCCGCGGTCTTGAATGTAATCAGCGGTTTGTGCGGTAAGATTTATCGCGAGGAAACCGAGCGCGACGATCATCGGGGTCCAGCGCGAGACTGGCATTCGTTTTTGGAACATGCATCATTCGACAGCCAATTCAAGAGTTCGCTGAATTGATTTGGAAAAAACTGGCACGATAGTCAGCAACCCAAGGCAATCCCGTCCCTAAAACCACCATCTCCCCAAGCAAATTATCATCCAAAACAAGTTACAATTGTAAAAGATTATGAAAATTATGATTCTCGGTCAACCTAGCGGCACTGGCGGAATCGTTCCCGGACGCGCTGCGCTATCTCTCGATGAGCTTCTTCGACCTCGTATCCAAGATATCCTTCGGGACACAATGTCGTGGGCAGAATTGGATCTTCCAAAAAGCCTTCCTGGTATGCCCGCCGTTCTTCCCAGGCCAATCGCACCAGGTTCGTGGTGTTGCTTGCCTTGGGGATCTCTTTGGCAAAGGATCGCTTCTGGCGGAGATAGATTTTGTGCGCCTCGGTGATCCGGTCAAATTTCCACGCGCTTCGTACGACCTCCTGATCGGTGCACAGAAAAAGCCGCCGCGATTCAAATCCGCAGAAACATTCTGGGATACCTCGCGCATTGGTAATCTCTTTGAGGGAATCTTCAAATTCATGCGGCCAGATCCAGACGCTCCTCTGTAAAAGGCCTAATTTTCGGCTTCGCAGTGCAAGCCAAAGTGCCTGGCGATCCTTGGTGCGGTGCGCAGCAAGGTCAAATACCACCACCCGCCAGTGTCCATCCCACGGCGCGTCCCACCCTTGGCGGGGAGAGGAGAACGAGACCAGTTTCTTTCCCGAGTCTGTGATTTCGAAGGATGCGCTTTTGCCTTTGCCGGTCTTTTGGACCAGACTCTTTCGCGTCATCCGTCCTATGGCGGCGTCCGCTTTCCGCGGGTCATCGATATCTTGGTACCCATACATCACGTTCCGCAGCGTGGGACGAGCCAAAAACGAGAACCCCCAAAGAAATGCGTCTAATATTTCTTCATAGTTGATTATTTTCATGGCAGGTTCGTAGCAAACCGACCACGCGCTTGCAATCAAAAATAGTTCATAAATCTTTACAATTGTAACTTATTATAGATGATTTTTCTGATGGGATGTTTTGCAGAACGTCAGAAATGGCTGAAGAATCAGGCTTGCCCGGCGATGATGTGTCTCACGCCAACACTTCTTTGACGACGTTGCCGGCAACGTCTGTCAGCCGGAAATCGCGGCCGGCGTGCCGATAGGTCAATTTAGTGTGATCGAATCCGAGCAAATGCAGGATCGTCGCGTGGAGGTCGGGAACGGCAACTTTATTCTCAACGGCTGTAAATCCGAATTGATCGGTCGCGCCGTGTGCATACCCGCCCTTGACACCCCCACCTGCGAGCCAAACCGAAAATCCGGTATGATTATGGTCGCGTCCTTTGCCTTTGGTCTGATCCACGTTTTGGTTCATGTCTACCGTGGGCGTGCGCCCAAACTCGCCGCCCCAGAGAACCAGCGTTTCTTGGAGCAACCCGCGCTCCTTGAGATCCGTAAGAAACGCCGCGATGGCGACATCCGCATCTTTGGCAAGGTCGCGGATTCCTTTCTCGACGAGTGAATGATTATCCCAACCGTCCTGCCAACACTGGAGAAACCGAACACCCCGCTCCAGCAAGCGACGGGCGATGAGAAGTTGTTTGCCTTGCGGACCGTCCCCGTAGCGTTTTCGGACGGCTTCCGATTCGCGCATGATATCGAATGCGTCGGTCGCCGCCATCTGCATCCGGTACGCGCTCTCAAACGATTGGATGCGGGCGTCCAAATCAGATTCTCCTTGCTGTTTCTTGCGATGTTCTTCGTCGAGTCTATGCAACAGATCAAGCTGCCTTCGTTGTTCGGCTAACGATGTGGTGTTGCTGCGAACGTTCTCGATGAGTTTCTCGATCGTGGGCTGGTTGGTTTGTATGAATGAGCCTTGATAAATCCCCGGCAGAAACGCGCTCTGCCAGTTTTGTTCGCCCTGCAACGGACGTCCGTAGGGCGACATCGCAATGTAGGCGGGAAGATTTTGGTTTTCTGTGCCAAGCCCATACACCGTCCACGAACCGAGGCTCGGCTTCGGCATGCGTTCATCACCGCAATTCATCAGCAACATTGCAAATTCGTGTCCAGGCGTCGCGGTGTGCATCGACCGAATGACGGCGATGTCGTCTATATGCTCAGCCACTTTCGCAAAGACCTCACTCACTTCGATGCCGCTTTTGCCGTATTTCTGAAACTTGAACGGGGACGCGAACGCCGCGCCCGTTTGCGTGATGGTTTTATCGAGTTCCTTGAGGACTTTGCCGTCGTGCGTCGCCAGCGCGGGTTTCGGGTCGAACGTATCCACCTGGGACGGGCCGCCCTGCGCGAAAAGATGAACGACCCGCTTGGCTTTCGGGGCGAAATGCGGCGCTTTCGGTGCAAGCGGCGATAAATTAGCTCGTTCCGCTGCGGACGCTTCTGTCAGCCATCCTGTTGACTGCAAAACCGATGCCAGCCCCAGCCCGCCCATCCCCATCCCGCATTTGCAGAGGAATTCCCTCCGCGTAAAGAAATAATCTTCCAGTTTCGGCTTGTGATCCTCGGGGTTCATCGTTTGCGTCCCTAGCCGTTTAGATTTCCTACAATGTTTCTTTGCTCAATCATGATTGCACCTCTTACTTGGGAGCGACAGTTTTTCCTCGTGGGATTTCCCTCAGATAGACGTTCTTGAACCAAAGATTGTTGCCGTGGTTTTGCAGCTCGATTTGCCCCGTCGGATAGATCGGTTTGCCGCGTTCCCAATAGTTCTCAAGCGTAACGTTGTTGACGACCAGCTCGCCGTTGAGAAAGACGTGGACTTTGTCGCCGACCATGATGATCCGGAAGTTGTTCCACTCGCCGACGGGTTTATCGGCGACCGTGGTCGGTTTGCTTGGATTTTTTTCGTTATTGAAGAACCCGCCCGACCCGACGCCGTGTTGTTTGGGGTCCCAAATTTGCACCTGAGGACTGCCGCGCAGGTAAATGCCGCTGTCGCCTTTTTCGAGAATTTTCCAATCCACCAACATCTCAAAATCGCCGTAATCGCGCACAGTGCAAAGACTGTCCCCCTTGCCGTCAAACTCCAGCGTGCCGTTCACCACCTTCCAGTGTGCGCGCATCCGTTCGTCGGCTTTCTCCTGCGCGGCTTTGAGATGTTCGGGGGAGAGCACCGCGCGCTTCGCAGGATTGTCCAGCGGTGGAGCGAGCAATCCTTTCCACCCGTTTAGATTTTTGCCGTTGAATAATGCGATAAATCCTTCCGGGGGCGAGTTGTCCTTCGCAGGTTTGGACATGTTTTTGATTCGGATGTTGCGGTACGCGACAAAGTCGCCGTGGCCGAGAAATCCGATGTGGCCGCGGTCGCGCAGCATACCCGGATGCTTCGCAATCTTTTCCGTGTCGGTGATTTTGTTCAGGTTCGCCTCGACGATGACTTTTTTGTTTACCGCGACGATGACATGGCGGCCGACGCAGTAAATTTCCTCGATGTTCCATTCACCGGGCGGTTTGAGAACGCCTTTTCGAGCGGCGGCGATGTCGTAGATTGAGCCGTGATATTGTTCGGGGCGCAGCTTGCCCCACTTTCCTTTTTCCGCGGCGGATTCGTCAAGCACTTGAATCTCCATGCCTAAATACGCGGCGTCGCCGGTAAGTGGCGCTCGAATGCCGACACCATTGTTGGAACCTTCCTCCAGCTTAAACTCGAACCGCAGAATGAAATCCGAAAATTGTTTTTCAGTGTAAAGATTCCCGCCCCCGCCTTTTGGGCAGACAATCGCTCCATCCTGCACCACGTATCCGCCAGCGCCGGTCGCGCCCGTCCAACCGGCTAGCGTTTTGCCGTCAAACAAACTCTCGAACCCTTTCTCCAACGCGGATGCGGTGAAGGAGATTAAGGCAAGGCTGACAACGAGAAAATAGGTGCAAGTTTTCATTTGGTTCCCTTTTGCTTTGCCGATTCTCGCTGCGCTGCCCGCGCTTGGCAAGCCTTCTTTCTGGCATTGACCGCCATACCTCCCAGTGGTAGCGTTGTGGCATGAAAAACACCTTTTCCCTTTCGGTCGTTGTTCTTTTCTCCCTATCCATTGTGCGTGCCGACGTCACGCTACTGCGCGCACCCAACGAAGGCATTCAGCCGCAGGCCGCCGCGGATGACAAGGGTAACGTTCATCTTATCTATCTCAAGGGCGAGCCAAAACATTGCAACGTATTTTATGTTCGTCGTGCAGCGGGCAAAGAGGAATGGTCGCACCCCATACGAGTCAACAGCATCGAAGACAGCGCTGTTGCCATGGGCACCATGCGCGGTGCGCATATATCGCTTGGAAAAAATAACCGCGTCCACGTCGCCTGGAACGGTTCGGGAAAAACCGCTCCTCACGGCACCGGTCATATGGCATTGCCAATGCTGTACACTCGCCTGAAAGACGATGGCTCCTCGTTTGAGCCAGAGCGGAACCTGATGACCTCCACCGTCGCTCTCGACGGCGGCGGTTCGGTCGCCGCCGATCCGCAGGGCAACGTTTATGTCGTCTGGCACGCCGCGCCTAAGGGGAACGAAGAAGGCGAAGCCGGGCGCGCGGTTTTTGTGGCGCGCTCGACCGACGACGGAAAGACGTTTGGCGCCGAGAAAAAGGCGAACACTGATGCTACGGGCACATGCGGCTGCTGCGGGCTGCGGGCATTCGCCGACAAGAACGGAAATCTCTACGCGCTCTATCGCACCGCGACGGAGATGGTCAACCGCGACATGAAACTGTTAATTTCCAAAGATCGTGGCGCAAGCTTCCAGCTTGCGAATGCGCAAGCGTGGAAAGTTGCGACTTGTCCGGCAAGCAGCGCTTCGCTCGCCGTAAACTCGACAGGCGCGCTCGCTGCGTGGGAAACCGCCGGCCAAGTCTATTTTGCTCCCGTCAATCAAGCCACGAACACAATCACCAAACCCACCGCGGCTCCTGGGAACGGTAATAATCGCAAACATCCCGTTGTTGTCGGCAATGCGCGCGGCGAAACGCTGCTTGTGTGGACCGAAGGCACGGCTTGGCAGCGCGGCGGCTCGCTCGCCTGGCAAATCTTCGATAAAAACGGCCAGCCGACGGCCGAAAAAGGCGCACGCGACGGCATCCCCGTCTGGTCACTCGCCACCGCGTTTGCCACGGCGGACGGGAGGTTTTATGTGGTTTATTAAGACCAGGTGGGCTGTGATGGGTTTTACTGCAATGGGGATTGGTCTGTCGGGTTATTTGTCATCGGAAGACGCACAACCGAAGCAGTTTGAAACTGTCCATTTTATAATTTCTGCGTCAAAAAAAACAACAACCGGGCAATTGGAGACGCACGTTATCGAGCATTGGGTCAAGGGCGAGAATTATCGTACTGAAATACCCGAGATCGGCGGGAAACAAGTGACGATCGGGCTTGGAAAGATTCGCTATGAATTCAAACAAAGCGAAAGAAATGGGACGGTCGAAGTTTTGTCGCCAGAACTTGAGCGATTCTTAAATCCCTTGGGACGAATTGCTATTTGGAAGCAGAGCGGAGTGAATGTCGGTGTGCAAATGGCTAATGGAGTTCTTGCCGACAAAGTTGAGTTGAATGAAGGTGGATGGAGGCTGACGGTTTGGTTTTCGCAAGACAACGGGTTGCCAGTGATGTTCGTGTATGAACCCCGTACTAAACCGCATCCAAGAGGGATTGAAAGTGTAACGTCCCTTTGCAATGTTAAAACCAACGTGCCAATCGCCGCCTCCATGTTTGAACTTCCTGAAGAAGTAACCTTTATGTCGCCTCCGTAAACTCAATGATCTCAAACGGATCGAATCGTCCCTTTGCGACGCTCTAGTTTGCGTTGCGCGGCGCAGTAATCGGATTAGGCGAATGATCGAGAGATAACTGGCGTTGACCTTGTCCTTTGATCTCGGTTCGGAGTGGATAAAGTTATGGAAGCTCTGAAAAAGATTCTTTTCGGATGGGTAGGGGTGACCTTGCCCCATTGGTTGGACAGTATATAACATTAAACTTGGCCATGGGT
>CAYGDP010000039.1:0-22863 GCA_964348665.1 uncultured Verrucomicrobiota bacterium
TGAGTGATCCACCTAACGGGACGGCGGTGGTCAGCGGCGGTGGGACGACGGCGAGTTACACGCCGGACGCAAACTTCTGCGGGACGGATACGTTCACCTACACGATCTCGGATGGCAACGGTGGGACGGACACGGCGACGGTAACTGTCACAGTAACTTGCTTGAACGACCCGCCGGTTGCTGCTCCAGATGCTTACAGTACTCCTGAAGATACACTTCTGACTGTAAACGCTGTCGCTGGAGTGCTGGCGAACGATTTTGACGTAGAAGGCCCGCTGATTGCAGTATTGGTTGCAGGCACCACCAATGGGGTTCTGACATTGAATTCAGACGGGTCATTCACGTATATGCCCGGCTCAAATTTCAATGGTACCGATATCTTTACATACCAAGCGTCCGATGGCGTTGCGCAATCTGATATCACATTAGGGATTATCATTGTTACCCCCGTCAACGATCCGCCGAACGCGAACGATGACGCGGTAACGGTGGACGAAGACAGTGGAGCGACAGTGATTACGGTGCGGACCAACGACACGATTGCGCCGGACACGGGAGAGACCTTGACAGTGACCGTGGTGAGTAATCCTCCCAATGGGACGGCGGTGGTCAGCGGCGGTGGGACAACGGCGAGTTACACGCCCGATGCGAACTTTTGCGGTACCGACACGTTCACGTACACGATCTCTGATGGCAACGGTGGGACGGACACGGCGACGGTAACGGTCACGGTGACTTGTTTGAACGATCCGCCGAATGCGAATGACGATGTGCGCACCGTTGTGCGAAACAGTATCAACAACGACATTGATGTGCTCACCAACGACACATCTTTGCCCGAGACTGGGGAAACGTTGACAATCACCGTCTTCAGCGATCCGCCGAATGGCACTGTCGTGATTGTCGGGGGTGGTACGAGTGTCAGTTACACACCGGACGCGAATTTTTTCGGCATCGACACGTTTACCTATACAATTTCGGATGGAAATGGAGGAAGCGATACCGCGACGGTAACCGTGGAAGTTGTGGCGGTAAACGCGCCACCGACCGCGGTGGATGACGAAGCAACTGTGGCCGAAGACAGTGTTGGTAATTTGATTGATGTGTTGAGTAACGACACTTTTGCGCCTGATATCGGCGAGACATTGACAGTCACGGTGGTTAGTGATCCGCCGCATGGGGGAGTCATCATCACGGGCGGTGGCACAGGAGTGAGCTACACGCCGGACGCAGATTTTTTTGGACCGGACACATTTACCTATACGATCAGCGATGGCAATGGCGGCACGGACACGGCAACGGTCACGGTGACCGTGACACCGCTGAACGATCCGCCGAATGCGAATGATGACGCGGTGACAGTTGACGAGGATAGCATTGGAAATGTGATTGATGTATTGGACAATGACACGATCTTGCCGGACAGCGGTGAGTCATTGACGATCACGGCGGTGAGCGATCCTTCCAATGGAACGGCAACGATCGTCGTCGGCGCGACCGTGAGCTACACGCCGAATGCCGATTTTTGCGGAACGGACACGTTTTTCTATACCATCTCGGATGGAAGTGGTGAGACTGATACAGCAACGGTGACGGTGACCGTCGTTTGTTTGAACGATCCGCCTGTGGCAAACGATGATGAAGCCATTGTGGTAGAGGACAGTGTCAGCAATGTGATTGAGGTTTTGGAAAACGATGGCGTCGCGCCGGACACGGGTGAGTCGCTCATCGTGACGGAAACATCCGACCCGTTGCACGGAACGGTGGTTGTCCTTCCGAACCCGTGTATTTTCATCCTGATCTTTCCTCTGCCGATCGGAAGCTGTGTGCTGTATACGCCGGACGCGAATTATTTTGGACCTGACGAGTTTACCTACACAATTTCCGATGGCAATGGCGGAACGGATACCGCGACTGTCACCGTAACCGTGACGCCTCTGAACGACCCGCCAACGGCGAATGACGATGCAATCACGATGGCCGAGGACAGCACGGTAGCCATACCTGTGCTTTCCAACGACAGCATTGCTCCGGATACCGGCGAGATACTGACGATCACGGATGTTACCGATCCGCCGAAGGGCGTTGTTGTGATCACAGGTGGCGGAACTGGAGTTAATTACACGCCCGACCCGAACTACACTGGCACGGACAGTTTTACTTACACGATTACAGACGGCAATGGCGGAATGGATACCGCCACGGTGACCATTACGATCAATCCCGTCAATGACGCGCCCGTGGCGTTGGACGATAGCTACCAGACCAATGAAGATGTTCCGTTGAACATCGCAGCGGCAGGAGTGTTAGGCAACGATACGGACGTCGAGAACAACGCTCTAACTGCGATGCTGCTTAGCGGCCCGACGAGCGGGACGTTGACGCTCAATGCCAACGGCTCGTTTTTATACACTCCGATTGCGAATTTCAACGGTGTGATCACGTTTACATACCAAGCCTGTGATACAACTGGTGCGTGCGATCCTGCCACTGTCACCATCACGGTCAATCCTTCCAATGACCCCCCCCTGGCGAACGATGACACCGCTGCCGTCACGGAGGATACTCCCGCCGTTATTAACGTGCCGGCAAACGATACCGACACCGACGGCAATCTCGATTTGACTACGGTATCCATTCTCGTTCCTCCAATCAATGGATCGGTGATCGTCAACCCCGTTAACGGCGTGATTACTTACTTGCCTATGCCAAATTTCAACGGCAACGACAGCTTCCTTTACAGCATTTGTGACACATTGGATCTTTGTGATCCGGCAGGGGGCTTGGTCTCGATCACGGTCAATCCTCTCGACGACCCGCCCGTGGCAAACGACGACAATGCTGCCGTCAACGAGGATTCAACGGTCGTCATCCCTGTCGGCGCCAATGATACGGATGTTGATGGCGACTTGGATCTTCCCTCCGTTGCCGTGCTAAGTGGCCCGGCTAACGGTGTGGTAGCCGTCAATGGCGACGGCACTGCCACGTACTCACCCACACCGAATTTCAATGGTACCGATTCGTTCACCTACCAGATTTGCGATCTCGCAGGCAATTGCGACATCGCGATTGTTGTCGTCACGATCAATCCCGTCAATGATCCGCCGATTGCAAACAACGATACCGCTACGACCGAGGAAGATACGATTCTTCAGGTTACGGTGGTTCTCAACGACACCGATGTGGATGGCAATTTGAACCCGCCGTCGGTCACGGTCTTGAGCGGCCCTGCCAACGGCTCGGCTGTCAGCAATGGTGACGGAACAGTTACTTATTCACCGAGCCTGAATTTCAACGGCCTCGACGCGTTCGTCTATCAAGTCTGCGACACCGATGGTGCGTGCGACACGGCGACCGTGACGATTGATGTCGGTGTCGTCAATGATCCTCCCGTCGCGAATGACGACTCACCAACGACCGACGAGGGTTTGCCCGTTCTGATCGATGTGGCTGGCAACGATGTTGATGTGGATGGCAATCTCGACCCCACGACTGTTGTAGTTTTGAGCGGTCCAACCAACGGCACGCTCATCAACAATGGCGACGGGACGTTGACCTATAGCCCGGCGCCGAACTTCAATGGAAACGACGTTTTCACCTATCAGATTTGTGATGATGCTGGGGATTGCGATGTTGCCATCGTCAACATAACGATTCTTCCCCAGAATAGCCCACCCGAAGCCAGGGACGACTCCCGCAGCACAGCGGAAGACGTTTCCGTGGTTGTCCCGGTTTTGTCGAATGATACCGATGCCGATGGAGACAACCTCGCCATTATCGGTTTCGCGCAACCGACCCACGGGAACGTGGTGAACAATGGCAATGGAACGTTTACGTACACGCCTGAATCCGGTTTTTCCGGTAGTGACGCGTTTTCCTATACGGTTACCGATGGGAACGGCGGGGAAGACACCGCGACCGTCACCATTGTGATCAGTGCAATCAACGATGCACCAACAGCGAACGATGATGTGTTGGCGACGGATGAGGATTCTAGCCTTATCTTCAGTATTCAAACCCTTCTCGATAACGATGATGACTTGGATGGCGATTCCCTTTCGTTTGCCTTGGTCAGTGAGCCAACCCAAGGGACGATTAGTTTTGGTGTTGGCGGACAACTGATATACAACCCCAATCCAGGATTTGCTGGCAATGACACTTTCACATATCGAATTTGTGATCCGGCAGGTCTCTGTGATGATGCCACCGTTTCGATCACTGTGAACCCAGTGAACGACGCGCCGGTTGCCAATCCCGACTCCGTCAGCACGGGGGAGAACACTTCCGTGGTGGTGCCGGTGTTGGTGAATGACACCGATGCGGACGGCGATCCGTTGACGATCACCAGTTTTACTTCGCCCGGCAACGGAACGTTGATTGACAATGGTAATGGCACGTTTACTTACATCCCGAACGACGGGTTTACGGGTCAGGACTCGTTTACCTATATTGTGTCCGACGGGAACGGAGGCACCGATGAGGTCACGGTCGTCATCACAGTGGTGCCGTCAAATACCGCGCCGGTTGCATTCGACGACGCGTATTCGGTTCTGGCTGGCCAGACTTTGGCCGTCCCAGCATCGGGGGTGTTGGTCAACGACACCGACGAAGCCGTCAGTTTACTGACGGCCATCCTCATCTCATCGCCATTGCACGGCACGGTGTCGCTCAATCTGGATGGATCATTTGACTATACTCCGGCAGCAGGGTTTATCGGCGTGGACAGTTTTACCTACGTAGCGAGCGATGGAAGCGATGCGAGCAACGTTGCGCTTGTGACCATTGTGGTAGAGAATTTTCCGAACACCACCCGTAACAGTGGTTTTCTTGCCAATGGCGATTTCAATAATGACGACAGTCTTGATATCGCTATTGTCAATCCGTCCGCCAACACCGTGACCATCTACCAAGGGGGCGGAGATGGTTCGTTGACCGCCACACTGGCTTTGCCAACGGGTCTTACGCCCACGGCAGCCGCCGCGATCGATGTGAACCTGGATGGCAAACTCGATCTCGCGGTCACCAATAGCAAATCCAACGACTTGGCGCTTTTCCTCGGGAATGGCGATGGAAGTTTTGCCGACCCTACTTTTATCCCCGTCGGTCGCGCCCCCACGGCAATCGCCATCGGTGATATAAACGGCGATTTTGTGTACGACTTGGTCGTCAGCAATTCCAAAAGCAATACCGTCAGCGTTTTGTTGAGTAACGGCGATGGCACGTTCCAACCGCGGGTGGATTCTCCTTCCGGCGGCAAAGGACCCACCTCCGTCGGTGTCGGGGATATGGATGGTGACGGCGATGCCGATATTGCCGTCGTCAATACGAAAAGCCACAACGTTTCACTTTTAGTGGGGGATAACACGGGTCGAACGACTGTCAAACAACAATTTCTCTCCGACTGTACACCGTGGGCGTTGGCGATTGCCGACTTCAATCAAGACGGTGTCAGCGATGTCGCCGTCGTCTATCGCAAGACACAAGCCGTTCGCATTCTTCTCGGCCAGGAAGGAAGCGTTCTCCGCCAGTCGTTTGTCGCTAATACCGGCGGGAAAAATCCGCTGTCCGTCGCGGTCGGCGATTTCGACAATGATGGATTGCTCGACTTGGTCGTTGCCAACAACAAGAGCCATAATATCAACATCCTCCTCGGCAATGGCGATGGCACCTGCAACACCCCGGGCCTGCTTTTGCCGGCAAACGTCAATCCGTTTTCCGTGACCAATGGCACCAGCGATCTTGACTCCAATGCCGTCTCTGATATTGTCGTTGCCGATGCCATTGGACAGATTCTCGCCACTTATCGATTTTGATGCTCGACTCTAGCTTCCGGTTGGGATGGTATTTCCGGTGTCAGCGAATCCTCGCAAGGGGATTCGCCTGTTTCATTTCTGCCGCGGTTGCGTGGGCTGGCACGGAGTCCGAGACCGAAATCGAGCGCGGTTGCGCCGAGCTTTCCGCTGGAAAACCCATTCGGGCTCTCCAGTATTTCGAAAAGGCGGGTCGGCTCGACAAAACCAACGCCAACATTTTCTTTTATCAGGGTGTAGCCCTGAATCGAGTTGGCAGCCACGCCACTGCCCTGGGACGATTGCAGCGCGCTGCCACTCTCGGCTGCGACCTGCCCGATCTCCATCTGGAAATCGCCTGGGCACACCTCCAGAACAAACGATGGACTGACGCTATCGCCGCATGGGAAAAAGCTCCCGCCCAATTTTCAAACTCCGATGCGAACGAAGTGCCACCCACGTGGTCAATCTCGACTAAGAGCCGATTCCATGAAGCAATCGAGCGCGCCTATGTAGTTGTCCATTCGCGTCGAAAAACCGCGCCAGATGAATTTGCCTCAAAGAAACAAACAGTCGAGGAATCCGAACTCCCATCCGAAATTGCAGTCAGATTTCTGTTGCAAACCATTCCGGAATTATCCCCATTCGATATTCGCCAGGATACGTTGGCTGTCTTGAACCATCTCTCGCCCACGGTTCCTTTCATAGACCGTCACGGACGCGCCCCGATTGCGCCGGAAATAATTCCTTATGATTTTGGGAATCTGCAGGCGGCGATTGCTGCTGCGGAAGCAATTCAGCCCGTCCGATGGTTCCCGTCGTCAATCGTGAAATCGAAGCATATTCTCAATCCGTTCGAGCAAGCAAAGCGCTTTAATAGTAGCCCGAAACAAGCCGACACGGGGCCGGTCATGGTTGCCAAAGCGCGTCCCCAGTTTGGTGTTTCCGTCGGAAAAACCTTTTTGTCTCCGTCACGATTTGTTCCACCCCGGCGAGAACCTAAATCGATGATGGTCGCTTCCCATTCGCCGAAGCCCGCAAAATCACTACGACCGATCTCGCCCGGAATGCTCCCTCGCTTGGACAGGAAATCCCTCATCGCTACGACGCATCGACCCAGTCCGCAAGTTTCGGAATCGGTGGGTGTTCTTGGTCCTTCCGGCGCAACGGAAGCATCAAAACGCGGTCCAGTGGATAACCTGCACCAGACCCAGTCCTATGATTTTGAATCTACTGACGGCTGGTTCGAACGACTCGAATGGAGCCATCTCTATCTCCTATCTCGCGCGTCCGCCCCAAATTCATCGGTCGAAAAACCCTGGTTTGTCACCGCCACCGTTGCCGGCGGCTACGATTCCGATTACGTGACGCTCGACAATCTCCCATCGCTCCCCGCCGAGTTGCGCCGAACCCATGCTTGGGTCTGGCGTTCTGTGGTAAACGCTGGGTATCGCTGGGACATCGGTGATAGCGGGCAATTCGATATCGGCTACGAATTCATGGGGGATGCGCTCGACAGCGTCCCGGAAAATTTCCGGCAAGATCATTATTCCTATTTGCAATATTCCCACCAGATTTCGCCGCGTCTTCGCAGCATCGTTCGCTTCAGCGAAGAGTTTACTCATACCGATGGCGACACGGCTCGGAATCAGTTGGCCGGCCGCTTTGCTTTCCAAATCCAGACGACTGAATGGATGACGGCAGAAATCGCTTCCACTTTCGCTTGGAACGAATTTGGCGGTGGCGCTGGCGGCGACTTGGACCGGGACGGCGTTTCTCCGGCAGTTGCGCTGCTCTTGTATTTTAGTCCGCCAGAACGTCCGTGGCGCATTCGCGCCGGATATCGGCACACCTGGAATGTGGCGGACGGGAAAGACTTCGATTACCAATCCGATGCGTTCCTGATTGCCATCAGCCGTCCGCTTTTTGAAAAAGTTACCGGGGAATTTTTGTATCTTCACAGTTGGTATCGTTTTCCGCAACGGAATATCCTCCAATTTGTGGCCTGTGATTGCAATGAATCCGACGGACACACCGATTCAGTCAGCCTTCAAATAAGCCGCCCGATCAATGATTGGCTTGTTGCGTTCCTCCAATTCCATTTCAACCTCGATAATTTTGAGGATTCCCCATTCGATAATCACCGGTACCGATTTTTCGTGGGTCTCCGATCGATCTTTTAATCTCGCCGCGGATCCACGTCCGTAATTATTTCCCCTTGCTCGCCTTCGCAGATGCCTCTAGGCTCTCCTGTCTGTCAGATAAAAACGCGGCTTCCAATTCGTTGGGGGCTCGAAAGGAGCGAATACCTCGTGTCGCATGATGATATTTTAAAATTGACGTCGCTATCGAGCTGCGCGGGTTGAGCCAGCAAACTTAGCCAATCCGCTCTGGCGCAAGTTTTGCGTCAGCTCCCGCAAATCCGCGACCCCAACCTGCTGGTCGGCAGAGCCACGGCCGATGATGCCGGCGTGTATCGCATTGCGCCAGACCGCGCCTTGGTGCAGACCACGGATTTTTTCACTCCCATTGTGGATGACCCTTACGCGTACGGACAAATCGCCGCCGCCAACGCGCTCTCTGACGTGTACGCCATGGGCGGGCGCCCGCTTACCGCGATGAATTTGATGGGTGTCCCCACTGACAAAGTGCCTCCTAAAATTATCAACGCAATTCTCCGCGGAGGGGCCGCCAAGTGCAAAGAAGCCCGTTGCGTCCTCGTCGGCGGCCACACCATTCGCAATCCCGAACCCGTGTACGGTCTCGCCGTTACCGGTCTCGTTCATCCCCGCCGTATCCTGGCCAATTCCCGCGCCCGCGCCGGCGACCTGCTTCTGTTGACCAAACCACTCGGCACTGGCATTATCACCACCGCCATCAAACGCGGCCTTGCCACCCGCGCCCTGGAAAAAAAAGTGATCGCAACCATGTCCCAACTTAACACCGCCGGCGCGGAAGTCGCGGAGAAAAACCTCGTCCGCGCCGGCACCGATATTACCGGGTTCGGTCTCCTCGGTCACTTGTCGTCCCTGTGCTGCGCCAGCCAGGTTGGCGCCGAAATTTTTGCTGACGAAGTACCGGTCGTTTCTCCAGAAGTGTTTACGTTGATCGGGAGCGATTGTATTCCCGGTGGCAGCCGCGAGAATCTCAAGACCGCCGACTCCATCGTCGAATGGAACGACGCCACCGACTCGCAGAAGACTTTGTTAGCTGACGCCCAAACCAGCGGCGGCCTCCTCCTCTGCGTCCCGCCGCGCAATCTCTCCACCGTCATGAAAATCTTGAAGCGCCACAAAACGCAGTGCGCTGCCCTCATCGGCCGTATCGTTCTCGGAAGGCGAATTGTCATCCTGAGCGTAGCGAAGGATCTCAAATGAAATCCTTGCGCGCCATTCCTGCTGTCGAGAAAGTGCTCCAAGCACTCGGCGAAATGGATTTGCCGCGTCCTGCCGTCGTGGCCATCGTCCGCCGCGAACTCGCGTCGCTCCGTTCCTCGAAGGTAATTCCCGACTTTGACACGATCCTCTCAAAAATTCGATCTTCTCTTCTCTCCCTTCTCTCCTCTCGTCTTACGCCGCTCATCAACGGCACCGGCATCCTGATCCATACCAACCTCGGCCGCGCGCCGCTCTCTGCCGCAGCGATCGCCCGACTCGCCGAAATCGGCGCAAACTACAATAATCTCGAATATGATCGCACTACCGGAGATCGCGGCAATCGTGCTGCCTACCTCGAACATATCCTCGCTCTGCTCTGCGGTGCGGAATCCGCTACTGTGGTCAACAACAACGCTGCCGCATTGGTCTTGATTTTGCGCCACTTCATTTCTGAAGGTAGGGACACGCAGCCTCGCGCGTCCGTGTCTCAACGCGGACGAGCCAGCGGCTCGTCCCTATCTTGCAACGAAGTAATTATCTCCCGTGGAGAATTGGTTCAGATCGGCGGCGGTTTCCGGATTCCCGACGTTCTCGAATCCAGCGGCGCGCATCTGCGTGAAGTCGGCGCTACCAACAAAACCTCACTTGTCGATTATGCAAAGGCGATCAACAAGCAAACCGCGCTCATTCTCAAAGTCCATCGCAGCAATTTTTTCATGGGCGGCTTTGTCGAGTCGCCCGCGACCGAGGCCATCGCCGCGCTCGCTCGCAAGAAACGCATCCCCTTCGTTGAAGATCTCGGCAGCGGGGCAGTGGTGCAAACAGAAAAATTGGTAGCACAGGCGTCTCTGCCTGTGCTCGAACACGAACCCACTCCTGCCGAAGTCCTGAAGCGTGGCGTGGATCTCGTCTGTTTCAGTGGCGACAAACTGCTTGGCGGTCCCCAGGCGGGTATCATTGCGGGCAAAACCAAGCTGGTCGCGGTGCTCAAACGAGAGCCGCTCTTTCGCGCCCTTCGCTGCGATAAACTCATTTTCGCCGCGCTCGAGGCGACGGTGGATTCCTATCTCAATAATAATTTGGTGGCACAGGCGTCCCTGCCTGTGATTGAAATGTTGCGCGTCTCTAACAACACCCTTCGCGCCCGCGCCGAAAAAATCGTCGGTGCGCTTGCCAGTTTGCCTTTGAAAACTTCCATCGGTACGGGCAAATCGCAAATCGGCGGCGGCACGCTGCCGCGCTCGGTCATCGAATCGGTTACGCTCGATCTCGTGCCGCAGAATTGTTCGCTGGAAGGTTTCGCCGCGCGGCTTCGCGCTCCGACGCAAGGAGTCGCGGTCATCGGTTACATTGAGCGCGGATGTTTCAAGCTCGACCTCCGCACGATTTTTCCGCGGCAGGATGATATGATGATAGAAGCTATTCGAAAGGCGTTATGAAACCATATATCCAAAACAAAGTTGTAGGCTGCGCGCCCTCGCACGGCGATGAGATTGATCTCCGAGATAGATTACATCGTCCCGCTTTTTGGGAAGGCCTGCAAATCGTTCTGGTCTTGGCTTCGATTTCTGCGTTCGCCGCCGAGCCAGCCACCGTGGTGCGCGGGACGGATCAGTTTGAATTCACCTATCACGTAAAGCTGCCCGCACTGGCGAAGGGCGCGCAGCTTTGGATGCCGCTGGCAAAATCAGATGCTTTCCAGACCGTCAAGGTTGAAGATATCTCTTCGCCCGCGAAGTATCGCGAAATCGCCGACCGGGATCATGGAAACAAGATTCTGGTGCTGTCGCCAACGGAAAATGACGGCGGCAAGGCCATCGAAGTCAAATACGGTGTGCGCCGCGTCGAAAAGAAAATCTACGAGGCGCGCGAAAGTGACATCATGCGGTTCTTGCGCCCCGAACGACTCGTGCCCTTGAATCAAACGTTCCAATCGTTGGCCGATGAGACGACCCGCGGCAAGCGTGATGAGCTCGCTCGCGGCCGTGCGATCTACGACCATACCCTTGCCCGGATGAAATACGACAAGAGCGGTGAAGGCTGGGGCAAGGGAGATGCGCTTTATGCCTGCGACGTGCGAAAGGGAAACTGCACGGATTTTCACGCGTACTTCATTGCCCTGGCGCGCGCGGCCAATCTCCCGGCGCGCTTCGCCATTGGCGCAACCATTCCTGCCGACCGTGACGAGGGGGAAATTGGCGGGTACCATTGTTGGGCGGAATTTTTGGCAGACGGCAAATGGATTCCGGTGGACATCAGTGAAGCGTCCAAACATCCCGAGCTTGCCGATTACTATTTCGGTCATCACCCGGCGAACCGCTTTGAGATTAGCGTGGGACGTGACCTCGTCGTCGACCCAGCTCCGGTCAGCAGCCCGATGAACTTTCTCGTCTATCCATTGCTAGAAGTGGATGGCAAAGTGGTCCAAGCCGAAACCGCCTTCAGTTTCCGGCGGGTAAAATCCAACTGACGTGCTCACGCCCGAGCTACTTCTCACTGCGTATTCACGCGGCTATTTCCCAATGGCAGTGGATCGCCGGGGAACGATCGGGTGGTTTTCGCCCGACCCGCGCGCGGTCATTCCGCTCGATGAACGGTTCCATGTGCCCCATGGACTCCATCGCACCTTGAAAAAGAAAACGTTCGAAGTGACCTTCGACCTTGATTTTAAGGAAGTGATTCGTGCTTGTGCGAAAAGTCACGGGTTGACTTGGATCTCGCCTGAAATCGTCGAGAGCTATTGCGCGCTGCATCGGCTTGGCCATGCGCACAGCGTCGAGACTCGCGATGCGGAGGGAAAACTGGCGGGCGGACTTTACGGGGTGCATATCGGCGGGGCGTTTTTCGGTGAGAGCATGTTTCATGGGCAGACGGACGCATCCAAAGTGGCGTTGGTGGCGTTGGTGAAGCGACTTTGCGAGCGGGAATTTCAATTGCTCGATACGCAGTGGACAACGCCGCACTTGAAACGGTTTGGGGCGCATGAAATCCCCCGAGCGGATTATATTCGGATGCTCCGCCGAGCAGTGGCAAAGAAATGTGAATTTGTGTGACGAAGATCACGGCGATCCGACAGACTGTCTGTACAGGATGCGAAAGCGAACATTGATGTTCGTTTTTCCATTTTGAATCACACGTCTCGTTGGCTTATTTTCTTGTAACCTTCTGAAAAGGAGGATTGACTAAGATGCAAGGAGATCAATGACCACAATCCGCCAATGCGTTCAATGCGGCAAACCTCTTGCTGCTAACCGAACCGATCGGTCTTGTCCCGCGTGCGCGTCGCGCGACGTTATCGCACTAGAGGCCACCCATGCTTCGGGTGTGGGAGGACAAGTCGGCGACCCTAGAGAAGTCGTGCGTCGCGCCGATGCAATACCGGTTCTTGGCGAGTCGTTCGGTGGATATCGCGTTGCGCGGTTGCTGGGACGTGGCGGGATGGGGGCGGTGTTCGAGGCCGAACACACCGAAAGCGGACGTCGGGTGGCGTTGAAAGTATTGAGTCGGGCACTCGACACCGAATCCGAAAAACGCTTTTTGCGAGAAGGACGTCTCGCGGCGTCCGTTAATCATCCGAATAGCGTTTATGTCTTCGGCACGGAAGAAATCCGCGGGACGCCTGTGATTGCGATGGAATTTGTAGGTGGCGGCACGTTGCAAGACCGTGTGTCCCAGCGCGGGCCGCTACCGGTGACCGAGGCGGTGGACGCGATTCTGCAGATTATCGCGGGATTGGAATCTGCCGCGTCGGTGAATGTCTTGCATCGCGATATCAAACCGTCGAATTGTTTCGTGGACGCGAGCGGCGCGGTGAAGATTGGCGACTTTGGGCTTTCGATATCGCAAAAGGCGAGGGGCGATTCGAATCTAACGCAGTTTGGCGCGTTTATGGGCACTCCTGCGTTTTGTTCACCGGAACAACTTCGCGGCGACGAATTGGATGAGCGCTCTGATATCTACGCCGTTGGGATGACGCTTTACTATTTGCTCACGGGACGCACCGCGTTTGAGTCGGAAAACATGGTGCGCATGGTGGCCATCGCTCTAGCCGAGCCGCCGCCGTCGCCGCGAGAATTTCGCCCCGACACTCCCGAGCGGCTCGCGCAAATCATTCTCCGGTGTTTAGAAAAAAAATCAGGGGCGCGCTACGCCAACTATGCCTCGTTACGCGCCCAGCTGTTGCCGTTTAGTTCCGCCACGCCAACTTCCGCGCCCCTCAACCTGCGATTTGCGGCGGGATTAGTGGACATTCTCTTGCTCTGGCTGCCATTGGCGATTTACTGGACGTATTGTCAAGTCACATTCGAAGATCTTCCTGCGATCAAAACCAGCCGTTTGGTTATCGCTACCATCCTGTTTCAGTTTGGTTCAATGCTCTATTTTTCGCTCCTGGAAGGATTCGGAGGCGCTTCGCTCGGCAAAGCGCTCTGTCGGCTGCGCGTGGTGGGAGTTGACCGGGATCGTGCGACTCTGCCGAAAGCGATGTTACGCGCGTTTCTCTTTGTCATTGTGCCTGCGATGCCACACCTGGTCATGTCGGTCCAATTATCTGCGGAAGAACTTGTTGCAGTCAAAACCCATACAAGCCAAGCATTCACGTTTTATTTGTCGGGCTGGGTCCTTACCGCACTTTGGTTCGCGACGGCTCGGGGTAAAAACGGTTTCGCGGCGCTCCATGATTTTGGCAGCGGCACACGCGTGATCCTCAAGCCTTCGGCGCCCACTCGCCCTGTGTTGACGGTCGATGCGGCTTCAGCACCGCCCGCTTCCGACTCCCCAGCCATCGGACCGTATTCGATTCAATCGCGACACGAAACGAGTGATGGTGAATTGATTGTCGGTTATGATCAGCGGCTCCATCGCACGGTTTGGATTTGTTCACGATCGCCCACCGACCCGCCCGTCAGTTCGCATCGGCGCGACTTGAGCCGCCCCGGTCGTGTCCGCTGGCTCATGGGAAAGCGCGGTCCGACGGAAAGTTGGGACGCCTATGAAGCGCCGGCTGGCAAGCCATTGCTCGCGCTCTTGGACCAACCGCAACCGTGGGAACGAGTCCGATTTTGGCTGCTCGATTTGGCGGAGGAACTTCGCGCCAACCGAAGTGCAAAATCCGAGCCGCTGCACACCGGGCTTGACCATGTTTGGATCACGACCGACGGGCGCGCGAAGCTTCTCGATTTTCCGGCGCCGAACGTGGTCGCGAGACAACCACCGTTTGTCGTTCCCGATGAAATCGCGGCGCGCCAGTTTCTAAACCAACTCGCGATGTCTGCTCTCGAAGGTCATCCGGTCAATTTCGATGAGGCGCATCGGCGAAACGTTCGCGCCGCGTTGCCACTCTACGCGCGAAAGTTTATGGCCGAAGAAATGCGTTTCGCGCAGGAGCTAGGCGAAATTCTCCGGTTGCTCCGTCCGCTCTTGGAGAAACCGGCTGCGATTACCCGCTGGCGACGGTTTTCATTGCTGTTGGGGTGTGTACTTCCGCCTACGATGCTGGCGACGATGATCATGGGAATTATGGTCTTATTATCCAATCAAGCGCAGATTGCGGAGGAGGCTGCAACGCTCGATTATTGTTTGCAACGCTATGAAACGACCGCCTCGGATCTGACGGCGCGGGACGAGAGGCGGATGCTGGAGTTTTATATTGCTCGCCGATATCGCTCTCTCATTAAAGATCCAATCAAATGGCCGAGTACGAAAGTTTCCCAAACAATCCAGCCAGCTAGGCGCGCGCTCGCCGAGCGGCTTGTGACCGCGCATTCACAGGTGGCCGACAAGGAATTTGCCGATGCCACCAAGGTTCTCAAGCCGTTCCTTGACCAGGCGCCGGGATCCAAATCCAGTATAAAATTATCCAACCCTATATTCTTCGGAGGCAGTATCGCTCTCGCCATGTTGTTGTTTGTGCTCTTCGTCGTCCTTCCCAGTCTATTGGCGGCGCCGCTGTTCGCGGGCGGACCGCTCTGTCATCTGCTCCGGATCGCAGTGGTCACGCCGGATGGCGCCGACGCTTCCCGACGTCGCATCTTCGTTCGCACTTTGCTGGCTTGGTCGCCCATCCTCCTCATGGTGGTACTGATCCCCGTTTGGGTGGTCTTTCAGAGCAACGGTTGGGTTCTTGTGGACTCGATCCTCGGGTTTCTATTTTTGAGTGGCGCCATCGCCGCGCTTTGGCGACCGGATCGCAGCCTGCAAGATCGAATTGCCCGAACGATCCTGGTGCCGCGATGAGCGTGTGGCGAGTGAAGGAACACGGTTGGAGACTGGGGGTAATCGAATCGCGGGATTCCATTCTTGAACGAAGTGATTCGACAATGTATTGATTCTGTAATCTCGACGTTGTCCAGAATGAAACATGATGATGACGAACTCTCGATTTGTTGCGCGTGTGTTGCCGTGCACGGTCTTGTTTCTGGCGATGGCATTGATGAATTGTAGCAAGCGGCCCCTACCTGCGCCGTCGAACGCAACCATTACACGACTGGATAATGGGATGACCGTCGTCTTGCGGCCTGTGAAAGATTCTCCGCTCGTTGCGTTGGTCGTGTTGTTTTCCTTCGGTGAAGACCAGGATCCACCCGGAAAATCCGGGCTGGCGCATCTGGTCGAACACGTGTACGTGACCGCCGCCGCGGGATCGCGCCCGGCCGTTACCGTCGACGATTATATGCGGCGGTATCCGGCAGGATCGAATGCGCAAACGGGAGAAAGCTATACGGTGATCGCCACGGTGTTCGTGCCAAAAATGATCGAGGAAGAATTGGCCGATGCAGCTGCGCGGATGGGTGATTTGCGAGTGACAATCACCGATTTGAATCGTGAAAAACCGCGGGTGACAGCCGAAGTATCGAATATGTTCGGAGGGATTCCGCCGCTGGCAGCGCGAAATCATGCCACCGAACGGGTTCATCCCAGCCCATCGGGCGCCCGGAAAGGCGGATCGTCGGACCAAGTCGCTCGAATGTCTCTCAACGACGTTCACACTCATTGGCAACGTTATTACAAGCCTGCCAACGCCGTTGTGGTTCTCACGGGTGGATTCGACGAACCCGTCGCACGCGAAGCCATCGCCAGGCATTTCGGGAAACTTCCTGCTGGTGAACGGTTACCCGCGCCAGCGCTTCGCGGCACCCCTCGTCTCGGCCAGTTCGATCCAATTCCAATTCAATCGCTTCAAGCCGATGCTGCGCCACAAATTTGCATTGCCTATTCTGCACCTCCGCCTTCCAGCGACCTGTATACTTCATTCCTGGTGCTCGCCGCACGCCTGTCGGCATCGTCGGCGTCTTTGAAACCTGCCCCCTATGAATTTCCGGTGCAATTTGCTCCCCTCGATAATCCTTCAGTGTTGCTCGTTACGATACCGTGTAAACCGGGTGAGACTCCCGAGAAAGCATCGGCGCGACTCGACCATTTCATCACTGCCGCAATCGCTCCGGAGTTGAAGTCGGCCGACCTTCGCACCGCGAAAAACATGTTTGGCTGGATGCTCGGCTTTAGCGATCTGCCGGATACGGCGATCGGGCAGAATGTTTACGGCGCGGCATTTTCAATCGGTCGCCGGTATCAGCTGGGAATGGATGGTGCGAAGCTGAACGCCGCGCTCGACGGCCTGACAAACGAACAACTGAGGCTCGCAGCCAGGGAATTTTTTGCGCCTGCCAAGCGCGCTGTGGTAGTCGTCACGCCAGGCCGGAACTGATGGTCGAAGCAGATTGCGATATCGACCGCCCCAATTCAGAGTGCGCAGCTGTTTAATCCCTGAAATTGACGAAACTCAATGCCAGCCCAAAATCCTTCTCGCGAACCAATGCAATCGCCGTTTGCAGGTCGTCCTTGCTTTTTCCTTCCACGCGAATTTGGAGGTCCTGCATCTTGGCAGTCACCTTGAGTTTGCTCTCTTTGATCGTTTGCGTGATGAGTTTCGCTTTCTCATGTTCGATGCCTTGTTTGATGAGAATCTCGCAGGTCGCATGGCCAAGCGGAGAAATGGCCGGATCTTTGTGCTCGAGGTTTTTGAGGCTCACGCCGCGTTTGGCGAGCTTGGCCACGACGACCTCCTTGAGCGCCGTGAGTTTGTATTCGTCCACGGCGCGAAGCCGGATCGTCTCCGTTTCGATGGCGATTTCCGCGCCCGCGTTTTTAAAATCGAACCTTGTGGCGACTTCCTTGCGCGCTTGATTCAGCGCATTATCCACTTCTCCCATATCCACCTTTGAAACAATATCGAAACTTGGCATGGGCAGTTATTAGCCAGAAAGCAGAGAAAAAATACACAACAAAAAAGGTGCTGCCGTCTAGATCATCTCCAGAAGTTTTTTCTTCTCCAGTTTGCCGCGCGCGCTCAACGGCAGTTCTTTGAGGAATTTGACCCGTCGAGGTATTTGATAGTCCGCCAAGGTCTTGCGACAGTGCGCGATGACCGTCTCCGCGCCAAGTTTGGCATCGGCGAGGACAAACGCGACGACTTGTTCGCCGCGCGATTCATCCGGCGCGCCCAGGACGGCGACGTGCTTAACGCTTTCGAGTTGGCGAATGCAGTCTTCGACGGCGGCCGGATTCACTTTTTTCCCAGCAACATTGATGAAATTCGCGATGCGCCCGACGATTCGGATTCTGCCTTTTTCATCGAACTGCCCAAGGTCACCCGTTAAAAAAGTTCCTTTACCCAAGGCCGCCTTGTCGTCCTTGGTCGGTTTGGGCCAGTATCCCAATCCGACATTGTCGCCGCGCACCCGAATGCGACCTTCGGCGGGTCCTGTTGTGTCTCGCAAATCGCTCCCCGGTTCCAAGTCCACGTTGACATTGTGCATCGGAGTTCCAACGTGTTGACCGATCTCGTCCATCTCGTCGCTGGCATCATAGGAGATGCCGCCGCATTCCGAACTTCCGTAAAGGGTGTGAATTTTGAGGCCAAACCGGTCATGGAATTTTCTGGCGATCTCCGGCGTGAGAGGCGCTCCCGCGCTGATGCAAGTGCGCAAGCTCGGCCATCGGGGCAGGGGATCCGACAGGTCGTTGATGCATTCATACATGAACGGCACACCGGGGAAAACAGCGCCGCGCGTCTTCACGATTGCATCAATCGCCGCGCGGGGAACAAATTCCTCCAACAACGTCATTGCCGTGCCTTGTGTGACCAAGGCCAGCGCGAGCGTCCCAAACCCGTAGCGATGCGCCAGCGAAATCGCCGCGAGACTTGTGTCGTCAGACTTGATCCCCATCGTTCCGCAAAGATTGGCGCAATCCGCAATCAACGACGCCTCACTGCACGCGGCGGCGCGCGGTTCACCGGTGGATCCACTGGTAATCTGCAGCACGGCGGTCCCCGCCGGCGGCTGTGAAATTTCGCCGGTCGCGGGGGCGAGCGGAGTGACTCCCCGAAGAGTGACCAGCGCGCGAGCAGCAAATCGTTCCGCCAAAATGCGCGTCTGCTCGTGGGTGGTTTTGGATTCAAGAGGCACAAAAATTTTGCGGAGCCTCATGCAGGATAGAAACAGGGCGATAAAATGCGGCGTGTTGCCGCATCGGACCAAGACTCGGTCGCCCATCCGCAGGGTTTGGCCGCGTAACGCTTCTGACCAGTGCCGCGTCAACTCGTCCACCTCGCCAAAGGTGAGGATTTCATTGGACGGCCTGAGATGCAACGCGGGTTTGCCACGCTGCTGTTTGACCAAATCCGACCATGTTTCCCAAATCTGACTCTGCGGCGCCGTCACGACGCCACAATATCAAACCCGCTGGCGAGACGCAACGCGGGCGTTGCCGAAATAATACCCAAGAAAGTTCGGATTTCCGAATTTGCGGATCCAGTCGCTTGCGAATGGGGATTCCCGTGTTATGTTGCACACCCATGCCTGTTTTGGAAGAAGAACCGACGGTGGTTGCCCCGCCCAAGCCCAAGGGTTTGCGCGCGGTGGCAATTTTGGAAGGCGCAAAAGGCTTGGCGGTGCTTATCGTTGGTGTGGGTGCATTGACGCTCCTGGGTCGCGATGCGGAAGCAGTGGCCGAAGAAGTCGTGCAGACCTTCCACTTGAATCCCGCGAGCCGGTATCCCATGATTTTCGTCGAGTACGCAAAACATATCACTGATCGCGGCCTGTATATTTTTTCTGTGATCGCGGTCGCGTATTCTTCCATCCGATTCGCCGAAGCTTATGGTCTCTGGCGTGGTCGGCGCTGGGCGGAATGGTTCGGCGCGTTGAGCGGCGCCATCTACATCCCGATCGAAATCTACGAGCTAGTTCTTCGTCCGACCGATGTGAAAGTCGGCGTTCTCCTTGTGAATGTTGCCATTGTCGGGTATCTCGCCTATGTCTTGTGGCGGTCTCGCGAGGTTCACGCGGCTGTTGTGAAAGCGAAAGCCGCCGTGCGACGAAAGGTTGACGCATCGGAACGGGTCGGGTAGCATTCCTTTGCCCCTGATGGGCGCTGCCACGGGACGGAGTTGGCGGTGAAACCGTTCAGCAAAGGAGAATCATGAAACTATTGCAGATCGTTAGTCTTGTCGGAATCTTCCCTTTTCTCGTCAACACTGTTCCTCTCTCCGCGCAGCAACCGGAGGAGCATCCCGTTTCTACTGGGCATTTTTCCGCCAAGTGGGAACTGGACGCCAAAGTGTTGCCGGCCAATCCGGGCCACGTGTTGTTCATCCCTAAATCCCAGTGGTTTCAGGGCGGACAAGATCCGCGCATGTGGCAGGCGCTCACGGTGCTCGACGCCGTGGAATATGGCGCGACGGTCAAGAAGGGCGAGACACTTTTGAAACTTGATTTGGAACAGCTCGAAAAACGCATCAGCGCGATGGAAAAATCCCAGGTCTCGACCGAGTTGCGCTTGCGCAGCGCCGAGCAAGAGCTGGTGCACATGGAAAAGACCATTCCCGAAGACCTCGAACGCGCGCGACGCGAAAACCGCATCGCACAGGAAGAATGGACATACTTCGATAAAACCAGCCGCGCGAACGAGCAGAAACAGGCGGAGTTCAATCTCAAAAACTCCAAGCAAGGATTGGAGTACGCCGAGGAAGAATTGCGTCAGCTCGAAAAAATGTACAAGAGCGACGAGTTGACCGAGGAGACAGAGGAAATCGTCTTGAGACGGTCCCGACACAGCGTCGAGCGCTCTCGATTCAACCTGGATCAGGTACGCGAGAATACCAAGAGGTCGCTTGAAGTATTCATCCCGCGGCGGGAAGAAAACTTGAAAAAAACCGCGCAACTGTCCGCGTTGTCATTGGCCAATGCCGAGAAAACACTGCCCGCCGCGCTCGAACAGAAGCGGCGCGATGTAGAGAAAATGCGCGTGGATACCGCGGATGCCGCGACCGAGCTGGTCAACCTGAAAGAAGACCACAAGGCGCTGTCCAATCTAACCGCCCCAATTGATGGCACGGCCTTTTTTGGGCGCTGGACACCGACCCAGGCGGGGCAAGGCGGCGAAAGCGCCACCCGATTTCAAGCAGGCGCTAGAATTGCCGCTCGCGAGACGCTGATGACCGTTGTGCCGAAAGGCAATTCATATTGTCTGGCGGCCACGATTCCGGAGGATCGACATGGAGAATTTATTCGTGTGCAATCCTCGTTTGCGGAGAAAAAAATGCAGCTCGGATTTGCGATCCTTCGGTGCGCTCCCGACTCCGCGCTCGCGGTGAAATCGGTCATTCTAGGCAATATCCTTGTCGCAGGAAGTTATCCTGTCCGAATCGAAGTGGAGGAGGCGAAAGGCGTTCCGCTTACGGCAGGGTTGCAGGCGAAAGTGGTTTTGTTCGAGGAAAAACATGACAACGTCATCGCTGTTCCCGACCGGTTTGTGCAGAGTGAACCGACGATCGCCGGCACACGGTATTTCGTCTACGTGAAATCGAAGGATGCCGAGAAAAATGAGAAACGCATGGTGAAACCCGCGCGAAGTTACGGTGGACAGTCGCTCATACTCGACGGCTTGATAGAAGGCGAAGTCTTGAGCATGAAATCGGACGCGCCCAAGCCACCCCCAAAACCGAAAGCCGACGATGTTCCGCACAAATCGGACGCCAAGCCCGAAGCGAAACCGGATACCAAACCCGAACAACCACCTCCTAAACCCGATGCCAAACGCGACGGCGCGTCGGCTATGCGTCGCGGGATTGATTTCCTGCTCTCCAAACAGGCGCGCGACGGTCATTGGGGCGATCCGACCGACACGACCGGCATGGATATCTATGCGCCGGAACCGGGCAGTCATCACGCCTTTCGCGCCGCCACCACCGCACTCTGCGTCAAAGCGCTGACCGAGTGCGGCAGTGGCGATGCGAAAGTCGAGAAAGCGCTCGACCGAGCGCAGAAATGGATGCTCAAAGAATTGCCGAAAGTCCGTCGGGCACAGGCCGACGTCATTTACAATAATTGGGCGCATCTCTATGGTATTCGCGGTTTGGTCGCTCTGCATCATCGGGCCGGGAAACGCGGCGACAAACGCGCGCAGGAAAAATTAGTGGGCTGCATCCGCGAACAGGTTGCCGCCCTTGGGCGTTACGAATTTCTCAAGGGCGGCTGGGGCTACTACGATTTTGAAGCCCATACACAGAAGCCGTCCGATGACTCGCCCACCTTCATGACCGGCTCGGCGCTCATCGCGTTGGACGAAGCGCGCGATCTCGGTGTGGAAGTGCCGGAAAAACTCGTGCAACGCGCCCTGGCGACTCTACGGCGGCAGCGAAACCCCGACGGCAGTTATTTTTACGGCGAACAACTCCGCTATCGTCCGCGCTCCGGCATCAATCGTCCCGCCGGCAGTCTTGGTCGCTCGCAAACTTGCAACGCCGCGCTGCGGCTCTGGGGCGACCCGATCATTACGGACGACGTCCTGCGCGAATGGCTTGACCGGCTCATCGTCCGTCAGGGCTGGCTCGATATTGGCCGCAAACGTCCCATCCCGCATGAGGCCTGGTTTCAGATTGCCGGATATTTTTATTACTACGGCCACTTTTACGCGGGCGAATGCATTCAGCTGCTTCCGACATCCGACCGTCCGAAATATCAGGAACAACTGGCAAATCTGATCCTCGCCACGCAGGAAAAAAACGGAAGCTGGTGGGATTTTCCCATGTACAGCTATCACGAACCCTACGGCACCGCCTACGCCCTCATGACCTTGCAGCGTTGCGGGGTGGAGTTGCCGAGCACTGCCGCCAAAGCAGTCCGGTGACGGGATGGTGATAGACCCTCACTTGTGTCTTCAAGCTCTATCGGGTAGGAGGATGAATTGAAAAATTTTTGGAAGACGATGGCCGGCAAAGAATAAGTGAAGGTGGATAAAGAAAAATGGGAGTTGGCAGCTTGAGATTAATGCTTGCTATACAACTGCGCGATTGGCAAATCCTGACCGTGAGGAGGATATTCAGCCGATTCGGAAGGTGGCGAGTGGCAAGCCTCGCGCTTGCGCTGGCAATGCTCGGCTGCGCCCACGCCGACGAGATCCACAAAGCCGCTGCCAAGGGGGATGTCGAGAGAATTCGCCGTGCAATGGTCGCCGACGCGGAGATTGTTACGGCAACAGACACGCAGGGTAAGACACTTCTGCATTGGGCAGCGGAGTATGGTCAGCCGAAAGTCGTCAAGCTGCTCCTCGACCACAAGGCAGATGTCAATGCGAGGGATGACCTTGCCCCATTGGTTGGACAGTATATAACATTAAACTTGGCCATGGGTTTT
>CAYGDP010000040.1:0-19490 GCA_964348665.1 uncultured Verrucomicrobiota bacterium
ATTTTGGATTCCGCGAAGCCGAAGGAAGCAAAACATCTCATCGGGCGCGGTGCGAAAGTGGACGCGCACGCCGCGGCGCATCTCGATATGCTGGACACATTGAGCGAATTGATCGCCGCCAATTCGAGCGTGGTGAACGCGCGCGGTGGCGATGGCAAGACCCCGCTCCATTGCGCCGCGACGGTACGGGTCGCAAAGTATCTTCTCGACCACGGCGCCGATATTGACGCGTGCGACGTGGATCACGAATCCACGCCGGCTCAATATATGATTGAGAACCGGCATGATGTTGCGCGATTCCTCGTCTCGCGTGGCTGTCAGACGGACATCTTGATGGCGGCGGCATTGGGCGATGGAAAACTCGTTCGCAAACATCTCGACGGGAATCCCGACTGCATCCGCACGCGCGTCAACGAGACCTGTTTTCCCATGCGAAATCAAAAAGCGGGTGGGACGATTTATTTTTGGACAATCGGCTGGTTTTTTTCGCCTCATCAAATCGCAAAGCTCTTCGGCCACAAGAAAATCCTCAAGTTGCTGATGGACCGCAGTCCGCCCGATGTAAAATTGCTCGCGGCATGTTGGCTGGGGAATCAAGTG
This sequence comes from uncultured Verrucomicrobiota bacterium, assembly GCA_964348665.1. Lineage (GTDB taxonomy): Bacteria > Verrucomicrobiota > Verrucomicrobiia > Palsa-1439 > CAYGDP01 > CAYGDP01. The sequence continues at coordinate 601 of CAYGDP010000040.1, forward strand.
GCAGTGAAATCGCTGGTGAAAAAGAATTCTCGATTGGTGACCGAGCTTTCGCCTGCGGAGATCGTGCTGGCGGCGCGCAACAACGAAGCCAACGCAGTACGATTGATGCTGGAGATCGGGATGCCCGTCGAGACACGAGGAGAGCGGTCGCCCCGACTGAATTTTTCGTCCTGTCACGGCGCCACGGCATTGCACTGGGCGGCGTGGCATGGGAATCGCGCCATGTTGAAAAACATTTTACGTTACGATCCACCGCTTGACTGGAGGGACGCGGATTTTCACAGCACGCCGATTGGCTGGGCTATCCATTCATCGGAACACGGCTGGCATCCCAGCCGGGGCGACTATGCGGGCTGTGTCGCGTCGCTCCTCGCCGCCGGCGCGAACCCGCCGAAACAACTCGGCGGAAGCTCCCCCGTCCAAAAAGTCCTTCGGCGGCGCGGGATTCAATAAAAATCTCGCCAACCGATTGCGCGAAATGTTTTGCCACGGTTGTGCTGGGAGTTTTAGTGGGGGGGGCACTACTTATCGCCTGGCAACGAAAGCATTACACGTGTAACTGTTTCGTTGCCCGGCGTGATTGAGGATGTCGGCGCAACCTTGATCATTACCGACAGACAAGGAACATGATTGAGAGGGTGAAGTCATAACCGCAATCCGAATTGTGACAAACGGTGTTACAATTGTAACATAACTTGTCACATTCTTGAGTTTTCGAAATGTTTCTCCGAGATTATCCACTCTCAACTCCGGGTTTCCCCTTTCAAAGTGCATCGTGTTTTTCGTTGCCCGCCATTGCGCGATGTCAATGAAATCGGTAAATCTTCTCATTCCTCTAACATCAACACTCCAGTCGTTAATGATTGAGAGGCGGAAAATCGGCGCGGGTTTGACGTTGACAGATGGGCGGGGGAGGGCGAAAATCATTTACGCAAGAGGGGATCGATAAAAATATGAAAACTTATTTGTGGATTGCCGTTGGTTGTGTTGTTGCAAGCGCGTCGCTCGCGCAGGAGGTCAAGATGGAATCTGTCGAATATAAAGGTTGGAAGCAGAATACGAAGCTGTCCAATGGATCGGTGGAACTGATCATCACCCAGGAGGTCGGCCCCCGAGTGATTACCTATGCTCCGAAAGGGGGCGAGAACATTTTTAAGAACTACGGTGAGCAACTGGGCAAGGGAGGCGAGAAAGATTGGCAGATTCGTGGCGGTCACCGGCTTTGGATCGCGCCGGAAAGCAAGGACTTGACGTATTATCCTGACAATGCGCCGGTGGCGGCCACGCCGCTGGGGAAGAACGGCGTCCGACTGACTCCACCTGCGGAAACGGGCATTGGATTTCAAAAGGAGATGGAAGTCACGCTCGATCCGGAGGGGTCGCATGTGCGAGTGGTGCATCGGGTCAAAAATATCGGGACGAAGCCGCAGACGATTGCGCCGTGGTCGCTCTCGGTGATGGATGCGGGAGGGTTTGCAGTCATCCCGCAGCCGCCGCCGAAAGGGCACGGGCCGGCGGCTTGGCTGCCGAATCGCGCGATGTCGCTCTGGACGTACACGGATTTGAGCGATGGGCGGTATTATCTGGGAAAAAAGTTTTTTACGCTGGCGCAGGACAAAACAAAAGGCGCGACCAAGCTTGGGTTGGCGCATCGAGAGAAGTGGGTTGGGTACGTTCGGAATGGGGTACTCTTTGTGAAGACGTTTCGTTTTCAAGAGGGCAAGACATATCCCGATGGCGGAGTCAACTTCGAGACGTTTACCAACGAAGACATGTTGGAGCTGGAATCGCTTGGCCCGATGGAAGTGTTGGCGGCCGGCGGGAGTGTCGAGCATGTCGAGGACTGGTATCTTTTCACCGGATTGCCAGCGCTGAAACCTTCGGATGAGGCTGGCCTCGAATCCGCGGTGGCGTCCAAGATGGGGGCGATTCGCTAAAACAAACCGAATGGCAGGGCGGTCAAATCGGAGAATGGAGGCGGGATGAAAACAACTATGAGGCGCGCAGTGCTTACCTTGGCGGCAAACTTTTTCCTCGTCGCGTTCGTCGGCGGCGCGGAGATTCACACCGCGGTGGAAAAAGGAGACACCGACAAGGTGAGGTCGTTGTTACAGGCTAATCCGGAACTGGTCAATGCGCAGGAAAAAAACCTGGGAGGAGCGCCCCTGCACCTGGCGGCATATCACGCGCGTCGTCCGATCGTCGAGTTGTTGCTGTCGGCGCGCGCGGATGTGAACGCGAAGGATCGCTATGGGGCGACGCCGTTACACATGGCGGCGGGTGCGGGCGAGACGGCCATCGCAAAGCTTCTGCTGGATGCCGGCGCGGAAGCGGATGCGCGCGACAAAGATGGCGTGACTCCGTTATTTCGCGCCACGTATAAAGGCCACAAACCCTTGGTGGAATTGCTCCTCGCCGCCAAAGCCAGCGCCAATCGCAAAGACGACAAGTTCGGGGTCACACCCCTGCATCTGGCGGTCGAAGGCGGACATCTCGCGGTGGTCGAATCGCTTCTGGCTTCCGGCGCCAATGTGAACGCAGAGGACAAGGAAGGGCGCACACCGATTTTTTCCGCTGCGGCCGAAGGCCGCCGGGAGATGGTCGAATTACTGATCAAACGCGGGTCAGACTTTGGCGCGGCGGACAATCATGATGAAACCCCTCTCTCGCAGGCGCAGAAGCGGAAGCAGTTTGATATCATCAATCTTCTCCGGTCGTATGGAGCGGACCTGAATGTTTTCGGGGCGGCGCGGGAAGGCCGGACGGAGCGGCTCAGGTTTATCATCAAGAAAAACCCGACGCAGGCGAACGCAAAAAACAGCGAAGGCATGACCCCGCTCATGTTGGCGATCACCGCGAATCGCAACGAGACAGCCAAACTGCTTCTGGAGACCAAGGCGGATGTGAGCCCTGGCGATAATCGGGGAAAAACCGCTCTCCACCACGCGACCTTGAGCGGCAACCAAGCGGCGGTCGAATGGCTCATTGCTGCGAAGGCGGATGTGAACGCGCGCGACAAGGAGGGGATGACCCCGCTTCATTTTGCCTCCTATTACGGAAATCGCAGCGCAGTGGAAACCCTGCTTGCCAATCAGGCGGAAATCAACGCCGCCGACAACAACGGCGTCACCCCGGCCGGTTGGGCTAGGGCAAAAGAGCATCGCGACCTGGCGGAATTTCTCCGCAAACGCGGCGGGAAAGAATGACAGCGCACCTTCGAATGGGTTTTTTCTGGCTGGCCATGACGCTCGGGTCGCTCGTGGGATTGTGCGCCGACCCGATCACTGACAAAATCAAGACTTCCCATCACTGTGTCGCCTACACCGAGCGCGTGGGGGATTTTTCACAAACGATGACCATCGAATCCTGGCGATCCTCCGACCGATTTCGACTCGAGCGTACCGCCGACGGAGAAAAAACAGTCACGATTGGAATGAGCAATGAAATTTATCGCTATATCGAGGGAGAAAAACGAGGGAAGAAACTGACCCCGAAAGCCTATCGCGCCCTCGCGCACACGTCGCTGCGCATGGAAGACCCGTTGCGGCTGATGCTGTGGGTGCGGGACCAAGGAAAAAAGATTGGCACAGCGACCGTCGAGAATACCGAGTGCGATCAATATCAGTTGGACGAACAGGCCGGCATGGTTACCTATGTCTGGCTTTCTCACGCGGCATTTTTGCCGGTCAAAATCACCACTCAATCCGCCGACGGTCGCACCGCCCTGACGTTCCTTTACAAAACGATCGAGATCAACCCCAAAATCGAAGACCGCCTGTTGACCCCGCCATCGGACGTGGTTTTTGAGGAAACATCTGATTCTGCTCCTTGACTCCCGTGTCCCGCCCTCCCCAATCTATCGTTCGCCTCTTGGGCATCATGGTACGACTGCGCAGTCCGCGTGGTTGTCCGTGGGACCGTAAACAAACTCATCGCAGCATCAAGCTCGATCTCATTGAGGAATGCTATGAGGTAGTGGACGCCATCGAATCCGGCGACCATACCGCGCTCCGCGAAGAACTTGGCGACCTGCTTCTCCAGATCGTATTTCACGCCCAACTCGCCAGCGAACAATCGAGGTTCGACTTTGACGACGTCGCTGCCGCCATCGCCGACAAGCTCGTCCGTCGCCATCCGCATGTATTTGGCGCCAAAAAAATTCGCACCGCCGAGCAGGTGCTAGTCCAATGGGAAACCTTGAAGCGAGGCGAACACGGCGACCGGCGGAGTGCGACCGACGGAATTCCCAAACATCTACCGGCCTTGATGAAAGCCCACTCGGTTCAGAAAAAGGCTGCCCGCGTCGGGTTCGATTGGCCTACCCAGCGGGGCGTCATTCGCAAAATCGAGGAGGAATTGAAGGAAGTGAAACAGGCGCTTCGGCGCGGACACCGCCGGGAAATCGCCGAGGAATTGGGCGACCTGCTATTTGCCGTCGTCAATCTGACCCGCTGGCAGAAGCATTCGGCGGAAGACTTGATGAACCGAGCGGTGCAAAAATTTATCCGCCGATTTCGCTCCATCGAGCGCGAAGTTGTCTGGCGCGGTCGCCGTCTCGAAGACTGTTCGCTGGCGGAATTGGACGCCCTCTGGGAAGCGCAGAAGAAGCGGAACCGATAGTAGAAATCAGATGATAGTTCTGCGATGCCGACTCAAGACGAGGAAGCATCCGTTTCAATTTTTTTTCTGGAGGTTTGGAACGCCACCAATCCAGCGCCGGCAATCATTGCTAGGTAGGGAACGATTGGCACGCGAAACCGGCTGTTTGCTTCCGGTCCACCCGCCAGTCCCGCGAAATAGATAATCCCTGTCGTCAAAACGAGGAGGGGCGTCCATTGACGTGACTTCCACAGCCATCGTACGCCAAGAACCGCAGGAAAATACAAAATCGCCAGCCAGCCCCAGCCAATTACGCGAACGACGTCACGCGCCAATAAATGCCCTTTCAGCGCCCTTCGATTCTGTTTTGCAGCTTCGTTTCCACCCTCACTCCCTCTCCGTTCCATCGCGTTCAAACTGTCTGAATCCAGCCCAATGCCGAACAAAGTCAGCGTCGCCAGCTCCCCTGGCCCCAGAAATAATCGCGCCATTCCTTGCGCCTGGACTCGAAGCAGCAGAAACGGATGGGCGCGGATGATTCTCCATGCCTCGGCTTCATACGCGTCGATGTCCACCCCGATCTGCGGCGATACATGTTCGATGGAGCGCCCCGGACTGACATTGGCGACGTGGATTTTCCGGCGCAGTTCGCCCATGACTTCCTCCAGAGGACGTTTTTCCGCAAACGACAAAATTTGCGCCCCGCGGTAGATCAGCAAGTTTTCCGTCGAGATGGTCGAAAAACAAATGAGCCCTTTCTTCTCTTGGCTGACCCGTTTGGTTACCAGATAATTGCGAACCATCCATCCCCCGCACAACCCCAGCCACACTATCAGCATCAGAACGCTTCCCAGCAGCACGGGTTTGGCGCGCCGGCAAATCCAGCCCAGCAATCCCATTGCGGCAAATACCAAAAACAAAGCGATCGGTTTGGTAAGCGCCGCCAGAGAAAATGCCCCCCCGGCGCCGACCATCCACACCCAGGATTTCCAATGGTAAGGCGCATCCCGCATCCGCTCCGAACCGACGGCGAATATGCAAAACCCCAGCATCGTAAACATTGTCAACAACATCTCCGCCCGCGGATAAGCGCACCAAATAATCGACATGATATCGAAGGACGCGAACAATCCTGCCGTGATCCCGGCTCGATGCCCCCACCATCGGCACGCCAGCCAATACGCCATGGCCGCTGTCATCGCGCCCAACACGGCGTTGGCGTAAAAAATCGGGGGTCGCTTGTCGCCGAAGATCGTTTTGATGGCAACTAGGAGCCAAGGATACGCGGGAGTTCGGGAGAGATTCGGAGCAAAGCCCAATATGCCGGACATATCGGACGAATAACCGCGCCCGGCGATCAGGTTGCGGGCAATCTGCTCATAGCCGTCAATATTTTCGGGAAGCGCCTGCGCCGTCGTCGGATGCCATCGGTTCCATAACAGCATCCCCCCCACGAATCCAAGTCGCAAGATAAACGCAATGAGAAATACCAACGCGGCATTTCGCAACCAATGATCGCGATGATTCCAGTGCTGGCCGGATGACTTTACCAAAAGTGGTTCAGTCGGCACGGCGCGACTTTGCCTGTCTGGCTGGGAATTACAACCAAAAAGGAGTGGATCAGCCGTGGAAGTGGGCGGCGAGAAAATTGCGCAATCCGTCCTCGTAAACGGCCCCGCTGTCGTAAAAACTTCCATTGTGATTGCCGTGCAGTTCCACAAATGCCTTGGGTTGCTTGGCGGCCGCAAACAGCTGCCGCCCCTGATCCACGGGAATGATTTCATCCTCCGAACTGTGCAGCACGAGCGTCGGGAGAGTCAGCGACTCCACCAATCGCACGGTCTCGAATTTCATGCGCCGGAACCGCCAGAGCAGCGGATAATGATGGCGGGCGACTTCCTCGTATTTCGCGAATGTCCCTTCCAGAATAATCGCCCCCAGCTTGTTGCGCGCCGCCAAATGTACGCTGACGGCGCCACCGAGCGATTCGCCATAGGCAATGAGGCGGTCGCCCGATATTTTTTTTTGATTCGCCAACCAGTCATAGGCCGTTTGCCCGTCGAGATAGAGTCCCGGCTCGGTTGGCGAACCGCCGCTCTGGCCGTACCCGCGATAATCGTAGAGCAAAACCGATAAACGAAGTTCGTGAAAGACGCGGAGCTTGGGGAGTCTTGTGCTGATGTTGCCGCTGTTGCCGTGGCTGAAAAGCACGGTGGCCAGAGGTTGGGGATGGGGGATGAACCAGGCATGCACGTTGACTCCGTCGGTGGCTTGCAACGTGATTTCTTCAAACGCCAGGCCAATTTGTTGGGGCTTGGTTTGCAATTTGCGGACCGGATGAAACAGAAGCCGTTTCTCGACATATCCCGAAACGAAATACGTGACCGCGACAGCCAGGATAGCGACGAGGGCCCAAATCATCCGGCCCCGTTATCCCAGCGGCGGAAAGCGATGGATACGTTGCTCCCGCCGAAGGCACTGGAATTATTGAGCGCGATGCGCGGCGATTGCGAAATGGGCTTGGTGACGATCGGCACGATGGCGCATTCGGGATCGAGGTCGGTGATGTGGGCGGACACGGGCGTGAATTTTTCCTGCAACGCCAGACAGCAAATCGCCGCTTCCATCGCTCCCGCCAGCGAGAGTCCGTGCCCGGTCAACGCCTTGGTGCTGCTGACCGCCGGCAGCCTGCCGTCGCGAAAAAGCCGATGGATGGCGCGACATTCGCAATCATCGCCAATCGGCGTCGCCGTCGCGTGCGCATTGATGTAATCCACATCCGCAGGACCGAGTCCCGAATCTTGGAGCGCCGCTTCCATCGCGCGTTTCAAGCCTTCCCCTTGCGGGTCGGGCGCGAGCACGCTGTAGCCGTCGGAGGACTGTCCCCAACCCAGCACTTCCGCGCAAATCTTCGCGCCGCGTCGCTTTGCCTGTTCCAGTTCCTCCAGAATCAGGACGGTTGCGCCGCCGGTGCCGACAAACCCGTCTCGTTTGCGATCGAATGGGCATGGCGTTTTCTCCGGGTCAGTCCCCAAACTCAACGCGCGAACGCCCGCGAACGGGAGAATGGTAAACTTGTTGCAGTCTTCCGCGCCCACTACAAAAGCGGAGTCTTGTCGTCCGAGTCGAATCAGGTCGGACGCGATGCCGAGCGCGTGGGCTGAGGACGAACAAGCGCTGGAACACCCCATCGAGCTGCCTTTGATTTTGAAGCACGCGACTAGATTGATGTAGAGCGAACCGGGGATGCCGTTGATGATCCCCATCGGCTTGCAGCGGGAGAGGCCGCGTGTAAATGCAGTTTGCAGGTTGTCGAACGCCATCCAGATCGACCCGCCAGAGGCGCAGAGAAGCCCGGTTCGAGGATTGGAAATCAGATCGGGCGTGAATCCCGCTTCTCGAATGGCTTGCTGCATCGCGCAATAGGCGTAGAGCGAATTGGGCGCCATCGGACGCAGTTGTTCCCTCGTGATAGGATACTCCGGCGGATACACCCAGTCTTCAAAATCGGTTGTGGGAAATTGAAAGCCTTTGATTGTTCCCGCCAGTTTTACCGGTACATCCGCGCCCGACAACTCCGCGAACGGTTCGATGCCGGTGCGAGTTTCTTGGAGACTTTGAAGAACATGCGCGCGGCTGTTGCCGATGCTCGTGATAAATCCGAGGCCCGTGACTACGACGCGTCTCATACACGCTCCGCGCGGGGATCCGGGTCGGACGTTCCGGTCGCTGCGGCGACGCCGGCGTCGGGCGATGCAACCGCGCTGGATTCTCCCGGGCCACTCGGCGCAAGTTGCTTGGCTTCGTCTCCCAGGATCAGTGTCAATCCTTCCAGCCGTGCCACAATCCCGTCTTTCGTCTTGCCGGTTCCCTCAAAAATCACCAGCGGCACTCGCAGTTTGGTCTGTTTGATTTCAAACTCAATGCGGTCGCCCGGCAGGACTTTCCGGTAAAAATGCGCTCCTTCCATCGCCGCAAACAATAATCCGCCAGAGTTGATCGGCCGTCCCAAAACGACCTTCGCCCGCTCCAATACCCACAAACAACACGCCTGTCCGGCGGCCTCCAACACAATCGAGGCGGGAAATACCGGCTCATCCTTGAAATGTCCCTTCAGAAAAGTCTCGTCGCCGCGCACCGTATAGCTGCCCTTCACCATGTCCCCATCCACCTCCGCCTCGTCCAGAAAAAGAAACGGCGGTTGCTGCGGCAAAATGCGAATGATGTCGTCCCGGTTGTATTGGCGCGCGGCATTGGCAGACGTCGCCTCATGGATTTTATCGCTCAAAAATTTGTTGATATCGCCTAGGGTGCGGATCGAACGCAGCTCCTCGTTCTGGATCCGAATCTTCAACACCTCCTCCAATGTCAATACAATCTCCAGCAAACTTAACGAATCAAGCCCGAGATCTTCACCCAGCTTGCTTGCGTCGTTTGCGGCGGATAATCGCACCTTGGCCGCCGCCGGCTGGTACCGCTCGATCAGTCCATAGACGATCGTCGAAATCGCCGTGACATCGCTGCTCTGACGAAACCGGACGGCCGCCGCCATCGTCGCCTCGCTGCAACGCTTCAGCGCCTCGCGCAATTGCGCCATGTCGGCTTCACTTAACGGGACGGGGGATGTATTCATCGTCGCTGGCTTGGTTTTCCGCAGTCGGGCAACAGTCTAACGGCCAATCACCAAAAGAAAAGATTTATTTCCAGTGAATCGTTTCCCGCCAGCCGCGCACGGTTTATTTCCCCGGAAAATGCGCGTCCAAAAACTTTCGCAGACCGTCTGTATAGATCCTTCCGCCATTGAAAAGGAACCCGCCGTTGTGATCGCCCTGGAGTTCGACAAACTGCTTCGGCTCATTCGCCGCCGCGAAGAGCCGCTTGCCTTGCTCGTAGGGTACGATGTCGTCCTGCGGACTGTGCAGCACCAGCGTCGGCGCTTTTGCTTTTGGGATGTTCGCCAGCGCATTGAAGTCAAGCTGCCGAATCGGGGCGAGCATCGGATAATGATGCCGCGCCATGTCTTCGATGTTCGAGAACGTGCTATCGAGGATGACCCCGCCGACTTCATTGCCCGCTGCCAAATGCGCGGACACCGTTCCGCCCAGCGATTCGCCATAGGCGATAATTTGTTTCGGCGCGATTTTTTGGGTCTTCACCAGCCAATCGTACGCCGCCTGGGCGTCGAGATACATCCCCGGTTCCGTTGGCGATCCCTTGCTTTTCCCATAACCGCGGTAGTCATACATTAAAACGCTCACGCCAAGCCCGTGCAGAATCTCCAGTTTGTCGCCGCGATAGCTGATGTTCCCCGCGTTACCATGGCTGAATAACACCGTCGCCCGCGCCTTCGGGTGCGGCACCCACCACCCGTGCAGAGCCGTGTCATCGCTGGCGCGCAGCGTCACATCTTCAAAAGTCAGCCCGCGCGATTCAGGCGTCTCGAAAACATCCTGGGTCGGATAAAACACAAGTTTCCTTTCCAAAAATCCACCGAACACGTAAATCGCCAGCGCGATGGCAAACAACGTCCAGAAAATCAAGCGAATCCGCCCTTTCTTTGTCTTTGGCCACAGCTTCATCTCGCCACAATTTCCCAGTCGCAGGGTTTGATCCCAAACCTTTGCTCGGCGGCTTCTTCTGCACTCTCAAGCGTATTGTACCAAGTGTCGCCAGCCTTGCTGTTGTCTCGGCTATGCCAGCAAAGGAGATAGCCTCCATTTTCAGAAACGATCTCAATATCGCACTTTACCACTTCGATAGGTGTGGCCAACGGCATCGATGCGTCAGGTGGTAGCCAGCCTCGATGTTCTTCGCCACCAAACTGTACTGCAACTCGCGGCTTTCGTTTGATAACTTTCATTTTTACGCTTCTCGCCTGCCGCTACGTTTTTTGGCGGCACGCGTCGCACGGACAAATCTGCCGCAAATAATCGTAACTGTAAATGCCCGATCCGTGGCCGTCGCGCCACTGTGGCTGGATGGCATACCCGCCGACAGGCGTTAGTTGCGTCAGTTCGAAACTCTGCGCGGTCAAGGGCGTCGCCGGCGGTTTGTGCACGTGCCCGCGCACGTCGGTCTCGCCGCGGCAGGCCGCGCAGGGACATGCCCGGCGCAACTCTTCGAGCTTGAAATAGCTTTCGTGCCCGTCGTCCCAGGCGATCGCCAGTTCGTCCCCGATGGTTTGGATCGTTTTGGGTTTCATCGCCGAATTTCAATCGCGAATTGAATAGGGCACGCTATTGCGTGCCGATCATTTTCCGTTCGTTCGGAATCATGACACGCAATAGCGTGCCTTACGAGCATGGATTAATGGAATTCAAATCCAAGATGAATCATAGCCGCCGGTGGAGAAGGCGAAACGAAGGGGCGCGGTGGTTCTGAACTTCATCGCAAAGGTAGGTCGCGCGTTCGTAATCACTTTGCGTTTCTTGATTGTGATAGCTGAGAAAATCTCTCCCGCAGCGAAACAAAGCGAGCGCGAACATCGCCGTAAATTTTTGGCGCAAGGTTGAAACTGGAGTAGTGCTCGATGATGTAGCCGCAGATGGACTCGAGTCGATCTGCAACGGAAACCAACTCAGCCGGCTCGTTGCTTAAACGAAACTCAAGAACCGAAGCAAAACAACTGACTGCGTCTGAATCCCCTGAAGCTGAGTCGCTCTGAATGTACCGAATTATAGCCTCGACGTAGAAGCGAAAGGCTACTGGCCCCATCCACATCAAATCCTCCAGGTAGCAAAGCGCATTTTCACGAAAAAGCTCCTCTGCCTCCGGGATGCTCTTACCAAGGAAAACCTTGCATGCATGCCGCTCATCCAGCGAGTCGTGAACGTTGATGTCTTTAGCGGTAGGAAGCGTCATAAAGCAAGAGTTGCGCTACTATTCAACAAGCTGCGTTTGTCATATTTATTGACTCTCCGTGTTTCATCGCCCGCACATTAGCATTGGGTTTGGCGGTAGGCAAGCGGCTGTTGGATGGCCGACCTGAATCATTAGCAAATACCTAAGTTTGCTGCACAATGAGGTACAATTCGGAGAATTGACATCTTGCGGTTCGATGTAGGCCGACTTTTACCCGCCTACGGTGGGCAAGAGTCGGCGAATTATTTTATAGCGCCGCTTCGCAGAAGCGGCCTACAACGTGACAGCTCGCCCCGCCTTTTGAGGGAATACCTTGGCAATGCTACAAACCGAGGCCGAATCGCTCTTACAGATATCGCCTGAATCATTAGCAAGACAGCCAGATATCTCTCTGTCGGGGCTTTGTAGGTCGCTTCTATGAAGCGGCGATAATCATGATGCGCCGACTCACAGAGTCGGCCTACATTGACAGGCAAGATGCCTGTCCTACGCATCTTACCCAAACGTACAGGCGTATACCAATGTCGCTAATGATTCGGGAGAGATCGCCTACGTCCAGATTTTGCCTTGAACTTATTCCATGCAAAATGGGTCTGTTTGTAGTAGAGTACGCTTACCGGAAAGGGTCATCCATGAACACCAAACTATCTGCCAAGTATGTCGCCGAACACTCGCCGCGCCCCGAAGATTTGTGCGCCACGCGCCGCGATTTCTTGTGCAAGTGCGGGATGGGATTCGGCGCGATGGGATTGGCGACGTTGCTCGGCTCGGAATGGCTAACCGCGGAGGCCGAGGGCGCGGAGGCTCTCCCGTTGCTCTCGCCGAAGTCGCCGCATTTCCCGGTCAAAGCCAAACACGTGATCCATATTTTTGCCGAGGGCGGCCCGTCCCACGTGGATACGTGGGATCCCAAACCGGCCCTGGCCAAGTACGAGGATAAGACGTTACCCGATTCCGATGGCGTGGCGTATCCATCGCCCTTCGAGTTCACCAAACGCGGCAAATCCGGTATCGAGGTCAGCTCCGTGTTCCCGAATCTGGGCGCGATGGTGGACGAGATGACGATCATCCGTTCGATGTACACCGACGTGCCGGCGCATGATATCGCGCAGCGATTCATGCATACCGGTTCGATGCGATTGCCGAAACCGTCGCTCGGTTCGTGGGTGCTGTACGGGTTGGGAACGGACAACCAAAACATGCCGGGATTCGTGACGCTCGGCGGCGATCAAGAATGGCGTCAGGCCTCGTTCCTGCCCGGTTATTATCAAGGGGTGAACGTGAACGTGTCGGCACGCCCCAATCCCGGCCAGGATTTGTTGCCCAATATCACCAACCGATTTGTGACGCCGACGAGCCAGCGGCGTCAGCTCGATCTCGTTCACCAGTTGAACACGTTTCACGCTTTAAAATTGCACAAGGACGACCAACTCGAGGCGCGGATTGAGGCGTTCGAGATGGCGTTCAAGATGCAGACGGAAGCCACCGATGCGTTCGATCTTTCCAAAGAACCCGCTGCGATTCGGACCGCGTACGGCCCGACGCCGATGGGCGCAAAAATGCTGGCCGCGCGCCGTCTGGTGGAGCGCGGGGTGCGGTTCGTGCAAGTGCAAGCCGGCGGTTGGGATCATCATAATCGGTTGGACGACGCGCTCCCGCAACGCGCGGGAGAAGTGGATGGTCCGGCGGCGGTGTTGCTGGCGGATTTGAAGCAGCGCGGATTGTTGGAGAGCACGCTCGTGATCTGGGGCGGTGAATTTGGCCGCACCGTGGTGCGCGACCGCAATGGCAACGATGATCCGGGGCGCGACCATAACGCGCGCGGATTTAGCACGTGGCTGGCGGGCGGCGGCGTGAAAGGCGGATTTGTCTATGGCGCGACCGATGAGTTCGGCGCGCGCGCCGTTGAGAACAAGGTGCACGTACACGATCTCCACGCGACGATTCTCGCGTTGCTCGGGTTTGATCACAAGAAACTCACGTTCCGCTACAACGGCCGCGATTTCCGCCTGACGGACAACTATGGGAACGTCGTCAAAAACATCATTGCGTAAGTGCCCAATGAAGCTTCAAACTTCAAACGTCAAACTTCAGGGAAACTTCAAGCGCCAAGCCTCAAAACAAAAGCGCAAGATACATTTGAGTTTTTGGGTTGGAGTTTCTTCGATGCTCGGAGTTTTGGGATTGATTCCGCAGGGTTCCGCAGAAGAACCGAAGCTGACCGCCACGCAGCGTCATCTCTTCGAGAACAAAATCCGGCCGCTTCTCGTGCAAAACTGTTACAAGTGTCACAGCGTCGAGGAAGGCAAAGCTAAAGGCGGCCTCACGCTCGACACGCGCGACGGTTGGCTCAAAGGCGGTAGTGACGGGCCGGTGATCGTGCCCGGCGACCCCGACAAAAGCATTTTGATCCAGGCGGTTCGATACACCGACCCGGATTTGCAGATGCCGCCCAAAGGGCCCAAACTTTCCGACGAACAAATCGCTGACCTGACGTTTTGGGTCAAGATCGGCGCGCCCGACCCTCGGATTGCCACGGCGGACGCGGCCGCCAAGATGACCGAGCTGGCGAAGAAACCGCGCGCTCATTGGTCGTATCAGGCAATCCAAAAACCCGCGGTGCCGGCCGTCAAAAACAAGAGATGGATTTCCACGCCGGTGGATGCGTTTGTTCTGGCGAAGCTGGAAGAGAAAAAAATGCTGCCGTCCGTGCCGGCATCGCGCGAGGCATTGATTCGGCGGGTTTATTACGACTTGATTGGGTTGCCGCCCTCACCGGCGGAAGTGCAGGCGTTCGTGTACAACGGTTCGTCGCAGGCGTATGCCAATCTCGTGGAACGTTTGCTGGCCTCGCCGCAGTACGGCGAACGATGGGGTCGGCATTGGCTCGATACCGCGCGCTACGCCGATACGCGAGGCGGAGACAACAATCGCGCGGGGGAAGATTATCGATACGCGCACGCCTGGACGTATCGCGATTACGTCATTGACGCATTCAACAAAGACAAACCGTACGACCAGTTTATCATCGAGCAATTGGCCGCCGACAAACTGCCGGACATCGAGCAGGACAAGACACGGCTGGCGGCGCTCGGCTTCCTGACCGTCGGCGAACGGTTCAACAACGTCAACGACGTCATCAACGACCGCATCGATGTCGTTAGCAAAGGGTTTCTTGGGATGACAGTCACCTGCGCCCGGTGTCACGACCATAAATTCGACCCGATTCCAACCGCCGATTACTATTCGTTGCATGGTGTTTTTGCCAGCTCCATTGAGCCGGAAGAAAAACCGCTCCTTCGTCCCGTGCAGAACACGGCCGCGTATCTTGATTACCAGCAAAAATACACGGCGCTGGAACAGCAAAATCTCCTGATTTACTATAGGACTCTGGACACGATCCTATCCGATTTTCGGCAGAAGGTTGGTGAATACCTGACGGCGTCAGTCACATTCCGCGACTTGAACGATTCCAAAACAGTCAAGCGTCGCACCGAATTCTTCCAGCAAACCAAGATCAACCCCGAACTCTTGCGCGAGATGGGGCGTGTGACGAGGCGAAAGGACAACCCGGTGTTCGGTCCCTTGCGACTTTTCGCCGAGCTTTCCGACAAGGATTACCCGCAACGCGGGCGCGAGATCGCCATTCAGATTGCAACAAACAAGCAGGTGAATCCGTTGGTGGCGAACGCATTCAAGAATGCGGCGCCGCGATCCATGCTGGATGTGATCGTCATCTACAAAAACCTTTTTGCCTCACTTGAGACCCGTGGTAAAGAGTTCATCGTGGCCAGCGCCACCGCCAAGTCCGCGCGCGTGCCGGGGTTCGATGCCGCCACCCTGCAACTCTTGGAAATTCCGTTTACCGTCCAGCCGGCCGCAGGTTTGGATTCTTACAAACTCCGAGCGACCGTGCGCAACTGGCCGCGCCGAATCATGGAGGACGCCAAGTTCGTCTTTAACCAGATGAACGAGTTGGAATTGACCCATCCCGGCGCGCCCCCGCGCGCGATGGCTCTGCTGGACGCCAAGCAACCGAAAAATTCTCCCATCCTCGTTCGCGGCGAAGCGCAAAATCGCGGCCCGGTCGTTCCCCGTCAATCCCTCGAAATCATCTCCGGCTCAAACCGGCAGCCGTTCTCCGATGGCAGCGGCCGTCTCGAACTGGCGCGCGCCATCGCCAGCAAAGATAATCCGCTGACGGCGCGCGTCATGATGAACCGCGTTTGGATGCATCATTTTGGCGAGGGATTTGTGCCAACACCGGACGACCTCGGCACACAGGCCGAGGCGCCCAGCCATCCGGAACTTCTCGACTATCTTGCCGCACGATTCATCGAAGAAGGATGGTCGCTCAAAAAAATGCATCGTCTCATCGTTCTCTCCAGTGCTTATCAGCAAAGCAGCGATACCAACCCCGCCTACGAACAAACCGACCCTCAAAACCGCCTTCTTTGGCGCGCCAACATTCGACGGCTCGATTTCGAGGCGCAACGCGACAGTTTGCTCGCATTTAGCGGCCAGCTTGATCGCAGACTTGGTGGGCAGCCGGCTAATATCACCAGCGAACCGTACTCGTATCGCCGCTCGGTGTACGGATACATTGACCGAGGCAATTTGCCCGAATTAATGACCCATTTTGACTTTAGCGACCCGGACATGCCCAACAGCAAACGAACCACGACAGTTGTTCCCCAGCAAGCTCTCTTTCTCATGAATAGTCCGCTCGCCGTGGATGTTGCCCGCAAGATTGTTGCGCGGGACGAAGTCTCTCGCGCCCCCACCGACCTTGCCCGCATCTGGGCGATCTACCAGATCATCTTCCAACGACTGCCGCGCACCGAAGAAGTTAGAGTGGCCGAGCGATTCCTCGGCTTGGAAATCCAGGATGGAATCGCCACCGCAAAAGCGCTGCCCCAAACCACAGCCAACAATAATAACTCGCGCAACGAAAAGAAATCCACCGCACGCGCGTCAACCCAAGCTGTGACAGCCATGCCAGCCATGCCCGCGATGACGGGCCGACAAGACCCTCGTAAACCAGTTCAAAATCAGGGCGCGCGCGTCGACCGCGGTCCACTGACCGTCTGGGAAGAATTCACTCAAGCCCTCCTTCTCGCCAACGAAGCCGCATACGTGAACTGACGTTTCGCTCCTTCCCTGCCCTCCCGGTTCCGTGTTTTCGCGTGAGTTGGCGTGGTGTCCCGATTATACTGCGCCATTCGCGTGAACTCTCGCACCCAAATTGTCATGCTGGGCACCGGAACGCCGATTGCCGACCCGGAGCGATCCGGACCCGCTGTGGCGATCCTCGTGGATGATGTGCCGTATCTGGTGGACTGCGGCCCCGGCATCGTGAGGCGGGCGGTGGCGGCATATTACAAGGGTGTTCCCGGTCTTGCCCCCAAAAAACTGCGCACGCTTTTTCTAACGCATTTGCATAGCGATCATACCGTCGGATTACCCGACCTGATTTTTACGCCGTGGGTGATGGGGCGCGACCAGCCCTTGAACGTTTTCGGGCCGCGAGGCTCCCGGGCGATGGCAAAAAATATCCTTCGCGCCTACGATGAAGATATTCAGATGCGCCTCCACGGTCTCGAACATGGTCACTCGGACGGTTGGAAGGTCAATGTGCGCGAGTTCAACGCGGGCATTATTTATCGCGACGAACGCGTGAAGGTGCGCGCGTTTCGCGTGAAACACGGTACTTGGCGACACGCGTTTGGCCTGCGCTTCGAGACGCCCGACCGTGTCATCGTCCTTTCCGGCGATACCGTGCCGCACCCGAACATTCTAAAATTCGCCAAAGGCTGCGATGTCCTGATCCACGAAGTTTACTCGCACGAGGGATTGATGCGGCGTCCGCCGAAGTGGCGCCAGTACCACAAGCATTTCCACACCTCGACAAACGAACTCGCCAAGATTGCCAGGAAAACCAAGCCGAAGCTGGTCGTCCTGTATCACCATCTCTTTTTTGGAGCGACCGAAGCGGAGATGCTCGCCGAAATCCGCGCCCGCTACAACGGCACCGTTGTTTCAGGGAACGACTTGGATATTATATAACTCTGAATCATTGGCGATGGGCTGGATAAATGCACAACAGGGTGAAGGTCGTACAGCAAGCGTCAATCTCGATGTTGTGTACACTTCCGAGTTGTAGCGGCGCTCTATGAGCGCCGATCATTTCAATCAATCAGCGGTCGTAGACCGCCGCAACAGATTGAATTAATGGTGATTTCGCTAATGATTCAGGTGCATAACCCTCGATGTTCGCGAAACAACGAGGAGTCGCGCTCCTTGCTTTTCCTTTTCCCACCGTTCCACTTGTTTCGCGGCCTGTCAGGACGTCAAATCTGTTTCTCGAGCGATTGAAAGAATTGCCCAAGCAAGCTTTTCGCCACCGGCTCGAGTAGACGCGAACCAAGACTCGCCAGCAAACCACCGATCTGGACGTCCGAGTCATACGAAAGCTCGGTCGCTTCGCCGTTTTCAACCAAAGACACGTTGGCAGTGCCCCGCATAAACGCCGACGGACCTTTTCCTTCGAACTCCAACCGCATCCCCGCCGGATCCGTTGGCGCGCCCGGCGGCTTTTTGTCACGAAGCGCCACCTTGCCCGTGTACACGCCCTTGACGGCGCCCATCGAGAGTTTTTGCGCAACCGTGTATTCGTCGTCCCCCACACGCTCCAGTTTCTCGCACGCGGGGATGATTTTGGCCAAGACCACCGGGTCATTCAGCGCGTCCCAAACTTTCTGGCGCGGCCTGGCGATGGTGACTGTCCCGGTTAGTTTCATGGGATTCGTGGAACGGTAAGACCGTGTTTACCACGTTCAGGAAGCCAAATTCACGCGAATAAAATGTTGTCCAGTGGAAACCGAAGGTTTCGAGCAATAGCTCTGTGTGATGGTCTGCTTAGTGCGCGTTGTGTGATAGCTGCCGATCTGGCGAGTTATGAAAGTAATTATGACTGTCAACAGGAAAAAAACTGATGACTGTATCCAACAAGTATGCCCAAATAGCCTCTGGCTCCTCTCAACGGCCCAAAAGCATTTAAGGAGATCAGTGAAGAGCAGGCTTGACTGAGATGGCAAATTGCGCGAGCCTCATAGTGATATGAAAGAAACATGCTCCAAATTATCGCTATCCGTAATCATTGCCGTTTGCTTAACCGCGGTTTTCGGGTTGGGTGAAGATCCAAAACCTAATCAGAACGACGAGCAATTACGCAAGATTGAGGACCAGCTTTCGGAAGTCCGACGCGACCAACTTAATTACAAGATCGAAAAGGACTTGCTCAAAGAGGCTTACTCCTCAAATCTCCAAATTGTGAACGCTGTGATCGCGATTGCCCTCGGAGTCTTTGCAGTACTCTGACCTGCTCCCCCAAAACTGGACAGTAGGAAACAATAGACTTGGCTGATAAA
>CAYGDP010000041.1:0-15857 GCA_964348665.1 uncultured Verrucomicrobiota bacterium
CACCAGCGCGAACGCGCCAAAACCTTCTGCCACATACAGTTTCCATCGTTCGTTGTTCATGCTTTACCCTCCAGCCGCGATTTTAACCGATGAACGGCCATGTCGCCGACAAGATTCGCAACGAACGTCACGGCAAAAAGCAACGCGCCGATGAGAAACAAAATGCGATAGTGATCGCCCCCGAAGACCACCTCCGCCAGCTCGGCGGCAATGGTAGCGGTCATGGTGCGACAGGAATCGAAAATCGAGGCGGAAACAATGGTTGCGTTTCCCGATGCCATCAACACAATCATTGTCTCGCCAATCGCGCGCCCAAAGCCGAGCACGCACGCCGCGAATACACCGGGCAGCGCGGCGGGCAAAACGATCTGCCACGCGACCTGCCACGGCGATGCTCCGAGGGCGAGCGCCGCTTGGGCATAACTGCGGGGGACACTGGTGAGCGCGTCTTCCGAGATGGTAAAGATGAGCGGGATCACAGCCAGGCCCAGCGCGATGCCCGCGACGAACGCGTTCAGCCGCGAGGAATATTGGAAGACTGTCTGCAACCAGGACGCCAGCACGATGAGCGCGAAGAATCCAAGCACGACCGACGGGATGCCGGCGAGCAATTCAATGGTCGGCTTGATCCATTCGCGCAGTTTCGGATTTGCGAGTTGGGAGACGTAAATGGCCGCGCCGACACCCAGCGGAACCGAGAATAACAGCGCGATGAGAGTGGCTTTCAGGCTGCCGATAATGAGCGGGACCAAGTTGTACTTTGGAATTTCGCTGACGGGCTGCCAGATGTATTCCGGTTTGTCGTAACCATGCCACTGGTGCTGCTGGGACATCATTGGCCACGAGGTTGTGTTCAGGCGACTGTCCGGATTGGAGAGTTGCTGCATCTCCTCGCCTTTTAGTTCCACGAGGGTTTTAACCGTCTCGGCGTCGTAGGATTTGAGTTCGTCGAGAGTGACACCGATATAACTGGCGAGTTGTTCGGGGGGAGTTTTCGTGATTTCCTCGACCGCCAACGGTTTTTTGGAGCGTGAATTATCGGTTTTACCGATTATGACGGGCCAAGCTTCACGTCCGACGAATGCGAAGATGAGCAGGATGGTGAGAATGGCGGAGAGAGAAATCAACAAGATGGCCCGCTCGGCAAACCATTCGCCCCAGCGAGGCCGTTGTCGCACCAGCACGCGTGAACGACTGGGCGCGGTCAAAACAGCAGCAGCGTCGGAGTCGCCCCCGACGCTGCTGGCTGCAGTATCTTTTTCACTAATCATCGCAGGTTTTTCGGCAATGGGAAGTACCCGACGTCTTTCACGACCGCCTGACCTTCGTCACTCACGCACCACTGGATATACGCGGCGACCGCGCCATTGTCCTTGGCGGGTGCAACATAATTGAAGAGGAACCGCGAGATCGGATACTTGAACGAGATCGCGTTCTCTTCGTTTGGCTCAATGGCTTCGCCCCCGTCGGTCTTGCTGACCTTGAGCGATTTGCAGCCTGCGGCATACGCGACGCCGCCATAGCCGATGCCACCTTTGTCCTTGGAGACACCCTGGATTACGGCTGCCGTGCCGGGCATGGTCTTCGTTGATGCCGCGAAGTCTTTCTTATTGAGCACGTTCTCCTTGAAAAACTCATACGTGCCCGACGAGTTCTCGCGACCATACAGCGAAATGGGAGCGTCGGGACCGCCGACTTGCTTCCAATTCGTTATTTTTCCCGTGAAGATCGCCTCCAACTGCGGGATGCTGATCTGGGTGAGCGGATTGCTCTCATGGACGTAAACCGAAAGCGCATCCACACACATCTTGTATTCTCGCGGGCGGGACTTGAATTTTTTGACCGTGTCTGCGATCTCGGAGGGTTTCATGGGCCGCGAAGAGTTGCAGATGTCGGTCGTATCGTTGAGCAACGCGGCAATGCCCGTGCCGCTGCCGCCTCCGGTCACCTGCACCGTCGTGCCTGGATGTCCCTTCATATAAACTTCCGCCCATTTCTGGCCAAGAATCACCAGCGTGTCGGACCCTTTCACCGTAATGTTTTCCGCAAAGGACGCTGCTCCGAATGCGACCATCACCACTGCCATTGCCATCATTTTAATTGTTTTCATTGTCTTCATGTTTCTCTACTCCTTTCTTACTCGTTCATTGTTACAGTTTTGTTACAGCCGTGTTTCTTCTCCGAAAACTCTCCCCTCTGGGAGAGGGGTGTCGCCCCGACGGCCACAGGAATCCGCCGGGGCGACGTGTTGTGCGAGTTAGAACTTGAACACCGTGTCGAGTTGTATCCGCAACAGGTCTTCCCCATCGGCTCCGGTGACTGTATGACCACCGTTGGGACGGCTGCTGATTTTCTCCGTCAGGAATCCCTTGAACCCAACCTGCCACCAATCCCGCACGTTATAGTTGAACCCAAGCACGTGTCCCCTGCGATCGGTGCCTCCGGTTCCCCAATCGGAATCGGTGATCGCGTCCCAAGTCGCGTCCGCCTCCAGATACTTGTACTGGTAAGCAAACTGCCACTCGCCTCTCTTCTTGGCTTCGCCAAAGGCGATCTGGAACGTGTAACCATCCGTCTGCCCGCTCTCGCCGATTGCCGCAGGCACAGCGTCGTCATAAGCATTCGAGAGGTTGGTGATGTATTCCCCTCCAAACGACAAGACCGACGGCGTGCCGAGAAATGGCCTCTCCCGAATCGCCCAAGCCAAATCACCGCGGATGTTGAGCAATTCGAACTCATCCAGGAAAACCCCGGTCGCGCTGACCGTTTGTGTGGCATTCCCGCGATTCGGTGAATCTCCTGCCGCCAACACATTGAGGTTGTCCGTCGTCGAATAACCCAACGCCATCGTCGCTTTCACCACTGGCTTCTTCGGGTCCGTCCCGCCGAATCGCCCTTCCCAACCGGTTTGGAACTCAAACAAATACGCATCATTCGCGTTGGTGCTGAATTCCTCGACCGGATACTGGCCGAAGTTGGCGAAGACCGTGTGACGCCCGCCGTCCCCCAGCTTGAACGAGAATTGCTCCGCCAAACCTTCCGGAGTCACATCGCCGTCATACTGCATCGGCGAGAGAAACTTCGGTTGCCAGATTGGGTTTTCCATTTTGCCAGCCGTCACTTTCAACCAGTCCCATCCGGGAGGTTGCAACGTGACGTAGGCAAGGTCCACCGTGATCGGCTTTTTCCGAAACGTATCGGTCAAGGTCTGGTTGGTGCTGACGGGATCATCCGTACCGCCGCTGGCCAGCAACATACCAAAGGTCGCCCATTCGTTCGCCTTCCATTTTGCGCCATACCGCAGCCGGTACCGATACCGCAACCGATCAATGTTACTGGACTGATCGTCGTTATCGAAAAATTCCGCGCGCACCCGGAGATCGCCCGCCCAGTCAATTTTCTCGATCCACGCCGGATTTTTGTTCTTGTTGTACAACTCCGCCGCCACGGCGGAATCCTTGTCGAGCTGTTCGCGCACGTCATTGGCTTCCCGCTGCGAAATGACCCCCTTCCTCACCAGTAGGTCGAGGATCGCATCCGACGACTGCGCGTAAACCCCTTGCGCAGCCAGAATCATCACCATTGTGCTACAGGCCATTGCCAGCCGTTTCAGCCGCGTTGACCGTGTCATCTTTTGTTTCATTGCTACTCCTTTCGTTGTTCGTTGATTACACGAGCTTCCTGTGACGCTCCAGTCGTATACGATGTGCGTTACGGACAAAGAGCAGTTGTGTTACAAAATGGAAAACTCTGGCCCATACCCGGTCGACGTTCGTCCCCAGAGTTTCCGTAATGATGTGGAGAGGGTGCGCCATAATCATAGGCAGCTCCTTCCATACGTCCGTCCCAGCACCGCGTTCACCCGCGACAGTAACTCCCGGATTTCAAACGGCTTGGTGATGTAATCGTCAGCTCCCAGCATAAACCCTTTCTGCTTGTCTTCCTGCATCGCCAACGCCGTGAGCATGATGATCGGGATCAAACGCATGATCGGGGATCCTTTCAGGATCCGGCACACTTCGTATCCATGCAGCTCCGGCAACATCAGATCGAGCAGGATCAAATCCGGTTTGTGCTCGAAGGCTTGATTGAGTGCTTCCCGCCCATTCCGCGCGACGATGGTAATGTAGCCATAGTTGTTGAACTGATACTCTAACAGCCGCACCAATTCCGGCTCGTCGTCGGCAATCAGAATCACCGGCTCGTATCTGGGTTCTTGCAGATTGCGAATCGGCTGGGACGATGATTGCGGACGCTCATCCAAATCGTGGGCGCTCGCAAAATGCGGCCCGACCAATGCTGCTTCATGTGGCAGAATGTCCGCGACATCCACGATGCCGCGGCCCAACAGAGAATTTTCCATCATCGTTTCCTCCTTTCGGTTGTTTTGTTCAGTTAATTCTTTGTTCACGCCAGGAACATAGAACTACCGCGTGACAACCAAAGGACGGACGTGTTACGGGAAGGTGAATTCTTTGGAGAGAGTCAGGCAACGCAGCAGGCAGGCGAAGAAACGATCTACTAACGCAAACACCGCTCCAATCGTCCCGCCACCAAATCAACCAGGTCGGCGCTCAATGATACCATCCGCAG
Source organism: uncultured Verrucomicrobiota bacterium (assembly GCA_964348665.1). Lineage (GTDB taxonomy): Bacteria > Verrucomicrobiota > Verrucomicrobiia > Palsa-1439 > CAYGDP01 > CAYGDP01. Next base: position 4,594 of record CAYGDP010000041.1, read on the forward strand.
TCGCTCGCGCAGAATCTCGGCCCGAACAAGGCGATGCCGAACCAGCCCTGTCACAAACACCAAGTCCTTTTCGCGCCCAGCCACAAGTTTGCTGATGGCAAGATCATGCACGTCCAGACACCACCCCGTCACACCTCGCGTGTTGGGATTGTGGATGGGGATCATTCTAAGTTTCCAGCCTTCAGGAAGCGTTGCAGTTTCCTCCGATACTCCGTGAGCGTAAATCCCGTGTGTTTGGTGAAACAAAGACCTTTCGCCAATCGCACCATCAATATCAATCGCTTTCTCCGGGTGATTTTTGGGGAATAAGTCTGCTTCTTCCGAAACCAGCAAATCGGCGGGTGCATTGGGAAATTGTCCGAGCACAGCTTGGCTGCCGATGATGATCAATTCATCATCTTGCGCAATGTCCCCCGCCGCGCGAATAATGTGTTCAAGCTGTGCGCGGGTCATATTGTTGGTAGATTATCCGCCGTTCTTCGTCCGTCAGTATCCCAACAAACGGGCTCGATTGGCGCAGGCGGTTCGCCAGGGGAGAATCCTCCTGTATGAAACTTAAAATGCGTTCCAGGGGCCATTCGTCCAATATTTGCTTCCATTCTAGTGCAGTTGTCCGGCATCCCCCCGTAAGGTGCACATCGAGCTTATGGGAAATATGCGCCCGCACATTCTCCATAAGGCCGGGATCCTTGTAAATTTTTTCCGCGATCAGCCGGTCCATGGCGCGGCTGCGCTCATCAATTCGTTGATGCATAATCTTCATGGCGCGGTAATCTTGCACGGATATCCCTTCTTTGCCAGCGCGTTTCTCATCCCGGTTTCTCATCCCCGTGGCAGCATGAAGAAGAACTTGCTCCCCTCGCCCATGGCGCTCTCCGCCCAGACGCGACCGCCGTGGACTTGAACGATATGTTTCACAATCGAAAGCCCCAGCCCCGTCCCGCCCTGTTCCCGGCTTCGCGTTTTGTCAACGCGGTAAAACCGCTCGAAGATGTGCGGCAAATGCTCCGGCGGTATCCCCGCGCCGTTGTCCGCCACGCAAACTTCAATTTCCGCGCCATTCTCTCGAGCCGACATCGTCACGCGCCCCCCTGCAGGAGTGTATTTCACCGCGTTATCGAGCAAGTTTGTAATAACTTGATGCAGCCGTTGCTCGTCCGCGCGCACGGATGGAAAGTTGAACGGGATTTCGAGCGCGATAAGTATCCCTTTCTGGCTCGCCCGCAGCGTCAACTCGCCCGTCACCGCTCCCGCCACGGCGCGCAGCGAGACGCTTTCAAAACTTAGTTTGGCTTGCTGCGATTCCAGCGCCGAAATATCGAGCAAATCATTCACCAACGCTTCCAATCGCGTCGTGTGTTTCTGGATCGTTTGCAAAAACTCCCGCTGTGTTTCGGCGGGGATCGCGCGCGCCTCGCGTGCGGTCGAAGGCGACCCGCCTTCGACATTCGGCATCGAGTCCAACATCGTCTCCACATAGCCCTTGATGACCGACAACGGCGTGCGAAGCTCGTGGCTCACGTTCGCCACGAAATCGCGCCGGGCCTCTTCCAGCTTGCGAATCCGGCGCCTCCAGCGTATCGCGATTACAACCGGCGTTGCCAGCGCCAGCAAAATCAGCAGCAAGATAAGCCATTTCATCATTTAAGATTGGTGGCACAGGCTTGCCCGCCAAGGTGGGCGTCCCTGCCTGTGTTGAATCATTTGTGCTCAATAAGCCGATATCCGACACTGCGCACGGTCTCGATGCAATCCGCCGCTTTCCCGAGCTTTTCTCGCAACCGTCTCACATGCGTGTCCACCGTCCGGCTATCCACGTCGCCCGCATACCCCCACACATCCGCCAATAACCGCTCGCGCGTCTGCACCCGCCCGCGTCGCTCCATCAGCGTCGTCAGCAATTTAAATTCCATCGCCGTCAGCTCGAGCGGTTTCCCTTTCAACGTCGCTTCGTGTTTGTCAAAATCCACCGTCAAATCTCCCGCCTTCAGTACCTTGCTCGCCGGTTCTTCCCCTCGCGCACGACGCAGCACGGTCTTCACTCGCGCCACCAATTCGCGCGGACTGAACGGTTTGGTCACATAATCATCCGCGCCCAATTCCAGTCCCAGCACGCGATCTACTTCCTCGGCCTTGGCCGTCAGCATGATGATCGGGATCGCCGCCGTTTTCGAGTCAGATTTGAGGCGTTTGCAAACCTCCAACCCATCGAGCTGGGGCAACATCAAATCCAGCACGATCAACACGGGCGACAACTCGCGCGCCTTCGCCAGCGCATTCAGCCCGTCGCGCACCACAACGGCATTGTACTCCGCGCGTTTCAGGTTGTAGCTCACCAGCTCCGCCACGTCCCGTTCGTCTTCCACAATCAAAATCGTTTCCGCCATGTCGCGCTTATAGCTGAAACCAACGCGCACGCCAAACAGATTTCCCACCACTATCGCTCAACCCTAGACCGACGCCCGCGAACTGTATCCGCCGCGTCGTCCTCCAAACAGCGTGGCGGATAAATTTGGCGGACACGCGAATGACCGCGAAAATCAATCGTTTCCACCCTCCAGCTGATTCTCGCTTTTGTATGACAGCTGTCACACAAAAACGAGAATTTGAAATATCATCGCTTCCATTGGACAAGCAAGCTAGACATTGCGAAGCTTGACTTTCGCCTCTTGGCGGCGAAACTTGGCTGAATTCGAATGGACAACTTTACCATTGGTTTTGGAATCGGCAGCGGGGTGGCGCAACGCCCGCAACAGCCGAGCGTCCGTCTGCCGGCAGTGGCGGGGCAATTTTATCCTGCGCAGCCGGGTGAGTTGGTCGCGATGGTTGATAACTGCCTTGCCGAAGCACCTATCTCAACAGAAACGGTCGGCACGGTGCGCGCGATGATTTGTCCGCATGCAGGTTACAAATTCAGCGGCAAAGCCGCCGCGGCAAATTTCAAGCTGCTTAAACCCAACCAATTCGCGCGGGTGATCGTCATCGGGCCGAGTCATTACCATCGGTTTCGTGGCGCGAGCGTCCCCAACTACAGTGCGTTTCGAACACCGTTGGGCGACGTGCCAGTGGATCGCGCGGCCTGTGCGGCGTTGCGGCGTTGCTCCGCGGTGAACGACGATCTCGCTGCGCACGGGCGCGAACATTCGATTGAAGTTGAACTGCCGTTCTTACAACGGACTCTCGGCCAGTTTCAACTTGTGCCAATTGTAACGGGCGAGATGCAGCGCGCGGGGCAAGCGGCTTTGGCGGAAGCGCTCGCGCCGCTGTGGGACGAGCGCACATTGTTGGTCGCGTCGAGCGATTTTTGTCATTACGGCCCGAACTTTCGCTTTCAACCATTTGGCACCGGCGAGCACGATCGTATCGCCAATCTCGATGCCAGCGCGCTCGACCAAATCCAGGCCCTCAATCCCACGGGGTTCGCTGCCAACGTCGCGCTCACCCACAACACCATTTGCGGCCATGTCGCCATCGGCCAACTGCTTGCGCTGGCGTCCCGCGCGGGAGGACTCCGCGCCACGCAGACCAGTTATTATATGTCTGGCGACCTTTTCAGTGACTATCAAAATTCTGTCAGCTATGCCTCGGTGGTTTTCTCCGATGGCGGTCACGCTGCGGTGGAATCCAACAGAAATCTTAGCGAGGAAGAACAAAAGGTTTTGCTGCGCGAGGCGCGCGCGTCAGTCGAGCAAGCCGTCATTCATCGGGATCACACTCCCAAAGTGGCATCCCGCTCTGCGGGATCTCTGCCCGATAAATTTCTGCGTGCCGGCGCAGCGTTCGTCACGCTCACGCGCAAAGCCGACGGCCAACTGCGCGGCTGTCGCGGCAGTATCGTACCGCTCGAACCATTGATTTACTCGATCCGGCGCAGCGCCATCGAGGCGGCGGTGCAGGACCCTCGGTTCGCGCCCGTTGCTCCCGATGAACTGCCAGGCCTGGATTTGGAAATCAATGTCTTGCATCCGCCGCAGCTTGTCCGTGGCATCGAAGATTTTGTTCTCGGCAAACACGGTCTCATTCTAAGCGTTGAGGATCGGCGCGGTCTCTTTCTGCCGGAGGTGATGACGCGCCAAAACTGGTCACCGGAAGAAACGCTCGCCCATCTTTGCAACAAAGCCGGCGTTCATCCGCAAGCGTGGCGCAACGGCTACACTCTCTACACGTTTGAGACCCAGGCATTTGGAGAAAACCACCACGGATGAATCGCCGCCAATTTCTGGCTACGACGGCGGCGAGCGCCGGTGCGTCTGCGATGGGCGTGTTTGCCGCCGAGCCGAAACCGCGCCGGCTCTTGTTGCGGTCGTCGTGGCAAACGATCAACATTGGCGACATTGCGCACACGCCGGGAATGCTCGCCGCGCTCGAAAAACATCTGCCCAAAGTTGAGGTGACGCTCTGGCCGAATCAACTATCGGATAGCGTGGAGACGATGCTGCGCGGCCGATTCCCAAAATTGCATATCGCCAAGACCGCCGAGGAGAAGAATGCCGCGATGCGCGAGTGCGACTTTTGCCTGCACGGTTCGGGGCCGGGACTGGTGGGCTGGCGGGAATTGGAAAAGTGGCACGCGACGGGCAAGTCCTACGGGTTTGGTGGGGTGACGCTCAACGATGGGGAACTCAAAGATCGCCGCGATCTGCTCGCAGGCGCAAAATTCGTTTTCTGCCGTGACACGCTCTCGCTCGAAGCGCTCAAGGCCAGCGGCATCGTGGGGCCGCGAATGGAGTTCGCCCCTGACGCGACGTTTTACCTCGATCTACGAAATGACAAAACCGCAGACGCGTTCTTGAAAGAGCAAGGGCTGGAGACGAAGAAGTTCACCTGTTTTGTTCCGCGCCTGCGTTGGACGCCGTATTGGAAGGAAGGTCGCAAATATGCTCCGGAAGAACTCGCGCGCAAGGAAGCCGAGAATGAAAAGCATCGCGAGGCCGATCACACCAAGATGCGGGCGGCGATCGTCGCCTGGGTGCGCGATACCGGCAACAAAGCTCTGCTCTGTCCGGAAATGACATATGCGGTGGAACTGCTGCGTCCGCTCCTCTTCGATCCGTTGCCCGATGATGTGAAACCGCGCGTGATTGTGCGTCCCGCGTATTGGCTGACCGATGAAGCCGCTTCAACCTATGGGCGCGCGGCAGCGGTTGTCAGTTTCGAGATGCACTCCCCGATCATCGCCGCTTCGCAGGGCACGCCGGCGATTTACCTGCGTCAGCCCACCGACACGCGCAAAGGCCAAATGTGGCGCGACATTGGATTGAAAGACTGGATCTTCGAGATTGACGATGCCACCGGCGAGCAGATTGCGGCGGCTTTACTTAAAATCCACACCGATTCCGCCGAAACGCAGGCAACGCTCGACCGCGCGATGCGGTTCGTCAAACAACGACAGACTGAAACCATGATTCTCCTGGATAAAGTGGCAGGAGCGGTGTAAGGGCGAAGAGATTCGCGTGCATTCGGGTGGATTCGCGGTTAAAAAGAGGTTGTGAGCCAGGCGCCGCTTCCAGAAGACCGCCCCGAGGGGGAGATCGTTGAAACCCGCCCCACGCCGGATGATGGCGGTGATCCGAAGCATGACCCTTATGCGGCGTGGCGGGTGCGCAGCTTCGCTCTTTTCGCCATCGGCGGGTTCTTCGCCAATGTCGGCTCGCAAATGCAATCCGTCGCGGTCGGCTGGGAACTCTACGAGCGGACGGGCAGCGCGATGTCGCTCGGCTGGGTTGGGCTGGCGCAGGGATTGCCGATCATGCTGTTCGCGCTCATTGGCGGACAGGTGGCAGATCGCTGGGACCGACGCTGGCTCGTGATGGGGGCGCAATTGGTTATGATCGGTTGCTCCCTGCGGTTGGCTTGGATATCACATCATTGGGAGATGCTGGCGAAAGTTTCCGACGCGGCGCCGGTGTGGTTGGTATATGAGACACTCTTCCTGAATGGCGCGGCGCGCGCGTTTGGCTGGCCAGCGGGAGCCGCCTTGTTGCCACTGCTGGTCTCGAAGAAAACCTTCAGCAACGCCGTGACATGGCGAAGCACGGTTTTTCAAGTGGCGGCAGTCAGCGGCCCCGCCGTTGGCGGATGGCTGATCGCCTTTCATCATAGCGCCACTGTGGTGTATCTGGCGGACGCGGCGCTCACGTTGACGTATTTTCTTTTCATCACGTTCATTCGTTCGCCGCGCGTGGAACGGTCGAGTGAAACGCCATCCTTTGGTTCATTGACCGCGGGCTTTCGGTATTTGGGACAGAATAAAGTTGTTCTGGCCGCAATTGCGCTCGACCTTTTCGCCGTGTTACTGGGCGCCGCCGATTCTCTGTTGCCGATTTTTGCCAAGGACATCCTTCATGTCGGCCCGCAAGAATTGGGCTGGTTACGGGCGGCGCCCGCGGTTGGCGCGTTTGTGATGGCGATCACGATCGCGCATCAGCCACCGTTTCGACACGCGGGTCGCGCGCTTCTCTGGGCGGTGGCGGGGTTCGGGGTCGTAACGATCGTCTTCGGTGTTTCGCACTGGTTCTGGCTTTCGATGTTGATGCTGGCCTTCAGCGGCGCGCTCGATAATGTCAGCGTTGTGATTCGTCACAGCCTCGTGCAACTGCGGACTCCCGACGCGATGCGTGGACGCGTCAGCGCAGTCAATAGCATCTTTATCAGCAGCTCGAACGACCTGGGTGGATTCCGCGCGGGCGCGATGGCCCAAGCATTTGGGCCGGTCATCTCCGTGGTCGCCGGCGGGATTGGCACGATTTTAGTCGCGCTGGCGGCGGCAAAACTCTGGCCGGAGATCCGCAAGCTCGGCAAACTTCACGAGGAAGAAAAACGATCGAGCTAACATCGTTTGCCCTTTCGCTCCGAATACTTCCCCTCACCGTCCATTTCCTATAAATCTAAAATGTTATAATTATAACATTTGTGTTTATCTGGATTTCATCGAGGATTGATGGCCTTCACGAGAGATAAGGATTGGGTGACCACTTCAATTGCCGGGGCTTATAAAAAAATGTGGACCTGGTAATTGGCATTGGCCGGTGCGACATTGTTCTCCATTTCCCTCTTCTGATAATTCAACGGCCGCCAGATTGAGAAAAATACGGAGTAGAGCGAACCCTCTCGACTTTCTCGCGAGAGACTCCTACTATTCCCCACCGTGATGACTGCAAACGGCGTTCTTCTCGATGTGCTCGACTTGCGCGTCTCGTTCTATACGGACGAGGGCGAGGTGCGCGCGGTGGATGGGGTGTCGTTCTCGATCAAGAAAGGCGAGACGCTGGCGTTGGTGGGCGAATCGGGTTGCGGAAAGAGCGTGACGGCCATGGCGCTGGCCAAGCTCGTCGCATCGCCCCCCGCGCGGTATCAGAGCGGGGAAATTTTGCTTGATGGCGAAGATGTGCTGAAAATGAGCAAGGACCGGTTGCGCGCGATTCGTGGCGCAAAAATCTCGTATGTGTTTCAAGAGCCTTCCTCGGCTCTCAACCCCGTCTTTCGTGTAGGCAACCAAATCAAAGAAGCTTTGCAGTTGCATCGGCCCGACGCAGCGACCGATGAGGAGGTCATCAAGATGTTGAAACTCGTCGGCATACCCGCCCCGGAGCAGCGCTCGCGCGATTATCCGCACCAGCTTTCGGGGGGGATGCAGCAACGAGTCGTGATCGCGATGGCGTTGGCCTGTCAGCCGGCGTTGTTGGTTGCGGACGAACCAACGACTGCGCTCGACGTGACGATTCAAGCCCAGATTCTTGATTTGCTCAAGGATTTGAAAGCCAAACTCGGCATGGCGATCCTGCTCATCACCCACAACCTCGGCATCGTCGGCGACCTTGCCGACCGCGTCTGCGTGATGTACGCGGGGCGCGTCGTGGAGCAATCGCCGGCCGCCACTCTGTTGGCAAAACCGCTGCATCCCTACACACTCGCGTTGATGCGCTCGATTCCGCGTCTCGGCCACGAAGCCGACCGCCTCGAATCCATCTCCGGCAGCGTGCCAAACCCAACTCGATTGCCGGTCGGATGCAAATTTCATCCGCGTTGCGACCGCGCACAAGCCGATTGCGCGCGTGACCCCGAACCGCCGCTGGTTACGACAGACGACCGCGCCGTGCGCTGTCCGTATTGGGAAAAGCCGGAGTTGAAAAGGAGCATTTGAACCACGAATGAACGCGAATGAACGCGAATTATTAGGAGCAGCTTCCACGCAGCAATCTGCGACGCCCGCGGCTGGAAAGCCGCTCCTGCAAGTTCAAAATCTTCGCGTTCATTTCCCGGTAATGGCGGGGGTTATCCGGCGTCCTATCGCGTGGGTGAAGGCGGTGGACGATGTGTCGTTCAGCGTTGGCGAGAGCGAGATCGTAGGATTGGTGGGCGAGTCCGGCTGCGGCAAGACGACACTCGGTCGCGCCTTGCTGCGGCTCATCGAGCCAACCGAAGGAAGCATCCGGTTTGCGGGAATGGACGTGACACAATTCGGCACAGGCGAACTGCGGGCTTGGCGCAAAAGCGCGCAGATGATTTTTCAAGACCCGTACGGCTCACTCAATCCTCGCATGACCGTGGGCGGAATCATCGCCGAGCCATTGAAAATCCACAAGCTCGCGCGCAGCAAAACCGAAATTCGCGACCGCGTGGCCAAACTTCTTACGGATGTCGGGTTGTCACCCGATCATATGAGTCGTTACCCTCACGAATTCAGCGGAGGTCAGCGCCAGCGCATCGGCATCGCGCGCGCGTTGGCCGTCGAGCCGCGGTTCATTGTAGCCGACGAACCGGTCAGTGCGTTGGACGTCAGCGTACAGGCGCAGATCATCAACTTGCTTCAAGAATTGCGGGAGCGGTTGAAACTGACGTTTCTTTTCATAGCGCATGATCTTGCCGTGGTCGAGCACATCAGCGACCGCGTGCTGGTGATGTATCTTGGCAAACTGGTCGAGAGCGCTGCAGCAAAGGAGCTTTATCGGAACCCCTTGCATCCCTACACACAGGCGCTCATCAGCGCGGTGCCGACAATCGATCCCGTGACACGCCAAAAGCGGATCGTGCTTTCGGGTGATGTGCCTTCGCCGATCGCGCCGCCCCCGGGTTGCCCATTTCATCCGCGCTGTCCGGTTGCCATCGAGGCATGCAAATCGAAAGTCCCCGACTGGCGCGAGTTGCGCGCCTCGCATTATGCGGCATGCGACCTTGCCACAGAGACGGGCGCGCCGAAGAAGTGAATTTTGACAAAGCGCTTAAGTCGGATTATTGTCGCCGCATGCAAACGACCTTGAAACTCATTGGATTGGTTGCCTGCGGTTGCGCGGCCGCCGTTTGGGCGGAAGATCCCAAACCAGTGCTCCCCTCATCGGGCGTGACCTGGGACCAGGTTTCCTCGCGCGGCCGAATCAAAGCGGAGGAAGACGCCCGGGAAAACGCGCGCAAGAACCTCGTTGACGCGATTCGAAATCTCCAGTTCAGCGGACCGACGCGCCAAAACCCGCGCGCACCCAAGCAGGTCGTTGCCGACATTGCCAACGAGTACGATTCGATCAATACAGCGATCGAAGAATTTGCCAAAAACGCGCAACTACGCGGTGAAGGGAAATACAAGCCCGACCTCACCTGCGAATCGGAAGTCGCGGTGCTGACCACCGAAGTCATCGAGATGCTCAATCGCGCGTGGCAGGACATTCTCATTCCATTGCAGGGCGACAACACAACGCCTCCGGCAACTTTGCAAAAGCTTCGCGCGGTGGATTTTCGCTATATCGCTTATTACTACTTGGATGACACGAAGAAGATGAAAGAAATCGTGTCTGCCATCGGCATTGGCAAACCTCCAGAATCCGCCATCAAGCGCTCCACCGCCGACCCCACTGTACCTCCGGCGACTGCCACTACCCCCACCGCATCGCCCGCGTGGACAAAACAAACGATCACCGCGCGCGGCCGCGCGGACACCGCTCCCGGCGCCACCTTTGCCGCGCAATTGGATGCGTTTCAGAAACTTGCTGCCATCAAGCTCGATGACAAATCTTCGCTGGGCGATCTCGCCGCCAAACAACCCAAGCTTCACGCCGCACTCTGCAGTTTCGTCAGCTCCACTCCCGCCCAAACTAGTCCGCAACCCGATGGGGTCGAGGCAACGCTGGTATTGTCGCTCGAAAAACTGTACGCCTCCGCAAAGGCAATTTTCGCCGTGCCAGCGAAATAAATTATTCCCCGTAGATTTGCAACTCCGCGCAACTGGAAAACGATTGCGCGGGATTGTCGCCGCTCGATGGTTTGCCGACAATGCGAACGGCGACGGCGGTGACGCGGTTTGCCAGCTTACCCTCGAATCGCTGTCCGTTTTTGAGGTCGGGCGGTTTCTCGGTCGTTGTGTCGGGATAGGTGTCGAGAGTTGCAACGGTTTTCCACGCCGCATCCGAGGATGCCTTGATCTGGATTTTTGGTTTGCCACCGCTGGTATCGAACCATCCGCCGTCGTGAAAGGTTTTGCCATGGCAATAGACGATGCGCACGATCTCACGCGGGGCTTCAAACTCGATCGCGAACCAATCTTCGGTTTTCTTGGAGTTGTCGAACGTGACCCGAATGGTTTCGGGTTTTCCGTCAATGATCGAGCCGTTCAGGTTGCCGGCGCGCGACCAGGATTCTTTCGGTTTCGAGGACGAGGACGATGTGAGGAGATGCGGGTTTAATTTGGCGAGAGCTTCAGCTGTAGTAGGTGGTAGATCCACTTTTGGCGCGAGCAGGACAAACCAGATGAGACTGCGAAAATCGGCATCGGGCAGTTGCTCCAAGGCTTCCGGCATCACGGAAAGTTCGCTGACGCGCTGCGAGGCGATCTCGGATTTGGCGATGATTTCTTCTTTCGGGCCAGCCGAGAGAAGTTTGACGTGGTTGGGCGTGTCTTCAACGAGACGGCCGCTGATGGAGCGGTCATCCTTCGTCGTCACCTCGACTTGTTCATAGCCTTTGCCGATGATTTGGTTGGGATCAATCACGTTGGCCAACAACGCGTCAAGCGACGCGCGACCACTGCCGGTAAGATCAGGACCAACCTCCGCGCCTGCGTCATTGAGTTTGTGGCAAACAAGGCAAGTTTTTGCCGTCAGCTCGCGCCCTGCCTTGAAATCCACGGCGCCAGCAAGAACAACCTTTCGCTTCGCAGCGATCAACGTGGTTTTGTCGGCGCTCGTCTCGCGGAATTTGCCAATGGTCTTGGCGAAAAGCTCGCGAACCGTTTTATCATCGTACCGGGCGAGTGTGCGGATGGCGGAGGGGTGGAG
>CAYGDP010000042.1:0-11864 GCA_964348665.1 uncultured Verrucomicrobiota bacterium
TTATATCGCCGAAGCATGTACACCTTTTGGAAACGAGCCGCGCCGCCCGCCTCGATGGAAATCTTCAACGCGCCTTCACGCGAGAACTGCACGGTGCGCCGCGAACGCACCAACACTCCACTCCAGGCGTTGGTGACGCTCAACGACCCGCAATTCGTCGAGGCAGCGCGCCGCCTTGCCGAACGGGCGCTGAAGGAGGGTGGAGCGACTACGGAGAGCCGGGCGGATTTTATGGCGCGGAGGTTGTTGGCGCGCCCGTTCCGCGCGGAAGAGCTGGTGGTGGTGAAACAGTCGTTCGATGCACTGGCCAAGTATTATTCGTCAAAACCGGATGATGCCAAAGCCTTGATTGCGGTAGGGGAATCGAAGGCAGATGCCGCGCTGGACGCGCCGATGTTGGCGGCGTGGACAATGGTGGCCAATGAGTTGATCAACTTGGACGAAGTATTAAATAAATGACGGAGGCGAATCATGAATTCAATCCATCCGAGTGACGGTTTACGAGAGGAATATCTCCGATACGAATCGCGCCGTCAATTTTTGACACGCGGCGTCAGCGTGGTTGGATATGCGGCGCTGGCGAGCATTTTGGGACGCGGCGTGACCGCCGCGCCAACGCAGGCAAAGGGGGGATTGCCTGACCTGCCGCATTTCGCGCCGAAAGCGAAGCGGATCATCTACCTCCACATGGTTGGCGGTCCGCCGCAGATGGATTTATACGATTACAAACCCGTGATGAACCAATGGTATGACAAAGATCTTCCCGACACCGTGCGCAAGGGGCAGCGACTCACCACGATGACCTCTGGCCAGGCCCGATTTCCGATCGCGCCTTCGAAATACAAATTTGCGCAACACGGCAAAAACGGAATGTGGGTAAGCGAACTCTTGCCGTGGACGTCGAAGATGGTGGACGATATGTGTTTCATCCGCTCGATGCACACCGAAGCCATCAATCACGAACCCGCCATTTGTTACATCCAGACAGGAAATCAAAATCCAGGCCGGCCTTGTATCGGCTCATGGCTCTCCTACGGACTCGGCACGAACAATGAAAACTTGCCGACGTTCGTCGTCCTCGTCGCCAAACCTTCCAATACCGAGCAGGTGCAGGCGATTTCCGGGCGGCTCTGGTCTTCTGGATTTCTCTCTGGCGAACACGCGGGTTGTTCGTTCCGCACCAGCGGCGATCCGATCCTCTATCTTAACAATCCACCGGGCGTCCCGCCCGACGTGCGCAAGGAAACCATCGACGGACTGCGTAAATTGAACGAGATGAATTTCAAAACCGTTGGCGACCCCGAAACGCACGCACGGATCGAGCAATATGAAATGGCGTTTCGGATGCAGGCCAGCGTTCCCGACCTCATCGACCTCTCCAAAGAAACGGAAGCCACGATCAATCTCTATGGCGGTGAGGTTAAAAAACCAGGCACGTTTGCCAACACCGTTTTGCTCGCGCGCCGGATGCTGGAACGCGGCGTGCGGTTCGTGCAGATTTATCACAATAACTGGGACACCCATGGAAACGTAGCCGGACGATTGCCCGACCAATGCCGCGACGTGGACCAACCTTGCTATGCGCTGATCCAAGACCTCAAATCACGAGGCATGTTCGAGGACACACTGGTAATGTGGGGCGGCGAATTTGGCCGCACCGTCTATTCCCAAGGCCAGCTGACCAAGGAGAATTATGGTCGAGACCATCATCCCCGTTGTTTTACCATTTGGATGGCAGGTGGCGGCGTCAAAGGCGGCGCAATCCACGGCGAGACTGATGATTTCTCCTACAATATCGTCAAAGACCCCGTTCACATTCGCGACCTGCACGCCACGATCCTCCAGCTCACCGGCATTGACCACAAACGGTTTTCGTACAAATATCAGGGGCTTGACCAGCGACTCACCGGCGTCGAGCCGGCTCATGTCATCAAAGAAATTCTGGCGTAACCGATGGATCATGAATTAAAGTGGATTTCCGCATGAAACGAAGACTCTTCAGTTTCGCGGCATGTCTTCTTGTCCTCGGCTCGGTGCGCGCGGCAGACAAGGTGTCGTTCAATCGCGATATCCGCCCGATTCTCGCCGATACATGCTTCAAATGTCACGGCCCGGACGAAAAATCGCGCAAGGGCGCCAAGAAACTCGGTGGATTACGGCTCGACGTGTCCGATAGCGCCAGGCTTGACCTCGGCGGTCATGCCGCCATCGTCCCGAATCATCCCGAGAAAAGCGAGTTGATCAAGCGCATCACGACCAAAGATCCCGACGATCTCATGCCCCCGCAGGATAGCGGTAAATCGCTGACGCCAAAGCAGATTGATTTATTGCGGTGCTGGATCGCCGAAGGCGCGGAATATCAACCGCATTGGGCGTTCATCCCGCCTGTCCGCCCTTCCGTTCCGCAAATCCGAAAATCAAAATTCGAACTCCGAAATCCAATCGATCATTTCATCCTCGCGCGATTGGAACGTGAAAAACTCTCGCCGTCACCCGAAGCCGATAAGACAACGCTGATCCGCCGGTTGTCCTTCGACTTGATCGGATTGCCGCCGACTCCCGAGGAAGTGGACGCGTTTCTCGCGGACAAATCTCCCGAGGCCTACGAGAAACTTGTGGATCGGTTGATGGCATTGCCGCATTATGGCGAACGGATGGCGTTGCCGTGGCTCGATGCGGCACGGTACGCGGACAGCAATGGATTTCAGCAGGATGGCGACACCTATCAATACATCTGGCGCGATTGGGTGGTAAACGCTCTGAATGCGAACATGCCGTTCGACCAGTTTACCATCGAGCAGCTAGCAGGCGATTTATTGCCGAAACCGACGCTCGAACAAAAAATCGCGACAGGGTTCAACCGCTGCCATTTGCTCAATGGCGAAGGCGGCGCGATTGCCGAGGAACAACGCAATGTCATCGTCTTCGACCGCGTGGATGTAACGGCGACCAACTGGCTGGCATTGACGATGGCTTGCTCGCAATGTCACGACCACAAGTACGACCCCATCACGCAACGCGATTATTATTCGTTTTTTGCGTTTTTCAACAACGTTCCCGAAAGCGGTGTCCCATCCGGCAGTGGCCAATATCGCATCGCCGACCCCGCCATAACGGTCAGTGATGAGGCGGCAAGTGCGCGCATTGACGTGGAACGGCAAAAGGTCTCCGAGTTGAGCGACAAACTGCGTGAGATCAAAGACAAGCTGCGCGAAAGCCAGGCGGATTGGGAAAAAGCCACGCTCTCCAACAATATGGTTGCATGGCGCCCTCTCGATCCGACCGAGATGAAAGCCGCGGGTGGGGCAACGTTCGCCAAGCGCGATGACAAATCCATATTCGTAAGCGGCACGAACCCCGACAAAGACACCTACACAATTACCACTGTCAGCGATGTGAAAAACATCACCGGCATCCGCATCGAAACGATTCCCGATGATTCTTTGCCCGCAAAGGGCGCGGGCCGTGCTTCCAGCGGCAACGCGGTGCTCACCGAGTTCCGCGTCTCGATCGGCAGCGCGACTATCAAGCTGAAATCCGCGATGGCAGATTATTCGCAGGGCGGATTTTCGGCTGAAGGCGCGATTGACGGCAAAACCGAGACCGGCTGGGCGTTCTTCCCCGACACCGCCAAGCCGCACTCGATCACGTTCGTGGCCGACAAACCCATTGCCGATGGCGCGGCATTGACACTGACGATGGAATTTCAATCGCAACATCCGCAGCATCAACTTGGCCGATTCCGCATCGCCGCAACCGACGCAAACGATCCGTTGGGAAAAACCGGCGTCCCGCAAAATATCCGTGAGATTCTCGCGGTTGCGCCCGATAAACGCAAGTCGGCGCAGAAAAAAGAGTTGAGCGATTTTTATTTTGCCACATTTCCCGAATTCAACGACGCCAAGAAAAAAGTTGATGCCGCCCAAAAGAAGTTGGACGAAGCCAAGGCTTTGCAACCCCGCGTGATGGTGATGTCCGATTCTCGACCCCGGCAGACCCGCATCCTCAAGCGCGGCAACTACGAACTGCCATTGGACGAGGTTTCGGCAAATGCACCCGCCAGCTTGCCGCCGATGCCATCCGCCGAGGCGGGCAAGCCGCAAAACAGGCTCGGTCTCGCTCGCTGGCTCGTCCACGCCGAGAACCCGCTCACCGCGCGTGTGCAGGTGAATCGGTACTGGCAGCATTTTTTTGGGCGCGGATTGGTGAAAACCTCCGAAAACTTTGGCATCCAAAGTGACTCCCCCAGCCATCCCGAATTGCTCGACTGGCTCGCGGTCGAATTTCGCGAGGGCGCCCATTCGGCTGACGCTCAGGGCAAGGCATGGAACATGAAGGCGATCCATAAGCTTATTGTCATGAGCGCTACGTATCGCCAAAGCTCGAAAGCCAATCCTAAACTGCTGGAGCGCGACCCCGAAAACCGTTTCTACTCCCGTGGCGCGCGTTTCCGCCTGCCGTCGCTGCTGTTGCGCGACGTGGCGCTTGCCACCAGTGGATTGCTCAATCCCGCGATGGGCGGAAAACCCGTGTATCCGTATCAGCCGAAAGATATTTGGGATGGACTCGCCATCACCAAGGAACGCGATTTCACCTATCCACAGTCCAAAGGCGCCGATCTGTACCGCCGCAGTCTCTACACATTTTGGCGGCGCACAGTCGCGCCCGGAAATATGTTCGATGCCTCCGTGCGCAATACTTGCAAAGTCCGCCCCTCCCTCACCAGCACACCACTCCACGCCTTGACGATGCTGAATGACGTCACTTGGGTCGAAGCGAGCCGAGCGCTTGCCGAACGCGAGATGAAAGCGCAGAGTAAATCGCCCATCAAGGATAAGACCGATGCCGTTCTCTCCGCCGCTTTCCGCCGTGTTTGTTCTCGACCGCCCGCGCCTGAAGATTTAAAAATCCTGCGCCGCAGTTACGACCGCGCGCTCGCCGCGTTTCGCGCAGACCTGAAATCCGCCGAGGCCTATTTGAAGATTGGCGACAGTCCGCGCGATGCAGCGCTCGACCCGATTGAGCACGCCGCCTACGCCACCGTTTGCCTCACTATCTTCAATCTGGATGAAGCGATGACGAAGGAATGAAACCATGAATCCAAACTGCAACTGCAATGACCATGAATTTGCGAGGATGTCGGCTGCGGAGCGATTGTTGATGACGCGCCGGCAATTTTTTGGAAGGACGGCCGCCGGAATCGGCACGGTCGCGCTGGCATCGCTGCTGAACAAGGATTTGTTCGCAGCGGAATCAAAAAAGCCCGCGAAACGATTCGGTGGTTTGGAGAATTTGCCGCATTTCGCACCGAAAGCCAAACGCGTCGTCATTCTTTGGCAGGGCGGTGCGCCGTCCCAGGTGGATTTGTTTGATCCGAAACCGAATCTTGTCCCGCTGCGGCTCCAAGAGTTGCCGGAATCGGTGCGCAAGGGCACGCGGCTTTCCACCATGACGGCGACACAGGGCAAATACCCGATTCTGCCTTCCCTCAAGCCGTTCAAAAAATACGGCAAGTGCGGTACGGAACTTTCCGAACTGCTCCCCCACACCGGCTCGATTGCCGACGACATCTGCGTGATTCGCTCGATGCACACCGAGGCGGTGAATCATGCGCCCGGCGTGACGTTTTTCATGACGGGCAGCCAGATTCCCGGACGACCGAGCATGGGGGCGTGGTTGACGTACGGACTCGGATCGGAGACACAGGACTTGCCGGCGTTCGTCGTGATGACCTCGTCCGACAAAGGCAAGACCTGCGGCCAGTTGTTTTTCGATTATTATTGGGGCAGCGGATTTTTGCCGTCGGAATTTCAGGGTGTCCGGTTTCGCGGGGAAGGCCAGCCAGTTCTGTATCTCGATAATCCAGACGGAATGTCGGCCGAACTTCGTCGCGGCGTGTTGGACGACATTGCCGCGATCAATCAGCGGCATCTGAAGGAATTTGGTGACCCCGAAATTGACGCGCGCATCACGCAATATGAAATGGCGTACCGGATGCAAACCAGTGTGCCAGATCTGCTCGATGTATCGAAGGAACCGAAGCACATCCTCGAAATGTACGGCCCGGACGTGCAACGGAAAGGTTCCTTCGCGCGCAACTGTCTGCTTACTCGCCGCCTGCTCGAACGTGGTGTGCGGTTCGTTCAATTGATGCACGCGGGCTGGGACCAGCATCAAAATCTAAGCTATCAACTCGCCGAGCAATGTCTCGATACCGACCAGCCGAGCGCCGCGCTGGTGAAAGATTTGAAGCAACGCGGCTTGCTCGATGACACGATTGTCCTCTGGGGTGGCGAATTTGGCCGCACGGTGTTTGTGCAAGGTGACATCAATAATCCGAAAGGACATGGCCGCGACCATTTCGGAGCGTGTTATAGTCAATGGATCGCGGGAGGCGGTTTCAAAGGCGGCATTACCCACGGTGAGACCGACGAATTTTGTTACAAAATTGTCAAAGACCCGGTGCACGGGCACGATTTGCAGGCAACGATCCTGCACGCACTTGGCATCGACCATACCAAGTTGACCTATCGGTTCCAAGGGCGTGATTTTCGGCTGACGGACGTCTTTGGCGAAGTCGTGAAGCAAATCCTCGCTTGAATTAGCGTTCCTTTGAGGCCAATCAATCAAGTGCAGTTTCAGCGATAGGTTGACAGGCGGGGCGTTTCAACGGATAGTCTCTACTTGAAACACTTTTCGGCTCTCGCACTTTCCGAACCGATTCTTCGTGCTTTGGCAGAAGAAGGTTACGACATCCCAACTCCGATTCAAGCCAAGGCCATCCCGCCCGCGCTCGAAGGCAAGGACTTGCTCGGGTGCGCCCAGACTGGCACCGGCAAGACTGCGGCGTTCGCCCTCCCCATTCTGCATCGGTTGCAAGCCATGCCCGCGAATCCGTCCCGTCACGGCCAGAAATTTCCCCGCGCCCTGATTCTATCGCCCACACGCGAGCTGGCGTCGCAGATCGGCCAGAGCTTTGCCACGTATGGACGGCATACGGGACTTACGCACACGACTGTCTATGGCGGCGTGAGTCAGTTCAATCAAGTGCGCGCCTTGCATCGTGGCGTGGATATCCTGGTGGCGACTCCGGGGCGATTGCTGGACCTGATGCAACAGCGAGTCGTCGTGCTGCGCGAGGTGAATGTTCTGGTGCTCGATGAGGCGGATCGCATGTTGGATATGGGATTCATTGCGCCCATCCGTCAAATCGCGGCGGCGCTGCCGTCGCCACGCCAAACATTGATGTTTTCCGCGACGATGCCCCGCGAAATTACGCACTTGGCGGAGTCGCTGCTGCATCATCCCGTCAAAGTTATGGTAACGCCTGTTGCGTCCACCGTCCCGCTCACCGAGCAGCTTGTTTATCGCGTGCCGCGTGGACGAAAACCCGCGCTGCTCGAACATCTTTTGGCGGAGAAACACGTCACGCGCGCCCTCGTATTCATACGCACCAAACATCATGCAGATCGTCTTTGCCGTATGCTGGTGCAGAGAGGAATCAGCGCGGTGGCCATCCACGGAAACAAGTCCCAGAGCCAACGAGAACGTGCTTTGGCGGGATTCCGCGCAGGACACGCGCGCGTCCTGGTCGCCACCGATGTCGCCGCGCGCGGATTGGATGTGGACGGGATCACGCACGTTTTCAATTTCGATCTTCCGCACGAACCGGAAGCGTACGTGCACCGCATTGGGCGAACTGGTCGCGCGGGCGCGACAGGAATTGCCATTGGGTTTTGCGATCCCGACGAAAGCGACCTTCTCCATGCCATTGAGAAACTCACGGGCAAACGCATCCCTTTGATCACCGACCTCCCCGCATTGCCAGAACCGATTCACAAACCTACAATTTCGCCTCCTCATCCGTCGTTGCATCCACCCTCTCACCGCGCGCCTTCGCATCAACCACGACAACATGGCCACGGTCATGGTCACGGCGGACATCCGGATCACCGCCAGTCATCGCCACCAAGCCGATCTTCTCATCACGCGCCGCATCAAGCCCAATCCCACGGCCAATCCGCCGCACCACAGCATCGCAAGGGCGGTCATAAACCACACCGCAAAGGCGGACATCAGCCGCGCTTCGGTAAGTTCGGCCAGCGCCGTCATCATCGCTAAGATGAAGTGGGGGATTGCAGGGTAAAATTCTACTTTGCGACAACGAGTAATGCTTGCAACATTTCGCGTTGATGTGTGTCCAATGCTAGTCGTCCCGCACAGCGGGACCGCCTCAACGGGACGGCCTAAACAATGAGAAAACAGCAAGATCCAATCATCAGAATTGTTGTTGTGCTCGCCGCACTAGCGTGGGTCTCCGCCGTTCTACCGCTCTGCGCGCTTATATCTTTCAATGAACGGAATACCGAAATCCACAAGGCGATTCAAAGAAATGACCTGGAAAAGATCAAGGCCTTGCTCAAGGCGGACCCTGAAGCGGTCAACATGAAGGATGAAAAGGATGAGGAGGGAGTGTCCCCCTTGCAATGGGCGGCGGCTTGGAGCAAAAGAGAGGCTGCGGAGTTGCTTTTGGTGAACGGGGCAAGTGTCAACGGGAAGAGCCGAAGCGGCGTCAGCGCGCTCCACGAAGCCGTCACGCACCGCAACAAAGAGTTGGCAGAGCTGCTTTTGAAGCACAAGGCGGACATCAACATCAGGGACGCGGAAGGGCGAACCCCTTTGTACTGGGCGGTTCTGGACTACGGACGGCAAGGGGGCCATGAGATTCTTGACAAGGTGATGCTGGAGTTCTTGTTGAGCAAAGGGGCGGACTTGAACGCCAAGGACGCCAACGGCGCGACCTCGTTGCAGATGGCTGCTAGAAACGATGGGGATAGAATCTATCTGCCAAGGACGATAGAATGGGGGCTCCGCCGTGTGCCTACGATTGAGGATCGCAGAAAACTTATCGCGTTACTGCTAGCTCCGCAGTGGAAGGCGGAAGTAGGCGGTGCAGGTGACGCCGCAAAACTTTTTATCTCAAGCTATCTGGGAAACACGACCGAGTTGAAGGCGACCCTGGAAAGCAACGCCAAACTCGTTCACGCAAAAGACAACCTCGGCCAGGCGCCTCTGCATATTGCCGTCCAACTCGGATTCGGGGATGCAGTTGAGCTTCTTCTGGCGAAAGGGGCGAACGTTGACGCTGCCGATGACAAAGGCATGACCGCATTGCACTTTGCCATACAACTCAAATTCAAGGATTTAGTGAAGCTGCTTCTGGCCCATGGCGCGCGCGTTGACGTCGCGAACAAAGAGGGCGCGACCCCTTTGCATCTGGCGATTATTACCCACAAGAAAGAGATCGTCGAAATAATCCTGGCGCAACGGCCTGATGTGAACGCGAAGAGGAACGACGGGCGAACGCCTCTCTATCTTGTTGCTGAATACTGGAACTACGAAAAAGCAAAAGACGCCGAGAGATTCATAAGAATATTTCTTGAGCGCGGCGCGAACACCGAAGCGCAGGACGATAGGGGGTGGACATCATTACACGCCGTAGTTCGTAACAGTTCACGCGGGAGCGGCAAGAAAGTTGTCGAGCTACTATTAACCGCCCAAACGAATGTGAATGCCAGGGACAAGCATGGCAGAACACCGACTCATCTTGCTGTATATCAAGAGGACAAGGAAGTTCTTGCTATGCTCTTGGCAAACGGCGCTAACCCAAACCTCCGCGATCAAGAAGGTAGCGCACCACTGCAATCCGCGCGCGACGCGGAAATAATCGGTTTGCTCCGAAAACATGGAGCGAAAGGGATCGTGGGATTATCTCCCAGCGAGGAAATGCGAAAGGCTGTCCGCGACGGCGATGTCGAATCCGTGAACAAGATTTTAAAAAACAATCCCGAGATGGGAAACGCAGTCTTTGAGAGTATAAATCGGTGGACAATTCTACACGAAGCCGTTACGGAAGGCCGTTCAGAAATAGTCCAAACACTGCTGGAAAACCAAGCCGATCCAAACGCGGCGAATACAACGGGGGAAACTCCGCTGCACTGGGCGGTCAGGAAAGGCCACGTTGCAATTGCCAAGCTACTACTTGAAGCGAAGGCAGACCCGAACCTTGCTGACGCCAAGCAACGGTCTCCGCTGCACGAAGCCGCGTTCCGCGGGCAAAAAGAAATTGTTGAGTTGTTGCTCGCCGCCAAAGCCGATGTGAACGTAAAGGACGCAAAGGGTAAGTCACCTTTGTTTTATGCCATTGATGGCGAGCACAAAGATGTTGCTGAGCTTCTCCGAAAGGTGGGGGCGAAGGAGTGAACAAACAGCCAAGTTCTCCTTTGCGCGAATGGGTTCATGGTATAGATTAGCGCCAATTCTCCCATGAAATCGCCCATCCAAATCGTCGCTGCTCTCTCGCTCGCCGCTCTGGTGTACGTCTATGTTGCTCTCCCGCTTTACGCGTTGGAGATTGTCGGCGAACAGGGTGAAACCACTTTGATGCGGCTCGTCACGGGACAGAATCTCCCTGGTCTTCTTACCAGAGAACGATGGGTGGAGAGCGTCAGGTCTTATTTGGACGCGAACCCGAACGCGGATGTCAATGCCAGGGATAAACACGGAAATACGGCACTGCATATGGCGCAGTGGAACGGTTTGACAGAAGTCGCCGAGCTACTTCTTCTCAAAGGCGCAGATGTGAACGCGAAGACCAAAGGTGGCTGGACAACTCTCCAAATGGCGGCAGAACGCGGCAGGCAACCATTTGTGGTCTTATTGCTTCGTCACAAAGCTGACGTGGGCGTCGAGGGTAACGCAGCAAAAGTCTTTCATGCGGCATATGCGGGCGATGGCGATGCGCTGAAGACCTTACTAAAGGAAAAACCTGCCTTGGTCTCGGCGGAGGACAATTTAGGCAAGACACCTTTGCACGTGGCGACGCAATTGGGATACAAGAATCTAGTCGAGGTACTTCTTGAGCACCGCGCAAATATCAATGCACAAAGCAAAGCGGGAGTCACGCCCTTGGCGGCAGCCGTGAAGGTTGCGAATCGGGAGATGGCCGAGCTTCTGCTGGCTCACAAGGTAGAGGTAAATCCGCGGGATGAATATGAAATGACGCCTCTGCACCAGGCAGCCAAAGAGGGTTATAAGGAAATCGCGGAATTACTTGTCAGTCATGGGGCCAACTTGGAAGCAAAAAACAAGAGCGGCAGAACGCCATTGCATCTTGCCGTGCAGGGGGCGCACAGAGACGCGGTTAAATTGTTGCTGGACCACAACGCCGATCTCAACGTCAAAGATGTGGCAGAAGGAAAAACGCCTTTGCACTATGCTTGTTCGTGGGTGAACGATCAAAGCCAAAAACCAATTGTTGAATTACTCTTGGCTCATAAGGTTGACGTAAATGTTTTAGATGGAGATCGAAGGACGCCTTTGCATGTGGCGACTGACAATGGCCGAAAGGAAATCGCCAGGCTCTTGAGGACGCACGGCGCAAAAGAAATTCCGCGCGTGACTAAGGCGAGCAAAGAGATGCTGACAGCTGTTTCGTCGGGCGATGTCAAAAGAGTGCAAGAACTCCTAAAGGCACAGCCTCAATTAGCAAATTCAGAGCAAGACTCTCATTATCATTGGAGCATTCTCCACGAAGCGGCATCTGAAGGACGGGCGGAAGTGGCGATGGTTCTATTGGCCAATGGGGCCGTCCCCGATGTCACTAATATAGATGGCGAAACACCACTGCTTTGGGCAACGCGCAAAGGGCACGTCGAAATCGTCAGGTTGCTCCTCGAAGCCAAGGCAAATCCAAACGCGCAGGACGAAAAGAAACAGCGCACTCCGCTGCACGAAGCAGCCTTTCGGCTGACCGGCCTCATCTTTTTGCTCCAGTGTAAGAGTTAGTCTTGGGCACATGGTTT
>CAYGDP010000043.1:0-10374 GCA_964348665.1 uncultured Verrucomicrobiota bacterium
GGATATGGTGATATCGCGCGTGACCGATTTTCTGCTTTCGTTTCCATCGTTGTTGATTGGGCTGGCGTTGTTGGTGGTGCTGGAGCCGTCGCCCCGGAGCGTGATGTGGGCTGTCGCCGTGGCGAGCGCGCCGGTGATGATCCGGCAGATTCGCGCGGGGGTGTTGAGTGAACGGGCGAAGACGTATTCGCTGGCGGCGGAGGCGATGGGAGCGGGGCGATTTCGGATTGCGACGAGGGAGATCTTGCCGAATCTGGTTGGGGTGATTTTGACGGTGACAATGTTGCAATTGGGCAGCGCGGTCTTGGAGGCGGCGGGACTGGCGTTTTTGGGATTATCGGGACAACCCGATCAGCCGGAGTGGGGGTTGATGTTGAAGGACGCGTTTCATGATTTTCGGCGGGCGCCGCACCTTTCGATAGCGCCGGGCTTGGCGATTGCGTGGACGGTGCTGGCTTGCAATCTCCTTGGGGACGGATTGCGAGAGGCAATTGATCCAAAACGCCGGACGATCCGTTAACCGCCACTGGCTTTGGCGATGGTTTCGTTGAGATTTTGCGGGGTGATGATCCAGTATTCCATCTCGACGATTTCGCGCGGTGTTTTGCCGGGTTGCGATCCCGGGGTGACGCGGCGGCTAAAGAGCACATCGACCAGGCCGGTGCCAAGTTCTCGTTGCCACTGGGACGGGCTGCCGATGCCGGAGCTAAGGGAGATGACGCGAGGCAGGCGGGCGGGATCATAGCTGCCGCGGTCTTGAGGCGTTACAACGGGAGGATTGCAAAATGATACGATTACAGTACAGGTTGGGTAATCGCGGGCAATTTGCTGGATGAACGCAACCGGCGGCCAATCGATCTGAAGCATGGCTTCGGCGCTTTGGTATTTGGTGGCTAGAATCTTCATGGAATCGCGAAGTTTTCCCGTTTCGTCGTGGAGGCCAGCTTGAAAACCAGTGACAAATGCATGCGCCTGCCGTTCCAGGTGTGATCCGTTTTGGTTTTCTTGTGTTCGCAGAAGCAGAACGATCTTGGCTTGATCGCCACCGATACGAAATGCTTCGCGGGCGGCAACCACGGCGACATTTTCGTCCGAACCGCCACGGTCATAGATGCGGACCGAAGATTTTCTGCCGCCGAACAACTGGTACGCAATAAAACAAATCCAGAAGACGATGACAGCGACGGCGATCAGGAGGACCGGTTTCTTGGCTGATTCAGGGATATCCATGAACACTCAATTTGATCGCACGAAAGAAATACCTTCGTTGGTTTAGTGGCTCCAACAACCGTTGGAAGCGGTTGGGCACCCGACGACAGGAGTTGCTGTGGGACAATTGGGAACCGATGAACAGAGTAGAAAATCGCCGTGATCGGCAATATCGCTGCCTGGAGGAGGACAACAACTCGAACTGCAACCAGCACCGCAGGGTGGAGCGGCATTGCATCGAGCGCCACTGCAACAGGTGCAACCACCACCATTTCCAGAAGACCAACGGTGAAATTCGACATGCCCATCCATGTAGAGAATGCCGCCTTTGCCAAAGTGCCATTGCGCAAAATCGCCAATCCCGTTGGCGATCAAGTCGGTGCCATTCATCTTGTACCGCGAATCAATATGAGGGCCACTGGCTCCCCCCGTTTCCTGCTCCATCGCGAATGCGTAGCGGGATAATTCTCCGTTCAGCACGTCCCGGCGATTGACCCCGATACAATTCCAGCAGTCCTTGTTGTAATGCGTTTGATCCGTGATTCCATAGGTAAGTCCGTGCCGGTACTGCGGATTTTTTGTATCGACCGGGCAGAGAAACACCGCCTTGTTGGGGATATAGGGCCAGATGGCAGAGCGATTATCGAAATAGCCATCGTTGCCGCACCCGCCCCACTGGATAAAATCGTGTCGCGCGCTGCCGTGCCAACATCCGCCGGAAAGCGGGAACCAGCCCTCGTTGTCGCCGAGATACGCGGTGAGGGCGACTCCAATTTGGCGCAGATTGTTGGCGCAAACGACTTGATAGGCGCGCTCCCTGACTCCTTGCAAACTGGGCAACAGGATACCCAAAAGCGTCAAAATCACCGCCATTACCACCAACAGCTCGATCAACGAAAAACCGTTCCGATTTGCTGTTTTCTTCATCGTGCCGCCTCCAAGATGTTCAAAGTTCCGAACTTGCGGTGAAAATAGGACTTTTCTTGACGTCGGTCAAAAAATTTGTTATGCAACCCGTTGCATGAATCAACCTGCACGGCCTACGATGCAGACCATTGCAGATGCGGCGAAAGTGTCGCGGGCGACGGTTTCGCGCGCACTCCGCAATCATCCCAATTTGCCAATCGAAACGCGCCAACGAATCCAAGCGGTTGCCCGTCAATTTGGGTATCGCCCCAATCCGATGGTGGCAGCACTCATGGCGCAATTGAAGGCGGTCAAACGGTCCGACTATGTTGAGACTTTGGCATTTGTAACCGCCTGGCCGACGCGGGATGGATGGCGAAAGTTTTACGAAACGAGGGAATTTTTTTCCGGAGCAATGTCTCGGTCGCGCCAACTGGGTTATACATTGGAACATTTTTGGCTCAAAGAGTCGGGGATGACAGGTCAACGCTTCAGTCAGATGTTGTCGGCGCGGGGTATTCGTGGACTCGTGATCAACCCTCTGCTGCGTCCCATGGGACACTTGTCGTTGAATTGGGAACAATTTGCAGCCGTAACGATCGGAGCTTCGCTGCGTCAGCCGGATCTTCATCGGGTTTGCATCCACCAATATGCAAACGTTGGCCTGGCTTATCGTAAACTCAAACACCTCGGCTTTCGCCGCATCGGTCTTTTTACGCTTCAAGACCTGGAGCGCCGCGTAGATTATGAACGCACCGCATCCATGTATGCCTATCAGAACTGGATTAGCCCCGCTCACGCGATTCCAAGTTTAGTGATCGGCGAGTGGAAGGAACAGGTTTTTCGTCGGTGGCTTAAAGATGAAAGTCCGGATGCGATCATCGCCGTCCATTACCACATCTTAAATCAATCCCTTGCTGACATTTTGGTCTGTGTGCCAAAGAACGTCGGATTTGTCGCGTTGAATTGGTCAGACAGTTATCCGCACATAACGGGTGTGGACACAAATCCCAATCTAATTGGCGCCGCCAGCGTGGATTTACTTGTCGAACAACTCCACAATAACGAATGCGGCATTCCATCGCACCCTAAGACGGTGCTTATCAAAGGGAAATGGGTCGAGGGTAACTCCGTGCGCGTGTTGCGAAGATCCGCCGATAAACTCGCTACCGCTTGACCCACGTCTTCGACTCCGATACCTTCCCCTCGTGTCGGACAAGCAATCATTTTTCATCATCGGCGCCGACGGACGCGAATACGGTCCGGTCGATTTAGAGATGCTCCAGCGATGGGCGCGCGAAGGGCGTATTGTGGCGAGCACCCAGGTGCGGCGCGATGGAACCGCAACATGGGAGACGGCGGCAACCTTGCCGGAATTGGCGCCGTACTATGCCGCCACGCCGCCGGTCGTGGGAGAGATGGAAGACACCGAAATGACTCTGGCCGAACGGGAGCGATCGTGGCGCGAGGATCATTATGAGGTTCGAATCGGCGTATGGATGGGACGAGGCTGGCAACTCTTTTGGGAACATTGCGGCCCCATCGTGGGCGCGTTTTTGTTACTTGTTTGCATTCGATTTGGACTCCGGATGCTTCCCTTTGGCGCGGGATCGGTCGCGGATGTTTTTCTGCGCGCCGTGTGGATCGGAGGATTTTACTATTTCTTGTTGCGTCGCCTTCGACGCGATTCGCAGGGATCGTTCAGTGATCTATTCGCCGGTTTTTCCCGCGCCTTGCCCTCGCTCATCTTGTCTAACCTTCTCATCGTCATCTTTGTGGTATTGGCTAACATCCCGCTGGGGATTGGCGCGATCTTCTTTGGCGCGTGGTTTACGGGAGTTACGTGGCAGGACCTAGCCAACATCGTTGGTTTTTATTCGACGATCATGGCCAATCCTGCGGGAGCGGCAGCAAATCCCGCCACGATGACCAATTCAGCGCAGGCGTTTCAGGCGCGGCTCCAGGAAATCCTGGCGACAATGTCGTCGCATTGGCAAAACGACCAGTGGACACTGCTGGGATGGTTGCTGTTGCTCGGCATTCTCGTTCTGCCCGGGATACTCGTGTCCATGTATTACATGTTTACCTGGCTGCTGGCGATCGATTGCCGGTTCGATTTCTGGCGAGCGATGGAAATCAGCCGCAAAGTGGTTGCCCGCCACTGGTTCGCGCTGACCACGTTTGCGGCCTTGTTGTTGCCCGTGATCAACCTTTGTGGATTTGTCTGTTGTGTTTGTCTACTGCCCACACTGCTCATCGGCGATTGGGTAACGCTTACCACGCCGTTCGTCGCCTGCTGCAGTGTCGCCGCCTACGAAGATATCTTCCGCACCCAGCGAACAAATCCTCCGGTGAACGTTGACAAGTCCGGTGCTGGCGGGTAGAGTGCGGGCGATGCCATCGCAGACGGCGAATCCTTCGGTTTCTTCGGTCATGGGCGAGCTTCGCGCGAGTCTCGATCGCACCCGGTCGCATTGGAAACGCGTGCAAATTCTCCAAGGGTTTTGTCTCGTCGTGGCGGTGTCCCTCGGCTCGGCGCTCGGCCTGCTCTGGCTCGATCACGCGCTCGCGCTTCCGATGTTTTTTCGCGTGACATTTCTCATTCTTTGGGCGGCGGTGACGCTTGGCGGATTGGGTTGGTGGATTTGGGGACCGATCCGCAGCCGGTACAGTGATGAGCGAGTGGCGGTTCATATCGAGAGCAAATTTCCACAGTTCGAAAACCGCCTCATCAGCGCCGTTCAACTGGCTAATCGCGGCTGGGACGCCTCGCCAGCGATGCTGGGCGAGTTGGTCAAGGATGCCGGCGCGATTTGTTCGCAGGTCAACGTGTTGCAATCCATCGACCTTGTCCGATTTCGTTACTATGCGATCGCGCTCGGCTTGGTGGTGGCGGATCTTGCGTTGTATGCATGGCTCTTTACGGCGGAGCTGAAAACATCCGCGCAACGCTACCTGAAACCTACCGCCAACATCGCCGCCGTTCACAAAACCGACATCGCGGTTACTCCCGGTCATACCGAGTTGCCGCCCAGCGCCGATCTGGAAGTGATCGCCAAAATCAGCGGCACGCCGGCCAAGAATGCCTCGGTGCAGTATCGGTTCGCGCGCGGAGGAAGCAAGGAAGCGAAGATGTTGCCAGGCGCCAGCAGCGATGTGTTTACTTGGCGATTGCCGAACGTCATCGAGAATGTCGAGTACCGTGTCAGCGCGGGCGATCACACGACCGAATATTACAAAGCCACGATCGTCTCGCGTCCGAGCATCGCGAACATGAAATTCGCGCTTCAATATCCAAAATGGACGTTGCTCAAGGATAAAACGTTCGAGTCGAAGACCGGCGACCTCTCCGAGCCGGTTGGCGCCGATGTGACGCTCACGTTGGAAATTTCCAAGCCGGTCAAAATCGCGCGCGCGGTGTTCGTCTCCGCGCAAAATCCCGAGAAAGCCGACCCACGCGAAATGCGTGTGAGCGGCAAAACCGCCTCGTTGAATTTCAAGCTGACCGATGACGGCGAGTATTCGATTGAATTAGTGGATGAATCCGGCACGCCGAACCAGCCAGTCCCGACTTATGGCATCCGCGCCATCGCCGACGAAGTTCCCATCGTCGCTCTCCCGCAGCCGGGCGAAGATATTCGAATCACGCCGACCGAGACCATCCCGGTGCAAATCAAAGCCGAGGATGATTTTGGGTTGACGAAGGTCGCCCTGAAATATTTCCCGGAAGGCAACGAGAAAGCAGTCAAGACGCTCGGTTCCTGGGACGTTCCGCAATCCGCCAAGACCAGCACGCGAGACGCCAAACTTTCGCCGCAAGAGCTGGGGCTGAAGACTGGACAGACGATCATCTATTTTGCCGAGGCGATTGACACGCAAGGCGGCGCGGAACGCGTCGGCCAATCCCCGCAATACAAACTCCAAATCGTCACGCAAGCCGAGAAACAAAAAGGCGAAGACCAAGCCGAAACGATCGCGCGCGGCGGGTTGATGAAATTGATCGAGACGCAACAGAAGAACATGACCGAGACGCACGATCTTCTCCTGGCCGGTGCCCAGAAGCAACTTCCGCCGCAGCCGGACGCGGTGGTGAAGACACTGCGCGAGACGCAGGCGAAGATCCGCACGGATGCGATTGCGTTGGCGCAGAATCTCGATGCCGGCGCCATCCCGACCTCGAAACAAACCCTCGAAGAACTTGCCGCGAGCGAGATGGTACTGGCGGTGAAACTGCTCGAAGCGGTTCCCGTCGAAAACCTGCTCAACGCGACGAAAGAATTGACCGCCGCGGTGGACACCGAGAAACGCATCCTCGTCCGGCTCGAATCCCTGTTGCGGGACGTCGGACAGGAAGCGGAAGCGCAAGATGTGATGGCGCTGTTCCGAAATCTGGAAGCGATCATCGAACAGCAGATCAAGGTGCGAGATGCCACCCGGGAAGCGACGGATGCTGATGTCTGGCCGAAACTCACCGAAAAAGAGGGGCAGATTTATGTTTCGCTCGGCGAATATCAAAACTCGGTCGAGCAACAGGCGCGCGAGATGGAGAAAAGCAATCCGACGATGTCGAAGGGATTGGCGGGCATTGCCGTGAAAATTCAGTCTTCCAAGGTTTTTGGCAAAGTGAAACAGGTGCAGCGCGGGCTGTCCGCCGCCGAGACCGGCAAAGGGACGATTCCGACCCAGGAAGAAATCATCCGCGATTTGCAGGCGATTGCGCAGGAGTTGAAAGTTGCCGCCGCCGCCGCCGCCATCGCAGCGCAGGGCGAGGTGAAAAAAGCCTTGCAGGACGCCAAGGAACGGCTTGAAAAACTCGAGGCGTTGCAACAGGCGATTCGTGACAAGACAGCGGATATCCAGAAAACCAAACAGGGCGACCATTTGACCGAGCAACAGAAAGGCGAGCTGGCCGAGCTGGCGAATCTGCAGCAGAAAGTTCAGGACGTCGTCGCCGACATCGCCAACGATCTGGCGATGGTCCCCGACCATGATTTTACCGATCATCTCAACAGCAAGTCGCACGAAATATTCGAGGACGTCGAGATGGCCAAGGACGCGATGAAACGCGAGGCAACCGAGATTGCCGTGGCGCGCGATGACGCCATCCTGGACGCGCTCAAGGCGGAGCAGAAACGGGTGGAAGATTTGGAGAAATGGCTGCCGGATGCGCCGGACAAAGTCAGTTGGAACATGGAAAGTTTTGGCAACGAAGAAGTGCCGAAGATTCAAAATGTGGATCTGCCGGAGGAACTCGACGATATCGTCGGGGATTTGCTCCAGGCGGAGGATGAAATGGATCAAGCTGCCGAAGACAAGGCCAGCAATTGGGCGACGGCCGATGCTTTGATGGGCTGGGATGCGATGGACGGTCCCATCGCGAATTTTAGCGCCAAAGGTGTCAGTGGCAATGATTTGCCAAACAACAACGAGATGGGCGGACGCAGTGGATCCGGTCGCTCCGGAAAAAGCTCCGGTGAAATGGTTGAGGACGTCGCCAAGGCGTTGCAAGGCCGCGAGAAAATCGCCGATCGCCGCACCGATGATCCCATTCAGAAGGGCACGGTCAAGGAAGAAGACCCGACCTCGAAGAGTTTCGGCACAGGCGGCGGCAAGAGCGGCGGGTTCGGACAGGAAGGATTGCAAGGCAAAGCCGATGCGGTGCGTCAGGACCAATGGAAACGGATGGGGCAACAGCAGGCGCAAGCGCGTCAAAACGCGCAGCAACTTTTCGCCGCCGCCAGCTCGATGAACCTGCCGACCGGCGAATTACAGGGCGCGATTGAGCTGATGCGCGCCATCGAGAATGACATCGCCAACAACGATTACGAGGCGCTGAAACGCGATCAGGCGCTTCTTCAACAAAAACTCGGCCAAACCATCAAGGCCGCCAGCGGCGCGACGACAGTGAGCGGCGACGCCGCCCAGCGGCTCCCAACTGATCTGCAAAAAGAAGTCCTCGATGCCCGCGACAGCGTCATCCAACCTGAATACCAGCCTCTCATTGACGACTATTTCAAGGCCTTGTCCGAGGCCGTGGTGAAATAGAAGTCTCCATTTATTTCCCGCTAGATTGTGTTATTCGTAGGAAATCCGTTGGATTCTATATGGGCTAATTTCATTGCCGCGAAAAAGGTTCGCGTCTACAATGACCAACAATGTTGCGACTGATTTTCTCATCCTGAGCGGCCACCGACAGGCCGATCAGCGCAACAAACAAACAAAGCGGAGGGTAGATTGATTCATACAATCACTTCCCTCTGAATTATTCACATTCAGCCTCGGAGACGGTCACACGGGTACCATCCAAATCGATTGTCATGATGCGACATCACTTCTTTTTGCTAAGACTCTTCAATGTCCGCTCCATCGCTGAATTGCGGGGCTGCACTCCGAACCACCAGTCCACACTGCGCCACCGAATTAGCATCTTTGGTACTTCGCGTTCTTCTATTCCAAGGCGTTTAAGCTCCTCAATTTCCCACGGAAGAAGCTCGCCAGGGGCCTCATATTTAAGAAAAAGGATGCACTCGGCATCCTTCCTATACAATTTATGTTTCTCTTCTTCGTCACCAAGCCCAACACGACGGAAGCCTACCCGGATGTTCTGGCCTTTCAACTTGCCATCTCCCTTGAGAACATCTTCCACTTGGAAATCACAGGCGCCGCGTAGGATGCTCAATCTGACACCGGGTCGTGATAGAATCTCGCCAGGCTCGTCGATAATCTTGCCCGCGACTATCAGGTCTGATTTGTCGTAGAGGTACTTGAGGATGTCAATCTCATCAGCGGCCAGGGCAGTGCTGAACGTCGCGCAAGCCAAGCCGGCGATGACCCACAAAGATGTCACCATTCGTTTGGTTCTCATCATTGCCCTCCTTGTCCGGGGGTGGGCTGGATCATAATCAGTCCCGGCCCGACGTTGTTTGTTTCGGTTTCCTTCTCGTCGCCGGTGGGCCGCGCCTATGCCTAATTCATGATTCATGTCCACTCGAAAATCACTATGGTTTTTTCGACAGTGCTTTCAGTGTACGCGCCATCGCTGGATCGGCAAAGTGCACACTGAACCAAGGCTCCACAGTTTTCCAAATAATGCCGTCTAGATTGACACGGAAGTCTAGTTTTTCTCCTGGATACTGTGCCTGGTGCTCTTGTAACGACTCCCTAAGCATGGCCCTAATAACAGGGTCTATTCTGCTTTCTTTGAGGAAAAAGATTAGCCTGGAATCCTTCTTGAACAAGGGATTCTTGATTTTTTCCTCAACGACGTGAAAATGCTCAATGCCGACGTTGATGATTCTCCCCTTTAGCTTGTCGTCGCCCTTGAGGACATCATCCACTTGGAGTCCAGTGATGATGTCGGACAACACAGGCGTAGAGACAGGCTCACCAGGCTCTTTGGTAAACTTGCCTACAACCACGAGGTCTGATTGCTCATATAGGTATTTGAGCACGTCAATTTTATCGCCTGCCTGGGTGGGGTAGAGCACCACGCAGACCAAAATGCCGACCACACACCACAACGTTATTGACACTTGTTTGGTTCTCATTATTGTCCTCCTTGTCCGGGCGCGGGCTGGATCATGATCGGCCCCGGCCCGACATTGTTTTGGTTGGTTTCCTTTTCGTCACCGGTGGTGCGCACCCATAGCCCATTTGGATCCGCGCGGTAGTCGCCCTTCACGTGCCATTGGAACATATCCGAACATCGCGACCCGTGGACTCCGTCTCCTTTGGGACGAACGCCATTGAAAGAGACCCGCACAAATTCCGCAAAACCGAACCTCATCGTCAAGAACTTGCCCGTTGCCGTTTTAGTCGGCGGGCCGGGAGCATCGTGGGAGTAGAAAAGGTCAGACGTCGTGGGCACTTCGCTTTCATCCTTTACTTCTTGCCCTATTACTGTGTCCGGATCGTCATTTGCCTCTTCAAGGTTCACTGGAAATTGTTTGGTATCTGGGCCGTCCGTTAGCGGGGCGACAGCGGCGACACCTTGCACCCTTCGGCCAACATCAAACCTCACTCCCGGCTGCGTTGAAATGCCAGGAGGCATGAGTTTGAACTCCATCAGAATCGAATTTCCCGGCCCGCGGATTTGTAAGGACGGGCGTAAACCAACGCCACCGGAGGTAGTTAGTGATTCGAGAGGGGGATCAGCCAACTCTGGAAAGTCTTTCAGGAAGTCGGCGAGTTGAACATCCACGCCATTCACAAAGCGGTCGTCTCGCACGCGACTAAGCGTCGCCCACACCCCCGTGGCGG
>CAYGDP010000044.1:0-9308 GCA_964348665.1 uncultured Verrucomicrobiota bacterium
CCATGTGCCCAAGACTAACTCTTACACTGGAGCAAAAAGATGAGGCCGGTCAAGTGTGTGGCCATGTGTCACTTTTTCAGCGTGGGTGTTAATACAAAAACCATATCAATTATTTGGTAGGTTGCCTTACCCTATAGTTATGAACAACACATTAAGGAATCTTCCTTTCATCAAAGACTTCATCGAAGGCAAAGGCGGCAGCCCTAGCCGCGAGCGTTTCGGATTTACCACAATTAATACTGGTGACGGCTCGACTGCCTTCTTCTTCGGCTTAGCAGCAGCCGCCAACCTGCGTTATGCGATTCCATTTTTCATTGAGGGCGTTTCGACACTGTATCGTGAATGGTCATTTTGGAACGTTGCGGGAGTTGCGATGGGGGCTTTCTGGATGTGGGTAGGCTACGGCTTTACACGGACTTTCTTTTATTGCATCGGCATTCAAAGTAAGAAAAAAGTGTAGAACTACTAGCCTTATGGGCACCTCCGGAAACTTGGTTTTGTTAGAGACGCGCGGCCATCCAAACAGCGCGGCGGGTAAACCTCGCGCATCCAACGTGAGTCGCGTTCCCCGACACAAGTGTCGGGGTCACGCGAAATCCAGCACGGACGAGCCGGTCCGCCCGCCGTTGCGGGCGAAATCTCGCCATGCAGTTTGGCGGGCGGCTCGTCCCTACCTTTTCGAATTGAATAGTTTCCGGAGTTGCCCTAATGATTTTTTACACTGTGGTGACTCGCAGCAATGTCGCTTCATGCCTGAATTTTGTGGCAAATGCGAGTATAAACAATGACGACTCTAGAGTTTATGACAACGCTGTCTAATCAAGCGCTGCAGTGAAAACGGCCACCGCGTTCTGCTTGACATACACGCCTCCCCATGATTTTTTGCTGAGTTTGCTTCGTTCGCCGCTCACTGAATCACCATCAGCAATGATTTTGCAGGTACAAACTTGTGTTCTTATCCATGAGCGACATAACCTCAATCGTAGTCGCAGTGCAGAGGTCATTACCCGTCTCGTCTTGATCACCCGCGCTGCGCAATCGGAACCACTTTCAAACCTTCGAGACCAGTGTATTGGCTCATCGGACGAATCAGACGGTTGTCGGCAAGCTGCTCGAGAACGTGTGCCGTCCATCCGGTAACGCGCGAGATGGCGAAGATTGGCGTGAACAAGTCCGTTGGGATCCCAAGACTGAAATAAACCGTTGCGGAATAGAAATCCACATTTGGATTCAGATTTTTTTCCTTTTTCATGATCTCCGCTATCCGGTCGCTCATCCGCAGCCACTTCGGATCCACCTTCGCACTCAATTTTTCCGCCAGTCGCTTGAGATGGGGGGCGCGCGGGTCTAGGGTCTTGTAAACGCGATGGCCAATTCCCATAATCCGTTTCTTCGATGCCAGCGCCGTGCGAACGTAATTGTCCACGCGGCTGTCATCGCCAATTTCCTGCAACATGTAAATGACGCCTTCATTTGCGCCGCCGTGAAGCGGGCCTTTCAGCGCGCCAATCGCACTGCAAATCGCCGAATACATATCAGAAAGAGTCGCGATCGTTACGCGCGCCGCAAATGTGCTGGCATTAAAACCATGCTCGGCGTGCAGGACCAGCGCCATGTCCATCACATCCACGGCCTCCTGGTTTGGTTCTTCCCCGTTGATCATATACAGAAAATTCGCACCCGTATTCAGCTTGGGTGATGGCGCGACCAACGGCTTCCCGCTTCGCAAGCGATGGTAGTAGGCAACGATAACTGGAAATTGCGCCGTCAGCTTCAGCGCTTTTCGTTTGTTCGCTTCGGGCGTGTTCAGTTCCGCGTCCGGGTCGAGAGTGCCGAGAAGAGACACCGCCGTCCGCAAAACGTGCATCGGAGGAGCATTTTTGGGAAGGCTCTTGAGCATTTCGACAAGTACGTGCGGCAGCGGGCGTGCTCCGATCAGGTCACCCTGTAAATTTTGCAGTTCGGTGCGATTTGGGAGACGACCTTCCCACAATAAAAAAGCGACTTCCTCAAAACTTACTTTGCCGGCCAGTTCGTTGATATCGTAGCCGTAATAGATGAGCTGGCCGATGTCGCCGCGCACATCGCCAATTCGGGTAGAAGAAACAACGACTCCCTCGAGTCCTTTCGAAGTTACCTGCGTTGGTTTCTCAATGCTCGTGGTCGCCATGCGACTCTGGCTATCAGAGTTGCCGGGAAAATGCAAAGAATTTTTGTCAATGTTTGCGCGTTTGTCTTGTCGCTCTCCCCGTGCTAGTGTCCTCGCGTGGCCAAAATCAACTCATCCAAGGCTTTGGAGTGCTGGCAGCAAATCCTTGTTTCAGTTGGTATGGCGATGCTTGGATTGCTGTTTCTATCGTGTTCGCAAACACGCACTCTAGCTCCTCTTGTCAAAGGTTCTCACGGAAACACGAAGGAGATCGAAGGCGCAATCAGCCGGATGATCATCCCCAAAATTGAGCTGCAAAATGCCGATATTCGGGATGCCATTGATCAGTTGGTCACAACGGCCCGCAACAACGACCCGGAACGTTGCGGTGTCAGTGTGATTTTGAACCTGCCAGCTACAGGCGCTAGCAAGCCGCTGCCGCGAATCACTCTCAAACTTTCAAGAATACCGCTGAAAATCGCCCTTGATTACATTACATCCGCCGCCGATCTGCATTGGTGGATTGAGCCGCACGCGATTATCATTTCCTCTCAACGGCGTCCATTGCCCATGATCACCCGGACCTATCGGGTGTCCCCGCGGGAATTGGATGCCGCGGCGAGGCGCGTCTTGCAACTTCAACCGGAAGCCGCCATCACGACAAAAGTAGTAAATGACTTTATGGAAAAAATGGGTGTGGCGATTCCTCCTGGAGCGACCTTGACGTATGATCGTTCTCGAAAACGAATCGTAGCCACCAATACCGCGGAAAATTTAAATTCCATCGAAAGCGTTCTCGACGCGATCGATCGTCCCTAGTCGTCCGGATCTTTACTTCGCTTGCTCGAAGTAGAAAAGCCCCTTTTTATTGTTGATGATGATGTCGAGCTTGCCGTCGCCGTTCACATCAGCAACTTCAAAGTGCGTGCCAACGCCGCTGTCGTTGTCGATGTCGTTCCGCACCCACTTCGCATCGTCCCCTTTTCCTTCCAACTTGAAATAGACGAGGACAGCTGGTTGATCCCAACCCGGCTCGCCTCCGGCACCGTGCGAGTAGAACCGTTTGCCGGTGATCAGCTCCGGTACTTTGTCGCCGTCCAAGTCTTCAAAACGGACTCCGTGCGTTTCGGCAAATGTTTTGTCGATCACATGGCGCGTCCATGTTACCACGCCATCTGCATCGACGCGCTGTTCGTTCCACCAAATCCCTGTTTTGTGTGCACTGCTGCAAATGACATCCGCCTTACCATCACCATTCACGTCGTAGGTATACATCTGGGCAGCGGTGCCGTCGCCAGAGAACTGTCGCGGATGCCATTTCCAATTCGATTCGTTCCGGTCCGCGGGCGCCTCGTACCAACCCGCCGAGATGATGAGATCAGCGCGACCATCGCCGTTTACGTCACCCACACCAAGTCCATGAGAAAAACGTTGGCCACCGGGCGATTTTGGGCCGCTGATGGGATGCATCGTCCACGGTTTATTCGGATCACTTGGATCCGGGCCGAACCATGCCATTTGTTGCTCCGGCTCGATCCCCATGATCATGTCGCGTTTGCCGTCGCCGGTGATGTCAAGGTACGTTGGGCTTTCGTTTGAGGCAGAGCGATAAAGCACGTGGTCTGTCCAATGGCCGTCTTTGCCTTTCGGGTTCTCGACCCAATGCATCGGCTCGCCCGGGAATCGGACCACTATGTAATCTTCCCAACCGTCCCGGTTCACGTCCTCGTGAAACATACAAAAGCTCTGGCTGTATTCGTTCGGCACAAGCCGCCACGCGCGCGGGGTGCGAATTTCATGAGGCTTCCAGGCCGGCGCTTCGTACCAAAACTGGTCGGTCACGATGTCCACCTTGCCGTCCTTGTTTACGTCGAAGGCCGTGACCGCCTCGCCGCGAAACTCTTTGTCTATTTGAAGTTTCTTGAATTTGATTTCTTGGGTAAATCCTGTCACGCTGATGGCTATGCCAACAATAGCAGAAGCGATAGTTTTCATCATAACCTCCATGGGTTTCCTAGCAAAGCTTGGACAGGTTGTCGAGCAAATGATTCAGCCTGATTTCGCCGCTGCGAACTTTAGGATGGCGTCGTCGGCGCCAATCGGACAAGGGATTCTTGTGATTTTCGCCTTTTCGTTGAGCGGTGGATTTGCCAGCGCGCTGTAACACATGATAAAGGAGCGGCGATGGTTGTCGGAGTTGTTCGGTGCGGACGAATGCAGCAGGTTGCAATGAAAGAATAAAACACTGCCGGGAGTCATCTCCACGTGAACACGGTCGAAAAGCGGCTCGATCTTTGCCATTCGCTCGCGGTCAACACCGGTTTGGTCGCCAATCTTTCCATGCTCGAGTCGGCCAAGCTTGTGAGAGCCGCGCAGTACTTGCAGACAACCATTTTCGCGAGTCGCCGCGTCGAGCGCCACAAAGGCGCTAAGTAAATGCGGATACAGAAATTGTTCGTAGAGATACCAGTAACCGTAGTCCTGATGCCATTCCCAAGCGCCACCGCTTCGCGCCTCTTTCAGCATTACCTTGCCGTGAAAAAATGCCACCTCTTCACCGAGCAAGAGACGCACGGTATTGACGATGCGCGGACAAGTGGATGCCGCCGCCCAAATATCGTTACCCAACTCGTGCCAAATCGCAATTTTAGCTTTCCGACCAGCCGCATCGGTTCGGCCGACGGCAACTTTGGTGACGCGCTCACCACCATCGATATCGGCAATCATCGCCGCCACTTCGCGGTTGCTAAACAGATTGGGGACAAGCACGAACCCGTCGCGCTCAAACCGTTCGACGTCCTCTTGACGCAAGTGCATGGCAGAATGCTAACGAGCTTCCTCCGCGTATTCCAGCTTGTAAATCTTTCCGTCGAACACGCAGAGATAGAGCTCGCCCTGAGCGTCTTCTCCAAAACTGGCGATGTTCTTAGGTTGGCGACAGATGATTTTCCCTTCCACAACCTTCCCTCGCTCGCGGCGCAATGCGAAAATATTGCCGAGCACGTAGTCAGCGTAGAGATAGGCGCCGGAAAATTGTTTTAATCGTTTACCTCGGTAAACATATCCGCCCGTGATGGAGAGTCCCTCTTTCCGTCCGTAGACGCTGATGGGATCCACCCACGAATCCTGCGGTTCGCCCTTTTTGAATTCCTGTTTTCCCTCGCGCAAACTCCACCCGTAATTGCCGCCTTTGGTGATAATGTCCACTTCGTCCCACCGCGCTTCGCCAACATCGCCCGCCCACAGTTCGCCGGTTTTGCGGTCAAAACTCATCCGCCACGGATTCCGCATTCCATAGGCGAAGATTTCCGGTCGAGCGCCTTCGCGTTTCACGAACGGATTATCGCGCGGAATAGCATATGGTTTTCCGTCCTGCTCGCGATCCACATCAATCCTCAATACCTTTGCCAGCAACAGAGTTAGATTCTGCCCATTGCCATGCGGGTCGCGTTGGTTGCCACCATCGCCCGTGCCCAGATACAAATATCCGTCGCGGCCAAACAAGAGCGTGCCGCCATTGTGATTTGAATACGGCTGAGGAATCTCCAGAATCACCTTCTCCGACGCAGGATCCGCGTGATCGGGGTTGTCCTTCGCCACGCTGAATCGAGAGATCCTTGTCCGTCGCGGATCCGCCACGCTGTAGTAGACATAAAAGTAGCCATTACGAGAATACTTCGGATGAAACGCCATTCCGAGCAATCCCTCCTCGTTCCCCTTGGAATCCTGCTCATCATAGCCCAGCACCCTTTCCCGGATATCCAAAAACACCTCGGTCTTCGCAGCGTCGTTTTTGTTCGGGAACAACACAATCCGCCCCGATTGCTCCGCCACAAACAGCCGATTCGACTTGTCGCCCGCGTGCGTCAGGTAAATTGGCCGCTCGAACGTCAATTTCGGAAACGCTTCCACCATCCGTACGTCCGGCAGCTCGGCGAATCCAAGAAGAGGGAGAACGAGGATTCCACCAAACCACAAATGTTTAGATCGAAACCACATATTGCTCATTTCGTTTTGCCTGTTTCGCTTCCGCCGCGAATTTTTCGTATCCTTTGCGCCCCATGATCCCGCAGGCATATTGCTTTCCAAGCTCAACCGCGGGTTGATCGAACGCGTTGATATTGTAAAACTCCCCCGCATAGGCCGTCTGCATCTCCAGCAAAAACAACAATGCTCCCACGCTCTCCTCGTCGACTCGATCCAACCGAATATTGAAATTGGGCCGTTGATTCTTCGTCAGGGCGATCTCGGTGCCGCGTTGCTCCGCTCGCAGCAATTCCGCGAGCGTTTTTCCGCCCAGATAACCAAACTCGTCGTACTCGCCAAGGTTCTTCGGGATTTTTCCAATCGCGCCGAGATTTTCGACGGACAGGAAAATCACCACCTTGTCATTCGGTCCCTCCAGAAATAGCTGCAACTGCGAATGCTGATCCGTCGCACCCAGCGCCTTGATCGGCGTCGGCCCCACGTTCACCACGCGTCCGCTGCGGTCGAGTTTCTTGCCGAGGCTTTCCGCCCACAGTTGCGCGAACCAATCGCTCACGTAGCGAAGCTTCTGCGCGTACGGCATGAGTACGTGAATTTTCTTCCCGCGCTGGTCGAGCTGATACAGCGCTGCCGCCGCGGTCAGGGCGGGATTTTCGAACAGCTGCGCCGACTGACACGCCGCCCGCGCTTTCGCCGCGCCCGCCAGCAGTTTGCGGATATTGACTCCCATCACCGCCGACGAGAGAAGCCCAACCGACGATAAAGCCGTGAATCTTCCGCCGACGTTCGACGGGATCGGCAGCG
This sequence comes from uncultured Verrucomicrobiota bacterium, assembly GCA_964348665.1. Taxonomy (GTDB): domain Bacteria; phylum Verrucomicrobiota; class Verrucomicrobiia; order Palsa-1439; family CAYGDP01; genus CAYGDP01. The sequence continues at coordinate 6,941 of CAYGDP010000044.1, forward strand.
AACGCGTGCCCGAGAGTTCGACGATTTCCCGCAACACGCCTTTCTTCGGGTCGGTCGTAATGACAAAATGATCTTTCGCGCGTTTCTGTCCAACTTTGCGGCAAACAGCGTCACCGCAAATCAAGAATTGAGCAGCCGTCTCGACCGTCCCGCCCGATTTGCTGATAACGTTGAAAAGTGTCTTGCGCAAATCACAACGATCCAAGATGTCCGCGAGCAGGGTGGGATCGCTGTTGTCGGCAATAAAGAGGCGCGGTTTGTCGCCGCGGCGTTTAGCCCCTGTTGTGGCAACGCCACTCACGGGGTTCGCCAGCGCCGTGTAAAGCGCCTGATTGCCCAGCGCGGAGCCGCCGATACCGAGCACGACGAAGTTGTCGAATCGTTTGGCGATATCGCGCGCCATCCGCTCAATCTCACGGCAATCCTGGTCGGGCAAATCCATGAACCCCAGCTCGCCCGCCCGGTGAAGCTTCTCCACGCCGCGCACTGCCGCTTCCGCGCGCGGCGCGAGCGCGGCGAAATCCGAGTCAGTCAAACCGTGTTCACCGGCGGCAAACAGGTTGTTAAAATCGAATTCAACGCTCAGTTTCGGCATAACCATGGGTGTTTATAGCAGAAATTCACCACAAAAAACGCGAAATACGCGAACAGAGCCACGGTTTTTCGTTCGCGACCTTTCGATTGTTTCGGGCGCAACATCAGACATGAGCAATCATCTCGATCTCGACAAGCATGTCTTTGGGCAGTCCAACTTGCACCGTGGATCGGGCGGGAGGATCGGCAGTCAGATGCTTCGCGTACACCGCGTTCATCGCCGCGAAATTGCCGATATCCGAGAGAAAGACCGTGGTCTTGACGACGTTCCCGAAATCCAATCCTGCCGCCTGCAATACCGCGCGCAGATTTTTGAGCGTCTGCTCGGTCTGCTCGGTGATGCCGCCCGCGACTAGCTTGCTGGTGGCAGGGTCGAGACCGACTTGTCCGGCGAGAAAGACCAGATCGCCCACGCGGACGGCTTGCGAGTAGGGTCCGGCGGGTTTGGGTGCATTGTCCGTACGAATGATTTGTTTGTTCATGGTAATTTCCTATATTGCCCGCGAAAAACGCGAAAAGACGCGAAAGGCTTTCGTATGTTTAGCGTATTTCGAGGGTGGTTTATTTCACATACATAAATTTCTCTCCAACATGCAAGACGTGAAATTTCTGGTTGCGATAGTTGGCATAGAGATGATCGGCAAACCGCGCGAAGTTCTCGGTGTTCGCCGCGAACAAATCCCAATGCGTCGGGATCACCGTGTCCACCTTCGCCGTAGCGGCCAGATCGGCGGCCTCTTGCGCGGTCAGGTTGCCGATGATGTTCATCTGCTCCCGCTTCCAACTGCGCCCGTTGATCGGCAGGAACGCCAGATCAATCGGCTGCTTCAGCAATCGCTCGACGAGTCCGTTGTAACCAATGGTATCGCCCGCGTGATAAATCGTCACGCCGTTCAGCTTGATGAGATAACCGAGATAGCGCGCGTTGCCAGCTGCATCCATCTCCATCTCGTAATGCGCGGACGGAATCGGTTTGAATTCCAGCCCATCTAGTTTCGCCCACTCGTCAGTCTTTGCCTGCACGATCCGCGCGGCAGCGACACCTAGTTTCGCGAGCGGCTCGCGGCAACAGAACGGCACGACAAACTTCGCGTGCGGCGATGCCGTCGCAAGGGACTTAAGCGTGTTCGGGTCAAAATGATCGAGATGCTCGTGAGTGATAAAAACGAAATCCGCGTTGGTAACCTCCTGCGGTTTCAGCGGCGGCGGAAAACAACGTCCGTCGTGTTCCGATAGATACGGATCAATCCAGAGAATCCGTCCATCGCTCTTGAGGATCGTCCCCACCTGCCCCAAACTCCACGCGGCGACGCACTTCGGCGGAACGACCTGCGCGTTGACTTCGTCAATCAATGCCATATCCAATTTGTAGCCGCGAAACCTTTTCGCGGCAATCAGATTCAAAGACCGCGAAATGCGCTAAAGAACGTGAATATTTTTGTTTACGATGCCGCACCATCCGCCACACTGCACGGCGGATAAATCTGGCAGGGACGTAGAAAGCTAACCGACTCTACGGAGTGAGAATGAAAAAAATCTCCGATTGACGGAAGTTTTGTTGTTTGCTATCGAATTATGAATTCTAGCAGTAATGTAAACAACAGGAGAACTTATGGAAGTCTTGGAAAAAAGGAATTTGGTAGGCTATATGGCGGGTGTTTTAGCGCTGCTGATTAGTGGATGCTCTGAAAGCAAGAGTGGCGGAAGTTCTGCCACGCTTTGACCGGCCTCATCTTTTTGCTCCAGTGTAAGAGTTAGTCTTGGGCACATGGTT
>CAYGDP010000045.1:0-9057 GCA_964348665.1 uncultured Verrucomicrobiota bacterium
ACCCATGGCCAAGTTTAATGTTATATACTGTCCAACCAATGGGGCAAGGTCACCCTGACGAAAGGCATTTCGATGAAAAACAACTACCATAATCTCTCATCACTCTTGCTTGCCGCGCTCGTGCTTCCGCTCTTCGGCGTCGCTGCCGACAAAAACATCGGCGTGGGCGCGAAGCCGATCGCTGGCGCCGAGATCATCCTCGATGGCTCGCGCCAGATGCTCGATGATAAGTGGACGTATTGGGAAGGGCCGCGGTTCAGTTCTGCCCTGCCGATCAAGTGGAAGATCGTGGATGATCCCGTGGACAAGGGCACGGCGGTGCAGACCGATGATCCTGCCGCGGCTGGCGGCAAGTATGGCGCGGCGGATATCGTCACCAAAAAAGCCTATCGGGATTTCCGGTTGCACATCGAGTTCCTCATCATGAAGGAACGCGGCAACAGCGGTGTCTATTTGCAGAACCGTTACGAGATTCAAATCATGGACGGTGACAAGACCAAGCACGGTCTTGGCGCGGTAATCAACGAGACCGAGTCCCCCTACCACGCGTACAACGGTCTTGGAAAATGGAACGCCTACGACATCAACTTCAGGGCAGCTAGATTTGCCGACGGAAAATTGACGGAGAAAGCTATGGTCACGATGTATTTCAATGGGATCAAGGTGCACACCAATCAGCGGATCAATCAGGTGTGGGGCGGCGCCAATTCGGGGATTGATGGCGGGAACAACGGCGGGAAAGGCATCACCGATACGCCGGGCGGTCTCAAGCTGCAATGCGAAGGTCACGACGTTCGCTATCGCAATGCCTGGATCAAGGAACTCGATCTCAAAGAGGCGGACACGGATTTTTAATTGAAATTGTAGCGGCGGTCTGCGACCGCCGACTCTGTTATTGCATCGGAAATCGACGCTCATAGAGCGTCGCTACAAACGACTGGCTTATTGCGCGGGCTAAAGAACTATTGGTCGTCTGTTGTCCTCATAAAATCCATTGAACAGCCGGCCACAGTCGGCATCAGATATGGTGATGCGCATCCGAGACGTTCAACACTTCACTTTGGCATTGCTCTGTCTGCTATTGGGTCGGCTCGACCTATCCGCTGCGGAACGATCACCATCCGGTCAGGCAATCTACCGTCAGCTCTGCGTCAAGTGTCATGGGAAAAATGGTGAAGGCGTGAAGGGCAAAAACGAAGACCCACTCGTCGGCGACCGGTCTCTCGACAATTTGACCCGCTACATTGACCGCGAAATGCCGGAGAACGCGCCCGAGAAATGCAAAGGCGCCGACGCGGAGGCCGTCGCCCGCTACATCTACGATGCGTTCTACTCGCGGGAGGCGCGTCTGCGAAAAAACCCGCCGCGCGTGGAGCTGGCGCATCTGACCAACCGCCAATATCTCGTCAGCGTGGCCGATCTCGTGGGAAGGTTCATCGAGCCGCGCGAAACCGTCGGCAAAGAGCGCGGATTGACTGGGCGTTATTACAATCACCGGAATTCTCAAAAGGACCAGGGCGCCTATGAGCGCGTGGATCGGCAGGTGCAGTTCGATTTTGGCGAAGCGAGTCATGACGGCAAGCCCGTCGGCAAGGAAGGATTTTCGGTGCAATGGCGCGGATCGCTTCTGGCAGATGAGACGGGTGATTACGAGTTTATCGTCAAAACCCCCAACGGGGCGCGATTGTGGGTGAACAACGACAACGAACCGTTGATTGACGCGTGGGTGGCATCCGGCGAGACCACCGAAGCCACAGCTACCCGTCGCTTGATCGGCGGGCGCGTGTATCCTCTCAAGCTCGACCTCTTCAAGTACAAAGATAAAACGGCCTCGATGACGCTGCAGTGGAAGCCGCCGCATGGTACGCGCCAGACGATTCCCGCGCGGAATCTTTCGCCCGCGCGCGTCGCGCCTACGTTCATCGTCACCACCCCCTTTCCCGCCGATGACAGCAGCATTGGTTACGAGCGCGGCGTGCAAATCTCCAAAGGATGGAACGATGCGACAACCCAGGCGGCCATCGAAACGGCGAATTACGTCGTCAAACACCTCGACAGTCTTTCCCGCAGCCAACCGCAGGATGCTGACCGGGCGTCGAAGGTGAGTGCATTTTGCACGGAATTCACGGCTGCCGCTCTGCGACGACCGTTAACGGAAGAACAGAAGCGGGTGTTTGTGTCCGCGCATTTCAAAGGCACGCCCTCGATCGAGGAAGCCGTCAAACGCGTCGTGCTGCTGACCTTGAAATCGCCACGGTTTCTTTACCTGGGTCTGGATGCGGCCAAGCCCGATGATTTCACGGTGGCCGAGCGGCTTTCGTTCTCCCTGTGGGATTCGCTGCCCGACCGCGAGTTGACGAAGGCCGCAGCCGAAGGCCGTCTACTCACTCGGGAACAAGTGACCCAGCAGGCAACCCGGATGCTGGGCGATCCTCGCGCTCGCGCGAAAATGCAGTTCTTTCTGCATCACTGGCTCCAAATGAATCGCGTGGAGGACCTCGCCAAAGATCCAAAACGATTCCCCGATTTCACCCCCGAAATCATCGCCGACTTGCGAACCTCGCTGAACCTCTTCCTTGAGGACGTTGTCTGGAACGGTTCCTCGGATTTTCGACAGCTCTTACGAGCGGATTATCTCTTCTTGAATGGCCGGCTTGCGAAATACTACGGCATCGAGATCCCGCAAGCTGGGACCGATGACGACTTCGTAAAAGTCCAGATGGACCCGAAACAACGCGCGGGCGTGGTAACGCATCCGTATTTGTTGGCGGCTTTCTCGTATCCCAAGTTCACTTCCCCCATTCATCGCGGAGTGTTCCTGACGCGCAACGTCGTCGGACGCCATCTCAAGCCGCCGGTGATGGCAGTTGCGTTCAAGGACGAGGAGTTCGCTCCCAACCTGACGATGCGGGAAAAAATCGCCCAGCTCACAAGCTCGCAGGCCTGCCAAAGCTGTCACGCCGTCATCAATCCGCTCGGGTTCAGCCTGGAACATTTCGACGCCGTGGGACGTTTCCGTACCGCCGAAGGAGGGCGTCCCATTGACGCCGTCACCGACTATCAGACTGATGATGGTCGAACGATTCGTCTCACTGGGGCGCGCGACCTGGCCGAGTTCGCCGCGGGAAGCGAGCAGGCTCATCATGCCTTCGTTGAACAGCTCTTTCACCAGACGGTCAAACAACCGATGCTCGCATACGGCGCCGACGAAGCAAACCGCCTCCGGCAATCCTTCGCCAGTTCGGGGTTTAGCGTCCAGAAACTACTGGTGGACATCGTCGGAATTTCGTCCTTGCGCGGTGTAGAAAAACCCGTATCTTCAGCGGACAAACGATGAACGCGATCCACCGTAGGCTTTTCCTCAAACAACTGGGGCTTTCTACTGCCGCAGTCCCGTTCGTCGTCGGCTTGCCGAGCTTGGGGCTGGCCGCGCCCGCGCGCCCGCGTCAGCGGCTCATCGTGATGTTCAGCCCCAACGGCACGATTCCCCCGGCATATTGGCCCGACGAAACTGGCCCCGATTTTACCCTCAAGGAAATCGTCAAACCGCTGGAAGCGTTCAAGGAACGAATGCTTTTCCTCCATGGCGTCTGCAACAAAGTCCGCGGCGACGGTGACGGTCATATGCGCGGGATGAGCTGCCTGCTGACGGGCGAGGAATTGTTTCCGGGAAACATTCAGGGCGGCTCGGACACGCCCGCGGGATGGTGCAAAGGCATTTCAATTGATCAGGAATTAAAAAACTATTTCCAAAGCCGGGACGAAACGCGTACCCGGTTCGGCTCGCTCGAATTCGGCGTCGGCGTGACCGACCGCGCCGATCCCTGGACGCGAATGTCGTACGCGGGACCCAATCAACCCGTCGCTCCCATCTCCGATCCCTACCAGATGTACCAAAAACTTTACGGCCAGTTGAAAGACAAGGAGAGCCTGCGAAGCGTTCTCGACGACGTGCGCGACGACCTGAAAAAGGTTTCCAAGGTCATCAGCGCCGAAGACCGCCGCATGCTCGATGAACACGAAGCGCTGGTCCGCCAGATGGAAAAGGAAATCGCCGACAGCGAAAAACAAAAGCTGCGCGTCAACCCGCCCACCCTGGAGTCGGGCGTCGCCGACCAGAATGATAACCTGCCGAAATTGAGCCGGATGCAGATTGATTTGCTCGTCAATAGTTTCGTCAACGACATGGCGCGCGTGGCGACATTGCAATTCACGAAATCGGTCGGGTCAGCCAAAATGAAATGGCTCGATATCAACGACGGACATCACGGCCTATCGCACGAGCCGGACAAAAACGCGGACGCACAAACGAAACTCACCAAAATCAACAAATGGTTTGCCGGCGAACTCGCGTATCTCGTTCAGAAACTCGCCACCACGCCGGAGCCGGGAGACAAGGGAAGCATGCTCGATCATACGCTCCTCATCTGGACCAACGAACTCGGCCAAGGCAACTCGCACACTCTCAACAACATTCCCTTCCTACTAATCGGCGGCGGGTTCGGATTCAAGATGGGACGTTCGCTCAAATTCGAAAAAGTTGCCCATAACCGCCTCCACATCGCCCTTGCCCACGCCGCCGGCCATCGGATCGAGACCTTCGGCAAAAAAGCGCTCTGCGAAGGCGGTGCTCTGAATTTGACGTAGGCCAGACCGTTCGGAATTCTTTCGCAACCGGTATTTCCATGATCATCAACGGCAGCCGTTTCACAATGTCTCTCCCGGTATTTCTTGCGCTTACACTAACGGGGGTCGCCGCTGACAAGAACATTGGTGCGGGCGCAAAGCCGATCGCAGGCGATTCGTCGGCGGTGGAGAAAACACCCGGTCTCGTCGCCTTCTGGACGTTTGGCGAGGAGGCGGGACAACCGCGCCTTTCTCGTGGCACAAAAGAAAAACATCCACTTGCAGAAGTCGGCGGACCGATCGAGAGGGTCGAGGGCGGGCCATTCTCCGGTTACTCGGCGGACCTAAACGGCAAACAATATTTTCGCATCCCCTACTCTGACACTGGCGACCTCAATATTTCCGGCAAGGACGCACAGGTCAGCATGTTCGCCGTGGTGCGAATCATTGACCTGAAACAGAGTCGAACCATTGCTGGCATGTGGAGCGAGGGCAAAGGCGCAAATGACGATACCGGCACGCGCCAATACGCCCTGCTCATGAACATGCCCACCTATGGCGGCCCGCGACAGCTCACGCCACACATCTCCAGCGAGGGAGGCATCACACGACGCGCGGACGGCAGCGCGTTTCCGTGGTGCGCCGATTACGCCGCAAGCCGCAGCGAAGTTCCCGAGGAAAAATGGTGTTCGCTGGGATTCACGTATGATGGGATTTTTATTCGCGCCTACATCAACGGAGCACTGGAAGAGCGCGCGCTTGACCCGGTGAAAGACAAACGGACTGACCGTTATTTCACGCAGGAAGGTCCCGGTGGAAAAGATCGTGGGATGAACCCTTATTACCACGGGCGAGGCATTTTCCGTTACGATCCCGCACTACACTCCAAGACCAAACCGGGAGGTGGCGCGGATTTTACGGTTGGGGCGCGGTACGCCGTTGGCTCGATGCTCAAGGAGGCGACCATTGGCCGGTTCGGCGGGCTTGCTGTATTCAATCGTGCGCTAACTGACGCAGAAATGGGTAAGCTGCACGAGGCGGCGAATATCACGGCGTTAAAATAAACTTCGCCGCCGATTATTTTAACTGTTCCCTCAACCAACCGGGGCGGTCGGTCCCGATGGCGTCCACTCCCAATGCGAACATCTTTCGCGCCACCTCGGGGTCATTGACAGTCCAGACGAAAAGCTTTAGGCCCGCTGAATTTAGTTCTTTGACAAACGCCTCATTCATAGGCCATTTGAACTGCAACCCAAGGCCATCCAAGCCGGCTTCCTTCGCATTTTCCAACAGCGGCGCGAGCTCCGGGTATCGTTCCGTTTTTGAATCCTTCTTGTAGTCGTGCAGAAGATAATGATCGAACTGCGGAAAACGTTTCTTGGACCGCTCAAGCACTTTGAGGCTGAAACTGATGACAACGAGCTGCTCGGGCGGGCGATGGGCCTGCTGAAGAACCCGCTCCAGTTCGTCCAGAATCTCGGGGCCGCATTTGATTTCAAGAAAGGCGCGACGGCCGGAAGGAATCGTGGCAAGAATGGATTCCAAGGTCGGGATTCGCTCGCCCTTGAAACTGGCGTGCTTCCACGAACCCACATCAAGTTGTTTTAGCTCATCCCAGGTCTGCTCCGTCAACTTGCGTTCGGGGCCGCCTACCCGTTTGGTGTCGCCGTCGTGCATCACCACGAGCCGACCATCTTTTGACAACCAGAGATCCAACTCGATGGCATCGGCTTTTTGTTCCCAGGCGAGCTTCATCGAAGCCAGGGTATTTTCCGGGGCGTCGTGGGACGCACCGCGATGGGCGATGATCTCCGCGGCCTGTAGGCCAATGAATTGCATGGCCAACCACGCGCCAATCATCAATCGCCAGCAGTAAATCCTGTTCCCGGATTGCATAAATTGTCGAAGATGTTGCTTCCCCAAACGCCCGAATTCACCATGGTTTGCGCTCGTTCAACGTCTTGACGATAACGCGACGGAGGGTTAGCGGGTCAATGCTACCCAATTCGCTATGCACAATTTTGCCGTCCGGATCGATCAGCACCGTATAGGGCACCGCGCCGGACCATTTGGGATCAAAGGCGTTGATGAGTTTATCGCGGTCCGCCGATCCAAACAGAAGATTTCGATTGGAGGCCTGCTGTTTCTGAAGAAATTCCAACACGGTTTTTTCTTCGTCAGGCGCGTTGAGGGAGACCATGACCATTTCGAAATCGCGATGACGATACATCCGGTTGATGGTCACAAATTCGTCGAACTCCGCCAGGCACGGCGGGCACGATGTCGCCCAAAAGTTGATCAATCGCAGTTTGCCCGACTCATTTTTTCGCAAGACTTGCAGAATGTCAGCCGTGGCTAGGGAAACCGATACGGGCTCAGCGGCCAATTTTTTCATATACGCCTGCACCGCGTCGGATTTTCCCGCCCATTTGGTCGAGCACCCCACGATTTTAGTGCTGGCGACGGGCGGCTCGTTTCCCGTCAATAAAGCATCAATTGCATCGCGGAGATACTGTTTCTGGACTCGCTGAATACGTTCGGAATCGTCAATCGCCCCCGCATATCGCAAAATTCGTGCGGCATCAAAGACAAACACATGCGGCGTTGCCGCGGGGCCATAAGCGCGCGACACGGTTTCGGTTTCGCCATCGTAGAGGTACGGAAAATTGAACTGCTTGTCTTTGGCGCGGATTTTCATTTCCTCGAACGTATCGCCCAAGTCGCTCCAGCCCAATTCATCGAGGCGGACGGACTTGGGGTCGTTCGGGCTGATGGCGACGACCGCGACGCCCTTTTTCTTGTAGTCGGTAACCAATTGCTTGAGACGTTCCTCGTAATATTGCGCCGTGGGGCAATGGTTGCAGGTAAACATCACCACGAGGATTTTGGCATCTGCAAAATCTTTCAACGCCCAATTTCGCCCATCCACTCCGGGAAGATCGAAATCCGGGGCCGCCGCACCCAGTTTGAGCGCCGGGGGCACAGCCGCCTCCGTGCAATTCAAACCCAGTAAGCCAGTCATCAGGATGAGGATGAACTTTTTCATAAGCCCGACCAAAAGACTAAGTCTATTTAAGCAATACCTCGACCTTGGCATCTTTTTTTAGCGTTTCGATGTAGGCAAGCATCCCTTGCTTTGTTTTTTGTTGCTTGAGATGGTCCTCGATTTTCGCCTTCTCGGTTTCCAATGGAATTTTACCAGCGGGTTTGCTGCCGGTCTGCTTGATAATGTGATAGCCGAACTCGGTCGTCACGACCGCACTGACTTCTCCCGTTTTGAGCGCGAACGCAGCATCCTCGAACGGCTTGACCATCTTGCCCGCGCCGAAAGAGCCGAGGTCGCCGCCCTTGCTTTTCGAGGGGCACTCGGAAAGTTCCGAAGCGACTTTCGCGAAGTCCTCGCCTTTGGTCACACGCTCGCGCGCCTTGTCGATGATCGCCTTTTTCTCGGTTTTCACCTTGTCGTCAGAGCCTTTCGGCACCAGGACGAGAACATGGCTGGCCTGCACCTGGGCGGGCTGGTCGAAATACTTCGGGTTAGCGTCGTAAAATTCTTTCGCCTCGTTCGGTCCGACCTGTATCTTGCCTCGGACCTCCTGCTCCACGAGCGCCTCCGTTCGAATCCCTTCCGCTATCTGTTCCTTGACCTTCGCCTCGGTCAAATTCATTGTTTTGAGCTGTTCGACCATGGTTTTTTCGTCGGGAAATCGTTGCTTGAGCTTGTCCCATTGTTCCTGCACCTTCGCGTCGAGTTTGTCCACTTTCACCGACTTGGATTTCTCTTCCAAAAGTTGCTGCCCAATCAATTGATCGAGGATCTGTTTCTCCAATCCCTTCCGCGCCTCCGCCGGAACGGCACCCAAATCAGCCCCGCCCGCAGCCCGTTGAAACATCTCATTGAGTTGTCCGCGCTTGATTTCAGTACCGTTGACTCGCGCGATCACTTCATTTGGCGACGGCGCGGGCGCCGGGACAGCGGGCTTTGGGTCTTCCGCCAATGCAACCGAGGCAATCACCATAGTGCAAAGGGGGACAAAAAGTCCGTTCAGGTTCATATTCATTGTGCGGGAATCTACCATGTAAGCCCCTTGGGTCAACCGAATTATCCCCACTCGAATCCAGCAATCAAGAATAGAGACTTCACTGGCAGCTTTGGTTATGGTGGCGGCGATGACGAAATCCTGGCAGGTCATTGTGATCGGCGGCGGTGCGGCGGGGCTGATGTGCGCCATCGAGGCCGGCAAACGCGGGCGCTCGGTGTTGTTGCTCGAGCACGCGGATCGACTCGGCAAAAAAATCCTGATTTCGGGCGGCGGCCGCTGCAATTTTACCAACATCCACGCGACGCCCGACAACTTTCTCTCTGCCAACCCGGATTTCTGCAAGTCCGCCCTTGCCCGCTATACCCCTGCGGATTTCATCGCCCTAGTC
>CAYGDP010000046.1:0-6159 GCA_964348665.1 uncultured Verrucomicrobiota bacterium
CGCGCCCGGGCGCGCAGAGATTCGTCCAGCGCATCCGCGTCGCGCACGACGGCTTCACCAGTACTGCGATCCACAATGCCAAACCCAATGAACTTGGCAATTTCCTCCGCGCGACCACGAGCCTGCTGATAATCATGCGGTTCTTCGATGTTCAGTTTGTTGGTATCGCCTTCCAGTCGAACGGGGTACACACTATACGTGCTGTTTTTGCTGCGGCGAATTTCGTGTGTGATTGTAACCGCTTGGAAATCATTGAGAGAACGGACGGCCTTCTTGAACGGCACCAAGAGTCCCCACCAGCTCGTTACGGTACGCGCCCGCCGATCCAGAATCGTCCCGGCGCGACCGAATACGAGCGCCGCGCCGACCAGCGTAAAAATCGACCCGAACGGCACGATAAAAAACCAGGGCGGCGGAGAGCCGTGTTTGTCTCCCATGAGACCCGTTACGGGGCTGCTGATGGCAAACAATCCAAAAATCAGAAACGGCATGCCAAACAACGATATGACGCCGCCACCTTTGCGAATGGTAATCGTGTCCTGTGTTTGCACATCCAGAAGTATAATTCGAGTCGGCGAATACAGCAAGCTACAGGATGAAATAACGAGCCATGATACAGGTTGGTGAGTATAAAATAATAGACAACGTAACCTCAAGTTTGTAACAAGCAATAGTTCAAAACGTTGCTATTGGGGTGTCGCGACGACAACGGCATGGATCGCATCCTGGAGCCATTGAAGTTCTTCCCGCGAAAGCCCGTCACCAAACTCCAGCGTTTGCTTGTCACTTCGAGCGACAATGACGCCTCCGTGCTTAATTTCCAACTCCTCAAGCTTGTCGAGGGCGATTTCAGAAATATGTTTTCCGACAAGCCGCTTTTGCTCCAATCGCAGTTGGCGAGATGAAATCAGAATGGTTTCCCTCGTTTTCACGGAGCGGAGCATGACCGGTACCATAAAGAGCAATGGACCAAATGTCCAAAACAGGAGGAACCCAATCACCAAGAGGTTCATGGGAAAGGGAGGCGTGCCACCACGCAAGAATATCGGCATCACGAAGATACAACCCATCGCCGCCCACCCAAACCCAATCACCAACGGGATCGCGTGGATTGGCTTAAACCCGGGCGAAGGCAGGCTGAACACGGTTTCTCCGTTCGAGTTATTACTCGTTTCCACACGACAGCCCACTGGCATCGGCGGCATGGAAATTGTTTCATCAGCACGACGCGAGCGGTCGCGGAGCGATTGGTCCAGCACATCCGCGTCACGCACGACTGCTTCGCCCGAACTGCGATCCACGATGCCAAATCCGATGAACTTGGCGATTTCCTCCGCCCGACATCGTGCTTGTTGATAGTCTCGCGGTTCTTCGATGTTCAGCTTGTCGGTATCGCCTTCCAGTCGAACGGGGTACACACTGTACGTGCTGTTTTTACTCTGGCGGATTTCGTGGGAGACAGTAACCGCCTGAAAGTCGTTGAGCGAACGCGTGGTTTTTTTGAACGGCACGAGAAGCCCCCACCAACTCGTCACGATGCGCGCGCGCCGATCCAGCACGGTCCCCGTGCGACCGAACACGAGCACCCCGCCGACAAGGGCAGAAATCAAGCCGAATGGCACGATAAAAAACCATGGCGGTGGAGAACCGTGTTTATCCGCCATGAGACCCGATAGCGGGCTGCTGATGGCAAACATGCCAAAAACCAGGAAAGGCAAGCCGCACAAAGAAATGACACCGCCACCTTTGCGAATGGTAATCGTGTCCTGTGTTTGCATGGCCGAAATATATCACGTCACAATCGCAGCACCAAACACTTCGCGCTGCCGCCAGCACGGAGGAATTGGGAGAGATCAACGGGGTGAATGCAGAAGCCACGATCTTCAAGAACGCGCGCGAAAGCATCGCAGCCTGCATTCATCACGACGTCGCTTCCAAGCACAACAGTGTTCGCAGCGAACTTTTCAGCGTCGGCCTCGCCAATTTCGATGAGATGCGGGATGTTGGCCGTCAGAACTTTCCTTGCGTAGTCGTCGAACGCGGTCGGCACATACGCCGCGGTATCCGGCGCAAGCGGGCAGAAGCAGGTGTCCAGATGATAAAATCGTGGATCGGTCAGTTGGAGTGACAACACTTCGATGCCCAGCCTCTCGGCGATTAAATCATGCGAGTACACATCGGAGCGATAGATGTAGCCCGCAAAAAGTATTTGTCCGACAAACAACGCGTCGCCTTCGCCCTCGAATGGATGCTCTTTAGGTAGCGTCTCGACCGTATAACCGTTCACCTCAAACCACCGCTGGTACTGCGGGGCTTCGCCTTGCCGTTCTTTGTGTCGAAAATTGCTTAGGATGACGCGATTGCCGCTAACCAGCCCCGCATTGGCGGTGAAAACCATGTCAGGCAAATGCTCGACCGGATCGACGAACTGCACCATCGCCCCGAGTTGCGTCAACGTTACGGAAAGTTGTTCCCATTGTGAGATGGCCAGCTTGCGGTCCGCGCCTTGTTTCATGTCCATCCACGGATTGATCTCGTACTCAATCCCATAAAAAGTTGGTTTGCACATCAAATATTTCATCTGATTCCGCAGTTGTCGCGGCGCTCTATGAGCGCCGGACGGTTTTTATTTTACATCGGTGGTCATAGACCGCCGCTACATTTTTAAATTTTCCAGCAATTCCACCAAGAACGGTTCCACGTCAGTCACCAGCCCGATCGTCTGAAAACTACCGCGGTCAGACAGCTTGGTCACCACGTCCGAGTTGATGTCCACACATACCGTCTTGCAAGTGGCGGGCAATAGATTGCCGACGGCAATCGAATGCAGCATCGTGGCGATCATCAGCGCCAGACCGACGCCGTTGAGCCGCTCCGCCATGGCTTTCTGCGCCTGGATCGCGTCGGTGATGACTTCGGGCAGTGGGCCGTCGTCGCGAATGCTGCCAGCCAACACAAACTCAACGTTGTGTTTCACACAGGCGTGCATAATGCCGCTATTAAGGGTGCCATTCTCGATTGCCTCGCGAATCCCGCCAATCGCGCGGATGCGATTGACGGCGCGGATATGGTTTTCATGACCGTGCGCGGCGCGGGTTCCGTGTTCGAGATACACGCCAAGTGCCGTGCCGTAGAGCGACTGTTCGATGTCGTGTAGGGCGAGCGCGTTGCCCGCAAACAGCAGATTCACGTAGCCCAATTCGACGAGGCGAATAAGATGCGATCCTGCGCCGGTGTGGACGACCGCCGGACCGGCGACGACGAGGATTTTCTGACCGTCGCGTTTTACCGCGCGCATTACGTCGGCAATGGCGCGGATGACAGCTCGCTTCGGTTTTTCCGTCGAGACATTGCTCGCCATGAATTCAAACGCTTCACCGCCTTCCTCGACGGGACGTTGCAACGGTGTCACTCGCACACCGTCGTGACCAACGACAACCAAATCTCCCCGGCGTACCTGCCAGAATTTTTGTGGCGCGGCAGTCTTCGCCACGGGGTCAACGACAATTCCGCAATCCATCCGCGCCGGACGCACGTCGAGCCAGCGACCCTGCCAGTGCGCTTGTGTCGGTAGATTCGAGCTGACGTAGAAATCTTCAGGAAAAATGCCGTCGGCGGGAGCGGGTGCCAGCCGCACCTCGGCGGTCTCCAGCGACTCGGCGCCGTGTGGATGAATCGCGCGTAAAATCTCGGTCAGACACGTTTCATCCGCCGCCTCGACGCGGACGACGGCTTCGCTGACGTCTTCGCGTTTGCGGCCGACGTTGAGTTTGACGATCTCGAATCGTCCGCCGCGGGCGATGATCTCGTCCAACACCTTCGGCAGCAGCAGTGAATCAATGATATGACCGCGCAATCGAACCGTCTCGGAAATCATGGAAACCTCCGTGTCAGTATCGGTCAGAAGGGCAGGAGAGGCAAGCGAGAGAATTGGTGAACAATGCAACTTCGGAATACTTGCGTCCCCTGTTCCTCGAGATGGTTCGGCGTGAGTTATTTCGGTTTTGGGCCTTTGCCGGATACCACGCGCTCGTAGAGATTGAGCATTTTAGGGAGCATTTTGGCGAGGCTGTATTTTTCTTCGATCAGGTTGATCCCGGCGACGCCTAGTTTTCGAAAGGCGGGTGGGTCATCCAATACGCGAAGCGCCTGCTCGGTCAAGCCGTCGATGTCATAGAACCCGGCGAGTAACCCGTTTTTCTCGTGTTGAATTACTTCGCGGACGGGGGCGGTGTCGCTGGCGAGTACGGTGGCGCCGCAGGAGAGCGAATCCATGAGCGACCAACTCAAGACGAATGGGACTGTGAGATAAATATGAAGGTCGCCCATGCTAAAGATATCGGCAAGTTGTGACGGGGGGATTTGTCCTGTGAAAATGAACCGGTCCATGTCGTACTTGTCCTGTTTTAAGACCCATTCTCGATAGGACTTGGTTTTGGTGTAATTGAGGTCGCCACCGTAACAGACGCGGTCGGAACCGACGCAGACGAAGACCACATCCTTGCGGGCCTCGCAGATGCGTTTGGCGACTTTCATGAAGATGTCGAACCCGCGCATGGATTCAAACCCTCGGGAGCAATAGGTGACGATGCGGGTGCCAGCCGGGATCTCTCGATTGCCAACGCGGCGGGGGGTATTTTCGCGGCGATACCAGAAATTGCGATCCACGCCATCGAAAATGGTGTCAACTTTATATTGGTATTCCTGGGGGAAAAGGCTGCGCTGCCATTCGGTCGGGCAGTACCCCGCCGAGCAGGTTTGGAGGTCGAGAAGAATCATCGCATTGCGGCAGCGCGACCGAAGAATGTTCAGTTCTGTCGGGGGAAACTCGGTCCGAAAATCCAGGTCGGAATTTTTGGAATGATAATAGTACTCGAAAAAATTAATGATCGGACAGGAATACAGGTCGGCCAGCATGAGGGTCGAGCCGAAGCCGCTATGGCCGAGGACGAGGTCCGGCCGAAGGTTTTTTTGCGCCTTCATCGCCTCGTAAACACCGTGCGTGTGCCAGACGGTATTTTCGAACGTGCGGCTGCAATAGTGCGTTTCCTTCGTTGCGGCGCCCTTGACCTTGTACTGGATGCGGCGGATGCCCTCTACGTTTGCGGGGGGTAGTTCGCTGACAAAACTGCACTGGAACCCGTGGTCCTTGATCAGGTATCGCGCGATGTGCCCGAATTGCGCTGGAAAGTTTTTATGGACGAATAGGACATGCATAGATAAAGTGGGCGCATCTTCTACCAGACATGAAACGGCTTAGCAAGATTTTGCTGTGCATCGGGATCGCTGTCGTGGCGTTGATCGTCATCGCGCTGTTTTGCGTGGACTATTTCGCGCGCGGCGGCATCGAGGCGGCGGCCACCTACGCGTTGGGCGCCGAAACCAAATTGGGCGCAGCCCGTATCGGGATCCTGTCGGGAAAATCCCGCATCAGCAATCTTCGCATTGCGAACCCGAATGGATTTAGCACCCCGCACTTTCTCACGATGGATCGTGGTGGACTCGATCTTTCGATTGGTTCGCTTTTCAGCGACACCATCGAGATGCCGTTGATCGAGTTGGACGGCATTGACGTTTATCTAGAGCGCACCGGAAGCGGCAGCAACTACAAAGTAATCCTCGAAAACCTCGAAAAGGCGTTGGGATCCAGTGGCGGAACAAAATACGCCATCCAACAGATCGTCGTGAAAAATATCACCGCCCATGTGAACCTGATTCCGCTCACCGGAAAGCTTACGACGCTTACTGTGACCATTCCAGAATTGCGCATTGATGATTTTGGATCGGATAGCAAAGGCGGTGTCCTCCTTTCCCAAGTTGCCGGCACGCTGGTGAAGCACATCCTCCTGGCGGTTGCTGACCAGGGGAAAGGTGTGTTGCCCAACGATTTTGTGGGAGATTTGAAAGGTGTCACGCAAAAAGCTCTCAAAACAATCGAAGGTGTGGGCAAAAAAGCCGGTGAAACGATTAACCAACTCAAGGAAGGAGTTGGCGGGCTTTTCGATCGGAAGAAAAAATAGCCGTTGTTGAGTTGCGCGACTCACGCGTCTAAAGGGCTTCTGACGCTTGTCCGGGGAGATTGAACAAGTAGGTAATTGACAAGTGTGACGTGACCTCGGTATTTTGAGCCAGGGATGTGTTAGTCTGGGCGCGAAAACG
>CAYGDP010000047.1:0-5749 GCA_964348665.1 uncultured Verrucomicrobiota bacterium
CCATTTTGAGCGCGCGTTGATGTCCGCGCCCGCGTCCAGCAGGGCATTGAGCATCTTGCGATTGGATCGCGCCGCAAAAAGAACCGGCTCGCCGAAGTCACCGACCGGCTCGTTGATTCTCTTGCGCAGTGACGGATGCTGCTGGAGCAACTGCCGCACGCGCGTGGCATTTCCCGCGCACAGGGCAGCGGTAAAATCATTTTTTGTTTGTTCGTTCATTGTTTCTTTTTTTCTTGGGCGGCGTGAAAAGCAGCAGCGTGCCGATCTGTTCGTAGCCGACTAGGGGATACAGTTTCGCGCCGGCGTGACTGGCCAGCAGCACCGCCAGCGTCGCGCCACTCGTGCGATCATCGCGCAGCATCCGCGCGAGCAGCGCTCGACCAATGCCGCGACGACGAAACTGCAGCCGCACATACATGCTGGAGCACCACGTCGAGTCCCCAACGACAATGCTGCGTACCCATCCCACGATTTTGTTGTCCATCCGCGCAACGTATTGCCGCAACCGTGAATCGCGCGCGAGGTGTTCGGCCGCTAGTGGCCGCGCTCGGGTCGCCTTCGCCAATTGCTCGGCAACAACCATTGTCGTGACACGCTCAATCGAGGCTGGCGACGGGACGCGAGGAATCTTTTTCAACCGATGCACCATCATCGGCTCGGTGGTCATCAGCCGATAGCCCAACGATTTGAACCCGACGCGCAGCGGCTCATCAGGCTCGCCGATGCCGTGAATGGCGCAGACGGCAAACTGTCCGCGGGTGCGCTGGCGCGCGATGCGGTCCATTTCCGCGGGAGCGACGCCGTGGGCGATCCATTCCTCGTTGCGATAATCACCATTATTTCGGGGCGCGTCCCTCACCACCCATACCCGCCCGATGCGCTCGGCCAAGTACGGATGCGTGAAACTGCGCGTGAAACAATATCCCCGCGCAAAAACCTCGATCGCCCGATCCATGGTGGCTCGCGCTCTCACGTTACTCGGTGTTCTGGCGCAAAAATTGAATCGTCGCTGGCCAGGCTTGTTGAGCGGCTTTCAGGTTTGCGCCGTTGCGGCCATCTTGCTGACGGAGAAAACCATGTCCCGCGCCATCGTAGATGTGGTGGGTGTAAGTCTTGCCGAGTTTTTTTAATTCCGCGGCTGCCGGTTCGATGGTGGTGTTCACGCGGGCGTCGTCGGCACCGTATAGACCCAGAATCGGCGCCTTGATTTTTGCCAGCGCGGCAGCGTCGGATGGATTCGTTCCGTAATAAACCACCGCGGCGTTGAGAGCTGGCTGCACGATGGCGTAATCAAAGCTCCGTGAACCGCCCCAGCAAAAACCGATGGTCGCGCTCTTGCCATTCGCCGCGGGGAGTTTGATACCATAATCGCGCACGGAATTGAGCATCGTGTTCACATCGGCGGTCTTGAGGTCGCGCACGGATTTCACCACGTCATCGCGGCTGGAAAATTTCTCTGTGCCGCCGCCGTCCGCGCCTTTGCCAGTTAGCAGGTCGGGCGCGATGGCAATAAATCCATCCGCGGCGAGTTGATCGGCCACGCCGCGAATCCAATCGCTCAATCCAAAGATTTCGTGGATGACGATGACGACGGGCGCTTTGTCTTTGCGTTCGGGATAGACAACAAAACAACGCACCGGCGTTTTGCTGTTGGGGACGGTCACGTCCACCCACTCGCCGTGCCGCGGTGATTTGTCCAGTCTGGCTTTTGCGTCCGCCTCGCCGGGTGGGATATCGGCCGCAAAAGTCATGGCAACCAACCAAAATCCTGCCATAGCGATAGTAATTCTTTGCATATAGCCATTTTCAGGAGTCTCGGCCAGAAATCAAGGCGATTTACAACCATCAGCATTTCTTTGATCTGTCTCTCAACTTGCGCCTTCTCCTGGTGACTGCGGTCGTTGTTTATGGGCGCGCAAGCCACTGATGAACAGCAGCAGAAAAGCGACCGCCAGCGCGCTGAGTGCGGTGGAATAGACAGCGTGTCCAATCAAAACCTCATCTGCCCTACCCAAGACCAGTCCGCCTATTTGATAGAACCAAAATGCTGCGTTAGATGACGTGAGTAACCCGGCTAAGCCCAGAGCCAAATCCAACCTGCTCCGCGGACGGACAAATATCATGGCCATCACAAACGCGTAGGGCGCGAGCTGCCCAACTCGCCACCAGAACGAGTCGGGCTGACGAAGCACATCAACGACACGATCGGTTTTGAAGATCGGCGCGCCTTCCAGGCCGACCGACCAGCCGCCTCGGATATTAACCTTCTGACATGGCAAAAACAGCGCCGCGAGCAACACGGCTACGCAGAAAAGCAACGTCCAGTTACGAGTGAGCTGATTGCTCATCATTATTCCAATCTGTTGCCAAGTAGCAACCAACGTGCCGTGTTTCTCGAAGATATTTTAATGTTTTTCTCGGTCGCACCAGTAAATTTTGCCGAGGAAGCCGATCGGAAACGAGAGCGATGGCGACAAGCAAGATTGTTTTCATACCGCCATTCTCCTCCTACACGCCGCACAGTTCAAGGCCAAAGCCGTTTTTGTAATTCTACTTCCGCCGCTGGGAGAGCAGCCAATCGTAAAATTCCGAGTTGTCGTAGGTGCGCGTCCAAGAATCATGATCGGCGTCGGGATAGATCGTCAACTTCACGTTGCCGCCCGCTTTCTCGATCGCGTCCACCATTTTCCGCGATTCTTCGGGCTTCACCACAGGGTCTTTCGCGCCGTGGAACACCCACGCGGGAATGTCTTTGAACCGCGCCACCGTTGTCGGGTCGCCCCCGCCACAGATGGGCGCGATCGCCGCAAACCGGCTGGGATGCGCCGCCGCCAATTCCCAAGTGCCGAATCCGCCCATACTCAAGCCCGTGCAATACACACGGGTTTTGTCCACGCGATAGCGTTTGGAAATGTCGCCGAGCAAGGCGTCCAGCACATCGGCATCCCACCATCGGCGGTCGGCACATTGGGGCGAGACGAGGATGAATGGAAATTCGCGCCCCGCGGCGACAAGTTTGGGTGGTCCATGTATTTTGACCTTGTTCAAATCGCTGCCGCGCTCGCCCGCGCCGTGCAAAAACAACACTAACGGCCAGCGTTTCTTTTTGTCGGTATTGTAATCGGTCGGCAGATAGAGCAAATATTCCGTACTCACGGTCTTGGTGATCCGTGTTGAAAATTTCTGCGGCTGCTGATTCGTCTGCGGATAGACGGACGCCACACTGCCCGCCGCGAGTGCGGTGAGAACGAGAAGGAATCGTTTAAACGGGGTTTTCATCTTCACCTGTAGGTTCGAGTTTGCGGCGGTGCTTGAGCAGCCACCGATACAACTGCGGATTATTGTAAGTTGCCGTCCAGGAATCATGACCGGTCTTCGGATAAACAGTGAACTTGACGGGCGCGCGTAGCTTGCGCAGCACATCCACCATTTTACGCGATTCATCCAGCTTGACTACTTCGTCTTTCGCGCCGTGGAAAACCCATGCGGGCAGATGCGCGATGCGACGCGCCAGGTATGGGTTGCCGCCGCCGCAAATCGGCGCAATCGCCGCGAAGCGATGCGGGAATTCCATGGCCAATTTCCACGTGCCGTTACCGCCCATGCTTAGACCGGTGGCGTAAATCCGATCTTCGTCCACCGCGTAACGCTCGCATATATCGTCCAGCAATGCGCCAAGCACATCCGTATCCCACCAATCATCGGCAGGACATTGCGGAGAGACGACGATGAACGGGAAATGTTTTCCTTGCGCGATCAGCTTCGGGGGTCCGTGAATCTTTACCATGTGCAGATTGTCCCCGCGCTCGCCAGCGCCATGCAGGAAAAACAACAACGGCCAACTCTTCTTGCCGCTGTAACCACGCGGCAGATGGAGTAGAAACCTCCCTCGCGCCGTCTTCGTAACGCGCCGCGCGAACGCGCAAGCTTGCTGGGCAGGTTTCATCTCGCCGTTTTTCGCAGAGTCTCGCCGAGAAATCGAGTCGGAAGCACCGTCTCAATCACACGACTGCCGCGACCCTCGACACGATAACAGCGGGCGCGCGGACGCGAGCTGATGCAGCCATGCAGTTTACGTCCAATGAAATGCATCGCGGTGCCGTCGTCGGCTGCGTAACCACCGGACAATCCTTTGCGGAGGAACCGATGATAACTAGGACGGCGATGGACCTCGCCATCATAGTGCGGACAAGCCGTACCACACAGGAATCCGAGGCCGTCCTTCAAAGGCGCAAGCGGGCGGAACGAGTCGGTAATGCCGCCTTCGAACCAGCAGAGCATTCCGGCGCTGACGCCCGTCAACACGATTCCTCGCCGCCACGCCTCGCGCAGAATTTTGTCAACGCCGTGCACACGCCAGATAGCGAGCATGTTCGCCGTGTTACCGCCACCAACATAAATGGCGCCTTGAGAGAGGAGTAAGTTACGCGGGGTGGTCGCATCGCGCGCAAATAGCCGGAGCACGCTCGGCTCGAATCGCAGTCGCCTGGCCGCCATATGAAACCGCGCGATGTAATCGGGGCTGTCGCCGCTGGCCGTACCAATGAAACAAATCCGCGGCTTTCGTTTTCGCGTCAGCGCAAGTACATCATATTGTTCCAGAAGCAGTTTGTCGGGGCGGATGCTGAATCCCGCCCCGCCGATGGCGACGATATGGCGGAGCGATTTCATTTCTGGGCGGTCCGGCACCGATCACCTAATCTTCGTCGCTTTTCCCCTCGCCGGACATTTTGCTGATGTAATCTTGCATGCGCTCGTAGTAGAGCGAATAGGCGCGTTCATACGCGGCGCGGGTCACGCGGGGGTAGGTCCAAGACGACGGGGGACGAACCGCGTGGCCATATTTTTTGGCGGACGCATCCAGAAACCGCTGCGTGCCGCTAAACCATTCCTGTCGGCCGGGATTACTGCGCATGACCCGCTCGCACGCCGCGGTTGCCTCCTCGGAGAGGGAAAAGATGCCGTCTTTCTCGCGCACGTGGCCGGCGAAAGTCAGCTTGGACAATCCCGATTGCAGTGATTCGAAGCTTACGATGCCGTGCTCCAGATAATCGCTGTCGCCGAGGAGATCCTCCAAGCTCGCGCGTTTGCGTCCACCGCCATAAATGGCCAGCAACAATCGAGTCGCGACGCTTTCGAACTGAAACGATTTGTTGGTCATCCCGATAGCGCCAGAGTACTCGGTCGCGCGACGCGAAGCAAGGATTTCGGTAGACGAAATGTCGATTGGTAGCGCGTAATACCTTGACCGCTCGGAAAACTCGGTTGCCGCCAATGCAAATTGAGGCTACAAATCGGGGAATGGAAACGCCCGTCACGTTCCGGAACGAAGGCCAGCAGATCGTCGGGATGTTGCATCTCCCCGAATCGTCGTCCCCTCGGTTCACCCGCGTTAGGCGGGCAAGTTCAGGGAAAGCCTCAAAAAAGCATCCTGCTGTCGTTCTCTTCCACGGATTTACTGGAACGAAAATCGAGCCGCACCGGCTTTTCGTTCTGACCGCGCGAGCGCTTGCCAACGCTGGAATCGTGTCGCTCCGATTCGATTTCCGCGGCAGCGGCGAGAGCGAAGGCGATTTTCAAGACATGACCGTCGCGGGCGAAGTTTCTGACGGAATGGCAGCGCTGAAGTTCTTGAACAGCCAGCCGCAGGTGGATTCAGAGCGGATCGGCATTCTCGGTCTCTCGCTCGGCGGCGCGGTCGCGATGCTGGTCGCCGCGCAATTATCAAAAAAACCCTCCCCATCTCGCC
>CAYGDP010000048.1:0-5242 GCA_964348665.1 uncultured Verrucomicrobiota bacterium
TATCAGCCAAGTCTATTGTTTCCTACTGTCCAGTTTTGGGGGAGCAGGTCACCGCCAGTCTCCACAAACCCTTGGAATTCTAACTCGAACGGGACGACTCTGATTTCGAGAACTTTCAAGGCAGAGTCTTGATCGGAAACGCAGTTGAGGGGCATGGTGCCCAGCGCGAAAATTAAAGTAAAAACAAAAAATGCTTCCTGATTATGTGTTTGGCGAATTTTCATTGGCTCAACACCTCCCTCGCCCTCGTTTCATCCTCCGCGCGCACCAGCAGTTTGACGCCGTATGTTTCGATGGGGACGCCGAGGACTTGCGTGGCGAGATCATCCTTGATCATCACGTCAATGCCAGACGCCTCCAGCAGTGCCTTCTGCAGGTCGGCGTCAGCCAGGTTGAGCGCGCGATAGACCTCGACCAACTCGGATTGAGTTTTTTCTTCGCTCATCGGTCAAAGTATGATACGCGAGAAAGCCCTATGAGCAAATTAAATTTATCAGCCCACGGAACACACGGAAGCGCGCGAAAGATTTTCGTCTCTTTTGCGTATTTTGCGGTTTTTTCCATCTCCACACTCGGCCAGCAGCCGCCGAACTGGAGCGACGCCGAAAACGCGATCAAACGGTTTCGCGTGGACAAGGGATTGAAAGTGGAACTGTGGGCAGCCGAGCCGTATGTGGTGAATCCCGTGGCGTTCGGATTCGACGAGCGCGGGCGCGCCTATCTTGTCGAGACGAACCGGTTTAGCGGCGGCACGCTGGACATTCGCGGACACGGGCGATGGTTGAAGGATGACGTGGCCAGTAGCACTCTCGAAGATCGCGACAAGTTACAACGGAGGATGTTTCCCGGCGCGAAACACGATTCGGAGCTGGCGAGTCAGTCCGAGCGGGTGCATCTGATCGAGGACAGCAACGGTGATGGGCGGGCGGACAAGCACACGATATTCGCCGAAGATTTCAAGACCAGCCTTGATGGTGTGGCGGCGGGTGTGCTGGCGCGGAAAGGCAACGTTTATTTTGCGAACATCCCGAATTTGTGGTTGCTGCGCGACAACGACGGCGATGGAAAGGCGGAAACGCGCACTTCGCTTCATTACGGGTACGGCGTTCGCAATGCATTCCTCGGCCACGATCTCCATGGGTTATGCTTCGGTCCGGACGGCAAACTGTATTTCAGCATCGGCGACCGCGGATTGCACGTGACCAAAACGCCCGATGGTCGCACGATCTCGTGGCCTGAAGGAGGCGCAGCGCTGCGGTGCAACCCTGACGGCACCGAGCTGGAGTTGTTCGCGATCGGGCTGCGCAATCCGCAAGAGTTGACGTTTGATGCCTACGGCAATCTCTGGACTGGCGACAACAATTGCGACCAAGGCGACCAAGCGCGGTTGGTCTATATCATGGAAGGTGGCGATGTCGGCTGGCGCAACGCGTATCAACATATCGAAAATGCGCAACAGCGAAGCCCGTGGCATACCGATAAACTCTGGAATCCCGCGAACAAAGATCAGCCCGCGTATCAGTTGCCGCCCGTCGCCAACGTGTCGAGCGGTCCCTCTGGCTTCACCTATTATAAAGGCACCGGTTGGCCCAGCACATTCCAAGGGTCGTTTTTTCTCGCGGATTTCCGTGGCGGCCTGACCGGCAGCGGGATTCATACATTCAAGGTCGAGGCGAAAGGCGCCGGGTTCAAAATG
The DNA here is from genome assembly GCA_964348665.1 of uncultured Verrucomicrobiota bacterium. Classification (GTDB taxonomy): domain Bacteria; phylum Verrucomicrobiota; class Verrucomicrobiia; order Palsa-1439; family CAYGDP01; genus CAYGDP01. The sequence continues at coordinate 1,697 of CAYGDP010000048.1, forward strand.
GTCAATCGCCGCGATTTTATGTGGGATATCTGCGCCACCGACGTGGATTTTGGCGTGGACGGCGCGCTCTACATTTCGGATTGGATCGAAGGCTGGGGCAAACCCAACCGGGGACGGCTTTATCGAGTGTTTGACCCAACCACCATTACCGATCCGGTTGTGGCCGAGACAAAGAAACTCATCGCCGATGGAATGGAAAAACGTCCAGTGACCGAATTGGCGAAATTGCTCGCGCACGCCGATATGCGGGTGCGACAGGAAGCGCAGTTTGAACTCGCCTCGCGCGGCGATCAATCCGTCGCGGCGCTTTCGGCAATCGCTGCAAAGAATGACAATCAATTCGCCCGTTTGCACGCGATTTGGGCTCTTGGCCAGGTCGCGCGGAAAAATCCGAAGGCAGTTGTGCCGTTGCTGCCGCTCTTGAAAGATGCGGATGCCGAAGTCCGCGCCCAGGCGGCCAAAGTGCTTGGGGAACGCCGGGAACCAACCAGTTTTGCTGGAATCGCTGCGCTGCTCAAGGATGAATCCTCCCGCGTCCGCGCGTTCGCGGCGATGGCGCTTGGCAAACTGGGCCGCAAAGAAGCGATCGCGCCCCTGCTGGAATTGGCCAACGAAAACGCGAATCAAGATCCGTGGCTTCGCCACGCTGTCGCGATGGGGCTGGCCTACACGGGCGACGTCAATTCCCTGGTTGCCGCGAGCAAAAATCCAAGTGCCCCCGCTCGCCTGGTTGCCGCTGTTGCGCTCCGTAAGCTTGCGCGCCCCGAAGTTGCCGCTTTTTTGACGGACGCTGACGAAAAGGTTGCCGGGGAAGCGGCCCGAGCGATTTACGATCTGCCGATTCCTGCCGCGCTCCCGCAACTGGCGGGAATGGCACAAAATCCGAATTGCCCCAAGTCTGTTCTGTCGCGCGCCCTGAACGCCTGTCTGCGCGTCGGTTCGCCGCAAGCCGTTGGCGTGGTCGCTGCCGTCGCCGCTCGCGCCGACGCGCCCGATGCCGCCCGCGCCGAGGCAGTTGCGCTCTTGGGAGCTTGGTCGTCGTCCGACTGGCGCGATCGCGTCACGGGTTTCTATCAAGCGTTGCCCGAACGCGACAGCAAACCCGCTGCCGCCGCGTTGCGTCCTCACCTGACCGCGCTCGTCCGCGGGGGCTCAAACCAGGTAAAACTCGAAACTCTCCGCGCCGCCGCGTCGCTCGAGTTAATTGAAATATTGCCGCTGGCCAACGAGATTTTCCAAGACCAGAAAAGTTCTGGCGCGCTCCGCGTGGAGGCCCTCAAGACGCTGGCAAAACTGGATGACCCAAACCTTGCTGCCACTATCGTGAGCAGTGTCAACGACAAGAACGAGGAAGTCCGCAAAGAGGCCGTTGCGCGCCTTCAAAAAATGTCTGACGCCGCTGACCGTTTGGAAAAGGTCGTGGCCACCGGGACACCTGCCGTTGGACAGGTCGCCTTGGCCGGCCTGGGAGATCTCAAGAAAAAGCAGGCGGACGATGTTCTCGCGCGATTTTTGGATCAACACATCGCAGGCAAATTCCCCGCCGAGTTGCAGCTCGACCTATTCGAAGCCGCCGCAAAACGAACTGTGCCGGCGGTGAAAGATAAGCTGAAACAAATCGAAGACGCGCGGTCGAAGACCGACGCATTCGCCGCGTATCGCGAGACCTTGGTGGGTGGCAACGCGGAAGTGGGACGGAAGATTTTCTTCGAGCGTCAGGACGCGATGTGTTTGAAATGTCACAAGGTCAAGGGCACCGGCGGCGATGTTGGACCGGACCTGGCCGGGATTGGCGCGCAGAAAACGAGGGAGAAGTTGCTGGAGGCGATCGTGCTGCCGAACAAAGAAATCGCGCCCGGCTTTGAGAACGTGTTGGTCGCCACCAAAAACGGCCAGACGTACGCAGGAATCGTCAAGAGCGACACCGCCACCGAGTTGGTCTTGAGCACACCGGACGAAGGTGTGGTCAAGATTACCAAGGGAGATATCAAAGACCGCAAAAAAGGCCTCTCGCCGATGCCTGAAGATGTCTCGAAAGTCCTATCCAAACGCGATATCCGCAACCTCGTTGAGTTTCTTGCCAGCCTGAAACAAAAATGAAACGGGTTCTCATGCCGCTTGCGCCGGGCTTCGAAGAGATCGAAGCGATCACGGTCATTGATATTCTTCGGCGCGCGGGCGTCGAAGTCGTGGTGGCGGGACTGCAAGCCGGCGTGATCGAAGCCTCACGAAAAACCAAGCACCTGCCCGATTGCACGCTCGATGAGGTGTGTGCGGAAGATTTCGACATGATCGTGTTGCCCGGTGGCCAGCCGGGGGCAACGAATCTGCGCAACGACCCGCGCATCAAGAAAATCATCGAGAATTTGCGCGCGAAAAACCGTTACACCGCGGCGATCTGCGCGGCGCCGATGGTGCTAAGCGCGTACGGCGTCCTCAAAGACCGCACCGCGACAAGTCATCCGAGCGTTCGCGGCGAATTGGCCGCCGCGAAAATCTCCGACGACCGCGTCGTCGTGGACGGGCCGGTTGTGACCAGTCAAAGCGCAGGAAGCGCGATGGAATTCGCCTTCAAGCTCGTCGAACTTCTCTGCGGCACCGAAAAAGCCGCGGAAGTCAACAGGGGTATCCTCGCTCGTCTCTAACCCCATTTCGAATCATATCGTCTCGCCTAGTTTTTTGTCTTGAATCTAAAATGTTATAATTATAACATTTTAGATTACGAAATGATGAATGCGGATGACTGGCTTTATTTGCTTTTTTTCTTGGGAGATAAGCTCTCGCGGCCGACGCTGCGAAATCTGTGTGAATCATCCGAGCAATTTGAGCGTCGGTATCAAGCGGCGTTTAACCGATGGGAGCAACAGGGCTGGGTAAATCAGGGAGGAAAAGTCGAGGACTTCGTCTACGCGCTGACTGATCGCGGACGGGCGATGGTTGCGCCCAGGCGTGATCCCGCCGTGGAATGGTCGCGGGAGTGGGATGGCTCTTGGCGAATGCTCCTGTTTGATTTGCCTTCCTCCGAGACCTCCTTGCGAATGATGCTGTGGCGCTGGCTGCGCGGACATCAATTCGGCTATTTACAGAATAGCGTTTGGGTGTTTCCTCATTCTGTCAGCCATCTGATCCGGTCGTTGGAATGGTTTCGGGACAACCCAGAGCAGTTTGTTTTGGCAGAGTCAAAAACGCTCTTTGGCGCTTCCCCCGCCTCGATTGTTCTGGGGTCATGGCATTGGGAAGAAATCAACCATCGTTACGCGGATTACCTGGAAGAGGTAGACTCCTACGAATCTGGCATTGCTCGCGACAGGACGTTGGAACAACTGATCGAACTCGTCGCCTTGGAGCGAGAAGCCTACGACATAGCGCTGGCGATGGATCCATTGCTACCCAAGAGTCTTATCCCGTCACGGTATTTAGGGCAGCGTGCTCATGCCCGCCGAGCGGCATATCGGAAAAAACTTAGCAAAGCCATCCTCTCAAAGCGGTAACGCTTGTAATCTAAAATGTTATAATTATAACATTTTAGATTAGTGAGTTTTTTCA
>CAYGDP010000049.1:0-4986 GCA_964348665.1 uncultured Verrucomicrobiota bacterium
ACTTTATCAGCCAAGTCTATTGTTTCCTACTGTCCAGTTTTGGGGGAGCAGGTCATCACGGAATCGGCGCGAGCGTCTTGGCGAGGTCAATGGCTTCGTCAACGTACCTCAGGAACGTCGTTACGGACTTGATGAATTCCCCAATGTTTCGGATTGATCCAAGGGAACGGGTCAGCGCATCGCTGGCTTGCTGGATTTTTTCAACTTTCCGCTGGAGCGCCTGGGACGTTTCCCGAAAGAGAAGACCCTGCACCAAATCAATCCGGTGAAGGGTTTCTCGCATCTCGGCGAGGATCGCCCCGGCTTTGTCGGGGTCTTGTTCTTCTCCGAGTTTGGCAGCCAAGGCGCTGTGTTGCGCCAGCAGGAGTTGGTGAATGCGCTGGATCTCCCGATTCATTGCGATCCTCCATCGTGAGCGTTCTTGGTTCCCGATTTCGAACTGTCCTTGAATTTCCCGTATAATAATTTCGCATCCCTCGCTTCCTCGAGGACGACGGAAACGGACGAAACCACGCTGGCGGTCGTGCCTTCACTCAACGCACGATGCGCGTCGGCAAGGGCCAGAAAGGAGCGGCGCAAGGCGGCCAGGGAAAGGTCTTGAACCCGTTGTTGGCTCATCAGGGCTGCGTATTCCCGGGCGAGGTCCCGTCTTTTGGAGTCGTCGTTGGTTTGCACTGCTCGGGTAAATCGGACCTGGATTTCCCCCTTGAGCTGGTCCCAGTGGGCGTGCACGGTGCCTCGGATTCCTTGTTTATGCGACTGGCCAATTGCACCTGCCATGTTGGCAAGGATGTCATGGACTACGGGATCAGTTCGCTCCAAAATCCGCCTGGCATCGCGCTGGGCTTTTGCCCGCAGGAGGATGTCGCCAAGCTTGGTAAACCCAGTAGCCAGGAGACCAGACGCTTCGGGAGAACCGGGGAATGCTTCGACGTTGAGCGCCGATCCCGTGGCTTGAATCTGTCTTGCCAGATCAAGGACGGCAGCCTTGTATTCCCTGGTCAGGTTTGGCGAGGTCAGCTCTGTCAGGGCACGGCTGTAGGCCTCCAAAGCGGTAAAAGCCCGTTCCCACGCCCCCACTGATTCAGGATCGAGTACGGCGATAAAGTGGGAGTCGTTGAGGGTCTTCTGGGCGGCGGCATGCTCGATGATTGCCTCCGCGGTAAGGCTGGTGACGTCTTGAAAGGCCAGACTGGTCTGTGCTTTCGCGGCGGTGAGGGCCGAGGAAAATGTTTGGACACCGGTGGAAGGGACTCTCGCACAGCCGCCCATAAGAAAGGCAACCAGCCCGACCAACGATACGGTGGCGAGATGCCGCAAAAACCTCCCTGTGCGACCGATGCCCGGGTTATTCACGACCGGAGCATAGTCAGTTCGGGCTAAACTGTAAAGGACGGTCGCGAGGAACCCGATCCGGATCGGAAACGTATTCCGAATCACCCGTTGTTGAGAGCACCACGGTTTTCAAGGGCATTCCCCTGCATGTCGGCGGGAACAGGCTGGCCGAGAATGCGCAATAAGGTCGGCGCGACATCGAGGATGTCCAGCGGCGGGATTTTGCCAGCGCGCAGGTCCGGCGCGGCGAGCAGGAACATCGCGTCCTGTGCGTGATTGGCGTCGTCCGGGCCGGTGTCATTCTCGAAAACATGAACGGACGGATACCCAATGCTGCCGATGCTGCGCCAGTACAGGTCGCCGAAGATGACGATGAGATCGGGAGGGATGCCCGTGACGCGATGATACAGCGTTTCGGGACGATGCACTCGCGTGCCGATGTGATTTCCGTTTTCGTCGCCCAGAGCTTCGAGCTTGCGCGTGAGTTCGGCGCGGAGTCGTTCAACGTCTTTCGGTTCGACAATGCCGTGCGGTTCGCGTCCTTTGACGTTGAGAAACACGCGCGCGTAGTAGCCGCCTTCGCTCCACACGCGGGTGGCGCTCCAATCCACTAGATCGGCGGCGATGAGTTTGCCGAGTGGCGTCGGTTGCGCCGGCATCTGGCGCACGCGCAAATAACCCTCGCGAATCAACCATTCATTGATGGCGATCCCGCCGTCGATCCTTTTGCCGCCGTGGTCGCTGACCACCAGCACGGCGGTGCGGTCGCGGTCAGCCGCGGGGATCGCGGCGAGCAGGTCGCCAATGAGCCGATCCACGTAGATGTAGTAATCGCGAATAGCATTCAGGAACGGCGAGTTCGGCTCGAATTTCCGATGCTGCGGGTCGAAGTATTTCCAAAAGGCGTGATGGATCCGGTCCACGCCCATCTCGACCAGCATGAAAAAGTCCCACGGCTTCGTCTGGAGAAAATGCCTGGCCAGTTTGAACCGCCGCTCGGTCATCTCGTAAATCTCGCGGAGCACGGCGTCTTTCTTGTCGGTTCGATACTCGCTCACGTCCACCCTATATTCGTTTTTGCCGAGCACGCGGTCGATCTCCTCGCGCAACTCCGGTGGATGCGTGTAAATATTTTTGGCAGGGTCAGGCGTCAGAAAACAACTGACCATCGCGCCGTTGACCGGCGACGGTGGATACGTGCCGGGCACGCCGAGCACGACGACATGCTTGCCCGCCGCGGAGAGAATGTCCCAGAGCCGCGGCTCGCGAACCGCGGTGGACGTGGCAAACGACAACCCTGTATAGCTGTAATCTTTCCGGTTGCGAAACCCGTAGATGCCGAGCGTGCCCGGGTCTTTGCTGGACATCATACAGCTCCATGCGGGCACGGTGATCGGCGGCGTGGTGCTATTCATCGTCGTCCATACCCCACGCTCCATCAACGCGCGAAGATTGGGCAACTGATCGCGCCATTTCTCGAAGACGAGAGACGGCTCCGCGCAATCCAGGCCGATGACCAATACTTTGTCTGCTTTGGCATTCACTTGCAGGGAAAGTGTACTGGGAGCACCACGTCGTCAAGGTAAAACCCCAAATTCCATGCTTCACCAGTATCAATCGTATTCAAATTCCATGATGGACAACAGGGTGCCGCCCCAATGCCGACTGTTGATCCAGACGGGCACAAACACGTTCGAATTGTAGCGGCGCTCTATGAGCGCCGATTGAATGATGATTCGGCGGTCATAGACCGCTACAACTGATTCCAACAAAGCGCCGAGTTCCAATTCACCGATGTAACGTTATGCCGTTTGGATTCTAGAATTTTCCCAGGCGGCAACTTGCACGAACTCCTGCCGTGTGCTACTGGTGCGCATGTTTCGCGCGCCACCGCTCCCAACGCCTTTAACGCTTTTTACGCTTTTTGCCCTTTTAACAGTTAACGGCGGTTGTCGCCACAATCCTCCCGTTCCCCCGCAACCGTTTCCGCAGCCAGTCCCGCTCGCCGGTCATGCCGGTGAAATTCGTGGCGTGTGGATCGCCGACCCTCGCGGCGCGAACTGGGAGCGGATCGCCAACGATCTCGCCGCCATGCGAATCAACACTGCGTTTGTGAAATTTTCCACCGGTGGCGCGTCCTATTATCCGAGTCGCGTGCTGCCGATGAGCGGGTTGCGCCGGGATGAAGCGCAGCGGTGCATCGCGGCGATGCATCGGCGCGGCATCTCCGTGCACGCGTGGCACGTCAATCTACAAATGAAAGACGCGCCGCGCGCCGAGATTTCCCGCGCCATCGCCGAGAACCGCGTGCAGCGCGACCGCTCCGGCACCGTTCTCTATCCGTCGTATCGCGGCGTGGCGATCCTTTGTCCCTCGTACCCGCCCAATCGCGCACTGGAAGCGCGGGCGATGGTGGAATTGGCGCGGCTCGGCGTGGATGGCGTGCAGTTGGACCATATCCGGTTCGCCGATGGCGATAGTTGCTACTGTGCGAATTGCCGCGTCGGGTTCGAGCGATTCGTCGGGCGGCGGGTCGTGTGGCCGCGCGAAGCAACCCCGAATGGGACATTACGCCAGCAATTTCTGGCGTATCGCCAGAGCGTCATCACCCAATTGGTTTATGAAATCCGCCGGGAACTGGTGGCAAACGGTTGCCGCGTGCCTCTCTCGGCGGCGGTCTTCCCGGATTTGCAAAACGCGCGCATCGAGCGCGGCCAGGATTGGAAGACATGGGTGGACGTTGGCTATTTGGACATGCTTTGCCCGATGAATTATCAAACCAGCACCGGCGTGTTCGAACGTCGGCTGCGGTCGGAACTGGACGCCGTGTCAGGACGCATGCCGGTGATCGTTGGCATCGGCGCGTTCTTGGACGGCGTCACGTCCGGTGAAATGCGCGACCAGATCGCTGCCGCACGGCGGATTGGCGCCCGCGGATATGTGATCTTTAGTTACGAAGACCGGGACAAGATGTTGGCAAGCCAGCGGTAATGGTACCCGTCCAATATCACGAACAAATCGCGGTTGGCGCAGGCAGAGGCTTGAAGAGAAAAAGTGCCAATGTGTAGGAACTGACCCATCTGGCGTGTAAGGAACAAGTCCATCGCCTAGGATTCAGGAATGATACGTGTAGGTATAATTCGCTTGCCTCGACTCCCGATTCGTGCTTGATTAGTCCAACTTGAACACCCGGCTTGCCATTCTCTTCCTCGCGCTTATCGCCGCGGTCTGCGCCGCCGCGGATTGGCCGATGTTTCGCGGCAACCCGGCGCTGAACGGCGTGGCCGACGGAAAACTCCCCGACTCGCCCGTCTTGCGCTGGAGTTTCAAGACCGACGCGCCCGTGAAATCCTCCGCCGCGATCGCAGGAGGTCGCGTCTTCGCCGGCTCGGACGACGGTCACCTGTACGCGCTGGACCTGGCCACGGGAAAAAAACTCTGGGCGTTCAAAACCGACGATGCCGTCGAGGCATCGCCGTTGGTGCTGAACGGGACGGTCATGGTCGGATCGGCGGACACGAATCTTTACGCCGTGGATGCCGCGACCGGCGTGCTGAAGTGGAAATACGCGACCGGCGATAAAATCCTGGGCGCGGCGAATTTCGTTGGCGAAAAAGTGCTCGTCGGCAGCTACGACAGCCGGGTACATTG
>CAYGDP010000050.1:0-4556 GCA_964348665.1 uncultured Verrucomicrobiota bacterium
GGAACCTGCGTCCAGACGGCGACGGCGGTGAGTCCTCCGCGTCCCATTAGGTAATCCTGTTCACGAAGCCGTGGATCATCACGACGTTGGCGGTCGCGCAGAAGGCGGTGACGACCACGCTCCCGGTCAGCACGCATCCTGGCACGACGAGGACCAAGCCACTCTCAGCGGGGATGGTGAGTTCGATCAGATCATCCGGCGACGTCGCCCCTCCAAACTCCACCGTGAGTTTCCGATCGGTCGAATCGGAGTTCACCGCCCACAGCCAGATTTCATCCAGGGCCGTGGCATGGGCCGTGTGAATGGTGGTGCCGAGCGTCGACGTCGGCACCACCTTGATCCCGCGGCCGTTCGTCGACCCGGAGAGTTTGAGCTTGGAATATGCAGCCATTTAACTGAACACCTGATTCGCTAAAATGGACGAGGCTTCTTCGACGGGCGCGGCCGTCGCAAACTCGACCCAATTCGAGCCGTCCGAGGCCCCGTTCGTCGCTTCCCACTGCGCGCCGAGCACCTTTGAACTCGCGCCGTTCCATGTCTGTGACCCATTCGGGTCAATCGTGACCGTATTGGCCGTGCTGTCGATCTTGACGACCCGCACCTTGCGCCCGTTGTTGCCCACGGCCGTGTAGAGCGTGATCGTGAAGGACGCCGCTGTGGCATCGGCGAAGATGATGACGTCGTCGCCGTCGCCGACGAGCACGGTGTAGTTGGCGGTCTTCGAGAGGATGTCGAGTTGCTGGCCCGGTGCCGTGACGACGTTATCCTGGTCGATGATGGCGGTGCCGGTTGGCGGGTCCGTCTCCGTCGACTGCCCGACAATGATGTGGTACGCCAGCGCCGGATCGAAGAAGATCGCGCCGAACAGGCCACTGGCCGCTGCGCTCAAGGGATTGGCGTTCGCTGTGCTCAACGTACTGTCGGAAAATGTCGACTGCTTGGATGAACTGGAACCAGCTACGTACGAAAAAAGCTTGGCGCTTGGATACGCCGGCAGGTTCAGCCGAAGCGACGGCATCAAGGGTGCGCTCATACGGTCACTTCTATAGCAGTTGCAAGTACAATGGAGGAATGCCGCAACTTGCTGACACACCAGGGATGGAACAGATGGCGACGCTCTATAAATCTGGCGAGCGCGTCATAGACATTGCCGATCATTTCAGCCTGACGACGGACCACGTTCAGCGTCTTCTCAGGCAGCATGGAGTGCCGCGACGAAACCCGCACCTTACTGGCTCTGTGAACAATTTGACCGGCCAGGTGTTTGGGCGCCTGACAGTTGAGCGGCGCGCGCCAAATTCGGGACGGAAGGTTCGCTGGCAGTGTCGATGCGCGTGCGGCAAAATGGCCGTGGTCTGCGCCATCAATCTGAACACCGGCAACACGAAGAGTTGCGGGTGTCTGCACCGGGAGCGATTTGGTAGTCTCAATCGAACGCACGGACTGTCTAACGTCTCCGAGTACGGAGTGTGGACGAGCATGAAGACGCGATGCAGTAATACGAAACGGGCAGACTATGCGAACTATGGTGGCCGCGGCATCACGGTGTGCGATGCGTGGCGCCAAGATTTCGCAGCGTTCTACCGCGACATGGGGCCGCGACCGTCGTCGCTGCACTCGCTGGAACGCATTGACAACGACGGTCATTACGCGCCAGGGAACTGCCGCTGGGTGTTGGTTGGGGTACAAGCCAACAATAGGCGGTGCAGTCGGTTCATCGAGTTCAACGGCGAACGGCGCACGCTCGCTCAATGGTTGATGGCTACAGGGCTGCCGAAGCATGTGTTCCTGCTTCGCGTGATCGCTGAATCCCATGCCGAACTCACGCGCCTTCGCGCCGACAACGCCAGACTGCAAAAGGTGCTGCACTGACACCTACACAGCCCTCCAGCCAACTGCCGTCGTATTCGCTTCCTTGACATAGAGCGTCGTGCTCGCACCGCCGTTGGTCCGAATAAAGAGCGACCCAACTGGCGCCGCGACGACAGACTCCGGTGAACCAGCCCCATACGTGATCGTGCAACGGGCGGGGGTGCCACGAATGAGGCCAGCGAAGAACTGAAACCACGCCGCCCAGACGCGCGGCACGCGCTTGGTGGCCGCGTCCTGAATCGGGGCGTCGAGCGGGAGGAGGGGGGTCGGCATGTTACTCGACGTCCAGTTCCGCGCCTGTCCAGCAGTGATCAACCGGGTCGGTGGCGGCGATCTCGAAGCCCCAATCTTCACCCTGCCCGAGACGGTTCCACTCCGCGCCGACCTTGTCGTACTCGCCGATCTTACCGACCGACTCCCAGAGCGAATCAGACCATGTGCGCCCGCCATCCACCGCGTAGCGCATTTGGACTTGCGGATCGCTGCCCTGTCCGCTCGTCAGCCCAATCCCGGTCTGGCAGAGCAGGCGGAATCGCGCGACGTTCAGCGGGCGACCACCCGAGAGATGCGGCGACCGGCGCCGCCGCTGAATGAGCGCGCCGGCATCGTCGAGGTAGGCGATCGACTGGTCGTAGACCGTGCCGTCGATCCGGCTGCCGACCAGGTGCTTGTCGAAGATGTAGGCGTGGTTGCGCGCCAGGTGCGGCTCTTCTTGGCCGAGCACGAGCCGTGTGCGCCGATGCCACATCCCCGTCGCGAAGTCGTAGACCCACGTCCCTTTGTTCGGGAACGTCACCTGATAGAACGAATGGCCTTGCTCCTGATACCCGTGCGCGTAGGCGTCCCGCAGCGAGCCGTAGGAGGCCCACTGGCTTTCGATCGCGTCATTCGAGAACCGGACCGGGGAGTAGCCCTGAATCATCCACGCCTGCCCGGCGCCGTGCTCGTTCTCGCCCAGCCACGCGATCGTGTTGTTGATCGGGACGCCAGACCACGGGGAGCCGATGCCGTGCTGGATGACCTCCTGCACGGGCGCGAACGTCTCGAGCGCGTCGCCGGTATTGCCCCACATCTCGGTCGTCTTGCTCCCGAGGAGGTAGACCATGCGGCGGTCGACGATCATCGCGCGGATGTTGTCGGAGGTCTGCGACTTCTGCTGCACGTCGAGGGCGGCCCAGTTAGTGCCGTTGAACGAGGCCGAGAACTGGAACTGCCGGGTGTTGTAGCCGAGGACGATGAAGTAGCCGTCGATGAACCCGCCCATGACCGCGTTCGAGGGGAAGTCGGCATCGGTGATCTGTGTCAGCGTGTTCGCGCTCATGTCGTAGATGTAGCCGAGGCCCCCGGCGATAACCATCAGTTGACTGCCGCCGGTGCCGTTGCTGAAGATTTGCGCGGGGTTGGTATTGGTTGCGAGCGCGCTCGTGCTCCGCAGCGTGCCGGTGCCCGCCGCGAAGAGTTCGTAGAACTCGGTCCCACTGACCGCGAACCCGCGGTCGTCCTGTCCGAAGATCGCCTTGATCGGCCCGTTGCCGATGGACGCGAAGCTCGCCAAGCCGGGCGTCCGCTTGAAGATGATCGGGGCCTTCGCTCGCGTCCCTGGTGACCCAGTGACCTGTGGGTACATGTTCGCGACGTCTTCGAACGAGACCGCTGGATTCGAATCGAGGTAGCACCCGCCCACGAAGCCCGAAAATGGAATGGTCGGCATCAGCGTGACGGCCACACGTTGAGGCGGATGTCGAACGTGCCGCTCCCTGGCCCTGATGGGAAATCGTTCGCGATCCGCGGTGGTCCTGGGTCGTTCACACGCTCAAGGGCGCGCCACGCGGTGCGCTCCTCGTCCTTCATGTCCTGGGTCAGGGGCCGGGTGAACGGGCGCGCGAGCTTGTTCCGCAGCAGCAGTTGGAACCATTCCCAGTACCCGGGCGGGAAGGTGTACTCGGTGTCGAGCGTGCTGCTGAAGCCCGTCACGGCGGTCGGCGTGCCGAGGACGAGCGTGCCGGCCGTCGTCGGGACCGGATAGAAGTGGAGCGTCGCGTTGGTGACGGTCGGCTCCATGAAGATTTTCGTTGGCAGTTCCGCCGTGACGGTTTTGTCCCGTTCGTAGAGCCATTCGTCACGGCTGAGGATATGGAGCGGCGTCTCGACGTCGGACCCGACCGCCTTGACCGTGGCCGAGGCGAGCCAGATCGGGCGCGCCTGCGCGTAATTGCCGGACGGGCCGATCGTGCGGTTCTCCGTGCTGGCGACCAGCGTGTACGACGACCGCGCGACCGTGTAAATGACCCCGCGGTTGAGTTCCGCGGAGTCGATGATCAGCTTGAGGTAGCGCAGGCCGAGCGCGCCGTCCCGGGCGGACAAGGATCGACCGACGCCGAGGACCGCCAGGTCCGTCAGCGCATCGGTGATCAGGTCGCGCCCGGTGATGGTGCTCATGGGTCTACGCGGACGCCTTCACGGCCAGCGCCTCACGGCGCGCGTCGATCGCCTTGAGCACGCTCACGCGCCCGCCGTCGTGTTTCGGGTGCGCCCGCTCGGCCGCCTCGAGCACGTCGAGCTTCTCCGGCGTGTCCTGGCCGTTGACCAGTGCCGCAGACTCCCCCGCGTTCAGCAGGTAGAGGCTCGCGGCGATCGCGGACTGGGCCGGCCCTGTCGCCGGTGGTGCTGGCGGAGGCGGTGTC
>CAYGDP010000051.1:0-4181 GCA_964348665.1 uncultured Verrucomicrobiota bacterium
CGCCGGCGCGGAGTGGGTGAGCGCGCCGATGCTGATGGCGGCACGAAGCGCCGCGGGATTGGTCTTGAGCGCGCTGCGGATTGCTGCGGCGTATTTTCCGACGTTTGCCAAAGTTACACCTCCGCTGATTTCGATTGTAGCCGCGAAACCTTTTCGCGGCTTCTGTTTCTTATCCCTGACCCCGCCGCGAAAAGGTTTCGCGGCTACAATCAATTGGACCGCTTTCTTGATCTGCGCGGGGCTGAAATTGTCCAGCATGATGATGTCTGCGCCTGCGGCAGCGGCTTCGGCGGCTTCGGCAGGCGTGGTGACTTCGATTTCGAGAGTAACGCGTGGATATTTCCGCCGAGCAGCGCAGATGGCGGTGGTGATGTAGTCTAATTTCGAGGACGATTGGCGCAGCAGCGCCAGATGATTATCCTTGATCAAGATTTGGTCGTAGAGTCCAAAGCGGTGGTTTGTGCCACCGCCGCAGGCGACGGCGTATTTTTCCAGGGCGCGAAGGGTCGGGGTTGTTTTGCGGGTGTCTAGGATTTTAATTGTAGCGGCGGTCTGTGAGCGCCGATGATTAATGGATTTTCGGTGGTCACAGACCGCCGCTACAAATCGTTGCGTCAGCGTCGCGATTCCAGAAAGTCGCTGGATGAAATTGAGGGCGGTGCGTTCGCCCGTGAGCAGCGCGCGGGCTTGACCGCGTAGTTCGGCAAGATGCTGGCCGCGACGGATTTTTTGGCCGTCACAAGTGAGGAGTTTGATTCTTACGGTTTTGCCAAAGACAAGCGCGAGGATTGGCAAGCCCGCGATGACGCCATCGGCTTTGGCGAGGAGGACGGCGCGCGATTGGAGCTTGGCGGGGACAAGTAAGTTGGTAGTGATATCGCCGCGGCCGATGTCTTCCGCCAACGCTGCGCGGACGAGCGCACGAGCTTGTTTGAGTGGAAATGCAGCCATCTAAGGATTTAATAGCCACAAAAAGCACAAAAAGGCACAAAAATCTTGCGTTTCTTGTGCATTTTTGCGGCCAATCAATTACTTCGTTTTTTCCAGCGAACGCCGATAACTGGTGATTTTCTTTTTTGGATTTGAGTGTTCGGTGCTTGTCCCGGCCTTCAATTCATTGATTTGGTCCCGCAATAACGCGGCCTTTTCAAATTCCAACTTTTCGGCGGCGGCGAGCATCTCGGCTTCGAGTTCTCGCAGAACGGTGTTCACATCGTAATTGCCGCCCGTTTCGCGGATGATATTGGCTTCGAGTTCCCTTGCCCCTTCCTCACTGCGGAGGCTTTCCTGAACGGCACGCACGACGCTTTTGGGCGTGATTTTGTGTTGTTTGTTATATTCCAGTTGTCGCTGTCGACGATAATCGGCGAGCGCGAGAAAGTTTCGGATCGAGTCGGTGAGCGTGTCGGCGTATAGGATGACCGATGCGTTAAGGTGACGCGCGGCGCGTCCCGCCGTTTGGATGAGGGAGGTGGTGGAACGAAGAAATCCTTCTTTGTCGGCGTCGAGAATGGCGACGAGGCTGACTTCGGGGAGGTCGAGTCCTTCGCGAAGGAGATTGATACCGACGAGGACATCGAAGTTACCCGCGCGGAGGTCGCGCAGGATCTCGACACGTTCAATCGCGTTGATTTCGCTGTGGAGATACTGCACGCGTAGTCCGACGTCCCGGAGGTAGTCCGTGAGGTCTTCGGCAGTGCGTTTAGTGAGGGTCGTGACCAGCACGCGCTCCTTTCGCTCGGTGCGCTTGCGGCATTCCTCGATGAGATCGTCAATCTGACCTTTCAATGGTTTGACGGTCGCTAGCGGATCAATCAAGCCAGTCGGGCGAATGATTTGTTCGACGATATTTTTCCCGCTTTTCTCGCGCTCGAACGCGGCTGGTGTTGCGGATGTGAAAATCACCTGCGGGATGAGCGATTCGAACTCGGCAAAATTGAGGGGACGATTGTCGAGCGCGCTGGGGAGCCGAAAACCGTAGTCCACGAGAGTAGTTTTGCGCGCGCGGTCGCCGTTATACATCCCGCCGATTTGCGGGACGGAAGCGTGGGATTCGTCAATGATGAGCAGCCAGTCGCGCTTCGAGGACGGCGAGGAGGACGAGCACGATTGATCATGCTCAAAAAAATCCAGCAACGTGAACGGACGCGAGCCTGGGGCGCGTCCACTCAAGTGGCGAGAGTAATTCTCGATGCCCGTGCAAAACCCCATTTCTTGCAGCATCTCGATGTCGTACATTGTGCGCTGGCGGAGTCGTTGCGCCTCGACCAGTTTGCCTTGTTTCTCGAACCATGCCACGCGTTCGTCGAGTTCAGCGAGGATGCCTTGGATCGCGTTGGGTAATTTGTGTGACGGCGTGACGAAATGTTTGGCGGGATATATCGCGACGAAATCCATTCGATCAGCGGTGTGTCCCGTCAATGGCTCGAAGCGGGTGATTTTTTCGACCCGATCGCCAAAAAATTCAATGCGCAACGCGTCCTCGGTATAACTAGGGCGCACCTCAACGACGTCGCCGCGCACGCGGAAGTGCGAGCGCGAGAACGCGATATCGTTGCGCTCGTATTGCATATCCACAAGCTTGGCCAACAAAGATTCGCGGGTTATTTCGTCGCCGCGACGGACGATGGCCATCATCTCGTAATAATCTTCAGGCGAACCGAGACCATAAATGCACGAGACGGATGCGACCACGATCACATCGCGGCGCGAGAGCAATGCGCTGGTCGCTGCAAGACGGAGGCGCTCGATCTCGTCGTTGCGCGCACTGTCTTTCTCGATGTACGTGTCGGTGCTGGGGATGTAGGCTTCCGGTTGGTAATAATCGAAATAGCTGACGAAATACTCGACCGCGTTTCGCGGGAAAAATTGTTTGAACTCGCTGTAGAGTTGCGCCGCGAGGGTTTTGTTGTGGGAGATGACCAGTGTGGGACGCTGTAGGCGCTCGATGACATTGGCGACCGTGAACGTCTTGCCGCTGCCCGTCACACCCAGGAGCGTTTGAAACTTGTTGCCCGCCTCCAGCGACCGCGTTAGGGCGTCAATCGCCTGCGGCTGATCCCCGCGCGGTTTGTAGTCGCTTTCGAGCTGAAACTCCATATTGCCAGACGTTACGAGGACGCGGCGCGGATGTCAATTTGTAGCCGTGGAAAAGTTTCGCGGTTATGACCCTCTTCGCTTCTGTGCCGAACGAATGACTTGCTCTACTTCGCGGGCAGCGGTTTTGCGTTTCAGGGTTTCGCGTTTGTCGGCGGCGGTCTTGCCTTTTCCGAGTGCCAGCTCGACTTTCACGCGGCCTTTCTTGAAATAGAGTTTCAAAGGGACGAGCACGTGTCCGCGTCCCGTGGATTGGACAGCCAACCGCTCAATTTCTAATCGGTGCAAGAGCAGTTTGCGGTTACGTTTCGGGTCGTGATTGGCGCGATTGCCGAATTCGTATTCTTCGATGTGCGCGTTCAGCAGCCACACCTCGCCGCGCACGATGCGCGCGAACGACCCCGCCAGTTGCGCGCGCCCTATGCGGATAGACTTCACTTCCGTGCCGGTCAACGCGATGCCAGCCTCAATGGACTGCAGGATATCGTAATCGTGCCGCGCTTTGCGGTTGAAAATGGTCGGAAGTTCTTTCACGCGCGCATTGTAGCCGCGAATCTCACTCGCGGCAATTTGGATTCACCATAAGAAATCCGCAAGCCTCTCTGTCGCAGAACCAGGCTACAACGTCTCCTTGAACCATCTCACCGTTGTTTCAATGGTTTGTCGTTGCCAGTCGAGGCGATTAAAAGTGTGGTCGGCGCCGGGGAGGATGAGTTTTTTGATCTTTCGATTCGTTGCAACGGATTTCTTGGCGCATTCTTCGAGACGATGGGCGTGCTCGATAGGAACCGCTGGGTCGGCTTCACCGTGGATGATAAGAACGGGGCAGGTGGATTTTTTCAAGTCCTTGCGCTGGACGAGGTTTTCATATTCATCTATGAATTTCTCCCCAACGGGATTTCCCATGCGATCCACGTAACCGCGCGTCTTGAGTTGTTCGATGGCGGCGGGATCGGTGCGGGCGGCGACGAGATCGCGGCCTTGTGCGGGGGCGGCCCAGAGGGCGAGTGATCGAAGATCGAGAATGGAAGATGGAGGATTGCGACGGTTTTGTTGAGCTAGCTGCGCGGCGACCAGTATCGCGA
>CAYGDP010000052.1:0-2530 GCA_964348665.1 uncultured Verrucomicrobiota bacterium
AGCTAGGGCTATACTGAAGCCTCCCGTTGCATCAGGGGTGCCATAATAAATGGTAGTCGGTAATTTATGTAGTTCATTAACCCAAGCTTCTATACCAGCATCTTCGGAATAAGGAGTCACGGGACCGCAGCGACTAATACAAGTTGGGGCCCAAAATAGCTCACCAACATTTTCGACTGGCACACCTTCCGTAAAGCCCGGACCTGATCCTGTTATCATTTAGTTAAGTATACACTGGCAAGGCGGGGAGGAAATTGGTTGTGCTTGCGGTCTAGGGGCGTGGAAGTATAATATTCACAAGTATGACGGAAGCTTTACAGGATTCATCACTGCCAGAAGTAATTGACGTAGCAGTAACTCGAAAAAATCTTACAGATGCTCTCATTGGTGCTCGCACGTTGGGACCTAATAGTTGGGTGGACAGTACAATCTCAGCTTACGCAACTTCTGTCGCAGCCGATATAGACTTATCGTCTGCTACCCCAACCAGGGTAGAACAAGTTACTGGCAGAGAATCAATTCGCAGAGAACAGGGTATCACCGAAGCGCTAAGAAAACATGCCAAGCCAGACAGCCTACTAACAAGAGGAGCTATCGCGGCTAGCGTTCCAGCACAACTCCTTCTCTTAGTAGCTTCGGGCAGTGTAGCCGAGCTAGATAGAGATGGTTTTAGACCTTGGGAAGTAGTAAATCTATCACTAGGGTATTCAGTACTTCGTATGGCAGCGATGGGCACAAGTCTTGCGTTAGCCTTACCTCAGAAGCGAGCGCAGAGAACCCTTGATGAATTCACAGAACTTCAGAAGAGCAGAGTAATCTCGGGGGCCACCGGTACTGTAGAGTCGCAAGTTCAGGAGGAGGCCGGTATATTCATTCGAGCAGGCCGGAAAAGACGCTTCAGGAGGCGAACGGCTGCTCTAATCACAGCCGCAGGATTGCTGGGTTTTGTTGCTCATTCTGGAGAGTTACTAGACAGTGGTGAGCCTATTAAGCCAACCGTCCGGTCTGGTGTAGCCCACGACATAGACACTGAACTATAGGCGTGGGGAGGAAATTGGTTGCGGCTATGCGAACTTTGAAGTATTTCTATTAACGTTGTATAATATTAGTTATGACAGATCCTCAAGGTGAGATCAACAGAAGATTGGCTGAAGCAGAAGCTTCTGTGGCCAGAGCAAATATACCTGCACCTCCGGTAGTAGTAAGCCCGGCTAATGCTGAGCGGGACCAGTTTAGAAGCGAACAAGGAATATTGGTGAGAGATATGACCACTGTTGATGCAGAATCTCGATACCTTATGAGCGGCTTTGTGCACTCCTTAACATCAACTGGCTTCTCACCTAATACTTTAAGAAGAAGAGGCAATTATTCCCACAGCGGGGTACAAGGTAGACGTTCGATGATACGTGAGATATTGAATTGTCGTATGCCAGACCAGAGAATGGCGGGCTGGGTATTGCTGAATCGAGGTACCCAAACTAGCTTTACCGAGGGGGGTGTGTATGGTGATCCGCATACATCGACCACAGATATTGATGTCAAATTTTTCATTGATAGTGGATACCGCGCATATTCTGCAGAACTACTATATGACGGAAACGGCTATGGCAGGTTAGTCGCTACAAGCGTATTTGATACGCTAACCAGTCTTGGATGCAGACAATGGGTTGAGCCACCAAAACATCTGTACGAAGTAGATTAAAGCTTAGGTGGGGAGGAAATTGCTTGCGGTTATTGCTTCGAGGTCGACTAGTTAACATCACGCGAGATTGCTGTTAGTATTAGATTAATGATCAGAAGAGTAACGGTTCGAGGTGTGGTATTTAAAGATGGCAAACTTTTATGTGCCAAACTAAAGCCCTATCGTAGCGTGAGACAAACTGAATTCTGGTGTACTCCGGGCGGGGCGGTGGAGGTTGGCGAAAGTCTGCATGATGGCCTGGCGCGTGAGATGATCGAGGAGACCGGTGTTAGTCCGGAAATTGGTAATCCGTTGTATGTCCAACAATATGCTAATTCAGAAGAAGAGCAGATGGAATTCTTTTTTCATATAAAAAACGCTGACGATTATCAATCTATTGATTTAACTAAAACGACTCACGGGGAAGTAGAAATTGACCAGCTCGGCTTTATTAATCCCAAGAACGTCGTACTTCTACCCGACTTCTTACAGACGGTAGATATTGCGCACGATATAAAAAGCAGCTCCTCGTTACAGATTTTTAACTATCTTTAAAAGACGAGGGTGGGGAGGAAATTGGTTGTACGGATGGGAGGGATACAATCAACGTCTTTGGGGCAGCACGCCCAGAAGTACTACACCAACTCCTACGCCGGCTAGCAACCCTCCTGCTGCACCAGCTCCGCTAGCGGCAACTTCTGCTGCACGTACAATAACTTCGCCCGCTTTATGAGTAGGGGTATTAGGTATTGAGTTATGCATTAGTCTGTAGCCTCCATAGCCACCTAAAATACTGCCGCCTATCCCAGCAGCTACCGCTCCTAATGCTTTGATAGGACTGTTTACAAC
>CAYGDP010000053.1:0-2380 GCA_964348665.1 uncultured Verrucomicrobiota bacterium
CTTTATCAGCCAAGTCTATTGTTTCCTACTGTCCAGTTTTGGGGGAGCAGGTCAGCATTGTAGTTGGACGTTCTAGAATTGCATAAATGCTTATTTTGTACGACGTGAGTTTTTTAGTAATTCCAGTTGGCGTGTCAGTCATCACCAATTCAAGCTCAATGCCTTCTGTCGGAGTATTTGGAACAGCCTCTTTAGAAAGATAGCAATGAATCATGTTTTGGGAAAAATCGGCAGCTAATTTCGAAATATTTTCATTGAACCAGCCAGCGCCGACCATCGCATCGCTTGCTGCAGATTCAAAGCGAATCACCACACCTTCAGAAGAACATGCCGCCAATACTTTGCCGGGCTCAGCTAGGTATCGCGGTGCAAAAGATTTCAGGTGTGACAGCTTTCCTGAAAGAAGATTTTTAGCAGCCTTAATATATGCGACTACAGTTTCGCCAATTTTGCGAACGAAGACTTTCTGTTCTTCGGTTTCTACTTCCGATGCCTCAGCGGTGCTATCAACAAACTTCATTGGATTAGCTCCATCGAAAACAATGTTTATCACTTTGTATTCCTTGGACGTCTGTTTGGTTTCATTCGTGTTCATGTGAGTAAGCTTTAGTAATTTACACCTTGCTGTAAACCTCCGCGCCGCGGCGTTTGAACTCCGCCGATTTTTCTTTCATGCCGCGATCGAGGGCAGTTTTTTCGTCCACGCCTATGTCGGCGGCAAATTTTCGGATGTCGTCAGCAGCTAGATGGTTCATAGCGCTTAAGATGATCGTACTTGTGGTTTTTGTCCAGCTGAAGTCTTGGCGCGCGCATCACTGCGGGTTCGGATTTTAGATTTGATTTCCTTTATGGCCGCCAACGCGTCGGCGCACTCGACCCGACCCTCTTCGATGTCCTTGTGCGCGTAAGTACCGCCGTAGCGCCCGGCGCTGGAAACGATGCCCACCGCGCGCGGGTTTTCTCGATCCACTGCTTCGGCGTCAGCGTGAAGCTGTTGAGGCCGGCCTGACTTTTAATTGTGGCGAATTCGCCATAATTAAAACCGGGGTTGAAAACGGACTCCCAGATGCCGAGGAATTCGACCGTGTTCCGGTTTCGCAGCCAATCCGAGATGAAAAACTCGCCGTCCTTCGCCTGAAGCATGTCCGTCAGCGAAATGTAGTCGCCATCTTTGCCGGACAGGACGGACACGGCTGTTCCGTGAACCTCAATGGTGGTTTGTTTGGCTTTGCTCATGGTGTTATCGCGCGGAACTCCGGCGCAAACTCCCCGCGCTCGATGAATGATTTCTTCATGCGGCAGAATTGTTTGATGGAAAACATGACGGATGAGATTCTTCGCTCCGCTCAGAATGACAATCAAGACAATTCGTGTCCCCGACAAATCCGTCGGCTGACGGACGGTGGGCAGGCATTCATGGTTTACGCCTTCTGATAGATTTCCGCGCCTTGGCGCTTGAATTCTTCCGATTTTTCTTTCATGCCGCGTTCGAGGGCGGTTTTTTCGTCCACGCCTTGTTCAGCGGCGAATTTACGGATGTCGTCGGTAATTCTCATGCTGCAGAAGTTCGGCCCGCACATGGAACAGAAATGGGCCAGCTTTGCGCCTTCGGCGGGCAAGGTTTCGTCGTGAAATTCTCTTGCTGTTTCGGGATCGAGGCTCAAGTTGAACTGGTCTTCCCAGCGGAATTCGAAACGCGCTTTGCTCAACGCGTCATCTCGATAGCGGGCGGCGGGATGGCCTTTCGCCAAGTCAGAGGCGTGCGCGGCGATTTTGTAGGCGATGACGCCGTCTTTCACGTCTTTCTTGTTGGGGAGGCCAAGATGTTCCTTGGGCGTGACGTAGCAGAGTAGAGCGGTGCCGTACCAGCCGATCATGGCCGCGCCGATGGCGCTGGTGATGTGGTCGTACCCGGGGGCAATGTCGGTGGTGAGCGGGCCGAGGGTGTAGAAAGGCGCTTCGCTGCACCAATCGAGTTGTTTCTCCATGTTCTCTTTGATGAGGTGCATGGGGACGTGGCCGGGGCCTTCGTTCATGACTTGGACGCCGTGCGCCCAGGCGCGTTTGGTGAGTTCGCCCTGGGTTTTGAGTTCGGCGAATTGCGCTTCGTCGTTGGCGTCGGCAATGCTGCCCGGACGGAGACCGTCGCCGATGGAGAAGCTCACGTCGTAGGCGGCCATGATTTTGCAGATATCGTCCCAGTGAGTATAGAGAAAGCTCTCCTGATGATGGGCGAGACACCATTTGGCCATGATGCTGCCTCCCCGGCTGACGATGCCGGTGACGCGGTGCGCGGTGAGCGGGATGAATCGCAGCAGGACGCCGGCGTGGACAGTGAAGTAATCCACGCCTTGCTCGCATTGTTCGAGGAGGGTGTCGC
>CAYGDP010000054.1:0-290 GCA_964348665.1 uncultured Verrucomicrobiota bacterium
TCATTGTTCCCCAGCTCGCGCGTTCGTTCGGGGTCTTTTTTACAGGCCAGGAAATCAAGGGAAAGAAATACTTCGGCGCAAAAATTATTCCTTCCCGCGGAGCGTGGATTGAGATAGAGACCGACCCGGACGGCGGGGTCTACGTGCGCATTGACCGCAAGCGCAAATTCCCCGCGACGTCGCTCCTGCGCGTTTTGGGAGCGAAGTTCGACAAAGACATGTACGCGCTCATGAAGAACGCCGAAATGGGGAAGCAGGGGCGGGCCCAGTACGACCGGTGGTTCGCAAAG
>CAYGDP010000054.1:300-2220 GCA_964348665.1 uncultured Verrucomicrobiota bacterium
CTCGACATTCTTCTCTCCAAAGACCCCGCGAAAACGATGGAGGACGCGTACGTGGAAATCCACAAAAAACTGCGCGACGGCGACCTCGCCACGCCGGACAACGCGCGGGAGTACGTCAATTCCATTTTCAACGAAGAACGCTACGACCTTTCGAAAGTGGGGCGGTACCGCTTCAACCAGCGCTTCAACAAGAGCCTCGACGAGAAAGAGGTCAACAGGAAGACGCTCTCGCTTGACGACCTTGTCACCATTCTCGCGCACGTTTTGAAGCTCCAGCACACGCCCGGCTCCGTCGAGGACGATATCGACCACCTGGGAAGCAGGCGGGTTCGCTACATCGGTGAAATGCTCCAGCAGCGTCTGCGCGTGGGAATGTCGCACATGAAGCGCAATATTCAGGACCGCATGTCGACAATCGACGCCGAAGCGACGCTCCCCGTGCAGTTCATCAACCCGAGACCGCTCCAGGCGCGCATCAAAGAATTTTTCACCACCAACCAGCTCTCACAGTTCATGCAGCAGGAGAACGTTCTCTCCGAGCTTGAGCACCTGCGCACGCTCTCGGCGCTCGGCCCCGGAGGCCTCACGCGCGAACGGGCCGGGTTCGAGGTGCGCGACGTGCACCCGTCCCACTACGGGCGCCTGTGTCCCATCCACACGCCGGAAGGTCCGAACATCAGGCTCATTCTGCACCTCGCCACGTACGCCCACCTCAACGAGTTCGGGATGATTGAAACGCCGTACGCGAAAGTGAAAGACGGCATCATCACCAAGGAAATCGCCTACATGAACGCTCTTGAAGAAGAGAAGTACCACATTGCACACTTGGCGATCGACTACGACGAATCGGGAAAAATACTTTCGGAAAAAGTGGAAGCCAGAAAGGGAGGTTCGCCATTTTTGGTTTCTCCTAAAGAAGTTGATTTTATAGACGTGGCGCCGAACCAGGGGTTCTCGGTGGCGACATCGATGATTCCGTTCCTCGAGCACGACGACGCGAACCGCGCGCTCATGGGCAGCAACATGCAGAAGCAGGCGACACCCTGCGTTATTCCAGAGGCTCCTCTGGTCGCGACCGGTATTGAAGAGCGCGCGGCGCGCGATGTCGGACGCCTCATCCTCGCCAAGGAGGACGGCGTGGTGACGGAAGTGGACGCGAAGCATATTGTCGTCAAGAACGGCAAAGGAAAAGAAACGGAATACTCGCTCGTCAACTTCGTGCGCACGAACGGGTTTACGTCGTTCCACCAGCGCCCTTCCATCGCGCTTGACCAGAAGGTGAAGAAAGGAGACGTGCTCGCCGACACATCCTCGACCGACCGCGGACAAATGGCGCTTGGCCAGAACGCGCTCGTCGCGTTTATGTGCTGGTCCGGAGCAAACTACGAAGACGCGATCATTATTTCAGAACGTCTGGTCAAGGACAGCAAATTCACCTCGATACACATCGAGGAGTTCGTCGTTTCCGTCCGCGACACGAAACTCGGACCGGAAGTCACCACGCACGACATTCCGAACGTCGGGGAAGCGAAACTGAAAAATCTCGACGAAGACGGCGTCATCCGCATCGGCTCGGAAGTCAGGCCCGGCGACATTCTCGTCGGTAAAATTACCCCGAAGGGAGAAACCCAGCTGACGCCAGAAGAGCGTCTCCTGCGCTCGATCTTCGGCGACAAGGCCCGCGACGTGAAAGATACGAGCTTGCGCGTGGAAAATGGCAAGCGCGGCCGCATCATCGGAGTCAAAGTCTTTTCGCGCGAGAAAGGAGACCAGCTCGATTCGGGTATCATCAAACGCATTCACATTGAAGTTGCGCAGATACGGAACGTCAGCGTCGGCGACAAGCTCGCCGGACGCCACGGCAACAAGGGCGTCATTTCAAGAATTCTTCCGGAAGAAGACATGCCGTACACCGAAGAC
>CAYGDP010000055.1:0-1909 GCA_964348665.1 uncultured Verrucomicrobiota bacterium
CATTATCAGAATAAAAGACGGTATGGTAGAGAGCGATAATCCCATTACCGTCGAACATCTGCGTAACGGTACGCTGAAATAACTATGTTGCTACGAGACGCATTTCGAACCGCGACCCGCAGTCTGACGCACGGCAAGATGCGTTCAATTCTGACGATGCTCGGCATCGTTATCGGTATCGCTTCGGTCATCATTCTCATGTCAATCGGACAATCCGCCCAGGACCTCATCTTGGGCCAAGTGCAGGGTATCGGGTCGAACCTCGTCATCGTAATACCGGGCGCACCGAGCAACGGGAGATTTGCGCCTCCCGCTTCCGCACAAGGTATTGTGATTACGAGTTTGGTGCAAAGAGATATTGATGCGCTCAAGCGCGAACCCTCGGTGAGCGGAGCCGCGGGAGAAGTGCGCGGACAGGCTGACATCGTGTATGGGAATAATAATGTCACCGTAAGTTATGAAGGCGTGACCGCCGATTTCTTCTCAATCAGAAATCTCGACATCAAAGAAGGTCAGCCGCTCTCGGCTGGAAACATTGATTCAGGGAACCATGTCGTGGTGATAGGCCCGGACCTCGCAGTAACGCTTTTTGGTTCTGACGTTTCACCAATTAATAAAACGGTGCGGCTGAAGGATGTGTCCTTCCGCGTTGTCGGGGTGTTGAGTAAGGGGGGAAATGGGCCCTTCGGTGTTGACCAGGGCAATCTCGTTATCATGCCGATATCAGTCGCTCAGAAACAGCTTCTCGGCATTACCTATTTCAACGACATTATGGTTGAAGGTGATGCGGCGTATGACGTCAATTTTGTGAAATCACGCATCACTTCCACACTGCGCCAGAATCACGGCATCACGAACGCCAACAAAGACGATTTCGACATACGCACCCAAGAAGACCTCCTGTCGCTCTTGGGCAACATAACCTCTATTCTCACTCTCTTTTTGGCGGCTATAGCCTCAATCTCACTCATCGTGGGCGGTATCGGTATCATGAACATCATGCTGGTTGCCGTCACGGAGCGGACGCGCGAGATCGGCTTGCGCAAGGCGGTCGGCGCGACAAACAACGACATCCTGCAACAATTTCTTATCGAGTCAGTCTTGCTGACCTTTGTCGGCGGCGCGATAGGCATCGCCGCGGGCGCAGGCATTGTCGGCTTGATTTATTTCGTCCTCACTACATTTTTCTCTTCTATCGGCTGGGTCTTCGCCTTCCCCATTTCTTCGGTGGTTCTCGGGCTGACAGTCTCCGGCATCGCCGGCATCGCGTTTGGCATGTACCCAGCTCGACAGGCGGCGCGAAAGAATCCCATTGATGCGTTGCGATACGAATAAATCCTATATACTGGGAGCACCATGTCGCCCGTATCCGTCAGTATCACTGTACTCGCCGTTATCGGTGTCATTCTTCTTGCCCGACCGAGACGCTTCTACTTCATCCGCCACGGTGAGACGCTCCTGAACGCCGAGCATATCCGCCAGGGCGAGGGCGGCGCGCTCTCGGAGACAGGAAGGAATCAGGCGGAGGCGGTCGGTCGGTATCTCGAGCGTTTCTCTATCAAGCGCATCATCGCGAGCGCCTATCCTCGAGCGATAGAGACGGCGGCGATTATCAATACGCATCTCAAGGTGCAGGTCATTCCCTCTCCGCTTCTCGTGGAACGGAGAAATCCGAGCGAAATTGTCGGCAAACACACCAGCGACCCGGAGGTCGTCCGTATCGTCGACCAGATGGACCTTGCGTACCATGGCGACGACTATCGCTTCTCCGACGAAGAAAATTTCACCGACCTGAAGAAGCGCGCGCGCAAATGCGTGAACCTTCTCGCGCGCCAGGGAACGCGCGAGACCGCCATCGTCACGCATCACGTCTTCCTCAAGATGCTGGTCGCCTACCTCCTCTACCGCG
>CAYGDP010000056.1:0-1848 GCA_964348665.1 uncultured Verrucomicrobiota bacterium
TCCAGGACCAGCCCTTCCATCTGCTGGTCCTTGAGCTTGTTGACGGACGAGGCCAGGTCCTCCGCCGTGCGCTCGCGGAAATCGGAGAGGCGGATGTACCCGATCTTGTCCTCGAGGATCTCGGCCTCGCGGATGCTCTGGATCGTGATGATCGCGCGCTCGAGCGTGACCTCTTTCAGCTCCGTATCTCCCTCGCGGAAAATCGTCAATGCGACGGGGGTCTTGGGCTTGCCGCGCAGCTTCTTGACGGCCTCGAGCAGCGTGATGCCCCGCGTGAGCTCGCCGTCGATCTTCACGATCCGGTCGTTGGGCTGCAGCCCCGCGTGGAAGGCCGGCGTGCCGTCGATCGGAGAGATGATGGTCAGCAGCTCGTCTTTGATGGTGATCTCGATGCCCAGGCCCCCGAACTCGCCCTCCGTATCGACCTTGAGCTCGTTGTAGCTGTCCGGGTCCAGAAACTGGCTGTACGGATCGAGCGTGGAGAGCATCCCCTTCAGGGCGCCGTAGATGAGGTCCCGGGCCTTGGGCTCCTCGACGTAATCCTTCCGGACGATGTCGAGCGCGTCGACGAGGAGCTCCATCTCCTTGTAGATCTCTTCATTGTCCGCGGCCGCGGTGACCTTGGCTCCCGACCCGACCGTCTGCACGGCGAGCCACAGCGACGCCGCGGCGACCGTGACCAGCCACCCCCGTGACGCGACCTTCATTGCGATTCGTCCCCCCTGATCATGACGCCTTTGTCCAGCTTCCGCTTCAGCAGCTCGGCCATCTGCTGCGGGTTCGCCTTCCCCTTGGACTCTTTCATGGCCTGGCCCATCAGGTGGGTGAAGGCGTTGGTCTTGCCCTTCTGGTACGCCTCCACCGACTGCGGGTTGCCCTGCAGGACCGCGTCGGCGATCCGCTCCAGGCTGGACGGGTCGACGATCTGCTTGAGGTTGCCGTCCTGCACGAGCTGCCGCGGATCCACGCCGCGTTCAAGGCTCTGGACGAAGACCTCCTTGGCCATTTTGCCTGAAATCGTCCCGTCCGCTATCAATTGTAGCAGATGCGCCAGCCATTCGGGGCGCAGTTTCACAGATTCCGGATCCAGTCCCTTGGCATTCAGGTACGCCAGCAGCTCGCCCATGATCCAGTTCGCCACGGGCTTGGCCGGAGCGCCCGCCTGCAGCGCGCCCTCGAAGAGCGCGCCGAGCGACCGATGCTGCGCGAGCACGGTCGCGTCATAGGCGGAGAGCTGATGGGTGGCCTGGTATCGCGCGCGGCGCGCCGCCGGCAGCTCCGGCAGCTCGGCGCGGGCGCGGTCCACCAGCGCGCGGTCGATGACGAACGGCACCAGGTCCGGCTCGGGGAAATAGCGGTAGTCCGCCGCCTCTTCCTTGCTCCGCAGCGGCTCGGTCTTGAGGCCCTTCGCGTCCCAGAGCCGCGTTTCCTGGATGAGCCGCTCGCCGCGGTCCAGCGCGAGGGCCTGCCGTTTCATCTCGTACTCCAGCGCCTGCTTGACGGCCCGGAACGAGTTGAGATTCTTGACCTCCACCTTCTTGCCGAACTCCTTGGCACCCGGGGCGCGCAGCGAAATGTTCGTGTCGCACCGCAGGCTGCCCTCTTCCATGTTGCACGTCGACACGTCCAGGTACTGGAGGATCGCTTTCAGCTCGACCAGGTACTCGTAGGCCTCGTCCGGCGAATCAAGGTCCGGTTCGCTGACGATCTCCAGCAGCGGCGTGCCGGCGCGGTTCAAGTCCACGACGCTGGAGTCCGGCAGCTGGTCGTGCAGGAGCTTTCCGGCGTCTTCCTCCAGATGCAGGCGGTTAAGCCGCACTTTTTTGACGCCGCCGCCGTGGGGGATCT
>CAYGDP010000057.1:0-1746 GCA_964348665.1 uncultured Verrucomicrobiota bacterium
GAATTCCTAGCTGTACCAAAGGACATCCGATGTCCTTTTAGAGGTATGGCCGTGCTCGTACCCGGAGAGCACTTTCTTTCTTGGTTTTTCTTGGTTTGGTGTTTTGCATAGGCGAGGTATGATGGGGGAATGAAGGGCGTACTTATTGGCGGGCTCGGCATCTTTGTCGCGCTTGCTGGTCTGTGGTGCTTTGGACCGGCTCGACAGAGCGGTGCGGAGGTTATCGCTACGCGAGGTCTGCACTGGCACGCCGCTCTTTCCCTATATGTGCGTGGCGAGCGCCAGGATATATCTGGAGACATCGGCGTCGGCACGCGTTTTGCCGGTCTGCCGACCTATGATTCAGGTATGCGGATGACGGCTGTGCACACGCACGAGCCAGACGGGACCATCCACCTGGAGTTTCCTGGACGAGTGCTGAAGGAAGATACAACGCTCGGCACCTTCTTCCGCGTGTGGGGCAAGGATTTCATGGCATTCGGGACTTCGGTGCGCATGCTGGTGAATGGGGTAGAGAACACGGAGCTCGAGCGGTATTACTTGCAAGACGGGGATGTAATCGAGCTTTGGTACGAATGACCGCGCAGTCCCGCCGACGCGCAGGCGAGTATCTGCGGTACTATGCCGCGCTCCTCGCCATGCCGCTGTTCTTCCTTGCCCTTTTTGGGTCACTGTTTGTGGTGTGGGAGATATTCAATCTGCCGCCGTCCGAGGCGATACTGGGTATCGCCGAGGGGTGGTTTGATCAATTCGGTCTCATCGCTCTTTTCTTCAGTGCTCTCATAGAAGGAATGTTGTTGGTGGGCGGGTATTTTCCTGGCGTGTTCGTCATTTTCGTCGGCATTATCTTGGCCGAGACGGCGCTTGAAGCGGTAGTGGCCGTCGGGGTCGTAACTGTCGGACTGTTTATCGCACACCTATTCAACTATGCACTCGGCAGATACGGCTGGTATAAGCTTCTTGTCCGTTTCGGACTGCGTAGAGCAATAGAAAAAGCGCAGACGCGCCTCGTTACGAAAGGCCCATTCGCCATTCTTACCAGTTACGGTATCCCGAGCATAGCGGCTCTTACAGACACTGCCGCTGGCATCATCCACATGCCATTCCGTACATTTTGTATGTACTCCCTCATTTCGGTGGTGAGCTGGGATATCGTCATTGGCGTATTCGTCTATACATTTAGCGACACGGCTCTTGCCGTGGCTTCACCCGGCGCCTCCGGAGGCGTGTTTATCGTCAGCGTGTTGGTGGCGTGGGCGTCGGTTCTAATCGGTATCGATTTTTACAAAAGGAGGAGGCCGGTCCCCGCCATGCCGAATGACTCATCCGTAGACCAGGGTAAGGTATAGTTTCCTTGTAATTCTCACTAACAATCCCATGGCCCACTATGTAGACGGTTTTGTGCTTGTTGTGCCGGCGAAGAAGCTCCCAGCGTATAAGAAGCTCGCCACGATGGCGGCAAAACTGTGGCGTAAGCACGGTGCTCTCGACTACAAAGAGTGCGTCATTGATGACAAGAAGCCCAAGCATGTGACCTTCACCTTCGAGAAGATGATAGGCGCGAAGAAGGGCGAGCAGGTCTTCTTCTCCTATATTGTCTACAAGTCCCGCAACCACCGCGACCAGGTGAACGCGAAGGTGATGAGCGACCCGATAATGAATGACCCGAAGTATAAGGATATGCCGATGCCGTTTGATATGAAGCGGATGGCGTACGGAGGATTCAAGACCTTCGTGGAGGCGTAG
>CAYGDP010000058.1:0-1519 GCA_964348665.1 uncultured Verrucomicrobiota bacterium
GGAGAATCGAACTCCCGCCCGATGCTTGGGAAGCACCAGTTCTACCACTAAACTAATCTCGCGTGCCCGAGGTGGGGGTCGAACCCACATCCCTTGCGAGACACGATTTTAAGTCGTGCGCGTATACCATTCCGCCACCCGGGCTAATTTCCAATATCAGTAAAATTTCCACTCAATTTCCACTTAAAAAGTGTAAATTCTACTGGAGGCGTAGAGGGGAATCGGTCACAACTCTCGCCTTACTCGGTCGCGACCCCGCCTCGTCCAGCACCTTTCGTGAAAAGTGCTGGACTCCGGCTTTCGATTTCCCACGCATCTGAAGCAGTTCAGATGCTTCTCCGCCTAAGTAGAATTTCCACTTAAAAAGTGTAAATTCTACTGGAGGCGTAGAGGGGAATCGAACCCCTGCGTAACAGTTTTGCAGACTGTCGTGTTGCCACTTCACCACTACGCCTTTCAAACCTTTATTATAAGCTTTCTGATCTATAAGTAACAACTCCATAACAGTTTTGCAGACGCGTGTTGCCACTTCACCACTACGCCAATTTTAGCACCTTTGGTAAGGTCTCCAATCTCCCAAACAGTTTTGTACAGTTTTAGAAACGCGCGTCACCACTTCACCGATGCCTTATTTGAATCACTATTATAAGAGATTCAATTTCTTGTTTTTAATATACCCTTAGTATTATAGCTTATTTGAAAGCTCGTCAATACGTTGGCGATTTTTTTCTCCTTTATCAATATCAATTTCAATAAACGGCGGGTGAGAAATGTTTAGTTCTTTAATAATTTTTCGACGCAGCTCCGTTCTTTGTCTTCTGGCGAATGACAAGGCTTCCTTCTCTTTATCCTCCGGCAGGACTGTTATAAAAATTATCGCTTTTCTGCTATTTTCAGTCAGAGCGACATTCGTTACTGTTACAAGAGAGGTTTTATTTGATTGTTCATTTAAAAGGCGCGCGGATATGTCTCTTATATACTCTTTAAGTCTTTCATCGCGTTTTCCCATAATCTTTATTTTACTTCTAAAGCAAAAGATCGGAGAATGTCGTTTCTCTCTATCGTTATTTTAGATTTAATTTCCAGTCCGCACTCGCTTCCTTCAAAAACTTCCCGACTTTTTAACTTTTGGACCTGGATTCCTTCCACTTTACCAGTTCCTATTTCAACATCTCTTCTCATTATCTTTATTGCGTCTCCGACAACTATTTTTCCAGATTCAACCTTGCCACCGATAACTTGCTTGTCTCTCGCATGGCTAAAAGTTTTTAAAATTTTTAATGTCCCATGAGTTTCCTCAACCTCTGTTTTTGGAGTTCTTTCTTTTATTGTCGCGGATAGCCACTCTGTTAGCTTGTAAATTATGTCAAATGTTTTGATTATTAAACCGTTCCTCTCGGCAAGCTCAAGCGCCCTGGAATCCGCTTTGACTGAAAAACCGATAATCAATCCGTTACTTGTTCCGCTTAAAAGTTTGACATCGTTTTCATTTATCTGACCGGCTGAAGCTTCTACAATC
>CAYGDP010000059.1:0-1514 GCA_964348665.1 uncultured Verrucomicrobiota bacterium
TGTGAAGTACCTTTCCGGGGGGTTGGCCCCCTGAGCGGGTCTGGCCCGCGAGAATGTCTGGTGCCAGACTCCCCGGAAAGGAAGCCCAGCTAGGGCGGCGCTTCTAACTCACGTATGCGAGCTTCGAGCTTCTGGATATAGGCGCTCCGTTCCCCGTCAATGTCGGCGTGCATCTTTCGGTGCGCCGAGTTTGAAAGCGGGGTGAGGTTTTCAAGACGGTTGTCCATCTTGTCGCCGTTGAGGTGATGGATGATGTAACCCGCCGGGATGGGGCCATTGGCCTCTTCCCATAGAAAGCGATGCTGAGCCACATACCGATGCTTCGGGTTCGGGCGAGGATCGAGGACGAAGATGTACCCAGCGCGGTGAAGCGTTTTCCCGCCCTTGTAGAACGGGTTGGCATCGCCACGTTGGGCAATTCCCTTGCATTTGATGCAGCGTGGGTAACCTTTGGTTTTCGGTTCGCCACACTCGGGACAAGAATCCCGGCCACCGCCGCGAGCACGGAAGGCACGATCACTGGCAAGTTCACCGCAGTGCTTACACCGCACAGCGTCGCTACGGGATGCGAGGAAATCTTCTCCGCAATCCGCACAGCTCCGTGCGGTGTAAACCCTTGGGCCTGCGCCTCTTCCAACACCTGGATTCCGAACCTTTCTAGCCACTGCGTAACCCCCACTTTGTTTGCGGGGATTATATCATGTCGTCAGGATGTGGGCAAACTAGCGTCGAATGTGCAAGGGTTCCCGTAGTTCGCTGGGAGGTAGTTCCCCCAGACGTACGAAGACCAGAGCGTGCCTTCGGCCGCGCCGCGCATCGACTTGTCGGACACGTCCCAGTCGAGCTTCGGCTCTTCCTCGGACACGTAGATAAGCCCTTCCCTTGCGAAAATCGCCCCGGTGAAGTCATCGGAGCTGTCTACCGCAAGGTTGGCGTCGGTCTTCACGATCACGTCGCCGACCGTGCCGAGGGCCTTGTAACCGCGCTTAATCAGCGCGTCCGTCATCCCGTTGTTCGTCCCCGCGGGGGAGATGATGACGTGTGCGCCGGTGTTCACGCCGACTGCCGTACCACCCGCTGGCGTGGTGCCAAAGGGGGCAAGGCGTGCCGCGAGGACGTGCGCCGCAAGCGGATGGATGACCGCGAAGATGTCACCAGAGGGAACGGTCGGGTTCGCCCGGGAGTTCCCGATCATGACCCTTGCGCCACCGCCGGAGATGTGGCCGGGGGAGACGATCGTCCCGGCAGCCCCGAGGGTGGTGCCGGTGAACGAGGCAAGCTGCGTGCAGCCGTCCGTGTCTTCCTTCAGGTCGTGGGCGTTGTTGAGGATGCGGGCCGCGCGGCCCTGGAGGTCGCGGTCGGCGACACGGCGCATCGTTCGCCCACCGAGGACGATCTGGACGGCAACTTCGGATGGGCTGTAACCCGTCGCGGTGTCCGCCAGGGTTTGGGCCTGCTGAACGTCGGCGCCGTCCGAGACGTTGTACGCGACGAGCCGCCCATAGTTGTTGATG